>CAWHHJ010000029.1:0-26663 GCA_963829085.1 uncultured beta proteobacterium | reverse complement strand
AGACCGCCTTGGCAATGTGCAGTTTCGGGGTGGCAGTCAGAACTTCAATCCAAGTTTCGCAAAGGCTGCGCGCGTTGCAATTGTCGAAGTCGACGAAATCGTCGAGGCCGGTGAGATTCCGCCCGAGCTCATCAACCTGCCCGGCATTTTCGTGTCGCGCGTGGTCAAGACGACGCAGACAGTCGATGGCAAGGCATGGCGCCGTCCCGAGCGTCGTCCTTCCGACAAGCCGCGCCTTTACAACGGCAAGCCGGCACTCACGCGCGCCGGTATCGCCAAGCGCGCGGCGGCGCTCGTCAAAGACGGCACGTATGTAAATCTTGGCGTCGGCATTCCGACCATGGTTTCCAACTACCTGCAGAAGCGCGACGTGATCCTGCACGCGGAAAATGGCGTGTTGGGCTACGGCGAGATGGTGACCGGAGATGACGTCGATCCGGATAACTACAATGCTGCGGGCCAGTTCATCTCCCTCAAACCCGGCGCATCTTTTTTTGACAGCGTCACTTCGTTCGAGATGGCGCGCGGCGGCCGAATCGATACTGTAATTCTCGGCGCCTATGAAGTCGATGAAACGGGCAGCGTTGCGAATTGGAGCACTGCGGATGCAAAGCGGGGCGGCATCGGCGGCGCCATGGATCTTCTCTCCGGCAAAGGCGATTTGATCATTGTCATGGAGCACGCCGATAGCAAAGGCCGTCCGAAGCTGCGCCGGGCATGCACTTATCCGCTCACCGGTAAAGGTTGTGTCAGTTACGTTGTCACCGATCTGGCACTGCTGCACTGGCAGCAAGGGCGTTTCGTTCCTGCAGGAAGTCGCCCCCGGATTCACTGCGGCTGAGGTCATGGACCTCACGGAGATGAACATGACCGCCGCCGGCGAAGTGAGAACGATGGAGTAAGTGCGACCTCGTTACGCCCGCTCAGTGAGCGGCGCCTCAACGCACACCTGTTGTTATCAGCAGGCGATTTCATAGCATAATCGGCGGCCATTACCCGCACGCATGTAAAACGGACAGCGCATGGACACTCACGATACGCATCACCATTCGAGCAATCGCGTCGAAGACTTACGGCTCATTACCGGCGCGGGCAAGTACGCCGCGGATTGGCATATGGCAGACGAGCTGTACGCCCATTTTCTGCGTGCTGATCGCGCACACGCGCATATCAAGGCGATCGATACGACCGCCGCAATGGCGCATCCGGGCGTCAAACACATACTGACTGGCGACGACGCGGTCAAAGCCGGCTACGTCAACGCGCCGCATGCACTGACGTTCCCCGGCGTCAATGGCATGCAGGCGCGAACGCCCGAGCGGCCGGTGTTGGCGCATGGCAAAGTACGGTTCGTGGGAGAAGCTCTCGCCCTGGTGGTGGCAACCAGCGCCGCGGCGGCGCAGGACGCGGCCGGACTCATCGAACTTGAGTACGAAGACCTGCCATCCGCAGCGATGCCCGAAGATGCAATTGCGCCCGGCGCAACACAGCTACACGATAATGTCCCGGGCAACATGCCGTTCGAAACCGAGGCGGGTGATGCACAGGCCGTCGACGCGGCTTTTTCTAAAGCCGCGCATGTGACCAGGCTCAAGGTGGAGTCAACGCGCGTGGCGCCATCGCCCATGGAGCCGCGCGCATGTCTGGTGTCTTACGATGCGGTCACTGGTGTCTACTCGTTCAAGGTGTGCATGCAGGGTGTGACCACCTTGCGCAAGCAGATCTCCTCGTATACGAATGTTCCTGAGGACAAGCTCCGATTCGAGGCCCACGATGTAGGCGGCGGCTTCGGACAGCGGACGGTTGCTTACCCCGAATACTGTGCGCTGATGATGGCATCAAAGCTCGCCGGTAAACCGGTGAAGTGGGTATCAACCCGCGTTGAAGGTTTTTTAAGCGACACGCATGGGCGCGGCAACATCATCAGCGCCGAGCTTGCGCTCGACGACAACGGCAAGTTTCTCGCGATGCGCATGCATTGGATCAATGACATGGGCGCATACCTGTCGCCGGCAGCGATGGGGCACATTCGAAATACGACGACATGTCTGACGGGCGTTTATCGCATTCCTGCGCTGTACGCGAGATATCGTGTTGCGCTGACCAACGCGACACCGATAGGCGCTTATCGCGGTGCAGGCCGACCGGACATAGCCTATGCGATCGAACGACTCGTCAATCAGGCTGCGATGGAGCTCAATGTCGATCCATCCGAGCTGCGCCGGAAAAATTTTATTCCGCCGGATGCATTCCCATACCGCACGCCGACGGATTCCGTTTACGACGTTGCGGATTTGCCCGGGTTACTCAATAAAGCGCTGCGCCTCGCGGACTGGCGAGGTTTCGCTCAACGCCGGACGAAGTCCGCTTCTGCGGGCAAGCTGCGCGGCATCGGCATGTCAACCGTGATCGAAAACACCGGTGCCGGCAATGCGGCGAAGGATGAAATCGAGCTGCGCCTGTCGGCGAGCGGTACTGTGACTGTGCATACCGTATCGAAGTCGCAGGGTCATGGTCATGAGACGACGATGGCAATGATCGTTGCCGATGCGCTCGGCATTCCCCGCACGCAAGTCAAAGTCGTGCAATGCGCGCCGGATAACATGCTCCAAGGCAACCATACGGGCGGCTCGCGCACGATGGTCGGCGCGGGCAGTGTCTGCTATCTCGCCGCGAACAAATTAATCGAACAAGGCAAAGCACTGGCGGCACTCGAGTTGAATCTCGAGCCATCACAGGTGACATATGCCAATGGCGAGTTCCTGTCGAGCGCGACCGAGCGCACGGTGAAACTCGCCGAGCTGGCGAAATCGAAGACGATCAGCTGCATCGCTGAAGGCAAGTTCGCTTCAACATTCCCCAACGGCTGTCACATTGTCGAAGTCGAGGTCGATCGAGAAACAGGCGAGCCGGAAATCGTCTCGTACTGCGCCGTCGATGACTGCGGCACCGTGATCAATCACGCGATTGTCGAAGGCCAACTGCATGGCGGTGTCGTGCAGGGCGCGGGACAGGTCTTCGGCGAGCATATCGTTTACGACCGCCAATCAGGGCAGCCGCTGACCGCTAGCTTCATGGACTACACAATGCCGCGCGCGGACTTGCTCAAAAGTCTGCGCGGCGAAGAGCATCCGACCGTGAGCAAAGTGAGTCCGTTAGGCGTCAAAGGCATGGGCGAATCGGGCTGTACGGCTTCGCTGCCGGCGCTGGTGAATGCGGTGATCGATGCGCTGCGGCCGCTCGGCGTCACGCATCTCGATATGCCGCTGACGCCGTCGAAGCTATGGCATGCAATGCAGGCCGGCAACAGCCTGGCGGCTCACAAGGCGTGAACCTGTCTATTCGCGCCCGGACGTTGACATTGTCTTGCGGATGAACGACTTTTTGTCACCGGGGTCCTCGATTTCCGCGGCAAGCATCGAGTAGAACTCCGATTCGTCACGCGCCTTGGCGGCGGTGCGTCTGACGATAGCGCGCGCGACAGCGCCGATATATCTTGCAAGCTCGTGCTCCGCTTTAGTCAGCATCGCAGGTTCGAAACGCGCCTGTGCAGACATCGATAATGACGGCTGCGAAAGTCGCATGCGAGGGACGGCTTGGCTCCGCTGCGGGCCTCGATTTTTCGTCGCTCGAAAACTTCGTTACGAACAGCGCCCGAGTCTTCGGGTCGGCGATCTCCGTAGCGACTTTTTCCGCGAGCTGCATCACGGTCGTCGCTTTGCGCGCCGCCGCTTTTACCACCATTGCCGCAATCGGGCCGATGTGGCGCGCAAGCTCGGCGCTCATTTTTTTGAGCATCTCGCTGTCGAACACGGCGCTTGCCGGCTGGCTCGGTTGCGAGATCGCCGGACTGGAACGCAGTGTCTTGTCGACGAAGATAGTCTTCAGATCAGCCACAGCGTCATGGGCAGTGTTTTGCAGCGCGCTGCGAAGCTGATCGACCGACTGCGGCCGTGCGGTTTCCGCCGGTGCGAGCGCCCAGTCGATTGCTTTTAGAAGCTCGAGGCTGTAGCGCGAACGATCGCCGGCGTCTACCGCCGCCTTCATGGGGTCCTTCGGCACTCGCGCGGTTGCTTCCATCGGCTTATCGCCGGTCACAATCCAGTAGAGCACCGCGCCCAGTGCATAAAGATCGGTCCACGGACCCTGATTGCCATGAACATGGTACTGCTCGAGCGGCGCATATCCCGGCGTCACGATCGCCGTGCGCTCGGTGTCCGCGGTGGCGACGCGCGCAGAGCCGAAATCGAGGAGTACGGGGCTGCCGTCATGGCGCAAGAACACATTGCCGGGCTTGATGTCGCGATGCAGATACCCCGCGCGATGAATCATGCCCAGCCCGTCGAGCAGCGGCACTGCGATGGCCGTTAACTGCGGTTCAGGGATCGGCCTGCGATTTTTGATCCATTCGTTGAGCGGCTGACCGTCGACGAACTCCATCACCATGTAAGCCGTCTCGTTCGCTTCGAAGAAACGCATCACCCGCACGATGTTCGCGTGCCGGAACGATGCCAGCGTGCGCGACTCGTCGAGAAACCGCGAGCGGCCCCAGTTGAACGTATCGAGCGTCGTATCGGATTTGGATCGTACCGACTGGTCGTCGCCGCGCAGGGCCAGATCGCCGGGCAGATATTCTTTGATCGCAACCTTCACATTGAGGTTGCTGTCCGTCGCCAGGTACGTCAGCCCGAAGCCGCCGATGCCGAGTGTCGATTCAATGCGGTATTCCTGCAGCGAGTAGCCGCGCGGGAGCGCTATCTCAGCGTTCACGATCGAAACGCCTCAATCACTTGTCGTCGATCAGGCTGATCGCCTTTTCAAGACTGCGGCGCATGCGGTTGAACGACTTGCCGAGCAGCGCGACTTCATCGCGGCCCGATTCGGACAGCTCAGGAATGTCCAACTCGCCGACGCTGATCTTGTCTGCCGCCGCAGACATTTTGCGGATCGGCCGCACGATCAGCACGGACAACATGATGTTGAGAATCACGAAGAGCACAATGAATACACCGGCCAGCGATGCCATGAACGTGTAAAACGCTCGATTGGCGTTCGCGATCGGCAATGACATCGGCACGGAAACAATCTGCGCGCCGATCACTTCATTCAACTTCCACCCGAAGCCGTTATTAGGCCCATACAGCTTGACCATGGAAGCCGGCGCGCTATCGGATGTCGTATGGCACGCGAGACACGCCGCGTCTTTGATCTGGAACGGCCGCGCCAGATACATGCGACACGCCGGTCGGCGTGACGCGCGTGCCCGTGAATTCCTTGCGTTCCTCATTGTTGCGAAATTCATTGACGATATCCGATTCCCAGTCCACGGCGCGATTGCGCGGATTGGTTGGATTGAGCGCGGCTTCCTTATAGGCGTAATCCGGATACTTCTTGCGGAGTTGATTCATGATCTCCGTTGCGCCGTACGCCGGCACGCTCTGCGGCAGAAATTCATCTTCCACTACACGCAAGTGCGGGCGCACCTGGCCGACGGTATATGAGCGCATTGATAGCGCCGCTTCCATCATCACGCCGGCGGTACGCAGCACTTCTTCGCGCGCATTCTTATGTAAAAGCTCGAACGAGATGTAGCCGGAAACAGCGAGTCCCAGCATGAATACCAGGAACAAAACGAGGTTGAATTTGAGCCGGAGTCCCATCGCCATTCATCCTTCATCAAGGCCGTCGCGGCCTGCTTACACGGGCAGTGCCCATAGTCGCGAAGTATATGCGGCTGCCACACCTGAGTAAACGTTATCGGTCGGCAAGCCGGTCGCTACTGACACGTGGATCACGCGGTGTTGTCTGCTGACAACCAGCGGGCGCATGGCGCCCGAAACAGTTGTTGCCAGGCGCAGGCGCGTGACGAAAGTCGCAACGCGGGCATCCGATCGTGTAGCGGCTTGTAGGTGCTGCGCCCGTCGGGTATCGTGCAGCCACCATGACGGACTTCAGCACGCTCAGCATGACGGAAATCATCCGTCTCCAGAACCTGCTGCAGCAGGAACTCACACGCAGGTTCGAGCGCCCGCTGGCAATCGCATTTTCGGATATCGTCGGGTCGACGCCTTATTTCGCACGCTTCGGTGATGCCGCCGGGCGCCAGTTGCAGCAACTGCACATCGATCTGCTCAACGAGTGCCTGCCACGACAGCACGGTCGTGTCGTAGATACAGCGGGTGACGGGGCGTTTCTCGCTTTTCCGGCCGCGGATGCGGCGATCGTCGCGCTGATGGAATTCCAGAATCTGATCTCACGCGAAAACATGCAGCGCGCGCGCGACCACCAGTTGCAAGTGCGCATCGGCGTGCATTGGGGTCCGGTCCTTACCGATGGCGAGATTGTCAGCGGCGACTCGGTCAATCTCTGCGCCCGCGTAGCCGCGTCGTCGAACATCGGCGAGATTCGTGTCACGCGTGAAGTATTTCAGGACCTCGCGCTTGCGCATCGACTCAACTGCCGGCCGGTCGGGCCCGTGGAGTTGAAAGGGGTTTCGCGCCAGGTTGAGCTGCTCGCCTTCGACTGGCGCGATCACTCGACCTTTCCGAGCATGATCCGTATCGAGGAAACCAACGAGCAGATCACGCTGCCGCAGCAGGACATAATCAGCTTCGGCCGTCTGCGCGAGCATGAGGGCACCGCCGCCAACGATGTCGTTCTCACGCTCGATGATCCGCAGCAGGCGCGCCAGATCAGCCGCTGGCACTTCGAGCTGCGCCGTTTTCCGGACGGATTCCGCTTGCGCCCCGTGTCCGAAGGTGTGACTGAAGTCGATGGCGCGCCGATTACTAAAGGCAGCGAAGTAGTGGTCAAGCCGGGCGCGAAGATTCGTGTCGCTCGCGTATTGACGCTGACGCTTGCATCTGCGCCGCGCAATGTCCAGCAAAACGCGGACGAGACGCGGCTCGTCGGATAGTTGTGTTCCACATCATGGTCGCTAATCGACCGCGATGCGGCTGGAGAACCGCCCGCTCTGTTACTCGATGCGCGGTAGGCGAGAGTCGGGCGCCGTCCAATCGTAAATCCACGTCTCGGTCAACGGCTGCCCATTCGCCCGCAGGTAAAGTCGCAACGTCACCGGCGCCGTACTGCTGTCGACCGGTCTGAGATCAAACATCGCGCGAAATCCGCGCACTGAATCCAGTCGTCGCGCGGATGTAATCTCGATCTCGCCACGCGACGCGCTGATCACGGGTTCGACCTTCACATCTTTGGCGACCATCGCTAGATCGCCGCCCGCGAAGTCGACGGCAAACCGCCAGGACAGGTATTTCCGCGTGCGGCCAATGACGCCGCCGATTCCAGTGCGGGTCGCAACCACCTGCGCGAGCGGCGGATTCGCCGGCATCTGCGTCCCCCAATGCAGACGGTAACTGTAGAGCAGTTCCTGGCCGGCCTGAGGACGCGCCTGCGGATTCCAGAACGCTACGATGTTGTCCGATGTTTCATCGACTGTGGGTAACTCAACGAGCTGCACGGACCCTTTGCCCCAGCCGGATTTCGGTTCGACCCACACGCTGGGACGTCGCTCGTAGAATACGCCGTCATCCTGGTAATGATCGAAGTCGCGGTCGCGCTGCAGCAGGCCGAAGCCGCGCGGGTTGTCATCGCTATACGCGTTGAAGGCAACGCCGGTCGGATTCGTCAGTGGCCGCCATATCCATTCGCCATTACCCGCCCACATGGAAAGTCCGTCCGAATCATGAATTTCCGGCCGCCAGTCGTTGGCCATTCGGCGATCGTTTTCACCGTACTGGTACATGCTTGTAAGCGGTGCAATGCCGATGCGCTCGATTTCGCGCCGCGGGTAAATGGCCGCATCCACATCCATGACGAGCGTGGCAGCCGGCTGGATATCGAAACGATAAGCGCCCGCTGCGCTCGGCGAATCGAGTAAGGCATATACCGTGAGCCTGCCTGACAGCTTCTCCGGCCGCTCGAGCCAGAACGCAGTAAACATCGGGAATTCTTCGGGACGATTCATGCCGCAGTCGATTGCGAGTCCGCGCGCGGAAAGGCCGTACTGCATCTCGCTGCCGACCGCGCGGAAATAGCTGGCGCCGAGGAACGCCGTGAAGTCGCGTTCCCAATCGGTATGAAAATTGACCCGAAACCCGGCGAAGCCGAGATCCTTCGGTCCCAGCGCTCCGCGCACGCGGAGCTTGCCGTAATCAAACATCGACCGGTCATATGCGATTTCACGTGCCTGGCCGCCGGCGACCTCATGCATACGAACCGGGCGCTGGAAATAGAGGCCGAGATGAAAGAACTTCACCCGGAAGCGCGACTGCTCCATCGCCCACAGCGCATGTTCCGGTTTATAACGAATCGCCTGATACTCATCCCACGTCAGGTTTTTGACTGCGTCAGGCAATGGCGTCGACACATCGCGGTAGCGCTGGCTTGCGAGCGATCGCGCCTGACCTTTGAGCCAGGCGTAGTCGAACGGCTGCGCCGGCCCGAGCGATTGAACGCTGCGGTCACCACCGAGTGCTGCACCGATTGCATCGGAGAGAGGCCCGTTCCATAGAGCGAGCGCGGCAAGCGATTTGATAATGTTTCGCCGCTGCAACGCAGTCGCGTTCAACGACTCGACGGTAGGTTTTGTCACTAGCGACTCTTTTTTGTGTTCTTGACTGCGGCGCCGTTACATAAGGCAGGTTTACCGCAGGTATGAAATCCGGTACGCCAAGTACCTTGCGGCGTGGGCGACATAGAGTCTATCGCCGGAGCGCTCGAACCGCTGTAAGCGAGCGCCGACGCTCCGCAATACGCCAGTCGGCCGTACGGGCGGGACGGCTCCTTAACTCGCTTTCTTGAGGTCGCCCGATTTCACTGCTTCGCTCATTTTAACCGGCGGCACCACGCGGCACGATGCCGCTCATGAGCGACACCGGCACATCTTCAATCAACTCGTCGATTGTGAACATGCCGTCACCGCCCTTGTGCAGTGACTTGAAATCTTCCCCGAAGTAATAGGTGTTGATGCGTCCGCGCTCGACGTGAAACACCTGGCCGTTAATGACGTCGGCGTCGTCCAGACAGAGATAGACGACCATCGGGGCGATGTACTCCGGCCCCCGCGGCACCATTGTTCGCTCGTACTGTTCCTTGGTCATGAGACCGGACTCGAATTTGCGCCGCCGGTTCTCCTTCACCGCTTCGGTCAGTGTCATGCGCGTATCCGCCGCCGGGCAGATCGCATTCGCGGTGATGCCGAATTTTGACGTCTCCTTTGCGATCGAGCGGGTTAGCGCGATGATGCCGGCCTTCGACGCGCTGTAGTTGCATTGACCGACCGAACCCTTGAATGCATCGGACGAGAAATTAACGATGCGTCCGAATCCTGCCTGACGCATGTATTTGATGGCGTGATGTGCCATGTTCCAGTGGCCCTTGAGGTGCACCGAGACCACCGAATCGAAGTCGTCCTCGGACATGTTCCAGATCATGCGCTCGCGCAGATTGCCGGCGACGTTGACCAGAATGTCGATGCGTCCGTACTGATCGAGGCACTGATTCACCATGAGCCCTGCTTTGAGGTAATCAGCAACCGAATCGTAGTTGGCGGATGCCTTGCCGCCGCCCTTTGTTATTTCGGCGACAACTTCATCGGCGGGACGCTCGTCCGTTTTCTCGCCGCCGCGGCCCACGCCCGGATCATTAACCACGACGCTCGCACCTTGTGCAGCGAGCATCAGCGCGACCTCACGGCCGATGCCGCGGCCTGCGCCGGTAACCACGGCGGCTTTTCCTTTCAGACGCATGTTTCCCTCCTTGTCATTGCATATGGCTATAGATTACGGCGGGCGATTGCCGGCGCGCACATCAGTATACCGAGAGCAGCGGGGACATTGTGACTCGCGTAAACGCGCCGCAGGCGCCGCTTTCATGCCCGCGAAAAAGTGTACCATCGCTGCTCGCTGCTGGTCTTGGCGTCTGGAGTCGCGCAATGAATATCCGGCACATAAGCCAGTCATTGTTTGTCGCTGCTCTCGCGATGGCGTCTGTAGCCGCCGCACAGACACGCTATCCAATTAAGCCGATACGCCTCATCGTGCCGTACCCGCCGGGCGGCACGACGGACTTCGTTGCGCGCGAAATCGCAAACAAATTGGGTGAGGCGTTCGGCCATCAGGTCGTGATCGACAACCGGCCCGGCGCTGGTACGCTGATCGGCCTTACATTGGGCACCAAGGCGGCGCCGGACGGCTACACGATTACATTCGGCACCTCCGCCGGCCTCGCGGTGAATCCTGCGCTTGGCGTCAAGATGCCATTCGAGCCGCTGCGCGCTTTTGCTCCGATTGGTCTCATGGTGTATGTGCCGTACCTGCTTGTCGTAAATGCGAGTTTGCCGGTGCGGAACGTGAAGGAGCTCATTGATCTAGCGAAGGCGCAGCCCGGCAAGCTCAACTTTGCATCGCCGGGTGTCGGTACTCCGAATCACCTCGGGGTCGAGCTTCTCAACATTGTTGCCGGTGTTAAGTTCGTGCATGTGCCGTACAAGGGCGGGGCGAGCGCCGTAACAGATCTTGTCGCCGGCCAGGTGCAGATTATCTTTTCGGGAACGCCGCAGGTTTCGTCATTCGTCAAGGCAGGACGACTCCGCGTGATCGCAGTAGCGACGCAAAAACCGACGCGCGTTGCGCCGGAGTTTCCGCCGATCGCCGACACGTATCCCGGTTTTGATTGCAATACATGGTACGGACTCGTCGCGCCGGCCGGGACACCGTCGCACGTCATCGGGAAGCTCAATGGCGAGCTTAATCGCGCACTGGTCGATTCAGGCGTTGTCCAGCGTTTGCTCGATCAGGGTGTTGAGGCGACACCCGGTACACCCGCGGCGTTCCGCGAATTGATCGTTGCCGAGACCGAACGTTGGCGCACGGTGATCAAGACCGCTGGTATCACCCCCGAAGCGGCGCAATGAACACGCTCATGTTATGTCGCTAAAAGCCCCTGTAATTACCGCACAGCGTGATCAGTCGATCTTCAATCCGATTGCACGTACGATCTTGCCGTACTTGTCCACTTCCATCTTCAGATAAGCGCTCATCTGCTGCGAGTTTTTTGTGGCCGGCTCAACTCCGAGTGCAGCAAAGCGCTCGCGGAGCTCCGGTGCATTGACTGCTTTCACGAGCTCGGCATCCAACCGAGCGACAACTTCCTTTGGTGTTCCGGCGGGAGCAAACACGGCATTCCACAGCACATGCTCGTAACCCGCGACGCCGGCCTCGATCATGGTTGGAATGTCCGGCGCGATTTGCGAGCGCTGCGCCGTAGTGACGGCGAGTGCTCTGACCTTGCCGGCGCGCGCAAGCGGCAAGCCGCCCGCCATTCCTGAGAAATACGCAGCCATTTGCCCGCTGATGACGTCCACTGATGCTTGCGCGCCGCCCTTGTAGGGAACATGCACCATCTCCGCGCCTGTCATGGAGCGGAATAACTCATACGCGAAGTGGTCCGAGTTGCCGGAACCCGACGAAGCAACGTTCAGTGCGCGCGGCTTAGAACGCGCCAAAGCTATCAAGTCTTTCACGGATTGAAGCGGCAGAGATATGTTGACGATCAGAATGTGCGGGCCTGCGGCCGCCTGGCCGACGGCGACGAGATCACGCAATGCGTCGTAGCCGAGTTTTTCGTAAGCAGTGACCGCGACTGCAATGCCCGTGTTCGCGTAGAGTAGGGTGTAGCCGTCGGGCGCAGATTTCGCGACGACTTCAGCCGCAATGTTCGCGCCGGCTCCCGGCCGATTTTCGAACACCACCGTCTGGCCCAGACCTTCGCCGAGCTTCTGCGCGACGACTCTGCCGACGACATCACTCGAGCTGCCGCCGGGGAAGCCGATGATCATGCGCACGGGTTTATTGGGGAATGCTTGCGCGAGAACATCACTCGCCATCACTGCAGCGATTGGAGTCGCCAACACAGCAGTGACGACCGCCATTGGATATCTGATCATGGTGCCCTCCCCGTTCATTGTCAGGCGCTCGATTGTTGCACAGGCGATTTTATGCGAGCGCAAAAACGGCTGGTTAATTCGCGCTCTTTCGCATAATGCATCGGCAAACCGTTCAATCGCTCCAAAATTGCCTGCCTCGCGTACAATGCTGGCGCTCGCTTCATTCGAGGGGGACAAAATGCGAACACTATTCTCGGCATTGATCATTTCGATATCGTTTGCGGCGGCCCTCCGACCGGCTGTCGCCGCAGACCTCAAACTGGGCTCCACCGATACGGTGCAGACTGCGCTCACGGCGCAAAAGGGCGCGCGCGTCACTGTACGCCTGCGCTCAGGTCAGGAAGTTACCGGTGCAGTGCGCGAGGTCAACGCGCGCATAGTGCAGCTCGGAGGCGTAACCGGCAAAGAATTTTTCGATGCGGTTGTTCCGCTCGAAGCAATCGATGCGATTTTTGTGCGCGTGAAAGAGTAGCCGTTGAGCCTGGAGATCCTTTGACATCCGTTCGCCTCGTGCACTTTTATCTCGGCGTATTCTTCGCCCCGATGATCCTGTTTTTCGCCTTCACGGGCATTACCCAAACCTTCAAGCTGCACGAGACCTATCGCGACGTGCCGGACGGCAAACCGAATTGGGTTGCATGGCTTGGACAAATTCACAAGGAGCAGGCGTTGAAGACGCCGCCGGCACCACGTGCGAAACCGCCGGCTGGCGAGTCGTCGAAAGCCGCGAAAGTGCAGCACAAAAACGACTTCACACAACCGATGAAGTGGTTCACTGCAGTGATGGGTGGCGCGCTGATGGTGTCGACACTGTTGGGCTTGTACATTGCAGCCGGCTATCGCGATCGGCGGCGCAGCGTCGTAATTGCGTTTACGCTGGGCCTGCTGATCCCATCGCTTCTGCTGGCGTTCGAGCGATATGCCGGTTGACCAAGACGAAAGTACCCGCGCGTTGTTGCTTTGCAAAGGGAAGACCAAAAGACAGGCGCTTGTAACTCAGGCAAACTTCGGGCTATGACGATTCAAACTGATACTGATCACGCACGGCACGCCATTCCACGCGCGGTGTCGCTGCTTCTGAACATCGGCCATGGCATGGATCACATGTTCCTGCTTATCTTTGCAACAGCGGTTGCATCCATCGCGACGGAATTCGGCTATACGAATTGGACCGACCTCATGCCGTATGGCGTCGGCGCTTTTTTCCTGTTCGGGATCGGATCGCTGCCTGCGGGACGTCTTGGCGATCTATGGGGCCGCCGCGTCATGATGATCATCTTCTTTGCGGGCATGGGAGCCGCGGCGATCCTCACGGCTCTGACGCAGAATGCGTGGCAGCTTGCCGCCGCCCTTAGTTTGCTCGGCGCCTTTGCCGCGATCTATCACCCGGTCGGCATTCCGATGCTCGTGCAGAATGCGCCGAATCCGGGCGAGATAATCGGTATCAACGGTCTCGCGGGTAACCTCGGCATCGCGGTTGCCGCGGTCGTCACCGGCTTCCTGGTGAAATGGTTCGGGTGGCGAGTGGCGTTTGTCGTGCCCGGAGTATTGGCGATCGGATGCGGAATTCTTTTTGCGGTGTTATGTCCGCTCGAAACGGAAGCACCGGGCAAACGCAAAGGAAAAGCCAGGATTGTGCTCACGCCCGCCATGATGGCGCGTGCGTTCGCCGTGATGACGGCTGCCGCAGTGACGAGCAGCCTGCTTTTCAACTTCACCACGAATGGCAACGCGCAACTGCTGTCGCAACGGTTTACCGGCGTGCTCGAAGATCCCGCGCTGCTCGGCATTCTGCTGGCAGTTATCTACACGGTCGCGTCATTCATGCAGATCATCGTGGGACGTCTCATCGATCGCGTGCCGTTCAAGCCGCTGCAGTTCTGGATGTCGATCGCGCAAGTGCCGTTCTTGATTTTGGCCGCGCATGCGCAGGCCTGGTGGATGTTTGCCGCTTTGCTCGCGGTCATGATTTTTGTATTCGGATCCATCCCGTTTACGGATGCGATGATTGTCCGCTATGTCGATGACCGCCTGCGCTCCCGTGTTGCCGGTATGCGGCTCACCGTTGCGTTCGGCATCAGTTCGCTTGCCGTGTGGCTGCTCGGACCGCTCGTGAAAAGCATGGGCTTTGCCGCGTTGCTGTGGACGATGGCGGCGATCGCTGCGGTGAGAACCGCGCTTTTATTGCTATTGCCGGACGAGCCGGCGCCGGTCAGGTCCGCGGCTTAACCCAGCTCTCCGACCAGGCCAGGCACGCGCTCGACGATTGGCGGTCGCCGCGCGTCTCGAGCCACGGGAGGTCCGGCGCAAACAGGCCGTTCATCTCGATCTGCGCCGACTTCGCGGGAAAGAAAGTGCTGAACACGCCGAGCGGGCGATTCGCCATGCCGGGCGCCATCGTAAGTACGAACGGGTCCATGCAGTCGTACCACGTCAACACGATCTGATCGGTCGCCGAGATCACCGATTCCATCGTGCTCGAGCGCGGCTCGCCTGATCGCGTGAACTCCGCCGCCGACACGGGCAATGATACGTCCGCGAAGGCTGGATAAAGCATCGTTTCGATCGTGCGCTGCAGCCAGCGCGCAACGGCAAGATTGTCGCTGTAAATCTGCACCCGATTGTCGATGAGCGGCGACTGAAAGAACATCGCGTGGCCGGCGCCGGCCGGACACCACAGCACTCGCCAATGGCTCACTCGCGAAGTGTGAGTCTTGCCGCCGTCGGCGCTGAGACGGATGAACGAGTTTTCTCCTGTCATCAGTACTTCATTGGGGTCGACGGGTGTCTGCGCCATATACTGTCTCCAGTGCGGTCAGTTAATGCCGCAATCGCGGCGATTTGATTACATCGGGATTCACTACGTTCGTTGGCGTGCCGCCGTTATATGCAACGATCTGATCGAAGATGTCGGTGAACTGGATTTCGTACTCTTCGCGTGTGACGTAGCCGAGGTGCGGGGTGCATACGACGTTCGGCATGTTCAGCAGCGGATGGCTGGTGTCGCGAACCGGCTCCTGTTCGTAGACGTCGATCGCTGCCATGCCCGGACGTCCGGCCTTTAGCGCATTGACGAGTGCGCCCGCTTCTATCAACGGTGCACGGCTGGTATTAACAAGCAGCGCCGTCGGTTTCATGCGCGCAAGGTCCGCAGCGCTTACGATGCCGCGCGTCGCATCTACCAGACGCATATGCAATGACATGATATCGCTCTGTTCAAAGAATGCTTCCTTGCCTGGCGCGGTCATGTAACCGTCTGCCCGCGCCTTTGCAAGCGACGCTTCGCGCGCCCATACGAGCACCTTCATTCCGAACGCTTTGCCATAACCGGCAACGACGCCGCCGATTCTGCCGTAGCCGTATATTCCGAGCGTCTTGCCGCGCACCCCGGAACCGATGCCCATTTGCCAGTTGCCGGCTTTCAACGAAGCCATCTGTTGCGGTATTTGACGCATGGCAGTGAGCACCAGCGCCCACGTGAATTCGGCGGTCGCATATGAAGGCGTGCCGGCATGCTGGCTGGATGAAACAATGATCCCGGCGTTGGTGCAGGCTTCAATATCGATATGCGGGAATACGCTGCGCTGGCTGATCAGTTTGAGCTTCGGCAACCGATCGATGAGTGGCGCGCGGATGTGCGTGCGTTCCCGGATCAGGACAAGGGCTTCAGTGTCCTTGAGGCGGTCGGCAAGTGCATCGACATCCTGCACATGGTCATTCCAGATTTTCACCTGGTGCCCGGCCAGCTTGTTAAAAGTCCGGAGCGTTCGCACGGTGTCGTGATAATCGTCGAGTATAGATATTTTCATGAAAGAGCTCTGCTTGCAGCATCGATCAGGCAATGAACTGCCCGCTGCGTTAATGATGAAATGCGTGATGAAATGCGAAATGCAGCGCGGGCAGGTAACTTACCTCATTCGCCCTTGATGCCGGCGGCCTTGATCACTTCAGTCCATTTCACGGTCTCGTCGACCATCATCTTGCCGAATTCCGCGGAGCTCATTTTCATCGGTACGCCGCCCTGCTCATCGAGTTTCTTCACGAAGGCCGGAGAATTCAGTACGGTGGTCGTCTCTGCGTGCACGCGCGAGATGACAGCAGCCGGCGTCGCGTTTGGCGCAAATATGCCCCACCAGATGTAAGTCTCGTAGCCGGGCACCGTTTCGCGTATGGTCGGTACGTCCGGCAGATTCGGATTGCGCTTGGGGCCGCCGACCGCGAGGAGCCTGAGGCGTCCGCTGCTGATAAACGGCATTACGGTAACGAGTGTGCCGAGGTACATCTGTGTGTGGCCCGCCATCACATCAGCGATTGCCGGCCCGCCGCCCTTGAACGGTACGTGAACAAGATTTACGCCCGTCTTGAGTTTGAAGAACTCCGTGTTCATGTGCGGGAAACCACCGATGCCGGAAGACGCATAGTTGAGCGCGCCCGGATTGGCTTTCGCCAACGCGATGAGATCTTTGACGGATCTGACCGGTAATGACGGATGCACGGCCAACGCGCTCTCGCCGACTCCGATCAAAGCAACCGGCGCGAAGGACTTGACGATATCGACGGGCACTTCCTGTTTGTCGATGAGATAGCCATACGCCGTGGAAGTGAGCATCAGCGTATACCCATCGGGCGGCGACGCAGTCGCAATCTGCATGCCGACGATCCCGCCGGCGCCGGCACGATTGTCGATGATGACCTGTTGCTTCAGACGGCTACTCAACTCTGCGGCGATCAGGCGACCCACAATATCTGTGCTGCCGCCGGGCGGCCATGGAAGAATGATGCGGACCGGTTTCTCCGGCCATGGCGCAGCGGCCATCGATTCTGCAGGGACGGCAAACGACAGCAGCAAGACTATGAAATAGAGTCTGCAACCTTGTGTACTCATGCCATACCCATGAGTTGCCGGTCTGGATGCACGCTCGCGATCTACGGTTTCGCGCGCCGGAAATTTATCTTGATATGGCCTGAATTCGGCTTGGCCTCGAGCACTGTTGGCCGCGGCTTTGCAGTGTCGATCGCGTTGTCGGCAATTCTGAGCATGTCGTTTTCGACTTCGTAGATGCCTTTCCACTTCTTGCCCTTCAGCGCGCCGTCCGTATGGCGGAACGTTATATGCGGCGGCTTTTGGTGCGCATCGATGTGGAACGTGCCGCCGTAAATGGGTCTGCCGTCGCGCTGGATAACAAAGTGGTTACCGCTCAACGTAAGCCGGTTGCCGTTAAGTTCCCCGTCGGCCCTGCCATCACGTTCGGCGGAGACCGCAATCCACGTACCTTCGAGCTCGGTTTTCGCTTGTGCAGCCGATGCGACCTGTGCGCCGCTAAACATCAAACTCCCGATTGTCAGCAGCCAGAATACAAGCTTCATAACGTTCCTATCGTTAAAATCCCGTCGCTGCAGCTGCCGCTACCCCGATTTCGAAAATCCGTATAGCAGCTCAGGATTTGTGACGAGGATTCTGTTGCGCGTGCTCTCATCAGGCGCCCATTCCGATAACAGATCGAACAACAATGCGTCGTCAGGTTTGTCATTGTCAGGTTTGCCCGGATGAGGCCAATCGCTGCCCCACACAAGGCGCTCGGGCGCTGACTTTACAAACGCCTGGGCGGTGCGTGTGGCCTCGGGATAGGCGGGCGGGCCGACTTTACTGTTTGAATACGCGCCCGACAGCTTAACCCACGCGCGACCCTTGTCGACAAGTCCGCGCACGATTGCGTGCGATGGATGGTCAACGCCGCCAGGCAAGGTAGGATTGCCGAGATGATCAAAGACAAGTTGCGTCGGCAGACGCCCGAGCAACGCTGACTGCTCGACGATCTGCTCGCCTTCCATATTGAGTTGAATGTGCCAGCCCAGGGGCGCGATGCGCTTGGCGAGCGGCTCGATCATGTCGACCTTCACCACCGCAGTTGCGGGATCGCCGAGTGTGAAGCGGATGCCGCGAATGCCGCCATCGTTCAGGCGCTTCAGTTGCGCGTCACTGACCGTCGGGTGGATTACTGCAACGCCGCGTGCGTTGCCGAGCTGTACGATCGCATCGAGCGTTACGTCGTTCTCGAGCGCGTAATTGCGCGGCTGAACAACGACAACGCGTGTCGTGCCGATACGTTTCTGCAGCAGCCGATATTGCGGTACTGCGGCATTCGATGGCGCCGGCCGCTTACTTGGCGGCATCGGAAAATGAGCCGGATCGTAAATATGCATGTGGCAATCAGCAGCATTGGCCGGCGCCCTGAGCTTGGGCCGCTCCGTTCCCGTCGAGTTTGCAACCTGCTGCGCTGCGCTCGAGCGAAGATCCATTGAAGACGTGCCCGCAGCAAGCGTGGCAATGGAGGCACTTTTGATAAAGCCGCGGCGCGTGAGCATGTTGTCCTCCTGATTTCGTTTAGCTCATCAGGCTGAATATTAGCGGTTGCAGATGCGGATTATGCGTGATCCGGGCAGATGGCGGAAGATAGGACGATTGGCATGGGAGCCTCGTGTAGCGGCATGTGCCGACGCGCTTGACTGGGCACCGCCGCGGGTGGAAGCTTGCTCGCATCACGCAATATATGTGCGTATGACAATTCGCTGCGAACAGGTAATTGGACAGTTGGCCATGCTGGGAGTACTGGCAGTAAGCAGTGCGCTCGCGGCAGATTTTCCCTCAAAGCCGGTGCGTCTCATTGCGCCATTTCCGCCCGGCGGCAGTGTGGATCTGGCCGCGCGTCTCATCAGCGCTGACTTGGGAAAAGCATGGAGTCAGCAGGTCATCGTCGACAATCGCGCCGGTGCATCCGGTAATATCGGCACTGAGTTCGCCAGGAACGCGCCCGCGGACGGTTATACGCTGCTGCTCAATACGCTGCCGTTCGTGACGAATCAATTCGTGTATCGCAGCATGCCGTACGATCCGATCGCTGATTTCGTACCGATTGCTGTGCTGTCTTCAGTTCCCGCGCTACTGGTCGTGCATCCTTCGCTGCCCGTCACGTCCGTGCGCGACTTGATTGCGCTTGCCAAGTCAAAACCCGGCGCGATCAGCTATGGCACCGCGGGCGCCGCAACGAATCCGCATATCTGTGGCGAGCTGCTGAATTATTTGGGCAAGATCAATCTGTTCGCCGTGCACTACAAAGGCGGCGGCGCGGCGACCACGGCGACGATCAGCGGCGAAACGCAACTTTTCTTCTCGAATACCATCCCCGATGCGTTGCCTCAGGTGGAGGCCGGGCGTCTGCGCTCGCTTGGCGTAACCACGCTTAAGCGCTCGCCGATTGCCCCGCAGATTCCGACGCTGGCTGAAACCGGTTTACCGGACTATGAATTCACGAGCTGGCATGTACTCGCCGCACCGGCGGGAACGCCGCGTGCCCTCATCAATCAAATCAACGAGAAAGTACGCGGCGCGCTCAGTACGCCCGAAGCGGTGCAGCGCTGGCGCGAACGGGGTCTCGATGTCATCGCGAGCACACCGGATGATGCTGCCGCTCATTTGAAGCGCGAAACGGACAAATGGCGCGTTGTATTCCGCGAACGCGGCATGAAAGCGGAGTAACAGAGGCTGGCGGACGCATCAGCGGATTTGCATGAGGAGTAAAGTATGTTGAGGCAAAGAAAATTGCGGCGAACGCTCGGTGCGCTGCTGCTGATCGCGGGCGGCTTCTTAATGTGGCTCGCGCCACAGGGAACGTTCGGGCAGATATCGATTTCCGGCCTTGTGCTGATGATTGCCGGCATCGCGCTCGAGTTCGCAGGCATTGCCATGGAGCACCGCGAGCACAATAGGCGACCGTGAGATTGGATGCTCGCCCGCTGGGCTGCCGCTGTGTCCCGGCCGGTTGAGGCCGCGCTTACGCGGGTGGTTCCGCTTGATCGTTGGGCTGCGTTATTTGCGACGGTCTTATGATCCGCTGCCATCCGCCCGGGCAATCCTGCACTTCAGGATAAGCGGCACCTTTTTCGGGACAGAAAATCTCGCCTTGAGTCTCTGATGACGGCGTGCCGTCAAACTTCTCGATGTAATAGGCCGGCGCAGCGTTTTGTAGCGGCCAATATTCCGGACCGTAGTAATACGGCGCATAGAAGTATGGTGCTGCGTAAAGCGGTGCACCGATGACGATGCGGCTGTACGAGTGGTGATAGTGGTGCGATCCGGCGCCGCGATGACCGCCACCGGCGTGATGACCGCCGCCATGTCCACCGCCGCCATGTCCCCGCCGCCGCGTCCACCGCCACCGCCGCGGCCGGCCCATGAATCGCCCGTCACTGCGAGCATCGCCAAAAGCGCTACCAATGTGACTGACCGAACTGCATTGTTCATGCAATAAATCCTACACCTCTGGCGCAGGGTGTGGGAAGCGGTCATTCGTGCTTGTCGATTGTCGGACTAGGCGGACACGTAGACGCAAGCCGGCGCCAACAGGCGTCATCCCGAAGTATGTGCGTGGCTTTATTCTCCGCCGCTTCGTGCCAATGTTGCGAAGCTTTGATCGCGCGCGGCCTGTGCATCAGCGAGATGGTCGCTCGCCTGTTTGTGCCATGCCCGATCAGCGTCAGCTCTTGCGCTCTCATCCGCAAGCATCCGGTTCACTTCAGAGATTTGCGGACCGCCGATTCCTCTGCGCCCGAATACCATGTACTCGGCGCTGATGACTTGTTTGAAATCGACTTCGCTGAGCGGAAACGTCTGCTTCGTGCTCGATTCGTAAATGCGCGCCGCTTGTGCATAAGGAATATCTGCGAGCTTGAGCCCGTTCGAGCGGCCGTAATCGGTGAGCGCCGATGCGAAGTGATGACCCGCGCGAAACGGAACGTCGCTTCGCTGCAGCAGCGCGTCGGCGATCTCCGTGGTCGTAGAGTAATCGGCATTTACTTCCGCAAGCGCACGTTCTTTATTGACGACGATGCCCGCTACGATCTGTTGAAATAGTTTGAAGACCTGCAGCGGCCGCGCGCTCGGCACCGGGTCATACATTCGATAGTCGAACATGCCGGTGCGCGCATTGTGTGCCAGTAGAAACACTGTGTGCATTTCACCGACCATGATGCTCGCCTGGGCGCGCAGTTGCTCGAGTGCAGCCGGATTGCGCTTTTGCGGCATGATGCTGCTGACGCCGGTTAGCTCTCCGCTTCGTCAGCATCAGCCACGGCACCGGCTCAGCGTACTGCGCGTGAAGGTCCTGCGCAAATTGGCCGAGCTGAATCGCGGCTATCGAGAGCGCGCTCGCGACATCAAGACTGCTGTCAACCGGCGCGAGATGATTGGCGTCGTAGGCATTTTCGATCAGCCCTTGGAATCCGAGGAGCCCGGCAAGGCGCTCGCGGTCGAGCGGAAAGCTCGATGTGGCGAGCGCGGCGGCGCCGAGCGGGTTCCGGTTGACGCGCCGGTAAGCCTGCTGCATACGCTCCGTCTGTCGTGCGAGCGCCGAAACGAAAGCGAGCAGGTAATGCGCAAATGTCGTGGGCTGCGCCTGCACGCCGTGTGTGTACGCCGGGATGATCGTTTCTTTATGCTGCGCGGCAAGCTGCAGCAGCGCTTGACGGCCGCTGGTTATCGCTTCGCATTCCTTGAGCAGACCGTCGCGCAAGTTCATACGCGCAATTGCGGAGGCGATGTCCTGCCGACTGCGGCCGCTGTGCAGACGCGATGCGTCGGCACCCGCCGCGGCAATGAGGCGCGGCTCGTAATCGAGGTAATCCGCCGAGCGCTGGCGTTCGGCCTTACGCTCGTCCTCCATGACCTGCGCGATTCCTTGTGCAATCGTGCGGGCAAGCGCAGCGGGCACGATACCGGTTTCCGCGAGCATTACGATCGACGCCTTGTTGATCTCGTCGAGAAACTCGACCGATCGTCCGCCGGTGCGGAACGCTTCGTTGATATCCATGCGGCCGGTCGTAGCGGAGTTGATCATCGTGTTCGCCTATCTGGTAAAGGATCTTGTCGGTCTGCCCGCAAAATCGGTCATCCATTGTCGCGCCGTCATGGCAATATGCATTCCGGGACCCAACGCGAGGAGAAAACATGTACCGCCATGCTGTTCGTGCTCTGGTTTTGCTCGTTTCAATCGCCGTCACCGCACATGCGCACGGTCCCGATGATCCGCCGCATCAACTGCTGAGCCTCGGCGATTTCAAGCTCGAAAATGGCGAGAGCATCAAAGATTTCTCGATCTCATATGTACAACGCCTGAGTCTGTCGCCGGATTGTCTCAGCGATTCTAGCGACCCTTCAGGTCTTGTTCAGCGTCGCGCCTGCGTCCGCGCAAACATATCCGTCCAGGCCCATCAAGCTCATCGTCGGCTTTCCGCCCGGTGGCGGATCAGATGCGCTCGCGCGTCTCGTCGGTGCCGCATTGAGCGACAAGCTCGGTCAGCAGGTCGTTGTCGACAACAAGCCCGGCGCGAACACGATCATTGCAACTCAGTATGTGCAGAGCCAGCCGGCCGATGGCTACACGCTTCTGTTCGTGTCCGCATCCTTCGCGATTAATCCGAGCCTCTACAAACTTACGTATGACATTGAAAAAGATTTCACGCCGGTGACTGTAGTGGCGATCGTGCCGCTGCTTTTGATCACGAACAACAATCTGCCCGTGCAGTCGGTGAAGGATCTAATCGCGATGGCAAAGGCGCAGCCGGGCAAACTCACTTACGCTTCGTTTGGAGTCGGCAGCGCCGGTCATCTTGGCGCGGAGATGTTGCTGAGCATGACAGGCACCGACATGGTACACGTGCCATTCAAAGGAAGCGCTCCCGCCGTTGCCGACGTCATGGGCGGGCGCGTGACGATGATGCTGCCGGGCATCGGTTCTGCGATCAATCTGGCGAAGGAGGGCAAGCTCAAAGGACTCGCCGTCTCCACCGCTAAACGCGTCTCCGGTGCGCCGGAGATTCCGACGGTCGCCGAGAACGGTGTTCCCGGCTACGATGTTGCGACGTGGGAATCGATACAGGCGCCCGCCGGCACGCCGCCTGAAGCGGTGGCAAAACTCAATGCGGCGGTGCGCGAAGTCGTCGCCGCAAACGATTTGCGTCAGAAGATGATCAATCTCGGATTTGAGCCTGACGCGATGAAGTCGCCCGCCGAGACTGCGCAGTTCATCCGCAGCGAGCGCGACAAGTGGGGCAAGCTCGTGCGGGAACGCAACATCAAAGTAGACTAGCCGCCGCGTGACTCAACGCGGGGTAACCGTTGTCGGCGCAGGTATCGTCGGCGTCTGTTCGGCCGCATGGCTGCAGCGTGAAGGTTTCAAGGTGACGCTGGTCGACGCCGGTCCGATCGGCGAAGGCGCTTCGTTCGGCAATGCCGGAAACCTGAGTCCCGGCGCTGTTGTGCCCTATATGATTCCCGGCTTCATCAAGGAAGTGCCGGCCTGGCTGGCGCAAAACGGGCCGCTCGCGATTCGTCCAGCGTATTTCTTCAAAGTGCTGCCGTGGATACTTTCAGCGGTTAAATCGAGTACAACGGAAGCGGCTCTCAAGACTTCCCGCGCAATGCGCGCGCTTCATGGCGGCACGCTCGAAGCGTACGACGCGCTGACGCGTGACACCGAGGCCAGCGGACTCATCGAACGCTGTGGACAGCTTTATGTATCCGCGCAGCCCGATAAGGCGCAGGGATCACAGATCGCGCAGTTCATGCGTGAAGCGGCCGGCGTAAAAATGATCCTCCTGGGTGAGCACGAGATTCAGGATATGGAGCCGACGCTTGCGCCTGTCTTCAAGAGCGGTATGCTGCTGCCTGATAACGGCCGCTGCAAAAACCCGCACGAGCTTGTGCGCATCATCGCAAGCGAGGCAGAGCGCAATGGCGCGATTATCGTGCGGGCAAAGGTCGGTGGCTTTCAGACGAATTCGAAGCGCGTGACCGGCGTCGTACTCGACGGTAAAGCGCACGCTGTTGAACGCATCGTCATCGCTGCCGGCGCGGCCTCTGGTCAATTGAGTGCCCAACTCGGCACAACGCTGCCGGTGGAAGCGGAACGGGGTTATCACATCACGATCGGCGAACCAGGCGTGATGCCGCGCATTCCCGTCTCGAACGTCGATGCAAAGTTCGTCGCATCGCCAATGAACATGGGCCTGCGGCTCGCGGGAACTGCGGAATTCGCAGGCATAGACGCAGCGCCGAACTGGCGGCGGGCAGACATTCTCGAAAAGCAGGCGCGCTATATGTTCCCAGGCATACGTATGCAGAGCGTCACGCGCTGGATGGGTAATCGTCCAAGCCTCCCCGACGGGCTTCCGGTGCTCGGTGTGGCGCCGAAATATGACAATGCGTACTTCGCGTTCGGCAATTCGCACTTCGGGATGAGCGCCGGGCCGGTGATGGGAAAGCTCATTGCGCAGATCGTCGCCGGACGCGTACCTGAAATCGATATCACGCCATTCGATCCGTCACGATTTCTGCGCATATGAGATCCGTTTAGCTGTACTGTGAACGGGGAGCATCTGTGATCCAATACCGGTTGCAGGCATAGTCAGCAATAGCCGACGCTAAATCATCGAATTCGCGTATACGCACCGATCGATAACGCGAGCGCCAACAAGAGGGGGTCTGTATGGCCGTAGGTAAAGCAACGCTACGTTATCTACCAACAGTCGCGGCGGTATGCGGCTTAGTACCTTCGCTCCCGCGTTTTCGCTGGCTCAGGCGCCGGCCGCTTACCCAACAAAGCCGATTCGCTTCATCGTTCCTTATCCACCCGGAGGTGCGACCGATATCACGGCGCGCATTGTCGGCCGTCAGATGTCGCAAAACATCGGTCAACAGATTTTGATCGACAACCGCGGCGGTGCGGCTGGCAACATAGGCACCGACATTGCCGCCAAATCTGCGCCCGATGGCTACACAGTGCTATACACACTGTCCTCACATACGATCAATCCTGCGCTCTTCGCGAAGCTGCCGTTCGATGTCGACAAGGATTTCGCGTCGATCACACTCACTGCGACCATTCCGCAGATTCTCGTTGCGCACCCGAGCCTGCCGGCAAACAGCGTCAAAGAGTTGATTGGTCTGGCGAAGAAGAAACCGGGCGCGCTGAATTATGGCACCGCAGGGAGCGGCTCGCCGGGCCATCTTGCCGGCGAGCTTTTCAAGTTGCGCACCGGCACTGAAATGGTCCATGTCCCGTATAAGGGCGGTGGACCCGCCGTCGCCGATCTGCTCGGAGGGCAGGTTCCGATGCTGTTCGTCTCGATCCCTGCGGTGTTGCCGTATATCAAAGCGGGAAGACTGCGAGCGCTTGGAATTACAACGCTGAAGCGCACTGCGTCGGCGCCGGAAATTCGCACTATCGCCGAAGCCGGCTTCCCCGACTACGACGTGCCGTCATGGCTGGGCGCCTTGGTGCCGGCCAAAACGCCTCCTTCGATCATCACGCGACTGCATCAGGAATTTGTGAAGGCGCTCCAAGCGGCCGAAGTGAAAGACGTCCTGTTCGCGCAAGGCGCAGATGCAGTGGGTAACACGCCTGCGGAATTCGACGCCATCATCAAGATGGAGCTTAAGAAGTGGGCGAAGCTCGTGCATGACGCCGGCATCAAGGTCGAGTAGCGGCGGTGCAAATCACGCCTCGGACGAGGAGAATTTATACGATGAGGAGATGTATATGAAAAGCGTTCTCTTACGGTATGCGATGATCGCATTCGTGTGCGTACCGTCGATCGCCCTGGCGCAAGTGAATCCGACGGATCCTCAGCCTACATGCAACATGTGTCCGGGTACGCTCGTGCCGCTGGCTGAGCTTGACGCTTACACGAAGAAAGCGATTGCTGAAAAACTCGTAGATCAGCAGGTCAGAGACATTGACATCGGCAAGGCCCGCGTGGGGATTGGCATGGTGTATCGCGGCAAGCTCGACAAACCGGCACCAGAATCAGTGGCTGAACACGATCATGTCAGCGAGGTCTATCACATCATTTCCGGGTCGGCGACGCTCGTCCTGGGGCCTGATATCGTGAATCGGCAACGGCGCCCGGCCACGCAGCGCACAGTTGTTGAATTCAATGGACCGGGAAACAACGGCACCGATATCAGAAACGGTGTTGCACACGAAATAAAAGCCGGAGACGTCGTGGTTATTCCTGCGGGAACCGGCCATTGGTTTACAAAGATCGACGATCACATCAATTACCTGATGATCCGCATCGACCCTGACAAGATCACGCCCCTCAAGAATGAAGCGCAATCGAAGGACTATTTGTCCAAGCCTGCGCCTAAATAACGGGTGAAGAGCGCATGTGACCGTACCACTGCCTCAGTAGGCTCAAGTGTAACGGTTCTGCTGCAGCGCCATGGGGCGAAACCGGAATCGGCCCTCTTCGTTGAAAGAATCTAGACGGCGTTGCGTGCGATCCGCATGTGTATTTGGCGACATGGATAGGACCGGCAGCCCCGCGCCCAATAGCAATGACGTTTCGTACCGCGACACCTCCAACCGCAACTCAATCCACTTTCAAGCCGCGCTCTTTCACGACGCGGCTCCATTTCTTGAGCTCGGTGTCGATGTGCGCCGCGAATTGCTCCGGCGTGCTTGCGATAACGGAAAGACCGCGTTCGGTGAAGAGCTTGGTTTGATCCGGCGCATTAAGCGTTTTTTTGATCTGCTCGTTGAGCTGCACGATGATAGGCCGCGGCGTTCCTTTCGGCGCGAGAATGCCGTGCCACGTGGTGAATTCATATCCGGGCACGCCGCCTTCTGCAATAGTAGGC
>CAWHHJ010000028.1:0-138588 GCA_963829085.1 uncultured beta proteobacterium | reverse complement strand
ATCCTGCGAGACGGTCGAACTGGCCGGTCGCAGCGTCGAACGTGCCCATGTCGACCGTGGCCACCGGCGTGGATACGGGGATCTTGCCCTCGGCGCTCTTGATCTGCTGATACGCCTCGTTGAGCGAGCCCGGCGGGTCGGCCGCCCCTGCGAGCGGCGGCGACGCGAGCGCTGCGACGATCACCGCAGCGAGCGCGGCAATACGGTGGATGCGGATGGACATTCGGCTCTCCCTCCCGGTTCGTAGATGGACTGTCGGGAGCAAGAGACACCGCAGGCTCACAAGCGCATCGAAGTGTCAACCGAACCGGGTCAACCCAGGTGTTCTCCTTGGGGCCGAGCTGCCTTTGACAGTGCTCAGCCTCCAGGGAGGCCCGGATGAACCAACGTCCTTGGAACTACAGCTAACGAACGCGCAGGCGAATCCGGACGATGCGCGCGGGCTCGTCGCGCTCCCACGGACGCGCGAGCCGGGCGACGAGCGCGTGCTCGCCCGCCGGGGCCCGAACGCGAACCCGTCCCCCGTGCGAGCCGCCGAGCCGGACCTCGGGCGCGGGCTCCGGACCCATCCGTCGTCGAGACGCTCGACCCCGGCTGGGAGCTCGAGCTCCCAGCCGTAGCCCGTCGGGGGGCCGCCGCCGATCGGCAACTCGATCGGCTCGCCGGCGACCCCCTCGACCTCGAGTTCCTCCGGCTCAGCCACCTTCCGCCACGCCTCCGGCGATGAGAGACCAGCCGTGCCAGCCGGTCCAGCCGGGCTGCCAGGCCGCGGTGTAGATCCCGAAGTCGGTCCCGACCGCGAACACGTCGAGGTGGTCCTTGCTGCGGGAGACGCCGTAGACGGACGTGCCGGCGGCGGCGACACCGTTGGCGATCGTCCACCAGCCGTGCCACGTCGGCCAGCCGGCCTGCCACGCGGCGGTGTAGATACGGTGGTCGGTGCCGACGGCGAAGACATCGAGGTGGTCGGTGCTGCGGGACACGCCGTAGACGGACGTGTTCGGCGCTGCGATCCCGCCCTGGATCCGCCACCAGCCGTGCCACGACGTCCAACCCGGCTGCCACGCGGCCGTGTAGATCCCGTGGTCCTCGCCCACCGCGAAGATGTCGAGGTGGTCGGCGCTGCGCGTGACGGCGAAGACCGACGTGTTCGGCGCCACCTTCAGCGTCCCGATCCGCCACCAGCCGCGCCAGTGCGTGTCGCCGGCCTGCCAGGCCGCGGTGTAGACGCCGTGGTCGGTTCCGACCGCGAAGACGTCGAGCTTGTTCGCGCTCCGTGAGACGCCGAACACCGTCGTGTTCGGCGCGGCGACCCCGCCTTGAACGGGCCACCACCCGCGCCAGTGGGTGTCGCCCGGCTGCCACGCAGCCGTGTAGATGTGATGGTCGGTTCCGACCGCGAAGGCGTCGAGGTGATCGGCGCTCCGCGATACGGCGTGGACCGACGAGCCCGGCGCGGCCGCCCCGTCCTGGATCTTCCACCACCCGCGCCGGTGCGTGTCGCCGGGTTGCCACGCGGCCGTGTAGATGCCGTTGTCCGTGCCGACCGCGAAGGCGTCGAGGTGATCCTTGCTGCGCGAGACGCCGAAGATCGACGTGCCCGGCGCTGCGACGCCGCCCTGCATCTGCCACCAGCCCTGCCACGCCGAGTCGCCCGGCTCCCAGGCCGCCGTGTAGATGCCGTGGCTCGTCCCCGCGGCGAAGACGTCCAGCTTGTCGGTGCTGCGCGAGACGCCCGACACGACCGGGAGTGTCGCCGGCGGAATGACGCCGTGGCAGCCGTAGAACGCCTCGTTGTCGATGTTCGCCGTGCCGTACGCCATCTTGAAGAAGCCGGCGCCGGTGCCGTCGGCGCGCGCGGGACCGCCGAAGCCGGTTCCCCACGAATTGCGGCAGATCCAGCAGCCCTCGGTGTCGGAGTAGCCGATGACCATGACGGCGTGACCCCCGCGGACCGTGCCCATCGTGTGGGTGTAGACGCCGCCCCCGTACGAGTCGAAGTCCGTGTACACCGTGAACCCGCAGACGAGCGGCCCGACGTTGGCGAGGTACCACTTGCGCGCGTCGAACGGCAGGCCGAGCAGGAACGAGGTCCAACCGCTGTAGTCGGTGATCTTGTATGTGTGGTACGCGCGGTTGCTGACTCCGCGGCAGTGCGCGATCCAAACGTCCGTGTCGCTCGGATCGTTCACCGGCGGGCTGTCGAAGGCGTTCATGTAGCGGAACGCGCGCTCGGTGACGACTCCCCTCGACTTGATCTGGCCAAGCGAGTCGGCGTTGTTCCAGCCGCCGCAGCTTCGCGCCGTGCGACGAGCAGAAGTGCTGGTCCGCCTCCGAGAGGTTGAGGTCGCGCGCGCCGAGCTCGATCGCGGCCATCGCCCCGGTGAGTCCGACCGTCGCGAACGAGACACACGAGCCGCACCGGCGCTGGTCCGTGACCGGGCCGATGACGCCGCGGGTCCGCCAGTCGAACGAGGACGGAATGTTGAGACCGGCCGCCGGAATCGAGAGCTTGAACGACTCGTCCGGCGCAGCGGCGCCGATCGGCGCCATGCGGATGCGCGAGCGGACGAGTCGCTCGGCGGTCGCGATGGTCTGCTGGATGTGGTGCGGGTCGGACGGAAGGTTGCCGAGCGCGTGATGCTCGCCCTCCGGGACCTCCCTCACCTCCCACTTGTGCCCGCCCTCCTGAATCGCCGTGCGCAGGGCGTGAAGGTCGACGTCGGCCATTCGATTGCTCCTTTCGGCTTCGGGCGAGGCGGGCGTGCCGCAGCAGCAATCGACGCCGGTTCCCCCATCAACGATCCTGGTCTCGTCACGAACGTATACCTCGCGTCAGCCGTGGTCAAGGTCGGTAAAGGTGCCGCGACGGAGTACGTGAATCTCGGCCGCACGGGGCTACAAATGCTCTGCGAGCGTCTCGCCTGGACAAACCAGATCAAACGTACCGACCCCGAACCTTCACGCATGATCTCGCGCGCGAACGCATCGCTTACACGAGCCTCAGCCCGGATTTCGTCCTGAGCATTGTTACGTCAGCGCTAGGCGATGTAGCGTCAGCGCATGGCGAGCAACTTGCGCCTTCAACGGTCGATGGACGGGAGCCTTGCGGTGGCTCTTCCCGACGATCCTTTCGAGCAGGTCGTCGGCGGGGGAATCGGCGGGGGACTCAACGCGACGGTATCCCACCCGCCTATCGCCATGGTTCTCGCTCAGCCACTCGCGATTCCCCTCGATGCGCAGCAGGTCGAGAGTGACCCAACTCTTCGGGCGTTCATCGCGCAGGAGAGCGCAGACTTCTACCTCGTGCATCTTGCGTGCTCGTTCGAAGCATCATGGATCAGGCCGGTTCGCAGCGCGACGATGGCGGTTACCCTGGCCGAACCTACGGCACCCTCGCCGCCCGTGGCTTGGTCAATGATGCCTCTGTCCGAGTGGGACGAGGTCGAGGCATCCAGCGGCGTAAAACTCGGCGTGGACTTAAAGCTGGCCAGCGCAAGTCTGGAGACGTCACGGAAGGCCACTCGGAAGCGCGCCGCGCTTCTAGCATACGGCGAACTGACGTCAGAGCCGTGGTGGCAAATAATCCGCCGACGCTCGCGGCCGGTCTTGGGTAGCCAACGGTTCATCATCGTGATTCGTGCGGCCCGCGGCGGCAACCCGCAACTTACGGTTCAGTTGTCTTACCGTGCCTTTCGTCAGACCGACCACGATAAGCAGCCACTGTCAACGACCACATACCTCCGCATCGAAACGCATGGCGCTTCGCCGCCAGCGTGAAGGGTCGTGCGCGCGCCGCAGGCGCGTTGCGACGTACTGACACGATTCGACGCGGAACACCGAATTCTGACCGCACAAGAAAGACCCACGGGGCTGCCGAGCACATCGCTTCGCGCCGTACAGCGGATGCCCTACTCTCATTCCGCGCGATTTGCGCGTCGAAGCACGGCAAGCGCGTCGCGCGCCGCGCTGCTGTCGCCAAGCTCCGGCAGAGACTCTTCCTTTAAGTGGAGGAAACGGACCGGGGACACCGCGTGCGTCGGGGACGCCATCGCCGCGTGTCCCATCGCCCGGAACAGCAACGGGTCACGGGAAGGTGAGGCTCGTCTCCCTCACCTCGCCCATCAGTGCCGGCTCCGACGCGACCCTGACCGTCGCCGCCCCGACTGGGACGAGTTCCTCGATCGTCGTCACCTACAAGTCCGGTCCCTCCTCCGCTGCCGGCCTCTACCCGCAGCTCGCAAGCGCCAGCCGGATCACTTGGACGTGGATGTCGGCACTCGCACGACCTCGGGCCGTTGGCCGATCGACGTGTCCTGCGGCGCAGCCGGCTCGCAACACGCCTCGTTCGTCGTGACCTAATTGCGATCACGGCGAGGCGAATCTAAACGCGGCATCCATTCACAACTGTTGTCACGTGCAATGTCGCGACTCGCACGGCTCTCCACGACGCGTACTCTTATTGACGAAGCATCGTTCGTTTCCCCTAGCCAGGAAGGGATCGTTTGATGAGCCCACGCAAACGTTCAGTGACAAAGCGGAAGACTGCCGAGTTGGTCTGCCCCGAATGCGGTAAGACGTTCACTCGCCCAGCTTCATTGGGCGCCCACCGCAACCGAGCCCACGGTATCGCGGGCGCTTCAGCCGTAGCACGCGTCAGTGCGCAGAAAGCGACGCGTACCGGCAAGACTGAAGCGGCGCGCTCAGCCCCGAGAGGGAAGACAGCGGCGGGCTCGAACACACCGTTGTCGCGCCGGAAGACGACCGGCTCGCCACGGCCCGCTACGGCCGTAAAGCGGCAGGCGGCCACGCGTCCGCCGACGGCGCGCCCCGCCGGTAGCACGCGTCGCATCCGCAGGTCGGCGAACGGTCAAGGCGCTCCAATCGACCGCGACAAGCTGCTGCAATCGCTGTTCCCGACCGGCATCCCAGCCCGCCAAGATGCCATTCGCCAAGTCAACGCGTGGCTCGACGAAGCCGAACGACTCGCACGCATGCGCTGACCGACAGCCCGCCGTGCGCCTCAACACGGCGGCGGGTTACCGGCCCGTCCCATGCACCGAGCAGCTGCCGAGCGTAAAGCCGCTGGGGCAGGCGAGACAGCCGTCGCTTGGACTGCGAGAATCTGCTGCGTGAACGAAGCGAGGCTTGAGGACGCCGGCTCCGGGCTTGCTCCCGTCACGGAGGGTTGGTTTGTCGTCAACGTGCGCGATGCCGAGTGGTTCTCGTCGCAGACGAGGGGCGCGGCGTGTTGGTTTGCCAATGAGTACGGCGAGTCTCCGATCGAGTTCGCGCAACTCGGGATCAATGTGACCGTCCTCGAGCCCGGCCAGAGCAGCGTTTACCACGCCGAGGCGAATCAGGAGGCCTTCCTCGTTCTCGCCGGTGAGTGCAGGCTGAGCCGTCAGGCGCCGAGGTGATCGGCGAGATCCATAAAGTTTTGGGCGTTCACATCGAACGCGGGCTCCGCGCTCAAGTCGGGATGCCGGCCTTTTCCGTACTCGAGCGGACGCAGTACCAGCGCCGTTTTGAGGCCCTGCTTTGCGGCGTGGCGCAAGTCGTCTTTGTGAGCGGCAACCATCATGACCTCTGCGGGCTTGAGTCCGAGGATATCCGCAGCTCCAAGATAAGCCTCGGGATCCGGTTTGTAATGGTGAAAGACTTCGGCGGAAAGAATCAAGTCCCACGGTAGTCCGGCGTTTTTAGCCATGTTGTTGAGCAGCGCGACATTGCCATTCGAAAGCGTCGCAATCGTAAACCGCTTTTTCAGGCGTTTGAGGCCGCGCACGGTGTCAGGCCACGGCTTCAGCCGGTGCCAGGCCCGATTGAGATTCGCCTTTTCTTCTTCACTCAATGAACTTATCTTGAACTGAGCGAGGATGTCATCGAGGATCATGCGGTGAAGATCATCGATTTTCGTCCACGGCAATTCGCCGCTGGCGACGCGGTCCATTGCCGGACGGTAGCCTTTGCGCCAGGCATCGGCGAACTTCGCAGCATTGAGTCTAAGCGATTTGGCGCGCGCGAGTTCTCGTACTTCACGCATGATGCTGCCGCGCCAGTCGACAACCGTGCCGAATACATCAAATGTCAGAGCCTTGACTGCCGAGAGATCTGTGCCGTCTTTAATGCTCATGGCCGGGCTCCTTGTGACGGCTTCGCCTCTGAAGATTGCGCGGCGGCGGTCACTTGATTGCGACGCACATGATTTCGACGAGCGTGTCAGCTGAACCAAGGCGCGCTTCCACGGTTGCACGCGCGGGTGCATTGGGCGCGGTCATCCATGCCCCCCAGGCTTCGTCCATCCTGGCTTTGTGGCGCATGTCAGCAACAAAAATTACCGTCGATAGTATTTTCGATTTGTCGCTGCCGCCGCGGGCCAGCAGCTTGTCGATCTGCCGCAGGATGCTTTCCGTCTGGCCCTTGGCATCGGCTGCGAGGTCTTCGCCCACCTGGCCAGCGAGGTACAGGGTGCCGTTGTACTCAACCATGTCGGAGAGCCGCTTGTCCGGATCGTAGCGGATGATGTCATTGCTCATTGGTCTGCGTCCTGTGCGATGGAATTACTGCGCCGCGGTGACCATGATTTCAACCAGCGTATCGGCAGTGCCCAGACGCGTTTCCACGGTCGCGCGCGCCGGCGGATTTTTCGGATCGATCCACGCCATCCACGCTTCGTCCATGCCGGGCTTCACGCGCATATCAGCCACGTAAACTACGGTCGAAAGCAGACGTGATTTGCTGCTGCCCGCGAGCTTGAGAAGCGCATCAATTTTCGCAAGTATCTCCTCTGTCTGCGTCTTGCTCGTGCCGCCGCGGTTGTCCGCTGTGATGCCGGCCAGATAAACAACGCCGTTATGAATGACCGCACGGCTGAGGCGCGCGTCCGATTGATGACGGATGATATTGCTCATGGACTACTCCTTGGTTTGGGGGACTTGAGGCTGGGCGCGCGAGTTGTCGCTCTTATCGAAGGCGGATTGTGCAGTGAATGGACCGCATCGTGCAAGCATGGGCAGGGCGCTTCGACGGTTGCCGGACACAAGCGGTGCCGCGTGGGCATATACTCGGCGCAGCGGCCGATTGACGCAGCGGCCAGGCGGCAATAACTCCGTGTTACGGGCGCGAAACAGCTCCGAGCGTGCGACTGTCTGAGACCGACGGCGCGAATAAACGAATAGCGAAAGATGACGATCAAAGCACATTACATGGCGGCAAGCGCGCTCACGTCAGCGGCCGCTGCCTTGGTATCGACACTGGCGTTCGCGCAAGCCGGATATCCGACGAGGTCGATGTACGCTGCTCGGTACCTTTCTCGGCCGGCGGTAGCACGGACATCATCACGCGCATCATGGCCAAAGAGCTGACCGCCCAGCTCGACCGGCAGGTCATCGCCGATAATCGCGCCGGTGGTGGCGGCGTTATCGGTTGGAACGCGGTCGCACGATCGCCCGCGGATGGATACACTGTACTCGCAACCGAGTTGTCATTTGCAATCGCCGCAGGACTCATTCCGAACCTGCCGTTCGATCCGCGCAAAGATTTTCTGCATGTGGTGACGGCCACTTCCGTGCCGCACGCGCTGGTCGTGACGCCTTCGCTGCCGGTTAAAAGCGTGAAGGACCTCCTCGCGCTCGCGCGCGCCCGGCCGGGTGAGTTGAACTACGGCTCCGGCGGCAATGGAACGAATACGCATCTCGGGTCGGAGCTTTTGAAAAATCTGACCGGCATCAGAATGGTCCACATCCCATATAAAGGCGCCGGAGCCGTGCTGCAGGATTTAATGGGCGGACAAGTGCAGGTGCTGGTCTCGGCCGTGCCCACGATCATCCCGTATGTAAATTCCAAAAGACTGCGTGCGTTGATGGTGACCGACGAAAAGCGTGCGCGGGTGCTTCCGGATGTACCCTCCGCGCCCGAGGCGGCACTGCCAAAAATGATTATGCAGTTCTGGGTTGGCTATGCCGTTCCTGCGGGTACTCCGCAGCCGGTCGTCGAACGATTGAACCAGGCGATGATTGCGTCGTTGAACACTGCAGATGCCAAAAAGCGCTTCGCTGAACTCGGCGTGGACGCAGTGGGCAACACGCCGGCACAGGCGACGAAACTGGTAGCAGACGAGATGGATCGCTGGACTGCCGTCATCAAGAGCGCGGGCATCAAGGCGGAATAGCGCGGCGCCTCGCTCATCGCGCGACAAACCGAATACAGGAGAACCGAATCATGGATGACATCGATGTCCTCGTGAGTGAAGTCGGACCGCGCGACGGACTGCAGAACACCAAGCAATTCATGGCGACGGATTACAAGAAAAAGTGGATTAGCGCAGCGGCGGCTGCGGGCTTGCGTGAAATCGAAGTGTGCTCGTTCGTGCCGCCGAAGCTCATTCCACAAATGGTCGATGCCCCGGAAATCGTTGCGCATGCGCTCACGATCGCCGGCCTCAATGTCGCAGTGCTCGCGCCAAACCTGAAGGGTGCGGAGCGCGCCATGAATGCCGGCGCGCACAAGATTACGCTGCCCATTTCGGTGAGCAAATCGCACAGTATCTCGAACGTGCGCATGACGCCGGATGAAGCGATCGCAGAAGCGAAGCGCATTTGCGAGCTGCGTGACAGGCTGCCCCCGGGGAAGCGGCCTGTTATCGAGTCGGGATTGTCGACGGTGTTCGGCTGCACGCTCGAGGGCGCAGTGAGCGAAGATGAGGTCGTGCGCCTCGCAGTTGCGTCGGTCGATGCCGGCTGCGATGAAGTCGGTCTGGCCGACACCACCGGATATGCGAATCCTGAACAGATCAAACGCGTATTCAGGAAAGTGCGCGCAGCGATTGGCGACAAACTAGGCGGTGCTCATCTGCACAACACGCGGGGCCTCGGGCTCGCAAATGTTGTAGCGGGTCTGGAGGTCGGCGTGCGCACATTTGACAGCTCACTCGGTGGATTGGGCGGTTGTCCGTTTGCGCCGGGTGCGACGGGAAACATCGTCACGGAAGATCTGGTGTTCATGCTCGAAGCGATGGGACTGAAGACCGGCATCGACATCGACAAGCTGCTCGCAATCCGCGAACTGGTCGCCGCCGGGATACCGGGTGAGATGCTGTACGGCTATGTGCCGGCGGCCGGCGTTACTAAAGGGTTCGTGCCTGCGTCACGCACGTAGCAGGGCTAACCGCACAACTCAAAAGTCTGGAGACTGGAATGGCAGAAGATGGAAGGTTGCCGCTGGAAGGAATTCGCGTCGTCGAGTTTGTGCACGTCGTTATGGGACCGACCTGCGGACTCGTGCTGGCGGATCTCGGCGCGGACGTCATAAAGGTCGAGCCGCTCGACGGGGACCACACGCGCAAGCTGACTGCGTCCGGTGCCGGGTTTTTTCCCACTTACAATCGCAACAAGAAAAGTCTGGCCGTCGATCTTAAATCGGACGCCGGCCGCGAGATCGTCCTGAAGCTGATTGATAGCGCGGATGTCGTGACCGAGAACTTCCGTCCCGGCGCCATGGACAAGCTCGGCTTCGGTTATGAGCAACTGAAAAAGATGAAACCGGAGCTCATCTATTGCTCGCTCAAAGGGTTCCTCGCCGGCCCTTATGAGAATCGCGCGGGTCTTGATGAGACGGCGCAGATGATGGGTGGCCTTGCTTACATGACGGGACCGGTTGGCAGGCCGCTGCGCGCCGGCGCTTCCGTCAACGATATCATGGGCGGCATGTTTGCCGTGATTGCAATACTTGCCGCGATCATCGAGCGGCGCACCACCGGCCGCGGACAATACGTGAAGAGCGCGCTGTTTGAAAATTGTGCGTTTCTCGTCGGCCAGCACATGACCGAAGGCTTCATGACCGGCCAGCCGGTGGTTCCGATGCCGGATCGCATCCGTGCATGGGCGGTGTACGACACGTTCCGCACGAGCGACGGCGAGATGGTATTCGTCGGCGTCGTCACGGATACGCAATGGAAGATCTTTTGTGAAGCCTTTGGTCTGCACGAACTGCTCGCTGATGACCACCTGAAAACCAATCCACAGCGCGTCGTAGCCCGTCCCCGGGTTATTCCGATCGTGACCGCACTCTTCGCGAAAATGACCAAGGCCGAATTGCTCGCCAAGTGCGAGAAGCTTGGATTGCCGTTTGCGCCGATTACGCGGCCGGAAGATCTGTTCGAAGACCCGCACCTCAAGGCGTCAGGCGGTCTCACGGACATCACGCTGATGAACGGCACCAAGACGCAGGTACCGATCTTGCCCGTCGAAATGGATGGGCGTCGCTTCCGCACGCGGCTCGATCTGCCGAAAGTCGGCGAGCACACGCGTGAGATGCTTGCGGACCTCGGTTACTCAGCGCAGCAAATCGACAAGCTCGTCGCGGACGGCGTTGCCCATGCGGCATGACAAGTTTTTAATAGGAGCAGCAGGATGAGGAACATCTTCGTTGGAATACTCGTGTTTTGCGCGGCTGCCCCTTGTGTCGCAGCAGATGCGTATCCAGGAAAACCAGTGCGCTGGGTGGTACCGTTTCCGCCGGGCGGCGGCACGGATCTCATCTCACGAACGATCGCAAGCAAGCTGAGTGAGCTATGGGGTACGCAGGTCGTAGCAGATAATCGTCCCGGTGGCGGCGGCACGATCGGGCTTGGCATCGCCGCAAAAACACTGCCCGACGGTTATACGATCGTGCTCGGGCAAGCGTCAAACGTTGCGGTTGCGCCGGCGCTGTATGGCAGGCTGCCGTACCGATCCAGTAAAAGATTTACAGCCAATTACGAATGTCATTGCGGCGCCGCTCGTCATCGTGTCGCACCCTTCGTTTCCAGCGCGGAACATGAAAGAGCTCATCACGTATGCGAAATCGAAGCCGGGTGTCGTCACTTTTGGTTCACCGGGTAATGGCACTATCGGCCACCTTTCGATGGAGCTGCTAAAAACGATGGCCAACATCAACATGCTACATATCCCGTACAAGGGTGCAACGCTTGCGATCACCGAACTCATCGGCGGTCAGATCGTGCTCTATGCCAGCAGCATGCCGCCGGCGCTGCCGCTGATCAACGGCGGCAAACTCAAAGCGCTCGGCGTTACGACCGCCAAGCGTCTCGCGCCCTTACCGAATGTGGCCACTGTCGCGGAGAGCGGCGTGCCGGGATACGAGGCGGTGAACTGGTATGGCGTGTTCGTGCCCGCCGGCGCCTCGAAAGAGATCGTCGCCAAGCTGCATAACGATATCGTGCGCGTGCTGAAGCAGCCGGATGTCAAAGACCGCTTCGCAGGCGAGGGCGGCGATATCATCGCGGATACGCCCGAACAGTTTGCCGCATTCGTCAATAAAGAGATTCCGAAGTGGTCGAAGGTGGTGAAAGACGCATCGGTTAAGGTGGACTGACCGATAGGATGCCGCTGATAAATATTGATGAGCTGACCTCGCTTGCAACAAAAGCGATGCGCTGTAGCGGCGCTTCGTCGTCAATGGCGAGCGTCGCCGCAAAATATCTCGTTGCCGCGGATGCACAGGGCCTTGGCACGCATGGGGTGGCGCGCGTACCAACTTACTGCGGCCATCTCAAAGCGGGACGCGCGCGCGGCGATGCGGTGCCGCGCATCGTAAATGAGAAGCCGGCCGCCTGTCTCATCGATGCCGGTGACGGGCTGGGCTTTGAGCCGTGTGAATTCGCCATTCGCCAGGCGATGGAACGTGCTGCACGCCATGGAATCGGTATTTCCGGAGTAACGCGCAGTCATCATTGCGGCGCCCTGGGTATCCTGCTTGAAGCGGTCGGCGCGCGGGGCATGGTGGGCCTTGCATTCAGCAACGCGTCCGCAGCGATCATGGCCTGGGGAGGCAAACGGCCGTTGTTCGGCACCAATCCGGTCGCGTCCATATTTCCGCGAGCGCGAGGAAATAAACCGCTCGTCATCGACATGTCGCTGACTCAAGTCACCCGCGGCCAGATCATGCTATTGGCGAATGAAGGCAAGCCGATTCCCGAAGGATGGGGGATGGACAAGGATGGCAATCCGACCACCGATGCACAAAAGATTCTGGTGGGCGGCAGTCTGCATGCGGTCGGCGGCTTGAAAGGCACGATGCTGGCATTTGCCGTCGAGCTTCTCTGTTGCGCGCTAATGGGCGCGGCGCTCTCCCATGAGGTCGGCTCGATCTATGTGAATGAAGGTGCGCCGATGAATCTGGGCCAGGCATTTATTGTGGTCGATCCGTCGGCGCTCGCAGGGCAGGAGACGTATCTCGATCGCATCGAAACACTGGTGACAGCAATGCTCGAGGACGACGGCGTGCGATTGCCGGGCGAACGTCGTTATGCACTCGCAGCGCGCGCCGCGCGGGAGGGGGTCGAGATCAGCGCGGATCTGGCTAATCAATTACGCGAGCTTGCGCGCGCTTAGCTTGCGGGCGCTTCGACGCCGGCGTAACGTGTGGCGCACAAGAACATGACGCTAACTCAACGAGGAGGATCACATGGTTACGAGACGTAATGTCCTGGGCGGCGCAATTGCCGGCGCTGCATTGATGCACGCCCGTTTTGGATTTGCCAAAGCATCGCAGCCGACGACGCCGGTTAACTTCGCGGTGCCCGCAGGCGCCTGCGACTGTCATACGCATATCCATGGCGATCCTGCTCAATATCCGTGGTTTCCCGGCCGCACATACACGCCGGAGATGGCGTTGCCTGAAGAGATGACGGCGCTGCACAAAGCGCTGCACATACAGCGCGTGGTGATTGTTACGCCGAGCGTCTATGGCCCCGATAACTCGGCCACCATTTACGGCATGAAGGCGCGCGGCCGGGACGCGCGCGGCGTCGCGGTCATAGACAGCAAGACCACCGACGCGCAAATGGATGATCTCGCGCGCCTCGGCTTTAAAGGCATACGCCTTAATCTTTCGACCGGCGGCGTTAATGATCCGGAGCAGGCGCGTAAGCTATTTCAGACCGCCGCGGAGCGTGTGAAGAGTCGAAACTGGCATATCCAGCTCAACACGACATTGCCGGTAATTGCCGCTATCAAGGACTCGCTCGCCGCGTCGCCGGTGCCGCTCGTCTTCGATCATTTTGGCAATGCAAAGGAAGAGCTCGGTGTGCAGCAGCCCGGTTTTGCGGATCTCGTCGACCTCGTGCGCTCGGGCAAGGCCTACGTCAAAATTTCGGTGACCGCGGGTCCGCGCCAGAACTACGCATACTTTACGCCGCTGGCGCAAATGCTGATCGCCGCCAATGTCGACCGCTGTATCTGGGGCACAAACTGGCCGCATCCGAATTCCGTCAACGGCAGCACGACACAAGTCTCGCCGCTGTTTCAGGTCGACGACGGTCTTGTGTTCAATCTCCTGCCGGTGTGGGCGCCGGACGCGGGAGTACGCAAAAAGATCCTGGTGGATAATCCCGCCCGGCTCTACGCGTTCTGAAGAACCCGTCGTAGATGCCAAGTGAACGACCGCAGGCAGTGTCCACGTTGCTGCAGGAAACCGCGCGCGTCATGGTGACCGAGTGGCGTCTCGCGCCGGGGGCGGCAACCGGATGGCATCGCCATGGCCACGACTACGTTGTTGTGTGCCTCACAGCAGGCAAGCTGTTGGCTGAGACGGCGGATGGCAATATAGAAACTGAATTGCAGTTTGGCCAGGCGTATGCGCGTCCCGCCGGCATTGAGCACAACATTGTGAATGTAAACACGCACGAGTTTGTATTCATCGAGACCGAGTTGAAGTGATCGATAACGCCTGATGGAATTCTTGTTTTTCCTTCGTTTTCTCGCGGTGGTCACGCTGAGTAGCTTGTTCGCTATACCGGCGGACGCACAGGAATATCCAACCAAATCCTTGCGACTCATCGTGCCGCTGCTGCCCGGCTCTGGTACCGATGTCGTGGCCCGAACTTTCGCAGCCGCGCTCGGGCAGCGCCTTGGTCAGTCAGTGGTGGTGGAGAACAAGGCAGGTGCAGCGACCACGCTCGGTGCGAATTTCGTAGCGAAGAGTTCGCCCGACGGCTATACCTTGTTGGTGGCGACGACAAGTACTCTGTCCGTGCTGCCGACCGTACAGGCCACCCCGTACGACACGGTGAAGGATCTCGCGACGATTGCAGCGTTCTCGATCGCGCCATTTGTGCTGTGCGTATCGGCGGACTCGCGGCTGAAGACGTTGAATGATCTCGTTGCAACCGCAAAGGCCGAGCCGGGCCGGTTGACTTACGCGTCGAGCGGCACCGGGACCATGACGCAGATGGCCGTTGAGCTTGTCAGCGTGGTGGCGAAGATAAATCTACTGCACGTGCCGTATAAAGGCGTCACCGGCGCATATCCCGACGTGTTGGGTGGACGCATCGATCTCATCGCGGATGCGCCGGCATCGACGCTGCCGCAGATCAAAGCGAACAAATTTCGCGCACTCGCGGTTACGAGTGTCCGGCGCAGTCCGATGCTGCCCGACGTCCCGACCGTCGCTGAGCTCGGTCTGAAAGGCGCCGAAGCGGATTTCGTGACCGGCATTCTTGCCCCCGCGGGCACGCCGCGAGTGATCATCACCCGGTTGCAGAACGAGGCGCTGAAGGTGGCGCAAAGCGCCGAGTTCCGCGACTTTCTTGCGCAGCAGGGTTATGAGCCGCTGTCCTCGAACGCGTCAGATTTTGGGATGCGTGTGCGCGAAGGACTCACCAAGTGGGCGGCGGTGGTCAAGGAACGCAATATAAAAGTCGAGCAGTAACTTCAGCGTCGCACGGATGCACATTCTGCGCGTCGAGCGTCAAAACGCTTCGCGGGTTCATGATAATCTGCGCCGTGCGTCCACTCCCGCGATCTTCCATAGTGCGTAGAAGCTATCGTTGCATTTCGCTTGCACTGCTGACTGCTTCCGCAGCGATCGCACAAACGTATCCCGCGCGAGCCCCGCGCCTCGTGGTTCCTTATGTCGCCGGCGGGATTGCCGACTACATGGCGCGCGTTACGGCAGAGGGCGCCCAGGAGTCGCTCGGAACGCAGATCGTAATCGACAATCGAGGCGGCGCCGGCGGCAATGTCGGGATCGAGCATGTCGCCAAGAGCCCGCCCGACGGTTATACCCTGGGACTCGGCTGCCTCGGATATGTGAGCAACGCTGTGTTGCAGTCGAAAATCACCTACGACCCGGTCAAGGATTTTGTGCCCATCGGCATGATCGGTTCGACGCCGCAGGTGGTCGTCGTGCATCCTTCACTGCCCGTCAAAACGCTCAAGGAATTTATTGCGCTAGCGAAGCAGCGTCCGAACGAGCTGCAGTTTGGATCCTCGGGGCCCGGCGGTGGCAGTCATCTATCGGTTGAGCTCTTCAAGGCGGCAACGGATACACAGATGATGCACATTCCGTATAAGGGCACCGCACAGGCGATTCTCGACCTGCTCGCCGGACGCATTCAGTTCATGTTTGATTTCATCAACACTTCTCTGCCGCAGATACAGGCCGGCAAGCTGCGAGCGCTGGCGGTCACGTCGGCCAAGCGCTTGGAAGCGCTGCCTGACGTTCCTACGGTTTCAGAAGCGGCTGTGAAAGGCTTCGAGGCAGGCACATGGTGCGGGATCATCGCGCCTGCCGGTCTTGCGCAGCCGATCGCAGATCGACTCAACGCGAGTTTCGTCAAGGCGCTCGAGACGGCCGCTGTAAAGAGCCGGCTTTCATCGCAGGCAATTGTCGCAACACCGATGACTCAGCAGCAATTCGCCGCCTTCATTCGCGCGGACGCCGAGCGCTGGAAGAAGCTGCTCCGCGAAGGCCGCCTGCAGATGCTCGATTAGTCCTGCATCGACGGTATGGAAAACCGGTGACTGACTTGGCGGTACGCGCAGCCGATGTCGTGCTACATGGCGGCAGGATCATCACGGTCGACGACGGGTTTTCTATCCGCGAAGCGCTCGCCGTCACTGGCAATCGCATCGGATATGTCGGCGATAGTACGGCAGCGCTTGCGATGGTCGATGCGCGTACGCGCGTCATAGATCTCAAAGGACGCGCCGTGATGCCAGGCTTGATCGATGGCCATGCTCACATGGATCGCGAAGGTCTCAAGAGCGTGTTTCCATCGCTCGCAAACGCGAAGTCTATTGCCGACGTGAAAGATCTGATCGCGGATCTCGTGCGGCAAACGCCCGCAGGCGACTGGATTGTCACGATGCCGCTGGGCGATCCGCCATATTACTTTGACGTGCCCGAGTGCTACGCCGAAAAGCGCCTGCCGACACGCCATGACCTCGATCAGGTGGCGCCGCGCAATCCCGTGTATGTGCGTCCCATCTGGGGTTTCTGGCGGCATACGACACCGTTGGTTTCAATCGCCAATAGCTGTGCACTACAGGTTGCCGGCATCACGCGTGATACCGCGGTACCCAGCGCAAGCGTTGTCATCGACAAGGATGCAACCGGCGAGCCGACGGGCATCTTTTACGATCACACCATAATGTCCGTCGTCGAGATGACGTTGATGCGGGCAGCAACCGGCTTTTCACTGCACGATCGGACGCGTACCCTGCCTGCCGCCATGCAGGCCTATCACGCGTTCGGCACGACGAGCGTTTTCGAGGAGCATGGCGTCGCCGGCGAACTGCTGCGCGCGTATAAGATGGTGCGCGAAGGTGGCCATATGACTATGCGCGCGACGCTGGTCATAAGCCCGCGCTGGATCGACGTTCGCGCCGGCGGCTTTGAAGCCGTGGTCGAGGCATGGGCGAGCTGGCTTGCGGGCCGCGGCTTTGGAGATGATTTGCTACGTGTCAGCGGCATCTTCGTCGACATCGGCGCGTCACCGGAAGATGAGATACGTGCGAGCACGTGGCCCTACACCGGTTGGGCCGGCTTCAACTTCGCAACGGGGTTGCCCCGCGAACGCGCGAAAGAGCTTTGTCTCGCATGCGCGAAGTACGGCATTCGTGTGGTGGCGATCTGGCCCAACATGCTCGACGTGTTCGATGAAGTGAATCGCGACATCGATATCACGAGGCAACGCTGGGTGCTGGGGCACGTCAGCACCTTGTCGCCCGCACAGGTCGCGACGGTGCACAAGCTCGGCCTTGTCGTGACAGCGCATAGCAATCGCTACGTTTACAAAGAAGGCCATCTGCTCAAGCAAAAGCTCGGACATGAACGCGAAAACGAGATTTCGCCGCTCAAGTCGCTGATCGAATCCGGTGTGCGCGTTGCGCTCGCGACCGATAACGTGCCGACATCAATGTTCTATCCGATCTGGCAAAGCGTATATCGAAAAAACCGCTACTCCGGGGAGAGAATCGCACCGGCGCAGGCGCTCACGCGCGAGCAGGCGCTGCGCGCAGCAACCATCAATGGTGCACACGTCACTTGCGAAGAGGCGATCAAGGGATCGATCGAAGTGGGCAAGCTCGCAGATCTCGCAGTGCTTTCGCATGATCCGTTGACGGTCGACGAAGACGCACTCAAAGACATACGCGCGGACATCACCATCGTGGATGGACGCATCGTGTACGAGAGAGCTGGTATGCACAGTGGCACCTGAAACGCATAGGGATCTGATCGGGCGACCGCTCAGCGACGTGCCGACGCCGGCTCTGCTCGTCGACGCGGTCTTGCTCGAACGCAATCTTGCTGCGATGGCAGCACATTTCGCTGATAGCAGGGTTGTCTACCGTCCACACACGAAATCTCACAAGTCGCCGCTCATTGCGAAAATGCAGTTGGCACACGGTGCGCGCGGTGTCTGCTGTTCGAAACTAGGCGAAGCGGAGGTCCTGGTCGCCGGCGGTAGTCGACGATATTCACATCACAACACCAGTCGTCGGCACTGATAAGACGCGTCGACTTGCTGCACTCGCCGCGAGCGCGCGTCTGTCCGTAGTCGTCGACAACGCAGAAAATGTCGCCGCAGCTGTCAAACGCGCGAGCGCAGCGAGCGTCGTCATTGACGCGGTGATCGAAATGGACGTGGGTCAGGGACGTTGCGGCGTTGCGAGCGTGGAAGAGACGCTGGCACTTGCAGCTGCTGTCGACGCCGCGAAGGGCCTTACGTTGAAGGGAATCCAGGGTTATCAGGGAAAGCTGCAATCGGTGACGCGATTCAGTGATCGGCGTAAGGGCGTGCGCGCCGCGCTCGACAAGCTGCTGGCTGCGGCGCATGCGCTCGAGCAGCACGGTTTCCAAATCGCACTTCTCACCGGCGGCGGCACCGGCAGTCTGCCGATTGATCTCGCATCGGGCGGCCTCACGGAGCTGCAACCCGGAAGCTACGTATTCATGGACAGCTCTTATCGCCAGATCGATTGGAATGCTGACGGTGGCCGGACGCCATTCGCCAATGCGCTTTCGGTGCTGGCAGGAGTGGTCAGTCGACCGTTATCGGATCGTGCAGTGCTCGATGTGGGCTGGAAGGCCGCAAGCAGTGACAGTGGACCGCCGGTGCTGAAAGAAGGCGGGTATGCAGTGGAATTTGCCGGCGATGAACACAGCCTTGTGCGAGGCGAAATAGCGTCGACGCTGAGAGTCGGCAGCCGGGTCGAGCTCATCCCGAGTCACTGCGATACGACTGTCAACCTTTACGATCGTTATCACGTGATTCGGGACGGTGCGGTAGAAGCTATCTGGCCGGTCGCTGCACGCGGGCGCACCGACTAAGCGCAGTTCTTGGTCTTCTTTAGTTGCGCCAGTTGTTCAAGTCGCCGGTCGGCGCTATCCAGCGCGGCTTGTTTTTCCACGGCATTGCCCACGCCGAGGTCAGTAAGGACCGCGGACACGTCGACCCCGTCATTGTTCACGCTGTCTTTGAATTTGCGTATGCGCGCCATCTCGTATTCGATGTCTTCGCAGCCCATGACATTCTTCGCCGCATCGGATAACGGTAGCTGACGTCCGTATTGCCTCGTATAGCATGCCTGCAAACTTACAGTTGCCGCAATCAGAGCGAGCACTGCGAGCTTTGATATCATCGATTTCTCTTTCGTAATCGTCATGCGAGACCTGACAGGCGCAGATATATTCTTTATGGGATCACATGACCGAGCGCAGATTTGCGCGCGACTGTTCATTGACGCGAGGCTGCCCGTGGCCAAACTGATCGCACTCTACAAGAAACCGGCGAATGCCGCTGCACCCGATGATTACCTGGTTTGGATACATGTACAACACGCTGACGCCGCGCAAGTTCAGGCGGCCCGTCAACATCGCTGATGTTTTTTGTCACGCGAGTGTTGACTTGCTGCTTCGACTGAAACGAGACTGAACATCGTCCGCGCAGTTTTGCATCCGCTGGAAATGTCGGCGGCCGCACACGGGCACCGGCTGCGTCGCGATTATTTCAACCGGCCGACGCTCCTGGTTGCGCGCGATTTGTTAGGGAAGTTCATCGTGCGCGACACGGGCAGCACCCGGATTGCGGCAATGATTAACGAAGTCGAAGCCTATAAGGGACCGCTGGATCGCGCGGCCCATACGCATGCCGGGCGCCGCACGCGCAGGGTGGAGCCGCTTTACGGCGACGGCGGGACAGTGTACGCATATCTTGTCTACGGTCTGCACTGGCTGCTCAACTTCAGCACCGCGGGGCATGGGAAGCCGGAGGGGGCACTCGTTCGGGGCGTAGTCGGTATTGAGGCACGAAAGCATAAAGCCGTCATAGGGCCTGGCCGCGTCGGTCAATATTTGCATATCGACGCAGCATTGAGTGGCGATAACGTGGCCGACTCGGCGCGTATTTGGGTCGAAGACCGCGGGGTGCAAGTGCGCGTCAAGGATATCCGCAGGGGCCCGCGTGTCGGCATCGACTACGCAGGACCGTACTACGCTGCGAGGCCCTGGCGATTCTGGATCGATGTAGCAGTCGGCGTCGCGCCGCATCGCAAGTAGCCGTCGGCCCCGCTGCTGTCCCTGGAGGCGCGTCACGTGTGACGTAGAATCCGCTTTAGTCAAACGTCGGGAAAATGATGGAGAAGAAATGAAGAAATTCGCAATAGCGCCAGCCGATTATGTGGAAATCCTGAACTTGTATTCGGCGTATAACCTGTCGAGCGATTCGGGTGACGCTGAATGGTATGCAAGCTGTTTTACCGAAGATGGGGAGCAGCACGGCACGTATGATGTGATCGGCCGCGCTGCGTTGATTGAATACAAGAAGAAGGACGCAGGTACGAGAACGCATCTATACCGCCGGCATTGGAACGGCAGCATTCATCTTGAGCAGATCGATCCGACAACCATACAGGGGAGATGCTATCTGTTCGGTTATAACGGAGATCCGGGTACGCTTCCCCACATGACGCATGCCGGCGTCTACACGGACACCATCAAACGCGTCAACGGCGAATGGAAATTTGCGTATCGCCGGCTGGTGTTTGACGGAGTAAAGCAGTGAATGACGTGCGCTCAGCGCACGGCGGCGCTAGAGCCGGTTCCCTGAGCGCTCCGGAGTACGCGACGGTGTCGGAATTGCTCGCGCTTTATCGCAAGCGGGCTGCGTCGCCGGTCGAGGTAGTGAAAGATCTGCTTGACCGGGCGTCGAGCTACGAAAGCAGCCTGCATTGCTTCGTGACGCTGACGCCTGACGTGGCGCTGGAACGCGCGCGCGATGCCGAACGGAGATTCACGGAAGGCGATGCCGCCGCCCCACTGTGCGGTATTCCGTACCGGCTCAAGGATGTGATCGAGACCGCTGGAATCCTGACGACCGGCCAATCAAAGATTCTGCAGGAAAATATTCCGCAGCATGATGCCCAAGTCGAGGTTCGGATGAAGCACGCGGGCGGCGCCCTCATGGGCAAGCTGACGACCTACGAATTTGCCCACGGCGGACCTTCGTGGGACCTGCCGTGGCCCCCTGCAATGAATCCGTGGAAAGCCGGTTATTTACCGGGCGCAACAAGCAGCGGTCCGGGTGCGGCAGTGGCTGCAGGTCTGCTGCCGGCGGCAATCGGCACCGACACCGGCGGCTCTATACGTATGCCCGCGGCCAACTGCGGAATCGTGGGACTCAAACCGACGTATGGTCTGGTTAGCAGGCGCGGGGTGCTGCCGAATACATTCACATTCGATACGTGCGGGCCGATGACACGCACAGTCGAAGACGCGGCCATCGTCTTGGGCGCCATTGCCGCATATGACGACGAAGATGTCAGCAGTGTCAATTCGCCCGCGGTCGATTACATGCGTGATCTGTCTTTGGGGGTGCGCGGAATTCGCATTGGCTGGGTTCGCCACTGGTACGACGGTGATAAGCGTTGTCATGGCGATGTCGCACCGGCCGTCGCGAAGGCGGTGGCTGTGCTGGCGGAAGCAGGGGCGATCGTCGAAGAGATCAAATTGTCGGATCTGCTCGTGTATCAAGACTGCAAGACAACGATCTCTATCACCGAAATGTTCAGCGCTTACGAGCATGAGTTTCGCACACGTCCGCAAGACTTCGGCCTCATGTTTCGCAATAAGGTCATGTCCGGCGCGCTCATCCGTGCCGAAGATTACTTCCAGGCGCTGCGCCAGCGCTTGTCCTTATCGCGTGAGCTGAGCCGCGCATTCGCGCACTACGATGTTCTGGCTACCGCCGGTTGGATGACACCCGCCGATCCCGCTCGTCCGGATAAGCTCGAGACTTTCCTGCGTCCGCCGAATATCACGACGCCGTTCAACATCGGCGGTGGTCCGGCAATGAATATACCGTGCGGCATGAGCCGCCAAGGGTTACCGCTCAGTCTGCAGCTTGCGGCCGCGCATTTTGAAGAACCGCTGCTGCTGCGGGTCGGACACGCCTATCAACAGATGACCGACTGGCACACCATGCACCCTACGGAAGGAATGACGCAATGACGCGATCGTTTATAGACGAGGCTGCAGGTGTTGAGACGCTGAAAACGCTGCCGCCGTCTTCGCCGGACGAAATACGACGCATGGCGCGATTGGCAGGACTCGACTTGCCCGAATCGATCATGGACGAGCTGATTCAGTCATATCCGGCATTCGAGGCAATGGTGCGCCGTCTTCCGCGCGCGCGGCTGCGCTTCGACGAACCGGCACACCATGTGATTCCCATCGAACGCATTCTCGCGCTCGAAAAAAAGATATAGCTCAAGCGGGATAGTGCTTGCGCAACTCTTCTGCGCTCTTGCTGAACGTGTAGACGTCAAGGATTTCCGTCTCCTCGTCGAGTATCTCGAACATGTGCACCGCGTTGCCGGGTATGTGCACGATCGATCCGGCCTTTGCAACCTGCTCATTGCCGTGCATCGACACGCGCACACCACCGCGGAGAATCATGGAAACCTGTTCAGCCTCATGTGAATGCGGTTTGCCGCGCGAGTTGGGCAGCACGACGACCCGCGTAAGCACTACTTTGTCGCCGACCCACGTCTGGCGCACCGTTCCGGTGTGTGTAGACACCATCGGATCCGCTACCGTCTCTTTCGGAATGTTGTTCCAATCGATAACTACCGGCGCTTTGCCGAGCTGACCCGCCACCCAGTCGCAATAGTCCATCGCATTGTCTTTCATCGTTGATCAAGCCTTTCCATCACCAGACGCTCCGGTTTTATCATGCGTCGGTGCGGGTGTCCATGCGCGGACCTGCAGCGAGAACGTGCGTTAAACTTCGCGTTGAAGGCCCGGGCACACCGCTTGCTCGAAAACCGGCACTGCATCGAAGGAGAAAACGCAAATGCAACGACTGTTGACCGCCGTGATCGGCCTGCTCGCATTGATTGTCATGGTCAACGCGTCGGCGCAGGATACGTTTCCAAACCGTCCATTGCGGCTGGTGATCTCGGTACCGCCCGGCGGCGCTGCTGATTTCATCGGTCGCGTGGTCGGCGCGAAGCTTGCGGAGTTCGTACATCAAAACGTCGTTATCGAAGGCCGGCCCGGCGCCGGCGGCATCATCGCATCGGAGTACGTGACCAACGCGACTCCCGACGGCTATACGCTGATGCTTACGTCCAGCACGACGCATGGCGCTGCACCGGTGCTCTACAAAAAGCTTCCCTACGACGCGATGAAAGGGTTCACGCACATTTCGGGTGTTTCGCTGCTGCCGGCAATGATGGCGATTAACGCCGACGTGCCCGCCAAAACGGTCAAAGATTTCGTTGCGCTGACGAAGGCCAATCCCGGCAAGTACTTGTTCAGTTCGTCCGGCAATGGCAGCGCGCCGCAGTTATTCGGCGAGCAGTTCAAGATCGTTACCGGCGCATCGATGACACATGTGCCTTATAAAGGGAGCGGTCCGGCGGTCGTCGACCTTGTCGCCGGGCATGTGCACATGATGATGGATGGTCTGCCGTCCCTCATAGGCCAGATTAAATCAGGCCGCCTGCGCGCGCTTGCTGCGATGAGCCAGAAGCGCTTCGCCGTCTTTCCTGATGTGCCGACGATTGGGGAGGCCGGCTATCCCGGTCTCGAGGACGGTGTCTGGTACGGTTTGTCCGGTCCGACAGGCATCCCGCGACCGATCGTCGATCGTCTTGCCAAGGAAATGGCGCGGGTCGTCACCAGCCCGGATGTACAGGAGCGCTTTGCGACGGTCGGTGCATTGCCGATGCCGATCGGACCCAAGCAGGTACGAAGCGTTTATCCTCAGCGAAAACAAGAAGTGGGGCGAGATCGTGCGCATTTCCGGCGCGGCCCCGGACTGACCGGGATCGAGCGCGACAAGTAAGTCATGAATGCGCAGGCGACAACAACCGTTCGCGTGAGTCGGGCCTACCGCGCTCCGGCCGAGCGCGTTTTCGACGCATGGCTGAATGCGAAACAGGCGGCAAGATTTCTGTTCGCGACGCCAACCGGCGAGATGGTACGTGCAGAGATCGACGCACGCGTCGGCGGCAAGTTCAATTTCACCGAGCGGCGCGACGGCGATGATATCGAGCACGTAGGTGAATATCTGGAAGTAGAGCGTCCACGGCGCCTCGTTTTTACTTTCTCAGTGCCAAAGTTCTCGAGCGATGCAACACGCGTGACCATCGAAACCGCGCCCGAAGATTTCGGCTGCAGACTGTCGCTTACACATGCGGGCGTGTATGCCGAGTACGCACGCCGCACTGAAGCGGGTTGGGCTCGCATACTCGAAGGGCTCGCTGCCGCGTTGTAATGCGCAAACCCAGGAAGACGACACACCGCGGGCACCTCAACCCGGTTATTTGTCGACAGGTCGCGCTAGTTCCCGCCGAAGCTCGTCGAAAATTGCCGGCGTGGGCAGATCCCGCTCGCCGTTCACCAGATAGATGAAATTGTCCGCGAGTACTTCTTCCGGATGAATCGTGTAGCGCGTATTGCGTCCGGTGGCTCTTGAGTATGCGGGCAGCTTAGCCGGTTCGTACAGCACCGGTTCTCCATCGATGCGCTGCGCCAGCCACGTGTCGCCGACCTGCTTTACTGACAGCAGCCGAAACTGCATCCGGCTCAAATACGTGCCCTGCAGCGACGGATTGAAAGTCTCTTCTCGCGCAAACAGCACAGGGAAGATGATAAGTTCTGTGCCTTCGTGTTGCAGTCTCATGCAGTAGCGCGTGTCAGGAGCGTCGGGGTTCGTAATCCGACGCTGCTCGAGCTCCGGCGGCCACTGGAGCGGCCCGCAGTCCCGAAAGCCGACGATCGCATACAGCGCCGCTTTTCGCGCCGGCGCATTGCGCGATATCACATGAAAAAGCTCGTGCGTTAGCAGCGTTTCAAGATCGTCAGCCGAACCGCTGAGGTATCTTTGCGGAACAATGATTGCGTATGAACGTGTATACGCCGTCTGCGCTTCTTCGTTGCCGGTAGTTTTCACCAGCAGCACTTGCGGCGGAATATGAAGCGTCAGCGCGCGCAGGCGCGAACTTACGCTGGCCAGTGCGCGTGACATGATCGCGGTTTCTGAAGATGTCCAATCGATTGCCTGACGGCCGACGAAATCGAGATATTCCTGTTCCGTGACAATGCCGGGCCGGCCCGTACGTGCCGAACGGTCGTACGGACTCAGCGCCGTTGTGAATTCGTCGCGGGCGGAAAGGATTTCGCGTCCCTCGTCGGCGGTTGCAAAACGCGCCTGGACGCCGGAATAAAGTGGAACAGTTTGTGCGCGCGCCGCGTTGGTTAGGGCAAGCACAAGTGCAGCAACCGCGAGACGCGCCACGATCCCGGTTGCAGACTCGATGCCCGCCACCGGGCGCGTCACACTGCGGGTATCGCAGCTGTGCGTACGATCGCGCGCTCTTTGATCGGCCAGTTGATGATTGCTGCAAATATGCCAAGGGCGATCGAGATCTGCCATACGACGTTGTACGAGCCGGTCTTGTCGTACAGATAGCCGCCGAGCCACACACCGCAGAAACTGCCCATCTGATGCGAGAAAAACACGAATCCCGAAAGCATGGAGAGATAACGCACGCCGAAGATGTGCGCGACAATCCCGCTGGTCAGGGGCACCGTCGAAAGCCACAGAAATCCAATCGCAGCTGCGAACACGTAAACAGAAACCGGCGTGATAGGCAGTACGAGAAAGATCACGATTACGATGCTGCGCAGTGTATAAATGCCCGAGAGCAGATATTTCTTTGTAAAGCGCGCGCCGAGCTGGCCTGCGACGTATGTGCCAAAGATATTAAACAGGCCGATGAGCGCGAGCGCGGTCACCGCCACGCCGGACGAAAGCTGGTGGTCCCGTAAGTATGACGGCAGATGCACGCCGATGAAGACGACCTGAAATCCGCACACGAAATAGCCTGCCGTCAGCAGCCAGAAACTGCGATAGGCAAACGCTTCCCGCAGCGCCTGCGCCACCGTCTGCGCACGCAGCGTATTCGCCGCCGGCGTCTCTTTAAGCCCGATAGAAAGTGGTGCGATCACGCATACGAGTGCGGCGAGCAGCAGCAAGGCATTGCTCCACCCTATGCCGTCGATGAGTCCCTGCTCGACAGGAACCATCACGAACTGCCCGAAGGAACCGGCTGCCGCTGAAATGCCCAGCGCCTGGGAACGTTTGCTCTCCGGGAAGTTTCTCCCTATGACGCCCGCGACAACGCTGAAGGTACAGCCGGATAGCGCAACGCCGATCAGCAGACCGGCGCTGACACTGAACAGCACCGGACTCGCCGACGTCGTCATGAGCGCCAGACCCGCGGCGTAGAAAAGCGAGCCCGCAACCAACGCGCGCGCCGCGCCGAAGCGATCGGCGATCATGCCGGTGAACGGCTGCGTGATGCCCCAGAACAGATTCTGCAGTGCAAGCGCGAACGAGAATGCTTCGCGGTTCCAGCCGAATTCCGTGGACATCGGCAACAGGAAGAGGCCCAGGCCATGCCGGATGCCCATCGCGAGCGTGAGAATAATGCTCGAGCAGACAAGTATGGTAACGAGCTGGCGTGACTTGCCGGACATTGTCAGCTCAGCATGTTCACAGCTTGGTCAACGACTTTCTCAGATAGCGTCGCATACGGCCGATGTCACGATCTCCGTTGTCGCTTCGCCGCCAAGATCCGGCGTGTGCACCTTTTTGGCCGTGACAGTCTCGATCGCTTGCATGAGACGAGCGGACGCTTCTTTTTCGCCGAGATGGTCCAGCATCATCGACGCGGTCCAGAACGTTGCGATCGGATTTGCGATGCCCTGGCCGGTAATATCGAAGGCGGAACCGTGTATGGGCTCGAACATCGACGGAAATTTGCGCTCGGGATTCAAATTCGCTGTCGGTGCGATACCGAGGCTTCCCGATAGCGCCGCGGCCAGATCCGAAAGAATATCCGCATGCAGGTTGGTAGCAACAAGGGTGTCGAGCATGTACGGCTTCAGGACCATTTGCGTAGTGACGGCGTCGACCAGGACGCGCTGCGTTTCAACGCCGGGAAACTCTTTGGCGACTTCATAGAATATTTCGTCCCACATCACCATGCCGTGCCGCTGAGCGTTGGACTTGGTCACCAGCGTCAGATGTTTGCGCGGCCGTTTACTTGCCAGCTCGAAGGCGAAACGATGGATGCGCTCCACGCCGTTGCGCGTGAAGATGGAAGTCTCCGTTGCAAGTTCCTCCGGCAGGCCGCGATGCACGCGTCCGCCGCTGCCTGAGTATTCGCCTTCCGAATTTTCTCGAATGATTACCCAATCGATGCGCTCGCCGCCTGTGAGCGGACTCGTAACGCCGGGAAGAACGCGTGCCGGCCGCACGTTTGCATATTGATCGAAGCCCTGGCAGATCGGCAGCCGCAATCCCCACAGCGACACGTGGTCAGGCACATCGGGTGCGCCTACCGCGCCAAAGAAAATGGCGTCGAAGGTCCGCAATTTTGCAAGTCCGCCGTCAGGGATGTAGTAACCGTGTTTCTTGTAATACTCGCTGCTCCACGGGAAATGTTCGACCTTTAGCTTGAAGCCGCCGGCGCGCCCCGCGAGCACATCAAGTGCCTTGAGGCCGGCTGAGATAACTTCCGTGCCGATGCCATCGCCGGGAATCGCTGCAATCGAGTATTCGCGCATGAGTGTCTTCGCTGAGGTTGATCAGAATGCGAGCGGCATGTGAACGGCGTGCCGGATGCGCGTTGACTCAAATATAACAGGGTCCGGGAATTCCCGGAAACCGCGCGAACAGTTTTTCGTCCACCTCGAGACCGAGCCCGGGTGCATCGGCCGGCTCGATGTATCCATCCTCCACGCGCGGTGCTCCACTGCATAACTCGTCGCGAAACGGATTGATTGCAGCACAATCGCTCTCGTAGATGAGCGCGTTGGATGCGGCGCATAGCAAATGCACGCACGCCGCAGAGTCTATGCGAACTCATTCCGGTATGTGGCGCGAACGGCCTGCGAAAGGCGGATGCGAGGTCGGCGATCTTTTTACATTCGGTGATGCCGCCCGTTTTGCAGGGATCGGGCTGAATGATATCCACCGCCTCGGTTTCGAGCAGCTGCCGGGCTTGAAATCGCGTGAAATGATTTTCGCCGCCCGCGAGTGGAACGAGGGTGCGCTTGTTCATCTGCGCATAGTCGGCGAGATTGTCGGGTGTAAACGGCTCCTCGATCCAGAAGACACGGCATTCTTCAAGCGCCGGAAGTGCGTGTTTCAGGTCGAGCAGCGAGTATCGGGTGTTGATATCAACCATGATATCGATCTTGTCACCGAGCGCTTTCCTCACATAGCGCACGCGCTCGATGTCGCGCTCGACAGTGTCGCCAAGCCGCAATTTAAGCGCCGTATAACCTTGAGCGACGAAGCGTTGCGCTTCCGCGAGCAATTGCGGCGGCGGCTGATAACCCAGGCAAACGCCGCCTGCGTATGCGCGGATCTTTTTGCGTGCGCCGCCTAATAGCGCGTACACCGGTTGCCCCAGCGCCTTGCCGCGCGCATCCCACAACGCCATATCGACGCCGCTTAGCGCCTTGTAGAACGCCCATCCGGGACCATGCGTCTGTCCCTGCTTCGTGTAGATCTTCTGCCAGATGTCTTCGACTTCCATCGCATTCGCGCCAACCACGATCGGTGCGAGATTTGTGTTGACAATATCAGCGACGACAGTCGGTGCGAGCGCGTGATGCGCTTCGCCGTAGCCGGTGATGCCATCTTTGGTGCGCACACGGACGACGACCATGTCTTTCTTGATCGGCTGTCCGCTGCCGCGACGGGGCGCGTTTTCGAGCCGGAACGACAACGCAAAAGCGCGCACTTCACTGACGATCATGCGGTCCTTCATCGGGTAGTGCGAGTATGCACAGATTTTCTCGTCCAGTTTATGAGCGCTGCTGCAAAAAAGTTTAGCAGGTCTGACGGGCGGCTCGTCCGCGAGTGCCGCATGAGCATGCTCACTGCGCGAAAGAATATAATGCCGCAGTGAAGATACTTGCGCTCGATACATCGACTGACTTATGTTCCGTCGCTCTCTTGGATCAGAATCAGGTCGATGCCCGCGACGTCATCGCCGGCCAGCGCAATTCTGAGCTGCTGTTGCCAATGGTAGACGGATTGCTGCGCGATCACGGTTTGACAGTGAATCAAGTCGATGCCATTGCATTTGGCTCAGGGCCCGGCTCTTTTACCGGTTTACGCATTGCCTGCGGTGTTGCTCAGGGCATGGCGTTTGGTGCAGGCGTCCCGATCGTTGCAGTCGGCACATTGCTTGCACTCGCCGAAGCGTCGCTCGCCGAGCGTGCAGTGTGCTGCCTCGATGCCCGCATGGGCGAGGTGTATCACGCTGCCTACGAAAAATCAGGCGACGACTGGACCGAGATTGACGCACCGGGTCTGTACAAACCCTTCCAAGTGCCGCCGCTGACAGGTGCTCAGTGGACCGGCTGCGGGAGCGGCTTCGCCGTGCATGGTGATGCATTGCGGGCTGTATACGCGGCCAGCGTCGACCGGGTCGCCGCTGATCTCGTGCCGCATGCGCGCCAGATTGCATCCGTTGCCGCGAGACAGGTGGCCGCCGGTCGCACCCTTGATGCGGCACTTGCTGTGCCTATATATGTGCGTGACAAAGTCGCGCTGCGCGTTGACGAACGATGAGCGCGCTGCTCAATGATCTGCCGCGTTACCGGCGCATGTCGAGCGACGATCTCGATGATGTCATTGCGATCGAAAACAACGTGTACCCGCATCCCTGGACGCGTGGAAACTTCGTTGACTCGCTGAATGCCGGCTATCACGCCTGGATCGCCGCAATCGGTCGCAGGATAATCGGCTACAGCATAGTGATGATCGGCGCCGAGGAGGCGCATCTGCTCAACCTGAGCATTGCAGCGCATTGGCAGCGGCGCGGCATCGGGCGCCAACTGCTCACCTTTATGCGCAAACTTGCCGCGGACTACGGTGCGCGCAGGATGTTCCTTGAAGTGCGGCCTTCCAATGTCGCCGGACTCGGGCTGTACGCAGACGCCGGATTCACCGAGATCGCGATCAGACGCCACTATTATCCGGCAGGCCAAGGACGTGAAGATGCGCTTGTGATGTCGTTGCAGTTGCAATGAGCACACAGCGCGAAGACATGCTCAAGGAACTAGGCCTGTGGCCGCTGTGGCGCTTGCGTGATGATGCGAACATTAGCGCCGGCACTCCTTCAGAAAAAACGGACAGTGCAGACGCCCGCCCGCAACCGGCGTCGCGGCCAAGCGCGCCTGACCTGCTCGTAAGCGAACCGCGTGCAACGCGCGCCGTACAAAGCAATGCCTTACCGCTCGATGAAAGAATTCATGCCATCTCGCGTATGGAATGGCCGCAGTTGCGGGAATCGGTTGCGGGGTGTGTCGCCTGCGCGCTTCACAAGGGCCGCAACAAGACAGTATTCGGCGTCGGCGATGAAAACGCCGACTGGCTGTTCGTCGGCGAAGGTCCCGGCGCGGATGAAGACGCAAAGGGCGAGCCCTTCGTCGGCCAGGCGGGCAAGCTTCTCGATAACATGCTCGCTGCGATCAGGCTCAGACGCGGCAATAACGTCTATATCGCCAATATCGTGAAGTGCAGGCCGCCGGGTAACCGTAACCCCGAGCTCGCAGAGGTGTCCCAATGCGAGCCATACCTCTGGCGGCAGATCGATCTCATCAAACCAAAGCTCATTGTTGCTTTGGGCAAGACAGCCGCAGTGAACCTGCTCAAACGCGATGCGCCGGTTGCAAGCATGCGCGGCAAAGTGCATGAATATCAGGGCGTGCCGCTGATTGTCACCTATCATCCAGCCTATCTGCTGCGCACGCTGAACGACAAGGCGAAAGCATGGGCAGACCTCTGTCTTGCGGTAGAAACGATGCAAGGCTTGCAAACCGGTCGAGCCGCCCCGATCTAGCAACCGGTTCTTTGCGTTCTTTACGGATCTGAGGAGAGTAAAACATGAACAAAGTTTTCGTCGCGCTGGCGCTGCTGATTACAACGCTTGGTCTCGGCGGCTGCGGTTACAACACACTGCAATCGTCCGATGAGCAGGTCAAGTCGGCGTGGGCCGAGGTCGTGAATCAGTATCAGCGGCGCGCGGATCTCGTGCCGAATCTTGTTAACGTCGTGAAGGGTTACGCGCAGCAGGAAAAAGATGTGCTGCTGGGCGTCACTAATGCGCGCGCGCGCGTCGGCAGCGTGCAGGCATCGCCTGAACTGGTCAACGATCCGGCGGCACTGCAAAAGTTCCAGGCAGCGCAAGGCGAGCTGTCATCCGCACTCTCGCGTCTTCTGGTGGTCGCCGAAAACTATCCTCAGTTGAAGTCGGATCAGAATTTCCGCGAGCTGCAGGCGCAGCTCGAGGGCACGGAAAACCGCATCGCAGTTGCTCGCAACCGGTTTATCAAAGCGACGCAGGAATTCAACACGACGGTGCGCTCATTCCCCACCAATCTGACTGCTATGATGTTCGGCTTCAAACCGAAAGCGCAATTCACGGTCGATAACGAGAAGGAAATATCGACCGCGCCGAAAGTGGATTTCGGCACTACACCGCCCGCCGCACCTGCGCAGCCAGCACCGCCCGCAGCCATACCGGCGCCGGTGATTCCGCCCGCCAGCAAGTAGCCGCCTGTGAAACAGGGCTCGTCCTTATGTCTGCGGGCCCTGCTGTGGCTATGCGCATTGACGGCGTTCGGGGCCTCATGGTGCATAGCCGCTGATGTCGCCATACCGCCGCTGAAGGCGCGCGTTACGGATCTGACTGCAACGCTTACGGCGCAACAACAGTCATCACTCGAGCAAACGCTCGCTGCGTTTGAAGCACGCAAGGGCAGTCAGATCGCCGTGCTGCTGGTGCCGACGACACAACCTGAAACGGTAGAGCAGTATGCAGTTCGCGTCGAGGAAAGCTGGAAACTCGGCCGCAAGGGCATCGACGACGGCGCATTGCTGTTGATTGCAAAAAACGATCGCAAGCTGTGGATCGAAGTCGGCTATGGTCTCGAAGGCGTGCTGAATGACGCTACAGCCGAAACGCATCATCGATGAAGCGATCACGCCGCGCTTCAAGCAAGGTGATTTCTACGGCGGCATCAGCGCCGGCATCGAACGCATCATCAAGGTGGTGGACGGTGAACCGTTGCCGCCGCCGAAACCGCGGGCATCGCAGCAACCGGCGGGCGGTGGTTTCGATTTTCAATCGCTGCTCATCATCGGCTTCGTGCTGGTATTCGTGGTGGGCGGCGTCTTGCGCGCAATCTTCGGGCGGTTTCTCGGCGCCGGCATTGTCGGCACCATCGCGGGCGTACTAGGCTGGATGCTCGGCGGCGCCGTAGTGATCGGTATCATCGCCGCCATCATCACGTTTATTTTCTCGTTGCTCGGCGGCACGCGCGGCGGCTGGGGCAGCGGCGGATTTGGCGGATTTGGCGGCGGCGGCTTCAGCACCGGCGGCGGATTTGGCGGCGGTGGCGGCTTCAGCGGCGGGGGCGGTAGCTCGGGCGGCGGCGGCGCCGGTGGCAGCTGGTGATGATATGAACTTTGCTCGCCTCATGAAACATATGCTCACGCCGCATTGGATCGTGGGCGGCGCCTTTCCGCGCCGCACGTTGGACGCGATCGAACAAGCGATAGGCAATTCCGAAAAAACACACGACAGTGAATTGCGTTTCGCGGTCGAAGCCGCCTTGCATCCGCTTGCATTGACGCGCGGGCTCACCGCGCGTCAGCGTGCAATTCAGGTGTTCTCGGAGTTGCGCGTCTGGGACACGCAACATAACAGTGGCGTGCTCATCTACGTGCAGCTTGCGGATCGCCGCATCGAAATCGTCGCGGATCGCGGCATCAGCGCAAAGGTTCCGCAGGAGCAATGGGACGCCGTGTGTCGGCGCATGGAGGATGCCTATCGCAAGCGGGAATTTGAACAGGGTACGCTGACCGGCATTGCGGAAATTACGCGACTGCTGGCAACGCACTTCCCGCCGCTCGCCGACAATCCGAACGAATTGTCGGACGCACCCGTCGTGCTGTAGGCAAATGCCGTGCTGTGCGAAAGAGACGCACAGCGATTTTGCATACCTGCAATGTTGGCAATGAGCCGATTGCTTCCAACGATTCCCTTATCGGGCCGCTTCTCTTAAAATATCGGGTCCAGGCGTTTCGCCTCCCTTGTCCCTCCGATCCAATGCCTTTACGGCTAAAGTGGAAGTGATATGAAAACCGCAGTGAACCGGTTGCGCGGCGTCGAGCACGACATCATCCAGCAACCGCGAACAAGCGATGCGGCGCCGTACGACGAGCCGCAATCGAACGAAGTAGCAATTTTCGAGGCAGCCTATCGGAAGCGGCTGCCGGTGATGCTCAAAGGTCCGACGGGCTGCGGCAAGACCCGCTTCCTCGAGCACATGGCATTTCAGCTCAAGCGTCCGTTGGTCACCGTATCGTGCCATGAAGATCTGACGAGCTCGGATCTCGTCGGGCGCTTCCTGCTCGAAGGCAGCGCGACAGTGTGGCAGGACGGGCCGCTCACGCGCGCTGTCAAAGCCGGTGCGATCTGCTATCTCGATGAAATCGTCGAGGCACGCACTGACTCCACCGTGGTTATCCATTCGCTCACAGACCACCGTCGCCGTCTCACAATCGAGAAGAAAGGTCAGGAGATCGATGCGCATGAAGATTTTCTGCTCGTCATTTCCTATAACCCGGGATACCAGACGGTGCTCAAAGATCTAAAGCCGTCCACGAAGCAGCGCTTCATCGCGATCAACTTCGATTTTCCCGAGGAAGACGTCGAGCGCAAAATCGTCGTCAATGAAGTGCCCGGCATCGATCCGGAGCTGGCGGCAAAACTCGTGGCGACCGGGCGCAAAGGCCGGCTGCTCAAAGATCATGGTCTCGAGGAAGCCACTTCAACGCGGGCGCTCGTGTACGCGGCGAACATGATAAATGCCGGCCTCGATCCGGTTAATGCCTGCCAGGTTGCGATGGTGAATCCGCTCACCGATGATATCGAGCTTGCCGAAGCGCTTATGGAAATTGTCAAAGCGCATTTCTCCTGATTTTCGTTAGTACTCCGTGGCAGCCCCGTCAGCCGCTATTGAGCAGGCGCTCAGCGAACTCAGTGCGCTGAGCTTCGTCGCGCACCGTGAAGTGACGGACGCATTGCCGGCCTTACGCCAGCACGGCGACGAAGTGGTCCTTACGTGGCTGCGCGCCGTGCGGCGGCTGTTCGAGCACGATCGGGAAGCGGGCAAAGCTTTCGTGCGCGGCAGCTACGAAGCGGAAAAAATCTCCGAGACGGTGTTGCCGTGGACCGAGCAGGCGCTGGTCTTCCTCCAATGGCCGCAACCCGCCGCCGCAGTCGATTCCTTTATGCGCAATCTGCCCCGCGCGTTCGGCACGCTCGGGCATGCGGGCGAGCGTCGGTGGGCGGAGATCGGATTCATGTGGTACACGCGTCACAGCGATAGCGGACGCGCTTACTTCGCAACGCCAGTGCTCGATCTCGCGTGCCGCCAGGGCGTTACCGGAGTCGAACACCTGCTGCAGCCCATGGAAGAATTGTTCGAGTCGCGCAAATTGATGCTGGCGACATATCTCGGCGGCGCCATCCGTGTGCGTAACCTGCTCGGCGCACAAGCGGTCCTGCCGTGGGCGTCGCGCGGCGCCGACATTATGCAGTCAGGGCGCGCGCGCGGCGAAGCTTACTTCCGGCTTGAAAGCGAAGAGAGCCTGTCGGTATTGCTCGATCATTTGCCCGGCTATCGAATGCCGGAGCGCAATCGTCTGCTCGCGCTACTGCTCGAGATATGGTACCAGCGTCCGGTCGAATTGAAGGAAAGCACGTGGTCGCCCGATAAGGGCCGCCCGTTTGTCGAGACCGACGGGCGCAGCGTGTTCATTCCCGCGGTCATGCCGGACCGCGACGAAGCAATATTGGCGATCCTGCATGCCGCCGGGCGCGTTGTTTTCGGCGGCTTCGACCGCGCTGCGCTGATCCGCATATTCAGCGATGTGGGTGCAGAGCTGCCCAAGTCGGGGCAGGTCGCGTGGGCGCCGTTGTTTGCACGCTATGGTGATGACGTGCCGCGCTTTCAGCTCCTGTTCGACGCCTGCGAGGACCTGCGTGTCGATGTTCGGATACAGGAGCGTGTACCGAATTATCTCGCGCGTTTACACGCGGTCGGGGCGTCGCATCGGTTGCGACCCGTAGAATCGCTGCCTTATTACGATCTGGCGCTCGACATGGTCGGCGCCGCGTCAGCGCTGATGCATGGACAGCCGTCGACGCTTGATGCACGCTTGCGGCCGCTGCTTGATCCCGGCGCAACCATTGCGGATTCATTTCGTATTGCGAACGAACTCTATGCCGAGACGACGCTCGCGCCGGTAACGGATATCGAGGTCTACCAGGGCGCCTATCTGCCGGGACGCAGTCCCAACGCCGCACGCTCCGCGCACGCGCAGACGGAACAGGATCAGCCGCAGCAGACGCAGGCCGGCGCCGACGGTGAGAAGAAACAAAGCGACGATGGCGAGCAGGGCGACAATGACGAACAGCAGAATGCGGAAACCGGCGGCGAGGAAGCCGGTGAGCGCGAGAAGATGGTGGCAAGCGACGGCAAGAGCGCGGGGTCGAGCAAGATGTCGATCAAGCGCACGCAAAGTCAGGAGCAGGGCGGACAGTCGAGCGACAAGGGCAAACCGTATCCTGAATGGGATTACCGTGAAGGCCGCTACAAGCGCAACTGGAGCTGGGTGCAGGAGAAACCGCTTGCTGAGTCGAATCTTGCTGAAGCGAACCGGCTGACCACCCAGTATGCGCTCGCGCTGAAACGGCTTAAAAAAGCGATCCAGGCTCAGAAGCCGACGCGCCTCGCGCCAAGAGTGCGGCAGTTCGATGGCGACGATATCGACTTGAATGCCGCAGTGGAATATGTTGCCGAGCAGCGCGCGGGCATGTCGCCGCTGCCCGCCATTTATCGGCGACGAGAAATCAAGCAGCGAGATGTCTCGGTAACCCTGCTCGCCGATATGTCTACTTCCATCATGCAGCATCTGCCGGAAGGCGGCGGCCGTCTCGTTGACCGCGTGCGCGCGGGCGTGTTGCTGTTCGCTGAAAGCATGGAGGAAGTCGGCGATGCCTATTCGATTGCCGGATTCTGCTCTAAATACCGCGACAACGTGAGCTACTACACGATTAAGGATTTCGATGAGCCGTTCACAACGCAGATTAAAAGTGTTATCGGCGGGATGTCCGGCAGGCTCGCCACGCGCATGGGTGCTGCGATCCGCCATGCGACATCACGCTTCAACGGCGTCGAAAGCCGCCGTCGTTTACTGCTGATTCTGTCGGATGGCAGGCCGGAGGATTACGACGACGGCGGGGACCGGCGCTACCTGCATGAAGACACGCGCATGGCGGTGAAGGAAGCGATGAACGCGGGCGTGCATCCGTTCTGCATCACCGTCGATACCATGGCCAATCAGTATCTGCCGCAAATCTTCGGGCCCGGGCATTACCTCGTGCTCGACCACATCAACAGCCTGCCGAATAAACTGCCTGAGATTTATCTCAGGCTGCGTCGATAGCGCCGCCGACTATAGAACTACGCGGCCGCTCGCGGGTCGGTGATGCGGCCGGCGACCGCGGACGCGGCTACAGTTGCGGGACTCCCAAGATAGAGCTGTGCGTCCTTCGCGCCGAATCGCCCGCTATTGCTGTTGGTCGCGGTCGAGATCGATATCTCTCCCGAATGCAGCGGACCAATCACCGCGTCGTTGCACGGACCGCAACCGGCGGGAAGCAATATAGCGCCCGCTTCAATGAAGGTATTGAGAATTCCTTCGGCGGCGAGCCGCTTGGTCGTTTGCTCGGAGCCCGGCGCTACGAACATCCGCACGCCAGGTGCGACGTGATTATTTTTCAACGCGGCGGCGGTGGTAACGAAGTCTTCATACATGCCGGAGCCGCACGAACCGACAAACGCATGGTCGATCGGTTGTCCGGCGATCTTGGAAACGTCGACCGCGCGATGCACGCCGCCAGGCAGCACCACCTGCGGCTCGACTGTACTGATATCGAGGGTTGCGTCGCCATCATAATATGCGTCCGCATCGGCGTACACAGGTGTGAACGGGCGCTGCGCGCGCTCGCGCGCAAACGAGAGTATCTGCTCCGAAGGCGGGAAGAAGACACCGTACGCGCGCATCTCGGTCGGTGAACTGCACAGTGCGGTGCGCGTCGCCAGATCGAACTGGTCGAGATCGCCGGCAAACTCGAGCACGCGGTAATCAAGATCGAGATCGAGTGCGCCCTCATGCAACAGGCGCGCGATGTAAAAACCCAGGTCTCGCCCATAAACGCGGTCGCGCAGCGTTCCCCTAAGCGTGAGGCGCACAGATTTTGGCACCGTCACCCAGTTGGTTCCGGTCGCAAGCACGCGGCTGATCTCCATGCCCATGCGAAATCCAAACGCACCGATGGCACCGGCATTCGTCGCATGCCGGTCGTTATCGAAGTAAAACATGCCCGGCAGCAGCATGCCCGACTCCATCGGGAAAATGTGACCATGACCGGCGCGGCCGACGTCGAAGAAGTTCTTCACGCCCCACGCTTTCGCGGCTGCTCGATTGAACGCGCCCATCTCCGCTGCGCGCGCGCTGCCGTAAATCACTTCATGGTCGGTGACCATGAAAACTTTGTCCGGTGACGCAAGACGGTCGATGCCAATCGCATCGAGCTCGCGCTTGGCGCCGCGCACCACCCCATCGTGAACCATGATGAAATCGGGGTCGGGCTCGACGATATCTCCAGCGCGCAGTGATGCGCATCCGCTGGCGCGCGCTAGAATTTTTTCGACAGCTGTTGACGGCATGGTGATTCTTAAAAAGTGAGCCGAGAGTAGCCAGCGCACCGATGGGTGTCAAGGCGCGTGCTTGTTAAGCATGTGTCCGTGTAGTCGGCGGACTCGTATCACGCAGCCATATGAACTTTCAGTAAGCGCATCGTTTAGTCACGCGTAGTCCGCTGCGATGAGTGCGCGATCGGGCCCCCGACCTGCGGTCAGGCGTTGGCGATGAGCGGCATTGAGCATTCGGAACAATGTCTTACAATCTCCCGTTAGCGTCTCACGTGGAGCAACCATGCTAAAAAAATTCGTTGTGTTGAGCGCACTGTTCGTATGGAATGCCGCACACGCCGACGAGGCGAGCGTCAAAAAACTGATTGAAACAAAACTGGGTGAGAAAGTGCAGAGCGTCACCAAGACGCCATATGGCGGTCTTTATGAAGTGTATGTCGACAAGAAACTGCACTACACCGACGAGAAAGTATCGTTTGTCATGTACGGCGTGCTCATCGACACCAAGACCGACCGCAATGTAACTGAACAGCGCATGCGCAAGCTCACGGCGCTCAACGTGAAGGATCTGCCGCCCCTTAACATGGCAATCAAGCGAGTAAAAGGCGATGGCAGGCGCCAGTTGGTAGTCTTCTCGGATCCCATGTGTCCGTTTTGCAAGAAGCTCGAGACTGAGCTCGAAAAACTGAACAACGTGACCATCTATGTGTATCCAAATCCCATTGAAGCGAAGTTTCCCGGCTCGACCGGCATCGCAAAATCAATCTGGTGCTCAGCCGAACCGGGCAAGGCCTGGGAAGACTGGATGCTGAGGGCGCTGCGCCCATCGGGCCGAACCGATTGCCCGAACCCCGTCGACAAGATCGACGGCTATGCAACCAAGCTCAATGTCGATACCACGCCAACCCTCGTGTTTGCTGACGGCGGCGTGCTGCGCCAGTACGTTGCAGCCAAGGATATCGATCGATTCCTGAACGAGACGCCGCCTAAGTAATTGCCGGCAGAGGCGGCGAGCCAGCCGCGCGCGCGACCAGAACGCGCTATATTCGATCTTTCGAATTACGGCATCATTCATTCGGCCGATCGAATCACAATTCCATCGCGCTGCATGTACCGACAGCTCCACTCATGCATGTACACCGGCGATCCGTCGTATGCGCATTCGCGTTAGCCGCGCTCATGGCGGCAAACGGTGCATTCGCCGCGGATTTTCCCGCTAAGCCGATCCGCGTTCTCGTCGGGTTCGCGCCCGGCGGCTCGGCGGATATCATTGCGCGCGCCGTGAGCCAGAAGCTCGCGGATGCGTTCAAGTATTCCGTGGTCGTCGACAATCGCAGCGGCGCCTCGGGAATTATCGCGGCCGATCTCGCCGCGAAATCAAACCCGGACGGTTATACATTGCTCGAGGCGACGATGACTACGCATGGCATCGGTCCCAGCCTCTACAGCCAGCTGCCATATGACGTATCGAAGGACTTCGAGCCCGTTGCGCTGATGGTGCGCATCCCTCTTGTGTTATTCGTCAATGCGGCGGTCCCGGCGACAGGCCTCAAAGAATTCGTCGCAGTCACTAAGTCGGGCGCGGCCAAATACAGCTATGCGTCAGCGGGCGCGGGAAGTCCGCCGCACCTCGCCGCCGAGTTGTTCAAGCTCAAGACAGGCGCACAGTTGCTGCACGTGCCGTATAAAGGAACCGGCGCAGCATTGCCTGATCTATTGGCCGGGCAGGTGCAGATGATGATCGACGGTCCGCCACCGTTCCTGCCTCATGTGAAGTCAGGCAGGCTGAAGGCGCTGGCGGCCGCGAGCGAGAAACGCAATCCTCTTCTGCCGGAAGTGCAAACGTTCGCTGAGACCGGCGTCTCCGGCGTGGAAGCCGGCCTTTGGTATGGCATCGTGGCGCCGAAGGGCACGCCTAAAGCCATCATTTCGAAACTCAACGCCGAGATCAACCGTGCACTTGTCGCACCGGATGTACGGGACCGCTTTGCCGCCATGGCAGTCGAGATTGTTGGTGGCACACCCGCCGAGTTTGGCAGCTATATCAATAGCGAACTCAAGCGCTGGGCGGAAGTAGTGCGCGCAGCAAAGATTAAAATCGACTAAGGCGCGTGTAGTGTGCGGTTGATTACGGGAAAGTTTATCTTCGCTGCACTTGGTGCTCGCTAACGCGAGCACGGGCTATGCCGGCTGGCGTTCGAGCGCGGCGCGACACTCATCGATTTTTTGCACGAGGTAGTCCGCCGCGAAATTGATTTCCTCGTCCGTGTTAAAGCGGCCGACGGTTATGCGAATCGAGTTGCCCGCGAGCTGCGTATCGTTGCCCAATGCCTGCAGCACATGCGACACACTGGCTCCGCCAGAGGAGCATGCCGACGTTGACGATACCGCGATGTCCGTCAGCGAAGCGATCATCTGATCGCAATTCGGCAGTTTCAGGCTGAAGTTGAGATTGCCGGCGATGCGGTTTTGCATGTCGCCATTGACCTGGACTTCTTTCCGCGCTGCAAGCCGCTGATACAGCTTATCGCGCATTCCTCGCACGCGTGGCATCTCAGTAGCCATTTCAGTGCCGGCAATACGCAGACATTCACCCATGCCGACGATCTGATGTGTCGCGAGGGTGCCCGACCGCATACCAAGCTCGTGGCCGCCGCCGTGCATCTGCGGCTCGAGGCGTACACGGCGATCGCGCGCAACATATAGCGCGCCGATGCCCTTCGGTCCGTATGTTTTGTGCGCCGTCAACGACATGAGATCGACGTTCAATTGGCGCGTATCGATCGCTACCTTTCCCGTCGCTTGCGCCGCGTCGACATGAAACAGCACACCACGGGGGCGGCAGATTTCACCGATCGCCTTGATGTCCTGTATGACGCCGATTTCGTTATTCACGAGCATGACCGACGCGAGTACCGTGTCGGGACGAATAGCCGCGCTGAACTTGTCGAGGTCGAGCAGGCCATTCGTTTCCGGAGCGAGCACAGTGACGGAAAATCCCTGCCGTTCGAGTTCTGCCATTGTGTCGAGCACCGCTTTATGCTCGGTCTGCACGGTTATCAGATGCTTGCCCTTATTCTGATAAGCCAGGGCTGCGCCCTTGATTGCAAGATTGTCCGACTCGGTGGCGCCGGACGTCCATACGATTTCACGCGGATCTGCATTGATAAGCGCTGCTACTTCATCGCGCGCCGATTCGACGGCCTTGCGCGCCTCACGCCCGAATTCATGCGAGCTGCTGGCGGGATTGCCAAAGCGGCCGCCAAGCCATGGCAGCATTTTGTCGACGACCCGCGGATCGACGGGTGTCGTCGCAGAATTATCGAGATAAATCGGAAATTTAAGCATCGGTCGGCTAACGGTTACTGGATGCAGCGGGCAGCATAGTCGGAAGAATAAGGCGGTACATGATGCGACGGCCGTTTGTGAACAGCTTACGTATGCGCTCGGTGCGCGGCGTCTGGCGGGCTTCGAGCCAGGCAGGACTTTCGAACACTTCGCGATGAGTAAGTTCGAATGCCGACAGAGACAGCGGCGACCCGCTCACGGCGACATAGCGCCGCGCGCGCAAGACACCCGGGTACTTCTGCCAGTGCAGGCATATGCTCGTTGTCGTACCAGTCATTGAATTCGGCGAGTTGGGCAGGATCGGCGCAATCCGCTTGTACAGTGTAGAGCCATGCCGCATCAGGCGTTGGCACGGTCCCAAAGCTAGATACCATCCGGTAGTTATTGCGGAAGCGATTCTCGCCGTAGAAGCGGCGTATGCGCAGTGACCACGGGGTAGGATGCTGAACGATCTGCGTGAAACCGGGGCCGGGCTCGACATGTTCATCGACCGCTTCGTACCACGCGAGGTATTTGGGCACTTGCCCATCGGCGGCATAACGCCGCGCCGCGGTGAAGCCCGGAATGTTCACGACCTGTGCAATATGCTGGAGGTTGTACCACGCATTAAATTCTTCTTCGCGTTCCGGCGGCACGTGCAGCCACACCGTCACCAGTCCTTTAGCAGCAGGCATGGTTATCATTTATTCGAGCTTGATGCCCGCGGTGCGTATGACCTTGCCCCAGCGTGCGACTTCCGTGCGTATGAATTCGGCAAATTCTTCCGGGGTGCTCGCCGCGGGGTCGACACCCTGCTGCGCAAACTTGTCTCGCACATCAGGCGTGTTCATCGCTTTCACGATCTCCCGGTTAAGGCGCACGATGACGTCTTTCGGTGTTCCTGCCGGCGCCACGACGCCGTACCAGATGAGCACGTCGGCGCCTGTAATACCGGCCTCTTTAATGGTTGGCACATCGGGCAGATTCGCCATGCGCTCTTTGCCAGTCGTCGCGAGCAGACGCACTTTGCCCGCTTTGGCGAGCGGCACGACCGGCGGCACACCGGTGAAGACCATGCTGAGCTGTCCGCCGATAAGATCGGTGATTGCTTCCGCATTGCCTTTGTACGGTACATGTACCGATGTTCGTCTTCGTGATCAGCTTGAAGAGCTCACCGGTCAGGTGCGGACTGCTGCCGACACCTGGCGAACCGAAATTGAGTTGCCCGGGGCGCTTCCTGGCGAACTCGACGAGTTCCTTTATGTCGTGTGCCGGAATCGACGGGTGCACCGCGATCACTACCGGTCCGGTTGCGAGCAGGCTCACCGCCGCAAAATCTTTCACGGGATCAAACGGTGTTTTAGGGTATAGCGCAGGATTCATCGCAAGCGGACCGAGCGCGCCTATCACCAGCGTGTGACCATCGGGCACGGACTTGGCAACGTAGTCGACGCCGATCATCCCGCCCGCCCCTGGACGATTTTCGACGATGACCGGCTGGCCGAGCGCCTCGTGAAGACGCGGCGAAATGATGCGCCCGATAATGTCAATTGTGCTGCCGGCGGCGAACGGAGCGACGATACGCACCGGCTTGGTCGGGAACTGCTGGGCGTGGGCGCCGGACTGCATGGCAAGCGCCATAACTGCAATCACACTTCTGCGCAGCATCCCGTTCATTGCATCAGTGCCGGGGCATCATTGCCGACAGTACGCGCTGACGTTTTTCTTCGACATCTTTTGCAAAGCCGGGATATTTATGATCGGCAAAACTCGTCGCCAGCCCTAGTTTGAGCAAGGCGACGGCAATGGTGGCGCCGAGATCATCGACGTCCGGACTTACTTTGGCAAGCTGCAGCGCTTCGATCGTTTCGTCCATCAGTTGCTGGAGCGCGGAGTGCGTTTCTTCGTCGAAAAGTTTCTGCATGATTGTGTCCTGGTACAAATCCCGAATAGCCGATTTTATCGTGTACACGGTCGCCGCAGGACTAAGAGTGCGCGCCGCGGGCTTACCGCGTCCGAACTTCGGGATTCACAAGCGTGACCGGATCGCCGCGGCCAAACTTGGCGACATTGTCGAATGCTTCGCCGAAGTAACACTCGAACATTTCCTTTTCGATCCACGCGCTATGAGGGGTGCACAGGACATTATCCATTCTGAGCAGCGGATGCTCGCCGTTGAGCACCGGCTCGTTTTCATAAACGTCGACCGCCGCGTAGCGCGGGCGACCGTGCTCAAGCGCAGCAACGAGGGCCCCGGGTGCGACGACCTCCGCGCGCGCGGTATTAACGAACAGGGAAGTCGCTTTCATCAAGCCAAGACGCTCACGCGTGATCGAATGGCGGGTCTCGGCAGTTAACCTCAGATGGACGCTTAGAACATCCGCTTCGCTGTATAGCTCGTTGAGGTCGGATGCGAACATGCAGCCTGCTTCGCTGGCACGTTTGCGTGACGCCTCGCCGCCCCAGGCCAGTACGCGCATGCCGAAGCTCTCGCCGATTTTGCCAACCAGGCAGCCGATTTTGCCGAAGCCATGAACGCCGAGCGTCTTGCCGTGCACGCCGAGACCGATGCGCCGTGACCATTCGCCCTGCTTCATGGATTGCGCCTGGCCCGCAATGTCGCGTAATGCCGCCAGTATGAGTGCCCACGTGTATTCCGCAATAGTATGCGGCGACGCGTGCGAGCCGGCACTGACGGCGATGCCGAGTGCGGTGCATGCAGCAACATCTATGTGATGCGTGCTGCGGCCCGTCTGCGCGATATGTCTGAGCCGGGGCAACCGTTCAAGCAACCGCCGGTTGAACCGCGTGCGTTCGCGAATTGCGACCACAACTTCCGCGTCATGCAACTGACGCATGAGCGCTTCCTCGTCCACTGCGGGCCCGGCAAAAATATGGACGTCATGGCCGCTGAGTGTGCGGTAACAATCGAGCGTAGCGACGAGTTGCTGATAATCGTCAGGAATGATGATGAGCATGCGACGGCTTTCGTGAGCCATCATATCCTTTCAGCGCAGGCTGCGTGCAGCACCGCCACGCGATTGCGCTATGATTGGCGTTGGCTTGTATGACGACTGAGGAGCGTACGTTGCGCGGAGTAGTGTAATGAGAATGTTGATCAGACCGTCGGTGCTCGTCAGCGCGCTCGCCCTGATGCCGCTAATAGCGGGCGCCCAGACCTATCCGTCCAGACCGGTGCGCGTCATTACCCCTTTTACCGCGGGCAGTGCGATCGATACGCTTGCGCGGGTGCTCGGCCAAAAGATGGCGGATGCTTGGGGTCAGCAGGTCATCATCGATAACCGCATCGGCGCGAACGGAATCATCGGCACTGAAGCGGCGGCCAAGTCGCCGCCCGACGGCTACACGATTTATCTTGGGAACATCTCGACGCTGGCCGTGAACCCTCACTTATATAACAAGCTGCCGTACGATCCGATCAAGGACTTTGCGCCCGTCACGATGGCAGCCACCATCCCGGTCGTGCTCGTAGTACATCCGTCACTGCCTGCGAAATCAGTAAAAGAATTGATAGCGCTGGCTAAAGCGCATCCCGGACAACTGAATTACGCTTCGGGCGGTACCGGGTAGCGCGCAGCATCTGCCCATGGAGATGCTGCGCGTGGATGCCGGAATTGATATTACCCACGTGCCGTACAAAGGCCTCGGTCCCGCTTTCAATGACGTGCTGGGCGGCCAGGTGCCGATGATGTTTGCCGGCGTTTCGAATGTCGTGCCGCACCTTAAGGCCGGGCGCTTACGCGTGCTCGCGATCGGCAGCCCGAAGCGCTCGCCGTCGCTGCCCGACGTCCCGACGGTTGCGCAAGCGGGTGTTCCCGGCTTCGATTTCGATTCGTGGACCGGCTACCTCACACCGGCCGCGACGGGTAAAGACATCATCGCAAAGCTTCACTTGGACATCATACGTACGCTCACGCTCCCGGACGTGCGCGAAAAACTCCTCGCCCTGGGCTTCGACCTGGTGGGCAGCACGCCCGACGAATTCGCGGCGCTGATCCGCACGGATGTTGCGCGCTTCGGAAAATTGGTCAAGGCGGCAGGCATACACGCGGAGTAAGTGCGTGCGGAAACGAAGCAGATGTTATGCGAGAATCGGCACTGACCACCGCAATGCAAAGGGGTAACAGAAATGAACTTGAGTCTTAAAGGCAAAGTCATCGCGATCACCGGCGGCAGCGAGGGCATCGGCGGTGCGGCCGCGACGCGCGTTGCGGAGCTCGGCGCCCGGCTTGCAATCTGCGCGCGGCGCGGCGAGGTGCTGGAGGCGAAGGCGGCCGAATGCAAAAAGCTGGGCGCCGAGGTGTTGACCGTCGTCGCTGACGCAGCGAAAGCGGGCGACATGGAACGCTTCGTCGAAGAAACGGTGCGCCGGTTCGGCCGCATCGATGTCATCGTCAACAATGCCGGCGGCACCGGTCAGTCGCCGTTCGATACTGTCGACGATAAAGCATTCGCGCACGATATAGAGATCAAGGTCATGGCGCAGGTGCGCACCACGCGCGCCGCAATGCCGCACATGAAGAAGCAGGGCGGCGGGCGCATCATCAACCTCAACATGGTTGGCGCCAAGCAGCCCGGCGCAGCGCAGTTCCCCACCACCGTTAGCCGCGCAGCGGGCCTTGCGCTGACAAAAGGCCTGTCGAAGGAACTTGCACCGTTCAACATCCTTGTGAATGCGGTCGCGGTAGGCAAGATCAAATCCATGCAGCAGGAAAGACGGGCGGCGCGCAGCGGGCTCAGCGTCCAGGACCATTACGACAAAACCGGCAAGACTGTGCCCATCGGCCGCATGGGAGAATCGGAAGAAGTGGCCAATGTCATCGCGTTTCTGGCCTCGGATGCGGCGAGCTACGTCACCGGCACCTGCATTAACGTCGACGGCGGACTGTCGGGCGTTCTTTAAGGGTTTCCGAGCAGGAACGGGTAATTGATGCGGCCGTTCCGGCGCAATTGGGCCCTCCATGTTTGCATTCGAAAGCCCGCCAGGCGTTGCACTCTCGCCCGCGGTTCAATTGCTCCACACTGTCTCATTCGAACGGGATTCAGCAGCATGGTCGTAAAGAAGCGCAGCAGCCGCCCGTCGCCTATCGTCGTGCGGAGCTCGGGCATTCACGGTAAGGGCGTGTTTGCGACTCGACCGATCGCGAAAGGAGAGCGCATCATCGAGTACAAGGGCAAGGTCATAACGGAAGCCGAGGCCGACGACCTGTATGGTGCAGATGAAAGCAATCACACATTCCTGTTCCTGCTCGACAACGGCATGGTCGTGGACGCATATCGCGGCGGCAATTCCGCGCGCTGGATTAATCATAGCTGCGATCCCAATTGCGAGCCTGTGGAAGAAGACAACCGTCTGTATATCCATGCGCTGCGCGGCATCAAGACCGGCGAGGAACTTTCGTACGAGTACAACCTTGTGATCGAAGAGCGCTATACGCCGGCGATCAAGCGTCTGTATGCCTGCCGATGCGGCACCAAAAAGTGCCGCGGCACATTCCTCGCTGCGCGGCGTTAGCGCGACAGCGCAATGGGAGGCGTGCCTCTGGACCTGAACACCGTATCGCATGGCATACAGCTGGCGGTGGCGCCGGTGTTCATGCTGTCAGCGGTTGCTGCGTTGATCGGCGCCCTGGCGACGCGGCTCTCGCGCATTATCGATCGCGCGCGCGATCTCGAAGATCGGATTGAAGCCGGCACCGCCCGCAATGAGGACCACGCCTATCGCGAACTCACGAGATTGCGGCTGCGAGGTCGCATCGTGAACTGGTCGGTCGCTCTGCTAGTGGTGTGTGCGATGCTGATCGGATCGACGGTAATGATTCTTTTCCTCGGGGAAACGCTCGCCCCGCGCAGCGAGCACCTGGTGCCATGGAGCTTCCTCGGTGGCGTCGTCTCGTTTGTGCTGGCACTGATGTGCTTCCTTGGCGAAACGCTGCTCGCAACGCATACACTTGAATTCGCCCAGAGGCCGCTGGCAAAAAAATAAGCGGTGTCGAGCGCTGCGCAGGCAGCGCTTTCCTTGATGCTGAGCGTGTAAAGCCGGGCAGCGTTGTTGTTGATTACTCCGCCTTGACGCCCGCTTTTTGAACAACTTTGCGCCACATTTCGATGTCGCGCTTGATCAGATTGGCGAATTGCTCCGGCGTGCCGCCGGCGGCGGATACGCCATCGCGCGACAGGTTGTCCTGCATCTCTTTCGACTGCAATATCTTGTTGAGGTCACCGTTTACGCGGTCAAGGATCGGTTTGGGCAGATTTTTCGGCGCGATCAGGCCGTGCCATAAGACGACGGCATAGTCTTTCAGTCCAGACTCCGACACGGTCGGAATTTCAGGCGCCGCCGGTATGCGCTTGTCGGTCGTTACCGCGATTCCTCTCAGGCGGCCCGTCTTCATCTGCGGCAAAGTCGTGGCGACGCTGCCGAATAGGATCTGCACGTGTCCTGCAATGGTGTCGGTAATCGCCGGTCCCGTACCTTGTACGGCACATGAATCATTTTGATACCGGCCATGTCGTTGAAGAGCTCCGTCGCCAGCTGCGTAATGCTGCCCGCGCCGCTCGACGCGAACGTTAACTGGCCCGGCTTTGACTTCGCGACCGCTATTAGGTCTTTAACGTTTTTGACCGGCAGCGACGGATGCACGACGATCAGAAAAGGACCCTGCGACAACTGGATGACCGGCGTGATGTCATTGACCGGATCGAACGACAGCTTGAAGAGACTCGGGTTCACCGCATAACTGCCGGCAACCAGCACGTACGTATACCCGTCGGGCGGTGACTTGATGCCGATTTCTGCACCGAGCGTGCCGCCGGCTCCGGGCCGGTTGTCGACGAGCGTTTGCTGACCGAGGCTTTCGGTCAATTTCTGCGCGACCACGCGCGCGATGAAATCGGTGCCGCCGCCCGGCGCAAACGGTGCAACGATGCGAATGGGTTTCGTCGGGTAATTCTGGCCGAACGCGGCCGGCATGGCGGCGGCGCACAAAATGACGGTGGTAGTTGCAACAGAATGCTTCATACAGTGCTCCTCGGTGGGTCGTGAGACATGTTAAGCCGTCGGGCAGTCGAGTCGCCGCAGCTGCGGCCACGTTGACTTACATCAAAGCGTCCTCAGAATCGCCGCACCTTTCGCGAGCGTTTCCTCGGATTTTGCGAAACAGAACCGCAGCACATTATCGCAATGTCCATCGTGATAAAACGCCGAGAGCGGAATCGACGCCAGACCTTTTTCCTTCGTCAATCGGATGGCAAGGTCGCTGTCTTTCTCGTCCGTAATACGATCGTATGCAAGATTCTGAAAGAAGGTGCCGCGCGAAGGCAGTACGCGAAAGCGGGAGCCTTCGAGACGGGTCACAAAAAAGTCGCGCTTGCGCTGATAGAACGCAGGCAGCGACAAATACGCGTCCTTGTCGCCCATGAATTCGGCGAGCACATGCTGGAGCGGACTATTTGTCACGAACACATTGAATTGGTGCACCTTACGAAACTCGTTCATTAACTCCCGCGGTGCGAGCACATAGCCCATCTTCCAGCCGGTAACGCTGTAAGTCTTGCCGAATGACGACACGACGAAGCTGCGCTCGGCGAGTCCGGGGAAGCGTGCCACGCTCTGATGCTGATGACCATCATATACGAGGTGCTCATAAACTTCGTCAGAGACGACGATGATGCCGGTGTCGCGCAGCACGTCAGCGAGGACGCGCATGTCCTCAGCCGAAAACACGCTGGTCGTCGGATTGTTCGGCGTGTTGATCACGATCATGCGTGTCTTATCAGTGATCGCGCGCTGCACGTCCTGCCACACGATTCCATAGTCCGGATATTGCAGCCGCACGAACACGGGTTTTCCACCATTGACTTCGACCGCCGGCGCGTAGCTGTCATACGTGGGCTCGAAAAGGATGACCTCGTCGCCGGGTCGCACAAAGGCGCAGATCGCCGTGAAAATCCCGTACGTCGCGCCCGGCACGATGGTAATTTCGGTGTCGGGGTCGTAAGTCGCGTCGTATAACGCCTGGACCTTTTCGGCGACTCGCTCGCGCAGGCTCATGACACCGGCCGAAGGCGGGTATTGATTAAGTCCCGCATTAATGTACTTTTGTACCAGCTCCCGCAGCTTGGGCGCGCAGTCGAAGTCTGGAAAACCCTGCGACAAGTTGATCGCGTTATGCTCGTGCGCAAGCTGCGACATCACCGTAAATATCGTGGTGCCCACCCGCGGCAGCTTGGACGAGATAGCGTTTTTATATGCCGGCATGGGCGTGTTATTCGAGTAAGGCGATGGCGGTGTCCAGCGGAAGAGCCGCGCTGGAGCCCGGCCGCGCGGACAGCGATTTACAGTCGTCAGCAAACTTCTGCATGCGGCTTATGAAAGTCTGGCGCTGGTCCGGCGTCAGTATTTTCTCCACCGCAATGTAAAAACCAACTCGCTGGTCGAAGACTTGTTTTGCAAGCTGGCTGTATTCGGGCGTGCGGCCGTGATCCCATTCGATCAGCCACTGCCGCAGCCGCGGCTCGAAGTCTTTGCTCTGGCGCTGCTTCAAGAGCTCGACAAATTCATGCTGCCGGCGCAGCCGGTCCTGATAACGCAGATGTTCGATCAGTGGAATCGGCTCGAGCAGCGTTGCCACCTTTCTTTCCTGCTCATGCGTAAGGCTGCCGGTCCAGTCTTCGATCTGGCTCACGGTCTTCTTCAAGCGGGCGTGCTTGCGTCTGTCCGGTTTCTCATTGAGCTCATTTTCGGACACATATTTCCGGTTGTCCTTATCCAACTGCTTTTGCAGCGCACCGATCTGATCAGGCGTAATCGTCGCCAGCACTTCGGCCGCATCGGGTGACGCACGATTGACAATGACCCGGTAACGGGTCGATATGCCATCAACGAACCACAGAATGTCCTCGCGCTTAAGTCCGGGCTCGGCTTTCGCAATAGCGGTCGTCAGGAATGCTGCGTAGTCGGGAAGCTGTTCATACCGATGCCAGGCCAGCAGTCGTTCCAGTCGTGTGCCGAAGTCCTGGCGCTGATCGCGGTCGAGATCGAAGTAGGTCCGCGCCCGCCAGCTCAGGAAAACATCGGCCTGCGGATATGTAAGCCGCAAGGCGCTGCAGCCCTCCAGCAGCGCGCTGAGCAAGGCCACGACAATCCACAAAGTGAACCGCATCAGAACGTGCCTATCAGTTCGGCCATGCGCTTGCGCTGCTGCATGTCCGGCAGCCGGCCTGCGCCCGCATTCAGGTTATCTGTCATGTGGCGTACTTTGCCGGTTCCGGGAATGACACAAGTGACAGCGGGGTGCGCAATTATGTATTTGAGGAAAAATTGTGCCCAGCTTGTGCAATCGAAATCTGCTGCCCATGACGGCAGCTCGCGTCCTTTTACTTTGGGGAAAAGCTCGCCCTGTGCAAACGGCCGGTTGATGATCACGGCAGTGCCTGATTCCGCGGCGACGCCGAGCAGACGCTGCTCCGCTTCACGCTCGGCAAGCGAATAGTTGAATTGCACGAAATCGTACTCGCGCGTCTTCAACAGCTTCTCGAGCTCCGCATATGCTCCGGAATGATAGTGCGTGATGCCGAGATAACGTATCGTGCCTGCCGTCTTCCATTCGCGCAGCGTCTTCAGGTGAGTTGGCAGATCGAGAAGATTATGGACTTGAATGAGATTCATCCGGGGCGTACGCATCAGCCGCAACGAGTCCTGCATTTGCCGTATGCCCGCGTCGCGGCCGCTCGTCCACACCTTGGTCGCGAGAAACAGCGACGGCTGTAAATTGAGCGATGTGGCGAGTTCGCCAACCACAGCCTCAGCGCGTCCATACATCGGTGAGCTGTCGATGAGTTTGCCGCCGCCATCGACGAAGGTCGTCAAAACGTTCTTGAGTTCGGGCAGTTCAGCCGAGCCGCGCGGCACATCGAACACGATGTAAGTGCCGAGCCCGATTACAGGAAGCTGTTCGCCGCTGCGGGGAATCGGACGTTTAAGGACCGAAGATGCAGTGGCCGGCGCTGATGGATTGGACAAAGTCATAAGTGCGCCGGCGCCCAGGGTTGTAAGCGCCCGGCGGCGCCGCAGGTCAAACGGAACAGGCATGCAACATTGACCGTTGCATTCTACGGGAGTTCGCCCGGACGGGAGAGACGCTCCTGCGTACGGCCAAGCGCCAGGCCGAGAATAGCCCAGGCAACCAGAAACGGCACTGTGGCAAGCGAAATTGTCGAGAGCTCGAGACCCGCGCCGCGCATAGTCGCGAACAGCCAGCCGGTTACTGCATCGGCGCCCCTGAAAACCACAATGTCGATGACATTCTTTGCTTTGTATTTTTCCTCACGTGATACTACTGTGAAGAGCACTTCACGCGCCGGATTTGAAAGCGCGAAGTTGGCGGCGCGCTGCATAGCCTGAAAGGCGATGACGACGAGCAACGCAGGCGACAGGGCAAGCGCCACGAAGCCGCAGGCAAAGACAACCGGCAGAAAAGCGACGGCGGGCCCAACGCCAAAGCGCGCGATCAATCGCCCGGTCGCGAAACACTGAACGACGAGTGTGACAATGCCAATCGCAAGGTCGATCGTCGCAAAAATACGCGTGCGCACCGCTGGATCGTCAGATGCGGCCGCCACTATGTTCGCTTGCTGGAAATACAGAAACGTACCGGCGAGTGACAACAATACCACCCACAAGGCGATGCCGCCGAGGTAACGCGAGCGCAATACCATCAGGATGCCCGCAAGCCATCCGCCGCCGAGCACGTTGCCGGCGGGTTGCGCATTTGCAGGCGCTTTCGGCTGAGCGGCGCTGCGCGCGGTGGCAAGCTCAGCGGCGGACGTCTCGAGACGATGCGCGCACAACACCGCAAGTTCGAGCAGCACAGCTGCAATGATGAGAAGGTTCACGGGGCCCAGCGGTACCGCCAGCGCGACGGTTATGGCAGGCCCGGCGAGCGCTCCTGCCGAGCCGCCCGCCGCGATGAAACCAAACAAGCGCTTGCCCTGTTCGCTGGCGAACAAGTCCGCCATGAAAGACCAGAACACGGACACCGCAAAAAGATTGAATACGCTGATCCAAACAAAGAATACGCGCGCAACCATGACTCTTTCGATGTTGAGCGTCAGCAGTACCCAGAAGATCGCAATATTGAGAACGAAGAAGTGATAAACCAACGGCACAAAGCGCTTGCGCGGCAGCCGTGCAACGATTGCGCCAAACACAGGCACGGCTGCAAGCATGACGAAAAAAGTTGCCGTAAACAGCCACTGCAGATTTTTGACGCCGCCCGCGATGCCCATTTCGTCGCGCAACGGTCGCAGCACATAGTAACCCGCGAGCAGGCAGAAGAAGTACGCGAACGACCACAGCAATGCCCGCATTTCGCCGGGGCGGACGACAACTATACGTGCGAGCCAGCGTGTGGCCAGGGTATCGCCGTTCATCTCGCCACTCGCGCTTTAACTATGAGTTCTGTGAGTCGAAACACTGACGAGTGTAACCGAATTCGTTCCTCGTCAATCTAAGCGGATGCCCCGGACGGCAATACGCCGGCGGCATGCAAGTAAATCGCCTACACGCTGCAGACGCGTATGCACGCATGCTGTTGACCATTCGCGCATCGCGCCTGATACTGGCGGCCTCGAAATTTCGTGCCCCGATTCTGCAGTGAAAGGAATTATATGAATGCACATGTTTGGCGTGCAGTTTTGGCTGCGACAGCGGCTACGCTGTGCGCGCACACGCAGTTCACATCGGCGCAAACTTATCCGGGCAAAGGCGTGCGTATCATTGTGCCATTTGCGGCAGGCGGACCAGCGGACATTTATGCGCGCTACGAGAGTCAGCGTCTGCAGGACGCGCTAGGCCAGCCATTTGTGGTGGACAACCGTCCGGGCGCAGGATCGATTATCGGCACTGAAGTCGTGGCGAAATCGCCGGCCGATGGCTATACGCTGTTGCTCATGTCGAATACGCACACCATCAACGAATCGCTCATACCGAAAAAACCGTTCGCGCTGATGAAAGACTTTGTGGCGGTTGCACCGATCAATTACTCGGATCTTGTGCTGGTCGTACATCCATCCGTGCCCGCGAAAACGGTCAGGGAGTTGATACAGATGGCGAAAGCGAAGCCGCGCGGTCTGAACTATGCGTCTTCGGGTAACGGCACGCCTTATCACCTGGCCGGCGAGCTGTTCAAATCGATGGCGGGTGTGGACATCGTGCATGTGCCATATAAAGGAAGCTCTGAGGCGCGCACTGGCGTTATGGGCGGCCAGGTCGAGATGATGTTCGACGCGATCACTACGATGACTCCCATCATCAAGGGCGGCAGAGTCAAAGCGCTTGCGACCACGGGCTTGAAGCGGTCCAGCGTGCTGCCCGACCTGCCGACAGTATCGGAGTCAGGGGTGAAAGGTTATGAGGCCACGATTTGGCTGGGCATTATGGCGCCCGCGGGCACGCCGAAACCTGTGATCGATCGGCTGAATGCGGAGATAGTAAAAGTGGCCGGACGCCCGGATGTGCGCAAGGCCTGGAACGAGCAGGGCGCGGAGCCAATGAGCATGACGCCGGGCGAATTCGAGAAATATCTGAACGACGACATTGCGAAGTGGGCCAAAGTCGTCAAGGTATCGGGCGCCCGGCCCGATTTGTAACGCCCTAAATGCGACGTATTAAATAACGGATGTTGGAGACTGTATGCGGCTGGTGACGTTTTGTGATGCCGCGGGCATGCGCATCGGTGTGCACGACAAGGATTCAAACACTATCGTCGACCTGGCGGCGACGACACGTCTGCCGAAAGACATGACGGCGTTTATTGCGCTTGGAAAAAATGGACTGAAGCGCGCCCGCGCTGCAGTCAAAAGCGGCGAAGGCCGTGTGCCGTTCGCAAGTGTGAAACTGCACGCGCCGATTCCGCGCCCGGCAAAAAACATTCTGTGCGTGGGCAAGAATTACCATGACCATGCGCGCGAGTTTCACGCCAGCGGCTTTGATGCGAGCGCCGGCAAGGATGCGATTCCCGAGCTGCCGATCCTGTTTACGAAGTGGCCGAACTCCGTGATCGCGCACGACGAGCCGATCCCGAGTTACCTCGATTACACCAATTCGACAGATTACGAAGGCGAGCTGACCGTAGTGATCGGTCCCGGCGGCCGCGGCATTTCGGGGAAGGACGCGTACGATCACGTCTACGGTTACACGATAGTGAACGACGCGACGGCGCGCACGCTGCAGAATCAGCACAAGCAATGGTTCCTCGGCAAAAGTATCGACGGATACTGTCCGATGGGACCCTGCATCGTCACTGCCGACGAAGTCGCCGATGTGACGAAACTGCAGCTCACCACGCGTGTCAACGGCGAAGTCCGCCAGGACGCGCCGGTCAGTCAATTGATATTCGATATTCCAACTTTGATCGAAACACTGTCGAGGGTGATGACGCTCGAGCCGGGCGATCTCATTGCCACGGGCACCTGCGCGGGCGTCGGCATCGGTTTCAATCCGCCGAAGTTTCTCAAGAAGGGTGACCGCGTTGCCATCACTATCGAGCCGATCGGCACCCTCGAAAATCCAGTCGAGTAAGATCGTTCGCTGCATCACGATCGATGCGCTGCTGCGATGACTCCGCGTGGTGATTTCGCTGCCGATTAGCGGGTCACAGGTAAGCTCGGTAGAATCCTCAAAGATATTAAAACAGTGCGAATACCGGAGGAGTGATGCAACGCAGCCTGATTGCAATTATGCTGGCGCTCGCCTGCGCGGCGTCATCGGCGCAGGAAGCATATCCGTCGCGTCCCATCACATTGATCGTGCCGTTCCCGCCGGGCGGGGTCGCCGACATCACAGGCAGGCCGACCGCGAATGCGCTCGAGAGAGTACTAAAGCAGCCGGTCGTCATCTCGAATCGTCCGGGCGCCGGCGGCGCAGTCGGCAATTCCCTCGTCGCCAATGCCAAGCCCGACGGCTACACGCTCCTGATGGCGCTTTCGAGCATCTCCGTCATTCCGGAAGCGGATAAGCTCTTCGACCGCAAACCTGCGTACACGCTCGATCAGTTGATTCCGATTGCCCTCATTTCAGCCGACCCGACAATTCTTGTCGTTCATCCATCCCTGCCCGCAAAATCGCTGAAGGAAGTTATCGCGCTGGCGCGTGCAAAAGCAGGGCAGCTCACGGTACTCGACTTCCGGGATCTACGGCGCGTTGCATATGCCGATGGAGATGTTCCTGCATGCCGCAAAGCTTAAAATGCGCGCGGTGCATACGACCGGCGGCGGTCCGGCGATTACCGCGCTGTTGGGAGGCCATGTCGAGATGACCGTCGGCGGGCCGGCCGCAATTGCGAGCCATGTGAAGGCAGGCCGCCTGCGTCCGATCGTAAGCTGGGGCGCCAAGCGCAGTGAGGCCTTTCCCGATGTCCTGACGTTCAAGGAGCAGGGCTACGACATCGAATATTACATATGGGCCGGCATGTTTGCGCCGCGTGGCACACCGGAGCCGGTAATGAAAACAGTGCGCGATGCTGTGCACAAAGCCGTCGAAGATCCGGCTTTCAAGTCGACAATGGCAAAGATCAATTCGCCGATCCAATACATGGACGCGCCCGAGTTCGCCAAGTACTGGGCGGCCGACGCCAAGCGCCTCGGCGAAGCGGTGAAGGCGATCGGGCGCGTCGACGAGAACAAGTGAACGGCGTAGAGCCACATACGCCGGCGTCAGGCGGCGCCGCGCATGGAGTGCGCAGCGACCACGTCGCAGGCATTGTCATCGTTCTGATTGCGCTTGCCGTGGGCTGGCAAAACCGGGCGTATCCGCTCGGGTCGCTGTCGGAGCCCGGGCCGGGCTATGTACCGCTGCTCCTCGCGTGCGCGCTTGCTGTCTTCGGCCTGCTGATCGCGCTGCGAGCCGGAAACTCGCCGCTGTTTAACACCATCGACTGGTCTGAGAGTCGGCGCGGGATCGTCATGCTGCTCGCATGCGGCGTGGCTGTATTTGCGCTCGAGCGCATCGGCTATCGACTCACCATGATCGCGTTGCTCGTTTTCATGCTGGGCGTTGTCGAGCGCAAACGGCCTCTGCCGACGCTGCTCGTCGCCTGCGGCTTTGCATTCCTGTCGTTTTTTCTGTTTGCGACGCTGCTTAAAGTGCAATTGCCGACGCTGGGCGGACTCTGATGGAGTCTGTGCTCAGCAATCTGATGCTCGGTTTTTCGGTCGCCCTGCAGCCGTCAATTTTGGCATATGCGTTTGCAGGCTGCGTGATCGGCACGCTCGTCGGCATGCTGCCGGGTCTTGGACCGCTCGCCGGCATCAGTCTTCTATTGCCAGCAACGTTCGGGCTGAATCCGATCATTGCGATGGTGTTGCTGGCCGGTGTGTATTACGGCGCGATGTACGGAGGCTCCACCACATCGATCCTGATGCGTATACCGGGCGAAGCCGCGTCAGTGATGACGTGCATAGACGGCTACGCGATGACCCAGCGCGGCCGCGCCGGTCCGGCACTAGCGATCGCCGCCATCGGTTCATTCGTTGCAGGCACGCTGTCGGTGATTGCGCTCATGCTGCTGGCGCCAACGCTGGCATCGTTTGCGCTGCGGTTTGGTCCGCCCGAATATACGGCGCTGCTGCTCATGGGTTTCCTGGTGCTCTCCTATATGAGCGGCGGCTCCATGCTCAAGACGCTTGCGATGGCGGTGGTTGGTTTGCTGCTGGGTATGATCGGCATCGACGCGATGAGCGGCTACACGCGTTTCAGTTACGGCATAATCGAACTCGGCGATGGCATCGGCATCGTGCCGGTGGCGGTAGGCTTGTTCGGTCTCTCGGAAATCCTGCTCACAGCAGGCCAGCCGACGCCCCCGGCGATTCAACGGCCCACACTGCGCCAACTTATCCCGTCCAAGGTCGAAATGAAATCGTCCTTCGGGCCGATCTGGCGCGGCAGCGTGATCGGTTTTTTAATCGGCATCATTCCGGGTTCGGCGCATATCATTTCGTCGTTTGTATCGTATGGAATCGAGCGCAGAGTATCGAAGCACCCGGAGCGCTTTGGCAATGGAGCAATCGAAGGCGTCGCCGGGCCGGAATCAGCAAACAACGCAGCCGCGACGGGGGCGTTCGTACCCATGCTTGCACTGGGGATTCCAACCGGACCGATCACCGCAGTGATGCTTGCAGCCATCATGGTTCACGGCATCTCGCCCGGTCCGTTGCTCATCACGCAGGAACCGCAGCTGTTCTGGGGCTTCGTTGCCAGTATGTATGTCGGCAATATCGTGCTGCTCATACTTAATCTGCCGCTCGTTGGATTGTTCGTGAATCTGTTGCGAATACCGTATTCGTATTTGTATCCGGCCATTCTGTGTTTTTGCATACTCGGTGTTTATTCGGTGAGCAATAGCGTCGTCGACGTCTGGATCATGCTCGTCATGGGCGCGTTCGGTTATGTGCTGCGGAAGACCGGATTTGAGCCAGCGCCGATTGCGCTCGGTCTCATTCTCGCACCGATGCTCGAGCTGTCGGTGCGGCAATCGCTCGCCATGTCAGGGGGCAGTTACGCGATATTCCTGCAGCGCCCGATCGCGATTGGAATGTTCGCAATCGCCGCTGTGCTGATTCTGTTAGGTCTCAAGCCGCTGCTGTTCAAAAGCAAGGATTGGCGCGACAAGGTGGGGCTCGAAGAACAGGTTTAACCGGGCGCGTGCGACACTCGCATCGTGCCCACTGAACCGTGGAACATGAAAATGACTCGCGCGAAGTCGATAACCGCGTCTATGTATTTGCGCCCGGTTGAAGTGCGAATCGGTACGTTGATCTGCGGACTGAGTTTACGTCGGCGGCAGTGACTGACCACCACCCACATCGCGCTGCATCAGCACCGAATCGACCCAACGCCCGAACTTGAATCCCACGGCGGGCAACATGCCCACGCGCGTGAAGCCGAATTTTTTATGCAGGCGGATCGAAGCAAGGTTGGCGCTGTCGCCAATCACGGCGATGATCTGGCGGCGACCCGCGCGCTCACAACCATCGATTAAGCCCGGCATCAGCGCACTACCGATGCCTTTACCCGCATAGGCCTGATCGATGTATACCGAATCCTCGACGGTATAACCATATGCAGGGCGCGCCCGATAGGTTGCCGCGTATGCGTAGCCGCCTATAGCGCCATCTATTTCGGCGACAAGATACGGGAGCCCGAGGTCGACCACCGTCCGGTGCCGGCGCGACATTTCGTCTACGTCGGGCGGATCGAGCTCGAATGAGGCGAGACCATACAACACGTGGTGCCGGTATATCGCCGTGATGGCAGGTAAATCCCCGTCGTTTGCCGGCCTGACGAGCATTGCGCTCATAGCTATCACTTTCTCTGCGCAGAAGCCGGCAGGTCGCTGATGCGTGCCATCTCGGCGCTCGAAAAGTAGGCTGGACGCCGCAGATAATCGACGACCATATCGGTCGCATCAAAACCCCAGAATACTTCCCCGTCGATTACAAACGTCGGTACGCCGAATACGCCCAGTGAAATTGCCCGCTCTCCATTGGCGCGCAGTTCGTCTTTAACCGCCTGGACCGCGACTAGTTCGTCGACGTTCTTGTCGGTCAATGCGCTGGTCAATGAGCGCCAGTCCGGGGCGGAATCCACGGAGCGGCCATCACGCCATATGTAGCGAAAGATTGTCGCGATGATTTCTTTACCGCTGCCGAGCGCAACGGCGAGCCGCAGGGCAGGCAACGGATTGAACGGATGCGCAGGTGGAAATCTGAACGCAATATCGTGATGATGTGCGAGCCAATGCACATGACGGTAGGTGAAGCGGCGCTTCCCCGGGATCTCAGCCGGGCCTTTGTGCTGCAAATGATTGAGCAGTCCCGCGAAGACGATCGGCTTGAACGTAATCTTTACGTCGGACGGTAATCTGTTAAGCGATTCGAATTGCAGATAGGCAAACGGTGAGACGAAGTCGAAATACCATTCTGCAGATTGCATCGCCGTCGCCCTTATTTACGCGGCACTGCCGGTCGCTTCGCGTGCCGACGTAATCATATCGCTTTCGCGGGCGGTGCTCGTATTCAGCGCCGCGGCATTCCAACACCGCTGCCTCTGCGCATGAGTGATTCGAGTCCTTGCGCGCCTATGCAGACTTGCTAGCCCTGGTTTAACATAGCCGTGTTTCGCGGAGCTCAAGACTGATGCGCCTTGTGTTAGCGTTCATCGCGTGCCTTTACGGTTCGGCTGCCGCAGCGGCAATCACCTGCGAGCAGCTCGGCAATATCGCATTCACCACTGAACAGTTGCGCAACGAGGGCTATTCGCTGCCCACCGTTTTGAATGAAGCGGACAAACTCGAGACCAGCGACAAACTGACGAAAGTAGAAATCGCAAGAGTCCGCGAGGTCGTCGAGCAGGCGTTCAGCCTGACGCGCACGCCGCTCGAAATTCTCAAGGCCTGCAACGACACCCCCCGTCGCTAAAGCGCATGGAGCACATCATGAGTTTCCCATTAAGAAACTGGTCAGGCGCTGCACTGCTCGCGGCGCTTCTGCTGGGCTGCGCAGCGCACCCTCCCGCGCCTGACTACGGCGCGATCGTAAGCAGTCCCGATCGCAGTGAAGCGGACCGCACGAATGACACGCGGCGCAAAGTTCTTGAGATGATGCAGTACATCGACGTTCGGCCGGGCATGACAGTGGCAGACCTTGATGCAGCGGCCGGTTATACGACCGAGCTGCTGGCGCGCGCGGTCGGACCAACCGGAAAAGTTTACGCACAGAACACCCGCAATGCGGTCGAAAACATGATCAAAGGCCGCTTCGAGGAGCGGATGAAAAAACCGGTCATGAAGAACGTCGTGCATGTGATTCGTCCGTTTGACGATCCGCTGCCCCCGGAAGTGCGCGATCTCGATCTAGTCACGTTCAATTTCGGTTATCACGACACGGTTTACGAGGGCGTCGATCGTGCACGTATGAATCGCGCAGTATTCAATGCACTCAAGTCCGGCGGCACATATATCGTCGCCGACCACTCGGCGCGCTCCGGCGCCGGTACGACCGTAGCCAAGTCGCTACACCGCATCGAGGAAGCAGCGGTACGCCGCGAAGTGGAAGCGGCGGGCTTTCGCCTCGTAGGCGAAGGCGGATTCTTGCGTAATCCGGCCGATCCGCGCGATGCGCCGGTCTTCAAACCGAGCCAGCCGAATGACGAATTTGTTCTCAAGTTCGTAAAACCATAACGTGACAGGAGTAAAAGATGATGCGATACCTTCTGAAAATTATTGTGGCCATACTGGCAGCAGCGGCACTGATAACCGGATGCGCAACATCGCCGGATGCCGGCAAGAGCGGCAATATTGAAGTCTGGTGGCTCGGTCAGTCTGCAATGCGCATTACGACGCCGGGCGGCAAAGTCATCATGGTAGATCCATGGATTACCACCAACCCGAAGACGCCTGCTCAATACAAGACGCTTGATGCACTCGGCAAGATCGATCTCATACTCGTTACCCATGCGCATGGTGACCATCTCGGAGACGCCGTTGCGCTGGCCAAGAAAAACAACGTTCCCGTCTGGGGACCCGCCGGATTGAACCAGCAACTGCAGACGCTCGGTGAACTGACGGCCGAACTATCGCCGCGCATGAACAAAGGCGGCACGATTACCCCGTTCCCGGGCATCCGCATTACGCAGACACATGCCGAGCACAGCTCTGAGATGTTATGGACAAATCCTGCCACCAAAAAGCCGGAAACGCTGGCCGCCGGCGAGCCGATCGGATTCATCATCGAACTCGAAAACGGCTTCAGGATTTATCACATGGGCGACACGGCGCTGTTCGGGGATATGAAATTAATCGGCGACTACTACAAACCTGATCTCGTCATGATGCCGATTGGCGGCCACTTTGTGATGGATCCGCGAGATGCGGCCAAAGCAACCAGCGATTTCATCCGGCCGAAGTATGTGATCCCGATGCACTATGGGACGATCCCCCAGTTGAAAGGAACGCCTCAGGAATACATGGACGCGCTCGGCAATTATTCGGCAAAGGTGTTTCCGATCAATCCCGGCGACAAGCTGAGATTCTGAGTGTGACTCGTATTCAACGCTTAAGCCGGTCTCTTGCGTGGCTGTTTATTTCTGCCACTGTTGCAAGTGGCGTCTTCGCCGCCACCATTGAGCGCACGGGTGGTCCTTATGTGCCGACACCGGAGGCCGTCGTCGATCATATGCTGCGGATCGGCAACGTCAGCGAGAAAGACTACGTAATCGATCTTGGCTCGGGCGATGGTGTCATCGTCCTGACGGCTGCCCGTTTGTACAAGGCGAGCGGCATGGGCATCGAGATCGATCCTGCACTGGTGAAACTCAGTAACGACAGCGCAAAAAAATTCGGCATCGCCGATCGCGTGCGCTTTGTCGAGCAGGATGTCTTCAAAACCGACTTGAGCAGGGCGACAGTAGTAACGTTGTACCTGTTGCCCGCCATGATGCTCAACCTGCGCAGCAAAATCTTCAACGAGCTGCAGCCGGATGTTCGGGTCGTCTCGCACGATTATCATTTCGGCGAGTGGCGCCCCGACGACAGCGTCTCGTTCGACGTTCCTGAAAAAGAGAAAATCACCGGCATCCCATCGGCAACGGTGTACATCTGGCATGTGCCCGCGAAGATTGCGGGCACCTGGTCAATCAAGGTTGCAGGCGCTGACACGTATGACCTGAACGTCAAACAGCGCTTCCAGGTTATCGATGCGACCGCGATCACGAGCGGCAAGCCGGTGCGCGTGCAGTATGCGTCTCTGCGCGGTAATGACTTCACGATGGCGGTGCCGGACGGTAAAGGCGTAGCCCGCTACACGGGCCGCGTCAACGGCGATTCGATCGAAGGCTCGGTCGACTTTGCGGGCAACAAGCCAGCTGCGCGCTGGACAGCGACGCGCACACTACCGGGAAGCGTCGTCATCGAGTAGTCGGCATCCGCGCGGCCCGTTGCAGTCACACGAATAACGAAGGTAGTAACTGCACGGAGGCGCGCTGCGAATCGCATTCGAGCGCACGTCCGTGCCGCTGCCATTGTGCCGGGCGGCTTTTATACGCCGTTTTTATACCGGCCGATCCATAATTTGCGTCATCGTTACACCGTTAGCCGTATGCTGGCCACGTGATGAGCACGCTGCAGACAGGATCGATGACCACCAGCGCTAACGATGGCGCGCCCGCTGTTGCTGTCGGGCGGCGCGAGCTCGGTAGTTATCTGCTTGCGCTGTCGGCATGCGCCCTTACCACGCTGATTGCGGCGCCGCTCAGCAGTTACTTCGACCTCGCTAACATCGTCATGGTCTTTCTGCTTGTCGTCGTGCTGGTGGCGGTTCGCCTTGGACGCGGGCCCGCCGTTACGGCGGCGTTCGTTAGTGTCGCGCTATTTGATTTTTTCCTGGTACCGCCGCGTCTGTCGTTCGCAGTAAACGATGCGCAGTATCTGCTGACCTTTGCGATCATGCTGACGGTCGCGTTGATAACCGGGCAACTCACTGCAGGATTGAAAGTGCAGGCGCAACTGGCATCGGTGCGCGAGCAGCGCGCCGGCGCCCTGTACCGAGATGTCGCGCGAGCTTGCAGGCGCTTTGTCACTCGATCAGGTCATCGCCATTTGTCAGCGGTTTGTAGCTGCGGTGATACAGGCGGAGTCATGCCTCGTGTTGCCCGATGATGCGGGACAACTGCAAGTGGTCGGTAGCGGCGGCCAAACCGCACACTGGATCAAGCCGGACATGGCGCGCATGGCCTTCGACGGCGGCGCTTGCACGGACCTCGATGCAGCGAGCGCGGTCGGGTATTTTGCGCTGCGTGCGCCAACACGCGTTCGCGGCGTTCTGGCAGTAACGTTTCACAGCGATAGCACTGCGCGGCTGCTCGAGCATCACAGCTTGCTGGAGGCGGTGGCTTCGCTTGCTGCCATCGCGATCGAGCGCCTGCATTATGTGGACGTTGCCAATAAGACCGAATTGCAGATGGTGGCGGAACGCTTGCGCAGTTCGGTTCTATCCGCCGTTTCGCATGATCTGCGCACGCCGCTGACGGCACTTGTGGGGCTCGCGGATGCGCTGGCGGCCGGGCGGCCCGCGCTCGCAGACCATCAGCGCGAAAGCGCTGAAGCTATCCGCGACCAGGCCGTGCGCTTGAGCGGACTCGTCGGCAACCTGCTCGACATGGCGAGGCTTAACGCCGGCGCTGTCAAGCTGCGCAAGGAGTGGCAACCGCTCGAAGAGGTCATCGGGTCGAGCATCAAGCTACTCGAAAGAAACCTGGCTGCTCATCCGGTGAGTGTCGCGCTGCCCGCAGATCTGCCGCTGCTTGAGTTCGATGCCGTTCTAATCGAGCGTGTATTCTGCAATCTGATCGAGAATGCCGCGAAGTACGCGACGCCGCACACTCCAATCGAGATCTCTGCGCGCGTGCAAGATGCGTTTGTGCAAATCACGGTCTCTGATAGCGGTCGCGGCATCCCGCTTAAGCCCGACATCGACATTTTCCAGATGTTTGTGCGCGGCACGCGCGAGTCAGCGGAGCCCGGTATCGGCTTGGGACTTGCGATCTGCCGCGCAATCGTGGAAGCGCACCTTGGCACGATTACCGCGCATAACCGCGAGCAGGGCGGAGCGTGCTTTATGTTTACATTGCCGAGGGGAAACCCGCCGGTAGTTGAACTCGACGATACGCCCGCGATCGCTCGCGATGGCTGAAATCGCGCCGCGCGTCATAGTAATCGAGGACGAAGTGCAAATACGCCGCTTCGTGCGGCAGGCGCTCGAAGAAGAAGGATGCCGCGTCTTTGAAGCAGGCACCGCAGCACAGGGCTTGATCGACGCAGGGACCCGCAAACCGGACCTCGTCATTCTCGATCTCGGACTGCCCGATCGCGATGGCATTGATGTCATACGCGACTTACGCACATGGTCCGATGTGGCCATCATCATTCTCTCTGCACGATCGCACGAAGATGACAAAATCCGTGCGCTGGATGCCGGAGCGGACGATTATCTTGCCAAGCCGTTCGGCGTCGGCGAATTGCTCGCCCGAACGCGCGCAATGCTGCGCCGCAAATCGCGCGCCGGCGATGAGGTCGCACCGACCGTACATTTTGGTGACGTCGCCGTCGATCTCTCGCGGCGGACAGTACACCGCCATGATGAACCCGTGCACCTGACAGCACTCGAGTACCGGCTGTTGGGCGTCTTATTAGCAAATCCGGGCCGCGTGCTGACGCATCGTCATCTGCTCAAAGAGGTATGGGGCCCTTCTTTTATAGAAAGCAGCCACTACCTGCGCGTATACGTCGGCCACCTGCGGCAGAAGCTCGAGGGAGATCCTGCGCAGCCGCGCCACATTCTGACTGAGACCGGCGTCGGTTACCGGTTTCAACCGTGAGCGCGTCATCGCTCGATGCAACAACGAAAGCACGCATGAATCCACCGGACATGTCGAAGCAATCGGCCAGCGCTGCTGCATTGGCTGCACTAGGTATCGTTTACGGTGACATCGGGACAAGCCCTCTCTATGCCGCCAAGGAAGTATTTAATCCCAGCCACGGCATTCCTTTTTCGACGGCTAATGTGCTCGGCGGCGTCTCCGCGATCTTCTGGGCGCTGATGATCATCGTCTCCGTCAAGTACGTGATACTCATCATGCGCGCTGATAATCGCGGCGAGGGTGGCATCATGGCGCTGCTCGCGCTAGCCACCGCATCTGTCAGGACGCGCGGCCGCTGGCCTACAGGTCTTGCGCTGCTCGGCGTTTTCGGTGCGGCGCTCTTCTACGGTGATGGTGTCATCACGCCCGCCATCTCGGTGTTGAGTGCTGTTGAAGGTCTTCAAGTGATGGCTCCCGCGCTCAAGCCATACGTTATTCCGCTGACAGTGATTGTGCTGATTGCGCTTTTTGCCATTCAGAGCCGCGGTACGGCAACTGTCGGTTCGCTGTTTGGCCCGGTGATGATCGCCTGGTTCGTGACGATCGGTGCGATCGGCGCGATCAACATCTTCAAGGCGCCGGCAGTGTTGCAGGCGCTGAGTCCCGTATATGCCTATGCGTTCCTGACGCAGCACGGGCTCGCTTCGTTTAGCGTACTGGGAGCGGTATTTCTCGCGGTCACCGGAGCCGAGGCTTTGTATGCTGACATGGGACATTTTGGCAGCCGTGCGATCCGCATGGCATGGTTTCTTTGTGTGCTGCCGGGTCTTGCGCTCAATTATTTCGGACAGGGTGCGCTGCTCATCAACGATCCAAAGGCGATCGAGAATCCGTTTTACCTCATGTTTCCCGGTTGGGCGCTGCTGCCTGCAGTGTGTCTGTCTACTGTAGCGACGGTGATCGCGTCGCAGGCGGTAATCTCTGGCACATTCTCGATGACCAAACAAGCGATCCAGCTCGGCTTCCTGCCGCGTACCAACATTATCCAGACATCGGCAAAAGAGATCGGCCAGATTTATATTCCCAGTATGAACTGGGCATTGCTCGCCGCAATTATCGCGGCGGTGATTGGCTTCGGTTCATCTAGCGCCCTTGCGTCAGCGTATGGGCTCGCGGTCTCCGGCACCATGCTGATTACGACATTGCTGACGTTTTTTGTCGTGCGCTACGGCTGGGGCTATAGCCTGGGCGTCTGTCTTTTCTCAACCAGCTTCTTCATGTTCATCGACGCCGCATTCTTCTCGGCCAACATGCTGAAATTTGTCGAGGGCGGCTGGTTTCCCCTTGCCATGGGCACGCTCCTGTTTACGCTGATGGTCACATGGCGGCGCGGGCGAGAAATTCTGTTCTGGCACCTCAAAGCTTCTGCCATCGACCTCAAGCCGTTTCTCAAGTCATTATTCGCCGCGCCCCCGGCGCGGGTCGAAGGCACCGCCGTTTTCCTTGCCGGAACACTCGATTCAGTACCGCGAGCGATGCTGCACAACCTCGCGCACAACAAGGTTCTGCATGAGCGCGTCGTTTTTATGACGGTAGTAATCAAGGACATCCCGTGGGTGCCATTCGGCGAGCGCATCGAGCTCGAGCCTCTCGGGCGGAACTGCTATCAGCTAAAAATCAATTTCGGCTTCAAGAATCAGCCGGATGTTCCGCGCGCCTTGCGGCTGTGCAAATCGCAAGGGATTGAGTTCAACATGATGGAAACGTCGTTCTTCGTAAGCCGCGAAAAAGTTATTCCAACGCCGGGCGACGGCATGGCGTTGTGGCGTGAACGCCTGTTCGCGGCGATGACCAGAAACGCGGGCAGCATCGTCGATTACTTCAGCATCCCGGCCAATCGGGTCATCGAGCTCGGCACGCAGGTCGAAATATAGCTGGCCCGAAAGGGAATCGATCGGTCAGTTCACGAAAAATGCCGCAGGCAGCGCTTCGATGACGTAACGGCGGTTGACCATCTGGCTGTCGGCGATATCCATAGCGGCTGGATTATCCGCGTCCGTGATTACACGTCCATCCTCCAGTAGCCGCTGGTCGAGCGGAATGGGATGCGCAAACATCACTTTCATCAGCTCGACATGCCGCGACGGCACATCCGACAAGTCTGCACGTGCCGGGGTGCGCAACGGGGAACTGGCCGCGACGATAAAGCTGTTGACGTGATTCGCGCCATAACTCGGACGGTACAGCGTCATGAACGGCAGTTCGCTGCGCAACGTGGCGAGGAAATGCGCGTAGGCGCGCGGTTTGTCCAGATCCGCGAACGTATTGAACACTGCGACGCCGCGGTCGCCCAGACATTTTTTCAGATCATGGAAAAACTCGCGCGTCACGAGATATTCCGGCACGCCGTCGCCATGAAAGAGATCGAGTATCACGACGTCATAGCCGCCATTGCATGACCGCAGATACGTGCGCGCGTCTGCCTGCAGCGTATTTGCTTTCTTGGGGTCAAACCCGAAGACTTCCCTGGCCGCGTGCAGTGATGCGATGTCAATGTCTACTGCCGTAACGTCGATGCCGCGGTCTGCCAGCCGCATGGGCACCATACCTGCGCCGATGCCGAGTACGAGCGCCCGGCGCAAGCCGGGCCGGTAAGAAAACGAAAGTGATTCGAGCGCATAGGTGTACATCGACAGCGACTGATTCCGGGCGCCCACCATATTCTGCAGCAGTCCGTCATGAAAGTACATGCGCGTGTAGGGTTCGTTGTCGCGCGGACCGCTTTTGAGGATCTTGACTGTGCCGAACGACGAGCGATAGACCTTCTCGACGTTCCACGTCGATCCGGCATAGTTGACCGGCCATAGATGCGAGGTGTACGCATCGGCACCTATGAGCAGCGCAAGCGAAGTCGCAAGTGCAAGGGAAGCGGTGATGGTGAGCTGTCGGCGGCGCGCTACATTGAGGTTAGCCGCAAACACTACGATAAGCGGCAGCGCGGCGAGGATGACGGCAATCACAACGGTGGCCGCGAAATTACTCATGAAGCGGATCAGGCCGAATGCGGTCAGGACAACGCCCGCCACCGAGCCAATCGTGCTGATGAAGAAGACGCGGCCGGCGCCGGCGTCGGCGAGATCGCCGCGCGCAGATTTCTGTCGCAGAACGATCGCGACGAGCAGTGGATTCATCGCTGAGGTCACAAACAACGGAACAAACAGCAGTGCGACGCATGCGATAAATGCGCCGAGCACGAGATCGAGCCGGGCCAACCGGTAGAAGAGGTAAGGATACAGAAGGCAGGCGGCGACGATCGCGAGCGATGCCAGCGCAGGCATGAGCGCAAACAGGAACGCAAGTTTTTCCGGTGGCGGCGCGCGCCCGGACTTTCCGCTCGCAAGACGTCCGCCATGCCAGTAGCCCGCGGCCAGCGATATCAGCGTAATTGAAAGTATGCCGCTCCAGATATAAAGACTCACGCCGAAATAAGGCGTCATGATGCGCGAGGCGAGCAGCTCGAGTGCAAGAATCGCGGCGCCGGTGACAAAAATGATCGCGTGCAGCATGTCGTGGACGATTTGCGCTCGGGTATAATGAGCGCGCGTTTGTGCGGCTGAACGAGCGCCGCGGGAATGTGATGTGACCGAGCGCGAAATCTACCAGACTTCATACGTCGACGCGAGCATGCGGCCCGCCTCGGGCACCGCATCGCCAGCGGTTTGCACATTCGCATTTGATCCATCTTTAGCGGGATAAACGAGGGGAAGTTAATGGCTTCAGGCATCCAGCGCTTTTTACGCCACGGCGCGCTGATCGCAGGGTTGGCCCTCGCAGTACCGGCGCTTGCATGGCAGGGCACGGTCCCTTATGTGCCAACGCCGCAGGTCGTGGTCGACCGCATGCTGCAGATGGCGAAAGTGACGCCGCAGGACTATCTGATTGATCTCGGGTCCGGCGACGGACGTATCGTTATCACCGCTGCGAAAAAATACGGGGCGCGCGGTTTCGGTGTCGATCTGAATCCCGTGCGCATCAAGGAAAGCATGGAAAACGCGGCGCAGGCCGGCGTTACGGATCGAGTATCGTTCCTCCAGCGCAATCTGTTCGAGACGGATCTCTCTGACGCGACAGTGATCACGATGTATCTGTTGCCGCGCGTGAATCTCGACTTGCGGCCAAAGATATTGGAGCTCAAGCCGGGCACTCGCATCGTGTCGCACGACTTTTCTATGGACGACTGGCGTGCCGATGAGGCGACAAGCTTCGAGGTGCCGGAGAAGTACCGGTGCCGGCGGCGGCTCTGGCTCGAGCACAATTTACTTCTGGGTAGTGCCTGCCAAGGTAACCGGCCCGTGGAACTGGCAGATGAATGTCGGCGGCAAGCCGCAGACATACGAGATGGTGCTCGAGCAGAACTTCCAGATGATCGGTGGAACGGTGCGCGTGGGCGGGCGCGACGTGAAGCTCGAGGGCGCAAAGTTGCGCGGGGATCAGATCACCGGCAGTTTCAATGTCGAAATCAATGGCCGTCCGCTCAAGCACGACTTTACCGGTCAGGTAACCGGCGGCGATATTGTCGGCAGCATTGCCGTGGCCGGCAGCACGACCCAAGGGCAATTCGACTGGAACGCTTCGCGTGGTCAGAGGACGGGCCGGGTGTCCGATAGCGTCAACATCACAGAGGCGTCACATTAGGATGAACGGATCTACATTTTGTGCGACTGCAAAACGCGCACTCGCTACGCTCGGATTGCTGCTTACGACAGTGCTTGTTCCACAGGTGGCATCCGCGCAGGATTTCGGCGATACGCCGTATGTGCAGACGCCGCAGAATGTGGTCGAGCGCATGCTGCAAGTGGCGCATGTAGGTCCGGGTGACTATGTCATCGATCTCGGCTCCGGTGACGGGCGGATGGTCATCACCGCTGCGAAAGAGTACGGCGCGCGCGGCTTCGGCGTCGATCTCGATCGCCGGCTCGTCGAGCTCGCGAATAAGCGGGCGGCAAGCGCGGGCGTCGCCGATCGCGCTGCTTTTTATGAGCGCGACCTCTATGAGACCGACTTAACGCAGGCGAGCGTCATTACCATCTACCTGCTGCCCGAAGTTAACCTCATGGTCAGGCCGAAACTTCTGGCGACGCTCAAGCCCGGCACCCGGGTCGTCTCGCATGACTACAACATGGGCGAATGGCCGCCTGATGAACAAATGGTACTCGATGCGCCGGACAAGCCGGTTGGTCGCGACAAGAAAAGCAAAGTCTTCTTCTGGGTCGTCCCCGCCAACGCCGCCGGCAAATGGCGATGGGACGTGCCTGCGGGCAGCGGCAAGCCGGTCTCGTTCACTTGCAGCCTCGCGCAGAATTTTCAATCGGTCAGCGGCGATGTCACGATCGACGGCCGAACACTGCCGCTCGAAAATGTGCACTTGCGCGGGGAGGACCTGCAGTTCACCGTGAACGATCCGCTTGCTAAAGCGCGCTACGAATTCGCCGGCCACGTTGGAAGCGCGCAGATCACCGGCACCGTACGCATTGCGAGCACAACTGCGCAGCGGCAGCTGGAATGGGATGCGTCGCGCACCGAGCCTGGTGCGCCGGCGCATGCGGCGCTCAAGAAACCGGTACTCCAAGAATTGCAGCTGGTCCAGTAAATGATTACGCAGCGCCGCGTGCTGCGTTGGTTGTTCGCGATGTTGGTATGCGCCACGGCGGCGCGATCCGCTTGCGCTCAATATCCGTATGACGTCCCGTATGTTCCGACACCTTATGTCGTCGTCGAGGAAATGCTGCGGCTCGCGGGGGTCGGACCCGGCGATTTTGTAATGGATCTGGGCTCGGGCGACGGACGCATTCTAATCGCCGCAGCGAAGAAATTTGGCGCCCGCGGCATCGGCGTAGATCTTGACCCCGAGCGCATCACCGAAAGCGAATACAACGCCCAGGAGGCAGGTGTTTCCGATCGCGTGACGTTTCAGCGCGGGGATTTATTCAAGTTTGATATTGCGCCGGCAAGTGTGATCACGATGTACCTGCTGCCCTCCGTAAACATGAAGCTGCGTTCACGCATACTGCAGGAGCTCAAGCCCGGCACGCGGGTCGTTTCACATGATTTCAATTTCGATGACTGGCGGCCGGATCAACAATCAACGGTGCGCAAAAATGTGTTCCTCTACATCGTGCCTGCGCCGGTCGAAGGCCACTGGCGGACAACCATTGCGCTGCCCACCGGCAGTCGCAGCTACGATATCGAAATCAGACAGAAGTTTCAGAATATCGATGGTGTCGTGCGCTATGACAAGAAGGTGGCCGGTCTGTGGAACCCGAAGCTCGCGGGCGAGCGGATCAGCTTCGTGATCGTTGATGACAGCGCGGAGATCGAAAGCAATCTGTATTTCGATGGCAAGGTGGCGGGCGATGCAATGGAAGGCGTAATGCTGCGCGGTGTAGGCAGCGACCAGCGCAGAATCGAGTGGCGCGCAAGCCGGATCACCAATGCCAAGTAGCACACTCGCGAGCCGCCGTAGCCTTGTCATCGCTGTCGGCATAGTGGCTGTGCTCGGTGCATCCGGCGCCGCGTTGTCGCAACAGCAGCCGGATGTTCCCTATGTGCCCACGCCGTGGAACGTCGTCGACGCGATGTTGGAAATTGCACGGGTCGGCGCCGCCGACAATCTGCTCGATCTCGGCGCCGGCGATGGCCGCATCGTGATCGAGGCGGCGCGTAAATACGGCACGCGAGGCACGGGTATAGAGCTCGACGCCAATCTGGTTTCGACTGCGAAGAAGGAAGCGCAGCGCCTGGGCGTCGCAAGTAAGGCTTCTTTTGCGCAGGGAAATCTTTTCAACTACGACCTGGGGAAGGCGAGCGTGCTTACCATGTATCTTTTGCCGAATATCAACGCTCAGTTGCGCCCGCGCATATTTGCGCAAATGCAACCCGGTGCGCGGGTGGTATCGCACGACTTCGACATGGGGCAATGGAAACCGGACGTGAAACGCGAGATATCGGTCCCCGACAAATCTTACGGGCCGCCGATCAGCAAGGTGTATCTCTGGTATGTGCCCGCGCAGGCGGCCGGCAAATGGATATGGCGCTCGACGGGGGCGGCCCCGCGCGCGTATGAGGCGATGGTCAATCAGACGTTTCAGGAATTATCGATCAACGCTTCCGTTGACGGCGCGAAAACGAGCATAAGCGACGCGCAGCTTCAGGGTAACGCCATCAGCTTTGCGCTAACGCGCGAATCAGGCGGCGTGAGCTCGCGCGAAGAGTTCAGCGGCCGCATCGAAGGCGACACGATCGTCGGACGCATGACGGCGGGCGGCGGTAGTACGGGGACTGAGTGGCAGGCCACGCGCATCGCCCGCGGGTCGATGAATACTGAATAACTGAAGGAGAAGTCGATGCGCAGTACGAAGTGCTTGCTGTTTCTGTGTCTTCTCATCATGTCGCCTGCACGCCTGTCGGCGCAGGAAGGCGCGGGCGATGTGGTCTACGTGCCGACGCCGCAGGTCGTAGTCGATGAGATGTTGCGCATGGCGAAGGTCGGTCCGCGCGACTACATCATCGATCTGGGATCCGGGGATGGACGCATGGTGATCACGGCCGCCAAGAAATACGGCGCCCAGGGTTTCGGCGTCGATCTCGACAAGGTACTGCTCAAGCTCAGCAATGAAAATGCCGAGCGCGAAGGGGTTGCCGACCGGGCACACTTCATCGATCAGAATCTTTTTGAAACGGATCTCGCTCCGGCGACCGTCATCACCAGTTATCTCCTTCCCCAGATGAACGAGAAGCTGCGGCCGAAGATACTAAGTCTGCGGCCCGGGACACGCGTCGCTGCGCATGATTACCCGATGGGCGATTGGCAGGCCGACGAGTCCAAAGAAATCATCGTTCCCGAGAAGACCGTCGGTAATCCGGGCCGCAGTTATGTTTATCTATGGACCGTGCCCGCGAAAGTCGGCGGGCGCTGGCAGGCTCAGGTGAAGTCGCCCGGGCTGCCGGGCAGTGTCGAGCTCGACTTTGCGCAGCGCTATCAGAAGCTCGATGGCACTGTTAAGGCCGGCACTCAGCAGGTGGCGATGGTGGCACCGAAAATTCAGGGCGATCAGCTGAGTTTCGGATTCGTTATGAAGCCTGGCGACAACCTTACGCGGCACCAGTTCAATGGCACAGTGAAGGGCGACACGATCGAGGGAACCGTCCAGGTCGGTGCGGGCGCTGCGCAGCAACAGTTGCCGTGGAGCGCGAAAGTGGTGCAGCGCGTAGCAGGGCCGCAATGACAGCGCCTGCGATAGCACAAGCCGCGGCATCCAGCGCGCAACCGCGGCCTACGCTGTCGCTGTTCGACGCAGCGATGATGATCATCGGGCTTGTCGTCGGCATTGGCATCTTCAAGGCACCCTCCATAGTCGCCGGCAGCGTCGACAGCGTCGAGGCGTTCGCACTGCTATGGCTGGCGGGCGGGGCTATCTCGCTGATCGGCGCGCTCTGCTATGCGGAACTGGGCAGCTCGTTTCCCAATGCCGGGGGCGAATACTTCTTTCTACGCACTGCGTACGGCGATGCACTCGCATTTCTGTTCGCTTGGGCACGCATGGCGGTCATACAGACCGGCGCCATTGCTGCGATCGGTTTCGTGCTCGGCGATTATGCAACGCTGCTGTTTCCCATCGGCCCCAACAGCGCAGCGATATACGCCGCAGCTTCCATAATTGCGATAACGTTGTTTAACATGCGCGGTACGCAGGGCAGCAAGATTCTCCAGAACGTGCTGACCGTCTGCCTGGTGCTCGGATACGCCTGCGTGATAGTCGCTGCGATGGTGTATACGCCGCCGGTCAGAGAAGCGGCCGCGAGTGCGGCAACTCCGCACTCGGCCTATGGGTTTGCGATGATTTTCATTTTGCTCACGTACGGCGGATGGAATGAGGCTGCCTACCTGAGCGCTGAGATCCGCGATGGACGGCGCAACATCGTGCGTTCTCTGGTCATCGGCATCGCTGCTGTGACCGTCCTCTATGTACTCATGAATCTCGCGTATTACCACGTGCTGGGGCTTGAAGGCATGAGTGCATCGAAGGCGGTCGCCGCCGACATGATGAAAGCGACGCTGGGCGCGAAGGGCGCGATAGTCCTCGCCGTGATTATCGTTGCGGAGGCGTTGACGACGCTGAATGGCACTGTCTTCACGGGCGCGCGCACGAACTACGCGTACGGGCGGGACTTTTCGCCATTTGCTTTCCTCGGCCGTTGGGATGATCGCGTAATGGCGCCGAGAAATGCGCTGCTGGTGCAGGGAATCATCGCGTTGGCGCTCATCGTATTCGGCGCCTTTACGCGCGATGGGTTCTCGACGATGGTGGATTTCACGGCACCGGTGTTCTGGCTGTTTTTTCTGCTGACGGGAATCTCGCTATTTGTGCTGCGACGAGGTGAGCCTGCGCAGCCTAATCCGTTTCGCGTTCCTTTGTATCCGCTCACGCCCATTGTGTTCTGCGTCACCTGCGCGTACATGCTGTACTCGAGCCTCGCCTACGTGCGTTTCGGTGCGCTGGTTGGCGTTGCAGTGTTGTGCGCAGGGGTGCCCGTTATGCTCGTTGCCCGCGCGATGAAGCGGCGTACGTAGCGCAACGCGCAGCGTCGGGCTCATGGTCGTGCGCTCGATGAATCACATCGCGGCCGTCTGCATACTGGTGGCGCCGACCGTTTGGGCGCCATTCATCGGCGCGCCAGCGGCAGAAACATACCCGAGCCGACCGCTACGTATAATCGTGCCGGCGGTCGCCGGGGGCGCCGCGGATGTGGTTGCCCGCTCGCTCGGGCTAAAGATGGCCGAGAGCTGGCGCCAGCAGGTTATCGTCGACAATCGCAGCGGCATTATCGGTGCAGAGCTGGCAGCACAGGCGGCCGCAAATGGTTATACGCTTATGCTCGCGACTTCCGCGCTTATCGTGCGTGAGTGTGTGTACGCAAACCTCAACTACAGCACGCTGCGCGATTTCGCGCCGGTAAGTCAGTTGTTCACGCAAGCGAACGTGCTCGTCGTGCACCCGGCGCTCGGAGTACGTTCGGTGCAGGATCTCGTGGCGCTTGCTAAGGCGAGACCCGGACAACTCAATTTCGGCTCCGGCGGCACGGGAACGTCGAATCACCTCGGCGGCGAGTTGTTTGCACTGCTCGCGGGTATACAGGTCGAACATGTCCCGTATAAAGGCATTCCCCAGGCGATTACAGATCTGCTTGGCGGACGTGTGCAGTTCATGTTTGGCAGTCCTGTAACCATGCTGCCCCACGTGAAGGACGGCAAGCTCAGAGTGCTAGCGGTGGCGACACCGCAGCGATCTCCCGCGCTGCCGGATCTGCCTACGATTGCGGAGTCCGGCGTCCCGGGTTATGAATTTACCGGGTGGATTGGCATGCTGGCGCCGCGCAATACGCCCAAGGCTATCGTTGCCATGCTGCAGCAGGAAGCATCGCGCATCGTTCATCTGCCCGATGTAAATAAGCGATTTGCGACCGACGCGGCGCTGGCAGTAGGCAGTTCATCCGAGGAATTCACGACGGTAATCAAAGACGAGATCGCACGGTGGACGAAGGTTGTGCGCGCCGCCAACATAAGAGCGGAATGAACGGTTGACCGACCGATGCCACTGAATTCGCATCGACGCTAAGTGCGCGCTTCGACTGCTTCACTGCGCACTTGCAGCATTGGAGCGGACTTTCGATACTCGCGGTTGCCATTCAATGCGATGCACGCAGGCACATCGTCCCGGCCGGACTGCGCACGAGCGCAAGTGTTTCGCCGCACGCCTGTGTGCCGTTCATGTCGTCATCGCTAAGCCGCTAACAGCCTGATTTGCCCCGGCTGGATGCCGATTTTAACGAGGGCGCCCGGCAAAAACTCGATACTGCCACCGTAGTGTGGCTGGTCGGCGACGATATCAATGCCCTGCACATCGATGCGATAGCGTATGAACTCGCCGAGAAATTCGCGGTGCGCGACGCTGCCTTGCATCCAAACCTTATCAGCGCTGCCGGCCCTGTCGGGCGATGCAAGCGTCAGCGTATGCGGACGGAATGCAATTTCAGCGCTGCCCGATACCGCCGAGGTGCGGGGCAGGGCTAAGCGGCCGAGCAGCGGAGACTCGAATGTCGTGCCGTCAGCCGTTGTATGTGCCGTGCCGCTCAAGAGATTAATCGTGCCGACGAAACTGGCGATAAACCGGTTTGCGGGCCTATCAAACAGCTCCATCGGCGTCCCGACCTGTTGAATGACGCCGCCATCGAGTACCGCCACGCGATCTGAGATCGACAGTGCTTCTTCCTGATCGTGCGTGACGAATATCGTCGTGACGCCAAGCTTGCGCTGCAGCGCGAGCAGCTCCGTGCGCATATGAACACGCAGTTGCGCATCCAGGTTGGATAGCGGCTCATCGAGCAGCAACAGCTTGGGCTCAATTGCAATCGTGCGTGCAACGGCAACGCGTTGCTGTTGCCCGCCCGAAAGCTGGCTCGGCCGGCGCTGACCATAATCCTGCAAGCCGACGAGCTCGAGCGCTGATTGGGTCTTGCGCTGTATGTCCGCACGGGGCAGCTTCCGTTCCTGCAGTCCGAATGCGACGTTCTGTGCAACCGTCATGTGCGGCCACAGCGCATAGTTCTGGAAAACCATGCCGATATCGCGTTCCCAAGGTGGAATACGCGTGATGTCCGCACCATCGATACACACTGCGCCGGACTGCGCCTGATTGAATCCGGCAATCAGCCGAAGGAGCGTGGATTTGCCGCAACCGGACGGACCGAGCAGCGCAAAAAATTCGCCCGGCTTGATGTCGAGATTGACATTGCGCAACACCGGCGTTGCGCCGAATGCGAGGCTTACGTTCCGAACTTCCAGCCGGACCTTTCGTTGGGCGGTCATATGGTTCCTAACTGTGCCGTCATATGTGCAAAGCGCGCGGTGCCTCATGTTGAGCTGCCCGGCCGCGAATCAGGCGATTCGATAGGTAGGTGCCAATGCCGACGATGACGACGGCGATAACGCCGAGCGCCGCTCCGGGTCCGCGTCCGGCGATGCTTTGCATGTATAGATAAATGCCATATGACATCGGCGCATCGCTTTGCGCGGTGACGAGCATGATTGTGGCGGAGAGCTCGACTGCGGCAGTGAGAAAGCTCGTGACGAATCCGGCGAGTATGCCGCCCGCCATCAGCGGTACGACAATACGATAGATCGTCCGATTTTTGCTGGCGCCAAGATTTTCAGCGGCCTCTTCCAGTGATACATGCAGTTGCTGCAGCGCTGCCATGCATGAGCGCAGAGCGTAGGGCAAACGCCGCACGGTGTATGCGATCGCGATAATCACCCAGAACGCAGTGAACGGCTGAGTTGTGAACGGTAACTGAAAATCCTTGAACGTGCGCAGATAGCCTATGCCGAGTACCACGCCCGGAATGGCAATTGCGGCGCTTGCGGCAAGATCAAGCCATTGGCGCGCCGGCAGTCGAGTGCGCAAAATCAGATACGCAATTGCGGTGCCGATAAGGACGTCGAAGCCCGCGGCGATGCCACAATACAGCAAGGTATTCGCCATCATGCCGGACGAATCGCGGAAGACGGTCTTGTAATTGTCGAGTGTGTACACGTCGGGCACCACCGAAAAGCTCCACACCTTGCTCAACGAAAGCAGCAGGATGCCGATGTGGGGTGACAGCACGATGAGCAGCACCAGAATGATCCAGCCGTACGCGAAAACCGCCTGCAGCGGTTTCAGTTCGCGACGGGCGAGACTCGAGCCGCCGCGCTGCAGCGTTGCATAGTCCCTGCCTCGCATCAGCCATGTGGACCCCCAGAGCGCGACGAGCGACGCAATCACCATGATGACACTCGCAACGTAGCCGATCGGGTCGTCGATGCCGATAGACGTAATGCGCAGGTAAGCCTGCACCGCAAGAATGTCGGTAACGTTGAGAACGAGCGGCGTGCCGACATCGTCGAAAACCTTGAGAAAGACGAGGGCCGCACCGGCGAGGTAACCCGGCAGTGCCAGCGGAAATACGATACGGCGAAACAACCGGACTCCGCTTGCCCCGAGGTTCTGGGCGGATTCCTCCATTGCGGTGTCGATGTTTGCGAGCGCGACGGTGAGATTGAGCAAAATAAAGGGAAAGTAATGCAGAGCTTCGACGAATATGACGCCGTTCAGCCCCTCCATGAAGGGAATACCAAAGCCACAGCAGTCGTTCAGAATGAGATTGACCGATCCGCTGCGTCCGAATAAGAGCTGCATCGCCGCGGCGCCTACAAACGGCGGCATGATGAGCGGCAGCACACCAAGCGTCTGAATCAGCACGCCGCCTCGAAATCGATAGCGCATCGTGAAGTACGCGAGCGGCAGGGAGATGATGGATGCCAGCAACACGCTCATTGCGCCGACGTAGAGGCTGTTGTAGAACGACTCACGCATCAGCGTGAGCCCGAAGAAAGAAAAGAAATGCGCGAGCGTAAGCGTGCCGTCGCTATTCGTGAATGCGACGTACACGACGGTTATGACGGGCACGATGAGAAACAGAACCAGGAATAAAGCGATTGCAAGGGCAATCGCAGCGTGGGCCGGGCTTAGCCGCGCGTGCATGACTGCCGTCGGTCGCGGCCCGTACACGACTGCCGTTTTAGTCACGGCCGGCCGGCGGTCACTCAAGCGTAAATCCGTCCAGAGATATTTCAGGCTCCTTGCCGGACGCCAGGTCCGCAATGATCTTGCCGCAGCCGCACGCAAGTGTGAAGCCGAGCGCGCCGTGTCCAACGTTCAGCAGCAGGTTCGAATAGCGTGTCGGGCCGATTACGGGCGTGCCTTCAGGCGTCGCGGGACGAAGGCCGCACCAGGGCTCGGCGCGGGAGAAGTCCGCGCTGCCTGGAAACGTAGCCCTGGCCTGTCGCGTCAGCACTTCGATACGTGCCGGATCGAGGTCCGCGCGGTAATTCGTAATGTCCGCCATGCCCGCAATCCGCAGTTCTTCACCCAGGCGCGCGTAGACCACCTTGCGCTTATGATCGGTAATGCTGACTCTCGGCGCCGCAGCGTCATTCTCGATGGGCACCGTGAGACTGTAGCCCTTCAAGGGATACATGGGCACATCGATGTTGATCGGCCGCAGCAGGAATACGCTTTGCGCGCCCATCGTGGCCACAAACCAGTCCGCTTCTATATCGTGCCGATTGGTGCGCACGGCGCTGATGTGATTGGCGTTACGCACAAATCCCGTGACTTGTGTGTCCAGTTCGAATTGCACCGGATGCTCGCCACCACGCATGATGTGCTCGAGGCTTGTGCAAAAGCGGTAGCAATCGCCTGCATCCTCGCTTGGTGTATAAATGCCGCCCGCGATGTCTTGTGCAACCGCGGTAAGCGCAGGTTCGCGCGCAACGCAGGCGTCGCGATCGAGCGCCTGCTGTTCACAGCCCAGCGACAATTGATACTCCATCGTGGTTACCGCGCCGCGATACGAGGCCTCATCCATGTAATAGACGAGCTTGCCGTTCTGCACGTAATCGAAGTCGAGCGGCTCGGACTCGACCATCGCGTGCATGAGCTTGCGGCTGTAGAAGGACAGGCGCAACAGCCGCGAAGTTGTAAGGTCGCTCTGAGCGGCGTTGCATGCGAGCACGAATTGCAGGCACCACCGCCATTGGTAGTAGTCGAGGCGCGGCGAAAACCGCAGCGGCGAATCACGCCGCAACAGCCATGGCGGCACTTTTGGCAGAACACCGGGGCCGGCGAGCGGCGCCACATAGCAGTACGAAAGCTGGCCGCCGTTGGCATAACTCGTTTCCAGGCCGACGCCGGAATTGCGCTCGACGACCGTCACGTCGTGACCCGCGTGCGCGAGGAAGTACGCGGAGGTCATGCCGGCGACACCGGCGCCGAGCACGCATATTTTCATAGCGGGTGAAACGCTGCGCCGGAGGGCTACTTGACCAGCGCGGCAGCCTGGTTCGCGAGGTCCGCTGCGCGCAGGTAGTTCTTCCGCGCGGTGTTGCTCCAGTATTCTTCGAGTGCGGTTGTCTGCTTTGTTTTCTCCGCGTCGCGCTTCGTATTGCGGTATAGCGCCAGGAACTCTTTGTCTTTGGATTTTTGCTCGGTGACGATCGGCGAGTAGGCCGCGTCGCGCGCATCGTTGAGTAGCTTCGTCGCCTGCGGGTTGTCTTTTCCCGCGAGCCTGGCGGCCGCCTCGTTGATCGCTTTCGTTGCCTGGGTGAGTTCTTTGTGGCGGAACGTAATGGTCTGATCGAAGATCGAGCTCACAACGTAATAACGCGATTCGGACAGGTCCGAATCGAAATTCACTTTGGGCTTGATGCCGCCGGTAAACGGGTTTGGAAATCCCGCCGGCGCTTTTTTGTAGACGCTCGGCAGCACCGGAAGGCGGCTGATCTGCGGATCGAATAATAGTTCCTGACCTTCAGGCGACAGCGTGAAGTTGATGAACTTTCGCGCGTTGTCAGCATTTTTTGCGTTAGCAACCATGCCGATGTTCGCGGGCACGATGGCCGTCACGGACGGATAAACGAACTCGACTGGAAATTTCGACGCCTTGCCTGCGAGGCCAAAGAAATCGATCACCAGGCCAATACCGTACTGGCCATTATTCACACCATCGGGAACACCGAAGCTGCGCTCAGTGATCGCGGCGCAGTTTCCCGCAATCATCAACATGTCGCGCCAGCCTTTATCCCAGCCTTCACCCTGCAGTACCGTTTCCACAGTCAGGTGCGTCGTGCCCGATCGCGAGGGCGATGACATCGCAACGTGGCTGAAGTACACCGGCTTCGTCAGATCAGTCCACTCTTTAGGCTCAGGCAGCTTGTGGGCTTTAACATAGCGCGTATTCCACATGATTCCATAGCCGGCCAGCGCCTGCCCGAGATACATGCCTTGCGGGTCGTTAATCGGATAATTGCCGATTTTTGCGGGTACCTCTTTCGCCGGAGAATCGATTTTCGCCAGCAGCTTCTCATTTGCGAGAACTTCAAAAGCGTCGGGCGCCGACACCCAGAAGACGTCCGGTTTGTTGCTTGCCGGCGCTTCGCGTATGTAGGCGACGCCGGCGGGTGTCGGCTTGTTCAGAATCTCCACCTTCACGCCAGCGTTGCGCGCTTCAAATGCTTTTTTGTACGCTTCGGTCAGCTCTTTGGGAAATGATGTGACGATGACGACTTGCTGTTGCGCGCGCACAGGCGTGCTCAGGCCAAGCGCGAGCCCCAGCAGCGCGAGATGCAGAATACGGTTAAACGAAACACTGCGCATGGTCTTTCCCTCTGTTGTCGACGGCGGGCTAAGCGTCCGGCGCCGGTATTATAAAGCCCGCACGCGCGCAATTCCGGCTCTTGATATGACACAATTCGCCCCCAGATCCTGATCGGATTTTAAATAAGAGGCTTCTAGCGATGACAAATGCTGCGGACACGACCAGCACGGCAACCCCTGCCGGCAAGCAGACGCTCGGTTTTCAAACCGAAGTCAAACAACTGCTCGATCTCATGGTGCACTCCTTGTATAGCAACAAGGAGATTTTTCTGCGCGAGCTCATTTCGAACGCATCCGATGCGAGCGACAAGCTGCGCTTCGAGGCGCTCACCAACAAGGAGCTGTTCGAGAACGATGCGGACTTGAAGATACGCGTCAGCTTCGACAAAGCAGCGCGCACGATAACCATCGAAGACAACGGTATCGGCATGTCGCGCGACGAAGTAATTTCGAATATCGGCACCATCGCGCGGTCAGGCACGCGCGAGTTCTTTACCCAGCTTACCGGCGAGCAGGCGAAGGACGCGAATCTGATTGGTCAGTTCGGCGTCGGCTTCTATTCGTCATTTATCGTCGCCGATAAAGTCACTCTGGTGACGCGTCGGGCGGGCTTGCCGGCCGATGCCGGTGTGCGCTGGGAATCGGATGGCGGCGGAGAATTTACCATCGAGCCGGTTGACAAACCGGGGCGCGGGACGGAAGTCACCCTGCATCTGCGCGAAGGCGAGGATGACCTGCTGTCCGGCATGCGGCTGCGAAATATCATCCGCAAATATTCGGACCACATCGTGCTTCCCATCGTGATGAAGAAAGAAGAATGGGACAAGGACAAATCCGAGCAACGCGTGACCGATGAAGACGAGACCGTCAATCAGGCAAACGCGCTATGGGCGCGACCGAAGTCGGAGATCACGCAGGAGCAGTACGACGAGTTCTACAAGCACGTTTCGCATGATCACGAGGCGCCGCTCGCTTATGCGCACGCTCGCGTGGAAGGCAACAAGGAATACACGCAGCTTCTCTACATTCCCGCCCGCGCGCCGTTCGACCTGTGGGATCGCGAGCACCGGCGCGGCATCAAGCTTTACGTGCGGCGCGTTTTCATCATGGATGACGCCGAGCAGTTGATGCCCAATTACCTGCGCTTCGTGCGAGGTGTGATCGATTCGAACGATTTGCCGCTCAATGTGTCGCGCGAAATCCTGCAGCAATCCAAGGACATCGAAGCCATCCGCAGCGGATCGGTGCGGCGGGTCCTGGGCATGCTGGAGGACCTCGCTGAAAACCAGAAGGAAAAGTTCGCAACGTTCTGGAAGGAATTCGGCCGGGCGTTCAAGGAAGGAACCGGCGAAGATTTCGCCAACCGCGAGCGTATTGCGAAGCTGCTGCGGTTCTCAACGACGCTTACCGACAGCGAGACGCAGGATGTCTCGTTCGCCGACTATGTGTCCCGCATGAAACCGGGACAGGAAAAAATCTACTATGTGACCGCCGACAGTTTCGCGGCGGCGAAGAATAGCCCGCATCTGGAAGTGTTTCGCAAGAAGGGCATCGAAGTCCTGTTGCTGTCGGAGCGCATCGACGAATGGATGGTGGGCAATCTGCACGAATTCGACGGCAAGCCGCTGCAGTCCGTGGCCAAGGGAGAACTCGATCTCGGCAAGCTTGGCGATGAAAGCGAGAAAAAGGAACAGGAAAAGGAAGCGGGCGAGCACAAGGAGCTGACCGAGAAAATACAGAAATCGCTCGGTGATAGGGTCAAACAGGTGCGCGTCACGCTGCGGCTCACCGATTCGCCGGCGTGTCTCGTCGCCGACGAGCATGATCTTGGAGCCAACCTGCAGCGGCTGCTGCAAGCGGCCGGACAAAAGGTTCCGCCCTCAAAGCCGATCTTTGAAATCAATCCGCGCCATCCGCTGGTGCAGCGCCTCAAGCACGAGGGCGATACGCAGCGCTTCGACGACTGGACGCATGTGCTGTTCGACCAGGCGTTACTGTCGGAGGGTGGCCAGCTCGAAGACCCTGCTGTATTCGTGAAACGGCTGAATCAATTGTTGTTGGACATGGGCAAAAGCTAGGCGCGCTGTCCTATTTCGCGCTTAACTTTTCGCCCAGGCAAATGAAATAGCGCAACGGCTCTAACGAGCACGCGGCCAGCGCGTCGTTGCGTGACGCGCAATCGGCGCGCATCGCGGGCGTCTCGCGTGCGCAATCGGCTGGCCGAGGCGGCGGCTGCCGGCTGAGCAGGCGATTAGCGCATGCGGTGAAATCGGGGTGCTTCGCGCCATTGCGGCACTCGAGAACGATCTGATTGCGTGCGATGCAGTATTCCTCATCCGCGCGCGCGACTTTCAGGCAGTTCACCGTCTGTGTTGGATCCGGCTTGTGCTCGATCAGATCCATCTTTTCACTCCGCATCGGCAGCGTTATATCGCGCACGCAATGGTCGAGCTCATCACCCGCCTTGCCAGCACATTGCGCCGGCATCATGCTTTGTGAGTGAACGAGGAGCGGGAATACGAGCAACAGCGCGAAATGGATGAGCAAACGCGCAGCACTCATGCCGGGTCGATGTGATTCGTCACTCGATTACGCCCAGCCGTCCGCTATGGCTTCCCATGTACCAAAGCCTGCCGTTCGCATCGACGATCATTTTGCGTATGCCGACGTTCCTGGACGGCAGCTGCACCACCCGCTGCTGTCCGTTTGCAGGGTCGAAACGCACAACGGTATCAGTGTTTATTTCGTTGACCCACACGATACCGGCGCCGTCGACGGTGACGGCATACGGGCCGCCATTGCCGGCAGGCAGTGGATACTCCTTCACGATCTTCATCGCCGCCGGATCGACTTTCAGCAACTTGCCGTTGCCGTACAGCGTCACCCACAACATACCGTCGGGCGCCGTTGCGATACGACGGGGCAGGGAGCCGCGCCCGGTCGAGAGCTCACTCATCTGTCCCGATTGCGGATCGAGGCGCCCGAGCTTGTTGTCTCCCATGCGGCAGAACCAGACCATGCCGGCCTTGTCGAGCGTCAGCCCATAAGGACCGCCCGATGATTTGTATTCACTGATCTGACCGCCTTTAGTGTCGAGGCGGCCGATCTTGTCGCCGCTTTGCATCGTGAACCAGATCACGCCTGCATCGCTTATCACCAGTGTATGCGGGCCACCACCGTGCGATGGCGTCTCATACTCGGTGACTTTTCCAGACACAGGATCGAGGCGGCCAATGGTGCCATTACCATTGCCCGTGTACCACACGATTCCCTGCTTATCGACGAGCAAACCATGCGGCCGCGCGCCGGCAGGCACATCCCATTCCTTGAACGTGTGCGCTTTCGTATCGAACCGTGCGATCTTGTTGCCGCTCATTACGGTGATGTAGATGCTGCCATCGGGCGCCGGCGCGGGATCACGCGCAAACCGTGGGGTAGGCACCGGCCATTCGCTCACCTTGCCCTGGAAATTAGCGAGCTTGCCGGGCGTCACGCCATAATTGGATCCGCCTGCAAGCACAGGTGCAGCGATTACAGCCGAGCAAAGAATCGCGAACCTCATACGCATGCGAGTGTGCATCTGCGCAAAGTCAGCTAGTGCGCCATCTAGGCGCCCGTTTCTCGATAAATGCGCCGACGCCTTCGAGCGCATCGGCGCCGAGCATGTTCTCTGTAATAACTTGTGTCGCCAGTTTGTAGGCCGGCGCAAGCTCCATTTCGATCTGGCGGTAAAAAAACTTCTTGCCTGCGGCCAATACGGCCGGTGGTTTGCCCACCAGAAGCTGCGCGAGCTCCTGAACGGCGTAATCGAGCTTGTCCGGCGGGGCGACACGATTGATGAGCCCCCACTCGAGCGCAGTAGCCGCGTCGATGAACTCACCCGTCATCAACATCTCCATCGCCCGCTTGCGTGTTATGGTGCGTGATAGCGCGACGCCCGGTGTTGCGCAGTACAGTCCGAAATTGATGCCGGAAGTGGCGAAGCGCGCTTCCGTCGACGCCACTGCCAGATCACAGGATGCGACCAGCTGACAGCCTGCTGCGGTAGCGATGCCGTGCACGCGCGCGATGACGGGCTGCGGAATCCGCGTGATGGTCATCATCAGGCGGCAGCATTTCTCGAATAATCCTCCGATGAATTGCTGAGTGCGATTAGCGAGCATCTCCTTGAGGTCATGGCCGGGACAGAATGCTTTTCCATTCGCGCCGATCACAACAACGCGGATGGATGCGTCATCGTTGATATCGTCGAGCGCAGTCTGCAGCGCATCGAGCATACCTGTCGACAGCGCATTGAACTGCTCCGGGCGGTTCAAGGTCAGCGTGGTAACGCCGCCGTTGTCGTGTCGCTGCAGAATCGTTTGCGAAGCAGTTACGGCAGCGGTTGCGCTCATCGAATCGTTCCTTGTCGAGCGGTGTCGGACGCGGTGACGAGCTACCAGTTACCCCCGGTGACCGCGGTCATATTATAAACACAGGCCGTTTCGTGTGAGCACCGGACCACTCCCGCAAAGATGCGGCTTACTCGAGCATGACGCCGGAGCAATTCACATTGGTGCCGGTGCTGCGCTGCGTGACCGCTCTGTCACGCACGACGGCCAATTGGTCTTCTGCACGCGCGAGCGTCGCGCAGATCTGCTCGTATGCATCATATAGCGCCTGTCCGGCATCGGTGAGGCGGACTGAGCGTCCGACGCGTTTCAGCAGCGGCACACCGATCGTCTGGGTAAGTTTCTTGATGTGGACGGACACGGTCGGTTGCGCCATATGCAGCGCTTCTCCGGCACGCGTGAAGCTGCCAAGCTGCGCGACCATTGCGAAGACGCGTAGTTGCGGCAGCGTTCCATGTCGAAAGTAACGGTGTAACTTCTGATGCGGCATGTCGATCTCCGGTAAGAGTTGAGCAACGCCGTGCCTGTAACGCGCACGGTCTCTACCTCGAACAGGCAAGGCCGCCAACAAAAAAGACCTTTACCATGTCTGGCAAAGGTCTCGCTCGCAACGTTTAGTTGCCGACACGACCGGGAATAAATTCCGTCTTGACGATCGTGGCATAGCAGCCGCTACAGGCCGCCGAAGCTACTCCCCTTTGGAGGGTGCCGATTTTTCGATCGGCCCGCATGATTATACGCATGCGCATTGCAAACGCAATGGCCGCCGATTACGAGCTCGCGCTGTCATGGACATTGCGTTTGGTAATGGCAGAGCAGACCGATTACGAAACTTCATTTCCCCGCACGCCGCGCGCATCGCATACTTTTGCGCATCATCGCTGCATGCAGGTCTCGCAAAGAAGCGCGGATGATGAATGATTGAACCGGCCCATTCCAGGATGCAATAAACGCAAGGATGCACATGGAATTGTTTTCCGCAGAATTTTTCTCCGCGCTGTTCGCTATCGTCGTTATCGATCTGGTGCTGGCAGGCGACAATGCCATTGTCATCGCACTCGCTGCGCGCAATGTCCCGACGCAGCTGAGGACAAGGGCCATCGTCTGGGGTACGGTAGGGGCGATCGCAGTGCGCAGCGCCATGACGATGGTAGTGGTATGGCTGCTCAACATCCCGGGACTCATGCTGGTCGGCGGGTTGGCCTTGATCTGGATTGCGGTCAAGCTTCTAACGGACAAAGGTGATGGCGCGCATAACGTGACGGCGGCTCAAAGTTTTTGGGGCGCCATGCGAACGATCGTAGTTGCCGACGCCGTAATGGGCCTGGATAACGTGCTCGCGGTAGCAGGCGCCGCACACGGGAGTTTTCTGCTCGTGCTGACCGGACTTCTGATCAGCATCCCGATTGTCATCTGGGGCAGCCAGATCATTCTGAAATGGATCGGTCGTTTCCCGGCCATTATTTATATTGGCGGAACAGTGCTCGCATGGACCGCCGGCCGCATGTTAGTTCATGAGCCGTTGATATCATCCGCTCTCGGACCCTATCCGTGGGCGGGTTGGCTGGTCTACGCGCTGTGCATCGGCGGCGTTCTCGGCGCGGGGCTGGTATTGAACGGAAAAGAACGCTCACCGTCTCGGAACGCACCGGCAGTGCGAAAGGCGGGCGCAGAAAAGTCGGCAATCTTAATCCCGGCCCAAGGAGGTCACGATATGCGAAGAATTCTGATTCCTGTTGACGGCTCCGCCAATGCGTTGCGCGCAGTGCGCCACGCCATCAGCCGTCATGTGCACGAAGGTTCGGTTGAAATACATCTGCTGCACGTGTGTACACCCTTGTCGCGCGACATGGCGCGTTTCCTCAAACATGGTGAACTGCCCGCCTATCGCCGGGCGCAGGCCGAGAGGGCACTGCAGGAGGCGCGCAAGCTCCTTGAGGGTTTCAATGCCCGCTATGTTTGCCATGTGCGACCGGGGCGCAAGGCAGAGGTCATCAACGACGTTGCAGGGCAGATAGGCGCGGAGCGCATCGTCATGGGCACTGCGCGTAAAAATTCTCTCACGCGGCTCGTGGAAGCGTCAGCGACCAACCAGGTCATCGAGCGCGCGCAAGTACCGGTCGAGCTGATCGCCGGCGATGGCGTATCGCCACTTGAGCGTTACGGGATACCGGCTGCACTCGGTGCAACTATCGCGCTGGTTCTCGCGGCAGTAGACTAAGCGGGTCGCGGCGACGGCAAGTGTTTACGGTGACCGACCTACGCTCGCCGCGCGGATCGTTCTAGATTCGGAGACGTCTGAAGACGGCTCGGCGCGCGCGAGCAGATCGTTGGCTGGGTCGCGCGCAAGCAACGACTTGATTTGCTCGAGTAACTCCGCTTCCTGGTATGGCTTTCCCAGATACGCGTTGACGCCGAGTTGCAGCGCATGCCTGCGGTGTTTGTCTGCAGTGCGCGACGAAATAATGATGATGGGCATGGCTCGCGTGCGGCGTTCGCTGCGCAGGCTCCGGGTGAGATCGAAGCCGTCCATACGCGGCATCTCAATATCCAGCAACATGATGTCAGGCAACACGTCTTTGAGTTTTTCCAGCGCGTCGATGCCATCCTTTGCGATCGTGACCCGATAGCCCTCGCGCTCGAGAAGGTTGCCGGTAATGGTACGGACTGTGAGAGAGTCGTCGACCACCATGACCGTTGGCGCAGTCGATTTCTCCGCGACGACGGGAGCCACCGTTATCGGCGACGGGAGGGCGATACCCGGACGCTGCGACAACAATACGGGGTTGATGATCAAAACGATACTGCCGTCGCCCAGCACGGTCGCTCCAGAAATGCCTTGCACTCGGGCCAGTTGCGGCCCGATGTGCTTCACGACGATTTCCTGGTTCTTCAGCAGATCGTCGACGTGGACAGCGATGCGCTGCAGGCCGCTGCGCAGCAATAGCACGGAGCTGTGCGACGCGGATGCCGGCGGTGCAATGTTCTGTCCGAGCAGCCGCCCAAGATAGTGCAGAGGATATGAAACGTCGCCAGCAGTGACGGCGCCGCCTTCGTAGTAGCGCGCAAGAATCTCCGGCTTTACTTTGAGCACTTGTTGGACCATTGCCGAGGAGATGGCAAACGTCTGGCTGCCCGCTTGTGCGAGTACCGCCTGGGTGACCGCGAGTGTGAGCGGCAGGAATATCGTAAATGTTGTCTGCTTGCCTGCTTCGGTCGCAACCTGGATGCGTCCGCTTATGCCGGTGATGTCGTTGCGGACTACATCAAGCCCGACTCCGCGTCCGGCGAGCCCCGTTACTTCGTCGGCGGTAGACAGACCGGTAGCGAAGATGAGCTCGATCGCTTCCGCATCGCTTAGCTGACCATCTTTTTGCAGGATCCCTGACGAGATCGCTTTCTTTTTGAGTTTCGCGATGTCTATACCCGCACCGTCGTCGCTGAATATCAGCACGATTTCGTTGCCTTCCTGGCGCAGCGCAATGTTGATCTGCCCGATCACAGGTTTGCCGCTGCTCTCACGCACCGCAGGCGCTTCCAGGCCATGAGCAATGGCATTGCGCACAAGATGCTCGAGTGGCGCCGCAAGTTTTTCCAGCACGCTGCGATCGAGCTCGATGTGTGCGCCCTCGATGTCCAGGTTCGCTTTCTTGCCGACGTCGCGCGCGGATTGACGGACGATGCGGTAAAGACGCTCGCTCAACGCGGAGAAAGGAACGGTGCGCATGCGCATCAGTTCCTGCTGCAGGTCACGGTTGACGCGCGCCTGGTGTACGATGGCGGCATCCGCCTCGCCGATGTTTTTGAGCAGATGCTGCTGAACTGAGGTGATATCGTGCAGCGTTTCCGCCATCATGCGCGTCAATTCCTGGAGCCGCGTGTAACGGTCAAACTCGAGCGGGTCGAAGCCGCGGCTCTGCTCGCCGGGCGCCGATGTGCGCGATTGCAACTGGCTGTCCGACTGAATTTCGAGTTCCCGCAGTTGGTCGCGCAGCCGCAGCACGCTATCGCTCAGGTCGCGCAGCGATTGCTTGATGATACGCAACTCGCCCTCGAGTCGCGACCGCGCAATGGAAATTTCCCCCGATTCATTGACGAGCCGGTCGAGTGTATCGGCCTGCACCCTCAGCAGCGCTACCGGGCTTGCGGGCGCTTCTGGCGCCTTTTCAATTGTCGCGGATTCGACCGCCGGTGTCGCTTCCTGGACCGCGACCGCGACCGGATGATGCAATCGCTCCACTCCTGTGCTCAGGCGATCCATTTCCGCCTCGAATTCATCGAACAGCATCGGCGGCATGGTTTCGGATGCAAGCGCAAGCTCGACTCTGCCTTCGAGCAAGTGCGTGAGCTCACCGAGTCGCATCGCACCAACCATGCGCGCGCTGCCTTTTAAGGTGTGCAACGAGCGTTGCAGCGCATGGCAGAACGAATAGTTCGTCGGAGTGCTTCTCCACTCACGCAGATCCTGTGCGATCAACGGCAGCAGACCCGCTGCTTCTTCCAGGAAAACGGGAAGCAGTTGTGGATCGATGTCGTCCTGTATCACGCGCTGTTCATGCTGACGCGCTGACGCAATGGCGTTGCCGATGACGACGGTTTGTGATTGCGTGTTCGAGCGCGATTCTTCATCGGCTTTTACGGTCGCCGCCGTTAATGCAGCGATCAGCTCGTGCAGTGCCTGGACTTCGCTGGCCGCGCCTTGCGGCGGTTGCTGGCACGCTACGCAAGCAATCATCTCGCTTAATTTGACAAGCGTCGATTCGACTGCCTGCATCTGCGGCGCTTCGCTTACGCGGCCGGCGTATGGAAGCCATTGTTCGAGTGCGCCAGCCAGCTCGGCGACCTCCACCAGGCCGGTCGTCCGCGAAATACTCGCCAGCGTATGCACCGCCCGCATGAACTTATGCGATACGGCGGACTGACCGCGATCACGCCACGCCGCAAACTCTCGGTCGAGCGTAGCGAGATGCTCGTTGGCTTCCTTGACGTAAACGTCGTATAGGCCTTGCGAGATATGCGCTTCGCCGATAACCACTTCGTCGGTTGATTCCACCACCTCGGGGACCGCTACCGGAGGAGCGGCTTCGATCACGCGTACGAGCGGCGCCGCTGGCGGTTCATCGCGCGCATCTGCGGCGAAGTGTGCGACCGGCACCGCGGGCTCCATGGTGGATTTCAGCTCGCGCGCGCGGGCCACGAGTTCCCGACCCTGCACGGCGGCGCGGCCATGCGCTTTGAGCTCGGAAACCCACGAAGAAAATGCGAGCTGGGCGAGTTCGATGACGTCCAGGAGTTCGGTGGTGACCGTCGCGTTACGCTCGAGCCATTGATTCAGAAGCTGTTCGAACTCCCAGGCCACTTCCGCGAGATCGTCGAGTCCGACCATGCGCCCGCTGCCCTTCAGCGTGTGAAATGCGCGTCTGATGGTCGTCAGAGCTTCGAAGTCGCGCGGCTCCTTTTGGCACGCGGGCAAGCTGCGGCCGATATTGCCGAGCACTTCGTGCGCTTCCTCGAGGAACACACCCAGGAGTTCTTTCTCGAGGCGCTTGTTGAATATCGTAGTCGGCTCGTCTACAACATACGGCGGCTTCACTTCGAGCTCGCGCCGCACGATAGTTGGCGCTGTTGCCGCGGCAAGCGCGGCGAGCGCCGCGGGAGTTGCGGCCGCGGAAGGCGGCGAGGTAAGAGGCTCGGCCACAGCCGGGATATCCGTCGCGCGGCGTTTTTGTCCGTCTGGAGCCGCCGTCTCTTCGGAGCGCGGTGTCGGCAAGGCAGCGGCCTGCGCAGCACCATCCGCATCCGCTTTGAACGATACGAGGAATCTCTCGATGACATGCGCGGCGGGCGGGCGCCCGCGCAGCATAGGCTCGAGATAAAGTTCAAGGCTGCTCAGGCCTTCCGCGACCATCTCCATGTCGTGTGCAGCGTTTGCATTGCCGGCCCGCACGCACTTGACGATGAGCCGGCTGCAGACCGACAGCAGCGCATCCGCCTCCTCGAAACGCAGCAGCACCAGCGCGCCATGGATTTGTTTAAGCAGCAGCGGTGTGTGACCCAGGCTGGAGCGTTTGCCCGGCTCACGGGCGATGAGCTCGAGAGCCTGCTCGATGCGACGCAGATTGACGCCGATTTCTTTGGCGACTTGCGCGCGCAGCTGAATATCGCTGATCTGTTGTGTGAGATCGGAGCGCAACCCCGGCGGAGGCTCGCCGCGCTTGGATTTCCCTTTGGCCGCATCCAGCAGCCATCCCGCCATGATCGAAACCTGCTCATCGAGGTCCGTGAGCGGCGTGGTGAACGTGTCGAGGATGTGCTCGATCATCAGTGCCGCAGCTACCATCTCGACGATCATGTATTGCTGGCGGGGATACTTTTCGGGGAAGCGTGCGGTCACGAACATTACAACTTCCAATAGACGCACGAGATGCTGATTCCCGAGGTCGCTCGCCTTTGCTTTCAGTTTCTTGACGAGCTCCTTGAGCAGTGGAAGACCCTGGGCGTCATCTGATGTGTACTGAACCCATGCGCCCTTGACCGCTTCGAGCCGCGTGCGCAGGTCATCGAGTGTGGGCCGCAGGCTATCAAGGTCGTATTCCATGAGGCCGGGCAACGCCGGTTCCGGAAACTGGCTGTCGAGCCGGAACACGCTTTTAGCTTCCTTGATGCGCTGGCTCGTTGCCTCGCAATTCGCGAGCGCATAAAGAATGTCCCGAAATAAGAGCTCATTCCCGGGACCGGTCTGATTGGCGAGATCACGCAAATGCGTGTCGATGCGTGTACAGACGGGCTTCGAGGTGATCAGCCATGCGGCATCCTTCGATAGGATCAACGCATCGATGAAGCCGACTGCCGTCCACCATAAGCCGCGCGGCGCTGGCAACTGCGCGACGATGCGATCGATCGCATCGAGCGCAAACTGCATCTCACGCAAGCCGCGTTCCTCGCCCGCATTGCGCAGCCAGGCGAGCATTCCACGCTGATATCGCGCGCGCTGCGTGCGCAAGTAGGGCGCAAGATCGAGGTCATGCACTACGGTCGAGGCGGGATGCAGCGGCGTGCGCACCGAGATGTCGGGGAAAAATAAATCTTTCTCGCTGACTTTGAGTCCGCCGTGTAATTCCGCGATATCACGGTAGAGCGGAAAAAGCTTAAGCGGAATGTTCGGTTCGCCCTTGCCGAGGTCATCGAGAAACTGATTCAGCGCGTAGACGCCGCGATCGATTGTCGATACGGTGCTCTTGCTTGCATTGTGGCCGTCGAGAACAGCGATGAATGCGTGCTCGATGACGGTACAAACTTGGGCGGCGCCCTCGAGACCAACCATGCGCAAGGCGCCGTGAACCTGGTGCAGCTGCAATGGACAATCGTGCAGTACGCTTGCATCGTCGCTCTTGCCGAGAAACGTAGCCGTGCTCTCACGCACGAACTTCAATGCATGATCGATCTCCGCTTTTACCCAGGACAGCAGGTCGATCGTTACATCGGAGGGCATTACCATGGCGCGGATCAGGCCAGCTTGAACCCGGCAACCGAGCTCTTGAGGTCTTGCGCAAGCGTCGCAAGCTGTTGCGTCGAAGCTGCGGTTTTCTTCGTGCCATCCGCCGTAAGGTTGGTGATGCTGAGAATGTCTTTCATGCGGGCCGCGACCTGAATCGCTGCTTCGGCCTGTGAAGTCGTCGAGTGAGAAATGGATGCGATCAGCGTCGCCAGTTGTTTCGAGACGGCGCCGATCTCCTGCAGCGCCTGTCCTGCCATATCTGCGACACGCGTTCCCTCGACCACACCCTGCGTGCTGCGCTCCATGGCAGTCACCGTATCCTGTGTGTCCGCCTGAATGCTGCGTACGATCGCACTGATGTGTTTAGTCGCTTCCGCTGAGCGCTCCGCGAGACGCTGAACCTCTTCGGCGACGACAGTGAAGCCGCGGCCCGCCTCGCCCGCAGATGCCGCCTGAATCGCCGCATTGAGCGCAAGCACGTTCGTCTGCTCCGTGATGTCGGAGATCAACTGCACAATCTCGCCGATCTCCTGCGAACTTTCGCCAAGGCGCTTGATCCGCTTGGCGGTCTCTTGAATCTGCTCGCGGATGTCGTTCATGCCGCGAATCGCGTTCTGCACGGCCTCGGCACCCTTGCCAGCGGCAATCAGTGAATTCTCGGCAACGCGCGCCGATTCCGTGGCGTTAGCCGATACTTCGTTGATTGACTGCGTGATGCGCGTCACCGCCTGGCTCGTGCCTTGAATCTCGGTCGATTGCTTTTGCGCGGCCTGCAACAGATGCCCGGTTACTTTTTGCGCCTCTCCGGTCGCCGTGGTCACCTGGTTCGCCGCGGTTGTAATGCCGGTAACCAGGCGCCGGAGCTCATCAATAGTGGCATTGATCGAGTCGGCGATTGCGCCCGTGACATCTTCTGTGACTCGGGCACGCACTGTGAGATCTCCTTGGGCGAGCTCGCCGATCTCGTCGAGCAGCCGCAAGATCGCGTCCTGATTGGTGCGATTCTGACGTTCGCTGTCTCCCACGCGTTTGCGGCTGTCGGCCATATAGACCTTGATGATCAGCAGCAGGGCGAGAAAGGCAAGCGTCGAAAACAGGATCAACCATAAATAGCCGGTACGCTCGCGCTGTTCGTCCTGATACGTGCCGACCAGGATTTCGCTCGCGATCAGCAGTGAGTCACTCGCGAGAAACAGGTCGCGCGCGGCCTGTTTCGCCTTCACTAGCGGTTGGGCATTGCCCAGAATATCGGTGACGCTGCGCAGGTATTCACCAAACGCCACCTCGAGTTCGCCGAGTTTTGCTCTCACCTCCGGGTTCGTTACAGCCGGAATGTGCGGGTTCTCGCGGCCTTTAAGCAGACCCTGCAGATTGTCGCGGAAGGTATTCGTATCTTTGCTCAGCAGGAAGGCGACTTCAGGATCGACAGTATCGCTGCCGAGCATGATGTTCGCGTTCTTCGCGATACGCTGAGTGAGCACCATGAGCTCGCCCGCCACGAAGCTTTGGCGAGGCGCGGCAGGCGACGAATTAATGAGCGCGACGACTTCTTCAGTGAGGTCCGAGAGCGTCGAGTTGCGTCCATTGATGGATCGAACGGCGGCGCCGAGACCGAGCAAACTTTGTTCTTCGTTGACGACGTAGGTGGCATTTTTTTCCGATCTGGCCCACTCGTAGGCGAGTTGATCGAGCGTGCCGCGCACATACGACGACGTCGGCGGCAGAACGACATCGCCCACGAGCCCGCCGTCGGTAAGCAGCTTCACAGTCTGCGAAAATTCATCACGGCTTTCACGCAGCTGCGACAGGGCGGTCAGATTGCCTAATGCTGCAAGCTGCGCTGCCTTTGCGAGCCGCTGGGACAGCGTTCGCAGTTGGCCCGAGCGTGCAATGTACATAGTCGCGTATGCCGAGCGCTGCGTTTCGAGATGGACGAGAATCGCGTCGATCGCCAGACAGCCGACAAGGAAACCAATAAGAATCGCCAGCTGGACGCCCACGGACAGTTTGCCCAATACCGGAAGCGCGCCCATACGAAAAGGCGGTTTCGGCAGGGCTTTGCTCGTTTCGGTGGTATTGCGGCGCCACGTCATAGGCAGCGCCAGCGCAGGAAATCGAAATGCCATACATCCTCCCATTCTTTATCTATTGCGGTGACGCTGCTGCGCAGTTACGTTATGGCATCGTTCATGTCGGTTACGACTGGCGTAATGAAACGCCGATATCAAGAAAGCCGGCGTCCTGAATCAAGGGCGCAACAGCAAGCTCGTTCCAAACATTTTTCTCGCGGTCCGTATAGCGTGCTTTGATCCACTGGGCAGCGTCCGCGGTGTCGGTGACGCGATCGAACAGATGCGGACTGCGTAACCCGACAATTGCATCGATGAGCAGCGCGCAGCCGACGCGATACTTGTCGCTGATCAGCACGAGGCGCGATCGCTCGCTGCGGATCGCCGGTGCGGCGCCGATAAACATTGAAAAATCGATTATGCTGTAAAGGTTTCCACGGACATTCGCAACGCCGGTGTACCAGGGCTTGGTCAATGGTACAGGCGCGATAGCGGGGACCGGAATCACTTCTCCCGCATCGGTCAGATCGACCAGCCAGCGGTTGCCGCCCACTTCAATGCCGAGCTTCGATACAAGCCGCAGATTACTGAGATCTGCAAGCCGCGCCGAGAGGCCGCGCTGGTATTCGCGTAGTGAAGTCTGTTCGCCCACTAGCCGAGGGCTTCGATCATGGCGAGCAATTCCGTCTGCTTGACGGGCTTAACGAGATAATTCTTCGCGCCTTGACGCATGCCCCACACTTTATCCGTTTCCTGATGCTTAGACGAACAGATAATGACCGGCGTGTTGCGGGTCGCCTCATCACGCGCGAGCGTGCGAGTCGCCTGAAAGCCGTTCTGCCCGGGAAGCACTACATCCATCAATACAAGATCCGGCTTCATCTCTTTTACCTTCGTGAGCGCTTCTTCGGCGGTGCCGACGCTGACGACCCCGAAACCATTCTTCGTGAGGATATCGCTCAGCGCTTTGCAGTCGGTGGGCGAATCTTCAACGATGAGAACATTTTTGATGGCCATTGCTGTTTCCCTTTGGGTGATTAGCTCGCCACACGCGGTGCGTGACGGTGAACTGCCTGAACGAGCGCCTCTTTCGTAAACGGCTTCGTCAGATACTGATCCGATCCCGCTAGCTTTCCGCGTGCGCGATCGAAAATTCCATCCTTGCTCGACAGCATAATTACAGGGGTAGTCCTGAACGTCGGATTCTGTTTGATGAGCGCGCAGGTCTGATAACCGTCGAGTCTCGGCATCATGATATCGACGAAGATGACTTGGGGATGGTGATCGCTGATTTTGGAAAGCGCATCGAAGCCGTCTTCAGCAAGCACGACATTGAATCCAGCCTGGCGGAGAAATGCTTCCGCGCTGCGGCGTATCGTATTGCTGTCATCGATCACCAGTACTTTGATGTCTTCATCCATCTTGCATGAGCCTTATTGTTCAGGCTGCCGCATCACGATGAGAAAATCGCATCGCATGTGATTCGCTCGCTGTCTTCGCGCCCGGCAACAGCATGACAGCGTGCCCGCCAATCGATCGCTATGGGAGGAAAAAAGACCGCAGCAAGCGTTTTGCGCGTCAACGCGGCGCACCGGCTCGCAGCTCCGCTCTTGTTTTCATGCGCGCGGATACCCTCCCCAAAGTCTAGAATGGAATAGCCTTAAAAGGCAAATCTATCATTTTGATAGGTTTTAATGTTCGTGTAACACATGAGAGTGCAACGAACTCAATAAATTCAAGAACTAACGCGGATTCGCAAACCAAATCGCCTCGTTATTTATGGGAGCAGGCCGATGCGAAGATGAGCAGAGCAAATGTGTTTGTGCTGCGACGAAAGATTTCGAGTGAGTTTTCTTCGCGAGCCTTTGCTTGCACGTGGCTCACGTGGACAACGCTAATCATTGAACGCGACTTAGTTTGATGCAAATCGCTGTATGGGTGCGTAGAATGGTTCACGGCATTCGCACTTACAATATTTGCCAACGGGAGGCGATCTTGGTCACAGTCGGAAAAAATATCAGGACCGGATTTGCGGCGTTCGTCTTGGGGCTGTGCGTGCAATCTGCGCATGCCGAGGACGGTATCACCAAAGACACGATACTTATCGGCCAGGCTGCCGGCTTCACCGGCAGCGTCTCGGGCGCAGTCAAAGAACAGACCGCAGGCGCTCGCGCGTACATCGATGCAGTGAATGCAAGCGGCGGCGTGCACGGACGCAAAATCGTGCTCGAGTCGCTTGACGATGGTTTCGATGCCAAGAAGACGCCGGAAGTTACGCGGCAGCTCATCGAAGACAAAAAAGTATTCGCGCTGTTTTTATTTCGCGGCACGCCTAACACCGAAGCTGCCTATCCGGTTGCCGCAAAGGCGAACGTTCCGCTCATCGCGCCATCGACCGGTGCCCAGTCGATGTACTCACCGCCGCGTAAATATCTCTTTCCTGTGCGCGCAAGTTATCACTCCGAAACCACCGCAATCGTCAATCACCTGGTCTCGATCGGCGTCAAAAAAATCGCAGTCATGTACGACGACGCGTCTTTCGGCAAGGATGTCCTGACGGGCGTTCAAAACGCGATGAAAGAAAAGAACATGACTGCATCTGCGACAGTCAGTTACGAGCGCGGCACGGTCAAGATCGAAAACGCGGTCAAGCAGATCGCGGCAAACGACCCGCAAGCTGTCATCATGGCGGCCGCCGTCGACTCCGGCTCGGCGTTCGTCGCCCAGATGAAAGCGCAGGACAGGAATCCGATGTTTTTTACCCTGTCGAATTTGAGCGCGAATTCTTTCATCAAGGCGTTGGGTCCGAATGGAAATGGCGTTGTAATCAGCCAGGTCTCGCCTTATCCGTTTGCGGTGACATCGCCGATAGCCGCGGAATTCATCAAAGCGGTAAAAGGACGGCCGGACGTTCTGCCGTCGTATGCATCGATTGAAGGGTTTATCGGTGCCAAGGTTCTGGTCGAGGGACTTCGGCGCGCGGGTCCTCAGCCGACGCGCGAGAAACTGGTCAAAGGCCTCGAGTCGATGAATCGCGTCGATCTGGGCGGTATTTTTGTAACGTATGGTCCAGACGACAGAACCGGCACGACTTTCGTCGATCTCACAGTCGTAAGCAAAGACGGCAAATTCATACATTGAGCGTGAAGCCGCAGATTCGCTAAACTTCACTGCTTGGCATCAGAAGCGCTTCCAGCGCTTGAAGAGATCATGGCGTTCGAGAGTTCAGGATTTCGGTTTGGCCATGCTGCAGGCGCAGACTGGCACGAAGCAGCACGCAGTTGTCTCAGCCAACTTACCGGACCGCCTGCAAGTCTCGGGTTTCTCTACGTCACCGATGCGCTCGTCGATCACGTCAACGATATTCTTGGCTTCTTCCGCGAGCGTACCGGTGTTCCGCATTGGACCGGGACAGTCGGCATCGGCATCTGCGCAAGCGGCCGCGAGTATCTGGATCAACCAGCTATAGCAGTGATGATGGCCGAGTTGCCGTCCGATTCCTTCCAGGTATTTTCGGGCATACGTTCGATGAAAGAACTCGCGCTGCGTAAATTCAAATTCGGCGATCGCTCAGCGAATTTTGCGATCGTGCATGCAGATCCGCGCAATAACGATGTACCCGAGCTCATCAGCGGCATGGCTGGGAAACTTGAAAGCGGTTTCGTCGTCGGCGGACTCACAAGTTCGCGCAGCCAGAATGTCCAGATTGCGGACAAGGTGACCGATGGTGGAATCTCCGGTGTCATGTTCACCGACGATGTAACCATCGCCACGCGCCTGACCCAGGGCTGTTCGCCGATCGGCCCGAAGCGCGTGGTCACGCAGGCACAGCGTAATATCATCCTTACCATTGATGACAGGCCGGCACTGGACGTGCTCAAGGAGGACGTTGGAGAAAGGCTCGCGCGTGATATCAACCGGCTCGGCGGCGTCATCTTCGCCGGCTTGCCGATCGCGGGCACGGACACCGGCGACTATCTCGTGCGCAATCTCGTGGGCATCGATCCTGCCCGTGGCATCGTGGCCATCGGTGATCTGGTCGAAGCCGGTAACCCGATCATGTTCTGCCGCCGCGATACAGAAAGCGCTAGTAAAGACATGACCCGGATGCTCGCGAGCATACGTCAGGGCTTGTACAGCAAACCTCGCGGCGGGGTTTATTATTCATGCATCGGCCGCGGCGCTCATTTGTTCGGGCCTGATTCCGAAGAACTCTCGATGATCAAGGATGAGTTCGGCGACTTTCCGCTGGTCGGATTCTTCTGCAACGGCGAGATCTCACATAACCGCCTGTACGGTTACACCGGCGTACTGACGCTGTTTGCATGATTGCGTTCAATGCATTTCTGGGCACTCTCCCGCTGCCATGGCTCGACATGGTTGCGCTTATCTGGTTCGCGCTGTGGTGGTGGACGTATGTGTGGTACACGGACCGCCGGTTAACCGACCAGCCGACATTGAGCCGTCTCACCGACCGCTTCATGCGCGAATGGATGTCGCGCATGGTTACGCGCGATAACCGCATGGTCGACGTCAACGTCATGCGTAACCTTACGCGCAGCTCGCAGTTCTTTGCCTCGACGACGATGCTCATTCTGGGCGCGCTCGTGGCGCTGATGGGCTACGTCGAGAAAGCGGCCGGCGTGCTCGCGGAATTGCCTTTCGCACAACGGGTCTCAGAGCGCGTGTGGGAGCTCAAGGTGCTGGTGCTCGTGCTGATCTTCGTCTACGCTTTTTTCAAGTTTTCGTGGTCGATACGCCAGTTCGGCTTTTGCTCGATCCTCGTAGGTGCGACCGATAAACCACCCGCTAGCGCCGACGAATATTCCCTGCAAATAGATCGCGTTTCAAAAATCGTGTCGTATGCAAACGGCAACTTCAACAACGGACTCCGGGCATATTATTTTGGTGTCGCGGCGATGTCGTGGTTCCTGCATCCGATCCTGATGATCGTGATCACCATCGGCGTCGTCTACGTTTTGCACGAGCGCGAGTTCCGCTCTAAAACACTTGCCGCCCTGCGCGACCTCGCGTAGCACCCTTTGTTACGGCCGTGGCGCGCGCTTTGCGAGTAGCGGCTTTGCGACGCCGTCCATACCGACGAGCGCAATCAAGGTCAGGAAATGTCTTTGCGGTCCCAGATATGCGTTCGTCGGGTCGAACCATTCACCCAGCGAGTGATTAGCGCCCCCTTTACCGCCGCGTCCGAGCGTTACCGCCGGAACGCCGAGACTGATCGGCAAGTTGGAATCTGTACTGCTCGCGCTCTCGGCTTTTGGCGCTAATCCAAGCGCGCTGGTGGCCATAAAAGCGGCCTGTACGGTCGGCGTGTCGATAGATTGAATACCCGCCGGACGATCACCCACGAGCTTGATGTCTACGCTGATCTTGTCGCTGGCCCAGCGCGCGTTTTCTGCGGCGACGGCGTCTTTAATCGCTTGCAGGATCTTCGCTTCGATCTCGAGTAAGGGCGCATTATCGTCGGCGCGCATATCGACTTCCATTTCGGCATCTCCGGCAATCGCATTTACCGATGTTCCACCTTGAACGGTTCCCACAGTGAAAGTGGTTTTCGGTTTTTTCGGCGTCTGCAGATCACCGATTTTCGCGATGGCGCGCCCCATGGCATGAATTGCGGACGGCAGACCGAATGCGCCAAAACTGTGGCCGCCCGGACCTTTGAAGTGCACGCGATAGCGATGGCTGCCCGTCGCAAGGTACGTGATGCGATCCGGCTCGGCGCCGTCAATCGAGATAAAGCCGTCGATGGCCTTGTCGTCGCGGAACAGCGCCTTGACGCCGCGCAAGTCGCCGAGGCCTTCCTCGCCGACATTACCGACAAAGATGATGTCTCCGACCGTTTTCACGCCCGCCGCATTGAAAGCACGGATCACGGACAGCAGGTCGGCGAGTCCGCGCGTGTCATCACCGATTCCCGGCGCGTAAAGTTTGCCGTCCTTTTCTTTGATGGTCAGGTCGGTGCCTTCCGGGAACACGGTGTCGAGATGTGCGGCCACCACGAGCCGCGGTCCGCCGCCTGTACCGGGGCGCACGCCGATCGCGTTGCCTTCGGCGTCGATGCGCACATCCTTTAGGCCGAGCGCTGCCAGGCGTGCGCGAAAGTTTTCGGCGCGTACCTTCTCCTTGAATGGCGGCGCAGGGATTACCACCAGCGCTTTCTGCTCGGCGAGCGTATTTGCGTCGTCGGCTTTAATGAATTCGAGCCCTTTCTTGACGTCAGGATGCGCAGAAATTGCGGAAAATGCAGCGCGCATATCCTGCGAGATCGCGGGTTCCGCCGCGCGCGCCGATATTGCGCAGAGTAAGGATACGAACAGCAGCCAACACGGGAATTTTAGGTACACGGAATAGTCCACAACATTCTTGGAAGATAGATCAGTCTGCGCGGGCGCCAGTGAGCTTGATGATCTTACCCCACTTGTCCGCGTCACTCTTCATTACACTGCCGAACTTGTCCGGTGTACTGGGTGTCGGGTCGGCGCCGAGCGATGTAAATTTCTCGCGCACATCGGGAAGTGCAAGTATGCGTGCGGTTTCAGCGTTCAGCTTATCGACGATCGGGCGTGCCGTGCCTGCCGGCGCCATGACGCCGTACCAGTTGTTGAATTCATAGCCAGGCAAGGCTTCACCTATCGTCGGCACATCCGGCAGGGCGGCGGCGCGCTTCGAGTCAGTTACGGCGATCACTTTCAATTTGCCCGCCTTGATATGCGGCATTGTCACCGGCGCGCCGGTGAACAGCATTTCCACTTGGCCGCCTAGTAGATCGGTGACTGCGGGACCGCCGCCTTTGTAAGGCACATGCACGATATCTATCTTGGCAGTCAGCTTCAGCAATTCAGCGCACAGCTGATTAAAGCTTCCCACGCCGCCCGAGGCGAAGTTGAGCTTCCCGGGGTTCGCTTTGGCGAGAACGACTAGATCTTTTATATTGCTGACAGGCAATGAAGGATGAACGACGAGCACGGTCGCGACATTGGCGACGAGAGAGATTGGCGCCACATCGTTCACAGGATCGTACGTCATCTTGCTGTAGAGGAACTGATTCATTGCATGCGTGCTCATCGTGCCGAGCAGCAGCGTGTAGCCATCGGGCGGCGATTTCGCCGCAGCCTCGGACCCGATGTTGCCGGCTGCGCCGCCGCGGTTATCGATCACAACCGGTTGACCGAAGCTTTCGCTGAGTTTTTGTCCAAGCACGCGACCCAGGATGTCAGTCGTGCCGCCGGGAGGCCACGGCACCACCATGCGTATGGGTTTCGCCGGGTAATTTTGCGCATGCACAGTACAAGCGCAAGCAAAGTAAATCGAGAAGAGCGCAAGGCGCAGCATCGTGATCCGATCGATGTGGATGACTGGGAAAAGTCTACACGCTAGAATTCATGATGAGAACTGCGCTGTCATAAGAATATCTTCCTGCCCCTATGAAACTCACCCTGCTGGGCACTGGCACGCCGACGCCTTCGTTGAAGCGTGCGAGCTCGGGCTACATGCTCGAGATCGGGCCGGACCTCATACTGCTCGACCACGGGCCCGGTGCACATCACCGGTTGCTGGAAAGCGGCAAGCGTGCAATGGATGTCACCCATATGTTCTTCAGCCATCTGCACTACGACCATTGCGCGGATTTTATCCGGCTATTCCTCACGCGCTGGGATCAAGGTGCGGACCGTATACCCGAGCTCAAGGTTTACGGACCGCCGCCCGTCAGGCGCATGTGCGAGCAGCTCTTCGGTCAAGATGGCGCGTTTGCGCCGGACTTGAACGCGCGCATCAAGCATCAGGGCTCAATCGATATATTCGTTGCACGCGGCGGCAGGCCGCCACGGAAATGGCCGCAGCCGGAGATCATCGAGTTGACCGACCACGATCAAGTCAAGGGCAATGGATGGACGCTGAGGACTGCGCCGTCTTCACATGTTCAGCCTTATCTCGAGTGCTACGCGTATCGGATCGACAGCGCTGAAGGTTCTGTCTGTTATTCCGGCGATAGCGGCGGTGTGGCGCCGGCGCTCATCGAACTCGCGCGCGGCTGCGACGTGCTCATACACATGAATCACTACTTCAGCGGGACAGAGCCAACCGATAGTTATCGTCTCGTCTGCGGCAACCACGAGGACGTTGGCCAAGTGGCGCACGCAGCGAACGTAAAAACGCTGGTGCTGAGCCACTTCCTCGAGCAGATCGACCAACCGGGCCTGCGTGAGCATATCGTGCGCGCTATTGCGAAGACTTTTACGGGGAATATCGTATGGGGGGAAGACCTCATGGAGGTTCCCGTCAAAGGTCCGCGCATGTTTCGAATGGAGTAGCGAGAGCGCTCGCGTCGGCCATGCGTTATTCGGTTTGGAGTCTCCTCGAGAACGCCTACAGCTCGCATCGTCATTGGCCTCGAGCCTGGCGACCCGCAACGCCGAAAAAATGCTACGACGTCGTCATTGTCGGTGGCGGCGGCCACGGTCTTGCGACCGCGTACTACCTCGCAAAGAATCACGGTCTGCGCAGCGTCGCCGTGCTCGAGAAAGGCCCGATTGGACTCGGCAATACCGGTCGCAACACAACGGTCGTGCGCTCGAATTACATGTGGGACGACAGCGCGCATTTGTACGAGCATGCGCTCAAATTGTGGGAGGGTTTGAGCCGGGAACTCAATTTCAACACGATGTTCAGCCCGCGCGGCGTCGTCAACCTTGCCTTCACCCGTCATGAGCTCAATGAAATGGAGCGGCGTGCGTCGGCCATGCATCTGAACGGTATCGATTGCGAGTTGCTCACGGCCCGGGAGGTCAAGCGATGGGCTCCACTTCTAAATGTCGATGCAAACAGCCGTTATCCAGTGCTCGGCGGTATCGTGCAAAAGCGCGGCGGCAATGCGCGGCATGATGCGGTGGCATGGGGCTACGCGCGGGCAGCGAGCGCACTGGGCGTCGATATCATCGAGAACTGTGCGGTAACCGATTTGTGCTGCAGGGATAACCGCGTTACGGGCGTCGGAACGACGTTGGGCCACATCGACGCCGGACGTGTGGGCATCGTCGCGGCAGGTCACACGAGCGTCGTCATGTCTATGGCAGGCATCAGGCTCCCAATCCAAAGTTATCCTCTGCAAGCGCTGGTTTCCGAACCAGTGAAGCCCGTTTTTCACACGGTGCTCATGGCGGGGCTCGTGCATGTATACCTGAGCCAATCGGACAAAGGCGAGCTGGTCATCGGTGCAGCGCGCGACGGCTATATTTCGTACGCGCAGCGTGGCAGTTTCAACTTGATCGAAGAGCAATTGCGGGCGCTGCTGGAATTGTTCCCGGTGTTCAGCCGCCTGCGCATGATGCGCCAGTGGGCAGGCATCGTCGACTGCACGCCGGACGCGAGCCCCATCATCGGCAAAACGCCCGTCGCAAATCTATACGTGAACTGCGGATGGGGCACTGGTGGATTCAAGGCGACGCCGGGTTCCGGCTGGGTATTCGCACATACGCTGGCAAACGGTGAGCCGCATGCTCTGAACCGGAATTTCAGTCTCGAGCGTTTCGCGACAGGCAGGTTGATCGACGAAGCGGCCGCCGCGGGCGTTGCGCATTGATTTTAGATTCAGGAGTCGGGATGCGGGATTTCACCTTGTCCACCGTTGACATCAAGATAACGAAACGATGAAGTTTCAATCACTCATGTGTCGACGACGAACTTCGCCGCTCTAGTGCTTACTTTATGCTTTTAATCGCCTGTCCTTATTGCGGCCCGCGCAACGACTCTGAATTCACGCCCGGCGGCGAAGCGCACATCGCGCGTCCCGACTTAACGGTGAATGATGAGAAATGGGGCGAATATTTGTACTTCAGAGAGAACGTGAAGGGCATGCAGACCGAACGCTGGTTTCATGCGTACGGTTGCCGGCGCTGGTTCAACGTAGTGCGCGACACGGTTACAAACGAAATCGATGCCGTCTACAAAATGGGCGAAGCTCCCTCGCGTAGAACAGTATGACGAGTCAGCCGTTTCGACTGGCAACCGGCGGATATATCGACCGCAGCCGGCCGCTCGCATTTAAATTTAACGGCCGTGGTTACGAGGGATATGCGGGCGATACGCTCGCCTCCGCGCTGCTGGCAAATGGCGTCCACCTAGTAGCAAGAAGTTTCAAGTACCACCGTCCGCGCGGCATCGTATCGGCGGGCGCTGAAGAGCCAAACGCATTTGTGCGCATTGGCAGCGGGGCGCGGGTGATGCCCAATGTGCCTGCAACGATGGTCGACTTGCATGAGGGCTTGGAGGCGCACAGCATCAATGCTTGGCCAAGCGTGCACACGGATGTCGGCGCCATCTCGGATTTGTGCTCGCGTATGTTGCCGGCCGGCTTCTATTACAAGACTTTCATGTGGCCCGGCAATGCATGGATGTGGTACGAGCGCTTCATACGGCGCGCCGCAGGTCTCGGACGCGCGCCGGATGTGCCGGATACCGATCGATACGAGAAACGCAACGACCATTGCGATGTTCTGGTGATCGGCGGCGGCCCGGCCGGGATTGCCGCTGCGCTTGCGGCCGGCGACGCCGGTGCGCGTGTCATTCTCGTTGACGAGCGGGATCAGCTCGGCGGACATCTTGTATACAGACTGGACGACATCGACGGCGTGGCCGCGGACAGCTCGTTGCGGCATGCGCGTCTACAGCTTGCCGGTATGCCTGAAGTGCGTGTGCTTGTCCGCACCACGGGTGTCGGTTACTACGATCACAATCTGGTCACGCTGCTCGAGCGTGTCACCGATCATCTGGCCAGACCGCCGTCGTTCTTGCCGCGGCAGCGATTGTGGAAAGTACGCGCACGGCAAGTAGTCGTCGCTGCCGGCGCTATTGAACGTTCACTGGTTTTTGCAAACAACGACCGGCCGGGGGTGATGCTAGCGAGCGCCGCGCAGCGTTACGCCGTGCAGTACGCGGTGCAGCCGGGCAGGCGAGCAGTCGTAGTCACCAATAACGACAGCGCTTACGAGGCAGCCCATGCGCTCGCAGATTGCGGCGTGGAACTCGCTGCCATCATCGATGTGCGCAGGACCGGCGCCGAACATCAGGCGTCGGGTTCAAAGATTCGCGCCGGTTGCGCGATCGTAAATGTCCATGGTCGACATCACGTTAGCGGCGTCGATATCGCGGCTGTCGATGGCAGTGGCGCTATTTCGGGTCACGTCGAACACATGGCATGTGATCTGGTTTGTGTTGCAGGCGGCTGGGACCCTGCCGTGCATCTTTTTTCGCAATCCGGCGGTCGGCTGAACTACGACGATGTGCAGCATTGCTTTGTGCCGGGTAAAGCGGTGCAAGCGACGCATGCCGCAGGCGCCGCAAATGGCGCCTTCACGCTCGCGGACTGCATTGCACAGGGACGCCATGCGGGGTCTTCTGCGGCGCGCAGCGCCGGGTTCGTATCGGCGCCTGACGCTTTAATTTCGAAACCGGCAATACTCGCTGTTTACCCCTCGTGGGAACTGCCGGCCCACCGCCGCGATGGAAAAAAATTCGTCGACCTGCAAAGCGATGTGACGGCGGCGGATATCGCGTTGGCAGCGCGTGAAGGTTATGTATCTGTCGAGCATGCAAAGCGATACACGACGACCGGCATGGGAGTGGATCAGGGCAAGATTGGGAATATAACTGCGTTCGGCATTCTTGGGGCTGCCACGTCACGGAGCGTGCCGCAAGTCGGCACTACGACGTTTCGGCCGCCGTATGTGCCGGTAACCATAGGCGCGCTTGCAGGACGCGAGATCAGGGATCACTTCGACCCGCTGCGCAAAACACCGGTTACTGATTGGCATGCTGTGCACCGAGCTGTGTTCGAACCGATCGGCCTGTGGCGGCGACCGCAATACTACGCTCGAGCCGGCGAAGGCATCCATCACGCTGTCGTGCGTGAATGCCAGGCCGTGCGCAACGGGGTTGGCATCCTCGATGCGTCCACGCTCGGCAAGATCGAGATTTGTGGCCGCGATGCCGTAACGTTGCTCAACAGGGTCTACACCAACGCGTGGGACAGCCTGAAGGTTGGTGCGTGCCGTTACGGCCTTATGCTGCGCGAAGACGGAATGGTTTTCGACGACGGCGTGACAGCGCGCATTGCGGAGAATCATTATCTGATGACGACGACGTCGGGCGGCGCAGAAGGTGTGGTGAACTGGCTCGAAGACTGGTTGCAGTGCGAGTGGCGCACGCTCAAAGTCTATGTGACGCCGGTAACTGCACAATGGGCGACGTTGTGCTTATCAGGGCCGCAGGCGCGGGCAGTTATGCAGGAGATCCATTGCGACATCGATCTATCGTCCGCGCAGTTTCCGCATATGACGATTCGCAGCGGCACTGTCGCAGGTGTGCCCGCGCGCGTCGCGCGTGTCAGCTTTACGGGAGAACTCTCGTACGAGATCAATGTTCCCGCACGGTATGGACTCGCGATATGGGAAACGCTGATGCAGGCGGGTTTGGCGTTCGACATCACGCCGCTCGGCACGGAGGCGCTGCACGTGCTGCGCGCCGAAAAAGGCTACATCGTCGTCGGTCATGATACTGATGGCACAGTCACACCGTTTGATCTCGGCATGGACTGGATTGTAAGCAAAACTAAAGCGGATTTTCTAGGCAAGCGGGGCCTTGCGCGCAGCGATAGCGTGCGGCCGGGACGTAAACAACTCGTCGGCTTGCTGACCGATGATCCTCAGTGCGTGCCGGTCGAAGGCAGCCAGATCGTCGAGCAAGTGGACGCTTCTCGCATTTCGCAGCCGCCGGTGCGCATGATGGGTCATGTAACTTCGAGCTACTGGAGCCCGGTGCTGAAGAGATCGATCGCGCTGGCTTTGATCGAAGACGGCCGCAAGCGGATGGATCAGCATGTCGCTGCCGTGGTGCACGATCGTGCCGTACTAGCGCGCATCGTCCAACCGCGGTTTTACGACGTAGAAGGGACGAGGCTCAATGCCTGACACTTTGATTGCGCGCAGCGCACTCGGCACGGCGTCAGCCGCAGCACTGCGCTCGCATGGCGATGTCAGCACGGTCCGGTTACGCGAAATAGCGCTGCCTTGTATGCTCGATTTGCGGCTCGATCCTGATGACCGCACTTCACTTCTGGCGGCGGAAAGCGCTCTCGGTGTAAGTCTGCCGTTAATACCGGCTGCCGCCGCGGGCGAACTCGCGAGCGTCTTGTGGTGCGGGCCTGATCAATGGCTTGTGATGCCTGCGACATCAGGTGACGCTCTCACTCATGCGCTTCGAGCATGCGATGCATCTGTCGTCGATGTGAGCGATTTACGTGCGGCTTTTGAGCTCGACGGCCTGCGTGCAGCAGACGTCCTGCGCAAGGGATGCGCGATCGATTTACACCCGCGCGAGTTCAGGCGCGATTCCGTTGCACTCACTGCGCTGGCGCGCGTGCGAGTGCTCATTCATCAGCTCGATAATGCGTCCTCGTATGACATTTATGTCGAACGCAGTGTCGCCGCGTATCTTTGGCATTGGCTATGTGACGCCATGATTGAATATGTTGAATCCGATCGTGCCTCGACATCGCAGACGATCAATCGCTGACATCAGTGGACTTACGGACGGAATACGCAGGATTGCCATGATGAATCAAGTGACCCGACGCATAAAATGTTTGCTCATTGCCGGCGGCTCCGCGCTGAGCGTGTTCGGCATGGCAGCAGCACTTGCGCAGACATATCCATCACGGCCTGTGCGGATTATGGTTCCGTACTCGACGGGCAGCGCGACCGATGTGCTGTCGCGTGTCGTCGCGCAGAAGTTATCGGATGCCTGGGGTCAGACGGTCGTGGTCGACAATCAGCCCGGGGCCAACGGCATACCGGCAACTGCCACTGTGGCGAATGCGCCGCCGGATGGCTACACGCTCGTCATGATTGCGGCGAATCATGTAGTCAATGCCAGCCTCTATTCGAAGACTACCCTACGATACCGTCAAGGATTTTCGTCCGATTGTGCGCATCGGGCAGGTGCCGTTCGCGCTGTGCGTCCATCCCGCGCTCCCGGTGCAGACATTGAAGGAATTCATCGCGCTCGCCAAACAGCGGCCGGGTCAAATCAACTATGCGTCTCCCGGTAACGGCACGCCAGGTCACCTCGCGATGGAAATGTTGAAGACGATGGCCGGCATCAACGTCGTGCACGTGCCGTATAAAGGCGCGGCACAGGCACTTGTCGATGTGCTCGGTGGCCAGGTCCCGGCAAGTTTTGTCGTAGTCGCTTCAGCGATACCACAGATCAAGAACGGCAAACTGCGGCCGCTTGCGATTTCCAGTATGCGCAGGTCACCGCAATTGCCCGACGTTGCGAGTGTTGATGAGCTCGGCTACAAAGGTTTCGATGTCGTATCGTGGATAGGACTAGCGGGTCCCGCACGCATGCCCGCGGACATTGTGGCCAAGGTGAGCGCAGACGTCATGAAGTCCATTCAGCAGGCGGACGCACGCGAACGCATTGCGGCTGCTGGAGTCGAAATCGTTCCTGCAGCGGCCGACGAATTCGCAGCATATGTGGCCAGCGAGCACGTGAAGTGGGCGAAGGTCGTCAAAGACTCCGGAGCGAAGATCGACTGAGCGCCGGCCCGCGTTATTCGGCGCGTACACCGGCGGCCTGTATGATGCGCCGCGATTTTTCAGAGTCCGCTTTGATCACGGCGCTGAATTGTTCCGGTGTACTCGGCAGCGGATCAGCGCCAAGCGCCAGAAATTTTTCGCGTATCTCTGCTGAGCCGAGAATGCGGACGACTTCCGAATTTAGCCGGTCGATTACCGGGCGTGGCGTTCCGGCAGGCGCCATGATCCCGTACCAGTTATTGAATTCGTAACCCGGCAGCGTTTCACCGATCGTCGGTACCGCCGGCAGCACCGCAGCACGTTTTGCGTTGGTCACCGCGAGCGCTCGTAGCTTGCCGGCTTCGATGTGCGGCATAGTCACCGGCGCTCCAGTGAATAGCAGCTCGATCTGTCCGCCCAACAGATCCGTGAGCGCCTGGCTGCCGCCCTTGTATGGCACATGAACGAGTTCTATCTTTGCGGTCATCTTGAGCAGTTCGCCGCATAACTGATAAACGCTGCTGCCCGAAGCGTAATTGAGCTGACCCGGGCGTGCTTTCGCCAGCACGATCAGTTCTTTCACGTTCTTCGCCGGCAATGATGGATGCGTCACGAGCACGCTTGCTACATTGGCGATGAGCGAGATGGTTGCGACGTCGTTGACGGGATCGTACGACATCCTGCGATACAGGAACTGGTTCATCGTGTGTGTGCTCATTGAACCGAAGACGAGCGTGTAACCGTCGGCGGCCGATCTCACGGCGGCCTCAGTTCCTATGTTTCCGCTCGCACCGCCACGGTTATCGATGACCACCGGCTGCCCGAACTGCTCGTTAAGTTTCTGACCGACGATGCGGCCGAGAATGTCGGTGGTGCCGCCTGCCGGCCATGGCACAATGATGCGGATCGCTTTTGTCGGATAACTCTGCGTTGCTGGCGTTTGTGCATGCGCTGTCATTACTCCTCGTGCCAGAATCAGGACGTGAAGTATCGCGAGTACCCAGCGCAGCGGTCTATGTTTATTGTTTATCAGGGAAAGGAATTCATGAAAGCGCCCAGTGAGTGCCGCAATCTTACCGATATCCGCACCGCGGTAAACTCGATTGACCGCGAGCTGATCGAACTGCTCGGCAGGCGCGCGAGATATGCGCTTGCAGCGCTGACGTTCAAGCACGATCGAAAAGACATCGCCGATCCCGCTCATCGCCGAAAGATGTTCGCGCAACGCAGGCAGTGGGCGAAGCGCCCGCACCTCAATCCTAAGAATGATCGACCGGATATTTCAGGCCATTGTCGACGAATCGAAACGGCTGCACCTGGCAGGACTGCGCGCACGGCAGCGTTGACTCGCTGAATGCTTACCACGCCAGAGCGTAAGCCTCGCGGCGCGGGTCGGCGCCGGCGTTATAAAACCCGCTGTCAGGATCGCGGACGATAGCGCACACCGCGCCGCTGACCGGCGGCAGCTGCGGGATCGTTTCTACATCGTGGCCGCGGCGCTTCAGCTCGTCGGTTACGCCCGCCGGTAGATTCGCTTCCGCCAGCAATCGCCCCGGGTAATACGTATGCGGCGCAAATGAATCGGGGAAATTCTTAGTCGATACGCGCGGCGCTTCCACCGCTTCCTGGACGCGCTTGCCGAACTGCGTGACGTTGAGGAAAACCTGGAGCATCGCCTGCATCTGCACGTCGCCGCCGGGGGTGCCCCATGCCATGAAAAATTTGCCGTCGCGAAACGCCATAGCAGGAGCGGGCGTAAGACGCGGCCTCTTGCCAGGTGCGACCACGCTTGGATGATCGGGATCGAGCCGGTTCTGGCAGCCGCGTGATGAGACGGCAAGCCCCGTACCCGGGATAGTCGGCGTGTCATACGACGTGTCGGATACCGTCGCCGAGTAAGCGTTGCCGAAGCGGTCCGCAGCGCAAGCGTAGATCGTGTCGGGCGACATGCGCGATGCGCTATAGCGTGATGCAGCGTATGACTTGCTTTTCGCACTAACCGTTTTAGCGGTCGTCGGATTGCCCGCTTCAGGCATTTTGCCGAAGGCGCGTTGGGCGTTTATGCGCGCGCGCTGCCGCACGGCATACTCGCTTGAAAGCAGTTCGCGTGTCGGTACGTTTACGAATTTCGGATCGCCGATGTACGCCTCACGATCCGCAAATGCGAGGTTGAGCGCCTCCATGACCGTGTGCAGATAGTCGGGTGTATTGTGGCCGAGCTTACGCAGGTCGAAGCCCTCCAGCGTCTTCAATGTCTGCGGCAGCACGATACCCTGGCACCAAACGTCACACATATGGACGTCGTAATCCTGGTACGGCGCGCGGATGCTCGATTCGACCGGCGCCTCGAACTTCGCAAGGTCGTCGCGGGTTACGAACCCGCCGTTTGCTGCATGATAATCGGCGATCATCGCTGCGATCGGGCCGCGATAAAAGAAATCGTGCGCCGCATCGAGCTTCTTCCCGCGATCGCCCGCGGCAGCGCGCTCGGCTTCGATCATTCCCTGAATGGTGCGTCCGAGATCGCGCTGCACGAACAGCTGCCCGACCCTGGGCGCCGCGCCGCCCGGAACATATACTGCGGCGCTCGAAGGCCACTGCGAGTACAGCGGCGCGAGCGATGCCAGATTGTTTGCGAGCAGTGGATAGACCGGAAATCCGTCGCGCGCAAGTTCCATTGCCGGTGTTGCCGCCTCTTCGAATGAAATTGTGCCGAAACGTCGCAGCGCCTGAATATGCGTCGCAGGCGCAGCCGGCATTACCGTGCGCAATACGCCTTCCGGAATATGCCCATCGGTGCTTGCTTTGCGCAGCGCGTCGACATCGGTGCCCAGCGGCCACCAGCCGAGACCTGCGAGACTGATGACGCGATCTTCCTCTTTCAGATATATCAAAGTTGGCGCAACGCCAGCAAAACTGACGATATCCGGTTGCACCACCGCGAGCGCCATCGCAGCCGTAACGCCTGCATCCACCGCATTGCCGCCGCGGTCGAGTACGCGCATGGCTGCAAGGGTGGCGAGATAGTGACCCGACGATACCGCTTGCTGACGTCCAACCAGTGTTGGACGAAAACTCGTAGCGCCGATGGCGAGATTGGGTTTGCGTTCTTGAGCCATGCGATAATCCTGAGCGAAAAGTTTGAGTCGCATGCGCTCAAACGGTCAACGCGCGGGAGCATGCGGACGAACATCGTATCACGGTCGCATTGCGGCGTGACACAACGCAAAGGGCCCAGGCCGCAGTGACTGATTCGCGCGCGTCTCTTCCACGTCAGGCACGTGTCGTAATCGTCGGCGGCGGCATTGTAGGCTGCAGCGTCGCGTACCATCTGGCGAAGCTCGGCTGGACGGATGTGGTGCTGCTCGAGCGCAATACGCTTACCAGCGGGACCACATGGCATGCGGCGGGACTGGTCGGCCAGTTGCGCTCCACTTATAACCTCACTCAGCTCGCCAAATATTCTGCGGAGCTGTTTCGCACACTTGCGACAGAGACAGGCCAGGAAACCGGTTTCCGACAGACCGGCTCCATAGCGATCGCGACGACGCCTGGGCGCATGGAAGAATTGAAACGGGGCGCCTCAATGGCGCGCTGCTGCGGCCTCGAAGTCGAACTGATGGATCTGGATGCGACGGCCCGGCGGTGGCCCCTGCTCAACATCGATGGCGTCGTCGGTGCAGTTCATCTGCCCAAGGACGGACGCTGTAATCCGGTGGACACCACGCTTGCGCTGGCGAAAGGGGCGCGCCTTGCCGGCGTTAAAATTTTCGAGCATGTGCTCGTCAGTGCTATTCGACGGCGCAATGGACGGGCTGCCGGTGTGACGACTGACCAAGGCGACCTTGACGCTGAATTCGTAGTGAACTGCGCCGGTTTATGGGCTTGGGATCTTGGCCGAGCAGCAGGCGTCAATGTGCCATTGCACGGTGCCGAGCATTTCTATCTCGTTACTGAATCGATTCCCGGTTTGAGCGCCGATCTGCCGGTGCTCCGCGCGCCTGACATCTGCACCTACTTCAAGGAGGATGCCGGTAAGCTGCTGGTCGGCTTCTTTGAGCCGCACGCCAAGCCGTGGCGGAAGACCCCGGCGCCTGAACCGGAAGGCTTCGTGCACCTGCCCGATGATTGGGAACAGGTCATGCCTTATCTCGAGCTCGCAATGGAAAGAATTCCTGCGCTGCGCGATACCGGAATTCAGCTTTTCTTCAATGGTCCGGAAAGTTTCACGCCCGACGATCGATACATTCTTGGCGAAGCGCCTGAGCTCAAGAATTGTTTTGTCGCCGCCGGCTTCAACTCCGTCGGCATTCAGTCATCCGGCGGCGCGGGCAAAGCGATCGCCGAATGGATAGTGCAGGGCCACGCACCGATGGACTTGTGGGACGTCGACATCCGGCGCTTCGTGCCATTTCAGCGCAACGCGCTATACCTGCACGATCGCACGAAGGAATCCCTCGGCTTGCTGTATGACATGCATTGGCCGTTTCGGCAGTATGCGTCAGCGCGCGGCGTGCGGCGATCACCGTTGCATGAGCGTATCGCGGCTCGCAATGCGTGCTTCGGCGAAACCGCGGGATGGGAGCGGCCGAATTGGTATGCGCCCGCCGGCGTCGTGCCGCAGTATGAGTACTCCTATGGCCGGCAGAACTGGTTTGCATACAGCGCTCGCGAGCACCGCGCTGTGCGCGAGGGCGTGGCACTGTTCGATCAAAGCTCTTTCGCCAAATTCCTGCTGCAGGGTCGCGACGCCGAACGTGTGCTCAACTACGTGTGCGCAAACGATGTTGCAGTCGCGAGCGATCGCATCGTGTACACGCAATGGCTGAATGAGCGCGGCGGCATCGAAGCTGATCTCACCGTAACGCGGCTCGATGAAGCATCGTACATGGTCGTCACGGCAGCCGCGACGCAGACACGCGACTTTCACTGGATGCGCGCTCATATACCCGCCGACGCAAATGCGGTGTTGACGGATGTTACTTCTGCGTACGCTGTGCTGGGAATTATGGGACCACGCTCACGTGACCTACTAGCGCAAGTCACGAGCGCGGATGTGAGCAATGCAGCCTTTCCGTTCGGCAGTTCGCGTGAGATCGACATCGGCTACGCACACGTTCGTGCATCGCGAATCACCTACGTCGGCGAGTTGGGCTGGGAGCTCTACGTGCCGTGCGAGTTCGCGCTTGGCGTCTACGACGTCATCGCGGCAGCCGGCGAAGGCGTGGGTCTCGTGCATGCGGGGTATCACGCCATGGATACACTGCGCATGGAAAAAGCGTACCGGCATTGGGGACATGACATCAGCGATGAAGACACACCTTTCGAAGCGGGGCTCGGTTTTGCCGTTGCCTTCGCAAAACCGGCGGACTTCATTGGTCGCGCGGCGCTCGAAAAGCAGCGCCGTACCGGCGTCGGACGCCGCCTGCTGCAGTTTGCGCTCGAGAATCCGCAGCCGCTTGTCTATCACAATGAGCCGATCTGGCGTGATGGCAAGTTAGTGGGACGCGTAACGTCGGGCGCCTACGGACACACGATTGGAAGTGCGCTGTGCATGGGATATGTCGAGTGTGAGCCCGGCTGCCCCGGGGATGCGATGCTTGCCGGGATATATGAAATCGAAGTCGCATGCGAGCGGTGGCCGGCGCGGCCATCGCTGCGTCCCTTCTACGATCCATCGAGCGCGCGTATCAAAAGTTAGTGCAGTGCGCTTGCAAAAGACGATGACGACCAAGTGTTCAATATGAAGGAATAAACGATGCACTGTAGAGTTACCGGTTATATCGGCGCTGTTATGTTAGGAATGACGGTGCAGGGCATGGTTAATGCAGCACAGCCGGCAGACTACCCGACCAAACCTATACGCATGGTTGTACCTTATCCCGCGGGTGGTCCGACGGATGTCATTGTGCGCGTCGCGGCGACCCGGCTTGCCGAGCAGCTTGGACAGCAGATCGTCGTCGACAACCGCGCCGGAGCGAGCGGCATGATCGGCGCCGAGCTCGTCGCCCGCGCGACCCCCGACGGCTATACACTGCTCGTGAACCCGTCGATCCATGTGATCCTGCCGAGTCTCGTCGCGAAGATGCCGTACGACGCAGTGAAGGATTTCTCGCATGTGACGATACTCGCGAGCGTGCCGCTGCTGATGCTCGTTTCACCCGCGCTGCCTGCGAAAACAGTCAAAGATTTCATAGCGTACGCCAAAGCGAATCCGGCTAAGATAAATTTTGCATCGTCGAGTACCGGGTCTTCATCGCACCTCGCCGGAGAGCAGTTCAAGGCGCTCGTTGGCGTCGATATGCAGCATGTGCCATATAAAGGCAGCACACCTGCACTTACAGATGTCGTTTCCGGACAGGTGCAATTCATGTTTGATTCAACGCCATCCTCGATGCCGTTCGTGAGGAGTGGCAGACTGCGCGCGCTGGCCGTTACGACTGCCAAGCGCACACAGTCAGCGCCTGACATTCCAACCATGGCAGAAGCGGGCCTGCCGGGCTTCGACCAGAGTAATTGGTATGGCGTATGGGGACCGCGTGGCATGCCGCGGGATATAGTGAACAAGCTGGTCGCAGCAATCCGCACGGTAATGCAGCGCCAGGACGTGCGCGATCGGCTGGTCGAGCTCGGTGCTGATCCGGTCGGAGACGTGGCGCCGGCGCAGTTCGAACGTTTTGCGGCTGAGGAGCTCGTGCGCTACGCAAAAATCGTGAAGCAAGCCGGCATCAAGGCTGAATAGACATCCGCAATGGAGATATAAAAATGAAAACGCCGGACGCGTGCACGAGTCTGCAGGATATACGCGATGCAGTCGACGCAATTGACCGCGACATCCTGAAACTTCTGGGTAAGCGCATGCCGTACGTGCGGGCGGCAGTACGCTTCAAAAAAAGCGAGGCGGACATCATGCAGCCCGACAAGATGCCCGCATTCGACCGCCACCGCCGCGAGTGGGCGCATGGCGAAAACATTGACGCGGACTTCGTCGAACGCCTATACAAAGTCCTCGTCGAGCACTCGTTTGATGTTCAACTCAAGCTGTGGAAAGCGCAGCAACGCTGAGGCCCGATAGAACCACGTCAACCGCGTTCAGCGAGCGTCTTGCCGCCGACACCCCACGCTTCCTTCGGAACGTCCTGCACGGTAATCCAGACCGAATCCGGCTTCACGCCCAGCGCGTCGACGAACGCTTGCGTTACTTTTTCTATCAGCACTTTTTTCTTTTCATTGTCGCGTCCGGCGGCGATGTATAACTGAGCAAGCGGCATTTGCGCTCCCTTGAGTAAGTGAGCGCCGATTCTAGCATCGGTCGCTGCTCAGATTCGTCCGGTACGTTACTGCTGCGTCACGCGCGGAAAATTTCCTCCACGTCGCACGACGCGCCACCGGGAAAGAAGATCTTGCCGATGATGGTAGCGCGTGGGCTATCCACTCGAAGAATCGCTTCGTCGCTGTATACGAACTGAAAGCAAACCTTGGTTTTGATGTAGATCCGACTGCCTTGAACTGCGTATAAGTCCTGCTCCTCGCGTGTAACGGTTAGCTTGTAGACGTCGGCCGCCATGGCTGGCTCGAAAGTGAGCAGAGAGGCCAGCAACGTCAAGACACGCGATATCCGGGTGCTCTTCATACGCTCCGTATTCTTCAAACGACGGCGCTCGATTCTGGCCATCATCGGACCGTGAAACATACCGCGCATTCGTTGGGTGCAATGTGAGCGATTCCACGTACGCCCGATATTTTCTGCAGATTAATAGCGCAGCGGTCAGTCGTGCACGACAGTCATCGAACTCAGGCTTGAGCCACGATGGATAACCGCTCGAATTACGCATTTGCTGATGCGGGACCGCGCGCCTTGATGCGGACATCGTCTAGATCCAGCAGACGACCGATGTCAAACAGCCGCTGCTTAAATCGAGGATCGAAGCGACGTCTAGTACGCGGGAGCGGCGGTCTGCAGCTTACAGCCAGACCGGGACAAACAAACGGGCGAAGGTCGTGAAGGAGGCCGGCGTAAGAGTGAATTGCGATCGCTGCTCGAATCGCCTTACGCTGTGGCCGGGCGTCTCAGGCCGCGATGACTTTGACTTCGGTCGTCACCGAATTAGCAATGAAACATTCTCGATGCGCCTTGTCGTGCAGCCACTCGAGGTCTGAATCATTAGGGTGCTTAGCACCGCTGTATACGATTTTCGGGTGAAGTTCGACACGAGTGACTGCAAGCTTGCCGCTCGCATTCTTTTCGAGGTGGCCGACAGCGGCGTCTTCATAACTGTCGACGATGAAGCCCTTGTTTGATGCGAGTGCAAGGAAAGTAAGCATATGACAGCTCGATAGCGCTGCCACGAACGCACTTTCGGGGTCAATGCGCTGAGGGTTGCCAAGGTATGCGGCCGCGGCAGATCCGGCAATCTCGACGCCGTTGTCAAACCGCCATACGTGATCTCGCGGATAAGTTTTGTAGCCGAAGTCCGCGCCGTTACGCGCCCATACGATCTTTGCTTTGTGTTCTGACATGAGTGGTATTCAGGAGTGGAATTGGGATGCCGGATACGGCATTCGACAGCAGCAAGATCAGGATACGCTTCGCACCAGAACGCAACTCAGAATTGTGAATGCCCGTCGATCAACTTCGAGTTAAAAACCTACTGCCTGACCGTCGGTGCGGCGTTCGGAAGCCGCCAGGTAGCCATCGTCCATTTTGTAAATCAATTGGGCGCGGCCAAAGTCCGTGCTCCAGCGATCGGCCTGTGTGACATCATGGCCGCGGCGTTTGAGATCGCTGATCACATCGGCGCTCACACCCTGCTCGATGCCAAAGGAAAGGCCGGCGTCGATGCGCCAGCGCGGCGCGTCGGCAGCGGCCTGAGGATTCTGTCCGTAATCGGCAAAGCGCACCATAACCTGCGAATGACCTTGTGCCTGCATAGAACCGCCCATCACGCCGAAGCTCATGACCGGTTTGCCGTCCTTGGTCACGAACGCTGGAATGATGGTCTGGAATGGCCGCTTGCGCGGCCCGACGTCGTTGGCGTGCCCCGGTTTAAGAACAAAACCATAACCGCGGTTCTGCATGCTGATACCCGTGCCGTTCACAACGATACCGGATCCGAACCCGGCATAGTTCGATTGAATGTACGAGACCATCATCCCGGATGCATCGGCCGCAGTCAGATATACGGTACCGCCGGTAGGTGGCGTGCCGAACGTCGGGTCCTGCGCTTTTTTCATGTCGATGAGCTTCGAGCGGCTCTTCAAATAATCGCGGTCCAGCATCTGTTCAGGCGTGACGCGCATTGTTGCAGGATCGGATACGTATTCGTAGATATCGGCAAACCCCAGTTTCATCGCCTCGATCTGCACATGCAGACTGTCGGCGGAATCCACGGGCAGGTTCTGCATATCGAAATTTTCGAGAATGCCGAGCGAGATGAGAGCACCGATGCCCTGTCCGTTCGGCGGGATCTCATGCAGCGTATATCCACGGTAGTTTTGTCCGATGGGCTCGACCCAATCGACCTGGTTCGCCGCCAGATCGTCCATGGTCATCGCTCCGCCGAATTTTTTCGCGTGTGCGACGATTTTTTCCGCGAGATCTCCTTTATAGAAAGCTTCGCCTTTGGTTTCCGCGATTCGCTGCAAGGTGCGCGCTTGATCCGGAAACACGAAAGTCTCGCCGGGCTGTGGAGCACGGCCGTTCGGCATGAAGGCATCCGCGTAGCCCGCAATGCCTTTGAGCTCCGGCAGTTGTTTTTGCCACAAGCGCGATATGGTGGGGGAGACCATGAAGCCGCGCGACGCATATCCAATCGCCGGTTCGAACAGATCCGCGAAAGGCAGCTTTCCGTATTTCGCCGACAGCTCGACCCACGCGGCGACCGCGCCCGGAACGGTGACAGCGTCCCAGCCGCGTTGCGGCATCGCGTCGAGACCTTTGAAACGGGCCGGCGTCCATGCCGCGGGCGACCGGCCGGAAGCGTTGAGTCCTTGCAGTTTGCCTGCCATCCCACAGGATCGCAAACGCATCAGAACCGATGCCGTTGCTCGTGGGCTCGAGCACTGTCAGTGAGATTGCCGTCGCCAACACCGCATCGACCGCGCTGCCGCCTTTCATGAGCATGCGCAAACCGGCTTGCGCGGCGAGCGGCTGAGAAGTCGCAACGCAATTGCGCGCGAGAATCGGCATGCGTTGGGAAGGATAAGGAAATTGCCAGTCGAAAGGTTTCATGCGGTGGATCCTACGAGCAATGCGGGGAAGCGCGAGATCATACTACGCCTGGCCGCGATTATCTTGCGAGGCCGAGGTCCGTCAGTATGGATTTGAATTCAGCGTTCTGCCCGGCAAGATATTTAGTCAATTCGCGGCTGCCCATGTAATGACTGACGCCTCCGGTCGCCGCCAGTTCCGCTTGCCATTCCGGTGTCTGAGTGAAGCGTCGGATAACATCTTCCCAGTAAGCGATTTGTTCCGCGTTGAGCCCGCGCGGCGCCATGACAGGACGCCAGTTCGCAAGCACGATATCGAAGCCGAGCTCGCGCCACGTCGGCACTTGCGCCAGCGCACCCTCGAGCCGCTTGGGCGCCGCGACGCCAAGAAATCTGAGAGCGCCGCTTTGCATCTGCGGCAGGGCGGTTGCAGCAGGCGTGACGACAAGGCCCACGTGCCCGCCGAGAAGCGCGGTGGTGGACTCGCCGCCAGAGCCAAACACGACGACCTTCAATTTCTTTACGTCGGCGCCGGCTTGCCGCGCGAGCAGCGCAAGCGCCATATGGTTAGTGTTCCCCGCAGATGTTGCAATTCCGACCGGCAGCGCGGAAGCGTCCTTGCGCAGCAGCGCAACGAGATCGCGTCCCGTCTTAAGCGGCGAGTCTGCGTTGACGACGAATCCTATGTACTCGTCGTAAAGCATCGCGACAGGCGTAAAGTCGCTATACGTGTTAGCGGTTTTGCCGGTGATCGTATTCGTCAGCAGTGATGATGACGAAACTTCCAGATAGTGTGCGTCACCGGCATGCTGATTCAAATACGTCTGAGCCAGGATGCCGCCCCCACCGGGCTTGTTGACGACGCTTGAGTTGACGTCGAGCAGCCGACGATCCTGCATGACCTTTTGCAGTGTGCGCGCAGTTCGATCAATGCCGCCGCCGGGCGAGACGCCGACAATGATTTCGACATTCCGGCTCGGTTTCCATCCAGTCTGTGCAATGGACACCGAAGCTGCGCAAAAAAACATTAACACGGCGATGCGTAACACGGTCGCCCGCGACGCTGCGTATCGTTTCAGCATGTGATTGAACGTTTTGTTTGTGATCAGAATTTTGCAAGGAAACCGGTTGTAATCCTACAGGCTAGTGTGGATAATCTCCACTCGATTCCGCCGCCGCCCAAAGACGAGAAGTTAACCGCCGGGTATGAAAACGCTGATGGTTAAGAAGAACGAATGGCTGCGGGTCGGCTACTTCTGTTGCCTCTTCTTCATAATCAGTGCGGGTCTCGCCATTGGCCGCGGCACTGCCGATGCGCTCTTTCTTAAGCGCTTGGGCATTCAGTATCTGCCCGCCATGTTTGTTGCGCTCGGCGTCCTCATGGCGACAGTCAGCACCGTATATGCGGCATATGCGGATCGTCTCGCTCCCGAGCGTACAGTTTTATGTACTGCTCGGGGCGCTGGCAGTGCTGCTGGTGGGTAACTGGTACTTGATGACCAATCATGAGGACTCGATCGCGTACCCGTTGTATTACCTGCTGTTCGAGATCAGCTCCGAGCTGCTGATCATGCATGCGTCCCTCTACTTCAGCGCGAACTTCGACAATGAGCAAAGCAAGCGCTTGTTGCCGATGACGCTCGCGGGGCTTCAAATGGGGGAGATCGCAGGCGGACTGATACTCACATTGACCCCGATGATGGGAGTGCAGGGGCTGGTAATCGTATGGAGCGGTCTCGCCATGTTTGCAGTCATTATCGTCAAGATGCGGCACCGCGCCGTTGGTATGTCACCGTTCTTTCATCCGGGACGGCGCGGCGGAGGCATAAAGCGCACCATCGAGCAGGTAAGACAGGGACTCCGGTTTGCGCGGCGCTCGGAATTGCTCCTCGATTCATCGCTTGCCGTATTTTTCATGGTGGTGGCGCTAAATTGCATTGGCTATGCTGCCTTCGCCGTCTATAACGCGAACTTCAAAACTGAAGCAGAATTGAGCGTACTTTTCGGTGTGCTGACGGTAGTATCGAGCGCGGTCACCGTACTCATTCAGATTTTTTTCTCGGGCAAGCTTATCAACAAATACGGGGTGCGCACCATTAACCTGGTATTCCCGACAACCACGCTGCTGTGCTTGATCGGCCTTATTCTCTTCTTCAAAGTTCCAGCGGCGCTCGTGTCGACAGTGAACCGGCGCGTACTGCTGCCGTCCATGCGCAACCCGTCGCGCTCGCTGCTGTTCGATGCGCTTCCCGACTATATGCAGGGGCGCGCGCGCGCCCTTTCTCTCATGCTCGTGCTGCCCGCGGGCTATATCTTCGTAGGTCTGGTGCTGCAAGCATTGAAAACCTTCCACGCACCTATGTCTTATCTGATCGCCGGCGGAATAGCGTGCGCGTTGTATCTTCTGTTCAGCATCAAAACCAACCGCGCGTACGTGCAGGCGCTGCTGTCTACCCTCAAAGAGCGGCTCTTTCTGCCCAGCGCGGTTCTCGGTCCGACCGACCGTGTTGGTGATCCGGAACTTTTCGCGCGCCTTGCGGAAGGCGTCAAGCATGTCGACGAACAAATATGTTTGACCTACGCGCGCATGCTCGTCAATACATTCCCCGATCAGGCGCCTGACGTGGTGTTCGGGCGTATGCAGGATGCGAGTGCGCCATTGTGCGATCAACTCGTGCGTCTGATCGGTCCGCGTCTGCCCGAGGAACTGTTGAACCGCCTCGAGTTCAAGCGTTCGCTGGGCGACTCGCATGAGCGCGCGACCGTGCTTGCAACGCGATTCGAGGCGAAGGATCCACGCGCTCGGGTCGAGGTCGATCCCTGTTTCGTATCCGATAATCCGCGCATCGTCGCGTGCGGCATTCTTGGCGTGTATGCATATGGCATCGATGCCCAGCGGCCCATGGCAGAGCAGCGCTGGCTTTCCATGCTTGCGGATAAGTCCAAGCCCACCGTAATTGCGGCGCTCGACTTGGGACAAAGGCTATCGATGCCGGAGTCCTTCACGTCTCAGTTGTGTGCGTTGGTCGAGCATCCCGACGATGGCATCAAGAAAGCGACGTTGGCTGCGCTGTGCCGTGGCTCCTTCACGGTCGATGAACGACTCGCGCGCGTGCTGCAGGCGCTCGCTGACTCACCCGACCACAATATGCGGCTGGCCTGTATCCAGTGCTATAGACTGCTGCCGGCCGGAGACCGCGAGCGCCTTGCCACCGATGCGCTGAATGATCGTCACCCGAGCGTGGTAGAGGCGGCATTGGGCGTGCTCGAAGAAACCAGCGAGGACTTGCCCGCGCACCTTTTTGCATGGCTCGCGAAGGACTTCGCTTCTCCGCGGCAGCAGCAACAGATCATCACGTATTTGTCGCAGAAAGCGGTGTCGCGTCAGGCATTCGAGGCATTCGCGAGCCGAAAACTCGATGACGCTGCGGCGCTCTCGCAAGCGCTCCGCGTCCTCGAAACCGACCGCACCCGATCCGATGGAGGGTCGGCTCTCGTGAAAATAGTTATTGGCGAGCGGTTTGTGCAGACGCTGCAAGTCGCGCTGCTCGCCATGGAAAATCTCAGTGACAGCCATAGCATACGCATCGTGTATATGGCGCTGAAGAGCAAAGACAAGCGCCAGGTCGCCCGCGCGCGCGAAGCGCTCGCAAATGTCGCAAACACGCGGCTCGGCGCGCAGCTGGGGCAGCTGCTTATGCTGGCGGCGGACCCCAACGCCATCGTCGATCTGTCATCCAATGTTCCTCAGTTCAAAAGCGCGCATGACGCGCTGGGATGGTGTCGGGACCATGTGGATGACTGGCTCAAGCGGTGCGCTGCATATGCGCTCTCGCGGGCACCAGCGCCGAGAGTGCATGGCTGATTTCTTCGACCGCATCGTCATTCTCAAGCGCACGCCGATTTTTTCTGAGGTGAGCACCGACGACCTGCGCGTAGTCGTCGAAGAAATGCAGGAAGAGGCTTATTTCAAAGGTGAACGCGTTTTCGAAATCAACGATCCGAGCGACCGCATGTACGTGGTATTGACCGGACGGATCGGCATCTCCATACATCGCGATCCAAAGATCGAGGATTACGTGAGCGAAGTAGGGCCCGGCGATTGCTTCGGCGAGATGGGCGCGCTCGACGGGTCGCCGCGGTCAGGCACCGCGCACGTCCTCGAGGAGTCGCAATTGCTTTATCTCGACAAGGGCAAGCTGCACGGCCTGATTTCCAGTTATCCCGAGCTGGCGTTTGGACTTTTATGCGGCATGAGCACGCGAGTGCGCAAAACGAGTGAGCTGTTGATTAGCGCACGGGCCGGCTAAACAAACGGGCCGTCAGTAGTTACCCAAGTCGACCGGAGACCGCGTTCTCCGCTCCCCAGTATCTAGCCGGCGCGCGACGTTTGGATGACCGCGCTTCCAGACTCCTGTTGCAGCCGGTCCATGAATGAAAAGACGAATTGCGATCCCTTGCCCGGTACGCTGGTGACGTGAATCTGCCCGCCATGCAGCTCGACGAATTTGCGCGCGAGCGACAGACCAAGCCCGGTACCTTCCGCTTTCTTGCTGCTCGCGCCTACCTGGCGAAATTCCTCGAATACATTGACGCAGTCTTCGGCCGCAATCCCGACGCCTGTATCACTGACGCATACTTCTATTCCGCCGGCTAGCGGTCTCGCGTCCACGCAGATGGTTCCACCTTCGGGCGTGAATTTAACTGCGTTCGATAACAGGTTCAGCAGAATCTGCTTGAATTTGCGCTCGTCGCCATTGAAGTCGCCGATCGTCGGCTCTATAGCGCATTTCATGCGGATACCATGCCGTTCGGCGCGTTCCGTTATCAGCGTCAGCGCGTTTTCGATCGCCATGGGCACGCTGAACGATCGGATGTCGAGTTCCATGCGCCCCGCTTCGACCTTGGACAGGTCGAGAATGTCGTTGATCAGTGACAAGGAGATGCTTTCCCGAAGCGTGTATGTCATCGATGTATTCGGCCTGCTTGTCGTTGAGCTCGCCGAACATGCGTTCCTGCAACGCCTCCGAGAATCCAATGACTGCATTCAGCGGCGTTCTCAACTCATGAGACATGTTCGCCAGGAACTCGGATTTATGGCGGTTTGCGATTTCGATCTGCGCGCTCTTCTCCTGCACTTCCTGGAATAATCGCGCGTTCTGGATGGCGAGCACGGACTGGCCTGCGAACGTCTGCAACAAATCGAGAACTGATTGCGGAAATTCACCCGGCGTCTTCCGACGTATGACCAGAGCGCCGATAATTCGCTCGTTCCGGAGCAGCGGCACCGCGAGCACCGCGCGTATGCCCTCACGCCATAACAGCTCGCGGATGCGGTTATCGGCTTCTTCCTGCATGTCAGCGATCTGATAAGGCGCCCGGCGCTTGGCAGCAATACCGACAGTCGTTTCGCCGATGCGGATGCGTGAATCGAGCTGTGCGGCGATAGTAGCACTGCTCGTTCCGTAATTCGCGCGCGGTTCAAAAACGCCGCTGGATTCATCGAACTCGTAAATGGTGCCGCCGCCGTCGGCATCCGACAGTTGGACTGCATGCGTAATAATCGTCAGCAGCACATTCTCGAGGTTCAATGTCGAGCTCACCGCACGTCCGACGTCACCCAGGACACGCAGTTCCTCCACAGAGCGGCTCAGTTCCTCGGTGCGCGCTTTAATCTCGGTGAATAAGCGAACATTCTCAATGGCGATGACGGCCTGATCAGCGAACGTCGTCACCAGTTCGATCTGCTTTTCGGTGAAAGGATCGGGCGCGCCGGTTCGCATGAGGCCGACGACACCTATGAGCTCATCCCCCCGCAGCATTGGAACCGCAAGCGTTGTGCAATAACCGCCCATGGCTGAGATGTCGGTGCGGGTGAACTCACGGTCGGCGTGAATATCTACGATGTGCACAGTCCGGCGCTCGATCATTGCTCTGCCGGTTGTAGATCCTCGATCAGCGCGGAACGGATGCTCGTGCATATGTGCTAGCAACTCCGGCTTCGAATCCAACTGATATTGGACCGCCGGCCGGCAGTTGCCATCGGCGTCCGGGCGGAAGATGATGGCGGTATCGGCGCTGCATAATCGCGCCGCATTCTCTATCAGTGTTTGCAGCACCGGCTGGAGATCGAACGTGGATCTGCTGATAACCTTGAGAACCTCCGCAGTCGCCGTCTGCTGATTGAGCGATTCGGTCAGGTCTCCATTGCGCGCCTCGAGTTCTTTGAACAGTCGAACGTTCTCGATCGCGATGACGCCCTGATCGGCGAAGGTCTGGAGCAGGGCAATCTGTTCTGGCGGAAAAGGCCCCGGCTCGGACCGTCCAACGCCGATTACGCCGATCGCCTTTCCTTCACGTATCAAGGGGACGGCAACGGCGCTTCGAAATCCGGTGCTGGCAGCGGTATCACCGATTTTATAGTCAGCGTCCTGCAGCACATCGGGAATCGCCGCAATGCTGCAGGTAAGAACCGCTCGCGTGGCCGCGGTGTCGCGACTGGGCGGCCTGGGAAACGAGTCACGCCAGGCATCGGCTCCTTCCGGATTAAGATTCGCGATAGCTACTAAATGGATCAAATCCCCGTCGAAGGTAAAGACGAGGCCTGCGCTGGCGCGGCATAGCCGCAATGAGGCGGCTGCAATCGTATCGAAGACCGGCTGAACATCGGTTTGTGACCGGCTGATAACCCGCAGAATATCGCTGGTTGCAGTCTGCTGCTCAAGCAATTCGGTGAGATCGCGATTACGCGATTCGATCTCCTTGAACAGCCGCACGTTCTCGATCGCAATCACCGCCTGGTCGGCGAAGGTCTTGAGCAGCTCAACATACTGCTCCGGGAATGCGCCGGTCTTGCTGCGCGAGACCGCGATTGCGCCGATTAGATTGCCATCGCGCAGCATCGGCACCGCAAGTCCGCTGCGCCACCCGCCTGCCAGTGCAAAATCATGTGCATACTCGGGATCTGCAAGCATATCCGCTAGATTGTCTACGGCGCGGGTCAACGCTGCGCGCCCCACCATGTTCTCCATCGTCGGACGCATCGGGAAAGTTTGCTTGACGATTTCGAGTGCCTTGGCCGAGAACCCGTGGAAGGCGAGCGGATGCAGGAACTCGCCGTCGAAGCGCGCGGCGATGCTGTGCTCTGCGTCGCATAACTGCACCGCACTGCGAACGATGGCATCAAATACCGGCTGCACGTCCGTCTGTGCGCTGCTGATCACACGCAGAATTTCGCTCGTGGCGGTTTGTTGCTCGAGAGCGACCGTGAGCTGTCGATTCCGCGATTCGATCTCGTTGAACAACCGCACGTTCTCGATCGCGATCACGGCCTGGTCGGCAAATATTTGGAGCAGGCCGATATCGCTTTCCGAGAAGCGTCCCGCTTTGGCACGCGCGACCATGAGTACGCCGATCGGATTTCCGTCGCGCATCATCGGCACGAAAAGTCCGCTGCGCAAGCCAACAGCGCGCGTGAGGTCTTTGTGCGTGTAATCCGGATCGAGATCGACATCCGGAATATGCACGACTGCACGCTCGAGAATGGCGCGCGCCGAACCGTGCAGCCGGCTTGGTCGCGCCGGGTAAACGCGCCGCACTTCGGCGAGAGCCTCGGGAGTGAAATTGTGCTGGGCGACCTGGTGTATCCATTCGCCATCGTACCGAAACAGTGCACTGAAGAGTCCGCCGCAAAGCCTGACCACGCTCGCTACTATCGTGTCGAATACCGGCTGCACATCGGTAGGCGAGCTCGAGATTACAGTCAGAATTTCACTGGTTGCTCTTTGCTGCTCGAGCGATTGGACGAGATCGCGTTGACTCTGTTCAAGGCGCGTCTCGAGCGTCGACAGTCGCCTGGCCAGCGCGCCGTACTGGGTGCGCCAACGCGCGTAGCTGCGTGTGCCAACGCCGGCGAGCTTACATGCGGCTGCCAATGTTTTGCCGCGCGCAATCTGTTGCTCGATGCGACGGAGCTTCTTTACAGTCTCAAGCGCGGACAAAGTTTTGCGGGCCATATCACGCTCACCGGACGCGCTGCGTCAGGCCTTGAGCCCGGTGACGTTGAAGACTGCAACCGAGTGGGAAATACCCTTCAGCGCTACTGCTCCGAGCGACGTTGAGTCAACCAGGTCTTCAATGCGTGCCAGCGTCTTCTGATTTGTCAGTATTTGTCCCCCCTTCGCTTCGCTGCATAGACGCGCCGCAAGGTTGGTAACGCTGCCGATGCACGCATAGTCCCAACGGCCTTCATAGCCGATTGCACCCAGCGTCGCGTAGCCTTGCACGAAGCCCATGCCGAGATCGAGGTCGTAGCCGCGTTTCTTCCATGCTGCACGCAGCGGTGCAAAGCCGGCTTGCATCGCCAGTGCCATGCGGACAGCGTTCATCACGGGGTTTTCAAGCTGAATCGGATCGTTGAAAAAAATCATCATGCCGTCACCCGCAAAGCGTTCGAGCGTGCCGTCATGTGCCAGTATCAACGGGCCCATGGCGCCGTGATATTCGGCGAGCACCCGCATCACTTCTTCGGGTTCCGAGCTGTCGGTAAATGCCGTAAAGCCGCGCATATCCAGGAACGCGACGACGACTTCACGGCGATGAGTTTTCAAGAGGTCTTCGCCGCCGCCGCTGACGATCGACTCTGCAAGCTGCGGAGAAAAGAAATTCTTGAGCCGGCCGAGCCGGTCGATGTGGCCCACCTGTTCCTGCACCCGTTGCTCAAGATTTTTGTTCCACTCGGCGAGCTCTGCGGCCTGCGATTGCACGGTGTCCCACAATTCTTTGATGCGCAGCAGAGAGCGCACGCGGGCGAGCAGCTCAGGTTGGTTGATCGGCTTCGACAGGAAATCATCCGCGCCGGCTTCGATTCCCTTCACGCGCTCCTGCAGCGGATCGAGCGCGGTAACCATCACGACCGGCAGCATGAGCGTCGCGGGATTCGCGCGTATCTTCTGGCAGACCTCGTAGCCGTTCATGCCGGGCATCATTACATCGAGGAGTACCAGATCGGGACGCTCGTTGCCTATTTTTTCGAGCGCTTCGGCGCCGGATGCCGCGGTCTGCGCCTTATAGCCTTTGAACGTGAGCAGATCCGCCAGCATCTTCACATTCAGCGGCGTGTCGTCTACTACCAGAATCGTTTTTGGCGTTTCACTCACGCTGCACCCGCATGCTTTTTCAGCGTGGCGGCGACACACTCCAGGAATTCTTTTACATTGATCGGTTTGGTCTGCAGGCCTTCGAAACCGGCGGCGATCATTTTCTGCCGGTCCTCGGTCATGGCCGACGCTGTGACCGCAATAATGGGTATCGCGCTCGTCTGCGGATCAGCGCGCAAAATCTTGAACGCTTCTATGCCATTCATCCCCGGCAGATGAAAGTCCATGAGTATGAGTGCGGGCTTGTTGTCTCGCGCGAGCTGAATACCTTCCTCGGCGGTCTCCGATTCGAGTAGCCGGTAGCCTCTGAATTGCAGAATGTCGCGCACGAGCTTGCGATTTTTTTCGTTGTCTTCGACGATCAGAATGAGTTCATTGGCCATGGCAAGTCCTTCAAATCGGCGTCTAGCCGGCCGCGACGGCGATCGCTGCAGGCATTTCGAGGGGCAGGGTAAAACTGAATGTCGAGCCTTTGCCAAGCACGCTCGTTACTTTTATGGTTCCGCCGTGGAGCTCCACAAATTTTCTCGTGAGGGCGAGGCCGAGGCCGGTGCCTTCAGATTTCTTCGTGTAATCGGTGCCGACCTGGCGAAACTCTTCGAAAACGGCCTCGCAGTCAGCCGGAGCGATGCCGATGCCGGTATCCGTCACGCTGACTTCCACCATGCTGTCGAGCTGGCGCGCCCCAACCGTTATGCGGCCGCCTTCGGGTGTGAACTTCACCGCATTGGACAGTAGATTGAGCAGGATCTGTTTGAACTTCCGCTCGTCCGCCGTGATTTCTCCTACAGCGGGATCGATCGTCGACTGCAGATCGATGCCGTGCCGGACCGAACGCTCCCTCACCAGGGTCAATGCATTGTCGATCGCCTCGGGGAGTCCGAACGTGGCCATCTCAAGCTCCATGCGGCCGGCCTCGACCTTCGAGAGATCAAGGATGTCGTTGATGAGCGACAGCAGATGCTTGCCGGAGCCGTGAATATCATTGATGTATTCAGACTGTTTGTCATTCATATCGCCGAACATGCGTTCCTGCAGGACTTCCGAGAAGCCGATGATGGCGTTGAGCGGTGTGCGCAGCTCGTGCGACATGTTCGCGAGGAACTCCGACTTGTGGCGATTAGCGACTTCGAGCTGTCTGCTCTTTTCTTCGATTTCCCGGAACAGCCGTGCGTTCTGGATGGCGATCACCGCCTGATCCGCGAAGGTCTTCAGGAGCGAGAGCTCCTTCTCCGTGAAGGGTCTCATCATCGGGCGGCCGACGAAGACGACGCCGATACCTTTACCTTCCCAGAGCATCGGCGCCAGTGCGAATGACTTGGTGCCGCTGAGCTGGCCCGTCGCTCGCACTTTTCCAGGAACGTCATCGCCATGCTCGACGTCCGGATAATGCAGCAAGCGACGATCGAGGATCGCCGTGCCGGTGCCGGAGTCGCGGGCAAGCGGGTAAGGGAACGTCGCCTCTACTGCGCGTGCATTGGGTCCGCGGTACGCGCCCAGATGCACGAGATTATCTTCACCGAGCAGCGTGATGCCAATATGATGTCCTGCGAAAAGCTCCTCGCAACTGAGAAGGATCTTGTCAAACACCGGTTCCGTATCCGCAACCGAACTGCTGATGACGCTAAGAACTTCCGCAGAAGCTTTCTGATGCTCGAGGGCTTCTTTGGTCTCATTGAAGAGGCGCACGTTCTCGATCGCAATCACGGCCTGATCGGCGAACGTCTTGAGAAGCGCAATCTGCTTGTCGGTGAATAAACGCGGTTCCCTTCGCCACAGGTAGATGGTGCCAATCGCGTGAGCTTCGCGAATGAGCGGGACGACCAGCATGGCGCGGAAGCCGAACAGCCTCTGATAAGCGCGCGCCTCCGGATATTCGGTGTCCAGCAACGGCACGATGTCTTCGATATTTATTGTCTCTCGGTCGAGTAAAGCCCGTCCGTTTACATACGTTCGCTGAATTGGCACCGGATTGCCGTGATCCGGCGCCGGTCCGCCCTCGCTGGTGTACACCGCCATAGGCCTTAGAACATCGCCCTCAACCAACAAAACATTCGAGAACGGTGCATCGCATAGGCTTGCTGCCCGCTCAGCGAGCGCGTCCAGCACCGGCTGGACATCCGTCGGCGAGCTCGAGATAACGCGCAGAATTTCGCTGATGGCCGTCTGATGCTCGAGCGACTGCTTCAATTCCTGCGTGCGTTCTTCGACTTTTCGCTCGAGGCCGGCGTAAGAATCCTTCAGCCGTCCGGCCATTGAATTGAACTGATCAGCAAGCGCTTCGAGCTCGTCGCCCGTCCGTACCTGAATATCCTGATCAAGTTTGCCGGCGCCGATGCGTGCTGCGCCTTCCTGCACGGCCTTGATCGGATTAACCATGCGCCGGGCAAGAAACAGGCTCGCGAAGATGGCGAATGCAAGGCCGCCGAGCAGCAGCAGGCCGGTGCGCTTCAAAGACGCGTATAGCGGCGCGAACGCTTCCTCGATGGGCTGGTCGACGAACACATGCCAATTCAGCGGCTGAATGCTCGCATATGCGGACAGCACTTCATGGCCTTGCGGATTGCGCGCGATGCTTACGCGCTGTGAATCGTCGCCTGGTTTAGCCGTCAACGCGCCCTTTACCTGCGGTAACGTCGAAAGGTCCGACTTCTGCAATACAAGGCTGATATCCGGGTGCGCAATCAGACGGCCCTGAGAGTCGACAGCATAAGCCAAGGCCTTTCTCGCCGATCTTGATGCGCGAAATGACATCCCATATGAACTTGAGATTCACCTCGGCGACAGTTATGCCCGCTTCCTCGCTGATGCCGGCCATCGCAATAGTCATATACGGTTCGGTCTCTTTGCGGAAGTAGACCGGGCTGAAGTACGTTTTGCCCGAGCGTGCGACCGTAAATTTGGGATCGGCGGACATATCGTCGTCGCTGCCGGCCACATCCATACCGAGACGCGACACGCGCAAACGCTCCTTGCCGCTGCGATCGAGTTGGATGACGTCGGTGATGGCCGGTACCTGACGCAGCAACTTGAGATAGTCGAAGCGCCGCTGCTCCGGATTGGAAGCGCCCGCCTGAGGCAGACGCATCCAGCCGATCTGATGCTCGATTTCCTGCACGTACGCTTCAATGCGTGAAGCCGCGGCGGCCGCCTTTTCACGTTGCAGGTCGAGGAGGGCGGCCTTACTTTCCTTGTAAGTGAAATAAACGCCGATGCCGCCGCTCGCGATGAGTGCAATCGTAACGAGCGCTACGAAGTAGACCGCATACTTGCTGAACAGGGAGCGGCGCAGTGTCATTCAATCACTCTGTCGGCCCGGAGCATCAGCTCTCCTGGAATCGTCAAGCCAAGCGCGGCGGCGCTCCTGCGGTTGATGACCGTCTCGAATGTGGCCGATTGCTCGACGGGCAGGTCTCCGGCCTTCGCTCCCTTGAGGATCTTGTCGACATAAACGGCCGCGCGCCTATAGGTGTCTGCCATGCTGGCGCCATAGCTTAGCAGGCCGCCCGTTTCGACGATCTCGACATTGGTAACCGCAAGCGGAAGCTTGTGCTTCAGTCCAAGCTGAGCAATGGTGCGCGCGTGCAACCTGAAAAGCGCATCGCCGGGAATTAGCACCGCGCCCGGATGCTGACGCGAGATCTCGCTGAATGCACGTTCAAAATCGTTGCGACCCGATGCCTGCACCGAGGAGATCTGCAAATTCATCCTTTGTGCAGCGGCGATAACGTTCTTCAGCGATACCGTCGAGTTTGAATTTGCAGGATTGACGAGCACCGAGACGCGCGTAATTTTGGGAAGCATGATGCGCAGCATCTCGAGAAGCTTCGGGCTGATGTCCGAGGTCAGGATCGAAATGCCGGTGACATTGCCGCCGGGACGCCCGAGGTTTGTGACGAAGCCGCTGCCGAGCGGGTCGCCGACGGCAACCATTACCAGAGGAGCAGTCGATTTCGCTTGCAGGACCGCCCGCACACCCGGCGTCGATTGGGCCACCATGATGTCGGGCTTCAACGCAGCGAGTTCGGCGGCGAGAGCCTCCAGGCGGTCAATCTCACCATTTGCGAATCGTGCGTCGATGATCATCGTCTTTCCATCGATGTAGCCAAGGTCCTGCATGCCGCGAATAAATGCGCTGGTCAGGCCGGAGTCTTGCGCGCCAGGCTCCAGGAAACCAATGCGCGGGACTTTCACTGCCTGCGCATATGCTTTCAAGCGGGCCGTCAACGCACCGGCGCTGAGTATAAAGACAAATTGCCGCCGGCTAATCACTCGATCACCTTATCGGCGCGTAGCAGGATCGCCTGGGGCACTTTCATGCCCAACGCTTTTGCGGTTTTAAGGTTCACCGCGAATTCGAACTCGTTTATCTGCTCGACGGGTGTTTCGGCAGGTTTGGCGCCGCGCAGGATGCGTGCGGCGATCTCGCCGGCACGGGCTGCGATTTTCTCGAGCGACGCACCATAACTTGCGAGGAAACCGGCTTGTGCGAATGCGTTCGATGCGCCCACGGCAGGTAACCGCTGGGAGACCGCTAACACGGACATTCTGCGCGCTATCCTGAAAGAATATCGGCGACATCAGCCCGACGAACGCTTGTGCGCCTGAGCGCCGCCCCTGCGCGAACGCCGCTGCGTAATCATACGGCGGCGCCTTGAATTCCACCGCCTCGACCTGAACGGCCTCCCTGGCGGCCGCCTGCTCTACGGCTGCCAGTTGATCGCTGCAAAACGCGTCATAGCATACGAGCAGGCGCTTCAATCCCGGCATAAGCTCGCGTGCCAGTTCCAAGCGCTTGACCGCAAGTGCAGGCTGCGCGATGTACGCGCCGGTAACGTTCGCTCCCGGCCGGTGATACGACGCTACGATGCCTGCCTCTAGTGGTTCATAGTCGATGGCGCAAAAAACGATGGGCAAAGTGGCTTTTTCCGCCAGTAGCGCGCGTACGGGCAATAACGGACCCATGACGATTATCAGATCGACATTGCGTTTCAGCAGCTCCCGCGCGAGCGCGGGAACGCGCTCGCTGTTGCCTCTGCTCGTCCGATAATCGATGATCGTATTCTTTCCCTCGACATAACCCAGTTCCGCGAGCCGTTTGACCGTGAACGGAAATGTCGGCGACGCTTCTTTCTCCAAGTTACCGAGCACTCCAATATGGACCATGCGCGATTGGGCGCGTGGAATGCCTGCCATGACGGTAAGACCGGCGGCTGCCAATGTCATGACTGCATCGCGCCGATTCATTAGTCGATCACCTTGTCTGCGCGCAGCAGCATGTCGTTTGGTATGGTCACACCGAGCGTCTTCGCGGTCTTTTTATTGATTACGAGGTAGTACCGCGTGGGCTGCTCGAAAGGCAGATCGCCCGGCTTGGCACCCTTGAGAATTTTGTCGACGAAAGTCGCAGCGCGCCGGAAGTTTTCGGTTAGATCGGCCCCGTAACTCATGAGCCCGCCGGCTTGCGGGTAGTCAGACGTTCCGTAAATTGACGCTAGGTGGTGTTTCGCTGCCAGAGCAGCGATTTGCGGCAACTGTTGAAAATAGAAGGTGTCATTGAGTATGACCAACGCATTAACGCGTTTTTGGGCAAGTTGTGCCATCTCGCGCTCGATGTCCGGCGCTGTGCCTGCTTCCCCGACCCTGATCTGAATATCCGACACTTGCGCAGCCAGCAGCAGGCTTTTCAACTGCGCAGAGTGCGATACGTTGTCCGGATGCAGAAGTATGCCGATGCGCGAAAGCTTTGGTGCGACGCTCGCGAGCAGCTCGAGATACTTCGGGCCGATGTTTGCTGCCGTATCGGAGAGGCCAGTGATATTTCCACCGGGTCGCGCAACCGTCGCCGCGTATCCATTTGCTACCGGGTCCGCAGTCACTGTAATGACAATCGGGATGCCTGCGGCTTCACGCTGCAAGGCGCGGTATACGGCTGTGCCGGTTGCGACGATCACATCGGCCTTCAGCCGTACGAGATCGGCGGCCAACGCCGGGGCGCGTTCTGCCTTTCCATCAGCAAATCGCGCCTCGATGGTGAAGTCCCTGCCTTCAACTAAGCCCTGATCCCGCATGCCTTGCATGAACGCGTTATAGCGGCCGCCGTCGGAGGACCGCGCGCCGAAATAAAGGAAGCCGATCCGGGCAACCTTTCCGGCTTGCTGCGCATGCAACGAAGATGGCGCGACTGCCGCGCATACGCCGAGGACGAGAACATTTCTACGCGTGATCATTCGATGACCCTGTCCGCGCGCAAAACGATTTCGTCGGGAACTTTGAAGCCAAGCGTCCTGGCAGTCTTGAGATTGACTACCAACTCGAATTTGGTCGGCTGTTCGACGGGCAAATCGGCGGGCCTGGCGCCCTTCAGAATGCGGTCGACGTAGGTCGCTGCGCGACGGTACAAGTCGGCGTAATCGGGGCCGTACGCAATCAGCGCGCCCTCGGTTGCCGCCGCTGGCCACGCGAATATGGTCGCGAGCCCATAGTTCGTTGCTAAATCGATGAGGCGACTACGTTCACGATACGTAAAAGGGCTGGGCTGAATGATTAATATGTTAGCGCCGTCTTTTCGCAACGCAGCCATGACGTCATCGGCTTCGGCGATGCCTGCGATCTCCCGTGATCTCAGCTTGACGCGAGATAACTGCGCCGCCCGTTCGGTAGCCTGAAAGCGATTTTTACCGTTTGCCCAGCCGTTATACCAAACGTAACTAAGCGGTGCTTGCGGCTTCTCCAACGCTTTGGCGAGGTCGACGTACTTGCCGCTAAGATCCAGCAGTACGTCGCTAAAGCCGGTCACGTTGCCGCCGGGTCGCGCGAGGTCCTTGACCAGTCCCACGCCGACGGGATCGCCAACGGTGACGAAAACGATCGGCATTGTCGATGCCTCGCGTTTTGCGGACACCGATGCGCTCGTACCCGCCGGGACCAGCAGCTTGCAACCGCGCGATATCAAATCACGTATGGCGGCGGGATATCCGCTCTCATTAGCAACCCAGACGAGATCGATTGTCAGATGCCGGTTCTCGATGAGGCCCAATTGACGGAGACCCTGGCGGAATGCATCAACCTGCGACTGGTCGTAGTTATTGGTTGGGGAGCCTAATGGCAAGAAGCCGATCCGTACCGGCTCTTGAATCTGCTGCGCGAAACAGGTGAGCGCCGTCCATGCGGCCGCGGCCAGAATCAGGCGCAGCAACATTCGGCGCGATATCATCCGGTCACGCTCCGCGGCTCACCATGCATGAGCAATCGGCGCAGATACGCCGGGTGAGAAGTTGTCGTCGCGATATCACTCGATCACACGCTCAGCGCGCACAAGGACCGAGTCTGGAATCCTGATCCCGATCGCCGCGGCCGCCTTCTTATTGATCACGAGCTCGAACTTCGACGCGCGCTCGACCGGCAGGTCACTGACCTTAGCGCCTTTCAGTATCTTGTCGACGAAATAAGCGGAGCGATAAAACATGTCTACGAGATCGACGCCATACGCCATCAGCGCGCCTGCTTCGGCGAACTCGGGCAGCCCGATCGCGGGTACCCGATGCTTGGTGGCGAGATCTGCGATCTTTCGCAGATTTCCATTGAGCATTGCGTCTTCAATAATTACCAGAGCTTCGGCACGCTGAGCAAGCATCGCTGTATACGCTTTCTCCAGTTCTTCCGGTGCGGCAACCGGCACGATCTGTAACTGGAGCTTCAGGGTCTTTGCCGTCTGATCCATGGCTTCGAGCACCGGCTTCATGGCCGGATTATCGCGATTCTGCAATACGGCTATGCGCCGCATGTCCGGAAACGTGTCCTTAAGCACTTCCAGTCTCTTGGATGCGAGTTCGGGATTGAAGAACGTCGAACCGGTGATGTTCCCTTCGGGCCGTGCGAGATTGGTAACGAGACCTACAAGCGTCGCATCGCCGGCGGTGGCCATCACAATCGGTATGCTGGTGGTGGCCGCTCTTGCAGCCCGGACGCCCGGTGTGCCATGCGTAACGATTACATTCGGATTGAGTGACACGAGTTCTGCAGCCAGTCTGAGCAGCGATTCGTATTTATCGTCTGCCCAGCGAAAGGCGATCTCTAAATTCCTGCCTTCGATGTAGCCCAGGTTTCGCAGGCCTGACCGCAATGCTTCGACACGCGTGCGCGAACCGGCAGCGGACGTGGGGCCCAGATAAGCGAGGCGTGCAACTTTCGGCGGCTGCTGTGCGACCGCGGCAATTGGCCACGTTATCGCCGATGCTCCGAACGCAAGCAGGAGTTGCCGGCGCGTCATGATGCGATCACTTTGTCCGCGCGTACCAGTAAGGATTGAGGGATCGTAATGCCGAGTGCTTTTGCCGTTCCCATGTTGATCGTCAAACCGATTTTGCTCACCTGTTCAATCGGAATGTTGCTGGCGTCGGTGCCTTTCAGAATCTTATCGACGAACATTGCGAGTGCTTTGAAGTTTTCGACCAGCGAAGGCCCGTAGCTCATCAGTCCCCCCGCTTCGACGAACTCCGTCCAGCCGTATATGCAGGGTATTCTCGCTTGCGCGGCGAAGTCCGCAATCTCTTTGCGGCGTGCAACCGTGAGCGAATCCGGGAAAACAATCATTGCGTCGGGCTGACTGGCGCGGATGGTCGAAAAGGCTGCATTCATCTCCTGAGGCGACCGTACGAGGTAGCGGGTAATGCGCGCGCCGAGGCGGCGGGCGGACTCATCGGTTACGCGGTACTCGTTCAATTCGCCGGCGTGCTCGGGATTCGAGAGCAGGGCGACGCGCGAGGCCTTCGGTACCAGCTCTTTCAGGACTTCAATGCGTTTCGCCGATAGCTCCATCGCCATGAAGGTAATGCCGGTCATGTTGCGTCCGGGCTTACGCAGGCTGTCGCCGAATCCCGCTATGATCGGATCGCCGCTGTACGCAAACACGACCGGTACCTGCGCGCGTATGGACTTTGTATAGTCCACCGACGGGCCGCGCGAAACGAGCACGTCGATTTTTTCGGCCGATGAGCTCGCCCACCAGTTCGGGCAGGCGTGTGAAGTCGCCATCTGCGTAGCGCGCCACCATGACGTGCGTTTTGCCTTCGCTGTAGCCAAGATCGCGTAAGCCTTCCCGCAGCATTTGCAGTCCTGGATCGGGCTCCCCTATGTACGCAAGCCAGCCTATTCGGACGGGCGCGGCACGCTGCGCGAACACCGGAAGCGCGAGCGTCGCCAGTGATAGTGCGCCCACCAGCATCGCGCGTCTGGTTATCGGATTACTTCCGCGTGGAGGCGTGCGGTCGAGCACCGCCCCAGCATTCCGCGCATTCGACTTCGTGCCGCAATCTCGCGAGTACCCAGCGGAACGGACGCTGATCATTCGATCACCCGGTCGGCGCGAATTAACACCGAACGCGGAATTGTCACGCCGAGCGCTCCGCGCTGTATTTTGATTGACTACGAGCTCGATGCTGGTCGGAAATTCGATGGGTATCTCGGCGGGCTTCGTTCCCTTCACGATGCGATCGACGTAAGTAGCCAATCGAAGGAATGAACTCTTCAGGTTTGGTCCGTACGAAAGAAGGTTGCCCGCTTCAGCGAAAGGCGCCCAGCCCGAGATCGCGGGGATCCGTTGTTTAAGCGCGAACGCAGCGATACGTTCACGATAGCGCATCGTGATCGCGTCCGGGAATACAACGATCGCTTCGCTGCGTGCCTTCGCGATTCCAGCGAACGCGTCCTCGAGTTGTGCTGCGTCCGTCACCTGAAAGTAATCGATCTCAAGGCCCAATGACTTCGCAGCCGCCTGGGAAACGCGCAGCTCGCTCTGCTGACCCGGATGTTCGGGATTAGCAACTATCGCGACGCGCTTGACTCCCGGCAGCACTTCCTTGAGCAACTCCATGCGCTTGCCGACAAGATCGAGTGACAGAAACGACACGCCGGTAAAGTCTT
>CAWHHJ010000027.1:0-93587 GCA_963829085.1 uncultured beta proteobacterium | reverse complement strand
TGGAGCTGCCTGCCACCGCCAGGCAACTGCAAGGTGAAGTGCGGGAGTTCCTGCGTGCCGACTTCGCGCAGACGGGATATCGGCCGCACCTCGGACATACGGAATTCAACGCCGACTTCTCGCGGCGCGTCGCTGAACGCGGGTGGATCGGCATGACATGGCCGAAGCGTTATGGCGGGCGCGAGCGCTCTTATCTCGAGCGCTTCATCGTCACCGAGGAAATGCTCGCGGTTGCAGCACCGTGCGCGGCACATTGGTTTGGCGACCGCCAGAGCGGACCGAGCCTGCTGCGCTACGGCAGTGAGCAGCAGAAACAGCGCTTTCTGCCGGCGATTGCGCGCGGCGAATATTATTTCGTGCTGGGCATGAGCGAGCCCAATTCCGGATCCGATCTCGCCTCGGTTAAAACACGCGCCGAGCGTGTCGCCAACGGATGGCGTGTGACGGGACAAAAAGTCTGGACGAGCTGGGCGCACAAGGCACATGCATTTTTCGTGCTGTGCCGCACGGCGCCCGACACCGGCAACCGGCACGAAGGACTATCGCAGCTCATCGTCGAGCTCAATGCGCCCGGTGTTACCGTACGGCCGATCCGCTTTATGAATGGCCATCACCATTTCAATGAAGTCTTCTTGGACAATGTATTCGTGCCCGACGATATGGTGGTTGGTGAGATTGGCCAGGGCTGGCGACAGGTGACTTCGGAGCTCGCGCTCGAAAGGAGCGGGCCGGAACGCTACATGACGACCTTTCCCTTATTCACGGAGCTCATACGCCGATTGGGCACAGCGCCCGATGCGCGCGGCCGAAGCTGTCGGCAAACTCACGGCACGGCTATGGTCGTTGCGCCGTATGTCCCTCGCCATTGCGATGACGCTCGACCCCGGCCCGGACAGCGAGGCCGGGACACCCAAAGCGACCGTCGATCTCGCAACCGAGGCGGCACTCGTTAAAGACATGGGCACCTTTTACGAACGCGACATCATTGACGCGGCGCGCATGCTTGCCGATAGTGAACCGACGCCTGAGGCTGCCGACACCTTTGAACGCTATCTCGCGGAAACGATCGTGTGCGCGCCGGTGGCCACCATACGCGGCGGCACTACGCAGGTATTACGCAGCCTCATCGCACGCAAACTTCTGGGGCCGCTCAAATGAAGGATGCGAGTGACGTCCGCACGATGCTCGTCGATTCGGCAACGCGATTGTTTGCCGACCATGTCGACAGCAAAATGCTCGACGCCGCCAAGCGCGACGGCTGGTCGCCCGCGTTGTGGCAGATTGTCGAAGATGCACAGCTGGCGCTCGTTTCGGTCCCCGAAGAAGCGGGGGGCGCCGGCGGTACTCTCGGATCTCGCCGCGGTGCTGCGTATCGCCGGCAACGCCGCGGCACCAGTTCCGCTCGCCGAGACCGCTATCGCCGCCTGGATGCTTGCAGAAGCGGGCCTTGAGATTCCGCCAGGACCGCTTGCGTTCGGCCCCGTGCAAGGCGACAAAGTCGTCGCGCGCAAAGAAGGCGCTGAATGGAAGTTGAGCGGACGCTTAAAGCGTGTCCCTTGGGCGCGTATGGCATCGGCATCTCGTCCTGCTGGTATCGTCAAAGGACGGTGACATGGTCGCCCGCGTCGATGCGCGGGTATGCGCAATCAGCGCCGGCCGCAACCTCGCATCCGAACCGCGCGACGATGTTGAGCTCGACAACGTCGAGCATCACATCGAATCGAGTTGCGCCGGCGAGTGCGGCGATCAATCATGCCGCGTTGCGTTTGCGCGGCGCGCTGTCACGCGCGCTCATGATGGCCGGCGCGCTCGAAAAAGCGCTCGCGCTGGCAACGCGCTACGCGACCGAGCGCTCGCAATTCGGCCGCAAGATAGGCCAGTTCCAGGCCATTCAGCAGGAGCTGGCGCGCTTCGCTGGTGAAGTCGCCGCCGCTGTTGCCGCTGCACTATCTGCCGCCGGTGCGCTCGAACGCGGGGAAGATGCGCTGCTACCGATCGCGGCCGCGAAGATACGCACGGCGCAGGCAGCGCATGAAGGCGCGATGATTGCGCACCAGGTCCACGGGGCAATTGGTGTAACGGATGCAGTACGCGCTGCATCATTCGACGCTGCGCTTGTGGTCGTGGCGTGAAGAGTTCGGAAACGAAGCCGCATGGAGCATGGAGCTCGGGCGCGTTATCGCGGCCGGAGGCGCAGACCGGCTGTGGCCGACGCTGGCGCAAGGTTGACCATGCGCATCCGGAATACGCTCGCCGCGTGTGCCCTTGTGCTGTTGACCGCGCCGGTGCACGCGCAATGGAAACCTGAACGCAATGTCGAAATCGTCGTGCCATCGGCGCCCGGTGGCAGCAACGATAAAACGGCGCGCAGCGTCGAGCGCATCATTCACGACAAGCGCCTCATGGCAGCGACGCTCACGGTAGTCAACAAGCCCGGCGGCGGCAATGCGATGACTATGAATTACCTGAATCAACATTCAGGCGATGGCCACTACGTCATGGTCGGCACGCCGACGATACTCTCTAACCACATCATCGGCGCGAGTCCGCTCAACTACACAGATTTCACGCCGATCGCGTCGCTCTTCAATGAATACATCGTGTTCGCGGTGAAAAGCGACGCACCGATGAAGAGCGGCCGCGATCTGATCGAGCGTCTCAAGAAAGATCCGAAAAGCGTCAGCATCGGTTTCGCAACGGCGCTCGGCAGTCACAACCACATTGCGGCCGGTCTGCTCGCCAAAGCAATCGGTGGCGACGTGCGTGGACTGAAAGTGGTTGCCTTCAAAGGATCCTCGGAAGCGATTGGTGCGCTGCTGGGCGGCCACATCGATCTGGTAACCACCGCGGCGGGCAATGTTGCGGACCAAGTCGAGGCCGGCAAGCTGCGCATCGTCGGCGTCGCGGCAAGTCAGCGGCTGACTGGCCCTTATGCCGCCGTACCGACGTGGAAAGAACAAGGCGTGAACGTGGTGTTTGGCGGCTGGCGCAGCATCATGGGACCAAAAGGCATGAGTGCACCGCAAACCGCATACTGGGAAAAGATCATGCAGCAAGTGGTGGCTGCGCCCGAGTGGAAAGCCGATCTCGAGCGCAATTATTTGTCTGACGATTTCGCTACCGGCGACCGCTTCAAAGCCGAGCTCAAAGAGGATTATGCAAGCATGAAATCGGTGCTTGCCGAGCTTGGCCTCGCCAAGCAGTAAATCGTCGCACACTGATCGCTCGTTGATCGTTGCGGACTCACTATTACCAAAACGAAGGAAGCTTGCTATGACCGCACCTGTAGTGCTCGTTGAGCGTCCCGCCGATGGCGTGGGACTCATTCGAATCAACCGGCCCGAAGCGCGCAATGCGCTCAATCTCGAAGTGCGCAAGTGCATCGTTCAGGCGTTGTCTGAGATGACCGACGATGCGAATACGCGCGCCATTGTGCTTACCGGGAGCACCAAGTCATTCGCCGCCGGCGCGGACATCAAGGAAATGGCGGGCGTCGGCACCATAGAGCATCTGCTGCGCGGCACGCACAAACTATGGCGCGCAATTTCGTCGTGCCCAAAACCTGTGATCGCGGCGGTGAATGGTTTCGCATTGGGCGGCGGCTGTGAGCTTGCGATGACCTGCGACATCATTATTGCGGGCGAATCTGCGCGCTTCGGCCAGCCCGAAGTAAAAATCGGCATCATTCCCGGCGGCGGCGGCACGCAGCGCCTGACGCGTGCGGTGGGTAAATACAAGGCGATGCGCTATATCCTCACCGGCGATCCGTTCACCGCGCAGGAAGCGTATGCGATGGGCTTGGTGTCAGAGCTCGCGCCGGATTCAGAAGTCGAAAAGCGCGCGATCACGATGGCGCAACAGCTCGCCGAACTGCCGCCGCTTGCACTGCTGCATGCCAAAGAAGCCGTGCAGGCCGCGCTGGAGACGCCGCTCTCGGCAGGGCTTGGATTCGAAACGAAGGCGGTGCAAATTTTATTCTCGTCGCAGGACCAGAAAGAGGGCATGGCTGCGTTCATCGAGAAACGCAAAGCGAAGTTCCAGGGTAAGTAACGGCGACGTCGCTTGAACGGGTCGCGCGCAGCGCAGCGGACTAATTTCGTTGCGATAGCCGTGCTACTGCTCGGCGCGACGGCGATCGGCACCTCCGCGTTGTTCGTCAAAGTGAGCGAGACAGGTCCCGTCGCCACTGCGTTCTGGCGCGTATTTCTGGCTTTACCGATGCTTGCGGTGTGGTCGATGCTGCAGCAGCGCGCGCGTCCAGCAGCTTACGTACGAGCTGATAAACGCCGGCTGATCGCCGCCGGACTTTTCTTCGCCGGCGATCTTGCCGTGTGGCACTGGTCGGTCGTTCTAACGTCGGTCGCCAACTCGACACTGCTTGCAAACCTTGCCCCCATCTTTGTGGCACTCGTCGCGTGGCTACTGTTCCACAAGCATTTGAGCGCGCGCTTTCTGATGGGGCTGGCCACTGCCCTCACCGGCATGACGATGCTGATCGGCAGTGACTTCCACCTGCATGGTAAGGAACTGCTGGGCGATGGGCTCGGCGTCGTAACCGCGATGTTCTATGCAGGCTATCAGCTTACCGTCACCAAATTACGCACCCGCGTTTCGACCGCCGCCATCATGGCCTGGAGCGGCGTAATTACCGCAGTTGTGCTGCTGCCGATCGCACTGCTCTCCGGCGAGCAAATGTTGCCCGCGACCGGCAACGGATGGACCAAGCTGATCGGTCTCGCGCTTATTGCGCAGGTCGCTGGTCAGAGCTTGATCGCGTATGCAATGGCGCATCTGCCCGCAACGTTCTCCTCGGTCGGACTTTTATTTCAGCCGGTCATGGCAACGCTGTTTGCGTGGCTGCTGCTCGGTGAAGCAGTGAACGCTCTGCAGGTGGTCGGGGGTGTGGTGGTGCTCGCGGGCATAATGCTTGTTCATTACGCCGAAGCGGCCAATTCAGGACAGGACGCTGCTTGTTGAGCACGGCCGCATTCTTTATGCTTGCAGCGTTCCTGCGCACGGGAGACGAGCAATGACGATCGTATGTCGAGCCTGCATGGCATTGCTTGTCCTAATCATTGCAACCGCGGCGTCTGCACAATCGTATCCCGACAAATCCGTGCGCATGGTCGTGCCGTTCGCGGCCGGCGCCGGTTCGAACGACATCATGGCGCGCCTCGTCGCACAGAAGCTTTCGGACGCGCTGGGTCAACAGTTCGTGGTCGACAACCGCCCGGGCGCATCCGGCATCATCGGTACGGACATCGTCGCCAAAGCGCCACCCGATGGGTATACGGTCTTGATGATGAGCCTGACCTTCACTGTCAATCCAAGTCTCTTCAGCAAGCTGCCCTACGATACGGTGCGCGACCTGATACCCGTCACCATGGTGGCGTCGGCGCCCCTTATGCTGGTCGTGCATCCGTCAGTGCCCGCCAAGTCGGTAACTGAGTTCATCGCTTATGCGAAAGCGAACCCGGGCAAGCTCAACTTCGGTTCCGGCGGGCCCGGCACAACGCCGCATCTCGCCGGCGAAATGATCAAGACGGTGGCAGGCATCCAGGTGACGCATATCCCCTATAAGGGCGGTGCGCCCGCACTCACCGATCTCGTCGCCGGACAAATCCAGTTCATGTGCGAAAACATTCCGGGCACCCTGCCATTTGCCAAGGCGGGCAAGCTGCGAGCGCTCGCGGTCACCGATCTGAAGCGTTCGCCGCTGCTGCCCGAGTTGCAGACGCTCGACGAAGCAGGACTCAAGGGCTATCAGATCGTCGGGTGGAACGGTTTATTCGTTCCGGCGGGCACGCCGCAACCGATCGTCAACCGCTTGAATGCGGAAGTCGTGAAAGCGCTGGCCTTGCCGGACGTGAAGGACAGGCTCGCAACGCTCGGTGCAGATGCCGTGGGCGATACACCGCAGCATTTCGCGGTCTTCATCAAGGCTGAAATTCCAAAATGGGCGAAGGTCGTCAAGGATGCGGGACTAAAAATTGAGTGATACCACGCATGAGCTTGCCCGCTTCATTGTCGATTCGGGATGGCAAGAAATTCCGGCGAACGTGCGCCATGAAGCGAAACGCGCGCTGCTGAACTGGCTGGGCTGCGCGCTAGGCGGCTGCAACGATGTAACCGTCGATACCGCGCTCGCAGCGCTGCGCGACTTTTCCGGCGCCCCGCACGGGCAACTCATCGGCCGCCGCGAGCGGCTTGATATCCTCAATGCAGCGGTCATCAACGCAATCAGCTCGAACGTCCTCGATTTCGATGACACGCATCTGAGCACCGTCATTCATCCGACGGTGCCCGTCGCTGCGGCGATTGTGGCGTTGGCGGACCACACGCCGTTCACGGGCGCACAGTTTCTGCATGCGTTCATTCTGGGCGTCGAAGCCGAATGCCGCATTGGCCTGGCAGTGACGCCGGAACACTACAACGTCGGCTGGCACATTACCGCCACGTGCGGCGTTTTCGGCGCGGCAGCCGCATGCGGAAAACTTCTGAAACTGAATGCGCAACAAATGACGTGGGCGCTCGGCATCGCCGCGACGCAGTCCTCCGGCCTTACCGAGATGCTCGGCAGCATGGCCAAGACCTATAACATGGGCCACGCCGCGCGTAATGGACTCATGGCGGCGCTTCTCGCCCGACAAGGCTTTACGAGCTCGGAGCGTGCGCTTGAAGCGCCGCGCGGATTTGCCCATGTGCTTTCGCCACGCTGCGATCTCGATTCGATTACCACGGGCCTCGGCACGACATGGGAGCTCACGCAAAACGCGTACAAGCCGTATCCGTGCGGCATTGTTGTGCATCCCATCATCGATGCGTGCCTGGAACTGCGCAATAAGCACGGCATCGTCCACGACGCAATCGCTAGCATCGATTTGCGCGTGCATCCGCTGGTCCTGACGTTGACCGGCAATCCCGCGCCGCGCAACGGTCTCGAAGCTAAGCTGTCGGTACAACACTGCGCTGCAGCCGCGTGCATCTTCGCGGCGGCCGGCGTCAAAGAGTTTAGCGACGCGTGCGTGAATGATCCCGCGACCATCGCGCTGCGCTCGCGCGTAAGGCCTGTCGTCGACAATGCGATTGGCAAAGATGCTGCGGATGTAACAGTGACGCTTAAAGATGGCACGAAGCATCATTGCTATGTTGCGCATGCTTCGGGCAGTCTCGAGCGCCCGCTCAGCGATGACGATATTGAGAGTAAATTTCGCGCGCTGGCAGAGTGGGGGTTCTCGACCTGCAACGCGTATGACGTCATCGAGCTCATCTGGTCGTTCGACAACATACGGGATGCAGCGGCGCTCGCACGCACCACCGTTCCGTCTGCATCAGCCGTCGCGCGCGGCTAATTTCTATGGGATCAGCGATCGAGTGTCGCTGTGCGCCGCGCAGCGCGCTGACTTGCATTGACGTCTGCGTGTGCTGAATTCATGTATCGTATCGCCTGCAAGCCGCTGACATCGACCTTGCGAACAGACCGGTTCGCGCTTTGCTCAAGTTCACCACCGGCCCCGAGCTGATCGCGGGCGACTATCAAGGGAGCTGACATGCCGTACGCCGATTCGAACGGAGTCAAACTTTATTATGAAGAAGCGGGTCGCGGGACGCCCATCATATTCGTGCATGAATTCGCCGACGACCTGTACAGTTGGGAAACGCAGATGCGGTTTTTCAGCCGGCGCTATCGTTGCATCGCATACAATGCGCGCGGCTATCCGCCGTCCGACGTGCCGCAGTCGGCGGCTAAATATTCGCAGGCGATCGCGACCGATGACATCGCTAACGTCATGCGCCATCTGAAAATAGCGAAGGCGCATATCATCGGCTGCTCGATGGGCGGTTATGCAACCGTGCATTTCGGCTTGCGTTATCCTCGCATGGCGCTGTCCCTGACCGCGGTCGGTGTCGGTTACGGATCTGATCCCGACAAGCGCGCGCAATTCATGCGTGACAATGATGTGATGGTGCGCCGTTTTCTCGAGCTTGGAACGGCGGAGGCGGTGAAGCCTTATCAGATCGGCCCTTCACGCATTCAGTTTCAGAACAAGGATCCGCGCGGATTCGCGCATTTCTGCGCCGAGTTCGCCAAGCATTCAGCGCTGGGCTCCGCGAACACGCTGACGGGCGTGCAGGGCAAGCGGCCGACCATTTACAGCCTCGAGCGTCAACTCTCAAAGCTCGCTGTTCCGTTGCATGTTATCAGCGGCGATGAGGACGACAACTGCCTCGAGCCGGGCGTATTCATGAAACGCGTTTGTCCTTCGGCGTGGCTCACGGTTGTTGCTGCCACCGGCCATGCGGTGAATCTCGAGGAGCCCGATTTGTTCAATCGCATCACGGCCGAATTTCTGGCACAGATCGATTCGGGCCAGTGGAAACGGCGTGATGTGCGTTCGCTGAACAAATCGACTATGGCGAAAAAATCCTGAACATCAGTTAGCGATCGTTCCAAGACCCGATGGCGCAGGCAGTGGTCTGCGCCCTCGAACTTTTCACTTGTTTGATCCAGTGCAGGGAGCAATCAACATGGCAGGGAAACGCAGTCCGCTTGCCGCAAAAGGGGAGATCGTCCGCCGCCAGGTGCACGGCGACAGGTACGTGGATCGCGGCTACGCAGAGGCCGACGATTTCATGCGCATGTTTCACGATGTGACCGATGAGTTCTGCTGGGGCACCGTGTGGGCGCGGCCCGGATTGACGAAGAAGATGCGCGCCGCGCTGTCACTCGCGATGACATCGGCGCAAAGCCAGGCTGGCGCAGTCAAGCTGCACGTCAAAACCTGCGTGCGCGCCGGGTGGAGCAAGCGTGAGATCGGCGAGATTCTTCTACACACGTATGTCTATGCCGGCGTCTATGCATCTTTGAGCGGCTTTACCGCTGCTAAGGACGCATTCGCGGAATTGGCCGCGGAAGAGGCTGCCGGCAAGCGCAAGAAACGCTAGTTACAAGTCTGCAGAAGTTGCGGGCCACTCTAATGGGTGGATCGAGTCGCCTCCGATGCGCGCGATGCTGATAGCCATTCGGCGGCCGAATGATCGGGAACCCGCTTAGTGTCGATCCGGAGGACCCTTGTTCGACCAGGTGTAAGCGTGGCCAGTGAATAATGCTGCTTCACGCCCCGCTGCGCTATCAACCAAGGAGATCCAGCATGCGATTTATATCTATGATTCGAATCCAGGAGAATACCGGCCAGGTGCCTAGCGAGCAGCTCATGACTGACATGGGCAAACTTATACAGGAGCTGTCCGCCGCCGGCCAGCTCATCAGCACCGCCGGACTGCGGCCAACCTCCGAGGGCGTCCGCGTGCGGCTGCGACGGGGGAAGCTATCGATGGTCGACGGGCCATTCGCCGAGACCAAGGAAGTGATAGGTGGTTATGCGATTCTCGAAGCGAATTCAAAGCAGCAGGCGATCGAACTGACCGAACGCTTCCTCAAGGTGCATGGCGACGAATGGGACATCGAGTGCGAAATACGTCAACTGGACGGGCCGGAAATGGGCAGCGAGACGTAATGCGCTATGGTTGCAGTCCGGCGGGCGAAGACTCGTCGGGTTGACCTCCATGGTGAGGGCATTCAACTTTTTGACGCGCGTTCGATCTTCGCTTTCAAGCGCGCCATATATTTCTCGAGATCGACGATGTAGCGATCGTGCTCGGCTTCGCCGATTTGTTCGACATCATCATAGACTTTCATCTTAAAAGTAAGTTTGCGGCGATCGATGGCGAAGAGCTCGGTCTCGCAGCGGACGCTCTTGCCGATCGGCGTCGGCGCCATGTGCCGGATGTTGACTTGCAGTCCCACTTGGCCTTGACCCGGTTTCAGATGTGGCAGCACAAGCTTGTGCGCAGTCATCTCGACGAAATAGGTCATCGACGGCGTCGAGAACACGCGGTAATCACCGCGCTTTGTGGTCAGCGCTTCCGTGACCTCCCATACGAGTTCGTCGCGCATGCCGACTTTTAGCGTGTCCATTGCGTTCCCTTATTTGATCACTATTGCCGAGCGCATGTTCGCGCGCTATTCGCCCTTGATGCCGGCGTCCTTGATCACCTTGGCGTACTTCGCCAACTCGTGCTTGACGAAGACACCTGTCTGCTCTCGTGTATAGCCAACGCCGTCGCTGCTGAGTTGCCGCAGGCGCTCCTTGATATCAGCAAGGCCGAGAATGTGCACGAGTTCTTTGTTGAGCTTGTCGGCAATGGCATCCGGCGTGCCGGCAGGCGCGTGTACCGAATACCAGGTGTTCGTGTCGTAGCCCGGCATGCCCGCCTCGGCAAAGGTCGGCAAATCTGGATGGTCAGTGAGGCGTGCGGCACGCCCCACCGCGAGCGCCCTGATGCGGCGCGCCTGCACCATCGACAACATCGATCCGGTGGTCGAGATTCCCATATACGCCTCACCGATGGCAATGCCGAGCTGCGCGGGACCGCCGCCTTTATACGGAATGTGGACCAGATCGATGCCTGCCATGCTCTTAAAAATCTCGACGCTCATGTGCATCGGAGAGCCGCTGCCGCCCGACGCATAGGTGATCGTGCCGGGCTTTTTCCTAGCCAGCGCAATCAGTTCGCGCATCGACTTTGCGGGAAATGAAGGCGTGACGCCTAGCAACATCGGCGATACCACGAGTACCGTTATCGGCGTGAAATCTTTGATCGGATCGTAGCCTGGATCGCGGTAAAGATTAGGGCTTACCGCATGACTTGAAACAAGCGACACCATCAGCGTATAGCCGTCCGGGGCGGCGTGCGCGACGAACGCTGTGCCTATCGTCGTGCCTGCACCGCCCCTGTTCTCGACGACGACCTGCTGTCCCCAGGCTTCGCTCAATTTCTGGGCGAACATGCGCGCGATCACATCGTTACCGCCGCCCGGCGGATTCGGCACGATCAGGCGAATCGGCTTGACGGGATATTCCTGTGCCCACGCCGCATGCGCGACGATGACGCCGCAGAGCGCGAGAACAAGATTGCCGATGAAACGTTTGGTCGTCATCCGGCAAGCACTCCGATTAACGAATTTTTTCGCAGGCAGCGTACTGCAGACCGTTGCTTTCGCGTAGCAAGTTTTGCGCTGACGATTTGCGGCGGTGACGGGCTGATCGTAGAAGGCTACGGCCGCTTCGTCGTGCGCAGCTTGAGAAACGCTTTGACGTAGTCGACGGCCATACTGACGACGCGCTGAACAACCTCGGCGCCTTTGTTGACGTCGACTGCGGCCGGATTGCCGTTGCCGCCGGACGGTGAAAAATCGTGGACTTCCATATAAAGGCCAAAGACCCCTTGCCCGACCTTCACCTGGTGAGATGCGGCCAACGGCAATCCCTCGAACTCCCGCCACTCCTGCGGTTCGGGCGGCGCATCCATCCGCACTGCGCCGGGTAAGCAATAGCTGAGCATCGAAGTGACACGCTCGTCGCCGTGGCCATGCGCTGAGCCCAGTTTGGGATACAGGTCCTGAGTACTCTTTTCAGCGAGCACCACCGGATTGATGTAGCCCATGATGACGCCGTACTTCTCGCGGATTTGCCGTCCCGCATGCTCCATGATCGGCTCGTTGGTCTGATGCGAATTGACGAGGAGCACATGCTCGAAGCCGTCTTTAACCAGCGCTTCGCAGATATCGAAGATGAGCCGGCGCAGCGTATCCGGCTGCAATGAGATGGTGCCGGTAAAGTTGCGATGGCGCGATGAGTAACCATAACTTAACAACGGCGCTACCACGGCGCCGGTCTCGGCGGCGATCCGCTTCGTGATCTCGAAAACCAGCAGCCCGTCGGTTCCCATCGGGCCCAGCGTGCCGTTTTGTTCATGCGTGCCGATAGGCACCAGCACTGCAGCGCCGCGGTCGCGCGCAGCTTCCACTTCTTTCCAGGTCATGTAAGCAAGTTCACATTGCGCCATCGCTATTGCTCCCTTTTAGCCTGCGTTGCTTATCTTGATTACCACGCCTGCAGCAGCACGTCGTGCAGCAACGCGCGTTCACGCACGAATTCTCGCTTGGGGTCAGCGTTAAAATTCTTGAGCGAATTTTCGAGCACTTGCGTGAGGCCCTCGCGCCGCAAGTTCAGTTCGCGCAGCCGCGTCGGCATATCCAGGCCCTTAAAAAACTGGTCGAGATATTCCGCCGCGCGTTGTGGGGCGTCAGCAACCGGCATGCCTTCTTTCCACACACCGAGTTGTCGTGCGAGTTGTGCCATGGCATGCGGGTCACGGGAGCCTAGCCGGCGCAAGACCGTTCCCGTCAACGCTGAATACGCCTCGCCCTGACCAACGTGCGGAAACGAGATGAATAACGCCGTAGCAAACGCGTAGGTCAGGCGCACAACCCAGTGCCGCGCTGCCATTGTGCCGCCTTCATCGGCATCGCGGTTGAGCAAAAAAGCGGCGGTGCACAATTCGATGCGCGGGTCGGCAGTCGGCGCGAGAGCCACGCGCGGCAGCGCGCGTGCCGCCAGCCGGTACACATGCAGGCGCTCGCCTTCGAGCAAGGGATTGATTTCGGTCCAGCCGAGGTTCATGACGCTGCGCCAGTAGATCGAGCAGCCCGCGTTGCGTACGAGTGATGGAGGCGCCGTCATTAAAGCGTTCGCATCCCAGAAGATCGCCTGCGGACGCGTTTTCGGATCGAAAAATTCCATCCGGTGGTCGAGTGTATCGTCACGCAGCGCGGAGCCGCCGCGATTTTGCGCCGTTGTCGGCACGGTCAGCACGTTGATGATAGGCAGCTTCGGCGCCAGGAGCTTTGGACTGATCGCTGGCGCATGCTCGGGATAGCGTGTAATGAGATCGTGCGGCGCCGCTCGCTCGGCGAGCAGGATAGCTACGACGCGCGCAGCCTGCGTTACGCTGCCGCCGCCGACACTGACAATGAGATCTGCCCGGGCAGCGCGCGCGGCCGCGGCAGCGCGCAGCACTGAAGGCAGCGTCGAATCTTTTTCGATCTCGTTAAATACGCCCGCGCAGTCGTTGCCGAGTATGGAGCGCAGGCGATCGATTAAAGGTGTCCGCCGCGATACCGTGCGGCCGCAAACGATGAACGTCCGGTGGACTTTATTGCGTTTGACTTCGGCGGGAAGGTTTTCGAGTGCATCTTTGCCGCTGTAAACGCGGCATGCGACGCTGATCGCCTTGAAATCGGTCGCACTCATAGACGCACATCACCCGCGTGTGTGCAGAAAGCGCTCATGCGCCTGCAATGCCGCCAGCGCGCGCCCCGCATTGCTCATTTCATCGTAAACCGGAATACCCAGTGCCACGGCACGATCGCGAAACTCACGTTTGCGTGCTTCGAGTCGTGGCTCACCGTCCGAACGCAACACGAGCACGAAATGCGCCTGGCCCGGGTAATGCGTTTGTACTCTCAACGCGGCCTGCACGAGGTTATCGAGGATCTCCGGTTTCGTGCGGCCCACGAACGCCGACATATTAAGATGCATCACGAGCGCTTCGGGTTTGCCTTTAGCATAGATCTCGTCAAGAATTTTTTCGGCGACGCGTCCATCATCCTGCTGCAGAGTGCTGACGGGACAATCGACGGGGTTGGTAATGCTGGTGCCGGGCGGCAGCCTGAGCACCGCGAGCGCATCGAGCGCCGGCTGATTGAATGGCGTAACATCAAGCCCCAGGCGCGCGAAACAATCAGTTGCGAGCACACTCGTGCCGCCGCCATTGCCAAACAGCACAACGCGCCGCGTCGGGTGCAATGGTTGCGGTGTCAGCGTCTGAAAAACGAGCAGCGTATCGATGAATTCGTCCAGCGTATCGACGAGCACGCACCCGGTTTGTCGCGATAGGGCGATCCACGCACGATCGTCACCGGCCAGCGACCCGGTATGCGACGCTGCGGCCGCGACACCCTGACGGGTACAGACCGCCCTTTAGCAGAACGACCGGCTTGCGCGCCTTCGCGTCGCGCAGCATCTCAAACAGGCGACGGGCGTCTTTCGCGGTCTCAATATAGAAACCGATCACTTTGGTTTGCGCGTCGGCCAGATAAAATTCAAGCATGTCGCTCGGCGTGAGATCGGCGCAGTTACCGACGGTCACCAGCCCGGAAAACTTGACGCCGCGGTTCAGTCCCCGCCGGATGATGTCGGTGCCCAATCCGCCGCTCTGCGAAACGACGCCGACGGGTCCCACTTCCGGCGGACTGATTTCAGTGAAGGTGATGCGTCCGCGTGGCGTATATATGCCCAGGCAGTTGGGACCAAGCAGGCGCATGCCGCCTGCACGTGCTGCGCTGAGCAGGTTCGCTTGTAGATCCTTGCCTTCGTCGACTTCCGCGAAGCCGCTCGAAATCACTTGTGCAAAGCGTACACGCCCAGCGGCTGCCGATAACATCGGTGGAATCTGCGCTGCCGACACCGCAATGTATGCATAATCGATGGGCTTCGGCGTAGCGCCGAGGTTCGGATAGGCGCGCAGGCCGTCGATCTCCGCGGCCGATGGGTGTATGGGATAAATGTCGCCGGCATAGCCGTATTCTCGAATACGTCGTATGAAGTGGTTGGGAAGTGCCGCGCCCTTCGTCGACGCCCCCACCGACCGCTACAGTCTGCGGCATGAAGAGCGGCGCATAGCCGGCCGCGATGTCGGCATTCGTCATGACAGAATGAATCTTGCATCGACCGCCACGGCGCCTGCTTCCGAGACGATCAGGGGATTGATATCCGCTTCGCTGAAATCGTCGCCATGACGCATCAGTAAACCATCTTCGCCGGCGATCTTGATCAGCGAATCAACAATCGCCGCGCGCGAAACCGGCCGCTTTCCGCGTGCACCGTCGAGAATGGCGCCGCCCTTCAGTTCTGCCAGCATTTCTTCAGCGTCCAGGCGCGTGATCGGGCAAATCCGAAATGCAACGTCAGCTAGAATTTCGACGAATATTCCGCCGAGGCCCACCATCACCAGCGGGCCAAAATCCGGATCACGAACCGCGCCGATCACAATTTCCTGTCCGGGCGGCGCCATCTCTTCAATCAGGTAGCCGTCGATGCGGGCGCTCTTTATATGCGGTGCCGCTGCCATCTCGGCAATTGCGTTTACCACTTCGCTGGACTCTTTCAAATTCACCTTGACGCCACCTGCGTCGCTCTTGTGCAAGATATCGGGCGATATGAGTTTCACGACGTATGGCGGGTGAAGTTGCTTCAATGCCTCAGTCGCACCGCGTGCGTCGGCTACTACGACCGACTTTGGAACGCTGATACCGAAAGTCGCGAGCAGACGTTTGCCGGCCGACTCGTCGAGCGCGGCACGGCCATGACGCTTTGCATCGGCAATCATGTCGGCGGCGTCGTTCATGATTTTCTGCCTGCCTGCACCTCGGGAATCAAGCCGGTGTGTACATCGCCGGCGCCGAACTGCGCAGAACGCAGCACTGCAATTACCATGGGGATGTTGGTCTTCGGTCCTTTGATATCGAATGACTCGAGCGCTTGCGCGAGCCGCTCGATCGCAAGGTCACGACTGGCTGCATGGACGATGACTTTGGCAATCATCGGATCGTAGAACGGCGTCACATCGCGTCCTTCCGCATAACCCGTCTCGATGCGTATCGATTTGTCTTGGGGCGGGCGAAACACGGTCAGCTTGCCGGGCGATGGAAAAAAGTTCTTCGGATCTTCGGCGTACACGCGTGCCTGGATGGCGTGCCCTTTGATCGCCAGTCTCGATGGCAGAATGTCGCTCAGCCTCTCACCGGCGGCCGCGCGGATTTGGGCTTTCACGAGATCCACGCCGGTCACTTCCTCAGTGACACCGTGCTCGACCTGCAGGCGGGTGTTCATCTCGAGAAAGTTGAATGAGCCGTCCGCAGCCATCAGCATTTCGACGGTGCCGATGTTGTCGTAGCCCATTTCTTTGATGATGGCCGCGATCTGGTCGGCAACCTCGGTTACGCGGGCGCGATCGAGCGCGGGCCCAGGCGCCTCTTCGATCACTTTTTGATTGCGTCGCTGCACCGAGCAGTCCCGCTCGAATAGATGCACCGCATTGCCGTGCCGATCACCGAGCACCTGAAATTCGACATGGCGGGGGCGCTCGAACAAACGCTCCAGATAAACTTCTGCGCTGCCAAACCCGCGTGTCGCCATCGAGCGCGAACGCTCGACAACCGCCAGCAGTTCACCTTCATCTTTCGCCGGCAACATGCCGATGCCGCCACCGCCGCCTGCCGGTTTCACCAGCACCGGATAGCCGATTTCCCGCGCTGCTGCGACTATTGCCGCGGGCTGCACCGGTAACACTGCCGAGCCTTTCGACATCGGCATGCCGTATTGTGCTGCGATTTCACGCGCGCGCGTCTTGTGGCCCATGGCATGGATCCACTTGGGAGATGGGCCGATGAAGTTGATGCCCGCCGCCTGCACGCGTTCTGCGAATTGCGCGTTCTCGGAGAGAAAGCCATACCCTGGGTGCACGCCATCGACACCGGCGCGCTCGAACACGTCGAGCAGGAGATCCTGGTTGAGATAACTGTCGCGCGCCGGTGACGCGCCGATCGCGTAGGTCTCGCTCGCCATTTCCAGATAGGGCGCACCGTAGTCGGCTTCGGAATACAGGGCGACCGATTTGATGCCCATTTGATCGAGCGCGCGCAATACTCTGGCGGCGATCGCGCCACGATTTGCTACGACCACTTTGTTAAACATCAATTCCTTTCGGCCACGGAGTCCACAGACAGCGCAAATCTAAAAACAGAGCTTGGACGTTTGGTTCCGATTTTCTTTATGACGTCGGTGACAAAGCGTCAGTAGCTCGTCGGCCATGTGCGCATCAAATGCTGGCCGACACCTTTCGTCATGCGGAGCTTGTATACATCAAGCATGCGAATCAGGTAATCCCGCGTATCGGCAGGACGTATCACCGCCTGTGCTGCGAACACTGAAGCAAGTCCCCACACGTCGGAACCCTGCTCGATCTCGGCGAGGCGCGCTGGATAATCGGCGTCGCCCGGCTTGACGCCATGCACGATGGTCGTCGCGAACTCCGGGCTCATGAAGCTGATCTCGGCGGTCGGCCATGCGGCAATGTCATCGGAATGGCGTCCGCCGCCCATGCAAACGTAGGCACGGCCATAACTCTTGCGCAGGATCACCGATAGCTTCGGCACCGTAACCAGCGTCATCGCGTTCATGAAATTCATGATTTTGCCGGGCGCGCCGCTGCGCTCCGCTTCGGTGCCGATCTGAAATCCCGGCGTATCGACGAGCAGGACGATCGGCACGTTGAAGGAATCACACAGAACCAGAAAGTCCACGATCTTGCGGCAGGCATCGGCGTCCAGCGCGCCGCCGCGATGCAGCGGATTGTTTGCCACGATGCCCACACTTTTGCCGCCCAGTCGGGCGAGTGCGACAACCGCACTCTTACCGAAGCGCGGCTTCAATTCAAACAGCGTGTCGTTATCGACGACTGCCTTGATGACGCGCTTCATGTCATACACCTGCGTGCGCTTTTCAGGCAGCAGATTGAATATATTCTCCATGGCGGCACCCGAGCCCGCCGGCACCGCGACATCGGGCGGCGCTTCGCGATGATGGCTCGGCAGGTATGAAAGGAAGCGCTTTATCGAAGCGAACATCTCCTCTTCAGAGTCGACGACCAGATCGACAAGGCCGGTGGTCTCCGCGTGCAGGCGCCAGCCGCCCAGTTCTTCAAGATCCACCTTTTGACCGAGCGCCATTTCGATGAGACGCGGGCTCGACACCGCCATGGTGGCGCCCTTTTGCATGACGGCAAAATCAGCGAGGCAGGCGAGCCACGCCGATGACCCGAACGATGGACCGACCACCGCAGTCGCGAGCGGCGTCTCCCGTGTGCGGCGGAACTGTGTGTTGTCATTGCCGAGCAGCATTCCCATGCCGCGCGAACCCATCGCGTCGGGCAGGCGTGCGCCGGTCGATTCGCCGACAATCACGAGCGGCATGCCGCGCTCGGTCGCCGTGCGTTTCATGTGGCCGACTTTTTTTCCGTTGGTGGCGCTGGTCGATGCGCCTTTTACCGTGAAATCGTTGACCACGACTGCGACGTCACGGCCATCGATACGCGCGAAGCCGGCGAGCTTGCCGTCGGTGAGCGTCTCGTCGGCTTGCTCCGGGTAGACGCCGGAACTTCCAAAAAGACCGGATTCGATAAAACTCCCGGCGTCGACGAGCGAGGCGATGCGCTCACGCGCATTGAGCTGGCCGGCTTTCTTGCGCCTCGCCAGTTTGTCGGCGCCACCCATGCCCAACGCTTTCTGACGCCGTGATTCGTATTCGGCCAGTAGTTCCTCAAATGCCATTGCAATACTCCGTATGAATCCCGTTATCGCGATTCAGCGCGAGATGTTTGCTCGAGCACGCCATGCACATTACGGCCGCACGCCCGTTTTGTATTTAGGCCCGAGCTGTGTTGCGAGCCGTGTCTGGGCAGCATCGATGAACTGGCACAAATAGGGGCGTGTCTCGCGCGGATCTATGAGATCTTCTACCGCAAATGCTTCCGCAGTGCGAAACGGTGATGTCGACCTGGCGCAGTTCGGCTTCGATCTCCTTCTCGCGCTGCGCCGGATCCGCAGCGCTCTCGATCTCGCGCCGGTACGCCGCCTTGACTCCGCCTTCGAGCGGCAACGATCCCCACTCCGCCGATGGCCATGCAATCTTGAAATTGAGGCCGCGCCGGTCAATCGCGCCGCCGCCGGCCATGCCATAGCATTTGCGCACGATCACCGTGAACACCGGCACCGTGACCTGCAGCCCGATATAGCGCGCACGCACCCCCTCGCGCAAACCGCATTGGCTTCGGACTCCTGTCCCACCATGAAGCCCGGGATGTCCACAAAAAAGATAAGCGGAATATTGAACGTATCGCAGAGTTCGACGAAATGGCCCTGCTTGCGCGCCGCCTTGTAATCGACAATGCCGCCGATACATCGGATTACTGGCTACGATACCAACGACCTTGCCGTTCATGCGGGCGAAGCTTGTGATAAGGCGCGCGACCGAAAGCCGGCTGTATTTCAAATAGTGAATTACGATCGACGATCAGCTCGACGAGTTTGCGCATATCGTAGGGCTGGCGCTGCGAACGCGGAACGATATCGATGAGCGCATCTTCACGTCGATCAACCGGATCAGAAGTGGCGGCCGCCGGGGGCAGTTGCCATACGTTCTGCGGCAGATACGACAGGAAGCGCCGTATTTGCCGCAGACAGTCGTCTTCATCTTCGGCCACATTGTCAATTGTGCCTGCCGCGTCCGCGGCGATTTTTGCGCCGCCCAATTCCTCTTTGCTGATCTTATGACCAAAGGCGCGCTCGACGACCGGTGGCCCCGCCGCAAAGATTTGCGACTGTCCTCTGACCATCACGGACCAGTGACACAGGATTGCGCGCGCCGACGGCCCGCCGGCGGAAGTTCCCATGACGGCGCTGACGACCGGCACGATACCCATGAGATCGACTGAGCGCTCGAAGCCGTCCTGTCCGTGGCCCGGCACCACCGTATAGCCCTTGCGTTTCGATGTGTTGACGGTACCGCCGGTGCCATCCACGAGGTTGAGAAGCGGAATTCGATATTCGTACGCGAGGTCTTCGACGAAACCACCCTGGCCGCCTTTGCGGCGGTCGCTGCCGAAGCTCGTGCCGGCGCGAATAGTGTAGTCCTCACCGCCTACGGCGACCGGACGCCCGTCGATGTTTCCGATGCCCATGACGTACGACGCCGGCTCGAACCGCGTCAACGCTCCTGTCGCGTCGTACATTGCTTTGCCAGCGAGCTGTCCGACTTCGCGAAACGACCCGGGGTCTAACAGGCGCGTAATGCGCTCGCGGACGGTCAGCTTGCCCGCGGCATGTTGTTTGGCGACGGCCTCCGCACCACCGCACGCATCAGCGAGCGAACGGCGTCGATGGATCTCGTCGGCTTCGGCTCTCCAGGTCATGGCAGCTAGTGGGAAGGTGAGTGCGGATGCGTCACACAGCAAACCGCAACGAGGCCATTATCGTAGGCGCGACGTCGCGGGTTGTCAATGTGATTGTTGACAATCAGACAATGCGCGGACTAATGTAGCGACATGCCTCGCATGTCAGTAACGCGCACACGCGGCGAGCGGGCGGTCACTGCCGCACCGCCGGCTTTGCTCGCGCCAATGCTATCGCTGTCCGAGCAGATCGCGGGTCAGCTTGCAGCCCGCATAACCGCCGGCACCTATGCGCCAGGGCAACGCATCATGGAACAGGCGATTGCTGCCGAATTTGGCGTAAGCCGTGGTCCGGTGCGCGAAGCGCTGCGCATGATGGAAAAGGACGGCCTGGTTACGATCCTTGCCCGGCGGGGTGCGCAGATCACCAAGCTCAGCATTTCGGAGGTGCGCGAGATATTCGATATCCGCGGCGCACTAAACGGCTTGCGCGACCGTGCGATTGCCGAAGATCCGCAACGCGCGAAGGTTCTGCCCATGCTCGAGAAGGAGGTCGCTGAGCTGGCGCGGCTCGCGCGCGATACACGTCACAGTGATGAGTACGTAGAGCGCGTCTTCAAGCTCAATCGTGCGTTGACAGCGGTTTCGCGCAGCGCACGCTTGCGTGCGATTCTCGAAGCGCTCGCCCAGCAAACGCTGCGTTATTCGCGGCTTGGCCTTGCGAGCGACGTGCGGCGCCGGCAATCGGTCCGGCACTGGCAGGAATTGGTTAAAGCGGTGCGCGAAGGCGATGGAGAGCGCGCGCAGCGCGCGGCGGAGGAGCGCGTGCGCGCTTCGCGTGACGAGGCGATCAAAAAGCTGCGGGAACTGTCGGAAAACTAGGAGATCGAGGGCTAGCCCTCGAGGATCGCCACAACCTGGCCCTCGGCCACTGCGTCTTTTTCTTTAACCAGAATCTCTTTGACCGTGCCGCCGTCCTCGGTGATAACCGGAATTTCCATTTTCATGGACTCGATGACAATCAGCGTGTCGCCGCCTTCGACTTTATCGCCGGGCTTCGACTTCACTTGCCACACGGTACCGGTGATTTCCGATTTGACTTCGATTTTTGCCATGACTTGCGTCCTTGAATCGTTGCGTCAGCGCGATGGCGGGCGACAACATAAGTATAGCATCGCCTACGCAGCGGCCGTTGTAAGCACGGGTGCGACCGCTTACCATAGCTGCCGCCGCTGCACGAGTTATCGCGAAGGAAAATTCCATGTCCGCCCTGCCGCAGCTTAAAGACGCCGCGCTATCGCTTGACGCGAACGTCGCGGTGCTCACGTTCCAACGTGACGATGTCCGCAACGCATTGACGAGTACGGAACTCGCGTCCGATATCGTAGACGCAATTGCATGGGCGAATACAAATCACGAAGTGTCGGTCATGATCATGACCGGCGGCGGAAGCGCGTTTTCCGCAGGTGGCAACATCAAGACGATGGGCGAGGACGCAAAAGAAGCGCCGCATATCCTGCAACAGAATTATCGACATGGCATACAACGCATTCCGCTCGCCATGCAGGACGCCGATATTCCAATCATCGCGGCAGTGAATGGACCCGCAATAGGCGCGGGGTTCGATCTCGCGAACATGTGCGACATCCGTATCGGATCGACGAAGGCTCAGTTCGGTGAGACGTTCGTGAATCTTGGCATCATCCCCGGCGACGGCGGCGCATGGTTTCTGCAACGTCTGCTCGGCTATCAGCGCGCGGCGGAGCTTGCGCTGACCGGTCGCATGCTGAAGGCGGAAGAAGCGAAAGCCCTCGGCATTCTGCTCGAAATCACCGAACCCGATGCGCTGCTGACGCGCGCACGTGAGTTAGCGACCAGCATTGCCGCGAAACCGCCACTTGCAGTGCGGTATTGCAAGCGACTGCTCAAGCTTGCGCAGCAGCAATCGCTCGCCGAGCATCTCGATGTGTGCTCGAGCTTTCAGGCGATCTGCCATAAAACCGACGACCATCAGGAAGCGCTGACGGCGTTCCGCGAAAAGCGGCGCGGAAACTACAAGGGCCGCTGATGATCCGTCGTGCGTTTTATGTGCTCGTACTCGCCTTGTTCACCACTTGCGCTGCGGGGCAGGACATACGTCTCACGCCGGTGGACGAGGGTTCGAGCGACCCCACGTGGCCGCGTTTCAAGTCACGGCTGCTGGCCGCGCTCCAGCAACGCGATCAACGCTACGTCTTGGGCATTGTCGATCGCGGCATACGCAATTATTCGGGCACCGACGGCGTTGCCGAGTTCAGGAAACTGTGGGAACCGCAGTCATCGGGCAGTCCGCTTTGGGTCGAATTACGTAAACTGCTGTTTCTGGGCGGCGTGTTCGTTAAAAGCGAAAAGGGAAACAGCGAAATTTGCCTGCCGTACGTGTATTACCGCTGGCCGGATAAAGACACGCTGGATGAAGCTGCCGGCAGTGATTGCGAAAGAAACGCTGATGAAAGCGGCGCCGAGCGCCAATGCAGGAACCTTGCAAACACTATCGTATGACCTCGTTGCTGTCATCGACTGGGAAGTGGACGACGCGGACAAAACGAGCGCGCAGAAGTGGGTGAAGCTCAAGACTAGAAAGGGCGAGGCTACGTGCCGGAAGAGCATATCCGCAGCCCACTCGAGTATCGGGCGTGCTTTGCGAAGAACGGTGCCGGTTGGCGCATGACTGCGCTCGAGGTTGGCGAATAAGCCGCTTCGCCGCCGGTTAAAGCGCGCGCCGAAACGTCAGGTTGATGCGGCAGCGTCCGGTCAACGCGTGTTCACCCTCCGCGAGCGGCGCGACACCGTGGTAAGCAAGCCGTGACGCAGCGCCCCACACCGCAATGTCGCCGCTGTACATGCGAAACCGGCGCGGCCGCTCACTGCGGCTGAGTCCGCCGAACAAAAATACCGCGGGTAAACCGAGCGCCAGCGAGACTATGGGCGCGCTGAAATCACGTTCGTCTTTGTCCTGATGCAGGGACAGCCGCGCACGCGGTTCATAGCGATTGATCAAACATGAGTCGGGCTTGAATCGACGGTATCCAGCCGCCGCAGCAGCGTTTGTCGCGAGCAGTGTCAATGCATTCGGCATCGGCGGCCAGGTTTTATCGGTGGCCGGGTCGATACTGTCATAGCGATAGCCGGTGCGATCCGTGACCCAGCCGACCTCACCGCAGTTCGTCATCGCTACCGACATGCGAAATCCGCCGGGCGTCGTCATGAAACGAAACGGCGCACGGGTAGCGATGGCCTCGACGAGTTGAGCGCATACCGCCGCCTGATTGACGGCATATCCGCGCAGCAGCACCGCTCCGTCGCCGAGTGACTCCGTACTCGACTTAGCAGAGTCGGCGGTCCTCAAAAGCTCGTCGGCCACGTCCGCATAAGGTGCTCCCCAACACCATTCGAGAGGCGCATGCGATGAATCTGCAGCGTCCGCTTCAAATATTCCCGCGTATCCCGCGGATCGATGACATTCTGCGCCGTGTAAATTGCCGCCATGTCATAAGGCGTCGAGCCCTTGTTCATTTTCGCGACCGCTTGCTGATATTTTCCCGGCTCCTCGGGACTAACGCCGAACACAACTCTTGCGCCGAACTCCGGTTTCATGAAACTGACCTCGGCGGTTACCCAGCAACATACTTCGTCGGCGTTGCCACCCGCGCCCATATTCGAGACCGCCAGTCCGTAGCTCTTGCGCAGGATGATCGAGATCTTCGGCACGCTGCACAAGGTCATCGCATTGAGCCAGTTCATCACTTTGCCCGTAACGCCCTGCCGCTCGCCCTCGATACCGATCAGGAATCCAGGCTGGTCGACGAGCAGCACGAGCGGGATGTTGAACGAGTCGCAAAGCACCATGAAGCTCTGTACCTTCTGGCAGGCGTCGGCATCGATGGCGCCACCCTTGTACAGCGGATTGTTGGCGATGACGCCGATCGACTTGCCATCCAGCCGCGCGAGTGCTGTCACGATCGTTTTTCCAAAGCGCGATTTCAGCTCGAACATCGAATCGCGGTCGACGATGCACGTGACCACCTTGCGCATGTCATACACCTGATTGCTCGCGTCGGGCACAAGCTTCATCACATCCTTGATGGCATCATCCGAGCCGGACATCACCGGATACTCAGGCGGTGCCTCCATGTGATGGCTGGGCAGATACGACAGGAATTGTTTCGATTGCTTCGATTGCTTGCTCGTCGGTGTCGACGACCTGATCGACGAGACCGCTTTGTTCCGCATGTACGCGCCAGCCGCCGAGCTCCTCGCCATCGACTGCTTTGCCGGTGGCCATTGAGATCAAACGCGGACTCGACACTGCCATGATCGCGCCCTTGCGCATCACGCGAAAGTCGGACATTGATCCGTACCAGGCCGATGATCCATAGCAGTGACCGAGGACCGCTGCCGCCCACGGCACTTCACGCATGCGCTGATATTCAACCGGATCGTCTTTAGAGCCGATGCTGGAAGCGCCCATGACGTCGGGCATGCGTGCGCCGGTCGATTCACCGAGGAATACGAGCGCGATACCGCGCTTCCTCGCGACCATCTTCATGTGCTTCAGTTTCTTGATGTTGATAGCGGCGCTCGAGGCGCCCTTGACAGTGAAGTCATTGGCGACGACGGCCGCTTCACGGCCGTTGATGCGGCCAAAGCCCGCGACCTTGCCGTCTGCGGGCGTGGTGAGACGGTCTTCGGGTCGGTTCGACACGGCAAGCATGCCGGACTCGATGAATGTTCCGGATCAAACAGGCGCTCGACGCGCTCGCGTGCGTTCAGCCGACCTTCCGCTTTGCGCGCGCCAGTTCTCCAGTCCCACCATGCGCGAAGCGCCCGCTGCTCGCGCTTGACAAGTTCCTCAAGTAAATTTTCAAAGGACATCGGCGGATTTGATGATTGCGCGTTAGTCAGCGCTCAGATTGAGACTGCGTACCACTTTGCCCCACTTGGCGATACCTTCGCGCATCGACTGCGCCATCTGCTCGGCGTGCCGCCCGCCGCCTCTGCGCCATCGGCAGCCAGACTGGCTTTGACTTCGGCTGTCTCGAGCACGCGGTTGATTCCGGCATTCAGCTTGGCGACTACCGGCTTGGGCGTTCCCGCGGGTACAAGCACGCCAAACCAGCCGGCCGCTTCGTAGCCGGGCAGACCGGACTCCGAGATCGTCGGCACGTCCGGCAACAGTCCTGAGCGGGCAGGCGCTCGTCACGGCGAGGACGCGTAATTTCCCTGACTTCATATGCGGCATCGCCGGCGGAAATGCCGACATCGCGAGCTGAACATGGTTGCCCAGCAGATCCGTTATGGCGGGCGCAATGCCTTTGTACGGAACATGCGTGATGACGACGCCGGCATCGCGTTGAAGAGTCCAAAGAAGAGATGATTCCAGGCGCCGCTGCCGGGTGAGCCATAATTCGCTTGCCGTGATTCGCTTTTCATACGCGATCAGTTCGCGCACGTTTTGCGCGGGCACTGCTGGATGCTCGACGAGCACGCCCGGCGGCAGTGACACCAGCGCGACCGGCGCAAAGTCCCTCAGTGGTTCGTACTTGAGCCGCTTGTAAAGACTGTTGGCGACGATGATGTTGCCGAAGAGCCCATGATGATCGTGTAGCCGTCAGCAGGTGCCTGCACTACGAGCTTCGCGCGCCGAGTGTGCCGGCGGCGCCGGGCCGGTTGTCGATGATGAACTGCTGTCCCCACGCGTCTCCCAACTTTTGGCCCAGCAGACGCGAAAGAGATATCGGTATTGCCGCCGGGCACGTACGGCACGACGAAGCGCACGGATTTTTGCGGATAGTCTTGCGCGCACACCGGCGCCGCAACGATCAGCGCAATCGCCGCTGCTATCAACTGTGGCCGCATGCGATTCGGTCAGTAACTCGTCGGCCAGTTGCGAAGGTGATGCTCGCCGACGCCGTTTTTCAGGCGCAGCCGGTGCACGTCGAGCGTGCGGATGAGATAATGCGCGCGTGTCGCGCGGATCGATCACTGTCTGCGCTTCATAGAGTTCGGCGAGTCCCCAGGCCGAAGTATCGCGCTGCACCTCGTCATTGAGCTGTCTGAAGCGCTCCGGATCATCCTGCTGACGCGCACGCCGTAGCAGGACATTGACGCTGACCGCCGGGTCCATGAAGCCGAGGTCCGCGGTAGGCCACAGCGCGACTTCGTCCGCGTCGCGTCCGCCGGCCATGTTGATGTACGCCTGCCCATAGCTCTTGCGCATGATGACGGAGATCTTCGGCATGGTGACCTGGCTCATTGCGTTCATCCAGTTGATCACTTTGCCCGGCATGCCGCGCATCTCGCCTTCGACGCCGATCAGGAAGCCCGGCACGTCGACCAGAAACACGAGCGGCACATTGAACGAGTCGCACAGCACCATGAAGCTCGTAATTTTCTGACAGGCGTCGGCGTCGAGCGCACCGCCCTTGAACATTGGATTGTTCGCGATGAAGCCGACGCTGCGGCCATCGAGGCGCGCGAGCACTGTCGCTACCGATTTACCGTATCGCTCCTTGAGCTCGAAAGTCGAGTCGGCGTCGGCGATTGCCTTGATCACTTTGCGCACGTCATATACTTTGTTGCGTGACTCGGGAACGATCTCGAGCATCTTGCGACACGCCTCGTCCGACCCTGGTGGCACAGGGCTAAACAGGCGGCGCTTCATTGGATGGCTCGGCAGAAAAGACAGGAACCGCTGGATTGCAGTCGAGCGCCTGCTCGTCCGTATCAACAGCCAGATCAGCAAGTCCGGATACACCTGTGCAGGAGTTTCCAGCCACCGAGTTCTTCTGCGTCGATCGGCTCGGTTGATCGCGATCGAAGTTACGCTCGGACTCGCGATTGCCATAATCGCGCCTTTGCGCATCACGACGAAATCGGACATCGCCGGCGTACCACGTCGATGAACCGTAGCAGCGCCCGAGCAGCGCCGAGACCCAGGGCGTCTCGCGCAACCGCTGATACTCGGTCGCATCCTGCGCGATGATCGCGCGTCCGGCGGCGCCCATGCGGTCGGGCATGCGCGCGCCGCTCGATTCGCCAAGCAGGATCGAGCGGCATGCCCGCGCTTCGCCGCGACCTGCTTGACGTGCTTGATCTTCTTCATGTTGATGACGGACGATGACGCGCCGAGCACGGTGAAATCGTTCGAGACGAGCGCGCACCTCGCGGCCGTCGATGCGTGCGAAGCCCGCGATCTTGCCGTCGGCTGGCGTCTTGTGCCGGACTTCGGGTCGGATGCCGACAGCAAACAGCCGGACTCGATGAAGCTGCCTTCGTCGATCAGGTAATCAATGCGCTCGCGCGCGTTGAGGTGGCCTTCCGCTTTGCGTTTGGCGAGCTTCTCGGCGCCGCCCATTTCAAGCACGGCGCTGGTGCGTTCGTGCAACTGCTTCAATAAGTCTTCAAAGGGCACTCGAATCAACTCCCGGTCGTGTCGCCGCGTCAGTGGCTCGCGTTGCGGATCATGTGGCGTGCAATTACGAGCTGCTGAATCTGGCTCGTGCCTTCATATAAACGGAACAGCCGCACGTCGCGATAAAAGCGCTCGACGGCATACTCCTGCATGTAGCCCGCGCCGCCGTGGATCTGTACGGCACGATCGGCCACGCGGCCGCACATCTCAGCGGCGAAGTACTTGCAGCAGGCCGCTTCCATAGTGACGCTTGCGCCATTATCGCGCTGGCGCGCGGCTTCGAGCGTCATGCTGCGCGCGGCAAATATTTCGGTCTCACAATCCGCCAGCATCGCCTGCACGAGCTGGAACTCGCCGACCGGCTGGCCGAATTGTTTGCGTTCCATCGCGTAGCTGAGCGCCTCGTCGCGCATGCGCGTCGCGGCCCCGACACAGACCGCGGCGATATTGAGGCGCGCCTTGTCCAGGACCTTCATCGCGGTCTTGAAACCAACGCCTTCCTTGCCGCCGATCAGATTCGCCGCCGGTACGCGCACGTTCTCGAAGATAACATCCGCCGTATGTGATCCGCGCTGGCCCATTTTGCGATCGGGCGTGCCCACCGATAGCCCGGGCGATGCGCGCTCGACAATAAACGCTGAGACGCCGCGCGCGTCCTTCGACTGCGGATCGGTGCGCGCCATGACGGTGAAGACGCCCGCCTCGGGCGCATTCGTTATATAGCGCTTGGCGCCGTTGATTACGTAATGATCGCCGTCGCGGCGTGCGCTTGTCGTGAGTGAGCCGGCATCCGAACCCGCACCGGGCTCAGTAAGCGCAAACGAGCCGATCAATTCGCCGGTTGCGAGACGCGGCAGATAGTTTTTCTTTTGCTCTTCGGTGCCGTCAATTACGATGCCCTGTGAGCCGATGCCGTTATTGGTACCCGCGATAGAGCGAAACGCCGGAGATGCGCGGCACATCTCGATCGAGGTCAATACCTCTTCTTCCATCGTAAGTCCGAGGCCGCCGTACTCTCGCGGGATGGTGAGTCCAAATAGCCCGATGTCACGCATCTCCTTGAGGATCTCGCCTGGAATTGCGTCGGTGTCAGCAAGCGCCTGCTCAGCCGGAATTAGACGCTCGCGCACAAATCTGCGCACAGTGTCGAGCAGAATTGCGAATGTTTCAGTGTCACGGATCATGATGCGGTGACGTCATTGCAGCTCGACGTTCGCCTCTTTGATGACCTTCGCCCACTTCGCGATTTCCGATTTGATGTGCGCGGCGAATTGCTCCGGCGTGCCGCCTACCGGCTCCGCGCCCAGATCGGTGAGGCGCGCGCGCACGTCTGCTAACTGCAGAATGCGCGCCGTTTCACGCGACAGCTTGTTGACGACATCCTTCGGTGTATGAGCAGGCGCGACTAAACCAAACCACGCGCCGGAGTCGTAGCCGGGTACACCTGATTCGGCAACCGTCGGAATGTCGGGTGCGGCAGCTGAGCGCTTCGCCGGGCTCACTGCCAGCGCGCGTATTTTGCCGGCTTTTACCTGCGGTAAATAAGGCGGCATGTTGTCCATCGTGGCGACAATCTGGCCGCCGATCAGATCCGCGAGTACCCCGGCGCTGCCTTTGTAGGGAATGTGCACCATCTGGATTCCGGTCATCGACTTGAACAATTCCATCGATAAGTGCGCCGTGCTGCCATTGCCCGGCGAGCCATAGTTAAGTTTGCCGGGATTTGCTTTCGCGTACGCGATGAATTCGCGAACGTCCTTGGCGGGCAGCGAATTATTGACGACGAATATGTTAGGTACCATCGCGACCAGACTCACAGCCTCGAAATCTTTGACGGCATCGAAACCGAGTTTGCGATAAAGGCTCGGGTTGATGCCATGGGTGCCCGCTGTCACCATCAGGATGGTGTATCCGTCCGGTGTTGCCTTCGCTGCGTATTCTGTCCCGATGTTGCCGTTGGCGCCCGGGCGATTGTCAATGATGACCGGTTGTCCCCATACCTCGTTGAGCTTTTGGCCGACGGTGCGCGCGAGAATGTCAGTAGCGCCCGCCGGCGTATAAGCGACGACTATGCGAATCGGTTTTTCGGGGTACGCGGCGTATGACGAAGCCATTGCAAACGTCGAAGCGGCTACTACGAATTCGGCGGCGTAGCGCAATTGTCTCATCGAAGTTCTCCGTGCAGCATCACGTCACAGCTGTCAGCAATCGGATGGTTTTTTTAATCGGATCGACGCGCACTATGTCGCCGGTTTTTATCCAGTCGTGAGGCCACCGCGACCAGCCTTCAGTAATCGTGATCCCGGCAAACACTGCACCTTGTACCATCACTGGATTCGTCACTCCGAACACGAATGCTCTGGGTGCGATGTCCTTGTGGCGGATGTCGTAAAACGCCCAGCCCGCTGCAATGCCGCCTTTCGCGCTCGGCGTAATCAGGATTTTGTCCTTGAGATTATGTCCTTCAAGCGCATGGCCCGGACGCGAGATCAACCCGGTCCAGCGGTCCAGATCGTAGCGGGGACTGAAGCCTTCGTTCGATATCAGCACTTCGCCCTCGACCACGACGCCGTATGCGCGCCTCACTTTGATCAGGGGCGCACTGCGCTTCGTGTTCAACTTTCCTCCCCGGTCAGCGCAATATGTATGCACTCTTCCGTGCGCCGCAGCAGCGTGTTGAACTTGTGCGCGCCTATGATATTGGCGAGCTTGGCGGAGTTCGTAACGAGATTGCTCCAGCCGTTGCGCACGCGGATCTGCGCGATGTTTTGCAGGATATAAAAGCACACCCCCTCGAGCACGATGCCGCCGGCCGACTCGATCTTCTCAAGGTATCCGAGTGCTCGTGCCGCGCTTTTCACACCGTTGCTGGTGGTCACGAACAAGTGACTGCCGCTGCGAATCTTTTGACCGTCAAGCAAGGCGGCGAGATTCTTCATTTCGAAAAGCGACTGCTGCGGACCCGAAAAAACCACCAGGTTGAGCGGATTGTTTTTAGCGCCGTAACTCGCGTAAACGCGCTCAATGTCGCGCCGCGTGACCGCGATCTTTTCTGCGGCCTTGGCGCCGCCGAATGCAGCGCGCAGCGTTGGCGCATCCGGCGTGACGCCGACCATATGGAACATGCCCATCGATCCATAGCTCGCAAGCGACGCGCCCAGATGTTTCAACTGGTCGGCCGACGGACGACGCTTGATGCCGTTAAACACCGGCACTGCAAAATAGTCCTGATGCGATTCACCGACGAGCTTCCCGAGTGCGCCCCAATCGGCATAATCTTCGAGCGCCACATTCACATCGACCTGAAACGTGCCCCTGCGATGCTGGTCGAGATGAAAACCATACTCCGCGACGCGGCCGCTTATGCCAGCCGCCAGCGCGGCCGGACCGGCTTCGAAGTTGGAGCGCGCGCCGAACACCGAATTCGCGTAGATGACAGTGCCGGTGTCGCCCCATGCAACGTGCTCGTCTTTGTGCGGCTGGTATAGCGTCTGATAATTGATGCAGGTGTCTGCAGTGATGACGTCCATCTTGCGCAAGTAGGCGATCAACTGCTTTTCCTTCGCCGCCTCGTCCGGATGCTGTCCCAGCCTGGCTACGTATTCGAAATCGATGCATCGCGCGTTGGTCGTCGTCGGCACGGAGCAGCTTGCACCGGATGCGGCCATGCGCTCGAGGAAGGCTTTACCGCTGTCGCCCATGACCTCGATATCGCCCATCATATGAACGTTGGACACCGGCACCAGGCGTTTGGCGCCAAAGAACTTACCGACTTCGATCTGTAGTTCGAGCGCTTCCTTCGCAGCAACGCCATTGCCGCCGCGCAGCATCTTCTTCTCTTCAGAGGTCAATCGCATGAAGGTGTCGCGCAATCCTGGAAGCGGAGAAAAAATTGCCCCGGAGGTCGTCCGGGGCAATTCGTTGAAGCGGTGACTACTGCGCTAGAAAGTCAGTCGGCACTTTCGTAGACGACCTCTTCGCGTTTCTTGCGCACCTGCGGTGCAACGATGATGATCAGCAGCAACGCGGCGACAATCAGCATGCCGGCACTGATGGGACGGGTCACGAACACCGACGGGTCACCGCGCGATATCAGCATGGCGCGACGCAGGTTTTCTTCCATCAATGGTCCCAGCACAAAGCCGAGCAACAACGGTCCCGGCTCGCAACCCCACTTACTGGCGAAATACCCGAATCCGCCAAATATCGCGGCCAGATACACTTCAGCCGGGCTGTTGTTCACGCTGAAAGCGCCGATGCAGCAGAACAGAATAATGCCGGGGAACAGGACGCGATAGGGAATCTTGAGGAATTGCACCCACATACTGATGAGCGGCAGGTTCAGGATCACCAGCATCAGGTTACCGACCCACATCGAGGCAATCATGCCCCAGAAGAGATCCGGCTTTTGCGTCATAACCTGCGGACCCGGCGCGATGCCCTGAATCGTCATCGCACCGACCATCAGCGCCATCACCGCGCCGGTCGGAATACCCAGCGTCAGCAGCGGTATGAAGGAAGTTTGCGCCGCAGCGTTGTTGGCTGCCTCCGGTCCGGCGACGCCCTCGATTGCGCCTTTGCCGAAGCGCGAAGGATCTTTCGCCAGTTTCTTCTCGAGCGTATAGGACGAGAATGAGGCGATAACCGTATGCGATCCCGGCAGAATCCCGAAGATCGTGCCGAGCGCCGTGCCGCGCACGATCGGCCCGAACGACATCTTCAAATCAGTCCATGACGGCATCAAACTGCCGACCTTCGACGTGTTGACCTCGCGCTCCTCGCCCTGCTCGAGATTGCTGATGATCTCACCGAAGCCGAACATGCCCATGGCAACCGAGACGAAGCCGATACCGTCCGAGAGTTCCGAGATACCGAAACTGTAGCGGGCAATGCCGGAGTTTACGTCCGTGCCAACGAGGCCCAGCAGCAGACCTACGAGAATCATGCACACCGCTTTGATCAGCGAACCGTGCGCCAGCACGACCGCAGATACCAAACCGAGCACCATCATCGAGAAATATTCAGCGGCGCCAAATTCAAACGCAAGTTCGGCGAGGGGTGGGCCGAACAGAGCGATAAGGATCGTCCCGACGCAACCCGCGAAGAACGACCCGATTGCAGCAATAGCGAGCGCAGGTCCGGCGCGACCCTGTCGTCCCATCTGGTAACCATCGATACAGGTGACAACGGATGACGATTCGCCTGGAAGATTAACCAGAATCGCCGTGGTCGATCCGCCGTAACTTGCGCCATAGTAAATACCCGCCAGCATGATCAGCGCCGGCGTCGGCGGCAGATTGAACGTGATCGGCAAGAGCATCGCAATCGTCGCCACCGGGCCGATGCCCGGCAAGACGCCAATCAGCGTGCCGAGAAAGCAGCCGATGAAGCAGTACATTAAGTTCTGCCAGGTCAGCGCGACGCTGAAACCGAGGCTGAGATGCTGTATGAGTTCTGTCATGGTGCGCTCCGGGGATCAGTCGCTCAGGACCAGGGGAAAAGCTTAAACGGCAGGCCGAGTGCCTTGTCGAAGATAGCCCACACGGCGACCGACAGAAGCACGGCCGAGATGATAGCTTCTTTCCATTTGAACTCGTGCCCGCCCAATGCGCTCATGATGATCTGCACGACGGTCGCCGTGATCAGGCCACCGGTATTGACCAATGCTGCAAAGGCCGTTACGGACGCGAGAACAAGTATGAGCGGTCGCCACGCCGTGGGGGTGGGCGGTTCCTCATCGACGAACAATGATTCGACGAGCACGAATGCGCCTAATGCAACGGTCAGCCATCCGAGAATGCTCGGGAAATAGGCCGGCCCCATACGAACTGCAGTGCCCATTGGATATTGGCTCGCCCCTAGCCCGAAGACTCCGCCGATCGCTATAAACATTACCCCGGCACTAAAGTCTTTCAGACTCCGGATTTTTAATGCCATGTGACTCCTCCAAACGTAACGAAAGTTTCTGGCTGCCGCGTTCGGCTAAGCCGCCGAGCCGTTATAACGCCGCATAATATATGGTTTCAGGAAGGCTAGCCAACCGCGCGCCAGCGAGCCGATTTGAGTGTCCACTCGACCGTCGACCTAAGCCGCCAACGCCTCTTTTTCCATCTCAGGCTTATAGCGTCCGAAAGTCGCCGCGCTATTTAATTTCGAGCGGTGATACAGCGCCTTTTGCGCGGCGGGAACGTTTCCGGCCTGTCCTTTCCATGCTTTGAGCGCCGGCGCCTGCAACGCGCGCCCGTACGAGAAAGACAGCGGCCACGGCAACTTGGCGCTGCCTGCATTCATCGCGTTCAGGTGTGCCGTCGCTAGCTCGTCGCTTTGGCCGCCGGACAGGAAAACAATGCCCGGCACCGTCGCCGGCACTGTACGTTTCAGGCAAAGTACCGTCGCGTCCGCAACCTGCTGGACGCTCGCCTGCTGGGCACATTCCTGCCCCGAGATCACCATGCTTGCCTTGAGCACGAGGTGTTCGTAACGAACGCGTTGGCGGTAGAGCTCATCGAACAACACATGCAGCGTTTTTTCGGTCACGCTCAGCGAACGCTCGAGCGTGTGGTTTCCATCCATCAATACTTCCGGTTCAACGATCGGCACGATATCCGCTTCCTGGCATAGCGCTGCGTAGCGCGCGAGCGCATGCGCGTTAACCGAGATGCAGTAATCGCTCGGCAAATCGTCGGTGATCGTAATGACCGCACGCCATTTGGCAAACGTAGCGCCGAGTTTTTTATACTCGGTGAGGCGCTCGCGCAAGCCATCGAGGCCCTCCGTCACTTGCTCGCCGGGCGCACCTGCGAGCGGCTTGGAACCCGCATCCACTTTGATGCCCGTCAGTATGCCCGCGCTTTTTAACGCCGCCGGAAACGCGGTGCCGCTTTTGGTGCCCTGCTTGATGGTCTCGTCATACAGAATCATGCCGCTGATATATTCGCTCAGTCCTTGCGCCGTAATCAGCAGATCGCGATAGGCGCGGCGATTTTCTACGTTCGATTCAAGACCGATCGAATCAAACCGCTTCTTGATAGTGCCGCTCGATTCGTCGATTGCCAGGATCCCTTTGCCTGGGGCCACCATTGCGGCGGCCGTTGCTGCAAGCTCGCGTTCAGACATAGTCTGCTTCCTCCTGCTCGTTCGGGTTTTGAGTGCGTGAGTCGGGGGTGATTCGGGGATTCCTACGGGGAGGCTATTCTACCCTTACGAATTCAGGTTTGACTATGCCCCGCATGCCAGCGGACTTTCAAGTTTCAGTAGCGTGAACGGAAGTCTAGCGGTTTTCGCTTGCTTGAAACTTACGTGCTGGCGTGCAGTTTGTCTACGCATGTCGGTGTTCGCCTACTTTCACGATTTTCATCGTGTTGGTGCCGCCCGCCTTGCCGTACGGCTCCCCGATCGTCAAGACGATGTAATCCCCGGACTTCACCGCGCCGCGCTTCAAGAGCTCATCCTCAGCCATGTAAAGCGATCGCTCAGGGTCGCGCGAGCCTTTGAACTTTACCGGATACACGCCGCGAAACAACGTGACGCGGCGGCGTGTCTCCACGACAGACGACATCGCGTAAATCGGCACGCTCGAATTCATGCGCGACATGAGCAGCGCAGTCTTGCCGCTTTGCGTTAGTGCTGCAACCGCCATGATGCTCAGGCCATTGGCGGTGAAAATCGCGGCGCGTGCAATCGCCTCCTCCAGATTTCCGGGCGGACCGCGGCGCTGGCGTTCTTCAGTGAACGCATCTTCTTTCTCCGCTTCGAGACAGACGCGCGCCATTGCGGCCACGGTCTCAATTGGAAATTTGCCGGCAGCTGTCTCTGCCGACAGCATCACCGCATCAGTGCCATCGAGCACCGCGTTCGCGACGTCTGACACCTCTGCGCGGGTGGGAATCGGATTGTTGATCATCGATTCCATCATCTGCGTCGCGGTGATCACCAGCTTGTTGTTCTCACGCGCGATGCGGATCATGCGTTTCTGCAGCGCCGGTACCACCGCATCGCCGACTTCAACGGCAAGATCGCCGCGCGCGACCATGATCGCATCGGACGCCTCGGTGATTTCCTGCAGTGCGGGAATCGCTTCGGCACGCTCGATCTTCGCGCACAACATCGCTTTGCCGCCCGCCTTCAGCATCAAATCACGCGCCCACTGAATGTCGGCACCCGAGCGCGGAAACGATACGGCAAGATAGTCGGCTTTGAGTTGCGCCGCGATCTTGATGTCCTGCACGTCTTTGTCGGTGAGTGCCGGCGCTGTAAGGCCGCCGCCTTTGCGGTTGATGCCTTTATTGTTGGACAGCTGGCCACCCTGCTCGACAGTGCACTGGATGCGCGGACCCTTGACCGAATTCACCTTGAGTACAATGCGGCCGTCGTCGAGGAGCAGCGTATCGCCGGCGGACACGTCCTGCGGCAGTTGCTTGTAATCTAGCCCGACACGCGTTGCGTCGCCTAACTTACATTCTGCGTCGAGCACGAAGGCATCGCCGCTGCCAAGGACGACACGATCGTCCTGAAAGCGGCCGATCCGTATCTTTGGCCCCTGCAGATCAACCAAAACACCGACTGAGCGGCCGGCTTTGCGCGCAAGTGCTCTCACGAGTTCAACCCGCTCGGCATGTTCAGCCGCCGTGCCATGCGAAAAATTCATCCGCACGACATCGAGGCCCGCGTCGATCATGGCGGCGAGCGTTTTCTTGTCCGAAGAAGCAGGACCTAACGTGGCAACGATTTTGGTACGACGAGGCATGAGTGGCTTATTATCCCGGATGAACTGCGCAGCGCGCTGACGCGACTCGGAGCGTAACGGGTTTCAGCGCCATCCTCAATCTGCAGCGATCACTTTTTTTCCGCCGCGCGCTGCTCGAGTATTTCGACGGCGGGTAGTTTCTTGCCTTCGAGAAATTCGAGAAATGCGCCGCCGCCGGTTGAAATGTACGAAATGTCCTCCGTGATGCCGTATTTGGCGATTGCCGCAAGGGTATCGCCGCCGCCGGCGATCGAGAAGGCAGACGATGCTGCGATGGCGCGGGCAATCTGCTCCGTGCCGTCACCGAACTGATCGTACTCGAATACGCCGACGGGCCCATTCCACACGATCGTTCCGGCGCGCGCGATCGAAGCGGCGAGCATATCTGCGGTGCGCGATCCGATATCGAGAATCATGTCAGCAGCGCGGACCTCAAGCGCGGTAACGCGGCGCGCCTGAGCATGCGGCGAAAGCTCTCCCGCCACGACCACATCGACAGGCAGCGGCACCTGCGCACCGCGCGCGGTCATCACATCCATGATCGCGCGCGCTTCGTTGACGAGACCCGGCTCAGCGAGCGATTTGCCAATCGGCATGCCGGCCGCGAGCATGAATGTATTGGCGATACCGCCGCCGACCACGAGTTCATCGACCTTGTCCGCGAGGCTGCGCAATATCGTCAATTTGCTCGATACCTTGGAGCCGGCAACGATTGCCACGAGTGGCCGGCTCGGATTGCTCAGCGCCTTGCCGAGCGCATCGAGCTCCGCTGCAAGCAAAGGACCGGCACACGCGACCGGCGCGTACTTGGCAATGCCGTGCGTCGTTGCTTCGGCCCGATGTGCAGTCCCGAACGCATCGTTGACATACACGTCACACAGCGCGGCCATTTTTTTGGCGAGCGCGTCGTCGTTTTTTTTCTCGCCTTTATTGCAACGGCAGTTCTCGAGTAAGACGACGGCGCCTGGTTCGACAGCGACCCCGTTGACCCAGTCGCGAACCAGCGGTACCGGCTTGCCGATGAGCTCGGACAACCGTTGCGCAATCGGCGCCAGCGAGTCCTCGGGTTTCAATTCGCCTTCCGTCGGGCGCCCAAGGTGCGAAGTCACCATGACTGCCGCGCGTGCTTGAAGTGCCTGCTGAATCGCGGGTACAGATGCGCGGATACGCGTGTCGTCGGTGATCTTGCCGCCATCGTCCTGCGGAACGTTGAGATCGGCGCGAATGAACACCCGCTTTCCGGCGAGGTCCACGTCTGTCATCTTTAATACGCTCACTGCACCGGCCTTTCAACTACATGAGTCCTGTCGCGGGGAGTAGCGCCACCACCCTCTGCACAACCTGCAAACGCATCCCGCTTATTTCGCGTTCATCAGCACGACGGTGACATCGAGCATCCGGTTCGAGAAGCCCCATTCGTTGTCGTACCACGACAACGCTTTAACCAGTGTGCCGCCGCTGACCTTGGTCAGCGTTGCGTCAAAAATACTCGATGCCGGATTGTGGTTGAAGTCGACGGACACGAGGGGGCCATCGCTGTACTCGAGCACGCCCTTGAGCTCACCGGTCGCGGCGGATTTCATCGCGGCGTTCACTTCGTCGGCCGTCGTCGCGCGTGCGGCGGTGAAAACGAGATCGACGAGCGACACATTGATGGTCGGCACGCGCACTGCAAAGCCGTCAAGCTTGCCGTTCAATTGCGGAAGCACGAGCCCGACCGCCGCTGCCGCGCCGGTCTTGGTTGGAATCATCGACATCGTCGCGGAGCGCGCGCGGCGCAGATCCTCGTGATAAACATCCGTCAACACCTGATCGTTCGTATATGAATGTATCGTCGTCATCAGTCCTTGTACAACGCCGATTTTGTCGTGCAATACTTTCACCATCGGCGCGAGACAGTTGGTGGTGCACGACGCATTGGATATCACAGTATGGCTGCCCTTCAGCGTCTGGTGATTGACGCCATAGACGACCGTAGCATCGACGTCTTTGCCGCCGGGCGCGGAGATGATTACTTTTTTCGCGCCGCCTTTCAGATGCGCGCCCGCTTTTTCCTTGCTCGTAAAAAGTCCGGTGCACTCGAGCACGACATCAACGCCCATGGTGCCCCATGGCAGATCGGCCGGATTGCGCTGAGCGAGCACGCTGATCTTGTCGCCATTGACGACCATCGAGTCGCCTTCCACCGCGACCGTGCCGTTAAATTTGCCATGAGCTGTGTCATAGCGTGTCAGGTGCGCGTTGGTTTCCGCGTTGCCGAGATCGTTGATGGCGACGATTTGCAGATCGTGTTTCTTGCCGCCTTCATAGTGAGCACGCAGCACGTTGCGTCCGATGCGTCCGTAGCCGTTGATTGCAACTTTGATCGTCATGCCATTCTCCTGAGTCGGTCGCGGTCTACTGACGCAGCGACGCTGGTTGTAGCGTTTGCTTGACCGCCGTCACAACGTGATCCGCGGTGAAGCCAAAATACTTGAAGAGATCGGCGGCCGGTGCCGATTCGCCGAACGTATCGATGCCGATGACGGCGCCTCTGGCGTCGTCCACGGCGCCGACATACTTGCGCCAAAAAGCGGTGACACCCGCTTCGACAGCGATGCGCGGGACGCCCGGCGGCAATACTTGCGCACGGTAGTTCGCGGCCTGCTGATCGAATAAGAACGTGCACGGCATCGAGACGACGCGTATGCCGATGCCATCGTTCTGCAGTTGTCCACGCGCCGCCATCGCTAGCGGTACCTCCGAACCGGTTGCGATGATGACTGCGCGTAGATCTCCGGCCGCCTCGGCAAGCACGTACGCACCCCGAGTTATCGCGTCGATGGTGGCCGCATTGCGCTTTTGGAACGCGACATTCTGGCGCGACAGCACCAGACACGTGGGCCCATCTTTTCGCTGCAGCGCAGACCCCCATGCAGCGGCCGCTTCGACCGTATCGCATGGACGCCACACGGACATGTTCGGTATCAGCCGCAGCGCTGAGACGTGTTCCACCGACTGGTGGGTGGGACCATCTTCGCCAAGTCCGATCGAGTCGTGCGTGAAGACAAATATATTGCGCAGCTTCATCAACGCGGCCATACGCAGCGCATTACGCGAATAGTCGGAAAAGGTGAGGAAGGTACCGGTCTCGGGTATAAAGCCGCCATGCAGCGCGAGCCCATTGCTGATCGCCGCCATTGCAAATTCGCGCACGCCGAAATACACGATGTTGCCGGGCGCGTCGCGCGTGACAACGGTGCTGCCGGGCCAGTTCGTGAACACGCTGCCCATGAGATCGGCCGAACCGCCAACCAATTCGGGCAGTTTTGGCGCAAGCTGCGTCAAGGCGAGCTGTGACGCCTTACGCGTTGCAACGGTCTCACCCTTCGTGTTCGCCGCTTCGATGACCGCGGCGATCTCGTGCGCGAAATCTGTTGGCAGCTCGCCCGCCATACGACGTTTGAATTCCTGCGCGAGATCAGGATGGGCTTGCGCATATGCCGCGAAGCGTTGTTCCCACGCGGATTGTGCCGCTGCGCCCTTCGCGCGCTGGTCCCACTCTGCGTAGATGCCCTCCGGGATTTCGAACGCCGGATACTTCCATCCCAGTTTTTCACGCGCCGCTGCAACTTCCTGCGCGCCGAGCGCTTCACCGTGGGCCCTTGCCGTACCCGGCGCGCGTCGGCGCGCCTTTGCCGATGATGGTCTTGCAGCAGATAAGGCTTGGCCGGTCGCTCACCGACAGCGCCAGTTTCAGCGCGGCTTCAACCGCGGCCGCATCATGGCCATCGACGTGCGGTACGACGTGCCAGCCATAAGCTTCGAAGCGGCGCGGCGTGTCGTCGGTAAACCAACCTTTGACTGCACCATCTATCGAAATGCCGTTGTCATCGTAGAACCCGGTCAGCTTGCCGAGTCCCAGCGTACCGGCAAGGGAGCACGCTTCGTGTGAGATGCCCTCCATCAGACAGCCGTCGCCCATGAAGACGTGCGTATTGTGGTCGACAATGGTGTGGCCGGGACGGTTGAAGTGGGCCGCCAGCAGCTTCTCAGCGAGGGCCATGCCAACGGCATTGGCGAGGCCCTGACCTAACGGACCGGTTGTGGTTTCCACGCCGGGTGTTACACCCACCTCCGGATGGCCCGGCGTCTTCGAATGCAGTTGCCGGAAATGTCGAATCTCATTGATCGGCAAATCGTAGCCGGTCAAGTGCAGCACGGCGTAGAGCAGCATCGAGCCATGGCCGTTAGAAAGCACAAACCGGTCGCGATCAGGCCAATGCGGATCCGCGGGGTTGTGCTTGAGATAGTGCCGCCACAGTACTTCCGCGATATCGGCCATGCCCATCGGCATGCCGGGGTGGCCGGAGTTAGCCTGCTGTACCGCGTCCATCGCCAGCGCGCGGATAGCATTGCTTAATTCCAGGCGGGAGCCCATTCGATAAATCCTTGCGGGAAGTGAACCTTGAGGAGCTGCAATTATCTTAGAAACGCTCCGGTTTGGCTACGTGGCCGGCGTCTCTGCTACTCTTCTCCGCGGCGCGCGAGCTTGATGCCGAGCTGTTTCAACTTGCGATAAAGGTGTGTGCGTTCGAGTCCGACACGATCGGCCACCCGGCTCATATTCGAACCTTCCTTCGCGATGTGATGCTCGAAATATACGCGCTCGAACGCATCGCGCGCTTCACGCAGCGGCAGATCGAGCGGCAAGTCGGACGGCGCCGATGGCGACTGCACGTTGAACGCGGGCAGTGCCTGATTCACGTCGTTGACGCCAATCTCTTCGCCAGCACACGTGAGTGCAAGCGTTCGCACGACGCTTTCGAGCTGATCGAGGTTGCCCGGCCAATCGTAATTACGCAAGGTGTTGAGCGCCGCGGTACTGAAATGACGCGGCGTTGCTTCCTTGGCCTCGATGCTGCGCAGTAGGAATAAATTCGCGAGATCCGGAATATCTTCGCGATGCTGGCGCAGGCTGGGGACGTTTATTGTGACGGCGGCGATAACGCTATAGAGCTTCGCATCGAACAGCCCCTGTGCGACAAGATCCGGCAACGCGCGTGCTGTCGCGCAGATGAGGCGCGTGTTGTACTTCTCGAGCTTGCCGACAATCAGCAACAGCCCTTTCTGCTCGGTCCGGTTGAGGTCACCGACTTCCTGCATGAACAAAGTGCCGTCGCGAGCCTGATTGAGCAGATCGAGCGGCGACTCGGCGAGCACCGCCAGATTGTCCGGCGCCACCCACGGTGAATTGGACTTGCCGGAGAGAGGATGCGGCTGATGCACAAACTTTGCGCAGAGCTCGGCTCCCGTGCCGGGCTCGGCGATCATCAAGAGCGGCGCTTTGAGATTGCCGACCCGCTCGAGCCGTTGCTTCAACTCAGCGACCACAGGGGCGCGACCGAGCGTTGCGAGCATCAGTGTCGGCAGCGGCTTTAACTGCTGTTCGCCGCGTTTGAGCGCGCGGCTGACAGTCGCCAGCAATTTTTGCAGCGCAATTGGTTTCTCGAGGAAATCGTAGGCGCCAATGCGCGTGGCCTCAACTGCGGTGTCGATCGTGCCGTGTCCCGACATCATGACGACCGGCATCGTCAGCAAGCCCGAGCTCGCCCATTCCTTGAGCAGCGTAATGCCATCGGTATCGGGCATCCATATATCGAGCAGCACGAGATCGGGGCGTCCGATGCCGCGTTGTGCGCGTGCCTGGCCCGCATTTTCGGCGAGACGCACCTGGTAGCCTTCATCACGCAGGATTTCAGATAAGAGCTCTCTTATCCCAACCTCATCATCAACCACTAGTATCTGCTGCATATCCCCGTTTCCAATTCCAGTTTAGGCCCGCGCTGCGGTTTTCAGCGTGGCCGTAGTTACCGCCATTGCGGGCAGTGTCAGCGAAACGCGGGCGCCGTGAGGCGCAACGTTGGTAATCTCCACGCTTCCGCCGTGTTCTTCGATGATTTTTTTTACGATCACCAGGCCGAGTCCCGTGCCCTTCGGCTTGGTGGTGACATAAGGTTCAAATGCACGTCGCATGAGGGACTCCGGAAAACCGCTTCCATTGTCGGTGATCGTAAGTCGAACACCGGGGGGCAGCGCTTCCGAACGGACAACGATACGCGCGCCGGGCGTGTCGGCGAGTGCGTCCTGTGCATTCTGCAGCAGATTGTGGATCACTTGGCGTAATTGTGCGGAATCGCCGACGACAGACGGCAATTCCGATGCAAGTTCCAACTGAAGCACTCCAGCGAGTGACTCATACAGCGTCAGCACTTCCCGCAGCAGCGCATTGACGTCGAGCGACTGGCGCGTGGGCTCCGGCATGCGTGCGTATTGACGAAAGGCGTCGACCATATTTTTCAACGCGCCCACCTGGTTGACGATCGTCTCCGTGGAGCGTGACAGCATATCGCGCTCGACCGGCCCCAACTTAGCGGCGAGCTTATGCTGCAGTCGTTCTGCGGAAAGCTGGATCGGCGTCAACGGGTTCTTAATTTCGTGCGCGAGGCGCCGCGCCACTTCCGTCCACGCCGCATCGCGCTGTGCCTGCAGCACATGGGTGATGTCATCGAACACCACGACGTAGCCGGTTGCGCTCACCGGCAGGCGCGTGCCGCGAAGCAACAGCATTTGTACTGCGCGTTTGCCGACATGCTCGACTTGCTTAGCCCACTCACCGTCGGACGCTGCGAAAGACGTGATGATCTCATCTGCCAGCGCTTTGAGCGCCGGATCGCGAGCGTGCCAGTGTTTTAGCTCGATTCCGGCGAGCTGTCCGAAATCCGCGTTGAGAATGGCCGAAGCGCTGTTGTTGAATGAGCGCAAGCGCAGCGATTCGTCGAATGCAAGCACGCCCGCCGAGAGATTCGCCAGTATGCTTTGCACATATGTGTGCGCATCCGCGAGCTGAGCCTGGTTGCGCTCGGCGGTGGCACGCGCATCCGCGAGCTGACGTCGCATCGTATTGAATGATGATGTCAGTACGCCGAGCTCGTCGGTACTCGCGACCGTTTCGCGTTGACTGAAGTCACCCTGTGCGACCGCGCGCGTGCCCTCCGCCAGAAAGCTCAGTGGCGCGGACAGCCGTTCGCTCATCACGAACGCGAGCGACAATGCAGTGAGCAGCGCAAGGAGCAATGTCAGCGTGAGCGTTATGCCATACAAGCGCTTCAAGCCCAAACGCGCGAGCAGGAGCTCCTGGTATTCGCGCTGGCCGGTTTGCACTGTTTCGGCGTCGAGCGCAAGTTGCGTGGGCACCTGCTGCAACAATTGCAACACGCGCATATCTTCCGCGAGGCTGATTGGATTCACTGGCACCAGCACGCGTAGATGCAGTCCCTTGTCCGGCAGTGATTCCACTGCGCTGTACGCTTGCTGCAGGCGCAACTGGCGCAGCACGGCCGCGGTCGGCAGCTCCGGCATAAGACCGGCGCGCTCGCTCCCTGCATACGCGATGACTTTGCCGCGCTGAGAGAATAAAGTCGCTTCCTGCACGCCGGACTGTTCGCGCAGGCCGTTCAACGCAGCGATATGTTCGGTAGATGGCCTGGCTGCGAGCGCGGCTGCCATCGCGTCCGCTTTTTTGACGAGGTCCTTCAAGAGATTGTCGAGAGTGGTGCGGCCAAGGTTCAATCCGCCTTCGAGCGCCTTTTCGACGCGCACGTCGAACCACGATTCGATGCTGCGTGCGACGAATTGCACGGACACGCCATACACCAGCGCGCCCGGCAAAACGGCGACCAGCGCAAACAGCAGAACCAGCCGCACGGTCAGCTTAGCGCCGAAGACACGCGCCTTGAGTTTTCGGCGCAACGCATAGAGCTGGTAGGCAACGAGCAGCGCGAGACAGACCGCAAGGCCGCCATTCAAAGCGAGCAGTTCGGGGTAGTGCTGCGCAAAAAGCGCCGTATTGGCACTCGCGGTCGCCAGCAGATAGAGCGTAACTGCGCCGACCACTGCACACACGATGAGTAAATATTTGACGACGGCGCTCGTCAGCGCCGGCCGTATCGCAGAGATGTGCGGCATCATGGCGACACTGTCCAGTGATACCAGTCGGATCCGAAATTCCAGTCGCGCGATGCAACCGCGTTCAACTGAAATGGCTTCGGCAACTGTGATACATCAAGCCGCATGCGCACGCCGGCGGTATAGCTATCACCCTTCACAAGGGTCCCCGGCTCGAGCACCTGACGGCGCCGCACGCGCGACAGAAAATCGAGAGCCTCCGCGAGCGATCCAAAATTCTGGAACAGCGAGCCGACCCCGAGACGATACTGGCGCGTCAGCGCGTTGTATGCCAGACGATATTGTTGTTGCGTGTTGAGTACTTTTTCGCTGAACCAGTACCAGCGTGGACGAATAAGCTCGAACTCAAGCAGAAAGTAAAGCGGCACGCCTTTGTTGAGCGCGTCTTCAAGCGTTGGATTTAAAACAATGTCGAAATCCGCTTCGAGGAAGTAACCCTCGTCACCGGCGACCAGCGCTGCGTTGCGCAGCTCGATACCGTCGGCATGCGAAGATGACGCAAAGAATAAACACAGCAGGCAGGCTGCGAACGCAACCAGCGCATTAAGCTTTTTGCAGCAGCGCGTAGAAAAAGCCGTCATGCTCGCTGTCCGGCAATAACTGGCCCTGAGGGATGCCGTCCAACGTTTTTAATCCGCATAACGGCAGTGATTGGGCGTCGGTGTGCCGCGTAAGAAATTCCGCGACCTGCGACGAGTTTTCTTCCTGGAAAATCGAACAGGTTGTATACAGCAATTTACCACCGCTGGCGAGCAATCGCCACACGCTGTCGAGCATCTGCGCCTGTTGCGCAACGAACTGGGAAACGTCGCCCGGCCGCCGCAGCCATTTGATATCGGGATGTCGGCGCACGACGCCCGAAGCACTGCATGGTGCATCGAGCAGTACGCGCTCGAACAGACGTCCATCCCACCACGCGGCAGCTTGCACAGCATCGCCTGTGACAACGCGTGCGTGCAATTGCAAACGCTCGAGATTCTGGCGTACGAGTGCAAGGCGTGAAGCGTCAACATCGAGCGCTGTAACGTCGACGTCTGCAAGCTCCAGCAAGTGAGTGGTCTTGCCGCCCGGCGCTGCACAGGCGTCGAGTACGTGCATGCCCGTTTGTGCGTCCAGCAATGGCGCCGCACTTTGCGCGGCGCTGTCCTGCACTGACACGAGGCCCTGCGCAAAACCCGGCAAGCGATCGACCGCCATCGGGCGCTCGAGCGTAACTGCGTATGTGCCGGTTGCGCGCGCCGCTATCTCCTGCTCGCATAGCATCTGCAAGTAAGTGTCACGTTGCATGCGACGGTGATTGACGCGCAGCGTAAACGGCGGATGCAGATTGGCCGCGGTTAACGCATCCGCGTAACAAGCCGGATACTGGTCACGCAGTTTGTCGATCCACCACTGCGGAAATGCGAAACGCCCTTGCTCGCCGTGTGCGGCGTTTGTCAGCAATTTCTCGCGCTTGCGAAGAAAATTTCTCAATACCGCGTTGACCAGCCCGGCGGCCTGCGGCTCGCCAATCATCGCCGCACATCGCACCGCATGATCGACCACCGCATACGGTGCAGCGCGCGTGTACTGCAATTGATAAAGGCCGATTAAAAGAAGCCAGCGCAGTTTTTGGTCGCGCAGTGGCTTGGTCAGCAGTTGGTCTAACACTGACTCGAGCTGCAAACCGAAACGAAGAGTGCCGTAACTGATATCGGCAATAGCGGCGCGCTGCTGTGGAGTCAATCCGGGGTGCGCAGGCGCGAGCGCGGCGAGCGCTGCGGTCAGATTTTTGCCGCTGCCAACCGACGCAACAACGGCGCACGCAAGGCGCTGGGTTTCAAGCACGCTTGCGGCGGATTACGATTAACGCGCCATCGCGTGCAGGCGCGCAATGCGCTCCGACGTCGAAGGATGAGTGCTGAATAATCCCGACCAGCCGCCGCCTGCCAGCGGATTGATAATCATCATCTGGGCTGTCTCTGGATGTTGTTCCGCAGCCGGCATGGGCAGACCTTTGGCGTAATGCTCAATCTTGTCGAGCGCGGAAGCGAGCGCCTGCGGATCGCCGCTTATGTGGGCACCGCCATCATCGGCGCCGAACTCGCGCGCTCGCGAGATTGCAAACTGAATGAGCATTGCGGCGATCGGCGCCAGTATCATCAACGCAAGCCCCACGATCGGGTTGGGCCGGTCTTCACCACGTCCGCCGAAAAACATGAAGAAATGGGCAAGGCTCGAGATGGCGCCGGCCATCGTGGCAGCTACCGTCGAAGTAAGGATATCGCGATGCTTGACGTGCGCAAGCTCGTGCGCCATCACGCCGCGCAGTTCGCGTGCACTCAGCAGTTGCAATATGCCAGTCGTCGCCGCAACCGCCGCGTGCTCAGGATTGCGGCCGGTTGCGAACGCGTTGGGCTGCGGTTCATCGATGATATAGACCCTGGGCATCGGCAATCCGGCGCTTTGCGCGAGCTCTCGCACGACGCCGTAAAATTGCGGCGCGCTTGCAGCGTCGACTTCCTGCGCGTTGTACATCTTCAACACCATCTTGTCCGAAAACCAGTAGGCGAAGAAATTCATCGCGCCGCCAAGCACCAGCGCGATCAGCATGCCTTGTCCACCGCCGATCGCCGCGCCGACCATGCCAAATAAGGCAATGATGGCTGCCATCAACAACGATGTTCTGAACCAATTCGAAAACATGAGATGTCCTTTAGAGGGCAATGTTACGCTCGATTGCCGCGCCAATAAGATATGCATACTTCTTCGGGATTCAAGTCCCTAGCCGCATGCCCGGCGTGAGAAAACCACTTCGGGCAAAAGTACCCGCGGGTAGCCGCTTACCGCCCGCCTTTTGTAGTTCGCTCACGCGGACGCTGCCGCGGCCGGCGACAATCTCGATCGTGTCCGCGCCCGTTTGAGTCACCGTTCCGGGTTCCCTCCCGCCGGCACTCGGCAATGGTACGGCGCGCCAGATCTTGAGCGGCGCTCCGTGAAAGTGTGTTGTTGCGCCGGGAACCGGATTGAAAGCGCGAATCTTCAAGCAAATATCGGATGCGTCGGCACGCCAGTCGATCTCCGCTTCATGTTTCGAAATCTTGGCCGCATACGTTGCTGCCGCGGCGTCTTGCGGATGTGGCTTCGGTTGCTCGCGCAACGCGCGCACAATACACGAGCCGCCGAGTGCGGCGAGTTTGTCATGCAAAGAGCCAGCGGTGTCGTCTTCGATAGCCACGCTTTCCTGTAGCAACACCGGTCCGGTGTCCAGACCCTCGTCCATTTGCATAATCGTGATACCCGTCGCTTGATCCCCGGCCAGAATGGCGCGCTGGATCGGCGCTGCGCCGCGCCACCGCGGCAGCAGTGATGCGTGAATATTGAGGCAGCCGCCCGCTGGAATGCCCAGCACGGCCCACGGCAAAATCAGCCCGTATGCGGCAACTATCATGACCTCGGCACGCAGCTCACGTAGTTCGCTGTGCAGGTCAGGCGTCTTTAGCGAGATGGGTTGCAGTATCGGCAGGTTCCGTTCCAGCGCCAGCGTCTTAACGGCGCTCGGCCGAGCGCGCAGTCCGCGGCCTGCAGGGCGATCCGGCTGGGTCAGCACTCTAGCGATCTCATGACCGTCGTTTCGCAATGCCTCGAGCGCAACCGCTGCAAACTCCGGCGTGCCGGCAAATATCAGTCTCATCGCGCTCAGTGTCGGCTGGCGATCGCACGAATGCAACTACGAGATCGCGGGGCAGGCGCCCTGAGTGAAGACTTACATCACTTGGCGCTGTTGCTTGCGTAGCTTCGCCAGTATGCGCTGCTGTTTGAGCCGGGAGAGGTATTCGACAAATACTTTACCGTCAAGATGATCCATCTCGTGCTGAATACAGACGGCCAGCAGACCGTCTGCCTCGAGCTCAAACATGTCACCCTTTTCATTGAGCGCGCGGACGGTTATGCGCTCGGCACGCGAGACCTTCTCAAAAATCCCCGGCACGGATAGACAGCCCTCCTCATACTCCGAGACGCCGCTGCGGCCCACGATCTCCGGATTGACGAAGACTTGAAGCTTATCGTGCGCGTCGGATATGTCGACAATAATGACGCGCCGGTGGTCATCAACCTGTGTTGCGGCCAGGCCCACTCCGGGGGCTGCGTACATTGTTTCTGCCATGTTTTTGATAAGACTGCGTATTTCGTCATTGACGGCGGCGACCGGCGAGGCCACTGTGTAGAGGCGAGGATCAGGGTACTGCAAAATCGGTAGTAAAGACATAACCTTGCAAATTTAACTAATTACGTTCACAATTTAATCTAATGTATGATGCGTTGGAAGGGCCCCGAAAGTGGGGCACGCTCCGGCGTCTCGTTACGAGGGGGCGCGATGAATAAGTCAATTATATGCCTGATTCTATTGTTTTGTTCGGGGTCCACGACGGCCGCGGGACCCGCTGATCTGACGCCCGACGCCCCCGATCGTTACGTTGTCGTGCGCGGCGATACGTTATGGGCGATATCCAAGCGCTTTCTTAGCGATCCCTGGCGCTGGCCCGAATTGTGGAAAGCGAATCAGGACCAGATTCGCGACCCGCACTGGATTTATCCTGGCGACGTCCTCGTCCTGGAACAGTCGGGCGCCGAAGTGCGGTTGAAGCGTCTCAGCCGCCAAACCGTCAGCGCGTCACCGGAAATTCGTGTCCAACAGATTCCCGCGCAAGCCATACCGCCGATAGCAATTGCCGACATCGGACCCTTCTTAAGCAAGCCTCTCGTCATCACACCCGACCAGTTCGCGAACGCTCCGCGTATCGTGCGCACGCAGGAAAGCCGCGTTGCCTTAGGTGTGGGCAACATTGCGTATGCACAAGGGGTGACTAAGGAGCAGGGTGGGTACTGGCAGATTTTCCGGCCCGGTTCTCCATTGGTCGACCCGATGACTAATGAATCGCTCGGCAACGTAGCGGTGTATCTGGGCGAAGCGAAAGTTAATCGCTACGGCGATGTCAGCACGCTGGAGATCGTCAGTTCGCCCCAGGAGATCTACGCCGGTGATTACCTGCAGGCGTCGCCGCGGGAAATCACTTTCGATGGCTACGCGCCGCATGCGCCGGCCAAAAAAGTCGATGCGCGCATTATCGCGCTCTACGGAGCGCTATATGAAACGGGACCCAATGCGATCATCACGATCAATAAGGGAACGCGTGACGGTGTCGAGCCGGGACACGTGATGGCGATCTATCGCAATCTTAATGCACCCACGTTCACCTTGCGCGAAAGCCCGCTCTATGGACGCACCGGCCTCATCTACAACGAGGACAATCCGCGGACTCATTATTACAATGAGCCGCTAGGCGACCGCAACTCACCGCTCTATGGACGCAGCGGTCCGATGGGTGCGTGGTTCAGAGACGATAAAACCAATCTGCCGAATGTAATGCTGCCGGACGAGCGGTATGGTCTCCTCATGGTATTCCGTGTCTTTGAGCGCGCGTCGTATGCGCTTGTGATGAACGCGTCGCGGCCGGTCAATGTGCTCGACATTGCGACAAACCCCTAGCGATTTGCCGTTAACGAATCACGCGGCCGCACTGACGCCGCATGGCTAACAGGCGGTCTACTGAGCGTGTCGGCCGCCGCTAATAGCGATACCGAGTCGTGGCTGCGACTCGCGCTCGTCAAGGGCCTTACCAACGCAGGGTTACGTAAACTGCTCGCGGAATACGGGCCGCCCGAGCAGGTGATGGGCGCACGCCACGCTGAAGTAAGTCGCGTTGTACCGAACGACGTTGCAAGTGCGGTTGTCAGCGGCGGCAATGCTGAAGGCGCGCAACACGCGCTCGCATGGCTCGCCGACAGCTCGAACCACGTCGTCACGCTCGGCGACAGCGATTATCCGCAGCTCCTCTTGCAGTCAGTCGATCCGCCGCCGGTCTTGTATGTGAAAGGGCGGCTCGATCTTTTGAACCATTCCGCACTTGCCATCGTCGGCAGCCGCAACGCCACTGTGCAGGGCATGAATAATGCGACCGAATTTGCGCATGCGTTGAGCGATGGCGGGCTCACTATCGTAAGTGGACTTGCGCTCGGCGTAGACGCGGCGGCGCATCGCGGCGGCCTTGCCGGCAGTTCAAGCAGCCTCGCAGTTGTAGGCACGGGCCTCGACGTCGTTTACCCGGCGCGCAATCGCGCGCTTGCGCATGAACTCGCAGAACGCGGTGTACTCATTTCAGAGTTTCCGCTCGGAACGCCGGCCATCAATACCAACTTTCCGCGCCGTAACCGAATCATTAGCGGCATAAGCTTGGGCTGCCTCGTTGTTGAGGCTGCGTTACAAAGCGGCTCGCTGATCACCGCGCGCCTCGCCAATGAGCAAGGCCGCGAAGTCTTTGCGCTGCCCGGTTCCATTCACTCAGCCTTGGCCAAAGGTTGCCACCGGCTTATCAAGCAGGGCGCAAAACTGGTCGACAGTGCGAACGACATACTCGAGGAACTGAAGCTCGCGCCGACTGCCGCCGGCCACACCTTGGCGCCGCCGGCCCTCGAAGCGAGCGCTCGCCAATTGCTCACTGCGCTCGGTTATGAACCCTGCAGTTTAGAAACGCTGTGCGAACGCACGGGTCGCTCGACGGAAGCCATCACTTCGGCGCTGTTGATGCTTGAGTTGGAAGGACTTATCGAGAACCTGCCCGGCGGGCGCTATCAACGCACCCGCTAATTCCACAGCATACATTGCGCATCGTTTCGGGCAGGCGAAACAACCGAAGCTTGCAAGCCACACTCTTTGTTCTTATCATCGGGCGCTCTTTTGCGGCCGCCCGACGCCGCGTGTGCACTCATAGCCTGATGGCCAAAAAACCTTCGTCTGCAAAAAAAGCCGCGGTCCGACGCGTTACTGCGACGCCTGCCGCCGGCGGCAAGAAGCTGATCATTGCAGAAAAGCCGTCTGTCGCGGCGGACATCGCGCGAGCACTCGGTGGATTCACGCGCCATGGCGATTACTTCGAGAGTGCGGACTATGTGCTGTCATCGGCGGTCGGGCACCTGCTCGAGCTCGTAGTACCCGAGGAGTTCGAAGTCAAGCGCGGCAAATGGTCGTTTGCGCACCTGCCGATGATTCCACCGCACTTTGGCTTGCGTCCGATCGAGCGCACCAAAGAACGGCTTGCGCTGCTTGCTAAACTCATCAAGCGCAAGGATGTTACGGGGCTCGTGAACGCCTGTGACGCAGGCCGCGAAGGTGAGCTCATTTTCCGTTACATCGTGCGCCATACGAAAACCACCAAGCCCATCGAGCGCCTGTGGCTGCAATCGATGACGCCCGCGTCGATTCGGGAAGGTTTTGCGCGGTTGCGCAGCGATAACGAGATGCTGCCGCTCGCCGATGCTGCCGTTTGCCGTTCCGAATCAGACTGGCTCGTCGGCATCAATGGAACGCGCGCGATGACTGCGTTCAATTCGAAGTCCGGCGGCTTTCATCTCACAACCGTGGGCCGCGTGCAGACGCCGACGCTGGCGATTCTGGTTGAGCGCGAGGAAAAGATAAAAAAATTCGTGGCGCGTGACTACTATGAAGTGCACGCGACATTCAGCTGCAAAAGCGGCACCTATGAAGGCCGCTGGTTTGAAGAGCAGTTCGATAAAGATAAGAAAGCGGACGACGGCGACTTACGTCCGGAGCGGCTGTGGGAGCGCACGCGCGCTGAGGCCATCCGCAGCAAGTGCGAAGGCAAAACCGGCGTCGTCGAAGAAGAAAGCAAACCCTCAACCCAGCTTTCGCCGCTGCTCTACGATTTGACTAGCCTGCAGCGCGACGGCAACGCGCGCTTCGGTTTCTCCGCAAAGACCACGTTGTCGATCGCACAGGCACTGTATGAAAAGCACAAGTGTCTGACGTATCCGCGCACCGACTCGCGGGCGCTGCCCGAGGACTATTTGAAGACGGTCGAAGCAGCCATGGCGTCGCTCGACAAACCGTATCAGCCGTTTGTCAAACAGATTCTCAGCAACCAATGGATCCGGCCTAACAAGCGCATCTTCAACAACGCCAAGATCTCGGACCACTTTGCCATCATCCCGACCTCCGAGCCGCCCAAGCAGTTAACCGACGCCGAAGCGAAGATCTACGACCTCGTAACGCGGCGGTTTCTGTCGGTGTTTTTTCCGGCCGCCGAGTTTCAGATCACGACGCGCATCACGCGCGTCGAAAAAGAGCCCTTCAAGAGCGAAGGCAAGATCATGGTGCAGGCGGGCTGGCTGCAAATCTATGGCAAGGAAGCGCAGACCGACGACACACCGGCGCTGGTGCCGATCGTAGGCAAAGAAACACCGCGTGCGGATGACGTGCGCGTTGAGGCCTTGCAGACCAAGCCGCCTGCCCGCTTTTCCGAAGCGACGCTCTTGTCCGCGATGGAAGGCGCCGGCAAGCTCATCGACGACGAGGAACTGCGCGAAGCGATGCGCGCAAAGGGACTCGGTACTCCCGCGACGCGTGCCGCCATTATCGAGGGACTGATTTACGAGAAATACGTGCACCGCAATGGGCGCGAGCTGCAGCCTACGGCGAAGGCGTTTTCACTGATCACGCTTTTGCGCGGCCTCGACATCGCGGAGCTGTCGTCGCCCGAGCTCACCGGAAACTGGGAGTACCAGTTGTCGCAAATGGAGCACGGTGAACTGAAACGCGACGAGTTCATGCACAGCATCGAGGCGATGACCCGCCACATCGTCGAGCGGGCCAAGGAGCACGAGAGCGATACCGTGCCGGGGGATTTCTCTACTTTGACAACGCCGTGCCCGAAGTGCGGCGGCGTCGTGAAGGAAAATTACAAAAAGTATCAGTGCCAGAAATGTGATTTTTCGCTGTGGAAGATCCTCGCTGGCCGTCAGTTGGAGCCGGCTGAAGTTGAGGAACTCATTAGCAAACGCACGATCGGACCTCTTCAGGGCTTTCGCAGCCGCATGGGCAAACCGTTTGTCGCGGTCATCAAACTAAGCCCCGAATTCAAGACCGAATTTGACTTCGGTCAGCCCAACGACGATGCGGACGCGCAACCCGTGGATTTCTCGGGCCAGGAACCGCTCGGACCGTGCCCGCGTTGCGGCGGCAGCGTGTTTAGCCACGGGGTCGCTTATGTCTGCGACAAAGCGCTCGGCGCCGCACGGACGTGCGATTTTCGCTCCGGGAAGATCATTCTGCAGCGGCCGATCGAGCCGGAACAGATGCAGAAGCTGCTCACCTCCGGCAAGACAGATCTCCTGCACCGGTTTATCTCGAAGAAAGGCCGCCCGTTCTCGGCGTATCTCGTGAAGGGCGGTGATGGCAAAGTTAGTTTCGAATTCGCGCCGCGCGAAGCGAAGACCGCCAAGCCAAAGACCGGCACCAAGCCGCGCAAGGCGGCCGCCGGCTGATTAGACGTCGAGGTTGCGCGCGCCGAGCGCGTTGGTCTCGATAAAGGCGCGCCGCGGTTCGACGAGATCACCCATCAGGGTTGTGAAGATTTCGTCCGCGGAAATAGCGTCTTCGATTTGCGCGCGCAGCAGCCGCCTGACCTTCGGATCCATGGTGGTTTCCCATAATTGCGAAGGATTCATTTCGCCGAGACCTTTGTAGCGCTGCACGCCCAGGTTTCTGCGTACTTCGTCGAGCAGCCAGTTGAGCGCTTGTTTGACATCGACCGCCGCCTGCTTGTTTTCGCCGCGCTTTACGTACGCGCCATCGCTTAGGAGTCCGTGCAGGACGTGCGCGGTCGTTTTGATCTGCTCGTAATCGCCGCTCTGCAGAAAATCCTCGTCGAGTGCGGTGCGATGTAAATTACCGTGATGAGTGCGCTTGATGACGAGCTGATAGCGCTCTGTCTTTTCATCAAACATCGGCTCAATCGTGATGCGCTCACTGGCCAGTGCAGCCGACAGGCGCTTCGCGCTTTGCGCTGCGCTTTTCTCGTCCGCCAGGCTGATTTCCGGATTTACCAGCAAGGCCTGGAGTACTGCCGAGTCGATGACCTTACTCATGCGGTCGATCACCGCTTCGGCAAGGAAATACTGTTTCGCAACCTGCTTTAGCGCCTCCTTACTAAGCGCCGGGGCGTTAGCCGATGGATAGAGCTCCGCATCATCGAGCGCCAGGCGCAGCAGGTATTCCTTGAGCTCGTGATCATCCTTGATGTAGCGCTCGCTGCGTCCGTGTTTGATCTTGTAGAGCGGCGGCTGCGCAATATAGATGTGGCCTCGCTCGAACAGTTCGGGCATCTGCCGGTAGAAGAATGTGAGCAGCAGGGTGCGGATGTGTGAGCCGTCAACGTCCGCGTCCGTCATGATGATGATGCGGTGATAGCGCAGCTTGTCGGCGTTGTATTCGTCCTTGCCGATGCCGCAGCCGAGTGACGTTGATCAACGTCGTTATTTCCTGCGACGAGAGCAGCTTGTCAAAGCGCGCTTTTTCGACGTTGAGAATCTTGCCCTTCAAAGGCAGGATCGCTTGAAATTTGCGCTCGCGGCCTTGTTTGGCCGAACCGCCGGCGGAATCTCCCTCAACGATGTAGAGCTCACACTGCGCCGGGTCCTTCTCCTGACAGTCAGCGAGCTTCCCGGGCAGGCCGAGCGAATCGAGCACGCCCTTGCGGCGTGTCATCTCGCGCGCCTTGCGCGCGGCTTCGCGTGCACGCGCAGCCTCGACGATCTTCGTGGTGATAATCTTGGCGTCGTTCGGGCTTTCGAGCAGAAACTCATTCAGTTTGGCAGAAATGATTTCCTGCACGACCGGCTGCACTTCGCTCGATACGAGCTTGTCCTTGGTCTGCGACGAGAATTTGGGTTCCGGCACCTTGACTGACAGCACACAGGTCAGTCCTTCGCGCATATCGTCGCCGGACGTATCGACCTTGGCTCGTTTCGCCATCTCATTCTGTTCAATGAAACTATTGAGCGTGCGCGTCATTGCCGCGCGCAGGGCGGTCAAATGCGTCCCGCCGTCGCGCTGCGGTATGTTGTTGGTAAAACACTGGACGGACTCCGCATACGAGTCGTTCCATTGCATGGCAACTTCCACAGTGATGCCGTCCTTCGAGCCCTCAGCATAGAAAATCTTTTGATGCAGCGGACTCTTGGTGCGATTCATGTATTCGACGAAGCCCTTGACGCCGCCGGTAAAGGAGAAATTCTCCTGCTTGCCAGAGCGCTGGTCGATCAAGGCGATCTTGACGCCATTATTGAGGAACGACAGTTCGCGCAGGCGTTTGGCCAGTATGTCGTGGTGGTATTCGACATTGTTGAAGGTCTGCTTGCTCGCTAAAAAATGAACTTCGGTGCCGCGCTTCTCGGTTTTTCCGGTTTCTTTGAGCGGCGCAACGGCAGCGCCGTCACGGAATTCCATTTGATAGGTCTTGCCGTCACGCCGGATGGTAAGGCGTAACCATTCTGATAGCGCGTTGACGACAGAAACGCCGACGCCGTGTAAACCGCCGGAAATCTTATACGAGTTGTTGTCGAACTTGCCGCCGGCGTGCAGTTCCGTCATCACGATTTCCGCGGCGCTGCGGCGCTGCTCGTCGTCGTTCTTGATCTCTGTGGGTATGCCGCGTCCATTGTCCAGGACGCTGATCGAGTTATCCGGATGGATGGTTATCGTGATGCTGTTGCAATGTCCCGCGAGCGCTTCATCGATCGCATTGTCGACGACCTCGAACACCATATGGTGCAGGCCGGTGCCGTCGCTGGTGTCGCCGATATACATGCCCGGCCGCTTGCGGACAGCCTCGAGGCCTTTGAGTATTTTGATGCTATCCGCATCGTAGTCTTCACCGTTGCCGGATTGTTTCTTATCGGTCATAGGGATCGCTTATAAAGCTCTCGGTAGGCTTAGATTCTCATCGGCATAACAACATAACGGAAATCGCTGTCTTCGCTGATCGTTATCAATACACTGCTGTTGGCATCGCCGAACGAACAAGTCACCTGATCGCTCGCCACATTGCCGAGGACGTCGAGCAGATACGTGACGTTGAAACCGATGTCGAGCGCTTCACCGCTATAGGGAACCTCGATTTCTTCAAACGCTTCCTCCTGCTCGGTGTTCGTGCACGCGATGCGCAACTGGCCGCCCGTCAGCGTCCATCGTACGCCCCGGTATTTTTCATTGGACAGAATAGCGACGCGCTGCAATGCCTGCTGCAGCGCGACCCGCTCGATCGGAAAATTTTTCTGATAATTAGTTGGTATGACCCGTGTGTAGTCGGGAAACTTTCCATCCACGACCTTGCTCACGAGCACTACGTCGCCGATCTGGAATTTTACCTGAGTTGGCGCGAGTTCCAAAGTAACATTATCGTCGCCATCGCCGAGCAGCTTGATCAATTCCTGCACCGCTTTGCGCGGCAGTATCAATTCCAGCGGCTCGGCTTTTTGCGCGAGCGTCATGCTCGCGTAGGCGAGGCGATGGCCGTCGGTAGCCACTACCTTCAGCGCTTTGTCGGCGACCACGAGCAGCATACCGTTCAGGTAATAGCGGATATCCTGTTGTGCCATTGCGTATTGCGCAAGCAGCAGCAGCGACTTCAGTTGTTTCTGCGGCACTTCTATCTTCGCCGCCGTGGTCGCTGCCTTGGCGAGTTTCGGGAAGTCTTCCGCCGGCAGTGTTTGCAGCGTAAACCGGCTCTTGCCTGAGCGCACGATCAAGCGGTTGTTCTGCGCTTCAAGATCGACGTCGGCCGTTTCGGGTAGCGCCCGCAAGATATCCTGCAGCTTGCGAGCGGAGGTGGTGACAGCGTAGCGATCGCTGCCTTTGAGCGAGTTCTCAAAGCTCGTGGATACCTGAATCTCGAGATCGGTTGCCAGCAGGTGTAGACGGTTTTCGACTTGCTCGATCAATACGTTTGACAGAATGGGCAGCGTATGGCGTTTCTCGACAATGCCGGTCACCGCTTGCAGCGGTTTCAATAAGTTGTCCCGTTTGGTTTGTATCAGTTTCATATTTATTTATCCTGATAGTAGTAATTACAGTCGAGCATTCTGTTGACAAGTCGCCGACCCGAGTCAGCATGCGGCTTTACGACCAGTTTGAGCGCCAAGAACCCGCTGGATAGCGTGTGGATGAATTGTTGAACGAATTGGTGTCGACGATCATGCGACGGCTTATCCACAATTCATCTGTCAGCCGCGCAGCACCTTGAGGAGGGAATCGAAGTCCTTGGTAATTTCCTGGCTCGTGCTTTTGAGGGCGGCGATCTTGCGGCACGCATGTAGTACCGTCGTGTGATCGCGACCGCCGAACGCTTCGCCAATATCGGGCAGGCTCAAATGCGTGAGCTCCTTCGCTAAAGCCATCGCCACCTGGCGCGGACGCGCGATATTGCGGCTGCGCTTTTTTGAGTACATCTCCGATACTTTGATCTTGTAGTACTCGGCAACCGTCTTTTGAATGTTGTCGATCGAGATCTGTCGGCTCTGTAGCGCGAGCAGATCTTTGAGCGCGTCCCGACAGAGGTCGACGGAAATCGGCTTCCCCGAGAAACGCGAGTAGGCGAGGATGCGTTTCAGCGCGCCTTCGAGCTCACGAATGTTCGACTGGCTATGGCTGGCGATGAAGAACGCCACCGTCTCGTCCAGCACGACGTTTTCGGCCTCGGCCTTCTTGAGCAGAATCGCGACCCGCATCTCCAATTCCGGCGGCTCTACAGCAACGGTGAGACCCCAGGCGAAGCGCGAGATCAGGCGATTTTCGATGCCGGGGATCTCCCTCGGATAGGTGTCACACGTAATCACGATTTGTTTGCGCGATTCGATCAGCGCGTTGAACGCATAGAAAAACTCTTCCTGGGTGCGGCTCTTGCCGCTGAAAAACTGGATGTCGTCGATAAGCAACAGGTCGAGCGAGTGGTAGTAACGCTTGAAATCGTCGAACGCCTTGTGCTGGTAGGCGCGCACCACGTCGGAAACATATTGCTCCGCATGTATATAGCGTATCCGGCTTTGCGGGTTGCGCTCGAGCAGGAGGTTACCGATCGCGTGCGTCAAATGCGTCTTACCGAGCCCCACGCCGCCGTATACGAACAACGGGTTGTAAGCTTCGCCGGCACGCTCCGCGACCTGCATCGCCGCCGCGCGCGCGAGCTCATTCGCCTTGCCTGTCACGAAGGTCGCGAAGCTGAAGTCGGGATTGAGGCGTGAGATGTCACGCGTGCTGGGTTTATGTGCGGTCGGGGCCGCCGCGAGCGCTTTGGGCGGGTCGACCGCTTCTTTTTCCGCAAGAACGAGGTTTACATTGACGGCGGCGCCAAACCGTTCGGCGGCGAGGCGTTCAATTTCCGCGAGGAATCGGTCGCGTATCCATTGCAGCACAAAGCGGTTCGGCGCCGTCAATGTCACGACGTTTTCTGCGGATTGAAACTTGAGCGGCTTGATCCAGGTTTTAAACTGCTGGGGTGGCAATTGCTGTTCGAAATGGCTGAGACAGGAGCGCCAGAAACTATTCATGCAGGTGCAACCATGTTTTTTATAAGAGGCGGGGAGAAACCAGACGCGCGAGCAGAAAGTTTAGCGTTTTTGATTGAAGTTATCCACAAGCGGTCCGGTGCTGTTCGCGCTCGCGTCCGTCCCTCATGCACATTGACAGTGAGAGGCGTTAACGGTTGTAATAGAGGGCTTTTCACCTTACTCAGGCACAGATCATGAAACGCACTTTTCAACCGTCTACGACGCGACGCAAGCGCACGCATGGCTTTCGAGTCCGCATGAAGACCAGCGGCGGTCGCGCGATATTGCGCGCACGCCGCGCGAAGGGACGTGCTCGCCTCGGCGTTTGACTGGCCGTTCCCGACGCCTTGTTTTTCCACGTGCGCGCCGACTTACCGGGCCGCAAGGCTACGCCCTGGTGTTTGCTTTCAGGTGTTCGCACGCGGGCACGTTCTTCCAGGTTTATGCGCGACCCAATGATGGCATAGCGCCGCGACTCGGCGTTACGGTCAATAAGCGCATCGTGCGCCAGGCGACCGCGCGGAATTTCTGCAAGCGTTTGGCACGCGAAGTATTCCGGTCGTATCAGGACGAATTCTGCGGAGTTGATATCGTAGTACGTGTTCGGGCGCCGGTGTTTAGAACGGTCGCGCGCGAAGCGCGCGCCGAAATCCTTTCGCTTATGCGCCGGGCGCGACGCTCATGCGGTGATCGCGCTGCAGCCGCCCCCGGGGCCAACGCGCTTAACTGATCTAATCTCATGGATACACAGCGACTGATCCTCTTCATGCTCTTCGCGTTCTCAGTATTTTTCCTGATGGACGCGTGGCAGAAGGAAACTCAACCCGCGCGGGTAGGCGCGCCTGCCGCACCGCCGGTGAGCGGCCCCGCGGGGGCTCCGGTACCCGCGCCGAGCCAGCCGTTGTCGAAACCGCCCGCACAGCCCGCAGCCGGCACACCCGTCGGCGGCGGCGATCTGCAAAAGGGCGAGACCATTCGTGTGCAGACCGACGAATACATCGCCGACATCGATACCGCCGGCGGTGATTTACGCCGCCTCGAGTTGCTCGAACACCTCGACACGAGCGACAAGAAAAAGAATTTTACGTTGCTGCAACAGGCCGAACACACTTACGTCGCGCAATCCGGGCTCATCGGCAATGGTTTGCCGAATCATCGCACGCGCTACACAGCGGCTGAACGCAATGTGCAGCTGATGCCGGGAGCCAATGAAGCGGTTATTCACCTCACGGCGCAAGCATCCGATGGCGTGAATGTCATCAAGACGTACACATTTCATCGCAACAGTTATGTCATCGATGTCAGCTACCGGATCGACAACCATGGCGCCAGCGCCATCGAGCCTGACGCGTACTTTCAACTCCTGCGCGACAGCACGCCGCCCGCAGGCGATTCGGCGATGTTGCCGACGTACACCGGGATCGCGGTCTACACTGAGAAAGAAAAGTTTCAAAAGGTGCCGTTCTCGGATGTGGACAAGGGCAAGGTCAACTACCCGAAAAAAAGCAGCGACGGGTGGATCGCCATGCTGCAACATTATTTTCTGAGTGCATGGCTGCCACCGAGCGGCGTTGCGCGCGAGTTTTATACGAAGCGCCTGGACAACGGCTTATACGCGGCGGGCGTCATCCTGCCGGTCGGTCGTATCGAGCCCGGCACACAAAAGACGCTTACGGTGCCGCTTTACGCCGGGCCTCAGGAACAGGATAAGCTCTCGAAGCTGACGCCGGGACTTGACCTCACAGTTGATTACGGGTGGTTGACCATCATCGCCAAGCCGCTATTCTGGTTCCTGCAATGGCTGCACCAATGGGTAGGCAATTGGGGCGTCGCCATCATCATCCTCACAGTCACTATCAAGGCGTTGTTCTATCCGTTGTCTGCAGCAAGCTATCGTTCGATGGCGCGCATGCGAGTGCTGGCCCCGCGCCTGCAAAAACTCAAGGAACAATACGGCAACGACCGCCAGCGCATGAACCAGGCGATGATGGAACTATACAAGACAGAAAAAATCAATCCGCTTGGCGGATGTCTGCCCGTTGTCGTGCAAATCCCTGTTTTTATTGCGCTTTATTGGGTTCTGTTGGCGAGCGTCGAGCTGCGGCATGCGCCGTTCATGCTGTGGATCCATGACCTTTCGGTGGCGGATCCCTATTTTGTCCTGCCGGTCTTGATGGGCGCCACGATGATTTTCCAGACGTACTTGAACCCTGAACCGCCCGACCCGGTTCAAGCCAAGATCATGAAGATCATGCCGATCGCTTTCAGCGTCATGTTTTTCTTCTTCCCAGCGGGGCTGGTCCTGTACTGGCTGATTAACAATATTCTGTCGATCGCACAGCAGTGGCAAATCACGCGCGCAATGGGGCAGCCCAAGCCCGCGCATGGCAAATGATGTAATAGCTGCTGTCGCGACGCCGCCCGGCCGCGGCGGGATCGGCATTGTTCGCGTGTCCGGCCCGCGCCTGGACTTTATGGTGGAGACGCTCGTTGGTCCGCGCGTCGAACCGCGCGTAGCAACGCGAGCCGATTTCCGCAGTGCTGACGGCTCGCTCATCGACCAGGGGGTGGCGCTGTTTTTTCGCGCACCCCATTCCTACACAGGCGAAGACGTGCTCGAATTGCAGGGGCACGGCGGGCCCGTTGTCATGCAGTTGTTGCTGGAGCGTTGCCTTGAAGTCGGCGCGCGCGTGGCGCAGCCCGGCGAATTCACGAAGCGGGCGTTTCTCAACGATAAGCTTGATCTGGCTCAGGCAGAGGGCGTTGCGGACCTCATAGAAGCCTCGACCGCTGAAGCCGCTCGCTGTGCGGTCCGCTCGCTACAGGGCGAGTTTTCGCAAGCGATACAAACGCTCGTACACGAGCTCATCGATGTGCGCATGCTGGTTGAAGCGACGCTCGACTTCCCAGAAGAGGAAATCGAAGCGTTGCAAAGACCAGGACTGCGCGAGCGGCTTCAAGCGCTTCAAGCGCGCGTCGCCGCCATTTTGGCCGCAGCACGACGCGGCAGTCTGCTGCGCGAAGGCGTTGAAGTGGTAATCGCCGGCAAGGCGAACGTCGGAAAATCGAGCCTGCTGAACGCGCTCGCGGGTGCCGAACGCGCCATTGTTTCTGACGTGCCGGGCACGACACGGGATACGATCCGCGAATCGATCACCGTGAACGGCGTGCCACTCCACATTGTCGACACGGCCGGGCTGAGGGAATCGCGTGATCCGGTTGAATCGATCGGCATTGCGCGCGCGCGCCAAGCCGTCGCAACTGCGGATTTGCTGGTGTGGGTTGCGGACGTGACAGACCCCACGAGCGCGTTCCCAGACCACGGCCTTGTTTTACCAGAGGCTACCGCTACGCTTCGGGTCGCGAACAAGATTGATTTACTGGACCGGCCGCGTAAGTCGGAGTTTACTGGATGCGTAGCAGTGTCCGCAAAGACGGGTGTCGGCATGGGCGGGCTGCGGGACGCCATATTGGAGGCCATTGGCGGCGCCACTGCGGGCGAGGGGATGTATATGGCGCGCGAAAGACACCTAGCCGCTTTACGTCGCGCGCATACCCATTTAGAGGACGCTATCAGGTTGCCCACCGGGTTGGAACTCGTTGCTGAAGAGCTGCGTAGCGCGCAGACCGCGCTGTCAAGCATCACCGGCAGCGTAACCGCCGATGACTTACTGGGCGCGATTTTTTCGCGCTTCTGCATCGGCAAGTGAGATGTTTCACGTGGAACAAGGCGTTGCGCGTGTTCCACGTGAAACATTCATCGAACATCGCGCTTTTGCGCGATGACCATTTCGTTTATCATCGCGATTTGCCCGAAAACAAGTCGCAATAGATGCAACCTGCTGATCTTTTTGATGTAATCGTTGTAGGGGGCGGACACGCGGGCACCGAGGCGGCATTAGCGAGCGCTCGCATCGGATGCCGTACACTCCTACTCACTCACAACATCGAGACCTTGGGTCAAATGTCGTGCAATCCATCAATCGGAGGCATCGGCAAGGGCCACTTGGTAAAGGAAATCGACGCCTTGGGGGGCGCAATGGCATGCGCGGCCGATGACGCCGGGATTCAGTTCCGGACCCTCAATTCGAGCAAGGGGCCAGCGGTGCGGGCCACGCGGGCGCAGGCGGATCGTTCGTTATATCGGCGCTCCGTTCGAAGCCGGCTCGAAAGCCAGGCCAATTTGTGGCTCTTTCAGCAACCCGTTAATGACCTGATCTTAGACGGCGAACGAGTTACTGGTGTCGTTACCCAGTTGGGTGTGCGTTTCAACGCGCGGGCGGTCGTCCTGACGACCGGAACGTTCCTTTCCGGACTCATCCACGTGGGTCTCGCGCATTACGCGGCCGGGCGCGCCGGCGATCCGCCTGCAACAAGCCTCGCCGCGCGTTTACGTGAGTTGAAATTGCCAGTCGGCCGCCTGAAGACCGGTACTCCGCCGCGACTCAACGGTCGGACTATCGATTTTTCGCAGCTCCTCGAACAACCCGGCGACGTGCCAACACCGGTCTTTTCGTTCCTTGGCGACGTCCGGCACCATCCGCGGCAAGTCCCATGCTGGATAACTCATACGAGCGAGCGCACGCACGACATCATTCGCAAGGGTCTCGACCGGTCGCCGCTGTTTACGGGTGTCATTGAAGGCATCGGGCCGCGCTACTGTCCGTCGATCGAAGACAAGATCACGCGCTTTGCAGACAAGAGCGCGCATCAGATTTTTCTCGAGCCCGAGGGTTTGAGCGTCAACGAATATTATCCCAATGGCATATCGACGAGCTTGTCGTACGATGTCCAAGTGGAGCTCGTGCGGACCATCAAAGGTCTCGAGCATGCGCATATCACGCGTCCGGGTTACGCCATCGAGTACGATTACTACGATCCACGCGCGCTCAAAAGTTCGCTCGAAACCAAGGCGATCAGCGGGCTTTTTTTCGCCGGACAAATAAACGGCACGACAGGTTACGAGGAGGCTGCGGCACAGGGACTGCTTGCCGGCGTCAACGCCGCTCGCTCGGTCATGGGTGAAGAAGCGTGGTGTCCCCGCCGCAATGAAGCGTATCTCGGCGTGCTCGTCGACGACTTGATAACGCGGGGCGTCTCGGAACCGTACCGCATGTTCACGAGCCGTGCGGAGTATCGGCTTACTTTGCGCGAAGACAATGCGGACATGCGTTTAACCGAAATCGGGCGCCGTCTGGGCCTCGTAGATGATCGACGGTGGGAACGTTTCGAACGCAAGCGCGATGCGCTCGCGCGTGAGCTCGCGCGCTTACGTTCGAGCTGGGTAAGCCCGAAGCTCATCGAGCGTCATGAGTATGAGCGCGTCCTTGGCCAAGCAGTCGAACGCGAATACACCTTGATGGATTTGTTGCGCCGTCCGGAAGTTTCGTACAAATCGCTCATGACGTTGCCCGGCACGGGTCCCGCTGTCGACGATGGTGAGGTCGCCGAGCAAGTGGAGATTCAAGCCAAATATCAGGGGTACATTGAGCGCCAGCAGGATGAGATTGCGCGTCACGAGGCGCAAGAGTCCATGCATTTACCCCTGGACTTTGACTACCGTACGGTGCGCGGGCTCTCGATCGAGGTGCAGCAAAAACTCAACCAGCACCGCCCGCAGACGGTTGGTCAGGCGACACGCATATCCGGAATCACGCCGGCCGCAATTTCATTGCTGCTCGTACACTTGAAGCGTGGATTCAGCGCCGCGAAAAAAACCGCATGAGCGACGCCGAGCAACTTGCACAGGGTGTGGCGGAGCTCGGCTTGACCGTTCCTGCCGATGTACAGACCAAGCTGCTCGCATACCTCGCCCTAATAACAAAATGGAACCGCGTCCACAATCTCACCGCCATACGTGACAGCGCGAGAATGGTGAGCGGGCATGTTCTCGATTCGCTGGCGACGCTGCCGCACCTCGGAACTGGCAGCGTGCTCGACGTTGGCAGTGGCGCCGGACTTCCGGGTATCCCGCTGGCGCTCGTGTCGCCGCAGGCGCATATCACATTGCTCGATTGCAATCACAAGAAAGCGGCGTTCCTGCGACAGGCTGTCATCGAGCTCGGGCTCGACAACGTCGACGTCGTGGGCGAGCGCGTAGAACACTGGGAGCCCCGGAAGCGGTTTGACGTTGTCATATCGCGCGCTTTTTCTGACGTCGCCGACTTGATTAAAGTCGCGGGGCGTCTGTGTGCTCCACAGGGGACGTTGGCGGCAATGAAGGGTGTTTATCCGTACGAAGAGATTGCGCAAGTGCCCGCGGACTTCAAGCTGCGCGAAGTCATTCCATTGAAAGTGCCCGGCCTGCGCGCGCAGCGCCACCTGGTATTACTCGAGCCGGCGCGGCTTGCCGCATGACAAAGATCCTCGCCATCACCAATCAGAAAGGCGGCGTGGGTAAAACCACTACGGGTGTGAATCTAGCCGCGAGTCTTGCGGCAACCAAACAGCGTGTCCTCCTCGTGGACTTGGACCCGCAAGGCAATGCGACCATGGGCAGCGGCATCGACAAGCGAACGCTGGCGCGCACGGTTTATCATGTTCTGCTTGGCGAAGCTGACATTCGTATAGCGAGCGTCGCGTCGACGACAGGCAGCTATAACGTGTTGCCGGCGAATCGCGAACTCGCCGGCGCCGAGGTGGAACTTGTCGCGCTCGATCAGCGCGAGACGCGTCTCAAGTCCGCGCTGGCGACCGTGGAGGACAACTACGAATATATCCTTATCGATTGCCCGCCGGCGCTTAATCTCCTCACCGTGAACGGCTTGTGCGCAGCGCACGCGGTGTTGATACCAATGCAGTGCGAATATTATGCACTCGAGGGTCTGAGTGACTTGGTGCAGACGATCAAAAAGGTTCGCCAGCACCTTAATCCGCGGCTTGAGATCGAAGGTCTTTTGCGCACGATGTACGATCCCCGCAATACGCTCGCGCAGCAGGTGTCTGCGCAGTTGCAGCAGCATTTCGGAGAGAAGGTGTATCGCACCGTCATTCCGCGCAACATTCGCCTCGCGGAGGCGCCGAGCCACGGTCTGCCGGTACTGGGTTTTGACAAGGCCTCCAAAGGCGCACAAGCGTATCTGGCGCTGGCCGGTGAGATGCTGAATCGGGCAGAAGCCGGGGCGGTAGGAGCATGAGTGCCATGCCAAAAATGAAAGGGTTGGGCCGCGGCCTCGACGCCCTGCTGGGCGGCGATGAGCGCGTGAGCGTCGATGCGCCTGCGGGGCCGACACTCGAGTTGAGCGTAGACGATTTGCAGCCCGGTAAATATCAGCCGCGCATGCGCATCGAGGACGCCGCACTCAAAGAGCTGGCCGATTCGATCAAGGCGCAGGGCGTTATTCAGCCCATACTCGTGCGGCCGGTCGCCGACGCCCGGCATGAAATCATCGCGGGGGAACGGCGCTGGCGAGCAGCCCGGCTCGCCGGACTCGCCACAGTCCCCGTCGTCGTCCGCGCGGTCGACGACAATGCCGCACTCGCGATGGCGCTCATTGAGAACATTCAGCGCGAGGATTTGAATCCGCTCGAGCAGGCGCAGGGCATCCAGCGTTTAATCACGGAATTCGGCATCACGCATGACAAAGCAGCCGAAATGGTGGGCCGCTCGCGCAGCGCAGTGACGAATCTCGTGCGGCTGCTCGGTCTGGCTGAGCCGGTGCGTGATCTTGTGCAGAACGGCAAGCTCGATATGGGACATGCGCGAGCGCTGCTTGCGCTGGCCGGCATTCAACAGATCGAAACCGCGCGATTGATCGCGGAGCGCGGCATGTCCGTACGTGATGCCGAGCAACTCGTAGCCCGCTTGGGAAAAGGCGTCAGCGCCAAAAAATCGCGCGCCGTTACTGACCGCGATATCTTGAGGCTGCAGGAAGACTTGTCGCAGAAGCTGGGCACCGCGGTCGCCATCAAAGGGAGCTCAAAAAAGGGCAGCGGCAAGTTGGTAATCGATTACCGAACGCTCGACCAACTCGACGCGGTGCTGGCGCGCCTTATGCGTTGAATCCGACCATCGAGCGCACCACCGCGGTTTGACGCCGCAAGCGCGAGCTTATAAAATTCGCGGGTTTGCTCCAGGGTACGCGTGGTGGCTTTCAAAATCGAGAGCAAACCCCTCCGCACAGTGCTGCGGTGGCAGTTATATACGACTGCCGCGGTAGCACTCGTAGCTGGCTGGTGGGCAGGTGGGCAGGGTGCGCTATCGGCTCTGTTCGGCGGCCTGATCAGCTGGTCGGCTGGCTTTCTCTTTGCGCTATTGATCTCAGGCAGGAAAGTGCAAACGGCGGGCGAAATTTTGCGTACGGCGTTCAAAGCTGAGGCCGGCAAGCTCGCGCTGATGGGTTGTTTGTTGTGGCTGGTGTTGAGTTCGTATAGCGAGCTCGTACCAGCGGCGTTTTTTGCAGCGTTTGTCATCGCGGTCCTGGTGTCGCAGGCAGCGGTGGTCGTGCGCGAAGGTTGATCGAATCAGGAATTGCTGATGGCAGCAAGTGCCGAACTGACCCCGACCGAATACATCGGTCATCACCTCACTTTCAACACCCATCCGTTCGGCGACGGGCCGTTCTGGATGCTCAACGTCGACACGGTCGTGACGTCGCTCATTCTGGGCATCGTCGCGCTCGGCTTTATGTGGTGGGTGGTGCGCGGCGCGACGGCCGGCGTCCCGAATAAACGCCAGGCGTTCGTCGAGTTGCTCATTGATTTCATCGATGTGCAGGTCAAAGACATATTTCATGGCGACCGCCGATTCATTGCGCCGGTCGCCCTGACGGTATTCCTGTGGGTCCTGCTCATGAACGCGATGGATTTCCTGCCCGTCGACATCATGGCGAAAATCTACGAGCACGTGTTCCATTTGCATAACTGGCGCGGCGTGCCGACGGCGGATGTGAACACCACCTTCGCGCTCGCCTTGACAGTGTGGGCGCTCATGCTGTTTTTCAGCGTCAAGATCAAAGGCCTGGGCGGATGGGTGCACGAACTATTCTGCTCGCCCTTCGGCAGCCATGTGCTGCTGTGGCCGGCCAACTTTTTGTTCAACCTCGTCGAGTATGTTTCGAAGCCGCTGTCGCACTCCCTGCGGTTGTTCGGCAACATGTACGCGGGCGAGATCATTTTTCTTCTGCTGTGGATGTGGGCAACCACCGGGACTGCGGATAACTTTTATTCGGGAACGATTATCGCGCCGGTGCTCGGTCTCGGCTGGTCCATCTTCCACGTCCTGATCGTCGCATTGCAGGCATACATTTTTATGATGCTCACCATCGTTTACATCGCGATGGCGCATGAAAGTCACTGATTCCGCTTTTACTCAAAACCAAACCCCGTTCAAGAAAGGACAGTAAATGGACAAGTTACAACTGATGGCAATGGTGCAGGCTTCAACCGGCATAGGCATCGGCCTCATGATCGGCTTAGGCGCGCTTGGCGCGTGCGTCGGCGTCGGTATCATGTGCAGCCGCTTTCTCGAGGGCGCGGCGCGTCAGCCGGAACTCATGCCGCAACTGCAGGCCAAAGTGTTCCTGCTGTTAGGGCTGATTGACGCCTCGTTCATCATTGGCGTCGGTCTCGCGATGTTCTTTGCGTTCGCCAACCCCTTGCTGGCAGTGCTCCGCTAACCCACGGTCGCCTCGTAAGGAAGCATCATGAATATCAATATGACGCTTATTGCCCAGGCGATCTCGTTCGGGGCATTTATCTGGTTCACTGCAGCCTTCATCTGGCCGCCGCTCATGCGCGCAATCGAGACGCGCCAGAAACAGATCGCGGATGGGCTCGCGGCCGGCGAAGAAGGCAAGCGCTCTCTCGAGGTTTCCGCGCGCCGGGCGGATGAAGAGATCGCCAAGGCACGCGTGCGCGCCGGTGAGATTGTGGCGCAGGCTGAAAAGCGCGCTACGCAGATGATCGAGGAAGCTAAAAGCGCGGCGCGTGAGGAAGGTAATCGCGAGAAATTAGCAGCTAAAGCGGAGATTAGTCAGGAAGTCTCGCGTGCCAAGGAATCCCTGCGCGCACAGGTCTCGCTGCTGGCAGTAGCTGGCGCGGAGAAAATCCTGCGACGCGAAGTAGACGCGAGAACACACGCTGATCTACTGCGGACAGTGCAGGACGAACTGTAAGGCGCGATCATGGCCGAAGATATCACTATCGCCCGGCCTTACGCCGAAGCTGCTTTCCGGCTCGCGCGCGAGAAAGCGTCTTTTGATCAGTGGTCGGCGAATCTGCGCTTGCTCGAAATGGTGGTGCAGGATACGCGCGTGGCAGCCAGCATCGGCGACCCGAATGTCAGCGCGCAGGAACTCGAGAGCCTAATTCTGGGCGTGTGTGGCGAACAACTGGATGGTGCGGGCAGAAATTTCGTGCAAATGCTCGCGCAGAATGACCGCTTGACTGTCATCCCCGCAATCCGCCAGCTCTACGAAGATTTGAGGCGCGAGCACGAGGGCGTCATCGAAGCGCATATTTTCTCGGCGTTCGCGATCGATGACCCACAGACCGATCAGCTCGTGCATAAACTCGAAGCGAAATACCGGCGCAAGGTGCGTGCTGAAGTAACTGTCGATCCGAATTTGATCGGCGGCGTGAAAATTGTAGTCGGCGACAAAGTTTTCGATGCGACCGTGCGCGGCAGACTCGATGCGATGTCGGCTGCGCTTACCCGTTAGGAGTATCAGAGATGCAACTCAATCCATCAGAAATCAGCGAACTCATCAGAAGCAGGATTCAGAACCTGGGTGCGACGACCGAATCGCGCACGCAGGGCACCGTTATTTCGGTTACCGACGGCATCTGTCGTATTCATGGGCTCGCCGATGTCATGCAGGGCGAGATGCTCGAATTCCCGAAGAATACGTTTGGCCTTGCGCTGAATCTCGAACGAGATGCGGTCGGCGCGGTTGTGCTCGGTGAATACGAGCATATTTCGGAGGGCGATACGGTCAAGTGCACCGGCCAGATTCTTTCCGTGCCCATCGGCCCGGAACTCATCGGGCGCGTGGTTAATTCGCTCGGGCAACCGATCGACGGCAAGGGCCCGATCAACGCCAAGCTCACAGACGTCATCGAGAAAGTCGCGCCCGGCGTGATTGCGCGCAAATCGGTGTCGCAGCCGGTTCAGACGGGACTCAAGGCTATCGACGCGATGGTTCCTGTCGGCCGCGGCCAGCGCGAGCTCATCATCGGCGACCGCCAGACCGGCAAAACCGCGGTTGCGGTCGACACCATCATCAATCAAAAAGGCAAGGACCTGTTCTGTATTTACGTTGCGATCGGTCAAAAAGCCTCAACCGTTGCGAACGTAGTGCGCAAGTTAGAAGAACACGGTGCAATGGCCTACACCATCGTGGTCGCCGCGACCGCGTCCGAGTCAGCTGCCATGCAATACATCGCGCCGTACTCCGGCTGCACCATGGGCGAGTATTTCCGCGACCGCGGGCAGGATGCGCTGATCATTTACGACGACCTCACCAAGCAGGCGTGGGCCTATCGTCAGGTCTCCCTCTTGTTGCGCCGTCCGCCGGGCCGCGAAGCGTATCCCGGCGACGTGTTTTACCTGCACTCGCGCCTGCTTGAACGTGCGGCACGCGTCAACGAGGAATACGTCGAGAAATTCACCAAGGGTGAGGTCAAAGGCAAAACTGGCTCGCTCACGGCTTTGCCCGTCATCGAAACGCAGGCAGGCGACGTCTCGGCGTTCGTGCCCACCAATGTGATCTCGATCACCGATGGCCAGATTTTCCTTGAGACCGACTTGTTCAATGCCGGCGTGCGTCCCGCCATTAACGCCGGTATTTCAGTGTCGCGGGTTGGCGGCGCCGCGCAAACCAAGGTCATGAAACGCAGAGACGTCGGCGGTGGCGTGCGCCTTTCATTGGCGCAATTCCGCGAGCTGGCGGCGTTCGCTCAATTTGCCTCGGACCTCGATGAATCCACCCGCAAGCAACTCGAGCGTGGACGCATGGTTACAGAGTTGCTGAAACAGGCGCAGTACCAGCCAATGCAGGTCAACGAAATGGCTTTGACGTTGTTCGCGGTGAACAGCGGCTATTTCGACGATATCGACCTGAAAAAGGCGCTGGCGGCGGAGCGCAGCCTGCGCGACCACATGAAGTCCAAATATGCGCCGTTGTTCGATGGAATCGAACAGAAGAAAGACATCAGCGCCGATGACGAGGAAGCGCTTAAGGCAGCCATTGACGACTGGAAGAAAAACGGCAGCTACTAAGTCGTTGAGGCGATAACTTCGAATCCGGCGCATTTGCCGGTCAAGGACGAGACGCATGGCAGGCAGCAAGGAAATTCGAAACAAGATCAAGAGCGTGCAAAGTCACGCGCAAGATCACCAAGGCGATGGAGATGGTCGCCGCCTCGAAAATGCGCAAAGCACAGGACCGTATGCGCGCGGCGCGGCCATACGGCGAAAAAATACGCAACGTGGCGGCACATCTTTCACACGCCAATCCGGAGTACCGCCATCCATTCCTGGTGGCCCGCGATACCGTAAAAAGAATTGGCATCATCGTGATTACTGCCGACAAAGGGCTGTGCGGCGGACTCAATACCAACGTTCAGCGTCTGGCGCTAACCCACATGAAGGAGTGGGAAGCGAAGGGCGAATCATTCGATGTGTGCTGCTTCGGCAATCGCGGCTTGGGCTTCATGCAGCGCCTCGGTGCAAACGTAATTTCCAGCGCGGTGCAGCTTGGCGATCGGCCGCAGATGGACAAACTCGTAGGGGCCACCAAGGCCATGCTCGACGGCTACATCAAGGACCGCTTCGACAGGCTGGTGATTTTTTACACCAAGTTCATCAATACCATGAAGCAGGAACCGGTGATGGAGCAGCTCTTACCCTTAAGCGGGGAACGCTTGGGGTCACCGACAGGGTCGTGGGATTACATCTATGAACCCGAGGCCAAAACAGTGCTTGACCAGGTACTGATGCGCTACATCGAAGCGATTATTTATCAGGCGGTGGCGGAAAACATGGCTTCCGAACAATCGGCGCGCATGGTCGCGATGAAAGCGGCGTCGGACAATGCTAACAACGTGATCGCCGAATTGACGCTGGTTTACAACAAATCCCGCCAAGCTGCGATTACCCAGGAACTCTCGGAAATCGTCGCCGGCGCCGCAGCTGTCTAGCGCAGCACCGACCAATTGAAATGAACAGTTAGGACATCGTTATGGCACAAGCTCAAGGCACCATCGTCCAATGTATCGGCGCCGTTATCGACATCGAGTTCCCGCGCGACTCGATGCCGAAAGTGTATGACGCGCTTACGCTGACCGAGGACGCTTCCAATAAGCTCGCGGAGCGGGGGCTGACTTTTGAAGTCGAGCAGCAGCTCGGCGACGGCATCGTGCGCACGATTGCACTGGGTTCTTCAGATGGCTTGCGTCGAGGCATGAAAGTCGCGGGCACCGGCAAGCCAATTTCAGTGCCGGTCGGCCAGGCGACGCTGGGCCGCGTGATGGACGTGCTCGGCCGTCCGATCGATGAGCGCGGTGCGATCCTAACCGACGAGCGGCGCGCGATTCACCAATCCGCGCCGAAATTCGACGAGCTTTCACCGTCGGTCGAGCTGCTCGAAACGGGCATCAAGGTTATTGACCTGATTTGCCCGTTCGCCAAGGGTGGCAAGATTGGCCTGTTCGGGGGCGCCGGCGTCGGCAAGACCGTGACGATGCTTGAGCTGATCAACAACATTGCGACACAGCACTCCGGATTGTCGGTGTTTGCGGGCGTGGGCGAGCGCACACGCGAGGGCAACGACTTCTATCACGAAATGTCGGAAGCCAAAGTCATCGTGCAGGAAGATCTTTCAAAGTCCAAGGTGGCGATGGTGTTCGGCCAGATGAATGAGCCGCCCGGCAACCGCCTGCGGGTCGCGCTGACCGGCTTGACCATGGCCGAGAGCTTCCGCGACGAAGGCCGGGACATTCTGCTTTTTATCGACAACATTTACCGCTTCACACTCGCCGGCACCGAAGTGTCGGCTTTGCTTGGCCGCATGCCGTCGGCAGTGGGTTACCAGCCCACGCTGGCCGAGGAGATGGGCAGACTGCAGGAACGCATCACGTCGACCAAGACCGGTTCGATCACGTCGATCCAGGCGATTTATGTCCCTGCCGACGATTTGACCGACCCCTCGCCCGCCACCACATTCGGACACCTAGACGCGACCATTGTGTTGTCGCGCGAGATCGCCTCGCTCGGCATCTATCCGTCGGTGGATCCGCTCGATTCGACTTCGCGCCAGGTTGATCCGAACGTCATCGGCGAAGAGCATTACAACACCACGCGTGCAGTGCAGGAAGTGCTGCAGCGCTACAAGGAATTGCGTGACATCATCGCGATCCTGGGTATGGATGAGTTGTCGCCCGAAGACAAGCTCGCCGTTGGCCGCGCACGCAAGATCCAGCGTTTCCTGTCGCAGCCTTTTCACGTGGCCGAGGTATTCACCGGGTCACCCGGCAAATACGTAACCCTCAAGGACACCATCAGGGGTTTCAAGATGATCGTCGAAGGCGAATGCGACCAGATTCCCGAGCAGGCCTTCTACATGGTCGGCCCCATTGAGGAAGCGATCGAGAAAGCGAAGTCCCTGCAATAGGGCATTTCCATGGCTAACACGATACACGTCGACGTCGTCAGCGCCGAAGAAAGCATCTACTCGGGCGAAGCGGAGTTTGTGGTGCTGCCTGGCGAAGCCGGAGAGCTCGGCATCTATCCGCAGCACACGCCGCTCATTACCCGCATCAAGCCCGGATCGGTACGCATCAAACCAGCCGGCGAAGCCACAGAAGAATTGATTTTCGTTGCTGGCGGCATACTTGAGGTGCAGCCCAAGGTGGTTACCGTTCTGGCGGACACCGCCATACGCGGGCACGATCTCGATGAAGCCAAAGCCAACGAAGCCATCCAGCGCGCCGAAGCCGCACGATCGTCGGTCAGAGGTAAACAGGAAGTAGCCTCGGTGGAAGCAGAGCTGGCTAGCTTGGCCGCCCAGCTCGCCGCCATACGCAAGCTCAGGTCGCGTAAATAGTCAGGACGGGCGGCAAGCCGCCCACATTGCGTCGCTCGAGCGCGAAAACCGATCGGCGCAGGTGTTGTCAGCGCAGTCCATAAAACTCGTTCAAGCGTAGACTAACGGCCTTCAACCATGGGGCCGCATGTGGGCGAGGTCACGCCGCAGTTTGACTTACTAGTCATCGGTGGCGGTATCAACGGCGCCGGCATTGCGCGCGATGCCGCGGGGCGCGGCCTGAAAGTCGTGCTGGTTGAGAAGGACGACCTCGCGGCGGCCACATCATCGCAAAGCAGCAAGCTGATTCACGGCGGCCTGCGCTATCTCGAGCAGTATGAATTTCGCTTGGTAGCCGAAGCGCTCGCCGAACGCGAAGTGTTGATGAGCATCGCGCCGCACCTCGTCCGCCCGCTGTGCTTTGTCATGCCGCACCAGCCGGAACTGCGGCCACGTTGGTTGATACGTGCCGGTTTATTTCTCTACGATCACCTGGGTCGTCGCACGCGGCTGCCGAAATCGCATGGCATCGCGTTGTCAACGTCCCCTTACGGCGCGGGGCTGCAGCCTGGTTTTGCGCGCGGGTTCATCTATTCGGACTGTCGCGTCGACGATGCACGTCTGGTGCTTGCAAATGCAATGAGCGCGCGCGAGCTTGGCGCAGAAATCAACACGCGAACTAAATGCGCCTCTGCTGAACGCTCATCAAGCGGCTGGCAAGTGCGTGTCACTGCTGCTGGCGGTAGCCGTATGATCAGCGCTCGCGCTATCGTGAATGCAGCGGGTCCGTGGGTGAAAGAAGTATTGCATGATCGGTTGCATCAGCGCAGTGCCGACGACATCCGGCTCGTGCAAGGCAGCCACATTGTCGTAAACAAGCTTTACGACGGTGACCATGCCTACATTCTTCAGAACGACGATCGGCGCGTGGTGTTTATGATTCCGTACGAGCGGGCATATACGCTTATAGGAACGACGGATGTCCCGGTTGAGCAAATGCCCGAAAAGCCGGCGGCGGGCGAAGATGAGATAACGTATTTGTGTCGTGCGGCGAATCGTTACATGGCGATCAGGATCAAACCCGCCGATGTGGTGTGGTCATACGCAGGTGTGCGTCCGCTGCACGATGATGGCACTGCTGCCGCCGCAGAGATCACTCGCGATTACGCGTTGCGCGTTAAGGCGGACGGCGGCGCGGCCCCTGTTCTATCGGTGTTTGGCGGCAAGATCACCACTTACCGCAAGCTTGCAGAACACGCGCTGGAGAAACTGACACCGTGGTTCCCGACAATGCGCCCTGCCTGGACTGCGACCATTGCGCTACCCGGCTGCGACCGCGCAATCGCGAAAGATCCGGATGGTGCGGATACGCGTACGCGAATTAACTTCCCACCGTGGATGCCGCCCGCCGTCTGCAGTGCGCTCGCATCGCGCCATGGAAGCTGTGTCAGTCACGTGATTGCTAATGTGCGTTCGATCGAAGATCTCGGCGAATATTTCGGCGCCGAGCTCTACGCTCGCGAAGTTGATTACATGATCGAGCACGAGTGGGCACAGACCGCCGACGATATTCTTTACCGTCGCACGAAGGCAGGACTTGTAACGAGTCCCTCGCAACAGCAAGCACTGGGACGCTACATTGCGATGCGACTTGCGGCACAGTAGGCGGCATTTGCCGTGTGCGATAATTACGCGATGCCTTTCAATGTAGTGATCCTGGCCGCCGGACAGGGCAAGCGTATGCGCTCTGAGTTGCCGAAGGTCCTGGCACCGCTCGCCGGCAAACCGCTGCTGGGTCATGTCCTCGCAACGGCGCGCGCGCTCAAGCCGGCTATGATCGGCGTGGTCTACGGTCATGGCGGTGAGCAAGTGCCGCAGGCTCTACGCGCCGATGATGTCGTATTCGTCAAGCAGCATCCGCAGCTCGGTACCGGTCATGCAGTCAAGCAGGCGCTACCCCACTTATCAAAGAGCAATGCGACGCTTGTGCTGTACGGCGACGTCCCGCTCATCTCAGCTGCGACGTTATGTCAGCTAGTGGATTCGAATCACAGCCGCCTCACGATATTAACTGCAAACTTAGAGGATCCACATGGCTACGGCCGGATCGTGCGTGACGCGCGCGGCGCAATCACCGGTATCGTCGAAGAGAAAGACGCCACTGACGAGCAGCGCAACATACGCGAAATCAATACCGGCATCATGATGCTGCCGGGTAAACAACTAGAGACCTGGCTTAACAAATTATCCGACAAGAATTCACAAGGCGAGTACTACCTCACCGACGTTGTCGCGCTCGCCATCGAGGATGGCGTGAAGGTTGATGCGTGGCAGGCGAGCGACGCATCGGAAGTGCTTGGCGTTAACAACAGGCAGCAGTTGGCACAGCTAGAGCGCACCCTGCAGCGGCAAACCGCGAGGCGGTTGCTCGAGGACGGCGTAACGCTTGCCGATCCCGCACGTATCGATGTGCGCGGCGAATTGCGATGCGGCAAGGACGTCAGCATCGATGTCAATTGCGTGTTCGAGGGTTCAGTCGAGATTGATGATGGCGCATCGATCGGCGCCAACTGCGTGCTGCGCAACGCGCGCGTCGGCGGCCAAACGCGTGTCGAGCCGTTTACGATGATCGACGATGCGGTGATCGGCGTTAACTGCCGGCTTGGCCCCTATACCCGCATTCGCCCGGGAACCTCGCTCGCTGCGGACGTGCATATCGGCAATTTCGTGGAGGTGAAAGCGTCGGCCATCGGTCCCGGCTCGAAGGCCAATCACCTTGCGTATATTGGCGACACGACGGTCGGCCGCGATGTGAATGTCGGCGCCGGCACCATCACTTGCAATTACGATGGCGCCAACAAGCATCGCACGCAGATCGGCGACAATGTGCATATCGGATCCGACGTCCAACTCGTCGCTCCCGTAAGCGTTGGTGCCGGTGCCACGATCGGCGCTGGCGCAACCATCACACGAGACGTGCCAGCCGGCGAGCTCACGTATACCGAGAAAAAGCAGATTGTGCGGTCCGGCTGGGTGCGGCCGAAAAAGCTGGGTGCGGCCGAAAAAGCCGGTGGTGAGCAAGATGTAAATGAGACGAGCGGCAATCGCACGCTTAGCGGCGTGAATTTTCGAACGAAGTGAGACATTCCTATGTGCGGGATAGTTGGCGGCGTCGCGCAGCGTAACATCGTACCGGTTCTCCTCGAGGGATTGAAGCGGCTTGAATATCGCGGCTACGATTCTTGCGGCGTAGCGGTATATAACGGTGGTTTGAAGCGTGCCCGTTCTGTGCGCCGGGTCCAGGACCTGATTGCACAAACCGCCGACACGAAGTTGAGCGGTGTCACGGGCATTTCGCATACGCGCTGGGCCACGCATGGCGCACCCGTGACGATGAACGCGCATCCGCACTTTTCGTCCGATCGTGTCGCCATCGTGCATAACGGCATCATCGAGAACTACGAACAGATACGCGATGAGCTGCGAACGGCAGGATTTGTTTTCGAGAGCCAGACCGACTCCGAAGTGATTGCGCATCTGGTCAATCATCTCTATGCCGGCGATGTGCTCCAGGCCGTGCAACAGGCCGTCAAAAAGTTGCGCGGCGCATATGCCATCGCCGTATTTTGTCGTGACGAGCCGCAACGTTTAATCGGCGCCCGTTTTGGCAGCCCGCTCATCGCCGGTCTTGGCGACGGCGAAAACTTCATGGCTTCCGATGCAATGGCGCTGGCCGGCACGACCGATCGCATCATTTACCTCGAGGAAGGCGACGTCGCTGATATTCAGACCGGCGGTGTGCAGATTTACGACCGCAATGATAAGCCCGTGCAGCGCGAGGCGCGCGTCGTCAAAGCACACACTGGCGCGGCGGAACTCGGCCCTTACCGGCACTACATGCAGAAAGAAATTTTCGAGCAGCCGCGCGCGATCGCGGATACGCTTGAAGGCGTGCAGGCAATTACGCCCGAGTTGTTCGGGGCCGCGGCGGAGGACGTCTTTCGCGGAATCGATTCGCTGCTGATCCTGGCTTGCGGTACCAGCTATTACGCGGGTCTAACCGCGAAATACTGGCTCGAAGCGATTGCCAAAGTGCCGACGCAGGTCGAGATCGCAAGTGAATACCGGTATCGCGAGACGGTACCAAACGTCAAGTCGCTGGTAATCGTTATTTCTCAGTCCGGCGAGACCGCAGATACCCTGGCGGCTTTGAAACACGCTCAGTCACTTGGGATGACCGAGACGCTTGCCATATGCAACGTGTCGACGAGCGCGATCGTTCGCCTGACCAAGCTTAATTACCTGACACGCGCCGGCGTAGAAATCGGTGTTGCTTCTACGAAGGCGTTCACGACCCAGCTGACCGCGCTCTTCCTGCTGACGCTATCACTGGCGAAACTGCGCGGACACTTGCCGGCCGCTGTTGAAGCCACTGCACTACGCGACTTGCGCCACTTACCTGTCGCGCTGCAGGGTGTGCTCGCGTTGGAGCCGCAGATTATCGCGTGGGCGGCGCAGTTCGCCAAGAAGGACCATGCGCTGTTCCTCGGCCGTGGACGGCATTTTCCGATCGCTCTCGAGGGCGCGCTTAAGCTGAAGGAAATCTCGTACATCCACGCGGAGGCCTACCCTGCCGGCGAGTTGAAGCATGGACCGCTCGCGCTGGTCACCGATCAGATGCCCGTCGTTACCGTGGCGCCCAATGATGTCCTTCTCGAGAAACTCAAATCGAATATTCAGGAAGTGCGCGCGCGCGGCGGGCAGCTTTATGTGTTTGCGGACGCCGATACTCATATTGCATCGGGCGATGGTATCAATGTTATTCGTCTGCCCGAACATTACGGCGCCCTGTCACCGATACTTCATGTCGTCCCGCTACAACTGCTGGCCTATCATGCAGCACTTGCGCGCGGCAATGATGTCGACAAGCCGCGCAATCTCGCGAAATCGGTTACCGTCGAATGACTTTGTCGCTCAATCGACCTTCGCGCGGGGCTTGCGCGGCACTCCGTTGAACAGACGATCGTAAAGCCAATTCGGCAACACGCGCAAAACGCGCGCAATGAATGCCATTTGCCAGGGAATCACCGCGAACGGCTTGCCGCGCTCGATGATAGAAACAATCTTCGAAGCCGCGTCGTCCGCCGACATAATAAACGGCATCGGGTACGGATTGCCGGACGTCATCGGCGTCGACACATAGCCCGGACACACGGTGATGACCTTGATGCCACTTTCACGGAGTTCAACGCGCAGGCTTTCAAGGTAGGCGATTGCAGCTGCTTTGGACGCAGAATAAGCTGCCGCGCCAGGTAGCCCGCGATAGCCGGCGACACTTGCAATGCCAACGAGCTTTCCACCGCCCGCCGCGCGCATTGCTGCAATAAAAGGCTGAAAGGTCCTGACTATGCCCAGCACGTTGATGTCGATAACTTGCTCGAATGCGGCAAGGTCCTCGACATACTCGCTGAGCGTTCCGACGCTGACCCCGGCATTCGCGATCACTATATCCGGAGCGCCGAAGTGTCGGAGGAAATCGGCGGCAGCGGCCTGCAGCGCGGACGAGTCCCGCACATCTGCCGCATAGGTAGCCACCGGCGTATTCGTTCCCGATGCAAACTCGGTCAAGCGGCGCCTGCCGGCGCGCGATAAGGCCGAGTATTGCACCGTGATCGCCATAGTTGCGTGCGAGCGCAGCGCCGATACCGGCCGATGCGCCGGTAATGACTATTCGTTGCATCGCATGGAACCGGACGACCTTAAAGCGTTTCCGCCGAAGTCATCATTTGTTTGCAGCGCGTTGCTCGCGCGCGAGCTGGATGACGGAATCGAGCAGCGGGATCGTCTCCGGCGTCGAGCCTTCAATCAGATATTTCCCATCGACCACCAGCGATGGCGTGGCTTGAATCTCATAGTCAGCGGTGATTTGGCGGGCGCGCTCGACTTTCTGGCGTGTTTCGTCTGAGCGGTAGATCGACATAAATTTTTCTGCGTCCAGACCTTGGCGCGCCGCCCATTCAGCGATGACACTCTCCTGTCGCATGTCGAGATCGTCCTCGTGATAGCTCGCGTAAGCGACGCCATGCAGGCGCTCTGCATTCATGGCTTGAAGCGTAAAGAAAAGTTTAGCCGAAGGGGCCCACGACTCCCGGCGCAGCACCGGCATGTGACGGAATACGACGTCCTCCGGTTTGCGCTTCTGCCAACTCTCTAAACGCGGGCGTAACTCGTTGCAATACCCGCAGCCGTAATAAAAAAAATCGAGAACCTCGATGCGGCCAGAGGCACTGACTGGCTGCGGCTGAATCAGGCGGTAATCACTTCCCGGCTGAGGCACCTGCTGTGCGATGGCAGGGCAAACCGCGATAACGCCGCCGGCGGCAAGCGCGAGCAATGCCGCGCGGCGGCCAGCGCAAAACATGGATTATTTTTTGCCGGCGCGGTCTTTACGCGCTTGCGCGATGAGTTGATCGACGACCTGAAAGAAGCGGTCGTAGTTGACGCTGCTGTCGGCGTTTACGACCATCGACGGACCGGTCATGTACTTACCGTCGATAGCAAGCGCGGGCGTGCCGGGCACATCGTAAGTACGCGTCATGTCCTCGGAGCGCTGCGTGCGTCCGTTCACCCCAAACGAATTGTAAGTGTCCAGAAACTTTTGCCGGTCGACGCCTTTCGCGGCGAACCAATCGGCCATCACACGCGGGTCAGTTGCAAACGCCCGCTGTTTGTCGCGATGTATCGCCGCAAAGATGTCATCATGGAATTTACCGCCCAGGCCCATCGCGTCGAGCGCATAAAACGCGCGCGCCATGGGTCCCCACGAAGCGGCGTCGAATATCGCTGGCACATAGCGGAATTCGACATCGGCGGGCTTCTTCTTCAGCCACGCCTTTAAAGCCGGTTCCAGATGATAACAATGGATGCAGCCATACCAGAAAAACTCGATGACTTCGATCTTGTTGCCGGTATCGGTCGGTTGAGGGGGCTTGATGAACGTGTAGTCACGGCCGGCCACCGGTTGCTGCGCAAAAGCGCTGCCCGCTGCAAGCAAACTAACTATTACAGCGAGCAAGCCGATACGTCTAAGCAAATTCATCGTGTCTCCCATGACAATCATTTCGCAGGTGGTGCAGCGGAATCCCGGACTTTGATAAGAGTCGTTTCTATACCATTTTGTTTCAGCGTTTCGCGTGCGTGATTGAGTTCCTCTACTCCCGTATAAGGGCCGACCCGCACCCGATGCCAGACGCCTTTATCCGGCAGGGACGTAGTTTGGATGGTCGCGCCAACGCCGAGCAGCGCGAGCCGCGCTTTCAGGTTGTCGGCGTCCGGAGCGTTTTGAAATGCGCCGGCCTGCAGATAAAAGGCGTCCTTGGGTGCGGCTGGAGACGGTTTCTGTTGCGCTTCTTTGAACTGCTGTTCGCTCACGGGTTCCTCGGAGCCCGGCAGGATTTTATAGAAATCAAAACGTGGCTTGCCCTCCGTTGATTTGGTTACCTTGTCATCCGGCTTGACCGGTTCGACATTCTTTTGCGGTTCAGCCTTGGGCGCCGGCGATGATCGATTGACGAATGGTGTCGGCATCTTATTCACGTACCAGGCAACGGCAAGGGCAATGCCGAGGCCAAGCAACAAACCGATGAGTATGCCGATTAATAACGACCCGGCACCTGATTTGCCGGGTGCCATCCGCTTCGGCGGACCTTTGTAGTCTCTCGTCATGCGAAATTTTACATTTTTTCCGGTGCGCTCACACCGAGCAGCGCGAGACCATTCTGAATGACATGACGCGTAGCGACGGCAAGCGCCAGTCGGGCCAACTTGACCGGTTCTTCAGGGACCAGCATGCGGACGGAGTTGTAGTAACTATGAAATTCCGCCGCGAGCTCGCGCAGGTAGAAAGCGATCAAATGCGGCGACAGTTCGCGTGCGGCGTTCTCGACGACTGCTGGATATTCCGCCAGCCGTACGAGTAACGCCACCTCGGATTCTGACGTCAGCGGCGCAGGATCCACGGTCGATAAGCTCGCCGCGTCGCCGCCCCACTGCTCAAGCACGCTGCACACACGCGCGTGCGCGTACTGAACGTAGTACACCGGGTTATCGTTACTCTGCGACTTTGCGAGATCGAGATCGAAGTCGAGGTGCTGATCGCTTTTTCGCAAGACGTAGAAGAAACGCGCCGCGTCTTTGCCCACTTCATGCCGCAGTTCGCGCAGCGTCACGAATTCGCCGGCTCGCGTGGACATCGATACTTTGCTGCCGTTTCGATACAGCACTGCAAATTGCACCATCGCCACCTCGAGCCGTGACGGGTCGGCGCAGAGCGCCTTTAGCGCGCCCTTAACTCGCGGTATATAACCGTGGTGGTCAGCGCCCCACACGTCGATCATGCGATTGAAACCCCGGTCCATTTTGTCGAGGTGATACGCAATATCGGAGGCGAAGTATGTGAACTGGCCATTTTCGCGGCGGACGACGCGGTCCTTTTCGTCTCCGAATACCGTCGATTGAAACCAGGTCGCGCCGTCCTTGGCATACAAGTGACCGGCCGCTTCCAGCGCTGCTACTGCGCGTTCGACCTTGCCGGAATCAAACAATGACCGCTCGGAATACCAGCAATCGAATTGCACACCGAACTCCGCCAAATCACTCCGGCAGTCTTCGAGCTGGGTACCCAGCGCATAGGCGTGCAGCCCGGCATAATCTGCGGCCAGTTCACGCTTCGCAGTGGCAATCAGCGAGTCGAGATGCTGTTCGGGATCAGCGTTCGGCCACGCAGCGAGCTCGAGTTCACGGCGCGCATAGCGTCCGCCGTCACGCGCATGGACGCTCTGCGCCATCGTAATTACATAGTCGCCTTGGTACGCGTTCGGCGGAAATGGAACGCTCGACGCCGCAAATCTCAAGGTAGCGCAGCCATACCGACACCGCGAGGATGTCCATCTGTCGGCCGGCGTCGTTGACATAGTACTCGCGCGTAACTTTGTGACCCGCTGTCTCCAGAACATTCGCAAGGCTGGCGCCGAACGCCGCGCCGCGGCCGTGCCCGACGTGCAATGGTCCCGTCGGATTGGCCGAAACGAACTCGATGTGAATGCTCTCAGCTACCGTAGGCTGGCCACGACCGAACTCCGCAGCTTGACTCAATATGTGTGGAACGACCGCCCGTTTAACCTCGGGCCTGACGAACATATTGATAAATCCGGCGCCCGCGACCTCCGCTTTTTCCAGGTAAGGAGACGCGGGCAAACCGGTTATGAGCGCTGTTGCGATTTCGCGCGGACTTCGTCCTAGCGATTTGGCAAGCTGCAACGCCACGCTGCACGCGAAGTCGCCGTGTTGCGCCTGTTTTGACCGCTCGATGACGATCGTTACAGCTTCGCGCGTCAACGTAGCGACCGCCGTCCGCAGCAAATCGGCGAAGTGCGTGCGCAATTCCGGAAAATTCTGCGTTGACATGTGACGTGGGAGCGTTCGGCATCAGCCGCCGAGAGTGCGGCTAAGTTAGGCGCCGGTTCAAAAAGTGGCGGATTCTAGCATGCGCCTAACCATCTCCCGATGTGATGGCTCACAACTCAAGCGGGTCCACATCGATCGACCATCGGACATTCGCACTGCGCGCCGCGTCGAGCAGTACGCGCCATTCGCGGAGAAACGTCTGCAAGGCGTTGCGCGATCGTGCCTGCACGGTTAGTTGTGCGCGTTCCATGCCGGACAAACGCAGCAGCGTCGCGGGCACAGGATCGAATATGGTGACTGCTCGGGCGATGTCATGGCCGAGTTCGGCGGCCCGTGCCAGAAACGAAAGTGCCGGATCTATGCGATGCGCTTCAGCTCGTAGTACAGCCAGATGCATGAAGGGCGGGAAGCCGGCTTGTTTGCGCTCCTGCAGCAATTGGCGGGCGTAAGCGGCGTAATCAAGGCAACGCAACGCCTGATACAGGGGATGAGCGGGGTACTGCGTCTGAATCAGCACTTTGCCGCGCGTTGCTCCGCGACCGGCCCGACCGGCCACTTGAGTGAGTCGTCCAAACAGTCGTTCGGCGGCGCGAAAATCAGTGCTGTACAGCGAATTATCTGCGCCGATGACACCTACGAGGTTGATGAATGGAAAGTCATGACCTTTCGCAAGCATCTGCGTCCCGACCAGGATGTCGACTTCCTGCGACTGGATCTGCTCGCGCATATCGCGCCACGCATTTTTTCGGCTCGTCGTATCGCGATCGACGCGCAGGATGCGCGCGCGCGGGAATAAGCGCCCTATCGCTGATTCGACCCGTTGTGTGCCTTCCCCCAGCGCGACGAGATCATGATTGCCGCAATCAGGACAAGCTGCCGGCACCCGTTCATGATGACCGCAATGGTGACAGCGAAGGCTGCGCTTTTGGGCGTGCAGTACGAGCCTTGTCGAACAGCGCTGGCAACCCGCCGTCCAACTACAGTCACGGCAGATCAGTACTGGCGCATAACCGCGGCGATTGATAAAGATCAGGCTCTGCTCGCGGCGCTTCAGCGCGGTGTGTATCTCTTGAATCAAGGTTTGTGACAAGCCGTCAACCAGACGCTCTTGCCGTGTGTCGACGCATTCGATCTGCGGCGGCATCGCGTTGATCCGGTTCGGCAGTGTCAATATCCGGTAATCGCCGGTGACACTTTTTTGGAATGTTTCAAGCGCGGGCGTCGCCGAACCGAGGATGACGGGGATGCCGCGTTGTTTTGCGCGCACGAGCGCAAGGTCGCGCGCCGAATAACGAAGGCCGCTCGTTTGTTTAAACGACGCATCATTTTCCTCGTCTACGACGATCAGCCCAAGCGAGGGCATGGGCGTGAAAACCGCGAGACGCGTGCCTAAGACGATATCCGCAGCTGCGGATTGAGCCGCGATCCAGCTATGTAAGCGCTCGCCTTCGTTCAAGCCACTGTGCAATGATGCAATACGCGCGCGCGGAAAACGCGTGCGCACTAGCCCTTCGAGTTGCGGCGTTAGATTGATTTCCGGAACGAGCAATAGCGCTTGCTTATGGCTATCAACCGCGCGCGCAATCAGCTGGAGATATACCTCGGTTTTGCCGCTGCCGGTTGCGCCTAACAGTAAAAACGGTGTGAAGCCTTCAGCCGATTTGACGGTATCGATAGCGGTCTGCTGCTCGACGTTAAGCGCCCGCCCGTTTTCAAGCGCACCGGAAGTCGTATCGTCTTCGAGTCGAACGGGAACCGAACATCGTTCGATCAAACCTTCTCTTCGAGCGCCTTGAGCGCTGCCGGCGCACGGTTCGAAACGGCCCGCAAGCTCGATGCCGATAATGAAGACGAGGCATGGCGCAGTGTCTCAAATACCTCCCGCTTCGCGGTGGAACGTTTGAACCAACACCACCCCGTGGTGGCCTCCATCGACGAGCAAATTCTTATTCTGCGCATCTCCATGCACGGCGACCTCGCCGGGCCCTGACAACGCCAACGCCTGAGCCCTCCGCTCGGCACTCCGCAGCACCTCATTCGAAACCAACGACCGACGAGCTCGCGCCATCGCCCACGCGCGCTCGAAACGGCCGTCCAGCGCAACGCCAAGAACCGGTAAGTCCCCGACGAGCGGCGCCGAAGCCAAGGCATCGAACGTCCGCGCCACCAGCACGCAGTCCGCCGCGTCATCGCCCGACGGCGCGAACGATTGCCCAGGACGCGCGGAGCGAAGCAACAGGCACCGCTATCCGACCGTGTGCTCGAGCAAAGCATACCACCCCCCGGCCACCCCACGCCAACAGCGCTCGCGCCTCAGCAACGGCAGCCCACCTGCCCACGGCGCTATCAGCTTCAACACCGCATCGGAGCCATCACTCCGGCGGCACGCCAGCACACAACTCAGCGAGCTCCTGGCAGGAAGCCATCGACGGCGAGGTCCCAGCGGTCCGCGCACGACACCGCACGTGCCCGCGCGTCCGCCATCCACTCGATCACCATCGAGCGACCGTGCAACCCGATCCATCGCTCCAACAAGTCGCCGGGAACCTCACAGCCAGCCAGCAATCCCATCAACCAGGAAATCGTCGGGCATCGTCCACGATCTCAACGGCCGGGGGGTCGCGCGAGAGGCGAATCGTACTTTCGTCATCACCGTCGACTAGGAGCGCCAGGAGCCTGAGCAGCTCGGCTTCCGAGCGGCCCCGGGCCCAACTCCGAACCTCGATAGCGCCGATCAGAATCCGGCGTCACGCCCGCCGAGCTGGATTCCGCGCCGGCTACAGCGAGTGCGGCGCTCCAGCTGCCGTGTCGACGGATGATCACGGATGCGCCGGGCCGCCGGCGCTCAGCACGCCAGGCGGCGCAGGTCGGCGCTTCCTGCTGATCGGCGTGATGGTTTACGCTTCCGGTAGGTCGGATAGTGCCAATCCCGAACCTATCGCTGGGTCCGGGAAGAATGCTATCTTCCCAGGACCGTAATTCATGACGCCTGGTGTCCGCGAATTGAACACGTCCATGCTGCCGACCCCGATTGCCCGTTAACTTTATATAATTTCCTGCGTCTGGACCGGCGCAGATTCGCGATGAGCGCGCATGGTGTTATGCCGCCGCCACCCTCGTCGGAAGAGTGCAGCTGCCCAGCGTGTTCGATAATCCTGGTGTCGCCTGGATCGTGTCAATCACAATTGGAGAGCCACCCTTCTTTTCGCCGTTATCCATAATTGCAACGCGAGGCGCGACAGCATCCACCAGCGAAAGGACTGCTGCTCGGTACGCAGCTGATACGCCACGAATAAACACATCCACTCGCCCAGTCGTTGACGGGGCACATCAGCTCTTGTTCCTTGTCCGACGTAAGGTCGCCGAATCAAGCAGGGTCAGCTTGCCAAACGTGAACAGGACGCCCAAGAGCGTCGGAATCCTCAGTTGCATCAGCTGCGGACTTCGAGCTGTCGGTGGCACACTCGCTCGTTCGCAGCGCCTCCGCCGGTTCACAGGCTGGCCGAACGAGAGCGCCATCCGCGCCGATCACCGTTGCGTCGAGACCTTTGAGGGAGCGGCTCCCGGTTCGAGAGTCGCCGTCCTTCACCTGCCCGCCAAGAACTTTCTGGCGATTCATCCCAGCTCGCGGGAACGTTTGCGTCCGCGGTTTCCCGGTTGGGACCATGATCGATAAATGTCACAACTCCTGGAATCGGCGACGAGCTGTGGCACCCCACCTACGTGGCCGTCGTGATAGTGAGTAATCAGCACGTAATCCAGCTTGACCAATCCAGCCAGTTTCACGGCTTTTACGATGCGGTCTGCGTCGCGCCCATTGATTTGGCTATCTGGTATTCGATCAAAAGCGATTCGCCCGCGGGTGTCACGAACAGCGTCGCCTGGCCGCCCTCAACGTCGATGAAATAGACCTGCAGACCATCTCGCGAAGCAGCAGCTACAGCGGAATTGGCGGCCCCAGCCAGCAGAAGAACGGCTGCTATCGAAGCAAAGTTCTGAAACAAAAGCTCGCAAAACGACAAGATTGGTGCATTTGGCCTGGATCCTCTTTCTGTGTTATCGACTGCCATACTACCTTCTGCGACTACTAAGGTGTAAGCACAACTTTCATCAGGTTTGGTTCATGTGCATACAGACGCTCAAACCAGCGGGGGCCATCTTCGAGCGGAGCCACCGCGGTGATCAGCGGCTTTACGAGGATGGCGCCGCGAAGAAGGAGTTCGATTGCGCGTGGATATTCTCCTGCAGAGGCCGCCGAGCCTTGCAGACGGATCGACGCGAAACCACCACCTGCAATGGAATTGTCACCTCTGGAGTAATATTGCCCACCAGCGTAACCGTTCCTCCTTTGCGAACGGCGCCAATCGCCGCCCGGATGGTCACGTCCCGGCCCACGGCCTCGACTGCTGCGTCGACCCCTTGCCCATTGGTCAAACGCAAGATCTTCCGCTACTAGTTCCTTGCCCGAAAACGGTATGGTTACATCCGCTCCAAGCTCTTCGGCAAGCTTCAGGCGCGATGGATCGACATCTGCGACGAAAATCTTCTTGAATGCCTTCCGCCCGCATGGCTTCAACGTCAGCGCACCAATCATCCCGGCGCCAATTACAAGGGACGTGTCCTGCGTTTCAGTAAGGGACAACGCGGCTCAGTGGAGGGCAACCGCCACCGCTTCAAGCATCGATGCTTCGGTAAACGACAGGTTGTCCGGCAGTCGATACAAAATGCGCTCAGGAACGAGAACGAATTCCGCAAATGCACCAGCTCGCCGATGTTCCTCAGTTGAAACACCAAGGACCTGCCGATTGTCACAAAGGTTCGCTTGTCCCCGCAAACAATATTGGCACTTGCCGCAATAAATCGTGGAGTCAAACGTTACCCTGTCGCCAACCACATAATCGCGAACGCCATCACCTACGGCTGCGATTGTGCCCGCTGCCTCATGTCCCATCACAATGGGAGGGGTACCACTCGCCGGACGAGCCGTCGTAACCATGAACATCGCTGCCGCAGATGCCGCAAGCAGCCACTCGTACTAAAACTTCGCCCGCACCCTGCGTCGGGTTGGGGGCCATCTGAAATTTCCAATTGCTTATAAGCGGATAGCAGGAGCGACTTCATTTTCATGCCTCACTACTGTCCAAGTCTGCCATATAAGTGTGGGGTAGAGCTATGGCTGACCCACCCCCGCGAGATACTGCATCGCGGCAAAGAGTTACGGCGGACTCTACTCGAGAAAAGTATTTTTCCGATTCTCCACAGGCGAACGTTTTCCCTTTACCATTGGCGAGAGGTCGGGCACCGATGAAAATGCCGTCCAACGAAATATATTTCTGCGCGTTCGTGTGGTGGGAATGATCGAGTACCATCTCCAATTTTCTTGCAGTTGACCTCGGGGCTTCCAGCGGTCGCGTGGTTGTTGGACACTGGGATGGCAACAAACTTTCGCTCGAAGAACTGCACCGCTTCTCAAACGGTGGTGTCACACTTCTTGGCCATATGCATTGGGATGTACTGCGCCTCTGGTCGGAGATTTGCGACGCGCTGACGAAATACTGCACTCATCATACGGAATTGCCTGCAGGCATCAGCGTGGATTCCTGGGCGTGGATTTCGGCCTGCTGGACAGCGACGGCTCACTGGATTGGCAATCCGTTTCAGTACCGCGACTCTCGCAAGACGGAATCGCGGAAGTCGTGACGCAGAAAGTTTCCGCCGCGCGAAATTTATCAGCAGACTGCCATTCAAACGTTAGACTTCAACACGATTTTTCAGATCTTCAGTATGGTTCTGTCTAGAGCGAGCAACTCAGTTTCGGCTAAAACTCTGCTGATGATTCCCGATCTCTTCCATTATTTTCTTAGCGGAGAAGTCGCAGTCGAATATACCAACGCGACGACTTCGCAAATGTACTCGTCTGAAGCTGGAGACTGGGCTCGCACCCTCCTCGACAGTCTGCAGATCCCAACCCGCATTCTTCCGCGGATTGTGCAACCGGGCACCATTCTCGGGCAGGTTCGTCCGCAAATTGCCGTGCTGCCGGATTTTCGTCGACTTTTCCGGTGATCGCGGAGCCACGCACGATACCGGGAGTGCGGTTGCGGGAATCCCGAATCTCGATGCCGAGAGCGTCTATTTGAGCAGTGGAACTTGGAGCCTGATGGGAGTTGAGGTCAACCATCCACGGTGACCTCAAACGAGGCGTTCAAACTCAACTACACAAACGAAGGCGGAGTGGCCGGTACGATCCGTCTTCTGAAGACGTTACGGGCCTTTGGCTCCTGCAGGAGTGCCATCGCCAATGGAGCAGCAACGGCCACTCTGAACCCAGCCAGGTCATGCGGCTTGCTGAATCCGCTGAAGCCAATGCGCTCCCTGATCGACCCTGACGATCCGACATTCCGCGCGCCCCTGAACATGGTGGAGGCTATCCAAAATTATTGCCGGGAACCTCGAAGGTTTTTTCGCCAGAGTCTGTCGGGCAACTTGCGCGCACTTGTCTTGAAAGCCTCTGCGGGCGAAGTACCGAATTGTGCTCGAACAGCTGCGGAGCATTACCGGAAAGCGCCTCGACACGATTCGCGTAGTCGGCGGTGGAAGTCAGAATCGGCTTCTCTGCCAATGGACCGCCGATGCCTGCGAATGCGACGTGATTGCCGGGCCAGTCGAAGCTTCGGCCTTGGGCAACGTGATGATGCAGGCGGTTGCCACCGGACTGATCAAGGACGTGAAAGCCGGTCGCGAGGCCATTGGCCGTTCCGTAACCTGCGAGCGCTTATAACTCCTCGGAGATGTAGCCTTGGATTGCGGCGACTGCGCGATTTCGGGAGGCTTGGAGCACCCCGATGGTCTAGAATTCAAGGCGCCGAAATTATCGATTTACTTATGTCAGTGAGCCAGGAGAATTCCATCATGTCCTTATATGCAGTGCCGGTCCTTGAAGCCCTTCAGTCCCTAGCCGCCGATGAAATTTATCTCATCACCAGCGGCGACCTGCGACTGTCAGCCAATCAGGTCTGTTGGCCCGCCCAGGAGGACGTGGAGCGCAGACTGACTCAGGCGTTTCGCGACGAGGGTATCAAGTCGAGCGCGCGTTCCCTTCGATGCGGCGAAGGGCCACGGATTTATCTCGAACCAGCGCATGGGCATGGATGTCTTCGCAGGCATTGATCCTGCAGCTAGTCTTGTCTTCGCCACGGCAGCCTGGCAGTACAGCGCATCATGTGCTTCCCGGGATGCGTAGCCATCGCGGTCCCATCCTGACCGTCGCGAATTGGTCAGGCCAGTGGCCGGGCCTCGTCGGCCTTCTCAATCTCAACGGTTCTCTGGTCAAAGCGGGTGTTCCCTTCAGCACCTTTGGAGCAAGGACTTCAAGGATCGCTTATCTTCCTCACTCGGCTCAAGGAATGGATCCGGCAGGGAAGTGTGACCCATGACATGTCCCATGTCGCGCGATCTCGATACCAACGCGCTCCCGGCATGCTGCGAAAAGCACCGGCGAGGAGCTTGCCGCGAAACTTCTCGAGCGCAAGGCTATCCTCGGCGTCTTCGATGAAGGTTGCATGGGCATGTACAACGCCATCATCGACGACGAGCTCCTGAATCCTCTGGGTGTCTTCAAGGAACGACTCAGCCAGTCTGCGTTGGTTGCCCGAATGCGCCTTATTAGCGACGACGAAGCGAGCGCGGTCCGGACAGTGGCTGGATGCGAAGGGCATGCGCTTCGACACCGGCCAGGATCCGAAGACCGACGCTGACTGACCGGCAGATCCACGAGCAGTGCAAGATGTACATCGCTGCTTTGCAGATCGCCGATGAGTTCGGCTGCGATGCGATCGGCATTCAGTATCAGCAGGGCCTCAAGGACATGGTGCCGGCCTCCGACCTGGTCGAAGGTCTGCTCAACAATGCCGACCGGCCTCCAGTCCGCGATGGTTCCGGTAAAGAGTTGTATCCCGGCGGTCCGCTTCCGCACTTCAATGAAGTCGACGAGTGCGCCGGTCTGGATGCGCTGGTGACCAATCGTTGCTGGAAACCACTTCAGCTCGATCCAGCAACCACCCTGCACGATGTGCGCTGGGGTGAACATTACGAAGGGTTAACGACGGATGGGCAGGCTGTGGATGAGTTCGTCTGGCTCTTCCAGATTTCCGGAGCAGTACCCGCTTCGCATTTGCAGGGAGGGTATGCGAAAGCCGTCAGCGAGCGTCAACCCGCCATGTATTTCCGCCTGGGCGGGGGAACCCTGAAGGGTGTTTCGAAGCCCGGTGCCGTAGTCTGGAGCAGGGTCTTTGTTGAAGGGGATCAACTACATGCGGACATCGGCCGTGCCACGGCTATCGATCTACCGGCGGCGGAAACGCAGCGCCGGTGGAGCGAAGCCACGACCCAATGGCCGATCATGAACGCGGTGTTGCACGGCATTACACGGCATCCAGTTTATGGCGCGACATCGCGCCAATCACGTGAATGTCGCCTATGCGCCTACGCCAGAATTGGCGGACAAGGCCCTCGACGCAAAAGCCGCTATGATGACAGAAATGGGTATTCTGGTGCACCGCTGCGGGAATTGAGGATCAGGTTGCCCCAGGCCGAATGTGATCTGATGAAGTAGAGCGCGCACAGGGTGATGCAATTACAATGGGAAATAGTTTCGTATCTGAGAGAGTGACCGGAAGAATGAACCGTATCAGCAATGAGCAGGTGCGCGGTCTAGTGCTCCGCGCCGTAACGGAGTGTCTGCAGGCCAATGCCGGAAACCTGAGCCTCGAAGAGGCGAAGGAACTGTTCCATTCCCCCCAGGCACTTGCAATCAAGCACGAAATTATTGATGCGGGCCGCAAACTATGGGCTCGGCAGTATGTCGATGGAAACAGCGGCGATGTCAGCCCGCCTTTCCTCGGAGTATGTGATCTCCTCGCCCACGTTGTGCAGCAAAGGTGATTTACGAGTTGAAGATCTTTCGCTTGTAGATATTCCGAAAATAATCGTATTTGTGGTGACCGCCCCACACCAGCGAAATACGCCTGGTCTGCAATCTACAAGGCAGTGCCGCGTCCCACGGCGATCATCCACTGTCATCCTCCCTATGCAACAGCCCATGCAGTTGCAGGCGTTAGTGCCACCTGGCAACCTGATTCCCGAGCAGGAAGTATTCATCGGACCAGTAGCCATTTCTCCTTACGAAACCCCCGGCACCACGGCATTCGCGAAAACGGTATTGCCCTTCGTCAAACACCACAACACGATCCTGCTTGCCAACCATGGCATCGTCTGCTGGGCGGATACAGTTACACATGCGGAATGGTATACAGAGGTCATTGACGCGTCTTTGCAGAACAGTAATAATAGCATCGCAGCTGAAGCGCCTCTGAATGAAATTCCGCCAGACAAGATCGCCCCGATCTGTTAGCCATCAAGAAGCCCTCGGATTGCCTGACGCTCGTTTGCCAACGACGAGGACGAAGAGCCAGTTGCCGACATGGTGAAAGCTGCTTTGAACGGCGTCTCGCTGACCAAGCGGCCTTCCCAGCGCGAGATCGACTTCGTTGGTTGAGAACCCTTCGCTCAACCATCGCGGATTTTATTGGAGAGGCATGGCGCCGAATAGTCGCCTGCGTAGACCGAAGCCGAAATTCGGTTGTACCCGCAGTGCGGAAGGTCGCGTCGTGTCCTGACGTACTCCCTGCGGAAAATTTCAGGCACTTTCGAATTCAAAACTCCACGTATAACTTGGCCAGTCTTCCTCTATGATGGAGGGTCTTCCGGACCGCGTCCAGAGAGCTTTTCTAACCGGTGCTGTCCGGCTCTGATAAACAAACTACAGGCGGTCGACTATTCATGGTTCTTTGCAAGCATGGACAAGCTTGTCCCTTCTTGGACTTCTCGGAACTATCTCAACAATCCCAGCATTTTCCGAAGTAAAGAGTTGCCCTCCTTTCGCGGATCACATGGTCATCCAACGGGATCAGCCTGTGGTGGTCCGAGTTGGTGGTGAATCCGGACGAGGCAGTCTCCGTCACATTTCGTGGCGCAACTCGAAAGACAGTTGCGGATCCGTATGGCCTCTGGGAAGTAGCTTGCCTCTCGGTGCGGCAGGTGGCCCTTTTCACTCTTCAAATACAGGGCACAAACACATTGTCGTTTTCAGACATTTTGGTGGGTGACATATGGGTGGCATCGGGTCAGTCAAAACATGGAATTTCCCACCAGCAAAGTGATCCATGCGGCAGAGGAAATTAAGACAGCGGATCGTCCAAATATCCGGCTGTTTCATATCGACAAAGACTCACAATATGCGCTTGAAGATGTAGCTGCGCAGCCGTGGGTAGCATGTACTCCGGAAACGATAGTGGACTTTTGCGCCGTAGCATTCGTCTTCGCCAAGTATGTACAGGACGACCAGAAAGTTCCATCGGTCTGATAGAAGCAGATTCAAGACCTGCCGAAGCGTGGACCAGCGTGCGTGCGATCTCCGCAGACGCTGGATTGATGCCCGTTTCTATTGTGTTGGGGCGGGTATCGCAGCAATGGTGAT
>CAWHHJ010000026.1:0-156877 GCA_963829085.1 uncultured beta proteobacterium | reverse complement strand
AGCGCTCGCATTTCTTCGCAGCGCTGCGGGTTCTGTTTGCAGTGCTCTTCGAACCTTGCCTTCCTTTCTTCACGGCATTTTTCGGGATTGGCTTTGCACTGCGCCTGCCGCTCCTTCATCTTCGCTTTCATTTCTTCGCAGCGCTGCGGATTCTGTTTGCAGTCCTCGTCAAAGCGCGCTTTTCTTTCCGCGCGACATTTTTCGGGATCAGCGGCGCACTGCGCTTGCCGCTCTTTCATCCTGGCTTTCATCTGCTCGCACCGCTGCGGATTGGCCTTGCAGCGTTCGGCCATGGATCCTTTGCCAGAATCCGCGTCACCTGCCTGCGCGACTACCGAAGAACTGGAATCGGAATGAACGGTGGCGCCCGGCAATCCCTGCGCACTCGCAAGTGATACGCATAGGATTGCTGCAACTCCTGCCAGTCTGATGTGCAGATTGCTCATGTAGATTCTCCCTTATTGTTAAGCAGAGCTAACGGCGGCCCTTGTAGATTTCGCGGTTCGCGCGGTCGAGATCCCGATTGAGATTGCGCCGCTCCTCATCCGTCATTCTGCCGTCGGGCCGCCGATCCGGGGGACGATCCGGCCTGCGAACGTCGCGTGGCTGCGGCTGCGGCTGTCCCTGCCCCTGCCATCCGCCGGGTGGTTGTGGCGCTTGAGCGCTAAAGTAAAATCCACCGCCCGACCATGGAGAGGCCGCTGCCGGTCCAGCGCACAGGACTGCAACGGCAAGCAGCATACGGTGCACTATCTTTAAGCGGCGGTGTCGAGATCGGCAGAACAATTCGGCGATCCTCAGGTCAAGTTGAGTGAAGCCCAGCATGAGCAACGCGTGCTGCGACATCGAAGTGAAAATTGCAGGCGTCGCGGCGGATTGATGTCGATCATGTTACGCCGGGAAAGAATGCCGCACACTAAATCGGCAAGCGTTTTTGTAACAATTTGTTGCAGGTCTGCGCGTCTGTCATAAACGCTTACCAAAACAGTGGAATTGACCGATTCAAACCGATAGCATTGCGCCATGAGTGAATCCAAAACACGCATCATCGTCGTTGATGACGACGCCCGATTGCGCGAATTGCTTAATCGTTATCTGTCCGATCAGGGCTTCAGCGTGCGCACGGCTTCCGATGCCAATGACATGAACCGCTGGCTTGCGCGCGAGCGCTACGACCTCATGGTGCTCGACCTGATGATGCCCGGCGAGGACGGTCTCTCGATATGCAGGCGCTTGCGCGGCCTCGGCGACAAAATGCCCATCATTATGCTGACCGCCAAAGGTGATGACGTCGATCGCATTGTTGGCCTCGAGGTGGGCGCGGACGATTATCTGGCGAAGCCGTTTAATCCGCGCGAGCTCGTCGCGCGTATTCAGGCGGTGTTGAGGCGCGTGCCGGCGCCGCAGCCGCCGGGCGCGCCGACAACCGATGAGCAGGTCGTCAATTTCGGCGATTTCACCCTCAATCTCGCAACGCGCAGCCTCGCGCGTGGCGACGAGCCGCTACCGCTGACGACCGGCGAGTTTGCGCTGCTCAAAGTGCTCGTGCAGCACGCGCGCACCCCGCTTTCACGCGATAAATTGATGGAACTTGCGCGCGGCCGCGAATTTGGCGCATTCGATCGCTCGATCGACGTGCAGATCTCCCGGTTGCGCAAGCTGCTCGAGGCAGATCCAGCCAAGCCGGTGTACATTCAAACCGTCTGGGGGTTTGGCTACGTGTTTATACCGGATGGCAAAGCTGCATAGCGTATGAGCGCCTGGTCGAAGCAGATGAGCCGCGTATGGCAAGGCTTCAGCCGCCCGGCGTGGCCAACTGCCGGGTCGGCGCTGCCAAAGATCCGCCTCGTGCCGCGCAGTCTCCTGTGGCGCACGGTGTTGCTGCTCGCGCTCTTGATTGCGGCCGGTCACTTTGCGTCACTGGAGATCTTTCGCACCGCGCAGCGGGAACCGCGCGCCATTCAGGTTGCGCAGCAGATCGCCAGTGTTGTGAACCTCACACGTTCGGCTCTCATCACCGCGAGCCCCGACAAGCGTCTCGATCTCCTGCTGGATTTGTCGCAGCAGGAAGGCATTCAAGTCTACGCTGACGCTCCGAACGAACCAACGGAAGCTTTGTCCGACCGGCCGTTCGTGAAATTGTTTGCGGAGCATCTGCGGAAACGGCTCGGCGAGGATACGCAACTGCTCGCAGCGCGCCCGCCATCACGCGCCATGTGGATCAGTTTCAAGATCGACGATCTGGATTACTGGGTGCGCATGCCCCGCGATCGCATCGAGCGCAGCGAGCAATTGAGCTGGGTGGGCTGGGCTGCTTTGATTTTTGCGCTTTCGGTCGCCGGCGCTTTCTTGATCGTCGCGCGCATCAACCGGCCTCTACGTGACCTCACGCGCGGCGCCGCTGAACTCGGCAGTGGTCAAATGCCGGCGCCCATCAAAGAGTCCGGCCCGACGGAGATCCGCACGCTCGCAAATGCGTTCAATCAGATGACCGCCAACTTGAAGCGCGCCGAGGAAGATCGCGCACTGATGCTTGCCGGCGTTTCGCATGATTTGCGCACACCGTTGTCGCGCATACGGCTGGGCGTCGAAATGCTCGACGGCCCCGACTCGTCACTCAAGGAAGGCATGGTGCAGGACGTTGAAGACATCGATTCAGTGATCGGCCAGTTCCTCGATTTCGCGCGAGTGAACAGCGAAGAGTTGGTGATGAGCAAGGTCGACGTCAACGAACTGGTGAACGGCGTGATACAACGCTATTCACATCAGGGCAAACATGTCACCGCCCGTCTAGGAACGTTGCCGCCGGCCACCATGCACGCACCTGCCATCCAGCGTGTGCTGACGAATCTGATCAACAACGCCCTGCGACATGGTGGAGACGAAGTCACCGTCGAGACGGCGGAGGATCATGGGCGCGCGCGCATATCCGTGCTTGATCGCGGTCCGGGCATACCGGAAACGGAAGTCGAGCGCATGCTGCAGCCATTCACGCGTCTCAACAGCGCGCGCAGCACGACCGGCTCGGGGCTCGGCCTTGCGATCGTCGATCGCATCGTCAAGATGCACAACGGCACCATACGGCTTTTGCCGCGCGCTGGCGGCGGACTCGAAGCGCGCGTCGAACTGCCGTTGTAGCGCTGAGCGCGGCCCTAGCGGCGCACGCGGAGCGAAGTGTTACGCAGACGTAGCGACAGGATGCGGCCAAGGGCGAACAGCAATTCCGCTGTCATCGCGGGTTCGGCAGCGGCAAACTCGTAAAATCGTTGGTGTGTCAGGCACAGCAATTCGCCGTCGGTTACCGCCCACACGTTCGCTGAGCGCGGTTCGCCGTCGAAAAAAGACTGTTCGCCGATCACGCTGCCGGCGCCGATTTTTGCGAGCGGATTGATGCTCACGCCGTCGATATACGTCACGCCGACTTCAAGCGAACCGGCGGCGACGAAATAGAGCGAGCGGTCAACGACCCCGCGCTGAATGATCACTTCACTTGCTTTGAAAGGTCGCGGTGTGGTCGCCGACAGCACCTTTCGCCACTCCGGCTCAGCCCACCGTTCCAATAGCAGGTGGTCGCCGGTATTGCCGCTATCGCCGGCGCTGCGGCGGAAAATGGCGATGTAACGGTCCATGCGGCCCTCGTGACAGAGGCGACGGGCGCATTATAGGGCAGTGCACGAGTTTCGCCTCAAAACTGCATCGCGTCGCGTTTCGCGCCTGTGAGCAACCTTGCTGTGGGACTGCGGCTGGCAGCGTTCGCCGTAGAAACTGCTAGCATGTTGCGGTTAAAAACAGGCAGGAACTCAACGTGAAGACTTACCTACCGCTGTCTCTGATCATCTTGGCAGCGCCCGCTCAGGCAGCGGACAGCTCGCCGCAGATCAACATCATATTCTCCGGCGAGAACGCCTCATGCGATGCATGGATGAAGTCCGCCAACAATAAGCTCGTGCGCGGGCAATACGAAATTTGGGCACGCGGTTTTGCGTCCGGCTACAACTTCGCCAACCCGCTGGAGCAGGTGAAGGTCGGCGCCTTCCCGAGCGGCGACAATCTTGCCAAGTATTTCGACCAGTATTGCCGTGATAATCCACAGCAGACATTTGTCGCCGGAGCCATACAACTGATTGCGCAGCTCAGTGAATCCGCGAAGCCGGTAAAGCCTGCGCCACGGGCGCCCGCCAAAAAATCGTAGCTGAAGATCATGCACGTCGTGCGGAGTACGCGACGGCTTCATACGTTACGCCGCGCTGCCCTGGACGCGAACGTACCAGCGCCACACCTTCGAGCTGCCACATTATCGATGGCTGAATGACAGGTGACGGGGCGCGAACCGCATCGCGCAGAAGCGTAATGTGCGGCACGTATGGACGTTCGTCGAACGCTATGCCAGCGGCGCGCAGCCTCTCGCGCAACCGGCTAACGACGCCCGCTAAAATTGTTCCGGCGTCCACCGGACCTGCCCACGCGATACGGTTGTGTTTGAAGTAGCCGCCGCGATCTATCTTCAATGAGAACGGTTCACACGCCATCGCCGCCGTCATCTCTTTCAGCAAACTGAATTGGCGCGGTTCGACATTGCCGATGAAGCTTACCGTCGCATGCAGATTTTCACGTCGCGTGAGGCGGCCGCCGCATGTCTCGCGCCAGTTTTGCGCTATCGAATAGAGCGCCGAGCGCACCTCGTCATCGGGCCACAGCGCAAAAAATACCCGCTCCATGCTGGTTCAGCGGTGGCCCGACAAAGCCCGCCAATTATTTTTGTTCGATCAAGACAACCGCTTCGGCGGCGATACCCTCGCCGCGGCCCGTGAAACCCAGTTTCTCGGTCGTCTTGGCTTTGATGTTGACGCTGGATTCAGCCACGCTAAGGTCCCCGGCGATGTTACGGACCATCGTGCCGATATGCGGCGCCATGCGCGGTGCTTCGGCGATGATCGTTGCATCCACATTGACCACGCGCGACCCATGCGCAGCCAGTAACGCCGCCGTCTTTCGCAGCAGCACTCGACTGTCCACCCCTTTGTACTGCGGATCGCTGTCCGGAAAATGACGCCCGATGTCACCGAGCGCGGCGGCGCCGATCAACGCGTCGCATATCGCATGCAGCAACACATCCGCATCGGAATGCCCCTCGAGCCCCGTTGAATGCGGGATCGTGACGCCGCCTATCACGAGCTTTCTGCCGGGCTTCAGCGCATGCGCATCGAAGCCCTGACCGATTCTCATGCCGCTTCCTGACTGGCCATGATCAGCTCCGCGAGGCGCAAATCCTGCGGATACGTAATTTTGAGATTACGGCTATCTCCCAGCACGAGTTTCGGCCGCAGCCCGATGCGCTCCAGCGCGGACGCTTCATCGCTTACCTCGAGTGAGTCCGGAGAACGCAGTGCCTCCAGCAGCAACCGATAGCGGAACATCTGCGGCGTCTGCGCCTGCCACATTTGCTCGCGCGTTTCCGTATGCAGCACGTAGTCATTGGCGTCCGCGCGCTTCAATGTATCGACGACCGGCAGCGCAAGCAGCCCGCCCGTCATTTCGTCGCGCAGCGCCGCTATGAGGCGCGCCAGCGCCGCCCCGGTTAAACAAGGTCTCACTGCATCGTGCACCAGTACCCAGTCATCGGCGTCGATTGCGTCGCGCGCGGCGAGCAGCCCGTTGAACACACTCGCCGCCCGGGTTTTGCCGCCGCAGTAAAGGGTCGAAAGGCGGCTGGCAAAAGCGCGCCAGTCGTAACGCGCGAAATTGTCGTCGTCGGGGGCCAGCACCACGAATGTCCGCTCGACAGATGCGTTTTCACACAGACTGCGCAGTGCGTAATGAAGCAATGGCATTCCCGCAAGCTGCAGGTATTGTTTCGGGATGTCGGCGCCCATGCGGGAGCCGCTGCCGGCGGCCGGGACCAAAGCGAAAATTCGGGGCATGGGCAAACGAAGCACGCTGTTGTTTTGCGCCAGATTGTATCAGCAGCAAAGCGCTGCCGACGCGTCCCCCTGGCCAGGACGTTGGTGCTTCAGATTGCATTCCGCGGACAGCACGAGGAAGATGCACTTGACGCGCCGCTGTGTATTTGCCGGGCTTGATTAGCAGAACACCAGCCCTTATGTTCAAGACTTCAATCATGCAATCGCTGATCACGTTATGGGGAAAGTGAGATCTCCGGCTGTCGCTGGATTGTTCTACCCGGCGAGCGCCGCACAACTGTCAGACGAGGTATCAACCCTGCTCGCCGAGAGCCCAATACCGGAGCGTGGCGTGCCGGTGCCGAAAGCGATCATTGCTCCGCACGCGGGATACGTCTACTCCGGGCCGATTGCTGCCACCGCCTATGCCCGCCTGGCGCCTGCACGTGGCACGATCACGCGTGTGATTCTCGCGGGACCGGTCCACCGCGTTCCAGTGCGCGGACTTGCTCTACCGGACGCCGACGTGCTGGCGACGCCCTTGGGCAACATTGCTATCGATCAGCTTGCGGTCGCCGCGTTGCGTAGGCTGCCGCAAGTTACCATCAGCGCCGCTGCGCATGCACGCGAGCATTCGCTCGAAGTCCAATTGCCATTCCTGCAGAAGGCGCTCGGCAATTTCTCGATTGTTCCCCTCGCGGTTGGCGACGCGAGCGCGGAGGAAGTTGCGGAAGTGCTCGATCTTCTGTGGGGCGGCGACGAGACATTGATCGTAGTCAGTTCCGATCTATCGCATTATTTGAGCTATGACGACGCGCGCAACTTTGATCGTGCGACGGCACGAGCGATCCTTGATCTGCGCAGCGATGTGTCGCATGAGCAGGCATGCGGCGGTACACCGGTCAATGGTCTCGCGGTTGCCGCGCGCAGACATGGACTGACCGTTGAACTGCTCGACCTGCGCAATTCCGGCGACACGGCCGGCGACCATAGTCGTGTAGTCGGATACGGCGCGTTTGCATATTACGGAGCAGCCAATGTCCGTTGAGGTCGCCGCCGAGGAATCGCAGCGGCGCCGGGCGAATCTATCCTGTGCCGCCGGACGCCGGCCGGATTTTGTTGCCGCTCGCACGCTCAGCGATTGCAGCTGCGATTGGCGCGGATGCCGTCGCTGCCGAGCACGCACCATGGCTTGACCAACCCGGCGCATCGTTCGTCACGCTTATGGAGAAGGAAAAACTGCGCGGCTGCATCGGCAGTCTCGAACCGCGCCGCAGTCTGGGCGAAGACGTGCGGACTAACGCGGTGGCTGCCGCGCTTCGCGACCCGCGTTTCCCCGCATTGACCGCGCGTGAACTCAATGAAGTAAAAATAGAAGTGTCCGTGCTGTCGGCGATTGAACCGATAACGTTTCATGATGAAGCGGATGCCGTCGCGCAGCTAACGCCTGGCGTCGATGGAGTCATCTTCGTGTACGGTTATCACCGCAGCACTTTCCTGCCGCAGGTTTGGGATGAGTTCAAAGATCCCCGTATTTTTATAGGACACCTTAAGCACAAGGCAGGTCTACCGCCGGATTTTTGGGATCCCGCGGTGAAACTGTCGCGCTACACGGTGATCAAATGGAGCGAAGCCGGCGCACGCAAACAGGCAGGGCTATGAGCCCTCACGACAAACGAGGCCGCCGATGACTGAACAGGACGATCTCACCATGACCGAGGGCCGCTGGTGGCACATGCTCGAAGATGGGCGCATGCAATGTGACCTGTGCCCGCGCGATTGCCGGCTGCATGAAGGTCAGCGCGGCGCGTGTTTCGTGCGCCAGCGCGGAAGCGGAGCCGCGAGCGGCCGCATGCTGCTGACCACGTACGGGCGCTCGTCCGGATTCTGTATCGATCCAATCGAGAAGAAACCGCTCAATCATTTTCTGCCCGGGTCCAGCGTTCTTTCATTCGGCACGGCGGGCTGCAATCTCGCCTGCAAGTTCTGCCAGAACTGGGACATCAGCAAATCGAAAGACATGGACCGGCTTGCCGATCATGCTTCGCCGCACGCTATCGCAAAGGCTGCGGTCGAGAGCGGCTGCAAGAGTATCGCGTTTACGTATAACGATCCCGTGATTTTTGCGGAATATGCGATGGATGTCGCCGACGCCTGCCACGCCCGGGGGGTGAAGACGGTTGCCGTTACCGCGGGCTATATTCACGACGCGCCGCGTCGCGAGTTCTACGCAAAGATGGATGCAGCGAACGTAGATCTGAAGGCTTTTACCGACGAGTTCTACTTCAAGCTGTGCGGCGCGCGCTTGCGGCCGGTTCTCGACACGCTGGTCTATCTCAAGCACCACACTGACGTGTGGTTCGAGATCACTACGCTTCTTATTCCCGGCAAGAATGACAGCGCCGAAGAAATCACCGCAATGTCTGAGTGGATCATGCGCGAGCTCGGGCCGGATGTTCCGCTGCATTTCACCGCGTTCCACCCCGACCACAAGATGACGGATATACCGGCAACTCCGGCAGCCACGCTGCATCGCTCCCGGCGCATCGCGCTCGATGCCGGTCTTCACTATGTGTATACGGGCAACATTCACGACAGCGAAGGCGGAACCACCTACTGCCCGTCATGTCACGCCGCGCTCATCGTGCGCGATTGGTACCGGATTTCACAGTGCGACGTGACACCTGAAGGTACCTGCCCTTACTGCGCCACTCGCATCGCCGGCGCCTTCGAAGCCTTCGAGGGACAATTCGGGCGCCGGCGCATTCCGGTGGCTATCAACCGGCGCTAGCGCTTGCCGCTCAACAACCGTCGGCTGAATCAGGCCGCCGGCAGTTGCGCATCGCGGTGACGCAGCAACAGTCGATCCAGCACGCGAGCAATACGAGGAACGTCCGTATCCGCCGCGTAATCCTGCGGACGATTAGAAGTGCGCTGCTGCTGCCAGCAGACTAAGCGCTGTAGACGTGCTCTCGCGTGAGCGGAATCGCCAGTGCGCCGTTATCGAACGGCCGTGTCGCGAGCACTTGATAAATTGAAACCCAGCCGCGCTCGAACGCCAATGCGTAACCGGCCATATAGATGCGCCAGGTGCGATATTTCTTTTCGCCCACCAGCGCGCGCGCCTCATCGCGATGGGCATCGAGACGCTCGACCCACTGCCACAGCGTTTTCGCATAATGCGGACGCAGGCATTCGACGTCGACGCACTCGAGGCTCGAGCGCGCCATGAGCTCGATCTCGCGCGAGAGATGGGGTATCTCACCGCCGGGAAACACATACTGGTCGATGAAGTCAGTAACGTCGCCGCTCATGCCGCCCGAATAAAGGCCGGCCGATGTCAAGCCATGGTTCATTACGATGCCGCCCGGCTTGAGCAGCCGGTAGATCTTCGCGAAGTATTCAGGCAACTGTTTCTTACCGACATGCTCGAACATGCCGACACTGGCTATTTTGTCGAACGGATCAGCTTCCGGGACGTCGCGGTAATCGAGCAGGCGCACTTCGCAACGGCCGGCGAGGCCGCGCTCGCGTATCTGTTCCTGCACATATGCAAATTGCTGTTCGCTGAGCGTGATGCCGGTGGCGCACGCGCCGTACTGCTCGACCGCGCGGAATATCAAGGCGCCCCAGCCGCAGCCGATGTCCAGCAATCGCTCCCCGGCCTTGAGATTGAGCTTGCGGCAGATGTGATCCAGTTTTTGCTGCTGCGCCAGTTCCAGACTGTCTTCCGCCGTGCGGAAGTATGCGCACGAGTAGACGCGCTGACGGTCGAGCCAGAGCGCAAAGAATTCGTTTGATACGTCGTAGTGATGGCTGATCGCTTGCTTGTCGAAGCGGCGCGTATGCGACCACCACTTCCAGTTCCCGGCACCTCGTTTTTCGAGTCGGACCTGCTGCGGTCCGCAAAGTGTGGCGGCAAACTCTGCAATTGCATGCATGTCGCAGTCGAGGTCGAGGTCCCCTTCCACGTATGCCTGGGCGATCTTTCCAAGGCGCGGATTGACGAGCGCCTTCAACGCAGTTGCGCGCTTGAGCGCGATCTTGAGTTTCGGTAAGTCGCCGAGTGAGAGTCGTTTGCCGTTCCAAAACTCGACGCTGACAGGCATGCCGAGTGATTGCAGACGCTGCTCGAACCGATTGACTAACTGTGCTTCCAGCATGGGGGCTCCATGTAAACTGACGCGACCTACCCGCAAAAGCGCAATACAAGTGTACCTGCGTCCCGGCTCCCATTGCCGCGTAGCAGAAGACGGGGAGGCACGTGCCGTGCCAGCATGCGCGCAGTTAAAAACCAATGTAAAACAGCCGTCTAGAGACCACGATCGAACATTGCAGATCGAGTCGGGTGTCATGCTTGCAGTTGTTTTTGTAAGTTTTACGCGGCCCTGACTCGACCGTTCACGCTATCATCCAGCCAGCGCCGGGCGGCTGGCGACGTTAGCGATAAAGAAGATACAGGGGAGCCATGAGACAAGTTTTCGACTCGGTCACGGAACTTTGGTACTGGCTTGCATCCGAGGGATTTTTTGTAGCGCTGGCGATTACACTGATTCCGTACATCCTGATCACCTTCCCGCTTCAACATGGAATCCGCAAAATCCTGCGGAAGTATGACTGGGAAAACAACGATTTCACGTTTCCCATGGTCGCCGGTATTCTCAATGGTGTAACGGGACTTACCATCGCGTTCGTGGTCGTGACGCTCTGGAACCATCATCGCGAGCAGGATGCAATACTAAAGAAAGAGGCCCAGGTCATCGAGAATCTGCACATGGACCTGCGGCACGATTCTTCCATGATGCGCGAAGCCGAACGGGCGCTCGTGCTATATGTGCAAACGGTGGCCACAATGGAGTTCAACGAGCAGTCGCGCCAACAAGGCTCGGAAGCGGCGGTCAAGCACCTCGATGAAATTTACAAGATTTGCCAGAATATCAAGGATCCGCTGACCCGCTCGCGGGCGATGAGTGAGCTCGCAAATCTGAGCGGACTCAGGCATCAGCGGCTGTCGGGCACATTCAGCAGCCCGATCCACCCCGCGTTATGGCTGACCGTCGTGCTGCTGACCTTTCTTACGCTCATCAATCTGATTCTGTTCAATCCCAAGAAAAGCGGCTATGTGGCGGTGTCGGTGGCTTCGCTGGCGTACGCGCTGATCCTGACGCTCGCGAATCAACTCGAGTACCCGTACCTGGGGCCGCTTTCAGTTTCGATGGATCCTCTTTTCCTGCTGCTGCAGAAGTACGAAAATCCGTGACCGCCAACCGGCGGAGCCGCCTTCCGCTGCCGGTGTTATTATCCTGGCAAGCACGACCGCAGTAAGAAAACCCGCCGCAGCACGACTAATGCGCGTGCTTACAAATTGATAGACAGGAGTCGTCATGGACCCAAAAACCGTTATAGGCGCCGCGCTCGCCAGTATCCTCGCAGCGGGCGTTGCGGCTGACGCGGGCGCGCAAACGTCCGGGAACGAAAAAGAAAAATGCTATGGCGTGGCGAAGGCCGGCCAAAACGATTGCGCCGCGGGCAAGAACTCGTGTGCGGGCACATCACGCAAGGACAATGATCCAACGGCGTGGAAGCTGGTTGCAAAGGGGACGTGCGAAAAGATGGGCGGCAAAATGGCGCCGCCGAAAACGCAGTCTTAAACGGCGTCTTGTCTGTACGACCGTCGCTGGTTTCAAACGCGATCCCTCAATAGGCCTTGCGCGCGAATTGCGCCATCGGTCTTCGAAGCGTTCTGCTTCGAGCACGGCAAGCTCAAAGTCGTCACTGAAGGCCTGCTGTAATCCGACACAAGTGCCGCGCGTGTTAATTACCGGGCGTGCACAGCTCTGCGGGTTCGTGCGGAAAAACTGATGTGTAGATTTCGCCTCAATGTCGGAGCCGAATGACGGTTTCGTATAATCGGCAGTCTCACCGGCGTCGAAGGTACTCGCATGAATTCCAATCTCATCCTGACGGGTGACGTCAACCTGCTTGGCATCACGGATCCGGCGCTGCCTTTCCTGCACGTCGCACCACTGCTCAAAGCCGCCGACGCCGTATTCGGGAATCTCGAGTGCTGCCTCTACGAGACTGCGCAGAAACGCGAACTCATGGCGGATGATGTATCGGGACACGAAGGCTTCCATGCACCTCCCGCAGCCGGACGAGCCCTAACGCTTGCGGGCTTTCACGCGCTGGGAAACGCGAACAATCAGAACTACGGCGCAGAGGCAATTCTCGCTTCGAATGCAGAGCTCGATCGCCTTGGCATTGCGCATGCAGGGACGGGAATCAACGGACTGGCGGCACGAGCGCCCGTCGTCGTCGAACGCAATGGCATGCGCTACGGCTTCATGCAGCGAACCTCGCAGGTACTGGCCGAACAACCACGAAGCGCTCGCCCACTCGGCAGGCGTCGCGGCACTCAAAGCGTATACCGCTTACCAGCCGCCGTATTACAAGGACAACAAGATTCCGCCGAACCGGCCTGGGGCGCCGGCAAAAATTATCACATGGACGGATCCCGAGTATCTCGCGCAGTTCCGTCAGGACATTCGTGACCTGAAAAAAACGTCGGACATCGTGATTTCGTCTCACCATTGGGGATACGGCGAAGACGTGCTGCAGTATCAGACTGAAATCGCCCATACAGCGATCGACGCGGGCGCCGATATCGTCATGGGACATGGACCGCATTTTCCGCTGGCGATTGAAATCTATAAAGAGCGTCCCGTATTTTACGGGCTCGGAAGTTTCTGCTTCGCGCGCGGGAACAAGAAGCTGCACCGCAATTGGGTTGGCATCGTTGCGCGCATCTCCCTTTCCGGTCATAAAATTTCGCGCGTCGCGTACTCGCTCGTTCGGCAGCAGGAGAACACTGAGATCAAGCTGCGTTCGCCGCAGGAAGAGAGTGAAGCCGTTGCACGCATCGAGCGTTTGTCGCAAACCTATGGTACGCAGATGCAGGTGGAGGGCGACGCGGTCGTCGTTTGGCAGGCCGGCGCCAGCTGATTTCAAAGATGGCATCCAACGCCTGCAGCCGACGGACTAGCTCTGCGGCCGCACACGTGACGTCGGTGATAACGATCGCAATGGCTGCGTGCCAACCCGCGTTTGGCCAAACACGTGCTGATTTACGTGAATATCCGGTGAAGCCTATCCGCTTCGTCGTCGGCTTTCCGCCGGGCGGTGGTAACGACACAATTGCGCGCATGGTCGGGCAGAAACTCAGCGAACGACTCGGACAGACTATCGTTATCGACAATCGTGCCGGCGCCGGCGGCGTTGTCGCCGGTGAACTTGCGGCGCATGCGCCGCCCGACGGTTATACGATGCTCATGATGTCGAGCAGCCTGACTATACAGCGGCTCATTCGCAAGGATCTGCGCTACGATCCGATCCGCGACTTTATCGGCGTGGCGCGGCTTGCCGCCTACCGTTCCGTACTGGTCGCGCATCCATCTGTAGCGGCAACGTCAGTACGCGAGCTCATCGCGTTGGCCAAGGCGAAACCCGGCGCGCTTAATTTCGCCTCGTCGGGTTATGCCGTGGGATCACATCTCGCGGGCGAGCTTTTCAAAATCGCCGCGCATGTTGATATCACGCATGTCCCATACAAGGGCACCGCGCCCGCCAGCAGCGATTTGATCAGCGGGCGTGTGCAACTGATGTTTGCACCTGTGGTGCCACTGCTCCCGCACGTGCAGTCCGGGCGACTGCGCGCACTCGCGGTGACGAGCAGCTCACACTCGCGCGTGATGCCTGAACTGCCGACAATCAGCGAGGCCGGCGTTCCGGGTTATGAATTCGTAGGCTGGTACGGAATTGTGGTGCCCGTCCGCACACCGCGACATCTCATAGAGCAGCTGAACGCCGGTGTACTCGAAGTCATGCAGTCGCGTGATATCACTGCCCGCCTCGACGTTGAAGACATGGAGTTCGAGCGCGCCACGCCTGACGCTTTCAACGCCATGCGCGCAGCTGAAGTCGCCAAATGGGAAAAGATATTCCGACAAGTACCGGTGAACGTCGAATGATGCGTGTGCAAATGGTTCGCATCATCCGCCGCAGTACCTTCGTTCTCGTGATGTTAACGTCTGTGGCATCGATGATCACGCCGGAAATAGCAGCAGCGCAACCGTACCCCAACCGACCCATTCGCCTGATCTCTCCGTACCCGCCCGGCGGCAGCAACGATGTACTTGCCCGGCTCGCCGCCGACAAGCTAGGCGCGGCAATGGGGCAGCGCGTGGTCGTCGATAACCGGCCCGGCGCGAACACTATTGTCGGCACCGATATCGTCGCGAAATCTGCGCCCGACGGCTACACGATGGTGCTGCTGCCCAACAGCTTCGTTACGAATCCGAGCTTCTATTCAAAGCTTCCGTACGACACAACCAGGGATTTTTCTGCGGTCGCGCTGATTGCGATATCACCACAGATGCTGGTCGTGCATCCGTCGCTGGCTGCGACAACGGTGAGGGAGCTCGTCGCGCTGGCGAAAGCGAAGCCGGGCTTCTACAGCTATGGAACATCCGGCAACGGTTCCGTCGGCCATCTCGGCATGGTGCTCTTCGGCATGCTGGCCGGCGTGCACCTCGAACATATCGCCTACAAAGGCACTGCGCCGGCGGTGACGGAGTTGCTGGGTGGCCACATCCCGATAATGATGTCGTCGATGCTGTCGGTGATTCCGCACGTTAGAGCCGGCAAACTGCGCATGCTCGCAGTTACCACGGCCAAGCGTTCGCCCGCTGTTCCCGAAGCCCCCACGATCGCGGAAGCAGGCGTGCCGGGTTATGAAGCGACGCTTTGGTACGGAATCGTGGCGGCAGCGCGTACGCCGGAGCCGATACTTGCGCGCGTGAGCCGGGAGCTCGACAAAGCTCTGCGGGACCGCGATATCATCGAAAAGCTGTCGAGTCAGGGCGTCGAGCCCTACTACACCGGTCCTAAAGATTTCGCCGCTCGCATTCGCGACGAGATTCCGAAATGGGCACGAGTGATCACAGACTCGGGCATGCGGCCTGAGTGAGCGACTTGCCGTTTTGTTGTCAGACGTCGCTGCACCGGCGCGCCTTCGTGTCGCACGTAACCTTCGCTCTCCTGGCAGCACTGTCCGCGCCGGCGCAGTCAGCGGAATATCCGTCGCGTCCATTGCGGATGATTGTGCCGTATTCGCCCGGCGGCAACGCTGACATCATGGCGCGGCTCGTCGGTCAGCGGCTCGGCGAAAATCTCGGTCAGCAGGTCGTTATCGATAATCGAGCGGGCGCGAACGGTATCATCGGCACTGAGCTGGCTGCCAAGTCCGCCGCGGACGGCTACACGCTCGTTCTGGTTGCGAGTTCGTTCGCGACCAACCCCGGTCTCGTCAAGCAACTGCCATACCGCACACAGAGCGATCTCGCGCCGATCAGCATCGTGGGCTCGACGCCATTACTGCTCGCCGCGCACCCTGCACTGCCGGCCGCAAGCGTCAAAGAATTGATCGCGCTCGCCGCAGCGAAACCCGGCCAGCTCAACTACGCGTCATCGGGAAACGGCTCGCCCGCAAACCTCGCGGGCGCACTGCTGCTTGCCATGACCGGCATCAACGTCGTGCACGTTGCGCATAAGGGAACAGCGCAAGCCACGACCGACGTTTTAGGCGGACACGTCCACATGTACTTTCCAAGCATGACCAGCGCGCTGCCGTACGTGAAATCCGGCCGGCTCAAAGCACTGGGTATCACGAGCTTACAGCGCTCGCCGCTGGCGCCTGAAGTGGCCACGGTATCCGAGGCGGGCGTTCCCGGCTATCAAGCGAGTATATGGAACGGCGTGCTCGCCCCGGCTGCGACGGCGCGTCCAATCATTACCAGACTCAATACTGAACTCGTACGCACGCTGACTTCGACCGAGACGCGCGAGCGCTTTGCCGCCGCCGGCGCTGACATTGCGCATAGCACTCCGGACGAATTTCGTGCATTCATCGCGAGCGAAATTACAAAGTGGGCGAAGGTGATTCGCGAGTCCGGCATGCGCGTAGATCTGGAGCGCTGACAGTACGCTTCGCCTGCACTCGTTTCACCTCGAATCACTTCGCGCGTTCACTTAGTACGCGACTTGCATTGGCGCCGTACGGCCCCATCTCTCACACTTCGACCCGCGTATGCGCAGACTGAGGACAAAGTAATCGGCTGTATAATGCGGCCTTTTTTGCAATTAGCACAATGTTGATGGAAGCATTGCCGCCCGGCGTTAAAAGCCGGGTCGGTCCGTACCACGGTTCGGCTGACGCCCTCGCGCTCGCCGAACTGGCGGGAAAAGTACGTCCGCTCCTCGTGATTGCCGCAACGCCTGCGGATGCCCAGCGCCTGCTGGAAGAGATTCCATTTTTCAACCCGGCACTGAAAGTGCATCTGCTGCCGGACTGGGAAACGCTGCCTTACGATACGTTCTCGCCGCACCACGACCTGATATCCGAACGGCTTGCCACCCTTTACGAAATCACCCGCCAAACGTTTGACATCGCGATCGTGCCGGTCACGACTGCGCTCTATCGTCTGACACCGACCGAGTATCTGGCGGGCCGCACGTTTTTCTTCAAACAAGGTGAGCGTCTGGCCGGCGATGAACTGCGCAGGCAACTCACAATTGCCGGTTATGCGCACGTCGCGCAAGTGGTATCGCCTGGGGAGTACAGCTTTCGCGGCGGTTTGATCGATCTCTTTCCCATGGGGAGCGCACTGCCGTACCGCATCGATCTTTTCGACGATCAAATTGAATCGATACGCAGTTTTGACGTCGACACTCAGCGCAGCATTTACAAAGTCAACGAAGTGCGGCTGCTGCCTGCACGCGAATTTCCGCTCGACGAAGATGGCCAGGCGACATTCCGGCGCAACTACCGCGCTCGCTTCGAAGGCGATTCGTCCCGCTCGCGCGTTTATAAAGATGTCAGCAATGGCATAGCGCCATCCGGCGTCGAGTACTACCTACCGCTTTTTTTCGAGCATACCGCTACGTTGACCGATTACCTGCCGCCCAACACCACGATCGTTCTGCACCATAACGTGCAGCCGGCGATTAAACAATTCTGGCAGGACACGCAGGCACGCTACGATCTGCTCGGGGGCGACCGTAGTCAGCCTGTGTTATTGCCGCGCGAGCTGTTCTTGAGCGAGGACGCTTTCTTCGGCGCCATCAAGCCTTTCGCGCGTATTGAATTCTCCGCTGCGACCGCGGTCGCCGATGTCTCCGCCGAAGAGCAGCTGCAAGCCGACCGCTCTGCGCTGAGCGCTGTCGGGCTGCCGCCACTGGCGGTCGATCGGCGCGCCGCCGAACCGTTGCATGCGTTACGGGCATTTCTCGATGGTTTCGATGGCCGCGCCCTCGTTCTGGCGGAAAGTCTCGGACGCCGTGAGACGATGCTCGATTACTTTTGCCAGCATGGGGTCAAGCCGGTCCCATGTCCCGCATACAGCGATTTTCTGCGCACCGATGCGCCGCTCTCTTTGGCCGTCGGTCCGCTCGCAGAAGGTTTCCTGCTGCCCGAACGCCGGATCGCCGTCATTACCGAGAACGAGCTCTACGCGTCGCAGGTTCGTACGCGTCGCGAGCGTGAAGCGCGCAAGACCACGAACGAGGGAATGCTGCGCGACCTGTCGGAAGTCAAGGTCGGCGATCCGGTAGTACACGAGCAGCACGGCATCGGCCGCTACCTGGGCCTGCAGAATCTCAATTTCGGCGAAGGCAACACGGAATTTCTTACACTCGAGTACACGCGCGGCGACAAGCTTTACGTTCCGGTTTCGCAACTGCATCTCATCAGCCGTTATAGCGGTGCACCGGCCGAGGCGGCGCCGCTGCACGATCTCGGCAGCGGTCAGTGGGATAAAGCCAAGCGCAAGGCGGCGGCCCAGGTGCGCGATACCGCTGCCGAACTTCTCAATCTGTACGCCCAGCGCGCCATGCGCGAAGGCCACGCGTTCAAGCTGCAGCAACACGATTACGAAGCGTTCGCGGATGAGTTTCCATTCGAGGAAACACCGGATCAGCTCGCTGCGATAACTGCAGTGCTCAACGACTTGCAGCAGGGAAAGCCGATGGACCGGCTCGTCTGCGGCGACGTCGGCTTCGGCAAGACCGAAGTTGCACTGCGCGCGGCGTTCGTCGCGGTAAACGAAGGCAAGCAGGTCGTCGTCCTGGTGCCGACCACGTTGTTAGCTGAACAGCACTTCAATACCTTCTCGGATCGCTTCGCCGACTGGCCCGTGAAAATCGCGGAGCTCTCGCGTTTCCGCTCGCAAAAACAAGTCGGCGAGACGCTCACCGCTCTGGCAGAAGGCAAGGTCGACATCGTCATCGGCACGCATAAGCTTCTGCAGCAGGATATCAAGCTCAAGAACCTGGGCCTCGTCATCATCGACGAGGAGCATCGCTTCGGAGTGCGCCAGAAAGAAAAATTGAAAGCCCTGCGTGCCGAGGTCGATGTACTTACGCTTACGGCGACGCCGATTCCACGCACGCTCGGCATGGCGCTCGAAGGCCTGCGCGACTTCTCGGTCATCGCCACTGCGCCGCAACGACGCCTTGCGATCAAGACTTTCGTTGCGCGCTATAGCAAAGGACTCGTCCGTGAAGCTATTCTGCGCGAGCTTAAACGCGGCGGCCAGATCTACTTCCTGCACAACGACGTCGATACGATCGTCAATGCAGAGGAGAATCTGGCGCGGCTCGTACCGGAAGCGCGCATTCGCATTGCACACGGCCAGATGCGCGAACGCGAGCTCGAGATTGCGATGCGCGACTTCTATCAGCAGCGATTCAATATCCTGTTATGCAGCACCATCATCGAAACCGGCATCGACGTCCCGACCGCGAACACCATCATCATCAACCGCGCGGACAAGTTCGGGCTTGCCCAGCTTCATCAACTGCGCGGTCGTGTCGGCCGCTCACATCATCAGGCATACGCGTATCTGCTGCTGCCGGACGAAGGCAATATCACCGCTCAGGCACGCAAGCGGCTCGAAGCCATTCAATTGATGGAAGAGCTCGGCTCGGGATTTTTCCTGGCGATGCATGATCTGGAGATCCGCGGTGCCGGCGAAGTGCTCGGCGACTCGCAGTCAGGGGATATGCAGGAAGTCGGCTTCAACCTCTATTGCGCGATGCTCGATTCAGCTGTTAAGTCGCTGAAGCTCGGCAAGGAGCCCGATCTCTCCGCTCCGCTTGGCATCACCACTGAAATCAACCTGCACGCCCCCGCGCTGCTGCCCGAAGACTACTGCAACGACATTCACGAGCGGCTGGTGATTTATAAGCGCATGGCCAACTGCGAAACGATCGAGCAGCTCGACACCATGTACGAAGAGCTCATCGACCGTTTCGGCCAGCTTCCGCCTCCTGCGAAAACGTTGCTCGAAAGCCACCGGCTGCGCGTGCTGAGCAAGCCGCTTGGCATCGCGCGCATCGACGCATCGGAGACCGGCATTCAACTGCAATTCACGCCGGACCCGCCGATCGACCCGGCGCATGTCATGCGGCTTATTCATCGCAACAAGCATTACAAGCTCGCCGGTCAGGATCGCATTCGCGTGAACGCCGATCTGCATGAAGTCGGGGAGCGCGTTGCCCGCACCAAACAAATCTTCTCCGAGCTGGTCACGCAAGACAACGGCCGCCGATGAATCTCATCGTGCAGGGTCTTGACGTCGCGACGCCCGACCTGAAACAGCTCGCCAAGATGAGCGGCGCCTCCTCGATCGAAGCGTTAACACCGACCGCATTCAAACTGCCAGGCGCTGCTCCGGCTGCGGCCGTCGAGTCGTACTCCGACCAGGCGCGGCTCGATTACGCATTCGTACCGGACGACCGACGGCTGGCCGACTTCAAGCTGTGCGTGATGGACATGGATTCCACGCTCATCACGATCGAATGCATCGATGAGATTGCAGACATGGTCGGCGTGAAGCCGCAGGTGGCCGCGATTACGGCGGCGGCAATGCGCGGCGAGCTCGACTACCCGCAAAGCCTGCGTCAACGCGTGTCCTTGCTCAAAGGTCTGGACGCGCAGGCGCTGCAGCGTGTCTATGAGGAGCGGCTCAAGTTGTCGCCTGGCGCGCAAATCATGCTCGACGGCTTTCGCAAGGCCGGCTTGAAAACGCTGCTAGTGTCCGGCGGCTTCACGTTTTTTACTGAACGCCTGCAGCGCCGCCTCGACATAGACTATACGCGCTCGAACGTACTCGACATAGTAGACGGCAAGCTCAGCGGCGACGTCATCGGCGACATCGTCGATGCGAATGTAAAGCGCGATGCGCTGGTGAAGTGTCGCGATGAGCTTGGGCTACGCAAAGAACAGCTCATTGCAATCGGTGATGGCGCCAATGATCTCAAGTTCCTGGCCGAGGCTCACGTCAGCATCGCGTATCACGCGAAGCCGGTGGTGCGCGCACAGGCGACGCACGCTATCAATTACGTCGGCCTGGACGGCGTCCTGAACCTCTTCAACTGACCTCCGGTCTGGAGAGACTTCTAAAGGGTTAGCCCGATCGCCTTACCGAGGCGATCGTACGTTTCGTACTGCTCGCGCACGAATTTTTCCGTCTCAGCGGGACCGAGGATGCGCGGCACGGAGCCGATCCGCTCCGTGGCGGCAATCCACTGCGGGTCTTTGGCGACTTTCTGCAGCACGTCGGCCCAGTATGCAATCAGTTTCCTGTCCATTGCGGGCGGCCCGTACAGCGCGCTCCAGCCAATGATGCGCTCGAGCTGTGGATAACCGACTTCTTTCGCGGTCGGCACGTTCGGGATCTCACGATAGCGCTCGGGCGTTGTCGTCATCAGCGCCCGCAGTTGTCCGGATTTGATGAAGCTGAGCGCAGTGCCGAGGTTCGTGCAATTGAGGTCGACTTCGCCGGACATCAGCGCGACGGTCGCATCGCCGCCGCCTTTGTAGGGTATCTGCACCGCCGCGTCCTTCCCGAGCTTAAGCGTGTTCAACAGCATCTGCGGACCCATCTCATGGATGGTACCGACACCCGCGGTGCTGTATTTGAGCTTGCCGCTATTTTTCCGGATGCCTTCGACCAGATCGCTGAAGGTCATGAACGGCGAGTTGGCGCGCACCACGCAAACGTACGGATTGAGCTCGAGGAGCCCGAGGAACGAAAAGTCGTTCCACTTGTAGCTGAGATCGGGCTTCAGCGCTGGCAGAGTGGCTTGTGATCCGACGCGGGCAAGCAGCAGCGTATAGCCGTCAGGCGCCGCTTTCTTTACATACTCCGATCCGATGGCGCCGCTCGCGCCCACTTTATTGAGCACTACGCCGTTCTGCCCGGTGTATTTCGGGAATGTTGCCGCAAGATTGCGCGCGGCAAGATCGGAATCACCGCCGGTCGTGAAGGCTGCAACTACAAGAATGGGCTTGTTGGGGTATTGCGCAAAGGCGCCAACGTAAGCGAGCAGCGCGAGCGCGCCAAAGAGAATAGCCGCCACATTCCCGCACCGCTTGCCGACTTTCATATTTGCGCCCCCAAAGTGATCTTTGGCGTTCGCATCTGGGGCGAATCGCCAACGAAAGATAACCTACTTCGGTACAGCGCCGCCAGTAGCAGCGTATCAGACGGCGACAACTTCCAGATCGGGCTCGATTGACTTGACCAGGTTTTCAATTCCAGCCAGCGTTCCTGAGAGCGAGCTGGGACAGCTTCCGCATGCGCCCTGATAATGTACGGAGAGCACGTTACCTTCCAGACCGAGCACGTAGAGATCGCCGCCGTCGCCCTGCAGATAGGGGCGAACCTGCTCGTCGAGCAATTCGTTGATTCTGTCGAGACGCTCCTGATCCTCAGGCGTAAGCTCCGCCATCGCGGTTGATGCGGTCGCCGCAGCCGCGCTGGAATGCGCGTCCGCTCCGGGCGCGGCACGGATCGGCTCGGCAAGTTTGCGTTTCAATTCCTGCCAGTCGGCTGCGCCGTCCTGCGTCACCGTGATCCAGTGATCGACGTAAAACACATTAGTGACGTGCTCGATGTCGAACAACTGGCTTGCCAGCGGATCATCCTTCGCCTGCTCCGGATTATCGTACGATCGCGTGATTCCCCAGGTCAACGGCTCCTTGAGGATGAACTTCATCGCGTTCGGATTTGGCGTGCCCTCGATTTCAGCTATTTTCGGCATCACGATTCAGCTCAGGCATCACCGATCGGCGCGTGCATCGGGTCGTCCTCGGATTCAGTCGAAGTACTGGCGACGGAGTTGAGCGCGGCGTGCAGCGTATGCCACGGCAGGATCGCGCACTTCACCCGCGTCGGCAGATCACGCACACCGGCAAACACAGTGAGCCGCGCGAGATGATGCGGCTGCGTCTGCACGTCCAGGGCGCCGGTCGACATGTCGCGGAATTCCTGGATCATGGTCTCCGATTCGTCGCGCGTCTTGCCTTTTACTGCCGCAGTCATCATGGAAGCCGACGCCTTGCAGATCGCGCACGATTCACCCGTGAAGGCGATCGCTTGCAGGCGGTCATCGTCGACTTTGAGCGTCACGCTGAGATGATCGCCGCACAGCGGATTGTGACCTTCCGCTTTATGGCTCGCGCCGTCGACGACGCCGTAATTGCGCGGCTTTTTATTGTGATCAAGAATCACTTCCTGATAGAGCGCTTTGGCGTTGGACATTACGCGAACACCTTCTGCACATTGCGGATGCCGGCGATCAAGGCGTCGACTTCCCGCATCGTGTTATAGAACGCGAACGACGCACGCGAAGTGGCCGGCACTTTAAAGCGCTGCATTACGGGCTGCGCGCAGTGGTGTCCCGTGCGAATGGCAATGCCGTCCTGATTCAAAATTGTGCCGACATCATGCGGGTGTACGCCGTCGATTGCGAACGAGAGGACGGCCGCCTTCTTTTCCGCCGTGCCGATAATGCGCACGCCCGGCATGGCATTGATGCGCTCCGTCGCATACTCGAGCAAGTCGATTTCATGCCTTGCTATGGTGTCCATGCCGATGCTCGACACGTAATCGACCGCCGCGCCGAGACCAATTGCCGCCGCGATCGGCGGCGTGCCCGCCTCGAATTTATGCGGGATCGTGTTGTACGTCGTCTTGGCGAATGTGACCGACAATATCATGTCGCCGCCGCCCTTGAACGGCTGCATGCGCTCGAGCGTAGCCGCCTTTCCATACAAAATGCCAATGCCCGTGGGGCCGCACAGTTTGTGCGCCGAGAACGCGTAGAAGTCGCAGTCGAGATCCTGCACATCGACGCGCATATGCGGCGCGGCCTGCGCGCCATCGACGAGCACCGGTACCCCGCGCTGGTGCGCGAATGCAATCATCGATTTGACCGGATTGATGGTTCCCAGCGCGTTCGAGACGTGCATCACGCCGACGAACTTCGTGCGCTCATTAAAGAGCTTCTCGTATTCGTCGACCAGCAGCTCGCCCGCATCGTTGATCGGCACGACGCGTATCCTGGCGCCCTTTTCTTCGGCCAGCATCTGCCACGGCACGATATTCGAATGATGCTCGAGTGTCGTAAGTATGATTTCGTCGCCGGCGCCGATAAATTTGCGGCCGTAGCCGTGCATCACCAGGTTAATGCTCTCGGTCGTGCCGCTGGTGAATATGACTTCGCGCTCTTCGCGCGCGTTGATGAAGCGCTTCACTTTCTGGCGCGCCTGCTCGTACTCGTTGGTTGCGACTTCCGAAAGATGATGGACGCCGCGGTGGATGTTCGCGTGCTGAGAAGTCTGATAACGCACGAGCCGATCGATCACAGGCTGCGGCATCTGGCTTGAAGCTGCGTTATCGAGGTAGACGAGCGGCTTGCCGCCCACTTTCAACTTGAGGATCGGAAAGTCCGCGCGGATGCGCTCGGCGTCGAGCGTTCTTTCTATTTCGGTAGTCGTTGCGATATTCATAATGGACGATTGGTATGTGCCAGCACTGTCTGCTCGAGCGTATGCTTAAGCGTGGCGACAGGAATCCGGTCGATGATCTCCGCGCCGAACGCATAAGTGAGAAGGTTGCGCGCGGTAAGTTCTGACAATCCCCTGCTGCGCAGATAAAACACTTCCTCGGCATCGAGCTGGCCGACAGTCGCTCCATGCGCGCATTTGACGTCATCCGCAAAGATTTCAAGCTGTGGCTTGGTGTCGACGCGTGCTTTGGCGGTCAGCAGCAGGTTACGGCTCGATTGCGAAGAATCCGTGCGCTGGGCGCCATGGCGAACCATGATTTTTCCGTTGAACACCGCGTGCGATGCGCCATCCGCAATACACTTGTGCAACTGGCGGCTGACACCGTGCGGGTGCGCGTGATCGATCATGCTGTGGGTGTCGGCAAGCTGGCGGTCCGTAATCAGGGCAAGTCCGTCTACCGAGCATTCCGTGCCTTCAGCCGCCTGCAGGACGTTGAGGTCATAGCGCGAGATACGCGCGCCCAGTGACACACTCACCGCTTGGTAGCGGCTCGCATGCGCGAGTGACACTGCGCAATTTGCAATATGAAAAGCAGCACCGTTTTCGCGCTGGACGCGAACGTGTTTAACGGTTGCATTATCAGCCGCCGCAATCTCCGTCACTGCATTGGTGAAATACGCGCCTTCCTGCAATGCGACGTAATCCTCGATGACTGTCACGGCGCTGCCGGTGCCGCCAACAACCAGACATCGCGGATAACTCACGGTATCGGGTTGCGTAGCAATGAACAGCAGATGCACCGGTGCAGCGACCGAAGCATTGCCGGGAACCATTACCAGGGCGCCGTCGCCGAGGAATGCGGTGTTGAGCGCAGCAAACACATTCACATCGAACGGCGCATGCCGCCCCAGATGCGGCTCAAGCGCCCTTCCATGCTCTGCGAGCGATGACCCGATGTTCGCGACGACGACGCCAGTTTGATTGAAAGACAACTGCGGCGCGTACACGCCATCGACAAAGACCAGGCGAGCACCGGCCTCTGGTAGCAGGAAGGAATCGATATCCGCTGCCGCGAGCGACGACGCGCTGCGCACGGGGTGAAATGAGATCCTGGTGAGCGGTGAGATGTCGGTGAACCGCCAATCCTCGTCACGCGTCGTCGGCACTGTCAGCGCGCTCACACGATCGACGGCGTCGGCGCGCAAGCGGTTAAGCCAGGCGAGCGCGGATGACGACATCGACGACGGCAGTTCCGCCCGGCCGGCAAGCAGACCGGCGAGATAGCTATGCGTCGTCGCCACTGTTGTCATGCAGCCGCCCCCGCAGCGACCGTCGCGCCCGCCACCCACTCATAGCCGCGCGTTTCGAGCTCAACGGCAAGCTCCTTGCCGCCGGTCTTCACGATGCGGCCACTTTCCATCACATGCACATAGTCGGGCACGATGTAATTGAGCAGACGCTGGTAGTGCGTGACCAGAACGATCGCATTGTTCTCATTCGCAAGCTGATTGACACCGCCGGCCACAACACGCAACGCGTCGATGTCGAGTCCGGAGTCGGTTTCGTCGAGGATGGCGAGCTTCGGCTCCAGCAGTGCCATCTGCAGAATCTCGTTGCGTTTCTTTTCGCCGCCCGAAAATCCTTCGTTGACGCTGCGATCGAGAAAATCCGGGTTCATCTCGAGCAGCTTCATCCTCTCGCGCACGAAATCATCGAATTCGAGCGGATCGAGCTCGTCTTTGCCTCGTTGCGCCTGCACTGTGTTATACGCGAGGCGCAGAAACTGACTGTTGGCAACGCCGGGAATCTCGATCGGATATTGAAAACCGAGAAATACGCCGGCGCGCGCGCGTTCTTCCGGTTTCAGCTCGAACAAATCCTTGCCCTCGAGCAGCACTTCGCCCGCGGTAACTTCGTACGCCGGATGTCCTGCCAGCACTTTTGCAAATGTGCTTTTGCCGGACCCGTTCGGCCCCATGATGGCATGCACTTCACCCGTCTTAACGGTCAGGTTCATGCCTTTGAGGATCTCTATACCGTTGACTGTCGCGTGCAAGCCGCGGGCTTCGAGTAGGGTCTTGCTGTCAGCGCCGATCATCCGACACTTCCTTCGAGCTTCAAACCCAGTAGCTTGGTCGCTTCGACCGCAAACTCCATTGGCAATTGCTGAAACACGTCTTTGCAGAAGCCATTGATGATCATGGAGACCGCTTCCTCGGCGCCGATGCCGCGCTGGGCGAAATAAAAGAGCTGGTCCTCACCGATCTTTGACGTCGATGCTTCGTGCTCCACCTTGGCGCTCGGGTTGTTGACCTGAATATAGGGAAAAGTATTCGCGCTGCAGCGGTCACCGATCAGCATCGAATCGCATTGCGAATAGTTTCGCGCGCCGGCAGCAGTTGGTGCGATCCGGACGAGGCCGCGATAGCTATTGTTCGACTGGCCTGCCGAGATGCCTTTACTCACGATCGTGCTGCGCGTGTTTCTGCCCATGTGAATCATCTTCGTGCCGGTGTCCGCCTGTTGGTGATGATTGGTCAGGGCGACGGAATAAAACTCGCCAACCGAGTTGTCACCGCGCAACACACAGCTCGGATACTTCCATGTGATGGCGGAGCCCGTTTCCACCTGTGTCCAGGAGATGCGCGAACTCACGCCCTTGCACAGACCGCGCTTGGTCACAAAGTTGTAGATGCCGCCGACGCCGTTCTCATCGCCCGCATACCAGTTCTGCACGGTCGAATATTTGATGTCTGCGTTGTCGAGCGCAACGAGCTCGACTACCGCCGCATGCAATTGGTTGGTGTCGAACTTGGGCGCGGTGCAACCTTCGAGATATGACACGCTCGCGCCTTCTTCGGCGACGATGAGCGTGCGCTCGAACTGGCCCGAAGACTCCGTGTTGATGCGGAAATACGTCGACAAATCCATCGGGCATTTGACGTCCTTCGGGATGAAACAGAACGATCCGTCGGTGAATACCGCCGAGTTAAGCGCCGCATAATAATTATCACCGATCGGCACGACCGTCCCGAGATATTGCTTGATGAGATCCGGACATTGATGAACCGCTTCAGAGATCGAGCAAAATATGATGCCGACCTCGGCAAGCTTCGCCTTGTACGTCGTCGCCACCGACACGCTGTCGAAGATGACGTCCACCGCAACGCCTGCCAGCTTGGCGCGCTCGTTCATGGGCACACCCAGCTTCTCGAACGTGCGCAGCAATTCAGGATCCACTTCATCCATGCTGGCCAGTTTCTTCCTGGCCTTCGGCGCGGAGTAGTAGCTGATGGACTGGAAGTCGATCCTCGGGTGTTTTACGTTCGCCCACTGGGGCTCTTCCATCTTGAGCCACTGGGCGTACGCTTTGAGCCGGAATTCGAGCAGCCACTCGGGCTCATTCTTCTTCGCCGAGATGAGCCGGATCGTGTCTTCGCTAAGTCCCTTTGGCGCGACGTCGGATTCGATATCCGTGACGAAGCCGTGCTTATACGGCTGATTGACGAGGTTCTGAAGGACGGTACTCATAGCTATATTTCGCTGGATTGAGGTGTCAGACGGTGCAGACGGCGGGCCAAAGTCACCGGGTTGGCGCTTTTTCCTTCAAACTGAAGCTCTCGCCGCAACCGCACATGCTGTCGACGTTAGGATTGTCGAACTTGAACATCTGCTTCAAGCCTTCTTTGACGAAATCGACGCGCGAACCATCGATGAATGACAGGCTGTTGTCGTCGACCACTACTTTTGCGCTGTGTGCTTCGAACGTGTGATCATCGGCGCGAACCTCGTCCGCATAATCGAACGTGTAGGCGAATCCTGAACAACCCACTTTCTTGACGCCTACGCGTAAGCCGAGTCCCGCGCCGCGCTTCGTAAGCTGCTTTTGAATCTGCTTCGCTGCAGCTTCAGTCAATGTTATCGACATCGATTTTCACCATTACGTTTTTCGGTTTCACGATTCTTAGACAGCAATAGCAGTCAACGTTTTTAAGCGGGAAAAAACGCTCCCGAGCACACGCAGAAAATCATCGACCTGCGCCGCCGTATTGTCCTTGCCAAGACTTACACGGACGCCGCCGCGCGCGAGCTCAGGCGCCACGCCCATCGCGAGCAGCGTCGCGGATGGCTCATTGCTGGCGCTCGAGCAGGCTGCGCCGCTCGCCACCGCGAATCCCGCCTTGTCCAGTTCAATAACGAGCGTCTCGCCATCGATGTCCGGCAGTGAGAAATACGTGGTGTTGGGAACCCGGGCCGCAGCGCCGCCAAAGATTACGGCATCCATGCGATGCAAGCCGTGTTCGAGTCGCTCACGCAGGGCTGCGAGGCGCGGCGCAAGATCATGCATGCGGCCTGAAGCCAGTTGGCATGCGGCGCCAAAGCCGACAATGCCCGGAACGTTTTCAGTGCCGGAGCGCATGCCCTGCTCATGACCACCGCCGCTGATAAGCGGTTTGAGCTCGATGCGTTTGTCGAGCACCAGTGCACCGACACCTTTCGGGCCGTAAATTTTATGTGCCGACAAGGTCATCGCGTGCACATTCAGTTGATCGAAGTTAACGTCTATCTTGCCTAGCGCCTGGACCCCATCGGTGTGTACCCAAGCCCGCGCCGCACGCGCGAGCTCCGCGATCGCGGCAACGTCCTGAATCACGCCGGTCTCATTGTTGGCCAGCATCACCGAGACAATCCCGGTCGGCGTGCGCAGCGCCTCACGCACATCATCGACGTTTACACGTCCAGCGGCGTCGACCGATAGCTTGCGCAACTTCCATCCGACGCGCACGAGCTCCTGAGCCGGTTTCGCGACGCACGGGTGCTCGATTGCGCTGACCGCTAACTGGCTCGGCTTGAGCATACCGGCGGCGCCCTTGATAAAGGCGTTGTTCGACTCTGTGCCACCGCTCGTGAAGATAAGTTGTGCAGGTTGCGCGCCCACCAGCGCCGCGATCTGCTCGCGTGCGTCGTTCACGGCCTTGCGCGCTACCGTGCCAAGCTCATGCCGGCTCGAAGCATTGCCGGTACTGCTCGCGCAGGAAGGGCAGCATCGCCGCCAAAACACGCTCATCGAGCGGTGTGGTTGCATTGTGATCGAGATAGACGTGTGCCATGTAAGTCAAAGCGTGACGGGTGTCCGCTCGCGCTTCTGCGGTTTGTCGCGCATGTCGTGCACCTGTGTGACGCCGCTTTGCTTGGCCTTTTGATTGTCGACGAGCTGCTTCAGGGTAACGGCGCGGAGATAGTCGAATATATGGGCGTTGAGGTTCGCCCATAGATCGTGCGTAATGCATTTATGGTCGTCGTGGCAGTTTTCCTTACCACCGCATTGGGTCGCATCGATTGGCTCGTCGACCGCAACGATAATGTCAGCGACCGAAACTTTTTCCGTGTCACGAGCGAGGCAGTAACCACCGCCGGGGCCGCGCACGCTGTCCACCAGCGCACCGCGCCGCAGCTTGCCGAACAGCTGCTCCAAGTACGACAACGAAATACGCTGACGTTCGCTGATTTCGGCAAGTGTCACCGGACCGCTGCCATGCTGGAGGGCCAAGTCGACCATTGCGGTTACTGCAAAGCGGCCTTTTGTCGTTAGTCTCATGCTAATTCCCCGAAACGATTCAAGAGGTTAAGAGGCGTTCCATATACACGACCATTTCTGTCAACTATACGATACCCGAGCTATTTAGTCAACCATCTTGTTGAGTACGTTCGCATTGAACGCGTCGCGTTTCCGCGCGTCTTCACAGTCGGCACCTAGGCGTTTCAAGTGCTCGAGGATCTGGTCTATGCGCTGATCCGTATGCATGCCGTGGTCGATGAGTTCGTGTATGGCGCGCGTCACCGGATCGTTCATGTCGCTGCCCACCGCATACGCAGAAAAGCCCGTCTTGTCGGACGCTTCTTTCTCGATGATGCGCGCCGGAATTCCAATCGCCGTCGCCCCCGGGGGAACATTCTTCACGACGACCGCGTTGGAGCCGACACGTGCACCGTCACCGACAGTGATCGGGCCCAGCACTTTCGCGCCGGCGCCAATGACAACGCCGTTCGCGAGCGTCGGATGGCGCTTTCCTTTGTTCCATGATGTTCCGCCCAGCGTGACGCCGTGATAAAGCGTGCAGTCGTCACCAATGATTGCGGTTTCGCCGATGACAACACCCATGCCGTGGTCGATGAAAAACCGGCGGCCGATCTGTGCGCCCGGATGAATCTCAATACCAGTCAGCCAGCGGCCCAAATGCGACACGAAACGCGCCGGCCAGCGCAGTCCCGAGCGCCAAAGTGCATGCGCGAGACGATGCACGAGTAAGGCATGGAACCCGGGATAACAGGTGATTACTTCCCAGGTGTTGCGCGCTGCGGGATCACGATCGAAGACGACCGCAATTTCTTCTCTGAGATGTGACAACATGGTCGAACAACGAGCAAAGAGTTGGGCAGCATACGTTGTCCTACTATTCTCATCAACTATTAGACGCGTCGCTCGCGGCCAGACGCACTCTTATCTGCGGTCTCTGTCCACCGACTTCAGGAAACCGCGCAGGATATTGACTTCTTCGATCTCGAGCCGCGCTCTCGCAAGCAGCCTTCTCAGGCGCGCCAGCAAACGTTTCGGTTGTCGGGGATCGACAAAGCCGCTCGCGATCATCGTGCGCTCGAAGTGCTCGTACAGCCGCTCCACGTCTTCCATCGCAGCCGGTTCGAATTCGGGTGGCGATGCTGGCGCGCTGGTTTCCGTTGGCCATGCGCAACTCATACGCAAAAATCTGTACGGCCGCTGCGAGATTGAGTGATGCGTACTGCGGATTTGCAGGAATGTGCGCCCAAACATTGCACAGGCTCGCTTCATGACCGTTGAGGCCGGATGTTTCGTTACCGAAGACGAGCGCAACGCGATGCGCGTGTGCCTCTTGCAGCAGCGTTTGAGCTGCCTGTCGTGCAGTCATCGTCTCATGACGCAGTTCCCGCCGTCGCGACGAGGTCGCAACTGCAAACACGCAGCCGCGCAAAGCATCGGCGAGCGTGTCAGAGACTTGCGCGTTCTGCAGCACGTCGCGCGCACCGGATGCCCGCACGTCGGCGTCGTTATGCGGAAACTCGCGCGGCTGCACCATATATAACGCGTCGAGGCCCATCGTTTTCATTGCACGCGCCGCAGCGCCGATATTGCCGGGGTGACTCGGTCGTGTCAGCACCACGCGAATATTCTTCAGCGGGTCGGTATTATTCACTTAGAATGAGCGCCCATGAAAATGACGATGATAGCCGCAATGCCGGAGCGCGGCGTTTCTGCGCCAGCGCATCGCGCGGCCACGCATGCGAGTAGCGCCCTATGATGCACCCGATGGTGAACACAGCGGTGAAAGCTGCGCGGCGCGCCGGGAACATCATCAACCGCGCGTCACAGAATCTCGATATCCTCGCAGTATCCGAGAAAGCAGTTCACGATTACGTATCCGAAGTGGACCGCGAAGCGGAGCAGGCGATCATTCGCATCCTGCACGAAGCGTATCCGTCGCACGCGATCCTTGCGGAAGAAAGCGGCGCGAGCGGCAAGTCCGAATATCAGTGGATCATCGATCCCCTCGATGGCACGACGAATTTCCTGCATGGTTTTCCGCAATACGCGGTATCGATTGCGCTGGCGCACAAAGAGGTAATGTCGCAGGCAGTAATTTATGATCCGGTGCGCAACGACTTGTTCACCGCATCGCGCGGCCGCGGCGCATATCTCAACGACAAGCGCCTGCGCATCAGTAAACGCATCAAGCTCAACAAAAGCCTGATCGGCACTGGATTTCCATTTCGCGAGTTCGCCCACATCGACGCTTACCTGGCGATCTTTCGCGATCTGACGGAGAAAACATCCGGCATGCGGCGCGCGGGTGCCGCCACGCTTGACCTCGCATATGTCGCCGCCGGCCGGCTCGATGGTTTTTGGGAATTCGGTCTCAGCCCTTGGGATATGGCGGCCGGCAGCCTCTTGATTACCGAGTCCGGCGGACTCGTCGGCGATCTCGAAGGTAACAGCGGCTATATGCAGTCAGGCAATATCGTGGCCGGCAATCCGCTCGTTTTCGGCCAGCTGATACAGGCGCTCGCACCGCATCTGACGCCGGCGCTAAAAACAAAAAAGCGTTAGTTGGTTTTGTGGTGCGCTCGCGCAACGAATGCGCGATGGCTACGGTTACGCGCTGCCCAGACCGAGCACCGGCGGCTGGCGGCGCTCGAGGCGGCCGCTTTTGATTGAATCGAAAACTTCGCCGATCGCAAGCAGGTCTACCGGCTTGACGAGATGCCGGCAAAAACCCGCTTCCCGTGAGCGGCGGTGATCATCGGTGCGCCCGTAGCCGCTGATCGCGATGAAATGGCAATCGCGAGTCTCCGGCATGGTCCGCAACACGTGCACGACCTGATATCCGTCCATCCGCGGCAGCCCGATATCGAGAAATACAACATCCGGCTTGAATTCGCGCGCAGCATCGATCGCGGCGGCGCCATCATGCGCAATGCGGACCTCGTGACCGTGTAGACGCAGCAGCGCCGCCATGCTCTCCGCAGCGTCGGCATAGTCGTCAACGACAAGCACGCGCTGCGGGATATCGTTGTCGCGGGCGGCGTTCGCTTCGGTTTTGGCCCGCACGCGCATATTCACACGCGGCAGTCGCACGACAAACTCGCTGCCTTTTTGCGGGCCGTCGCTGAACGCCTCGACAGTGCCACCCTGCATACTGACGAGCCGTTGCACGATCGTTAAGCCGATACCCAGACCGCCCTGCGAACGATCGAGCGATCGTTCCGCCTGGGTGAACAACTCGAATATCGAATGCAGCATGTTCTTGGGGATGCCAATCCCGCTGTCGCGCACGCGGAACACCACTTCGCTGTCCTCCGCTTCGACGTTTACAGTGATGCGTCCACCGGGCTCCGTGTACTTAAGCGCGTTGTTCACGAGGTTAGAGAGCACTTGCGCAATCCGCGAATGGTCGCCGCGCACGCAGAGCGGCGCGGGCGGCAGATTCACCGTAAGCTTGTAACTGTGCTTATCGACGAGCTGACGGTTCATTTCCACCGCAAGTGACACCACAGCGGCAACGTCCACGTTACCGATCTTGAGCTCAATCTTGCCCTGCGTAATGCGCGCCACATCGAGCAGATCATCCACGAGGCGAACGAGCTGACGCGTCTGACGATCGATGATGTCGATGCCCCATCCGAGCTTCGACGGTTGCTGATTCGGCATCATCAGTATCTGCACCGCGTTGCGCACGGGCGCGAGCGGATTTCGCAGCTCGTGCGCGAGCATCGCGAGAAACTCATTCTTGCGTTGATCGGCCTCTTGGATTTTTGCGTACAGGAGGCAATTGTCGAGCGACACTGCCGCGCGGGTGGCCAAATCCTCTGCCAGCGTTAATGCTCCGGCGTCAAATTGGCGGTCGGAAGGGCCGAGGCCGAGCACGAGCACACCGAGCTTGCGATCGCGTGCAACCAGCGGCAACACTGCAAGTGACCGTAACCTGAATCCAAGTTCGATGATTTCAGCTTCTGTACCATCTTGCGCAGTTGCGGTGAGTGTGGTTTGGCGGGGCTCAAGCTCCGTGACCACCGCGACATTGCCGGACTCGAGAGCTTCGTGCATCGCCGCATTCAATGCGGCGTTTTGCAGACCGCCGATTGAGCGACCGTGGCGATGAGACACATCGGTCGCCGCCAGCCATGCGATTTCCATGCGTTTCAACTGGCGCTGCTCGTCGACAAGCGCAAGCGCGCACATGTCGCCAAGGAACGGCACGAGAAACTGGGCGAGCGTCTTGATAGTTGCATCCGCATCGAGCGTGCTGCTGAGGATATCGCTCGCATCGGCCAGGAACGTCGAGCGGCGTATCGTTTCTTCCGCCGCGGCACGCGCCGCCTGCTCCCTGGCGAGCGCAATTCGCTGCTCCACTTCGCGGTGCGCCTGCTGTCTCAGCCGGTAGAGGTCGACGAACACTTTTACCTTCGTGCGCAGGATATCCGGCATCACCGGCGTCAATATGTAATCTACTGCACCGAGTGCGTAGCCCTTAGCGGTGTGCATCTCTTCCACGTACGCCGTAAGGAAAATAATGGGCGTATGCATGGTTCTCTGGCGCATGCGGACATAGCGTGCAGTTTCGAGTCCGTCCATGCCCGGCATGTTTACATCGAGCAGAATGACGGCGACGTCGTCTTCGAGCAAACACTTAAGCGCCTCCTCGCCTGAACGCAGGGCGATGACCTGCCCGAGTTCTTCAAGCAATGTCCTCGAGACAAGCAGGTTTTCCGGCCGGTCGTCGACCACCAGTATTTTCGGCCTGTCGTCCACGTCGTCGGTGCGAAGGCTTGGAGGCGTGTTAATCAAGGTCGATGGCTTCACCATGGTACGTCTATTTCATTCGCTGCTAGCGCTGCAGCCACAACCGCAAAACCGCTAGCAATTGTTCGGTATCGACGGGCTTCGACAGATAGTCCCAGGCGCCGGCTTCCAGACAGCGGTCGCGATCGCCTTTCATGGCCTTCGCAGTGACGGCAATAATCGGCAGATCCTTGCACGAAGGTATGCGCCGGATCTCCCGTGTCGTATCAAGGCCGTCCATCTCCGGCATCATGATGTCCATCAGCACGACGTCGACCTCATCGCCTGAATCGAGTAAATCGATCGCGTCGCGTCCATTGTCAGCAGACACGACATTCATGTCGTACTGTTCGAGCACCGAGGTCAGCGCGAAAATATTGCGCACGTCGTCGTCGACGATCAGGACACGCTTGTCGGCAAGCAGCTTGTTGGACTCGTACATTTCAGCCAGCGCGCGCCGCTGCGCGATCGGCAGCTTGGCGGTGTTGCGGTGTAACACCAGAGTGCTCTGATCGAGCAGTCGTTCCCGCGAATGTACCCAGTGCACCGTGGGATTACGCGTGATGCGTTGCCATGTGCCATCGCTATGCGCCGCCTGCTCTTCGCTGTAAACAAGGATCGGGACATGGCTCGCGGAATGGGATTGCGCTTCGTCGATCAACAGACCCGGGTCGAGGCCGGGCACCGCAGGATTGAGCACGATGCAATCGGGACGCTGCTCGCGCACCATCTGCAGCGCAATGTCGCCGTCGGCAGCGTTGGCGATCAACACATCTTCAGCGCCATCGATGTATTCGCGGATCACGCGCATGCGTGCCGGATCATGGTCGACGACGAGCACATTGCGCGCCGGCAGGCTGGTATAAGTCTTCAGGTGTTCCAGCAAGTCATCGAGCACTGCCTTGCTCTGAATCGGCTTGGCAATGAACCGCAGGGCACCACAACTTAACGCCCGCTCGCGCGCCTCTTCCGTTGAAATTACGCAGATTGGAATGTGCCGTGCGCGTATGTCGTTTTTCAGGCGCTCCAGCACGCGCCAGCCTTCGATATCGGTCAAAAATATGTCGAGCGTAATGGCGGTCGGCTTGTATTCACGCGTGAGCGCGAGCGCTGCTGCTCCGAGCGAGGTCACCAGACCCTTGAATCCCATTTCCCGGGCTGTATCCAGCAGAAACTTGGAAAAGCCAAGGTCATTCTCGACGATCGAGCGGTACTCGATCGCCAGCCTGTATGGTATCGCGGTCATCGCCCGCTTCATTGACGAGCACTGCCTGCGCCTCCGGTTGGCTGAGCGAAATCGCAGGTACTTGTCCACCGGCATCCAGGTGTTCGGCTGCCCGTCCGCTCGTGTACTTTGCCTTCTCGATGGCGTTGTTTGCGATGGCGGATGTATCCAACGGCGTCGGCTTTCGCGTAACGCGTGCGGTATACGCGCGCGGAACATACAAGGTAAACGTGCTACCCCGCGTCGGGCTGCTCGCCAGTCGTATCTCGCCCTGCAGCAGGCGCGCAAGCTCGCGGCTGATTGCCAGACCAAGACCGGTACCGCCGTACTTGCGGCTGGTGCTGCCGTCCGCCTGTTGAAACGCTTCGAAAATGATCTGCTGCTTATCGCCCGAAATGCCGATGCCGGTATCCGCGACTGAAAACGCGAGGACTTCTCCGCAGCGATTCAGATCGTCGTTTTCCGCGGACCATCCGCCGCTGACCGGCTCGATAGTCAATGTCACCTGACCGGTATGCGTGAATTTGAATGCGTTCGAAAGCAGGTTCTTGATGATCTGCTGCAGGCGCTTGGCATCCGTGAGCATTGATTTCGGCAGCCGCGAATCGAGACGAATGAGGAAATCGAGCGTCTTCGCTTCGGCGACGTGGCGGAAATTGCGCTCGACATAACGCTGCAGTTCGTCTAGGAGCACTTCGCCCACATCGACAACGACCGTTCCCGACTCGATCTTCGACAAGTCAAGAATGTCGTTGATCAGCATCAAGAGATCATTGCCCGACGAATGGATCGTCTTGGCGAACTCGACCTGTTTCGACGTCAGGTTGCCGGCGGTATTTGCACACAACTGATCGGAAAGGATCAGCAGACTGTTGAGCGGCGTGCGCAATTCGTGCGACATGTTCGCGAGGAACTCGGACTTATATTTACTGGTCAGCGCAAGCTGCTGCGCTTTATCCTCGAGCGCCTGCCGCGCCTGCTCCACTTCCGAATTCTTGCGTTCGACCTCCTGGTTCTGGTGGGCAAGCAGCCGTGCTTTTTCCTGCAGCTCCTGGTTCGTCTGCTGCAGTTCTTCCTGCCGGCTGCCAAGCTCCTGCGCGAGCGATTGCGACTGCTTCAGCAGGTCTTCGGTGCGCATATTCGCTTCGATGGTGTTAATGACGATGCCGATACTTTCCATGAGCTGTTCGAGGAACGCCTGGTGCGTATGGCTGAAGCCTTCGAACGACGCCAGCTCGATGACACCTTTCAATTGGCCCTCGAACACGACAGGCAGCACGAGCAGATTGCGCGGCGATGCGCTGCCGAGCCCGGAAGAAATGCGGATGTAATCGGGCGGCACATTTTCGAGCAGTATCTTCTGCTTCGTTATCGCGCATTGGCCGAGCAGGCCCTGCCCCATTTCCAGGCGCTTACCGTGTTCGCTTTCGCCATGCGACGCGTACGTCGCAAGCAGGCTTAATTGCGGCGCCTCGCGAGCTGAATCCAGAACGTAAAACACAGCGTGCTGCGCGGCGACGACTGGCGCGAGTTCTGACAGGATCAGGGCACCGACCTGATTCAATTCTTTCTGGCCCTGCAGCATGCGGCTAAACTTTGCAAGGTTCGTTTTCAGCCAGTCCTGCTCGGTATTTTTATGCGTCGTGTCTTCGAGATTGCGGATCATCTCGTTGATCGTGTCTTTGAGCGCCGCAACCTCGCCCTGCGCCTGAACCGTAATCGAACGCGTCAGATCACCCTCGGTCACCGCGGTCGCAACTTCCGCAATCGCGCGCACCTGCGTCGTCAGGTTTTCGGCGAGCTGGTTTACGTTTTCGGTAAGGCCCTTCCACGTACCGGCAGCGCCCGGCACCTTCGCCTGGCCGCCGAGCTTTCCTTCAACGCCCACTTCGCGCGCCACGCTTGTCACCTGGTCCGCGAACGTTGCGAGCGTATCGATCATGCCGTTGATGGTGTCCGCAAGCGCGGCGATTTCGCCCTTGGCTTCCACCGTCAGTTTTTGCTCGAGGTCACCATCGGCGACCGCGGTCACGACCTTTGCGATACCACGCACCTGGCTGGTCAGGTTGCCGGCCATGAAGTTGACACTGTCGGTCAAGTCCTTCCAAGTGCCTGATACGCCTTGCACCTGCGCCTGCCCGCCAAGCTTTCCTTCGGTGCCCACCTCGCGCGCGACACGCGTAACCTCGGCCGCGAACGAGCTCAACTGGTCGACCATCGTGTTAATCGTGTTCTTCAGCGCGAGAATTTCACCGCGCACGTCCACCGTGATCTTCTTCGAGAGATCGCCTTTCGCTACAGCGGTGGTCACGTCGGCGATGTTGCGCACCTGCGCAGTCAGGTTGCTCGCCATCGAGTTGACCGAATCGGTCAGGTCTTTCCACGTACCGGCGACACCCTGCACATCGGCCTGACCGCCGAGGCGGCCGTCCGTGCCGACCTCGCGCGCGACCCGGGTTACCTCCGCCGCAAACGACCGCAACTGATCGACGAGCGTGTTAATAGTATCTTTAAGTTCGAGAATCTCGCCTTTGACGTCGACGGTGATCTTCTTCGACAAGTCGCCTTTTGCGACCGCCGTCGTGACGTCTGCGATGTTGCGCACCTGGGCAGTCAGGTTCGACGCCATCGAATTGACCGAGTCGGTCAAGTCTTTCCAGGTGCCGGCGACACCCTGCACATCGGCCTGACCGCCGAGGCGCCCTTCAGTGCCGACCTCGCGCGCGACACGGGTTACTTCCGCGGCGAAGGAGCTCAACTGATCCACCATCGTATTGATGGTGTTTTTCAATTCGAGAATTTCGCCTTTGACGTCGACGGTGATCTTCTTGGAAAGATCGCCTTTCGCAACCGCCGTCGTCACGTCCGCGATGTTGCGCACCTGCGACGTGAGGTTACTCGGCCAGGAAGTTCACGCTGTCCGTCAAATCTTTCCATGTGCCTGCAACACCCTGCACATCCGCCTGGCCGCCGAGGCGTCCTTCAGTGCCCACCTCGCGCGCGACCCGCGTGACCTCCGCCGCAAACGACCGCAACTGGTCGACCATCGTATTGATGGTGTTTTTCAATTCGAGAATCTCACCTTTGACGTCGACGGTGATCTTCTTCGAAAGATCGCCTTTGGCGACCGCCGTCGTAACGTCGGCGATGTTGCGCACCTGCGATGTCAGGTTACTGGCCATGAAGTTGACCGAGTCGGTCAAGTCTTTCCAGGTGCCGGCAACGCCTTTCACATCCGCTTGTCCGCCCAGACGGCCTTCGGTGCCGACTTCGCGCGCAACGCGCGTTACTTCCGCCGCAAACGAGCTCAACTGGTCCACCATCGTGTTGACGGTGTTTTTAACTTCGAGAATCTCGCCCTTCACGTCGACAGTGATCTTGCGCGACAAGTCGCCGCGCGCGACGGCCGTCGTCACGTCAGCGATGTTACGTACCTGCGATGTCAGGTTCGACGCCATGAAGTTGACGCGAGTCGGTCAAGTCTTTCCAGGTACCCGACACGCCTTCGACGCGCGCCTGCCCGCCAAGCATCCCTTCCGTGCCCACCTCCCGAGCGACGCGTGTTACCTCCGAGCCGAACGATCGCAACTGGTCGACCATCGTGTTGATGGTATTTTTAAGTTCGAGGAACTCACCCTTCACGTCGACGGTGATTTTCTTCGACAGGTCACCTTTCGCAACGGCCGTCGTCACGTCCGCGATATTGCGGACCTGCGCGGTCAGGTTGAAGGCCATCGAGTTGACGCTGTCGGTCAGGTCTTTCCAGGTGCCCGCGACGCCCTTTACTTTGGCCTGGCCGCCGAGCTTGCCCTCGGTGCCGACCTCTCGAGCTACGCGCGTCACTTCGGACGCGAACGATCCCAGCTGATCGACCATCTTGTTGATGGTCTTCGCCGTGCGCAGGAATTCGCCTTCGAGCGGTCGGTCATCGACTTCCAGCGCCATCGTCTGCGATAAGTCGCCCTGTGCTACAGCGCCGATCACGCGCGCCGTTTCGCTGGTCGGGTGCACGAGATCGTCGATCAATTCATTGACGCCGTCGATGGTCACTTTCCAGAACCCGCGTACATCACCCAGCGACGCACGCTGCCGCAGCTTGCCTTCCTTGCCGACTGTCTTCCTCAGCCGCATGAGTTCTTCCGCCGTGCGCTCGTTCAGCTCGACTACTTCGTTGAACGCTTCGGCCACCTTGCCCGACAGACCTGTCCACGCTTCGGGTAGCCGCACCGAGCTATCCCCGCGTTTGAGGGCAGTAAGTGCGCCCAGGAGCGCGGTCATTTGCATGTCCGGCACTTTTGAGCGTTCTAGGGTATCCATAAGTCGATCTCCGATTAAGGCTTCGTCGGTTCTGCCGGTGCACTCTTATAGGCGCGCCGGCGACCGCGTGGTATGAGTTTCATGATGGAAGTATTTGTATAACCGAAGCAACGACGGGCGCCGTGTTTTTTGTCGCGCTCTTTCTAATTTTTATTTTGATCATCCCCCGAGCGGCCTATTGGTAGCTAGTGGCATGCTAACTGTCGTGATGAGATGAAAGCTATAGCGCTAAAGAGCCATAAGTGTCCGCTGTATAGGAGCGTAGGAACCTTCCTACACTGCAATCGGTTCATTCCTACGGCATATTCGCAACGTCCTACGGCATGGCCAAAAGTATCTTGCCGAGGTGAGTGCTCGTCTCCATTAACGCGTGCGCTGCGGCCGCCTGATCGAGCGGCAGGATCGTGTGAATAACGGGAGTGACCTTGGTGCCGAGATGCGGCCACACGCGTTCGGTCACTTGACGCACGATTTCAATCTTCAACGGGAGCGGCGAAACGCGCAATTGCGATCCAGTCACAACGGCCCGTTTCGCCATGATCGCGGCGACCGGAACGCAGAACTCAGTGCTGCCGTCGCCGCCGCTCAGATGGACCAGCCGTCCGTCGGTCGCGAGCGCTGCGACATTGCGCTTTGCATAGCTGCCACCCACCATGTCCAGTATGACGTCAGCGCCGTGGTCGGCCGTCGCACGCTTAGTGCCCTCGACAAAATCGGTGTCGCGATAATTGATGGCAGCGCTCGCGCCGAGCTTCATGCACAACGCGCATTTCTCTGCTGATCCGGCAGTCGCCACCACGCTCGCGCCTTCGAGCCGCGCGAGCTGAATTGCCGTTGTGCCGACTCCGCTGGATCCGCCGTGAACGAGCAGCCATTCGCCGGACTTCAAGCGCCCGAGCATGAACACGTTGAGCCACGCGGTGAACAACGCTTCCGGCAATCCTGCCGCTTGCTTCAAGTCGAAGCGTTCCGGGATCGGCAGGGTAATCGGCTCCGCCGCTATGCAGTACTGCGCATATCCGCCGCCGTTGACCAGCGCGCATACCTTGTCGCCTGATTTCCAGCGCGTAACGCCCGGACCCGTCGCAGCAACTTCGCCCGCTACTTCAAGTCCGGGGATATCCGTCGCACCGGGGGGGCCGAAGCCGCGATTGCGTTGCCCGCAGTCATGGCGGTTGATGCCGGCGAACGCGACTTTGATAAGCACTTCACCGGCGCGCGGCTCCGGTACAGGGCGCGTGACTTGTTGCAGAACTTCAGGCCCGCCGGCGCGAGCAATCGTAATCGCGTTCATTGTCTTGGGCAGCATGGTTTCCCTTGTGATAAAAAATGAATGGCACGACGAATCATTGCATGCATTTCTGCTTTGCCATAATCTCTGCGTCCGATGCATTAGCAAAAACGTTGGCCATTACAGGCTATTATCTGGCGTCCAGCAAGGGGAGGCACAATGACGAGTCGCAGAAAATTCATCAAAGATACCGCCGGTGCAATATCGTCGGTGGTATTCACGAGTTGCGGTCTGCTTGCAGCAGCGCCCGCGCGCGCGCAAGCAAAAGCCGCGAAGCGCACGCCGGTCATGGTCAACGGCAAGCGCGTCAAGACGATCGACGTGCATGCGCATTGCCTTATTCCCGAAGCGTTGGCGCTCCTCGGCGACGAAGCGAAGAGCATATTTCCGCAGACCAAGGGCGCTCAGCAGTTCCTGATTGTGCTCGAAGAGCGACTTGCCGGCATGGACGCGCAAGGCGTCGACATGGAAGTGCTCAGCATCAATCCATTCTGGTATCGCCGCGAGCGCGATCTGGTAACGCAGCTTATCAAGATTCAAAACGAAAAACTCGCGGAACTCTGTGCAACGAAACCGGATCGGCTTGCAGCGTTCGCGTCGCTTGCGTTGCAGTTCCCGGATCTTGCCGTTCAACAGCTCGAAGAGGCCGTTAAAAAGTATGGCCTGAAGGGTGCGGCAATCGGCGGCAGCGTCGGCGGAGAAGATTTTTCCGACCCGAAATTTCACCCGGTGTGGGCCAAGGCCGAGGAACTGGGTGCGGTACTTTTCATTCATCCGCAAAGTACGCCCGAGCTCGCAAAAAGATTCAAAGGCAACGGCTGGTTGTCGAATACGATCGGCAATCCGCTTGACACCACGATTGCGCTTCAGCACTTGATCTTCGAGGGCACGCTCGACAAGTACCCGCGGCTTAAAGTATGTGCGGCACACGGCGGAGGCTATCTGCCGTCATATGCGCCGCGCTCAGACCACAGCTGCTTTGTGTCACCGCAGAATTGCAATCCCGACATCGTTTTGAAGAAGAAACCGACGGAGTACCTCAATCAACTGTACTTTGACGCGCTCGTATTTACTCCGGAGGCATTGCGACACCTCGTCGCGCAAGTCGGCGCCAGTCAGGTCGTCATCGGCACCGATCATCCCATACCGTGGGAAGAGCATCCGGTCGATCACATCATGAGCACGAAGTCGCTATCCGACGCGCAAAAAATCGCGATACTCGGCGGCAACGCTGCCAAACTGTTCGGCATGAAAACCTAGTAACGGCGGTCGCGGCTGACGCCCAGAGCGTTGACCGCCTTGTCATGCTGCTCGAGGCATCACGTTAGGCTAAGCAAGCGCTGCAACCGAAGCGTGCTCGAGTTGTTTGACTGTCGGTGTGCAAGCGATAGCCATTCGGGCTATTGATCGAGGCACTTCGGACAGTTCATGCTCATCGGCCCGATACCTCTGACCAACACATCGAGCGAAGCCATTTGATGCGTGCATGGGACGCTTGCCTCGCCATCCAGTTGATGGCTGCGTATGAACACGAACAATTGCCCTGGATGCGCTCATTCTCCGAGCGCGATCTCGTGCTTGCGATCCTGGGCCATGAGGCGAACGACAGTGCCGGCATGACATGCAAGCAATTGTGGCTGACGCGGCTCGCGCCGTTGTCAACGATGCAGAGGCAGCTCTATCGACTTATCAAGTGCGGCGTTATCGTCAGACGGAAGTCATTGGCGGACAAGCGCCGCTTCCATCTTCACGTAAGCGATACAGCGAAGCAGGCATTGACGTCGTATGCACAATTTATGCAGTCGCTCGGCCCCAACGACCGGAACAGTTCTACGCAAGCCGCAATCCCGCGCGAGCCCAGCCCAAAAGCAGCCGCAACACGGCTTGCCATAATCAAGAACCCTCCCCTACCCAACCGCTTGTCAGCGGACAGAGACGCCCCGTACGCCGCTCCTTTGCGCATCTCTGAGACGCGTGGATAGCAGCGCCGCCACGAAAGAAAACTGCCGTGAGCGAGCTCGACATACCCGTCGTGATTGCGCTGGTTCAGCAGCTAAAGTCAGACCCCTGTTACTTCGCAGCTTTGATGCGTTATATGAAGCTGCCGCTTCGGCTCAGAATCCGCTTGCGCAGGGCGGCCATCAAAGCCGGCGTCAGCCAACGCGATTTCATTATTCAGTTACTCATCAGCACGTTGCGGCGTCAGCTTCATTGACGTAACGTGTTTGGCCGCATCTAAACACGCGCCGGCGCTTCGCTAAATCAGCAATTATTGAAACGTACCTACGCATTATCAGTCTCTCCCTGATTGAGCAGTCGAGCGTACTCGACTAACTTCGGCATCGCTTGAACAGCAAGGAGATGAGAATGCCCGACCATAAGTCGAAGGCCGGCAAGCCGGATCGCTCGCGCAGCAATCGTAACGAGCCATATGAAGTCAGCGACCTCGCGATGAAGGAAGGTGTCTCCGCCAAGGAGGTCATCGATGCAATCGTGAAGGTCGGTCCCATGAGAAAAGACGTCGTCGCCGAACTCAGGAAGAAGACGACGCTGCGTAATGCCGGCAGCAAAACGCGGGCGAACGACGCTAGATAGAGCTCACCCACCTGGCTTAGTCCGGTAAAACGAGAATGTGTGGCGCAAAGCGCCGGCAACCTGATATTCAGCGACGCCGAATGGCGGGAAATTGAAACGCTCGAAATCGAGCGCCGCCACCGCTTCGTCGGGGTGAAAGGGACGGCGCTCTTCCACATCGTTCCAACCCAGCACCAGATGCCCGCCTGCAGTAAGACAGCGACCGCACGCTTCGAATGCGCGAATCACGTTCTCTCTCGCGTTTAATCCCCAGCCGAAGACGCCGTTGCAAATGATCGCGCGCAGTTCTCCATTCTCGAAATACGTGCCGACGCTCTCGAGCGAGGCAACGATGTGACGCGCGTGCGCCGAAGCGGGCTTTAGCGGGATCGACGTCGAGCGTTATATATGCATCATCAGAAAAAAGACGAGCATATCGCCGCGTGTACCATGCGCAACCCACAAAGAGTACCGGTGCGTCAGACGGCTCACGCGCGTAGTAGCGAAGAATCGTCTCGAGTGTGCGGCGGTCACGGGTCCGCAATCGCGCGTCGACCGCTAACAGAGCGGCGGCACGGCGCGCCACGGCGCTCAGCCGGCCAAGGCGCGTGGATGCCATAGAAATCGTTGTGCCCGCATTCTTGAGCGCGTCACGCTATAAGGCGGATCGTCGGCGAACTCGCCGGCACGGCGCTGCGCACTTTACTTGCGCGTCCTTCGTTTAGTAAGCGGTAAGTTGCTCGCCGTAGCGGTCGATGGCGGCGGACAACTGCTATTGCGCGCTGGCGTTGCCTGGCGAAGCTTTGCTAACCGTCGTCAGCTCGAACACATTCCAATCGCCGCGGAACCACGGACATCCGCCGCGGGCACAGCGACTGAGATCCTGCCACGAAGACCTTGATTCGCTCCGCACGGGAATTCCCAGTGCCGGCGCGAACCAGTCGGTCTGCTCGATATTCGTCTCCCGTTTGAATGCCTCCCAATCACCGCCGTAGATGCGCCGGTAGATCCGTACAGTGTCGAACGTTCCAGCGGGCACGGTGATGCGCTCGTTGCCGATTACTTTCGCGTCGACACGCACACTGTTTTCTTTGCCGGTCTGCGGCACCAGTGCATTCATGCGCACGGACCATGAGCGCTTGTCGTCACCCGGTGGCGTAACCACCGGGAACGGTGCTGAAAACTGATAGTCCTGAAGCTGTTCATGGCTTGGCAGCGTGTGCACGAGCCAGTTGCCGTCTCTGGTAGTCACTTCGGTACGCGACGCGGCGGCAGCTGGCGGATCGGTAGTGACAGACGCCTGCACGCGGTCCGCCTGGCTTTGGTCGATGCGATAACTGACCCGGCCCACCGTTTCACTGTTATACGCGTTCACGATCCGATACTCGTACGTATCGCCCGCCGCGCCGAACGTTGATGAAGTTGAACCAAGAGAGAGCGCCAACCCGCACAAGCAAGTAGCGACGATTGAACTGAGACGGTCGGTTAATTTCGGCATGCTCGAATTTCCGGAAGGCGTCGATTTACAAACGGCATGGCGCTAAGCTTATCAGTAGTTCATAAGGACCATGCAATTCTGCGCAACGGTGCGGCCTGCATGTATGCGGGATTTGTGATTCCGGGTAGGCTGCTTGCCGAACGCAAAAAGATCAACGCAGCTATCGAGCACCGCCGGCGGCAGTCCCGTCGCCGCGCCGCTGTGCGTAAACCCGGCAACCTTCGATGAAGTTGCCGCTATCGCCAGTGCAACTGTCCGGATCGGTTATGCCGTGCTCCTCAGCCCAGCGGTAGCCGGCCTGGTCTTCCGAGCAGTCGGCGTTGCAAGGATAACCGCCGAAGGTCAGCCTCGGTTTGTTCGCAACCTGATTCGGTTGCTTCTCGACCGGCGTCGGGCGTTGGTTCTGCGCGTTTAAGTCGGACACCGCAGACGGCGGCGACGACGCGGATTGCACTGCGGACAGATACAGCAAACTCGCGAGAATAAGGACCCAGAATCCGAAATCTTTCATGACTCGCTCAATTCTTCAAAACCCACTCCATCGTTCCGATGCACCGGCTAATCGGAACTGAGAGCCTATCCATGTGCAGCGTGCGCATTCACATGATGGCTTTCGGCAGCGTGCGCGGATGCGTTGATTTCAGCTTCGCCCTCCGAAAGCGCCGTGACAAGAGTATCGACGTATCCAATGACAGCGAGCAAAGCAACAAGGCCGGCGGCCAAATTACGTAATATTCTTTCGTCTCGCATGGTTCACCTCCAGCTATTATAGTGAACCGGCTCCACCACCGAGCGGTAGTCAGTTCACACGTTTACGCAGTTCGCTTCAAGTTGGATCGTCGTGGTCGCCATGAGTTTCGGGCGGCGCTCTTAATTTTTAGTTCGAGCTTCGTTACCTGCTTGCGCCGACCTGCGTCGCGTCGTCAGGATGCATCCCAGTAGGGCGTTGGACCGAACCGGGATAAAAGGAAGTCTATGAACGCCCGCACTTTTGGTGACAATTGCCGGTTTGGAAGATACATCACATAAAGTCCGCTTTCAGAAGCGGTGTAGTTGGCAAGAGCAGACCGCAGACGCCCCGCCTGTAGATCGGCGCCCACCATGTAAGTCGGTAGCAATGCGATGCCGAGCCCGGAGAGCGCTGCCTGACGAATCGCATTTTCATTGTTGAGTCGGAGGTTGCCGCCAACTGGAATCCACTCTTCCCCGTCCGGGCCGTCGAAACACCAATCCTTTTCAGTTCCGAGTCGCGAGTAAACGAGGCAATTGTGCCCAGCAAGGTCACGCGCCTTGGCCGGTAATCCGTGACGCTCGAAGTAAGCGGCGGTTGCGCACAGCTTACGGCGTATCGGGGCTAACTTCCGTGCGACGAAGGCCGGATTTGGATTCTTGTCTATCACGACACATGCATCGTAGCCTTCGTCTGCGAGATTGACCGTGCGGTCATTCAATGTCATCTCAATTCGCAGCTGCGGCCAGTCAATTAATAGCTCAGCTATACGGCTGGCGATGTGCAAGACGCCAAAGGCTACCGGCACATTTACTTTAAGCAGCCCGCGTGGCTCCGCCTGCAAATGTGCTACCAGTGCCTCGGCCTCTTCTGCCTGAACGAGAATCTGAGCACATCTCTCGTACCATTCTTTGCCGATTTCAGTGACGCTTAGATTGCGCGTAGTGCGATTAAGCAATCGCACGCCCATTGATTTCTCCATGCGCGAGACATGCTTACTTACCGCAGACTTTGATATCCCTAGTCGAGCCGCTGCGCCCGAGAAGCTTCTAGCCTCGACGACGCGCGCAAAAATTTCTATGCCAACTAAATCCATGGAAACCGATTGATGGGAGCGCCGTTAGTACCTATACCCATAAGTGAAACGGCGCTGAGGCTTGCGAACATGGAGTGACGGCTACTAGGCTCGTTCCTTAACAGCATGCCGTCGATGTAAGGGCATAACCATGCATCGTGTAAGAACTTCCTTGCACTGGCATCGTATGGGCGCAGACCAACGGACAGCGGTTCAACCGTGGAAGCTTTATTACCATTTCATAAACACTGTTGTTCCAAAACGCACGCGTTTGCTTGAGAACGCTCCACGGCTCAAACGTTCGAACGTGATGTGGTACGCAATTCATTCACTCTATTCCTCAAGGACACATGGGAAATCCAACAAACGTCCGCACATTGCGCATTTCGCGTAGAAACCTGCTTCGAGCAAGCGCGATCGCGGTGGCGGCCGGTTGCGGCGTAATTCCGCGAGTCGCGTGGTGCGCGACACCCAATTCAAGCACCGGCAGCCGCGGCTCCGAAGCTTTTGCGTACTTTACGCAGGACGAGATCGCGTTTTTGGATGCGGCTGTCGACCGCCTGATACCAGCAGACGATCTGGGGCCGGGAGCAAAAGAGGCGAACGTCACTTTCTTCATTGATCAGCAGATGGCGGGCTCGTTTGGCCGCGCGGAGACTTGGTACATGCAGGCGCCATGGAAGCAAGGCACGCCCCAACAGGGCTACCAGTTAAAGCTCACTCCAGCTCAACTGTACCGCGCCGGTATTCGCGACGTCAACGAGTACCTGTCAACGCACATTCAAGAAAGATTTCAGCGAGCTCGACGCCGGGATCCGAGACCGTGTCCTGCACGGCCTCGAGAAAGGCGACATCGCGCTGCGCGATACGCCGGCCAAAGACTTTTTCGAGATGCTTCTGAAAAACACCGGCGAAGGTTTTTTCGCCGACCCGATCTATGGCGGAAATCAACATTTCGCGGGTTGGACGCTGCTTGGATTTCCCGGACCGCGCTACAACTACATCAACGAGATCGATCAGTTCGGTAAACCATACACCCTGCCACCAGTCGGACTCGCGGGGCGTAATGGGTCCCCGGCGAAAAGGAACGTTTGAGCCATGGCGACCAGACTGAAGCCGGTCGATGTGGTGCTTGTGGGCTTTGGATGGACCGGTTCGATACTCGCGCAAGAGCTCACTGACGCCGGCTTGCAAGTGCTCGCGATTGAACGCGGAAAATTCCGCGACACCGTGCCGGATTTTGCAACAACACATATACAAGACGAGTTGAAGTACGCCGTACGTAACGCACTGTTTGAAGAACCGGCGCGCGAGACGCTCACGTTTCGTAATTCATCGGCTGAGACTGCACTGCCAATGCGGCATTTGGGTTCATTCAATCCCGCTTCCGGCGTAGGCGGTGCCGGGGTGCACTGGAATGGCCAGAACTGGCGATTCCTGCCGAGCGACTTTGTGCAGCGCAGTCACATTGAAGAGCGCTATGGCAAGAAGTTCATCCCGGAGGACATGACGATCCAGGACTGGGGCGTAACGTACAACGAACTGGAGCCGTACTATGACAAGTGGGAATATATGTGCGGCATTTCGGGCGAGGCCGGCAACATTCGAGGCAAGCTTCAGTCCGGCGGGAATCCATTCGAAGGTGCCCGCGCCCGCGGTTATCCGCTGCCGCCGCTAAAGCGCAGTTACGCGACGGCGATATTCGACAAGGCCGCCAGGGAAGCGGGCTTCAAGCCATTCCCGTGCGCGGCGGCGAACACATCGCAGCCCTATAAGAATCCCTATGGCGTGCAAATGGGCCAGTGTACCTATTGTGGGTACTGTGAGTGGTTCGCATGCGGCAACTACTCTAAATCTTCCCCGCAGACGACGATTCTTCCGGTCTTGCTGAAGAAAGACAACTTCGCTTATCGCACACTTTGTGACGTTACGCGCGTGAACAAGGATAGCTCGGGCAAGCGTGCAACCGGTGTCACCTATGTCGATGTGCAAGGCCGCGAGTTCGAGCAACCCGCCGAGCTTGTGATCTTGTGTGCCTTCGCGCAGCACAACGTGCACCTGCTGCTGCTGTCCGGTATCGGCGCGCCATACGACCCCAAAACGAACCGGGGCGTGGTCGGGCGCAATTACGCGTACCAGATTACATCATCGGTAGATGTGTTTCTGAACGAAAACGTCAACCCGTTCATGGGGGCCGGCGCCCTCGGCCAGGCAATCGATGAATTCAATGGCGACAACTTCGACCATGCGCCGCATAAGTTTATCGGCGGCGGCTATATCGCGCTGTGGACTACCGGAGGGCGCCCCATTCTTCAGCAGCATGGCCTACCCGATGGCACACCTAAATGGGGCAGCGATTGGAAGAAGGCAAGGCACGAAAATTATCTTAGGAGCGCGTCGATCGCAACGCACGGTAGCGTCATGAGTTACCGCGATTCTTATCTGGATCTTGATCCGACATATCGCGATGTCTACGGAAATCCGCTGCTGCGTCTCACCTTCGATTTTCACGACAACGAACACAAGATGTCGAAGTTTCTGACAGATAAAGCTGCGCTGATTGGGAAAGCCATGAAGCCGCGGTCAATCAAGGTGAACTATCGCGAAGGCCATTACTCGATCCTTCCGTACGAAACGACGCACAACACCGGCGGTGCGGCGATGGGGACGGATCCCAAGACGAGCGTTGTGAACCGCTATCTACAGTGCTGGGACATGCCCAACGTGTTCGTTATGGGAGCATCCGTTTTTCCGCAGAACGCCGGATACAACCCAACCGGCACAGTGGGCGCCCTTACTTTCTGGGCCGCAGATGCGATCCGGAACCGGTATATGAAAAATCCGGGCCAGCTCATTCACACCTGAAGAGTCATGCTGCGTTCAGCCAAATTCTTATATCGAAAGTTAGGATTGCTCGCTGTGTTTCTGACGGCAGCGCCGCCTGCACATCCGCAAGGAGCGACTTTCAGTTCAATCGAGCGCGGGCGCTACCTGGCGAGCGCGGGAGACTGCCAGTCGTGTCACACCAATGAAGGAGGCGCGCCATACGCGGGCGGCCGGCCGATACCCACACCATTCGGGACTATCTACTCCACAAACATTACGCCGGATTCTGCGACAGGCATCGGCAAGTGGTCAGACGAAGATTTTTACAAGGCCATGCATGCGGGCATACGCCGCGATGGAAAGCACCTCTATCCTGCTTTTCCGTATCCATGGTTCACCAGCGCGACTGCCGACGACGTGCGTGCGATCAAGGCTTTTCTGGACACCCTGACACCCGTGCGACAGGCGAACAAGCCGGCGGATCTCCCCTGGCCTCTCAGCGCCCGCGAAGTGATGAGCGGATGGAATACGCTCTATTTTCATGAAGGCACTTTCAAAGCCGACACGAAAAAATCCGACGTGTGGAATCGTGGCGCCTATCTCGTACAAGGTCTCGGGCATTGCGGTGCATGCCATACCCCGACGAATGCTCTCGGTGCGCCTAAGACGGATGCAATGCTGAAAGGCGGAGATTTCGGCGAACATTGGTATGCACCTAATCTCGCGGGCGACCTGAAGAGAGGATTGGGCGCGTGGTCGACCGCTGATATCGTCGAGTACTTGAAAACGGGCTCTAACGCGAAGTCCGCCTCCGGCGGTCCAATGGCTGAAGTCGTGAAAAATTCGACCCAGTATTTAAGCGATGCTGATCTGAACGCAATAGCTGTATATCTCAAAGACCTGCCTGCAGACAAACCCGGCGCCGACAGCGCGTCTAAGACCGTGGACAGCCAGCGCGTGGCGCATGGCGAAGCGATATATGTTGATAACTGCACCGGATGTCATATGGAAAACGGTGCCGGCATCGCAAAAATATTCCCTTCGCTCAAGGCCAGCTCGGGCGTTCAGGCAGAAATGCCCGATACCGTCATTCACATCGTGCTCGCTGGCGCGAGGACGCCTGCAACGTCGGGCAAGCCCACGAGCTTTGCCATGCCGGCGTTCGACCGGAAACTGAATGACGATGAAGTGGCTGACGTCGTCAACTACATCCGAAACGCCTGGGGCAATCATGGGTCGCCTACCAGCGCTGATGCGGTCAGCAAGATACGAAAGGCTGTTACTCAAGGGGTTGAATGATCACATTTGCCTGCATATCAAGGAACGTGTACGTGAACGCACCGGCAACTCGAGCAGCTCTACTGCGCGACACATGCCAAGTGATGAACTTTGCGCCGCGGCTCGCGTCAATCTGACGACAGGCCGCCTGCAGGATTACTTGATCGGCCGGAACGAGGCATCATGCATGCGGTCGCATCAAATCTACAGTTAGCACGCAAGAGTGTGCCGTCGCTGCGGGGCGATAGCCGGCCACAAGCTCCAAACGCAAATCCTCGAGCATCGAGGCCGGGCGGTCGCTGAAGACAGCGCATCAGCAATGTCCTGTTTGTTTCCAACGCGCTGGCGAGCGCACAAGCCCGATGCGTGACCCGCATGGCGCAGGTCTTTGAGCCGCGGCTCGTTCTATGGCTCAAGTTGAGCGCGCTCGCGGTCGTCGCATTCTTCGTCGTCGTGATTCTGATTTGGCGCATCAGCATTGCCCCGCATCCGTCGATCGGCTCGCCAGTCGAACAGATCGTGCCGTTTAGCCACAAGCATCATGTCTCTGATGTTGGTCTGGACTGCCGTTACTGCCATACGACCGTTGAAAAGTCTGCCTTCGCCGGCATGCCGCCTACAGATACGTGCATGACGTGCCATTCGCAGTTATTCGCGGACGCGCGGATGCTTGCCCCGGTTCGGAAAAGTTTCGCGAGTGGCCAGCCGTTGCGTTGGAACCGCGTGCACGACTTACCCGATTTTGTTTATTTCAACCACAGCATTCACGTTGCAAAAGGAGTCGGCTGTGAAACGTGCCATGGACCAATCGATCGTATGCCGCTGACGTGGCGCACGGCGACGCTGGAGATGCAATGGTGTCTCGACTGTCACCGCGCGCCGGAGAAATACATACGGCCTCGCGATCAGGTGTTCAACCTGCACTGGCGGCCGCCGGGCAGCCAGCTCATCCTGGGCAAAAAACTCGTCGAAGAGTACCGGATACACACATCAAGTCTGACAGATTGCTCTATTTGCCATCGATGAGACGAGCGCGATGTTCCACAAACTAACTGCACGTTTGGAGGGGAAACCAATCGATGCGACGCCCGCTTCTAATGACCGCGGCGGGTTCTGGCGCAGCCTTGACGAAATCCGGGACGCAGAAGTGTTTCGCGATTACATCACCGAGCGGTTTCCGCGGTTTGCAGCGCACTTGAACGTTGACCGCCGCGAATTTCTGAAACTCATGTCTGCTTCGCTGGCCCTCGCGGGCATGGGTGCGTGCAGCCGCGAGCCACAGGAAGAGATCGTTCCCTACGTTAATGCTTCGAGCGGGCGGGTTGCAGGCGAGCCGCGTTTCTTCGCGACCGCAACGACGATGGGCGGATTCGCCACCGGAGTGCTGGTCGAAAGCAATATGGGACGTCCGACCAAAATCGAAGGTAACCCGACGCATCCTTCAAGTCTCGGCAGCACGGACATTTTTGCACAAGCGTCAGTGCTCGATTTATGGGACCCCGACCGCTCACAAGTGGTAACGCGCAATGGTCAGATAGACACGTGGGAAAACTTTGCCGCAACGCTGCAACGAAGGATGGCGGCGCTTGCAGATAAGCAAGGCGACGGATTACGTATCCTGACCGAGACGGTGACGTCGCCGACACTCGCGGCGCAGATCGATCAGTTGCTGAAGCGATATCCGCGTGCGCGATGGCATCAGTACGATGCTATCAATCGCGACAACATCTACGATGGCACACGCACTGCGTTTGGAGAGACGCTCGACGTCCGCTACGCGTTCGACAAAGCCCAAATAATTGTAAGCCTCGATGCCGACTTCCTCGGCGCAGGTAACGCGCGCGTTCGCAGCGCGCGCGACTTTTCGCATGGACGAGGCGCTGCGGATGGCGAGACGCGGCCAAACCGTCTTTATGCAGCCGCGAGCAGCCCCACTTTGACGAGTGCGATGGCCGATCATCCGCTAGCCGTGCGCGCGGCTGACATCGAGACCGCCGCACGAAATCTCGCCGTAGCGCTGGGGGTGCCGGCTGGAACACCGGCCGAGATATCAGATGAGAGCAAGACCTGGTTTGCCGCTTGTGCGCGCGATCTGCAGGCAAACCGCGGTGCAAGCGTAGTCATCGCCGGCGAATCACAGCCGCCGTATGTGCACGCGCTGGCCCATATGATGAATCACGCGCTCGCAAACGCGGGCGCGACTGTCACGTACAGCGACCCGGTCGTGGCGCATGCTGAAAACCAAACCACATCGTTGCGCGAGCTTTGCCGCGACATGGATACGCGCGGGGTGGACACGCTCGTCATCATCGGCGGCAATCCGGTTTATTCCGTACCGTCAGATCTCGAGTTCAAGGCACGGCTTACCACAGTGCCTTTCGTTGCACGCATGGGCCTGTACGAAGACGAAACATCCGCAGCCTGCCACTGGCACCTTCCGGCAACACACTTTCTCGAGGCCTGGTCCGACGCACGCGCGTACGACGGGACCGCAACCATAACGCAACCGCTAATCGCTCCGCTCTACGGAGGTAAATCGGCGCACGAGCTGCTCGCCTTGCTCGTCGCAGGAACGCTCAAGAGCAGTTACGACGTCGTACGTGACTATTGGCGACCCAGGCTGGGCACTGATTTCGAGTCTGCGTGGAACACCGCGCTACATGAAGGAGTAGTCGCTGGAAGTACGTTTCCGCAACGGGCTGTTGCCTTGAAACGCGACTTGAGTATCGATAATCGTCCGCCGCCCGCATCGACGGATGATTCGTCGCTCGAGCTCGTCTACACGCCCGACCCGTCGCTGTGGGATGGGAGCAATGCAAACAACGCCTGGCTACAGGAGCTGCCCCGCCCGTTAACCAAATTGACATGGGACAACGCAGCTCTTATCTCGCCTCAACTGGCCAAACGCCTTTCTCTCGAAAACGAGGATGTCATCGAACTGCGGCTTGGCAACGCCATGATTGAAGCGCCGGTGTGGATTACGCCTGCTCACGCGGATCGTGCAGTCAGCATCAGCCTTGGTTACGGTCGCACGCGTGCGGGCCGTGTCGGCAACGGGCGCGGCTTCAATGCGTATGCATTGCGGACAAGCGACGCGCCCTGGTTCGCGGGCAACCTCCAGGTGCGGAAAGCCGGTCGTAAATATGCGTTGGCGACCACGCAACACCATCACGCGATGAATGGGCGTGAGGTCGTACGCGTTGCGACCGTGGACGAGTTTGAACGCAACGCGGCACTTCGCGGCGCGCAGCAACACCAAGCGACCCGGGCCGCATCGCTGTATCCGCCGTTCAAGTCCGATGGATACGCCTGGGGAATGACGATCAACTTGAGTACGTGCATCGGCTGCAATGCATGCACGATTGCGTGTCAGGCGGAAAACAACATACCCGTCGTCGGCAAGACAGAGGTCGCACGCGGACGTGAAATGCACTGGATACGCGTCGATCGCTACTATGAAGGCAAGCCGCAAGCGCCGCGTACTCACTTTCAGCCGGTGCCCTGCATGCACTGCGAGCGCGCCCCCTGCGAGGTCGTATGTCCCGTCGAAGCATCGGTCCATGACTCTGAAGGCCTGAATGTGCAGGTATACAACCGCTGCGTCGGCACCCGGTTTTGCTCGAACAATTGCCCGTACAAAGTGCGGCGGTTCAATTTCTTTCAGTATGCAGATCAAGACACGGAGAGCCTCAAAGCGCAGCGCAACCCGGAAGTGACCGTGCGCATGCGAGGCGTCATGGAAAAATGCAGCTTATTGCATACAGCGCATTGCCAACGGACGCATTGAAGCAGACAAGGCCGGGCGTCGCATCCGCGATGGCGAGGTTATCACTGCCTGCCAGGCCGTCTGCCCGACGCAGGCGATCACTTTCGGAGACCTGAACGACCCGGCAAGCCGTGTGAAGGCAGTCAAGGCTTCGCCGCTCAACTATGCGCTCCTGGGCGAGCTAAACACTCAGCCGCGGACGACGTACCTTGCCAAGGTGACGAATCCAAATCCGGACGTCACGGCGACTTGATCATGCCTCCCGCCATCACCTCCACTGTCGATCCACTCGCCGAGTCGCGTCTTCAGAGTGCTGAAGGGTGCTTATTCATACGGATCCATATCAGACAAGATCAGCGACATTGTTCTCACGCGGCCGACGCATTGGGGCTGGATCGCAGGTTTCGCATTTTGTAGTGCCTTGACCGTTCTCTTTGTCGCTGCGATCGCTTACCTGTTCTACAAAGGTGTCGGCATCTGGGGTGTTGATATTCCGGTTGCCTGGGCATTCGCGATAACGAACTTCGTATGGTGGGTCGGCATCGGCCATGCCGGAACGTTCATTTCCGCTTTTCTTCTATTGCTGCGGCAGAAATGGCGTACCTCGATCAATCGCTTTGCCGAGGCGATGACAATATTCGCCGTCGCAATGGCCGGGTCTGATGCCGATTCTGCACCTTGGACGTCCATGGTTTTTCTATTGGCTGACGCCCTACCCCGACATCATGAATTTATGGCCGCAGTGGCGCAGTCCGCTGGTCTGGGACATTTTCGCAATCGGCACATACATCATCGTCTCGATCCTTTTCTGGTACATGGGGCTTGATTCCCGATCTCGCAACGCTGCGCGACCGGGCCGCCGGCCGCGCGAGCCAAATTATGTATGGGCTTGCCGCGCTTGGCTGGCGGGGCGAAGCGCGGCAGTGGCACCGCTTCGATACGGCGTATCTGCTGATGGCAGGCCTTGCAACACCACTCGTAATTTCAGTGCACAGCGTGGTGTCGCTCGACTTCGCGATCGGCAACACGCCGGGATGGCACTCCACGATATTCCCGCCTTACTTTGTCGCTGGTGCTCTGTTCTCCGGTTTCGCGATGGCGCTGACAATCTCGATCCCGTTGCGCGCAATTTTCGGCTTGAAAGATTTCATTACCGCGCGACACCTCGACAACATCGCAAAGATCATGCTGGTGTGCGGCCTGCTCGTCGCATACAGCTATGGCGTCGAAATTTTCATGGCCTTCTATAGCGCCGATCAGTTCGAAGAATACATGATCATGAACCGGATGATCGGGCCGTACGCGCCCATTTACTGGATCGTCATTCTGTTCAACGTCATCATCCCTCAATGTTTATGGTTCAAGCGAGTGCGTCTGAGCGTGCCGACCCTGTTTGCGCTTTCCATCATCGTCAACATCGGCATGTGGCTCGAGCGCTTCATGATCATTGTGACCAGTCTCCATCGCGACTTTCTGCCGTCAAGCTGGGGCATGTTCTACCCGACCTTCTGGGACTGGGCGATTCTGCTCGGGTCGGTCGGCGCATTCGGCTGGCTGTTTTTGATGTTCGTGCGATTCCTGCCGGCGATTTCGATCTCCGAAATGCGCAAGCTTGCGCACGATAAAAAAGGCGGCGACTTATGAGCTCAGATCCGCTCTACGGTCTGATCGCGGAATTCGGCGATGAAAAAGCGTTAGTCCATGCGGCGAAGCGCGCGCGTGCCGATGGCTATCGCAGAATAGATGCGTACGCTCCGTTTTCCGTTGACGGCTTGAGTGATGCGCTCGGGTTCCGCCACGATCGCATCGCGCTGACTACGCTGATCGGCGGAATTGCGGGCGGCGCCGGCGGCTATTTCCTCCAATGGTATACAGCCGTTATCGATTACCCGATTAATTCGGGCGGCAGGCCGCTGCACAGCTGGCCGGCTTTTATTGCCGCGACGTTCGAGATGACAGTGCTCGGTGCCGCGCTCGCAGCGTTTCTCGGCATGCTGATTCTTAATGGCTTGCCAAAGCTGTATCACCCCATATTCAACGCGCCCGAGTTTGATCTTGCATCGCGCAACCGGTTTTTTCTTTGCATCGAGTGCGCAGATCCGAAATTTGAACGGCGCAGGACCGGCGAATTTTTAATCGAATCTGCAACCGCTGAAGGTGGCGGAGGTAAGGCAGTAACTGCGATGCCTGCGCAAGTACACATCGAAGACATTGCAATGTACATGCGAATAACAGCGGTCTGCGCGGCGCTTCTTCTTTGCGGCTGCGAAAAAGCCATGCAGGACATGTACAACCAGCCAAAATATAAACCCCTCGCAACGAGCACGCTGTGGCGAAATCGCCAGTCAGCGCGGCCGGACGAGCCGGGAACCGTTGCTCGAAGCGCCGGCGCATCGGCCGCTACATCCAGCGGACGACTCGGCGAGGAGGCACTGCCCGAACGCGCCGCGCCAATCTATCCGATCGACGAGTCCGGCCATGTAAAAGCCGACCTGCTGCCGCAAAGCGCGCGACCCGACTCTCAGGTCAACCCTCTGCCTGTCACGATGGAGCTCCTCAAGCGCGGACAGGAGCGTTTCAATATCTACTGCTCGCCATGCCACAGCGAGGCAGGCGATGGCGACGGAATGGTAGCTCGCCGCGGTTTTCCGCATCCGCCCACTTACCATAGTGACAAGCTGCGCAAGGCACCGGACTCACACATCTACGGTGTCATCACCAACGGCTATGGCGTCATGTATTCGTACGCCGACCGCGTGGATCCGCCAGACCGCTGGGCCATCGTCGCATACATACGGGCGCTGCAACTGAGCCAGCACGCGAGTGCCGCCGATATGCCGGCGGAGGCGCGAAGCGCGCTCGAGAAGAGCGGAAAATGATCGCGCCCGGCGCTATCGCGCAACGCCGCGTGTATCGTTTCACGTGGACGATTGGAGCGCTAGCCGCATGTTTGCTGGCGGTTAGCGCCTACCTTGATCTTCAAGCGGCGTTGCAATCATATTTATTCGTGTGGTGGTTTCTCCTGGGCATTCCGCTGGGAAGCATGGTGCTGCTGATGGTCCACAATCTGACCGGCGGAGCATGGGGCGAGCTCATCAGACCCGTGCTCGAGGCAGCGCTGTCGAGCCTTCCATTCTTACTGCTGCTATCGATACCTTTGTGGCTCGGTATGCAGCACCTCTATGTGTGGGCAAATCCGGACCACGCGCTCTCCACGCCGTTGATCGAGGCGAAGGAATGGTATCTCAATGCGTTCTTTTTCCTGTTGCGTGTCGCAATATATTTCTCGGCATGGACAGCACTTTCGCACCTGTTGCACAAATGGTCATTTGCGCGCCACGCGGGCAGCGATCCAGGCAGCGCAAAACGGTTGCGCGCGATCTCCGCGGTGGGGCTGCTCGTTTACGGCGTCACTGTCACTTTCGCGGCCGTGGACTGGATCATGTCGTTAACACCGCAGTGGTACTCGACCACTTTCGGACTTCTCGCAGGTATCGGCCAGGCGCTGTGCGCTTTTTCGTTCGCAACCGTGTTCACCGCGTGGTTTCGACCTGGGGAAGACAGCGAGCACAGACAGGTATTTCACGACCTCGGCAACCTTCTGCTGATGTTTGTTATGACCTGGGCGTACTTAGCCTTCACTCAGTATCTGATTATCTGGGCAGAGAACCTTCCAAATGAGATTGTCTGGTATCTGCCGCGCGTGCAAACGAGTTGGCGACTTATCGCATTGGTGCTCGTTGTGTTTCATTTCGCGCTTCCATTCCTGGTACTCCTCTCGCGCCGGGTAAAACGTGCACCGCGTGCGCTCGCCGCTCTCGCCGCAACGATCCTGCTCGCGCACCTCGTTGACGCCTTTTGGCTTGTCACGCCGACATTCCGGTCCACAGGATTTGCTGTTTACTGGAGTGATGCATCGGCAGCGCTCGCGCTTGGCGGCTTGTGGCTTGCAGCGTTCATGCGCACGAGCAACGGCGCAACCGCGTCATCGGCGACAACGCACGTGCAAACCGAAGCGGTGGACCGTGTCTGACGCCATGTCGCAGTCTCCGCCTCGGCCCCAACATGAAGTGTCCGATGTTAGCGGGCGGCGCATTGTCTTCACCGGCGTCGGCCTCGCGGCAGTGCTGATCATCGTCGCGCTCATAGCCTTCGCGACCCTCAAAGTGTTGCACCCCGAGCGCACCACAGCACCGGCGTCTGCTGTCAGCGCATCCGAGCCGAATGATGCGCCTCGCCTGCAGAGCGCACCGGACCTGGACCTGACAGTGCTAAGGCGGAAGAAATACGGGCTGCTTCATGAATATGCATGGATAGACCGGCGCAACGGTCTCATCCGCATACCAATCGAGCGCGCCATGCAATTGATCGTCGAGCGCAACGCATCCACAAAGCAGAGCGTCCGCTGGTCGACAGGAACGATAGACATGAGCAGACACGCATGGATATTGATACTTGCGCAGTGCTGCTTCTTCCCTTGCGTATGCGCCGCGGTCCCACTGTCGACGCAAAATATCGCGGATCGCGTCGGCTTCGATCAACATCTATCCGCGGTCGTGCCGTCTGACCTGCGATTTCGTGACGAAACGGGAAGCGCCGTGAGCATCGGCGACTATCGTGGTACTGCGCCGATAGTGTTGGTGTTTTCGTACTTCGGGTGCTCGACGTTGTGCCCGACCTTTATCGCCAATCTTGTGCCAGACGCTAGAACAGACCGATCTAGCGCCAGGCCGCCAGTATGTCGTCCTCGTGGTCAGCATCGATCCACATGATTCACCGGCGCTTGCTCATTCGAAGAAGGCTGTTTATTTCGAGCAGGCAACGCAGCGCAATAACGCAGGCGCGTGGCATTTGTTGACCGGGAGCCATGGCGACATCGCATCGCTCACGTCGGCGGCTGGATTTCATTACTTCTTCGATGTTGATAGCCACCAGTATGCGCATCCGGCGGGCATCGTCGTCTTAACGCCCGAAGGCGTGATTGCGCAGTATCTGTTCGGCTTTGAATTCAAGTCTGCCGACCTGAAGACCGCTTTGAGCGCAGCAGCCGTCGAGCGCGTGTCATCACCCGTCCAACGCCTGCTTCTTCTGTGCTTTCATTTCGACCCGGTGAACGGGAAATATAGCGGCATAGTCATGAGCACCCTGCGCTGGACCGCCGTTGCCATGTTGACTCTCTTGTTGGCGTGGCTCGTTCGTATATCGAGGATGCGGCGCACCAAGGGTGACGCGTACCGTCAAATAGCTATGTGGTCTTTTCCGCTGTTTCCCGAGAAAGCATCCGCGCTGGCAAGCAGCGTCGATATCGTTTTCTTCGTGTGGCTGGCGCTCGCGGGACTCGTGGCGTCGACGGTCGCGTTCTTGATTGTCTTCTTCGCCATCAGATACCGAAGCGGCTCGAGCGCCAACCGCGAGACGGTCGATGAGCAAGCGCAAAACCGGATAAACCGCCGGATAGAAATCGCGTGGATGACAATTCCACTGGTTCTGTTCATGGCAATGTTCGCGTGGTCGGCGGAGATCTATTACGACTACGCGACCCCGCCGGCCAACGCGATGGTCGTGTACGTAGTCGGCAAGCAATGGATGTGGAAACTCGAGCATGCCGGCGGCCGGCGCGAGATCGACGAATTGCATGTGCCAGCAGGACGGCCGGTGAAGCTGGTGATGACTTCGCAGGATGTGATCCACGATTTTTTCATGCCGGCATTCCGCATCAAGCAGGACGTTCTGCCGGGGCGTTATACGACGCTCTGGTTCGAGGCGACGAAACCTGGCGACTACCAACTCTTTTGCTCGCAGTACTGCGGCACCGATCACTCGAGAATGGTGGGACGCGTCGTCGTGATGGAACCGGCGGCATTCGAGCGCTGGCTTGCGAGCGGCAACAGCACCGGCTCGATGGCCGCACAGGGAGCAGCGCACTTCCGCGAGTACGGCTGCAGCGGGTGCCATGGCGCCAGCGCGTCCGTGCACGCACCAAAACTGGAAGGTCTCTTCGGCAGGCCGGTTCAGCTCGCGGACGGCTCGACGGTGATAGCGGACGAGCGATACATCCATGACTCGGTGCTGTTACCGCGCAAGGAGATCACGGCGGGCTACGCGCCGATCATGCCGTCATTCCAGGGACAGATCACTGAGGATGCGCTGCTGGAAATCATTGAGTACGTGAAGTCGTTAAAGACCGCCCAACCGGGAGAAGTGCGATGAGCGCCGTGACGGTACCGTCAGCCGCCAGTTATCTCGAAGACGGATTCAGTTTATGGTCATGGCTATCGAGCGTCGATCATAAGCGTATTGCGGTCTTGTACGCGATTTCCATAACGCTGTTCTTTTTTATCGGCGGCGCGGCAGCAACGCTGATCCGCCTCGAGCTCGTGACTCCTACAGGCGATGTCGTTAGCGCCGAAACGTACAACAAGCTTTTCACAATGCACGGCGTGATCATGGTCTGGTTCTTTCTTATTCCGTCGATTCCGTCGACGATGGGCAATTTTCTTGTGCCGCTTATGATCGGCGCGCGCGACCTGGCGTTTCCGCGTCTCAACCTCGCGAGCTGGTACCTGTATATAGCCGGAGGCGTGTTTACCGTTGGTGCGCTCCTCATGGGAGGCGTTGATACCGGCTGGACGTTTTATACACCGTTCTCCACCATGTTCTCGAATACGCACGTGTTCGCCGCAGTAGCCGGTGTCTTTGTGGTCGGGTTTTCCACGATTCTTACCGGTATCAATTTCATCGTCACGATCCACACGATGCGTGCGCCCGGCATGACCTGGTTTCGCCTTCCGCTCTTTATCTGGTGCATGTACGCGACGAGCGTCATTTTTGTGCTTGCAACTCCGGTGCTGGCGATGACGTTATTTCTCATGTCCATCGAGCGCTTCTTCGGCGTTGGCGTCTTTGACCCGGCGCTCGGCGGCGACCCGCTCCTCTTTCAACATCTCTTCTGGTTCTATTCGCACCCTGCGGTGTATGTGATGATTCTGCCCGCGATGGGCGTCGTCAGCGAAATCATCACCTGCTTCGCGCGCAAGAATGATGTTCGGCTACCGCGCCATGGCCTATGCCGTGCTAGCGATTGCGATTATCGGATTCCTCGTATGGGGACACCATATGTTCGTGAGCGGGCAATCGATCTACGCCGGGACGGTCTTCTCCATCCTTACATTCCTCGTTGCCATACCGTCAGCGATAAAAGTCTTCAACTGGACAGCGACGCTATACAAAGGATCAATATCGTTTCATGCGCCGATGCTTTATGTACTGGGCTTCATCGCGCTTTTTACTATCGGTGGAATGACCGGACTCTTTCTCGCATCGCTGGCGATAGACGTGCACGTGCACGATACCTATTTCGTGATCGCCCATTTTCATTACATCATGGTCGGCGGAGCGGTCATGGCGTTTCTTGGCGGCATGCATTTCTGGTGGCCGAAGATGACCGGCCGCATGTACTCGGATGCGTGGGCGCGTTTCGCCGCGATCCTCGTCTTCTTCGGCTTCAACCTCACATTTTTCCCGCAGTTCGTTCTCGGCTATCTCGGCATGCCGCGCCGCTACCACGAATATCCACCCGAGTTCCAGGTGCTGAACGTGTTGTCTTCCGCCGGCGCATCCATTCTTGCCGTTGGCTATCTGTTGCCACTTTGCTATCTGCTGTGGTCGCTGCGCTACGGCAAACCCGCAGGACCGAACCCGTGGCGCGCGACGGGACTCGAATGGAAAACGACATCGCCGCCGACCACCGGTAATTTCGCGACAGTACCGGTGGTGACAGAGGGGCCTTATGCGTATTCAAGGCAGGAGCGCCCGATGAGCAATAGCGCTGCCGTCCTCGTCGCGCGTCAATACGACGATGCGCAGCAGCAACGGAGCGCGGCCGATCTTGGTATCTGGGTGTTCCTGGCGACGGAGGTACTGTTCTTCGGCGTATTGTTTGCCGTTTACACGATGACACGCTTCAACCATCCGGAAGCTTTTGCCAGCGCGAGCCGCCTCACCAACATTACACTCGGCAGCATCAATACGGCGGTGTTGCTGACGAGCAGCCTGACGATGGCGCTGGGTGTGCGTGCAGCGAAACTCGGGTTGAGTAGACCATTGGTTGGCTGGCTATGCACGACCATTGCACTCGGCATCGTGTTCCTGGCCATTAAAGCGACCGAATACTACCTGGACTATGGGGAGCACCTCGTACCAGGACTCAATTTCGCCTATGCCGGCGCCGATCGGCATGCAGTGGAGCTCTTCTTTTACCTTTACTTCCTAACCACGGGCCTCCATTCGCTGCATATGGTCATCGGTATCGGCGTCGTCGCGACGATTGCCGCGATGGCATCGCGCGGCGCATATAGTCCCGCGTACTTCACGCCGGTCGAGGTAAGCGGACTCTATTGGCATCTGGTGGATATCGTATGGATATTTTTGTATCCGCTGCTGTATCTGGTCTCGCGTTCATGATCGCTCATCCGGTATCGACCGCAAAAACGTACATATTCGTCTGGCTGAGTCTCCTCGGCCTGCTGCTGCTTACGCTCGGCAGCGCCTTTCTGTCTCTGGGCGCGTTCAACGCGGTAATAAATGTGGGCGTCGCTTTTGCAAAAGCGATTTTAGTTATGATCTTTTTCATGCACCTGCGATCCGGCCACTATATCTTGAGAATCGTCGCAATCGCCGGATTCTTCTGGCTCGCGATCCTGATCGGTTTGACATTCACCGACTTTGCAACCCGGTAATCGGACATCAGCAGTTTGTCGGGCACCGACGAATGCGCAAGCTGCGCTCGCCATGATGCTACCGGGTCACGAACGACCGCAACAAGAAAATGTCTATTACCCGTACAAGTGTCGTCATACATTCCGCCAAGGAAGTGGCGATTTCGAATGATTAATCACGCATCCACAGAAAACCTATGAAACCAACGCGAGCATTGCACGATCTCGGACAGAGTTTGTGGCTCGACAACATAACGCGCGCGCTTCTCGACAGCGGGGCACTCGCCCGCTACATCGGCGAGCTCGACGTGACAGGACTCACGTCGAATCCGACGATCTTCGATCAGGCAATCAGGAGCGCGGACACGTATGACGACGCAATCCGGCGCAAGATGGCAGCGGACAAGTCGACTGAAGCGCTGTTCATCGAACTGGCGCTCGAAGATCTGACGCGCGCCGCCGACCTCTTTCGTCCGATCCACGATGCGACTGGCGGCACCGACGGCTGGGTATCCATGGAAGTGTCGCCGCTACTTGCATACGACACCGCGGGCAGCATCGAGCAGGCAAAACAACTGCATAAGCAGGCGCAACGCCCGAACATGTTCGTAAAGATACCGGGAACGCCGGCTGGTCTTGGTGCCATCGAGGAGGCGGTATTTGCGGGTGTTCCAATCAATGTCACTCTGTTGTTCTCATGCGAGCAATACCTCGCGGCGGCGCAAGCATACATGCGCGCCATCGAGCGGCGCATCGCTGGGGGTCTCGATCCGAACGTTACCTCGGTCGCATCGCTGTTTGTGAGTCGATGGGACGTAGCGATCAAGGACAAGGTTCCCGCCGAGCTTAGGAATCGTCTTGGCATCGCCATCGCCAAGCTCACGTACAAAGCGTATCGCGAGCTTCTCGGCTCAACACGCTGGGCTAAGCTGTCGAGTGCCGGCGCGCGGCCGCAACGATTGCTGTGGGCGAGCACGGGCACCAAGGATCCTGACGCGCCTGACACTCTTTATATTGACGCGCTTGCGGCACCCGATACCGTGAACACAATGCCCGATAAAACGCTCCTGGCATTCGCGGACCACGGCCGGGTGAACGCCGTAATGCCGGCTGGCGGGGGCGATGCCCAGCAGGTGATCGGCGCGTTCAAGCAAGCAGGAGTCGACCACGCGTCGCTTGCTCAGCAGCTTCAGAACGAAGGCGCGCAATCGTTCGATAAATCGTGGAAAGCATTGATGGATTGCATAGAGTCAAAGCGCGCAGCGTTTGGCACAGTTGCTCACACTTAGTGTAAGCACCGCGCTGCCAAGTCTACGAATGCGTCGCGCCCGGAGCAGCTGGCACGAATTATAAGGCTAGATAAGATCCGGTTGTTGAGCTGCAACGCCAATGCTGCCGGGTTTGTGGGCGACGCCTGACTCACACGAGAAGCCCGGGTCACTGCATCGTTTTACTCAACATGAATGCAGCAAGAAATCCGGCCACCGTGATCAGCCCCGCCAGATCGTGCGCCGATTCGAATGCTTCAGGCATCATCGTGTCAGACAACATCGCAAGGATTGCGCCGGCGGCAATCGCAATTGTGGCCGCAATGACTTCCTGCGACGCGCCATTGAAGAAGACATACCCGAGCAGCGACGCAATGCCGGACAAGACTGCAATTGCGCTCCATATGCCGAAGATGTAAAGCGCGGAGCGATTTGCTTTTTTCATGCCCGCGGAACTCGACAGACCTTCCGGAACGTTTGACAGAAAGATGGCAATCACCGCGACGAGACTGACGCCCTTACCTTGCAACATGCTCAGGCCAATGACCATTGATTCGGGAATGCCATCAAGCAGTGCGCCAACCGCTATTGCCAGGCCACTTCCATCCTGCTGCGATTCGGACGGCTGTTGCCCGCCGGAGCGTTTGCGGTGCTTTGCGCCGCGACGCGAAAGGTACATGTTCGCGCCTGTGTAGACCGCTGCGCCGAGCAGAAAGCCGATAGCCGTGGAATCGAAACCACCGCGGCGATAGGCCTCGTCCATGAGATCAAAACAAAGTGCAGAAATCAGAACGCCGCTGCCAAACGCCATGATGGCTGCCACCATGCGCTGAGAGACGTTAACGGCGTAGCCTCCAGCCGCCCCGATCAGCAGCGCAGATCCGGCAAGCAATCCCCACAAACCCGCGGTTAACCACAATGGCAAAGACAAGACGTGCGCCAACCAATCAGTACACCGACTTATGCGACAGCCCACACGCCGCGTGGGTTCTCAAGGGACGTAAATCGAGTGTCGGCGCAGCGGTAGTTCCTGCTGCTAATCCGGCGTGTGCCCGCGATCCCGCGACGAATAATGCGTCGCACACATGGATTCCAGAGAAGCATGCGCTGGCCGTAAAAGCCCCGCAACGCATTTTTTTCGTTTAATGCCACTTTCATGGAACTAGCAGATTTTCGCAACAGTCGAATGTGCATTGCTGGCAATACATTTGAGATTCATTCCATAAACGACCAGTGCTTCTTTAGGAGGAATTATGCAAACGCTTAAGCGCACTACGTTATCGATGGTCACTTTGGGACTTGCCGTGGCAAGTCCGCTCGGGTTAGCGCAAAGTAGCAGCGCAAGCCCGACCACTTCCCATGCAACGACATCGGCGCCGCACAAGGCCACGGATGCGAAGCCCGTCGAGGACCTACAGGCGGCCGCGCAACGTCTGCGCGACGCGATACACGCGATGGCGCAGGCGCCCGCAGGTCCACAGCGCAATCAGGCTATAAGAGATGGCAATCGCGCATTGATGGAAGTTAATGAGGCAATGGCTAATCTGCCGCCTGACATGCTCACCGCACAGGCGGACGAGTCGAAATACAAACAATCGATTGACCGTCTGCAGCAGGCGGCGCAAAGACTGCGCGACGCTACCCACGCCTTGGCGGCAGATCCTTATTCGACACGTCGTAATGAAACGATCAAGGACATCAACCGGGCGTTGGTAGATACACAGCAAGTCATGGTCGACGTTCCGTTAAGTGCCTGGAATCACAGTCAAGCATCGGCCAGCACACGATAAGGGATGGGTGATGGTTAAGCCACATCATTCGAGTCAATGTGGTTTGTCGAGACGCATCATTGCGGCTGAGTTGCGCTGATGCGTGAATGAAACCCGCGCCTGCCCAACAGGCGCGGGTTTGTTTAGGTCGCGAGGCCCACATAATTCGCATGAGCGATAAGTTGCTCTTGCGCTCGTCTCACCGTTGCCGTTTCTGCGGGATCCTCTGATGGATCTTGAGGTTGCTCCCAGCGTTCGTTGTTATAGCAGAGCGCCGATTGCGTATAGCGCCGATGCAACAGAACCGACAGCGCTAATTGCTGTTCGTAGCCGAGATATACCTTCGACTCCGCACGGCGTACGTAAGCCGCGTGCCGTAACACCCCTGCAGCGCCCCACATACATGTATTCGCCCGCGATCACGCATCGCCGCCTTGTGCGCGCGTGAATAGCCGCTGGCCCCGCTCGTCATGTTGACGCATGTCGGCGATAATTCACCGACCACAAGACCGTTCGGGTTTAATCAATGAATAATCAAGGGCCCGCGATACGAGTCACACAGATTGCGGCAATGGTGTCTCGACACCATAGGCAGCTCGTTTAGACCGCACGACTTGCAAGACAGAGGACAAGCGAACAATTGAACGACCCGGGTTTTAATCATCACACACCCATGATGCAGCAGTACCTGCGCATCAAGGCACAGCATCCGGACATGCTGGTTTTTTACCGGATGGGCGACTTCTACGAGCTTTTCTTCGGTGATGCGGAGAAAGCCGCACGGCTACTCGACATTACGCTCACGAGCCGCGGCGCGTCCGCCGGCGAGCCGATCAAGATGGCCGGCGTGCCGTATCACGCCGTCGAACAGTACCTCGCAAAGCTCGTCAAACTTGGCGAGGCGGTCGCGATTTGCGAGCAGATCGGCGATCCGAATACATCGAAGGGACCGGTCGAGCGTCAAGTCGTGCGCATTATCACGCCCGGGACGTTAACCGATGCGGCGCTGCTCGACGATAAGCGCGACAACCTGCTCCTTTCATTGTGGGCGAGCCGTGATGCTATCGGCGTCGCATGGCTCGCACTCGCTGCGGGCAAGTTTCGTGCATGCGAGATCAAACCTGCGAATCTGGCCGGCGATCTTGAACGTTTGCGTCCGGCGGAAGTTCTGGTTGCCGAGAATACGAATCTTGATTTGCCCGAGAGCGCGGGGCGCACGGTACGACGGCTGCCGCAATGGCAGTTCGACTTATCAGCGGCGACAAGGGCGCTGTGCCGGCAATTCAATACGCGTGACCTGATGGCGTTCGGCCTCGATGCCCTGCCGGCAGCGACCAGCGCAGCGGGCGCGCTGATCGAGTACGCGCGGGCGACTCAAGGCAACTCGATTGCGCACGTAACGATGCTCGCTGTCGAAAACAGCTCGGCTTTCATCGGCATCGATCCATGCACTCGCCGCAACCTCGAGATCTCGGAGACGCATTCGCGGCGACGCTGCGCCGACGTTAATGTCACTGCTCGACACGTGTGCAACGAGCATGGGCAGCCGGCTCATGCATCACACGCTGCATCATCCGCTTCGCGATCACACGACGATTCGCAAGCGACACGCCGCCGTCGGCCTGCTCGCAGGTGATAGCGCCGATGTAACCGAAGCAATTCGTCGTGAGCTCAAATCATGTTGCGATGTCGAGCGCATCACGGCGCGCATTGCGTTGAAGAGTGCGCGACCACGCGATCTGTCCGGACTGCGCAATACGCTCGCGCGTCTGCCGGCGTTCAGCGACAAACTTCGTGCGCTCGACAGTCCGCGCCTGCAGCACCTGGCGGACGAAGCGCGGCCGCTCGACGATGTAGCATCCTTGCTGGCACGTGCGATCCAGCCGGAACCTGCCGCGGTTATCCGCGAAGGCGGTGTGATTGCCGACGGCTATGACCATGACCTCGACGAATTGCGCGCGATCGACCGCAATTGCGGGCAGTTCCTGCTTGACCTCGAGGCGCGCGAGCGTGCCCGCAGCGGAATCGCCAATCTCAAGGTCGAATACAATCGCGTGCACGGTTTCTATATCGAAGTGACGCGCGCGCAGGCCGAGAAAGTGCCTGATGATTACCGCCGCCGCCAGACGCTCAAGAACGCCGAGCGCTATATCACACCAGAACTGAAGACATTCGAAGACAAGGCGCTCTCCGCGCAGGAACGCGCGCTCGCACGCGAGAAAGTGCTTTACGACGAACTGCTCAATGCGCTTGCGCCTTCAATCGGCGGTCTGCAACGTGTCGCTGCGGCGCTTTCCGAGATCGACCTTCTGACAACATTTGCGGAACGTGCGCAATCGCTGAATCTGTCTGCGCCGGAGATGGTCGCGGAGCCGCTCATCGAGATTCAGGCGGGTCGCCATCCCGTCGTCGAAGCGCAGGTCGATCACTTCATCGCGAACGACGCGCGGCTTGATTCTGCGCGCCAGATGCTGCTTGTCACCGGCCCGAACATGGGCGGCAAATCCACGTATATGCGCCAGGTCGCCTTGATAGCGCTCCTCGCGCATTGCGGTTCGTACGTCCCGGCACGCAGCGCCAGCATTGGCGCCATCGACCAGATCTTCACCCGCATCGGCGCTGCCGATGATCTGGCCGGCGGTCGCTCCACATTCATGGTAGAGATGACCGAGGCGGCCTATATCCTGCATCACGCCACATCAGCGAGCCTCGTGCTCATGGATGAAATCGGGCGCGGCACTTCGACCTTCGACGGCCTTGCGCTTGCGTGGGCGATCGCGCGTCACCTGCTTGATGTGAACAAAAGTCTTACGTTGTTCGCGACACATTACTTCGAGCTTACCCGCCTCGCGACAGACTATGCCCAGCTTGCCAACGTACATCTGGACGCTGTCGAGCATAAAGACCACATCGTTTTTTTGCATAGCGTCGAGGATGGACCGGCTAACCAGAGCTATGGCCTGCAAGTGGCGCAGCTCGCCGGCGTCCCCGGCAGTGTCATACGCGCCGCAAAAAAACATTTGCGCGAGCTGGAACAACAAGGCGCCGGCCGCGCCTGGCAACCGGATTTTTTCGCGTCCGCGAGCACGCCGGACACTCAGCCTGCAAGCGACGCGATACTCACCGAAAAACTGCGCACAATAGATCCGGACGGACTCACGCCCAAGCAGGCGCTCGAGATGCTCTACACGCTTAAGCGATTGGTCACTTGAGCATCGAGCGTATCGTGCTCGCGGCGCTCATGCTGCTCGCTGCGGGCGCCATACGCGCAGACTTCACGTTCGCGCTGCTCGGTGATGCGCCGTACTGGCCCGACGAGGAAACGCAGTTCATCGACATGCTGCGTGAGATAAACCAGCAAGACGTCGCAATCGTCGTGCATGTCGGCGACATCAAGAATGGATCGAGTCCGTGTGACGACGCGGTGTTCCTGCAGCGCCGTGAGATGTTCGCCATTTCGCGTCATCCGCTTATCTATCTTCCGGGCGACAATGAGTGGACCGACTGCTGGCGCTTGTTTGCAGGCAGCTATGATCCGCTCGAGCGTCTGGCGAAGTTGCGCGAAGTGTTTTTTAATGCGCCAACCAGTCTCGGTATGACGCGTATTCCGCTCACCCGTCAAAGCGACACGAGCTCGCACCCGTACCCCGAGCATGTACGCTGGATCCGCGAAAGGGTACTCTTCGCCGGGTTCAATCTGCCGGGCGGCGATAACAATCTGAACCGCATGCCGGACGAGCATGCAAAACGCGATCGTGCTGCACGTGAATGGCTTAACGCAGCGTTTGCGCTGGCTCGCAGCCGCGAACTCGGCGCCGTCGTTCTGTTGATGCAGGCCAATCCGTTTACTGAGTCATTGCGACCGCGTCGCGGCTTTACGGCATTTCTGGAACGTGTCGCCGCTGAAACTGCCAACTTCGCTGGTCCGGTCCTGCTCGTCAACGGAGATACGCATCATCATCGCATCGACCATCCCGTGCAGGATCCCGTGCGCAAGGCGCCGCTGCGCAACCTGACCCGCGTCGAAGTGTTCGGTAGTCCGCGCGTCGACTGGGTACGCGTACGCGCCGTGGACACGGGCGGCCGCGTGACGTTTGCTTTTTCGCCCGGACGGTAACTCTACCGCTAAGGCAGCGCGTTAGTGATGGTGGCCGTGTGCGCCGTGCACATGACCGTGTTCGAGTTCTTCGCCGGTCGCCGGACGTACGCCATTAACTGTGCAACGGAATCGCAGCGCCATGCCGGCGAGCGGATGATTGCCGTCTACGACTACCTTGTCGTCGGCGATGTCGGTGACGGTATAGACCCTGCGCTCGTGGGACTCACCGGCCTCCCCTTCAAAACGCATGCCGACTTCGACCGTAGACGGGAACTTGTCGCGTGTCTCCATCTCCACGAGTTTTTCGTCATAGTCGCCAAACGCGTCGACCGGCTGCAGGTACACGTCACAGGTGTCGCCCGTCTTCTTGCCCTCGAGCGCCTCTTCCACCTTGGCGAATATTCCGTCGTAACCGCCGTGCAGGTATTCGATCGGCTCTTCGGTCTTCTCTATCAGCTCGCCTTCCGAATTCAGCAACTCATACTCAACCGATACTACGGTGTCCTGCCCTACTTCCATTTACCCGCACTCCGTAAAAAACCCAGCACTTCGGCTGCGTGCCCGCGCGGGCTCACACCATACGAAGCACGTCTGATGATGCCGTCTTTGTCGATGACGAAGGTCGAGCGCTGAATGCAAGTTTTTTTCCTGCCCTCATGTTCTTTTTCCTGCAGCACGCCATAGCGGCTGCAAACTTCGCCGTCGACATCGGCTAGCAACTGTACGGCAAGGCCATGCTTATCGAGGAATGCGCCATGACTGAGGCAGTCGTCTTTGTTGACGCCGAGCACGACCGCGCTCGACCGCGCGAATTCGTCCTGCAGATCGCTGAACTCGATCGCCTGCATGGTACACGCCGGTGTATCGTCCTTTGGATAGAAATACAGCACGACGACATTGCGCTTTCGGAAGTCGGCGAGATTGACAGGTTGCATGTCGGCGTCAGGCAGCTCGAACTCGGGAGCGGGCTGGCCAGCCTGCAACTGCAATGTTCCACAATCGGTCTGCATGTTCACAAATTTATTGTAGCAAAGTATCGCGATCGTCAATAACTAGCTACGCAATTGACGCAAATGTGTTTGCGATAGCGTTGTCAGCGCACCACAGTCGCGCGTTCGGTCAGTTCGAATCAGGACGTTATACTCAATACATGATTGAGAATCTAGGCAACGAGCAACGCTTTCTCACACGCTACTGGCAAAAGAAGCCGCTCCTGGCGCGCGGCGCGCTCGCACAACTCGGCGCTGCGCTCGATCGCAGTCGCATGGTGGGCCTCGCATGCCGCGATGACGTTGAATCGCGCCTGGTGCTTCGCACGCGCAATCAGTGGCACGTGCACCAGGGACCGTTCCGTAAACGCGATTTCACGCAATTGCCGGCACGCAACTGGACGCTGCTGATCAACGGCCTCGAGAACGTGATCTGTGCAGCGCGCGAGTTGCAGCGCATGTTCAGTTTTATCCCGTACGCGCGGCACGATGACGTAATGGCAAGTTATGCGGCGCCGGGCGGGAGCGTCGGCCCGCATTTCGACAGCTATGACGTAATGTTGGTGCAGGGCATCGGCGAAAGACGTTGGTCCATCAGCGCACAACGGGACCTTGCACTGATCGAGGGCGCACCGTTGAAACTGTTACGCCGGTTCAAGCCACAGCGCGTGTGCAAGGTGCAGTGCGGCGATCTCCTCTACCTCCCACCGCGTTACGCTCACAACGGCGTAGCGGTCACCGAGTGCATCACCTGGTCCGTCGGCTTCCGCGCACCGTCGCGTCAGGAAATGGCAGAGCGATTTCTCGACTTTGTGCGTGATAATCTCGCGCTGAGTGGAAATTATCGCGATCCTGACATCAAGTCACAGCGCCACCCATCGCTGATGCCGGCCGATATGCTGCGTCACGTCCGCGGCATCGTCGCATCAATCCACTGGAATAAATCGGACGTCGAGCAAGCACTGGGCGAATATCTTACCGAACCGCGCGCGAATATCGTGTTCGCACCCGCCGCCGGAATCACGAGACAGCGTTTCGACGCGATAGCGGCTGCCAATGGTGTGCGGCTCAGCGCGCCGTCTCGAATGATCATTGGCAATACGCGCGTTTATATCAACGGCGAGTCGTCTGCGCTCGAAGACGCCCACCGCAATACACTGCTGCAGTTGGGCGACGAGCGCGTGTTGCCTCCGCGCACTCGCATTGACGCTCGCCTGCGGGAACTGCTTTACCGGTGGTATCTGGCCGGCTACATTGATACTGCAGGTCAGAAGGTGCGGTAACATTCATATATTCGTGAATATGACGTCATCATGAAACCTGTTGCGCCCGAATGTATGCCCGGCGAGCAAGCCCTGGCCGGCTTTGCACAATACGAAGCTGCGCTGGATACGCTGGTTGCAAACGGGGTTTGCACGCTGCGAATTTTCGACAAAGTCTTGGGGCCCGGCTTCAACTCACCGCTACGCTACGACCTGCTGCATCGATTGTTACTGGCGGGCCGCCATCACCGCGTCTTTATCGCCTTGCACGAGACCGCGAATATCGCGCGCGATTGTCCGCGCTTGATGATGCTCCTTAGAACTTTCAGCCATGGTATTGCGATCCGTCAGACGCTCCCTGCGGCACGGCGTGTCTATGATCCTTTCGCGATTGCCGATGACACGCGCTTCGTGCGCCGCTTCCACTTCGACGACATGCGCGGCGTGGCTACAGTAGGCGACTATGCAAATATCAGCTCACTCGTAAAGCGCTTTGATGACATCTGGGAGGCCTCAACGCCAGCCGTCGGAGCGACGACGCTTGGACTCTAGCGGACACTGGCGATTGCGCTGGAATACGCCTAAAATCAAAATGCGCCTTGGCCTCATCGGCTGGCCGAAATCCGTTAAGTCAATCGAAACAATTATTCGGAAGGGATAAATCATGAACCGTTCATTTCTGCTAGCCGCAGTCCTGGCACTTGGGCTCACCGCTTGCGGCGAAAAACCGGCACCTGCGCCAGCGCCAAAAACAGCGGCACCCGCGCCGGCCGCGACGCCTGCTCCCGCCCCTGCCCCCGCGCCTGCACCCGACGCAGCCAAGTCGGACGCGGCACCGGCTGACCCGAGCAAAGGTATGGCGGCGCCTGCGGGACCTACGGACGAGAAGAAAGACCCGAAAGCCCCGGGCTGATCCGGTTCCATGGCAAAAAAGCCGGCCCGAGGGCCGGCTTTTTTATTGTAGTCGCTTAACTTACCTGGCGCCAGTCAAAACCATCGCTTTGAGTGGCGACTCCTATCCATTCCTGCGTGCAATTCAGCGCCTGGCATAGCGCTGCGCCCGCCAGCTCGGCGGTGTTGTTCTGCTTGCTTAGATGCGCCGCCACGAGATGCGTAAGCCGCTTGCAATCGATGGACGACAACAGTTTTGCGGCAGTCACGTTGTCGAGATGGCCGAATCGTCCCGCTATGCGCTCTTTCAGACGCTGCGGATACGCACTGTTCCACAGCAAGTCCAGATCGTGATTGCACTCGAGGACCAGCGCATCAAGGCCGCTCAACACCGCCTGCATGTGCGGTGTCAGCGAGCCGGCATCAGTCAATAATCCGAGCCTCAGGTTGCCGTCGCTGAACACGAACTGTGACGGCTCGCGCGCGTCGTGCGGAACAGTATACGGTTCAACTTCGATGTCACGTATGGCGAATCGCTGGTCGCAATCGAAAACCTGCAACGTAGTGACGTTTGAAAATCCGTCTCCCGCCGCCTGCAGTGTGCCGTAAGTCAGCCACACGGGAACATTAAATTTACGGGCAAAGCGCGCCACGCCGCAAATATGGTCGTCGTGCTCGTGCGTAACAAGAATCGCGTTAATGGACTCCGCAGCAACGCCGCAACGCGCCAGCCGGCTCACCGTCTCGCTCAGCGAAAAGCCGCAGTCCGCCAGCACGCGCGTTGTTTCCACCTCGACTACCAGGCCGTTGCCGTCGCTGCCGCTGCCGAGCGATGCAAAACGCATCATGGCAGCCGGCTGCATCACGGGTTGAGCGTGACCGGGGACAGCGAATGTCGAAGTGAGGGGTCGGAGCGGGCGCTCCGCACACCTCAAAGTTCAGCCCTCACTTAAGCTGCTCATAGAGCAGCGACAGGATACGAGTCGCGGTGTCCGATTTCTCCTCGCGGCCATCCTTGTTAAGCACGCTGACCTGGCTGATTTCGTCGGCGTCCTTGACATGAATACGGAATGCCTCGTTTGAAACCTTTTTTTCGCTCTTGCCGAACGGATTGAGCTTGGAAAGGAAACCTTTCGGTTGCACTGAGTTGTTGTCGGCATCCGGGTCGACGTAACGCACAAAGTAGAGGCCTTTCGACCGGTCACGATCTTCAACCGTAAATCCGACTCGATCGAGCGCGAGCCCGACGCGGCGCCAGGCGCGATCAAACTGATCGTTTACCGATAACACGCCGCCCCCCGGCTGCCCCTTGAGCAAGGTCGCCCGGGCCGGAGCTTTCGCTTCTGCGACCTCCGTCCTCGCGCGTTCCTGCTTCACACCAAACCGCGCCATCAGCCGCCGCAGCATCTCCGCTTCGAGCTCCGGATCCGGCGGCCGCGGCTGCCAGCGCGTCTCATTTTTGTATTCGTTGATATACACCTCTTCCATGCCGCGGTGACTTACGTAGATCTCGGTTGTGCCCGGCTCCGTGCCGCGCTCGAGACGTGTGCGGAACTTGTCGCGCTCGGCAGTGGAATAAATGCTGTCGAGCAGCTTGCCGAGAAAATTGCGCACGGTGCCCGCGTCGACCTTCGCGCGACTTTCTGCAAAATCGGTTTCCATGACACCGGCTTCCGCATTTTCCATGCTGATCACGAAGCCAAGCTCCTGCCAGAATTCCTTGGTTGTGTTCCACACTGCATCGGGTTCGCCGTGGACAACCAGCCAGCGTTGGTTGCCCGAGCGCTCAACCTTCGCGTTGACCTGCGCCGGCAAAACGGCGGAACGCGACGGATCGGGCGCCGCCGCTTTGCGCTCCTTGTCGTATTCAGTAAAGGTCGCGCTGCCCGTCTTCGCGTTCATATCGGGCACGCTATAGCGATCATCAGCAGTCGGCTGCGTAAGGTCGGGCGGCACTTTGAGATCGGGAAGCTTGTTCTTTGATGCCGACTTGTATTCAACGCTGTCGCCTTCGAGCTTGGGCAGCATACTGCAGCCGGCAAGCAGCGCTGCTGCGGCACACGCCGCGATCGCTGGTTTCCAGTGACATCGAAAAAACATTACATCGTCCTCTAGATTTCGATCCCGGCCTGCAGCATCGCGGCGCGCACCGGGGCATGACCGTGCTCTGCGAGCGGCGTGAGCGGCAGGCGGATGCCGTTTTTCATGAGCTTCATTCCGCTTACCGCCCATTTCACGGGTATCGGGTTCGCTTCCACAAATAAGTTGCGGTGCAATCCCATCAGTTTATTGTTCGCTTCGCGTGCGCGCGTGACATCGGGCTTGAGTGCCGCCGCGCACATCTCATGCATCAGGCGCGGTGCCACGTTGGCGGTCACAGAGATAACGCCGCGCGCACCCATGAGCATAAGCGCGAGGCCGGTGGCATCATCGCCACTGTAGACCGCGACGCTCGCTGGCAACTGGCGAAGCAGATCGGCGCCACGCTCGAGGTTCGCGGTTGCATCCTTTAGCCCGACAATGTTCGGCACTTCGGCAAGACGCAGCATTGTGTCATTTTGTAAGTCTGCGACAGTCCGTCCAGGCACGTTGTAGACAATCTGCGGAATGTCGACGGCCTCGGCGATAGCGCGAAAATGCCGGTACAGCCCTTCCTGCGTCGGCTTGTTGTAGTAAGGGACGACTGAGAGACTCATCGCGGCGCCCGCTTTTTTTGCATACTGCGCCAGCGAAATTGCTTCGCGGGTTGAATTCGCACCGGTTCCAGCGATCACGGGGATGCGGCCCTTGGCGTGCATAACCGCAGTCTCGATAAGTTGATGGTGCTCATCAAAGTCTACAGTGGGCGACTCGCCGGTGGTCCCGACGACGACAATGCCATCGGTGCCTTCGCCGATGTGCCAGTCGATCAGTTTCCGAAATGCATCGAGATCGAGGCTTCCATCCTCATGCATCGGCGTAACGATCGCGACGAGACTGCCGCTAAGCTGTGCCATTTTCCGGTTGTTCCTCAGGATTCAGCCAGAGCCTCCTGGAATTAACCCCCCATTCTACCGCATCCTTATGTCCGCAATCAGCATCAGACTGCAGAATAATCATCGGGTTCCATCCACGCGCGCCGCGTCCGGCCGGTTGCTGTGTTGCAACGCGAAACTATGCAGACAAAGGTGAGTGGCGCGACTGATTTACTGCCCGCGAAGTGGCAGCTTGATACCGCAGACGCGTTGCACCACTGCGGGCCTGGGGCTCGTTACCTCGAGGTGCTCGTATGCAGTGACCTCGAGCGTGCCGTGCGTAACCTTCAGCAATTCACCGGGCTGCAAGAGGAAATCCGGATTGCTCGGGCGTCCGAAACGCTCGTTGCCCACGGCAAACGTTTCATATATGAGAACACCGCCAGTCCTCAACGCGTCCAGCAACCGCGCAAATAGGGGCCGGTGCAGGTAGTTGGTTACCACGATGCCGGCAAACTGCCTGGACTGATAAGGCCACGCGCCGTTCTCGAGATCGGCCTCAAGTGCACGGACGCCGGTGTACTCCCCGCAGTGAAGCGATCGCGGATGCGTCGCGATCGACGGCCTCGACGCAGTAACCGATTCCCGCAAGGTAACGCGCATGACGGCCGCTGCCGCATGCAAGGTCGAGCACCGGACCGTCGCGCGGAATTGATGGCGCAAACCGGCGCACCCAATCGGACGGTGAATCGATCTTGGCATGTTGCGCTTGTTGTGTCATGAGGAAACCACGCGCCGCTACGTAGTTGCGGCCCGTATCTTCATTGTCGCGATCGTGTCGCTAAGAACGGGAAGCGCGAAGTCACCGCACGGTGCCCTCAGCGACAGCGACAATCACTTATATTATAGGTCGCGCTCGCGTCCACTGATATTGGCTGATGACAATCGAATCGCTTACGTTGTACCGGCTGTCCGTGCCGCTGACGACGCCATACCGGTTGTCGTTCGGTCCGGTCCGTGCGTTCGACACACTGATCGTGGCCATGAGTGACGACGCTGGCAACCAGGGGTTTGGTGAAGCTACTTACCTGACCGGATATACGGATGAGACGTTGCAGAATGGATGGGACCTCGCGCAACGTATTGCGCGCACCGCAGCGGGTTCCGCATGCAGTACGCTGCTGCAGGCGGTAGCGCCTCACTATGAAGCTGCGCCGTTCACGGCGACCGCGTTTGCAACCGCGCTAGACATGTTGCGACGGCATCCCTTGCTCGAGATCACGGAGGCCGTCGAAGTACCTGTGCTCGGCCTCCTGCATGCAACGGAGACCGCGGATATAGAACACGAATCGGAAGCTCTGCTAGCTCAAGGCTTTCGCACTTTCAAGGTCAAGGTGGGCTTCGACGCGGCGCACGACAGCGCGCTCGTCAAACGCATTCAGCAAGTGCTCGGTGAACGCGTGAAGATACGACTCGATGCCAACCAGGGTTACTCACGCAGCGACGCTTGTACATTCGCATCGTCTCTTGTACCCGAAGGGATCGAATTGTTCGAACAACCGTGCGCCGCGCATGATTGGGAATCCGCGTGTGCCGTCGCGCGCGTGTCGAGCGTGCCCATGATGCTCGACGAATCTATCTACGGTGTTGATGATATTCGCCGCGCGGCAGATCTGAAAGCAGCGCGTTTCATCAAGCTCAAGCTTATGAAGCTCGGCAGTCTCGACCGCTTGGTAGCCGCGCTCCATGTCATCGGCGAATGCGGTATGGAGCCTGTGTTGGGAAATGGAGTGGCCTGTGAGATTGGCTGCTGGATGGAAGCCTGTGTGGCCCGCTCGCATATAGGCAACGCTGGTGAAATGAATGGCTTTCTCAAACCTCACGGCGCCTTGCTCAGCAATCCGCTCATGCTTCGGGACGGCAGCATCGCGCTCGAGCCCGGTTACCGGCCGCGATTGGATCCCGAAGCGCTGGCTCGCTACACACTTGAACGCCTTACCTTTGGTGCGCCGCATTGACGCGCGCTAATCGCGACACTGCCGGTGAGGTGATCCGCATGGATAGTTCAGGAATTCTGCTAGCATTCACTCAGCGTCAATTACGGAGCACGTCATGACTGCCACCGCAAGCCCTGTCTCCGCGCGAACTGCTGCCGGGGGTATCGAAGTCCATCCGTTGACGGCCGCCGTCGGCGCACAAATACGTGGTGTCGATCTCGCGTCCGTCGATGACGTGCAATTTGCGCAGATTGAGAGTGCATGGAGTCGCCACTCAGCGTTGTTATTCCGCGCTCAGCGACTCGATCACGACGCATTGATCGCATTCAGTCGCCGGTTCGGGGAGCTCGATCCTCCGCCGGTCAATGAGAACGGCAAGAAATTCGTCGATGGTTATCCGGATATCTACGTGGTGTCGAATATCATCGGCGCGGACGGCACGCCAATCGGCAGTCTCGGCGCGGGCGAAGCGGTGTGGCATACCGACATGTCTTACCTGCAGGCGCCGCCTGATGCTTCCCTGCTATATGCCGTGGAGATCCCGCCCGCCGGCGGCGATACATGGCTGTGCGGAATGATCGCCGCGTGTGCCGCACTGCCGGCGCACCTGAAGCGCGCCGTCGCGGGGCGCAGCATCAAGCATGATGGCACTTACAATTCGGGCGGCTATCTGCGGGCCGGACTCACTGAATCGGACGACCCGGTGAATTCCGTCGGCACGCCGCATCCGATCATCTGTCTGCATGCGCCAAGCGGACGGGAGACGTTGTACCTGGGCAGGCGGCGCAACGCATATATCGTCGGGATGCCGATCGCGGAATCCGAAGCCCTTCTCGATGAGCTTTGGGCGCATGCATCGAAGGCGGAATACGCATTCGCGCATCACTGGCAGGTCGGCGATGTCCTGATGTGGGACAACCGCACAACGATGCACCGCCGCGATCCATTCGATGCCAACGCACGCCGCCTCATGTACCGTACTCAGATCAAGGGCAAAGCGGCGCCGCAACGCGCGTTATAACTGCGCTTTTCCGTGGCGCCGTGGTCACACCACGCGGAAATTCTTGAATTGCCATGCATCCGTGTGGTCGACGTCCTCGGGAAACAATCGCCCGCGGCCGACGAGCGGGGTCCAGTCGCTGTATGTGCCGACGACGTTGCCGAGATATGGATTGGCGATCTCGAGCACGCGCTGAAAATCGAGATCGTCCGGGTCGCACACGCCGCGCTGCGGATTTTCCATTGCCCATACGACGCCCGCCATGACGCCGGCTGCAACCTGCAGGCTCGTCGCATTGTTATAAGGCGCAAGTTTGCGCGCCTCATGTATCGATAAGCGCGAGCCGTACCAGTAGGCGCCCTTGGCGTGACCCATCAACAACGCACCCAGCTCATCGTTCCCGTCGTAGATTTCGTCCATGAGAATGCGCTTGTTTTCGGGCAACGCCCAATTCTTCCCTGCGTATTCGTGCAGTGAGAGGATGGTGTTGTCGCACGGGTGATAAGCGTAATGACAGGTCGGCCGATACACGACTTTTTTGCCGCTGCGCACGGTGTAGTAGTCCGATATGGAAATGGCCTCACCGTGCGTGATCAGAAATCCGTGAAAGTAACCCTCAACCGGCGTCCATGTCCGGACACGCACTGATGCGCCCGGACGCGTGAGATAAATCGCCGCCCGATTGCCAAACCGGTGCTGCTTCCCGTCACGCGGGAAATGTTTCTCGTGGGAGCCCCAGCCCAGTTCGCACGGCTGCGAGCCTTCACCGACGAAGCCGTCGACCGACCAGGTATTCACGAATTCCAGGCGCCGTTTGCCGGGATTCGCGACCTGCGTATCGCGCTCGGAACAGTGAATGACTTTCACGCCAAGCTCCATCGCAAGCCGCGCCCAATCTGCTTTGCTTTCGGGCTTGGCCGCACGCTTTCTGATATCGCGTGACAGGTTGATGAGTGCCTGTTTGACCCAGTGCGAAATCAAGCCCGGATTCGCGCCGTGCGTGGGGATTACTGTCGGACCGCCGTGCGGATATTTTGTCCTCAGCCGCATTACTTCTTCACGCAAGCCGTAATTCGAGCGGCGCGAGGCTGACACGCTGGTATCCGTATAGCCGCCCAGCCACGGCTCGATGCACGTGTCGAGATACATCACGCCGCGCTTATGGCAGTACTCGATGAGCTCGACGCTCGAGACTTCGACCGATAGATTGAGCAGGAAATCGCCCTTCGCAACCAGCGGATCGAGCACGGAGCGAAAATTCTCGCGCGTGAGCGGCTTTACGGTGAACTTGATCCCGAAATGTTTAGCCTCCTCGACACCGCGCGTGTCGCCGGTGACGATGCGGATGCGTTCGAGAGGCATGTCGATGTGACGCAGCAGCAGCGGCAGTGTGCCCTGCCCCACGGAGCCGAACCCCACCATGACGAGCCGCCCCTGGAATTTGACATGTTTTTTTTCGTTCATTTCCCCGTCCGCGAGCGCGCAATTTTTGCGCACGCGAGTGTACCATTTTGCGTACGCTACGTCGTCGCGGCCGTCCCATGCAGGCTGCCGCCTCGAAGCCGAATGCTATGAGATCTTCAGCAGCAGCTTGCCTTTCGTATTCCGCTGCTCGAGATAACGATGTGAATCGGCTGCGTTGCTGAGCGGAAACTCACGATCGATTGCGACTTGCAGTCGTCCTGCCGCGTAGTGCGCAAAAAGATCCGCAGTGCGCGCGCGCAATTCCTGCGCCGTGCTGATGTAGTCGGCAAGGTGCGGACGGGTGAAAAACACCGAGCCGGCTTCAGCGAGTTCGAGGGGCTCGACCGATGTTACGAGACCGGACGCGCCTCCATAGTTAACGCAGAGCCCGCGTTTTTTCAGGCTGCGTATGCTCTTGTGTATCGTGTCCTTGCCGACGGCGTCATAGACGACGTCGACGCCCTGGCCACCGGTGATCCTCATTACCTCTTCTCGAAAATCCGTTTCCCGATAAAGAATCACTTCATCAGCGCCGCGCGACTTTGCGATGGCCGCTTTCTCTGCATTTCCAGCGGTGGCGATGACCTTAGCGCCGCGCACCTTCGCAAGTTGAGTGAGCAGTTGGCCGACGCCGCCCGCGGCGGCATGCACAAGACACGAGTTGCCGGCACGCAGTGCAAACGCTGAGTGCGACAGGTAATGCGCCGTGCAGCCCTGCAGCATTAAGGCGGTCGCTATATTGAGCGGCACTTCGCCCGGCACCTTTACGAGCCGCCACGCGGGCACTGCTGCATACTCAGCATAGCTCCCGCGCACGATGCAGTATGCGACGCGATCCCCGACGGCGACGTCTTGTACCTCCGCGCCGACTTGCGCTACCGTACCGGCGCCCTCCATGCCGATCGTCATCGGCAATGGTGTTTGATACGTCTGCGAGCGCGCGTAGTTGCCGCTGCGCATGTAGACATCGATGAAGTTTATTCCTGCGTAATCGAGCTTTACGAGCGCGTCGGCGGGCCCTGGCTGCGGCAACGGCATATCCATAACCTGCAGTTGTTCCGCGCCACCGAACGCCGGTATTGAAATCGTCTTCATCGTTTTTTCTACAATGCGTTTTAGCTGAAGTTCGTGTGGCGAGTTTAACGCAGCAGCCACGGGCTGCTTCCACGAGTACGCTATCATTTGTGCTTGCGATTCTGCAGCACCGGTTCGTGCATTCGCGAATCAGCGGAGCAAGACTATGGCGTTACAAACTCAAACTGCACCTTTGCCGATACCTGCGCGCGCTGCGGTGGCCGATCTCATCCGGCGGGCGCGCGCCGCGCAATCGATCTACGCTCAATTCTCGCAGGCGCAACTGGACGAAGTTGCCGTCGCTGCGGGCTGGGCGATCATGGAACCCGCGCACAACCGCGCGCTTGCAGAGCTTGCAGTGAAGGACACCGGCCTTGGCAACGCGCCGGACAAGATTGTCAAAAATCATCGCAAGACGCTGGGATTGCTGCGCGATCTGCAAGGCGCGAAGACCACCGGCATCATCGCCGAATACCCTGAGACGGGAATCACTGAAATCGCGCGTCCCGTTGGCGTCGTTGCGGCCGTTGTGCCGTCGACTAATCCCGGTGCAACGCCCGCCAACAACATCATCAATGCCTTGAAGTGCGGCAACGCCGTCATCTTGTCGCCATCGCCGAAGGGCTATTCGACGTCCGCAGCGCTGGTCGCTTACATTCACGCCGAACTGACGCGCATACGCGCGCCGCTCGATCTCGTTCAAATGCTACCGGCGCCGGTGACAAAAGAATCTTCCACCGAGCTCATGCGGCAGGCAGATCTTGTCGTGGTGACCGGCTCACAAGCCAACGTGCGAGCCGGCTATTCGAGCGGCAAACCTGCCCTGGGAGTCGGTGCGGGCAATGTTGCAGTGATCGTCGACGAAAGCGCCGACGTCCAGGATGCCGCAGCGAAAATCATGATGTCGAAGACTTTCGATAATGCTACAAGTTGCTCTTCGGAAAACAGCGTCATCGTTCATGCCAAAGTGTACGATGCAATGCTTGCGGCTCTCGAACGACAAGGCGGCGCGTTGCTCACCCCGACTGAAAAAACGACGCTGCAAACTGCGATGTTCGCGGGCGGTCACTTGTCACCCGCTATCACTGCCCAATCCGTTAAAAAGATATGCGCAGTCGCGGGGCTGGCACGGCCCGATCTCAAAAACGCCAAGTGTTTACTGGTCGAAGAAGCGGGCGCAGGCAAGGACTACCCCTTCTCAGGGGAAAAATTGTCGCCGGTCTTGACGGTGTACCGCGCGCAGGACTTTGAGCAGGCCTTTGCGATTCTGCGCAGCATCTATGCCTACATGGGCAACGGTCACTCGTGCGGGATTTACAGTGAAGACGATGCGCATATCCGCCGCCTCGGCCTGGAAATGACCGTATGCCGTGTCATCGTAAAGCAGGCGCATGCCTTCGCCACCGGCGGCAGCTTCGATAACGGACTGCCGTTCTCGCTGTCGATGGGCTGTGGCACGTGGGGCGGCAACAGTTTTTCAGAAAACCTGCATTACAAGCATTTTCTGAACATCACCCGCATTGTGCGAACCATTCCGCCGCGGGAGCCATCGGTCGACGATATTTTCGGCGCGTATCTCGCGAAACATCCGCAGTAGAACGAGCGATCTCTGGGAAGCGTGAAGCACTCGGACGCTTCGATTGCACCCTCTGCTTTCCGCTGCACCCGGTGCCTCACCTAACAACAACATGAGAACGATCCGGCACTACGTAGACCTGCAAGCGCGCACCCAACCCGACGCGCCCTATCTCATCGCGCCCGAGACTGGACGCGTCATGACTTACTCTCAGCTCAAGTCAGATTCCGAACAGCTCGGACGCTACCTGTTAGGACAAGGGCTCGTGCAGGGCGACAAAGTCGCACTCATGCTGCATAACGGCTATCAAACGGGCCGCCTCTTGATCGGCGTTATGTACGCGGGCTTCATGGTCGCCCCGCTCAACTTGCTGTCTCAAGCCGAGCAATTGAGCTATGTGCTCGATCATTCCGATACGCGTCTGGTGTTCACAGCGGCTGAATTCATCGAACGGCTGACGCCGGCGCTGCGCCAGATTCCGCGCGACATCAAGGTGGTCGTCATCGACCATGATGCACCCTCGATTTTTGATAATGCCTCGCTGAACGCGGGCACGTGTTTCGCCGTGACTGAGAACGACGATGCCTTGCTAATGTATACGTCGGGCACGACAGGCAAACCGAAAGGCGTCGTGCTGTCTCAGCGCAGCGTTGCCGCGGGCGGCGAATTCACGAGCGGGGCTCACGAGCTCACGCCAGCTGACCGCGTCATGTGCGCGCTGCCGCTTTATCACATCAACGGGCAGATCGTGACGGCGGTGGCGCCGATTGTGCATGGCGGCTCGGTCGTGATGCCCCACCGCTTCAGCGTTTCCAATTACTGGGACACAGTCGTGCAATTCAAATGCACGTGGATCAATGTCGTGCCGACCATCATCGCATACTTGCTCAACGCGCCGGATCCGCGCGGGCAGGGATTGGATATCAGCTCGATCAAATTCTGCCGCTCCGCTTCGGCGCCGCTCCCGCCGGAGCTGCATCGCGCGTTCGAGGCGAAGTTCGGCATCAGCATCATTGAAACTTTCGGCATGACCGAAACGAACGCCCCGTGCTTTACGAATCCATATGACCGCTCAAAGCGAAAAATCGGCAGCCCCGGTCGCGCCTACGGCAATAGCGCGCGTATCATCGATCCCATCAGCGGCGAGAGCTTGCCGGCGGGCGCCGTAGGCGAGATTATGGTGCGCGGCGACAATGTAATGAAAGGCTATTACAAAGACCCCGAGACGACCGCAAAAACGCTCGAGCCCGACGGCTGGATGCATACCGGAGATCTGGGTTACATGGATCGCGACGATTTCGTGTTCGTAACCGGGCGCATCAAGGAGCTGATTATCAAGGGCGGCGAGAACATTGCTCCGCGTGAGATCGACGAAGCGCTGCTCAAGCATCCCGCGGGTACTCGAAGCGGCTGCTGTTGGGATTCCGGACGTGCACTACGGTCAGGAGATCATGGCGTGCGTCGTGCTCAAACCCGGTGAGTGCTGCTCGCTCGATGAGCTTTACGCGTTTTCACAGCAACAGCTTGGAAAGTACAAAATGCCGAAGCTCATTAAGCTCGTGCGAACGCTTCCCAAAGGTCCGTCGGGCAAGGTCCAGCGGCTCAAACTGCTCGAAGCGGCGACAGGGCTTTAAGGACATGATGACTTTAGGAAGCGAATATGCGCTCGCCGGCGTCAGTTTGGTGCTGATTGCGGCCTATCATGTGTTCCTGCGCGTGAAGCTGAAAACGGACCCGCTATATACCATCCAGGCAGTCAACGCGGTTGCGCGAGCCGCATGGGTGGAGACTATCATGGGATCCACGAACAAGGATGTGCTCGCAGTGCAGACGCTGCGTAATTCGATCATGGGAGCGACCTTTCTCTCTTCAACTGCGGTTCTGCTCATCATCGGCACGCTGACGTTGAGCGCTCAAGGGGATAAACTTACTGAAACCTGGCACGTGCTCAATGCATTTGGCGCAGCACGGCCCGACGTATGGCTTAGCAAACTCCTGGCGCTGCTGCTCGATATGTTTGTAGCGTTCTTCAGCTTCGCGGTCGCGATTCGCCTGTTCCACCACGTAGGCTACATGATTAACGTGCCGACGAGCATGGAGCATAAAGCGCTGAGCCCGTACCACGTGGCCCGCCATCTCAACCGCGCGGGCAAGTGTTATGCGTTAGGCATGCGCGCGTATTATGTCGCCGTTCCGCTCGTCTTCTGGCTCTTCGGCGCGCATTTCATGCTGCTGTCAACGCTCGTTCTCATCCCGGTGCTCTATTACCTGGACCGCGCGCCCAAGGCGCTCGCCGATGAAGTTCGTTGACCGCATGAACCGCAGCAACGTCCTGGCGCCTGACGTTCTCGCAGCCCCCGCATGAACCTTCATCGGCTGCTCTTGAAGCGCGCAGCGGAGAACAATCCGTTGCGCGTTGCACTTATCGGTGCGGGCAAATTCGGTTCGATGTTTCTGTCTCAGGTCCGACGCACGCCCGGTATGCACCTCGTTGCCGTGTGCGATCTGTCGCCCGCGCGCGCACGCGCAAGTTGCAAACGGGTGGGCTGGCCGTCTGCGCAACATGCGGCGTCATCGCTGAACGACGCGCAACGTCGCGGTGCGACGTTCATTACCGACGATGCGCTTGCCGTTATTCAGAGCGATGCGATCGAGATCGCGATCGATGCCACGGGCAGTCCGGCCGCCGGCATCCGGCACGCCCTCGCCTGCTGCGAGCACGGAAAGCACATTGTGATGGTGAACGTGGAAGCCGATGCTCTGGCGGGTCCTCTGCTCGCGCGCCGCGCAGCGCAGGCCGGCATCGTCTATTCACTCGCTTACGGCGATCAGCCCGCGCTGATTTGCGAGATGGTCGACTGGGCGCGCGCTGCCGGCTTCAACGTCGTCGCTGCCGGTAAAGGTACGAAGTATCTTCCCGCCTATCATGAGTCCACACCAGACACCGTGTGGGGTCACTATGGCTTTACACCTGAGATGGTTGCGGGCGGCGACTTCAACGCGCAAATGTTCAATTCATTTCTCGACGGCACGAAGTCGGCGATCGAGATGGCCGCAGTCGCGAATGCCACCGGCCTCGAGCCTGCGCCGCATGGCCTCGAATTTCCGCCGTGCGGCGTAGATGATCTGCCGCGCCTGATGCGGCCGCGCGACACGGGCGGCCTGCTCCATCACGCCGGTCAGGTCGAAGTGATCTCGAGCCTCGAGCGTGACGGCCGACCGGTGTTTCGCGACTTGCGGTGGGGAGTCTATGTGACCTTCGCGGCCGACAGCGAGTATGTCCGACGCTGTTTCAACGAGTACGGTCTGGTGACCGATTCGACCGGCGAGTACTCAGCGATGTATAAACCGTATCATCTGATTGGACTCGAGCTGGGCATCAGCGTCGCGTCGGTGGGCTTACGCAAGGAAGCGACAGGTGTAGCCAGTGGATTTCGTGGTGATGTCGTTGCGACCGCAAAGCGGGATTTAAAGCCCGGCGACGCGCTCGACGGTGAAGGCGGCCACACGGTTTACGGCAAGCTCATGCCGGCGAGGGACTCGCTCGCATGCGGCGGCTTGCCGCTCGGCCTTGCCCAGCAGGTCAAGGTAACGCGCGCTATCGCGAAAGGCCGCACAGTGACATGGTCGGATGTCGCGTTTATAGACAATGATGCAGCGCGTTTTCGCCGCGAGATGCAAACGACGTTCGCGGCAGAGTTAGAAGACGATCGCTCACGACACGCGCACGCGGCTTATGCTGCACTTGTGCTCCCATAGCCGGCGCGTCGGGCGTTGACAGTCAGTAACGAATCAGACACGATTCGCAGGTTCCAGCCAAACAACAAGACGCTTCAGCGGGAAGCGAGGAGAACATCGAATGCGTAGCAGCCTGCTTGCGTCATGCGCCTTACTGCTCGGCGCCTGCGTTGGACTACAACCGGAGGGACCTACGGCAGTGGCGGTTGTGCGGCCCATCAGCGGTTCGCAGGTGCATGGCGAGGTTAAATTTACCCAAGTAGTTACCAGCGTCCGCGTCAACGTAGAGCTTGCTGCGCTTGACGCCCGGAATGCACGGCATGCACATACATGAAACAGGCGACTGCAGTTCCGCCGACGGGATGAGTGCCGGCGGGCATTTCAATCCGCGATCGCTGAAGCATGGCGCGCCCGATACAACCGACCGTCACGCCGGCGACCTGGGAAACGTGATTGCAGATGAATACGGCAAGGCGACCGTCGAACTGATCCTCGAAGGCCTGAATGTCACACGCGGTGCGGAAGGTATCGTCGGCCGCGCCGTAATCGTGCATGCGAATGCGGACGATCTCAAAACAGATCCGGCAGGAAATTCCGGCGCCCGCCTGGGCTGCGGCGTAATCGAATAAGCGCGCGTTCACCACAGGGGAACAACAATGAAACGGACAATCGTTGCGACATGCACCTTTATGTTGGCGGCCTGTGCGGGAAGTCCAGCGACTACCGGCCCGTCTGCCGAAGCAGCCATCCGTCCCGCCTCAGGCAGCCAGGTTCACGGTGTGGTTAAGTTCACCGAAGTCGGCAATGCGGTCCGTGTGAATGCCGAGCTCGCGGCAGTGCCGTCCGGATTGACGACGCTGCGCACGCATGAGAAAGGCGATTGCAGCGCTGCGGATGCAGCAAGCGCCGGCGTACTCGAGCGGGAAATCGGTCCGCTGTACTCCGACGAGTACCGGCAAGGCAACCGGCACTTATACGATGACTGGCACATCCGTGAGCAAGAATACCGGCGGCCTCATCGGTAAAGGCGTGATCATTCAAAACGGCAAGGACCGCGTCGGGTGCGGAACCATCGAATAAATGGGAACCTAAAGCCGTTAACCTACTGTCGCTCCGTTTCGAAACTGCTACAGACTCGGTGTGCCGGCATGCTGATGCGTTTTCTCGAACTGTGCCTGACACTCGATGCAGCGGACCGCGGTCGGATACGCGAGCAAACGTTTGTAGCCGATCTCCAGACCGCAGTCGATGCATTCGTTGATAGTCCCATCGCTCAATCGCTTGCGCGCCGCCTCCAATTCGCGTAGCTCCTGCACATGCCGGGCCACAAGCGTGTTGTTCAGATCACTCAGCATGTCTGCGACCGACTCGTCACCCGGATCGTGCACCGCGCCCACCAGATCGGTATAACGCTCATTACCTGATTGCATCAGCAAGCTGCGGAGATCGTCGCGTATTTGTCGGTCACGTTTGTCGAGTTCGAGCGTTAGTGCCGCCGTTTGAGCTGGTGTCAGTTGCATCGTCGAAACCCTTAATACGTTTACTGTAGGCTCTGGTCGCGAAGCCTGTGTCGCGCCTCACGATCAATGGGAGACACCGGCAGCGGCCGGATGTTCCGGCGCGTGTGTCACAAAAATTCAGGCAAATTTTTGCGACGAGGTCAACGGCGTAGCAGCAGACGGGTCTAATAGACGGTCCGACGATGTAGGGGCACTCATGCGAGCGATGGAGCTTGCAGCGCCGGGGATGCGGCTGCAGCTTGTGAGTAAAACCATTCCACACGCGGCCGCGGGCGAGTTGGTTCTGCGCGTATCTGCGTGCGGTGTCTGCCGCACGGATCTACATATTGTCGATGGTGATTTGCCGGCGCTTGACCGGCCGATAGTGCCGGGACATGAAATCGTCGGACGTGTAGTCGAGATCGGCGCTGGTGCAGATAGATTCGCGATAGGCGACCGCGTTGGTGTTCCGTGGCTCGGATGGACCTGCGGGCATTGCAACTATTGCATGAGCGGCCGCGAAAATCTCTGTGATGAAGCGCGGTTTACCGGCTATCACATCGACGGTGGCTATGCAGATTACGCGCTTGCCGATGCCCGTTACTGTCTCGCGTTGCCGGCTGGATATTCAGACGCAGAGGCGGCACCTCTGCTGTGCGCCGGCTTGATCGGTTATCGCGCGCTGACCATGGCAGGCGACGCACGGCGACTGGGCATTTATGGATTCGGCGCTGCGGCACACATCACTGCGCAAGTCGCACGCTTCGAGGGCCGCACGCTGTTTGCGTTCACTCGACCCGGCGATGTTGAGGCGAAGAAATTTGCGCTTGCGCTTGGCGCATCATGGGCTGGCGACTCCACATCGTTGCCGCCCGAGCCGCTCGACGCGGCGATGCTGTTCGCGCCGGTCGGTGCGCTCGTGCCGGCTGCGCTGCGCGCTACTGCAAAAGGCGGCACCGTAGTTTGCGCAGGCATTCATATGAGCGACATTCCGTCATTTCCCTATGAGATTCTATGGGGGGAGCGTCGTGTTGTGTCCGTCGCAAATCTGACTGTGAAAGACGGCGTTGAATTTCTCGCGCTTACACGGAGCGTTCCTGTGAAAACGACCGTCGAAAACTTTCACCTGGAGGATGCGAACGACGCGCTCGCTCGATTGCGCGCAGGCCGTATCAGCGGCGCCGCGGTTTTGACGGTGTAGTCGGCAGCGAACGCCATCGCATTGTCTTAGACTCGCAGCACTGCGAGAGCGTGCACGACGCGTCGAGAGCAGTGCAGCGCAGAGCAGGCTGACCGCCTTTCTATTTTAAGGCGCAATATATGCGTCAATTCAAACGCACGGGAATGCAATCATGTGTCGAAGCTCAACACTGAAATGGCGCGCTCTCGTAGTGGCGTGTACTGTCTTGTCGTCGACGTGCGCGGAAGCACAGACGCCGGATACTCACGAGCATCGCTTTTCCGGCGCTGAACACTGGGCGCAGATCTTTGACGACCCGAAGCGCGATGCCTGGCAGAAGCCGCATGAAGTCATACAGACACTCGCGCTCAAGCCGGATGCAGTCGTAGCGGACATCGGTGCCGGCACCGGTTACTTCGCGGCGCGTGTGGCGAACATGACACCGCAAGGGCGTGTTTACGCTGTCGATACTGAACCCGACATGGTCAAGTATCTCCGCGAGCGCGCGAACAAAGAAGGACTAACCAATCTCATACCTGTCGCAGGGGCCCCAGGCGATCCGCGCCTACCCTCGAAGGTCGATGTCGTATTGATGGTCGACGTTTATCATCACATCGGCGATCGAGACGCCTACTTCCGAAAACTTCGCGAGTCGCTCAAGCCGGGCGGCCGTGTATCCATAATTGATTTCCGTATGGATTCACCCGAAGGGCCGCCGAAGAGTTCCCGCATCGCTCCCGACCGTGTGAAAACGGAACTCGAGAAGGCCGGCTATGCGCTCATTGCCGAGCACGGTTTTCTACCGAGGCAGTATTTTCTCGTGTTTCGTGTATCGAAATAGCAAGTTTGCATAGCGGCTGAACCTGCTCATCCACTGCGCGCGATGCGCTTCTAATCGAGGCGAATGGCGAGCGTTCTGATCAACTTGTTCCATTTCGCCGTATCAGCGCGAATGTCAGCGGCGAATTGCTCCGGCGCGGCGGGCGCGAATTCCACACCGAGATTCCCGATCCGCTGCTTTACATCGGGCAGCAGCAATGCACGATTCAGTTCTGCGTTGATGCGTGCGACGATATCCGGCGGTGTGCCTGCAGGTGCGACCAGGCCTTGCCACTGCGCAGCATCATAGCCGCGCAATTCAATCGATTCTCCCATGGCAGGGATATCAGGCGCTGCCGCGGCGCGCGCGGCACTCGTAACCGCAAGCGCTTTGAGCCTGCCGCCGCGGATATGCGGCAGTGCTGCGGCGAGAATCGGCAGATTCATCATGACCTGACCGCCGATGACATCGGTCAGCGCCTGCGCGGTGATTTTGTACGGCACCTCAACAATATCGACCTTGGCCATCGCCTTCATATATTCAACAAATAAGTGGCTCGGCGCACCCTTGCCGGACGACGAGTAGTCAAGCTGGCCGGGCTTCTCACGTGCGAGTTTGATCAAGTGCGTGATGTCATTGACCGGCATGCTCGGATGCACAACCAGCACGCTGGGCACGAAACCGATACGGCCGACCGGCGCGAAATCGCGCAGCGGGTCGTACGGCGGCTTCGCGTAAAGACTTGGCGATACCGCCCACGGCGTGGCGGCGAGCAGGAGCGTGTAACCGTCAGGCGTGGCTTTGGCAACGGCCTCGGCGCCGATCATGCCGCCGGCGCCTTCACGATTCTCGACGACGATCTGCTGGCCCCACGCTTCGGTGAACTTCGGCCCCAGCGTACGCGCGAAGACATCGCTGCCACTGCCGGCCGAAAACGGAACAATGATTCGCACCGGCCTGACGGGATAACCCTGCGCATACGCAAATGTGCAAACGACACTGCATAGCGCTACGATGCAAACGCGAAGCTTCTCCATGACTGTCCTTTGAATGGGGACGCTAAGCTTATGAGACGTCGATCGCGGCGACGAGACCGACGCTCCATGCGCCGGGATAAGGGAGCGAGTGGCGATTTTGTTTTAACCGCAACGCCCACCACACCGCACGATCTATGGGCGCTCATCAGCGTGGTTACGATAAGTGGACCAGCCTATAAACGAACCGGTATCAGCGTTTACTGACCTTTGCTCTCGGTGAGGAGCTTACGCATTCCCCCAGTGCCGCTGTAACCAGCCGCGAATTCGGCAGCGGCTGTCTTATCTGGCTATTTTTCCAGGCCGGCCAGTTTCTTGAAGTTGGGTTCGGCATGCGGGAACGGCGGCAGCTGCCATGTGCCCGTGCCGACCGGCCGGATTTCGCGATCGACCGGTACTTCGACCAGATATGGCCGATTCGATTTGATTGCCGTCTCGATCATACCTTCGAGATCGCCGGCACGCTCCACACGCGCACCGTCAACGCCCATCGAGCGGGCCAGCATCACAAAATCGGTGCTGAACAGTTTCTTGGTCTTGTCGATCTGAAAGCTCGTCGCCAGCTCCTGGCCGAACATGCCCAATTGCATATCGCGTATGGAGCAATAACCGTAGTTGTTCCATACCACCCACACCGCAGGAATATCGTATTCAACCGCCGTTGCGAGAATATGCGGCGTCATGAGGAAGGAACCATCGCCAACGACCGCGATTGCCGGGCTTTCAGGCTGTGCGAGTTTCGCGCCGAGTATGCCGCACGTCGCGAAGCCCATGGAAGCGAATCCCCACGACTGCAGCAGGTGACGGGGACGACGCGCTTTCCATAGTTGCACGACCCAGTTGTGATGAACGCCGACGTCGGTCGCAAAAATCGCGTTTTCGGGAATCACGTTCGACAAACCTTTGATGAGACGCTCCGGTCGCAGCGGCGACTGATCCGACTCCATGAACGGATTCTGATAGTCATCCCACGACTTCTTGCATTCCCATAGATGCGCAGTCCAATCGTCGTATGTCTTCGGCGTCGATTTAACTTTTTCCTGCGCCCGGCGTATCAGCACCTCTAAGCTCGCGCGTATGTCGCCAAGGATGCCGAGGAAGGCCGGGTAATTGCGGCCGATCTCTGACGGATCGTTGTCGATCTGAATCAATTTGGTCGGTGGAATCGTTAGCGTGTAACCGTTGATCCACGCGCTCGTCGCGCGATCGTCGAAGCTGAAGCCGAGCGCCAACAGTACGTCAGCACTCCGCGCCGCCTCATTCGCAGCGTAAGGCCCATTGCGACCGATTGCACCGAATGAAAGTTCGCTCGTCTCGTCGATCGTCCCTTTGCCGTTCGGACTGGTGACAACCGGTATGCGCAGCAGCTTGATAAACTGCAGCAGAACTTCGCTTGCTTCGCCGATGAGTCCGCCCTGTCCGATCAGGATCACCGGACGCTTTGCATTAATGAGCAGATCGAGCGCCTGCTCGAGCGCGTCGAGGTTGCCCGGCGAACCCTGTCTTACCAGCGTATCCGGCTCGGGAATTTCAACATCTGCGCTTTCCTGGAATACGTTGAGGGGTACGTCGATGTTGACCGGGCCCGGCCGGCCTGTGCGCAGAAGGCCGAACGCCTGCTTCATCGCAAGTGGCAGCATTTCAACGCGCGTGGGCTGGAAGCTCTTCTTTACGAGCGGCCTGATCACCGACGGAAAATCACCCTGGAAGTAGCGGCCCGTTTCCTGGAACGGCATGCGATTGAATTGAGTGGTCGGCACATTACCGGTGATCGCGAGAAACGACGACGAATCCATCATGGCGCCCGCAAGTGCGACCGGCAGATTGCAGGAGCCGGGTCCGCACGAGGTATAAGTCGCCACGGGCTGATGACGCACCTTGTAATAGGCGTCAGCCATGTAACCCGCCGCCTGCTCGTGATGCACCGAAATTGTCCGGATGCGGTCAGCAGCGTTGGCAGCGGCATCGAGAAACCCGATATTGCCATGACCGCATACGCCGAAAAGGTAGGGCACTTTCTCCTTGATCAGATACTCGACCATGATTTCCGCGCCCTTGTACGTCGTGCGCTGCGGCTTGGTAGTCGTGGTTTTGGACGTCGTCACTGTGGAAGTCGGTGTGTCCATGCTTTTCTCCGATAGTGCGCTGTATGTAATACGACCGCCGATTCTAGGACGCGCCCCGCCGCTTATCAAGGCGCTTGCCGTTAAGTAGCCGTCGTTATCAGACGCATTTTTGGATTGGAAGCACGAGCGATGCGTCGCCGCAAATGCGTCCACGCCGCTGCGGATGAGGTGTAAACGCAGAATGAACTATCAGCGCTGCTCACTTTCTTACACACGGACTTCTGCCCTCAGGACGCTGATCGTTTTCGCGTAGAATGAGCCGCTTTCTTGCAGTGCCGGTCGCGCCTGCAAACAAAGCTGTCCACACCGCAAGGTGCCGGTATTCGCAGTGCTGATTGGGGCACTCGCAGCGAAAGTGACTGAACATCTTTAATGACGCCGAGCTCTCAACCGAGTAGTTCCTCTTTTTCCGTCGTCCGGCTGGCGTTGCGCCGGCCATATACGTTCATCGTAATGGCGATGTTGATCGTGCTGGCGACGCCGTTCGTGTTGCTCAACATGGCGACCGACATCTTTCCCGAGATCAACATCCCCGTAATCAGCATAGTCTGGAACTATAACGGACTGTCGGCGCAGGAGATGGGACAGCGCATCGCCGCGCAGAACGAGCGCAGTCTTACGACGACGGTGAGCGACATCGAACATATCGAATCGCAGTCGCTTGCCGGCATCACGGTGATCAAGGTATTTTTCCAGCCGACCGCCAATATTCAAACCGCAATCGCGCAGGTTGTCGCGATCGAGCAGACGCAGTTGCGCCAGTTGCCGCCGGGCATAACGCCTCCGCTCATAATCAAATATTCGGCTTCGAGCATCCCCGTCATTCAGCTCGGCATCTCAAGTCCGACCATGCCCGAGCAGGCGGTATTCGACGCCGCGATCAATCAACTGCGGCCGCAGCTGGTGACGATTCCGGGCGTTGCCATCCCGTTTCCCTACGGCGGCAAGATCAGGCTGATCTCGGTCGACCTGGATACCCAGGCGCTGCAGGCGCGGGGGCTTACACCGGCGGACGTTGTTACCGCCGTCAACACTCAGAACCTCATCCTGCCTTCCGGTACCGCCAAGTTTGGCGAGACGGAATACAACGTCAGGATGAATGGCTCGCCTGACGCGATTAGCGGACTGAACGATCTTCCGGTGCGCACGTCGGGCACAGCCACCACCTATTTGCGGGATATCGCCCAGGTCCGCGATGGTTTCTCGCCGCAAACCAACGTCGTGCGCAAGGACGGCGAGCGCGGAGTCTTGTTGTCGGTGCTTAAAAATGGCGGCGCATCGACACTCGATATCGTTGCCAACTTGCGGGCGATACTGCCGCGCGCGACGCAGATTCTGCCGGATGACGTCAAAGTCACAGCGCTCTTCGATCAATCCGTATTCGTCAAGGCGGCAGTGAAGGGTGTCGTCATCGAAGCGCTCATCGCGGCTCTGCTTACTGCTGCAATGGTGCTGCTGTTCCTCGGAAACTGGCGTAGCACGCTGATCATCGCGATGACAATACCGCTGTCGATACTGGCGTCGATTATCGTGCTGCAATTACTTGGCGAGACACTGAATCTCATGACGCTCGGCGGACTCGCACTGTCCGTCGGCATTCTGGTCGACCAGGCGATCGTGACGATCGAGAACATCGAGCGACACCTTCACATGGGCACGGATCTCGATCAGGCGATTCTCATTGGCGCCGAAGAGATTGGCGTCGCTGCGTTCGTCTCCACGCTGTGCATCTGCATCGTCTTCGTGCCGATGTTTTTCCTGTCAGGCGTCGCGCGTTTCCTCTTCGTGCCTCTCGCCGAGGCGGTGGTATTGGCGATGATTGCCTCGTTCATCCTTTCCCGGACGCTCGTACCCACGCTGATGATGCTCCTCATGCGCGGGACGCACGGGGATACCGATCCCAGGACGAGTGCACTTCAGCGGCTGTATCAGGCGTTTGATGCGCGTTTCGAACGCGCACGCCGCGCTTACACCTTGACGCTGTCCGCCTTGCTCTCGAAACGCAAGATGTTTGCATCGCTGTTTCTCGGCTTCTGCGTGTTGTCCTGCCTGCTGTATCCGGTTCTGGGCCGCGATTTTTTTCCGACGGTCGACGCTGGACAGATCCGTTTGCACATGCGTGCGCCTACCGGCACGCGCATCGAGGAAACGGCGCGGATGGCGGACGCCGTCGAAGCGGCGATTCGCGAGCTGATACCGCCCGATCAGCTGGAAACGATACTCGACAATCTGGGTGTGCCGAACAGCGGCATCAATCTCTCATACAGCAACGCCGGAACCATCGGCACGCTTGATGGCGAGATTCAGTTATCGCTACGTGAAGGACATCGTCCGACTGAGGAATTCGTTACTCACCTTCGCGCAGAGCTGCCGAAGCGATTTCCCGGTATCGAGTTCTTCTTTCAACCGGCCGACATCGTCACTCAGATCTTGAATTTCGGCTTGCCGGCAGCGATCGACGTTCAATTCACGGGATCGGATATCGCGAACAATGCCGTCATTGCGGGCGAACTCGTTAAAGCGATACAAAAAATTCCCGGTGCGGTGGATGTGCACATTCATCAGCGCCTCGACAATCCTACGGTCGATTTGCAAATGGACCGCACGCGGCTGCAGCAGGTGGGTTTGACTGCATTCAATGTCGGCCAGAATGTACTGGTGTCACTCTCGGGCAGCTCTCAAACCGCGCCGGCTTTCTGGCTGAATCCGCAGAACGGCGTCGTCTACAACATCGCTGTGCAAACCCCGCAATATCGCGTCGACTCGCTCGATGCGCTGCTCAACATTCCCGTCGGCAGCAGCGGCCAGACGGGCACCGGCAGCAACAGCGGAACGACGCAGTTGCTCGGCAATGTCGTGGAAGCCCGGCCGGGCAAAAGTCTGCCGATCGTATCGCGCTACAACATTCTGCCCGCGGTAGACGTGTACGTGAGTGTCCAGGGAACCGACCTGGCAGCGGTCGCAGGCAAAGTGGAAAAAGCCATCGATCAGATTCGTCCGAAGTTGCCGCGCGGAAGTCAGGTGACGTTGCGCGGTCAGGTGCAAACGATGCAGGCATCTTTCATCGGTCTGGGTGTCGGTCTCGCGATGGCCATCGTGCTAGTCTATTTGCTGATCGTCGTGAATTTTCAGTCGTGGATCGATGCCGCGATCATCATTGCTGCGTTGCCGGCGGCACTCGGCGGGATTGCCTGGATGTTGTTTCTGACGGGCACCACACTGAGCGTGCCCGCGCTTACGGGCGCCATCATGACCATGGGCGTGGCAACGGCAAACAGCATTCTGCTCGTTTCGTTCGCGCGCGACCGGCAGCAAACGGGCGTCCCTCCGCTGTCCGCGGCGCTTGAAGCCGGAGCCACGCGTATTCGTCCAGTCTTGATGACTGCACTCGCGATGATCATCGGCATGATTCCGATGGCGCTCGGCATCGGCGAAGGCGCAGAACAAAACGCACCGCTGGGTCGTGCCGTCATTGGTGGACTGCTGTTCGCCACTGTCTCGACGCTGTTCTTCGTGCCGGTCGTGTACGCGGGCGTACATCAGCGCCTCGCGCGGCGCAAGGCGGCACGCGCATCCATGCGGCGCCTGCCGACTGGTGATCTGCAAGAGGAGAGCTGAAGCAATGTCCGAGGAACGGCATTCAACGTTGGGCATACACGCCGTAGACAGCGGCGACGAGGGCGAACTATTAAAGCGCCGTCAGATCGTGCGGCGTGCCAGGATAGTAACCGTCGTCGTGCTCGTTGTGCTGCTGGTCGGCGCTGGCCGTACTGTGTTAAGCCGCATGTCCAGTGCACGCAACCTCGAAGCAGGTACCGCCGAACGCGCGAAGCAGTACGTGAAGACCACCATGCCAAAAGCGAGCGGCGCAGGTCAGACACTTGCGTTACCCGGCACGCTGCAGGGATTTGTTCAGTCGCCGATTGCGGCGCGCGCGAGCGGATATCTGCGGCGCTGGTACAAGGACATCGGAAGCCGCGTGGAAAAAGGCGAACTGCTCGCGGAAATCGAAACGCCCGAGATCGATCAGCAGTTGTCGCAAGCGCTTGCTGCGCGTCAGCAGGCTGCATCGAGCCTCGCCCTCGCAAAGAGCACTGTCGAGCGCTGGGAAGCGCTGCGCAAAAAGGATGCGGTTTCCCAGCAGGAACTCGACGAGCGACGCAGCGGGGACGTGCAGGCGCGGGCGAATCTGGCGGCCGCCGACGCCAACGTCGAGCGGCTCCGCCAGATGGAGGGATTCAAGCGCGTTGTCGCGCCTTTCGCTGGTGTTATCACCCGGCGCAATGTTGACGTCGGCGATCTCATCGATGCCGGCAGTGGCCGCATCCTTTTTCTGCTCGCGCAGACCGATCCGCTGCGCGTCTATGTCAATGTGCCGCAGTCCTATGCGCAGCTTGTCAAAGCCGGACAGGAAGTAGCCGTCACGCAAGGCGAGCTTGCCGGCGAGACCTTCCGCGGCAAGGTGGCGCGCACGTCGGCGTCGATTGATGCGAGCACCCGCACGATGCAGGTCGAGATATCGCTGCCGAATCGCGACGGCAAGCTGCTGCCCGGTGCATACGTGCAGGTCTCGTTGCCGTTGCAGTCAAGTCAGGCGATGGCAATCCCGACAAACACGCTGATGTTCCGCGGCGAGGGTATGCGCGTCGCGATCGTCGATGCGTCCGGCCGGATCCGGCTCGCGCCCGTCAGGATCGGCCGCAACTATGGAGAGACGGTCGAAGTACTGGATGGTGTCACTGCGGCAGATCAGTTGGTGCTCAATCCGCCGGATTCGCTGAACGAAGGAGATCAGGTTGCAATTGCGCCTGCAGCAAAGACGACACGATGATGCATAGACGTGCGTTAACCTACACTGCTATGTGTGCGGCGCTGATGCTCGGCGGGTGCGCGGCGGGTCCTGACTATAAGAAACCCGCGCTGGACATGCCCGCAGCGTGGAAAGTCGAGGCCCCGTGGCGCGAGAGCGCGCCGAACGACACTGCCCCGAAAGGACCCTGGTGGCAGACATTTGCGGATGCGCAGCTCGATGCCCTGATCACGGAGGCGCTCGCGGGCAGCCCTACTCTGTCGATCGCTAACGCGCGACTCGCGCAAGCTCGTGCGTCGCTGTCGGCAGCAACCGCCGGTCAATATCCGCAAGCCGCCGTATCCGTACGCGGTGTGCGGCAACGAATTACGGGCAATCGCCCGTTGACGAATTACAACGCGCCGAACTTCTCCACTACGCAGAATGATGTCATCGGCGCCCTCGCGGTCAATTACGAGGCCGATTTGTCGGGACGGATACAGCGCACGGTAGAAGGCGCGCGGGCGTCGGCTGAACAATCAGCCGCCGATCTCGAGAACGTCCGATTACTGTTGACGGCCGATCTTGCGACCGCCTATTTCAACCTGCGCGCAACCGATATTGAGCTTGACGTGCTCGCCCGCTCCATCGATCTGCAAAGACGCTCGCTCGACCTTGCAACTGCGCGCCACGATCTGGGTGCGGCGTCGGGCCTCGACGTCGCTCAGCAGCAAGCGCTGCTCGACAGCACGCTGGCACAGGTTGACGTGCTCCGTAAACAGCGTGCCCAGTTCGAACACGCCATAGCGACCTTGACCGGGACTGCTGCACCGACCTTTGCGTTGGCCGCCGCAAGGCAAGCTACTTCCGCCGCCTGCAGTACCGATCGGCGTGCCTTCGGATGTGCTCGAGCGAAGACCTGATGTGGCGTCCGCGGAGCGCGCTATGGCGAATGCAAACGCGCAAATTGGCGTCGCGCGGGCTGCATTCTATCCAAGCATTACACTGGGCGGCGCGTACAGGTACCGAGAGCCGGCTGCTGCCGGCGCTGTTCGACGCACCGAGCGCCATATGGTCGCTGGGCGCATCTTTGGCGCAACCACTGTTCGATGGCGGTCGTATACGTGCGAACGTCGAGAACGCACGCGCCGGCTATGATGCCGCCGTTGCGAACTATCGCCGCGTGGTTTTGACTGCCATGCAGGAAGTGGAGGATGGCATCACCGGCATGGCGGCACTCGAACGTGCCTACATTCAGGCGTTGACTGCGGTCGACAGCGCAACGCGCGTCCTCGATCTCGCCAATACGCGTTATGAGGGTGGAGTTGCAACGTATCTCGACGTGATCGTTGCGCAGCAGGCGGTACTCAACAACGAGCGTCTGTCCGCGCAGTTGATGGGCCAGCGGCTGCTTACCGCGGTCTTTCTGGTAAAAGCGCTGGGCGGTGACTGGAGCGGCGCGCAAAATCTGGCAACGCAATAAGCCGCTGAACAGCAAGCATCCGTTGCACTCAGATCGCTTCGGTCAACTGCACGAACGCGCCTATGTCGGAACACCGTTCGAACTTCCACACTTCGTCAATCACCTGCTGCACCGCTGCAGGCGTGAGTATTCCGTCCGCCAGCTCTTTAAACTTGCGCTCGATCTGAGCGTCGCTCAGCGGGTTACGCGGATGACCGGGCGGATACGCGTATGTCTTCTCGAATTGCCTGCCGTCGCTTGTCGTGACTTTCACGCCGCCGCCGGATGATTGGGGAAATAATTTCGTCAGTTCAGCATCCGATTCAAGCTGAGTCCTGGCAATAAGGTTGCGCACTTCGCGCGATTGAATCCTTGCATCGGTGAACTGCGCTTCGCCGCAAGCGCCATCGAGCAATGCGACCGCAACGCAATACTGGTAACTATGATCAGCGGTCTCCTTGTCGGCGGGAAACAGCTTAGCCGCGTCGCCGCCGGCTTTTTTCGCTGCATACGCGTGCAGCTTAACGGTTACGCTTGCAATTGCACCGCTCGTCAACCGATGTTCGCGCTTCAGATCAATCGCGGCCTGGATAGGTCCAATCGCGCCCGCCACCGCCGCGTAAGGCTTTAGACACGTATCAAGTATTCGATAGCGTTCGGTGACGGGCACGCATAAGGCGGCGAAGTCCAGTCCCCGCGCGACGATCTTGCCCCAGCCCGCAATGCCTTCGAAAATTTCCTGTGGTCCGGTCAGGCCCGCAGCAGCTAGCAGTGCCGCTTCAACGCCGCCTTTTGCAATCGTAGCCTCCGCAGTGGCCTTCATTGACGGGATATGCCCGCGCTGTGACTGCGCGAGCGTGTTGTTATGACTGCCCGCTATGGACAGCGCGTTCGCAATGATCTGCCGGTCGTCCGTCATCAAGCTTGCGGCTACCGCTGCGCTCGAGAACTGCATATCAGTACCGGGATGCCAGCCGCCTCCCGAGATGCCGCCAGCCGCAACGAGATCGCACAGGCGCAATTGCAGCTCGTACGCTGCAACCAACGCCGCAATGACGTCGGCGCCGGCGCGTTTTGCTTTTTCTCCAACCGCAAGCGCCGGTGCAAGATTGCCACTGGGATGTGCCGAGTCATGGCCGAAATAGTAATCATTGTTATCGAGGTAGCGGATCAGCGTACCGTTGACAAACGTGGCGAGCGCACAGGAACTTCTGCTGCGCGTTCCTATTACGGTGGATTCGGCGTTGCCGCCCAGCTGGTGCGCAAAATCACGCGCGATCGCGGCAGGGGCGCTGCGTGTTGCACCCAGCGCACATGCAAGCGTATCGAGCAGCACGCGCTTCGACGCATGAACGACAGCCGGCGGCAACGCCTCATAGCGAATGCTCGCGACGAGTTGGGCGAGTTCATCCCGAACGAACATGGCGAGCTGGTTACCTGAGTCGAAACAACCTGAACAATGCGGCCTGCTGTCTCAGTGCAGGCCGCGGTCTTCGGCGCTAAAACGCAAAGTAACGGGCGCCGCCATCGAAGGCAACGATATTGCCGGTGATGTAACTCGCGCGCGGCGAAGCGAGGAACACCGCGAGATCAGCGAGCTCGTGCGGCTCACCCATGCGCTCCATCGGCACTTCTTTCTTTGCCCACTCGCGGCGCGCTTCTGCGGTTGGCCAGCGCTTGTCGATTTGCTCACTGCGCAGCTTGCCGGGTTGTATGCAGTTGACTGTCACGCCGTGCGCCGCCACGACTTTCGACAATCCTTTCGACCACACGTGCACTGCTGCTTTCGCAGCGTGCGCGGCATTCAGATTGCGCGGCTCACGCGTTCCCGTTAGATTGATGACGCGGCCGTAGCCATGCTGTTGCATGCCGGGCATCAACGCGTGAGTCAGTTCGCGCAGTCGAAAAAAATTGAGTGTCATTCCTTCGAGCCATTGTTCTCTGGTTCCCTCGAGCGGCAGCGGTCGGCTGCCACCTGCGGCATTGACGAGAATGTCGACGCGCCCAAGCGCTTTCAACGCATCACCGGCGATGCGCTCGGCCGCGTCGTCGGGATAGAGGTCCGCCTGCACAAGCACCGGTTTGTCACCGCCGGCGGCGACAATTTCTGCCGCGAGCTGTTCGAGAAGATTCATGCGCCGCGCAACCGCGGCGACCTTAACGCCTTCGAGTGACAGACCCACTGCTATAGCGCGTCCCAATCCCTGGCTGCTGCCAGTGACGACCGCAGTGCGACCCTTTAACTGTAGATCCATGCGTTCAACTCCGCGCGCAATCTGATAAAGTGAAAAGTCTAACTCAAAAGTGCCGCACCGATTTTCGTACCGCCAGCGCATGACGGCGCACCATACTCAAGATAAATAAACTCGATGACAAGATCCAGGAGTTGCTTGCTGACGCACCTAGCGCGGGCAATGTGGCTAATGTTGCTGACATCCGCGTGTACAGCTGAGACGTTCCCGACACAACCGGTTCGCATCGTCGCTGCCACGCCCCCCGGAGGGGCCGCCGATGTAAACGCGCGGCGGCTGGCGGACAAACTAAGCAGAATGTGGAAGCAGCCGGTCGTCGTGCAAAATCTATCCGGCGGCGCCGGCAATGTTGCGGCGTCGGCGGTGGCGCAAGCGACTGCAAATGGCTACACGCTGCTCTTCGCTGCGCACCCAGTACTCGCCGTTAATCCGCTTCTGTACCAGAAATTGCCGTTCGATCCGGATCGCGATTTCCGGCCCATCGTGCTGTTGAGCAAAATGCCGCACGTGCTGCTCGCTAGCCCCGCACTGCCGGCGACCACTGTACGAGAACTGATCGCGCTCGCGAAAGCGCGCCCGGGTAGCCTCAACTACGGTTCCGGCGGTGCAGGCACTTCGATTCATCTCGCTGGTGAACTGCTCGCGGATACTGCCCGAGTGGACATACGGCATGTTCCTTATCGCGGCGGTGCTCCCGCCGTAACCGCCCTGATCGGCGGCGAAATACAACTGTTGTTCGATGCGACCGCGACCGCGATCGGCCACATTCGAGGCGGTCGTGTGCGCGCCATCGCCATCGCCAGCGGCAACCGTTCGCAGGTGCTGCCGGATGTCCCGACATTTGCTGAAGATGGGGTGCGCGGCATGGAATCCGTTATTGCGCACGCGATTCTGGTGCCGGCTAAAACATCTGCTTCCATGACAACAACGCTGAACCGTGCAATCAATGAAACGCTGCACGATCCGGACTATATGCGGCAGATGACGGATTTCGGCGCGGATCTGATCGGCGGATCACCCGCGGACCTGCAGACGTTCCTGGCGGCCGAACGAACGAAGTGGGCGGAGCTCATACGCAAGCGCGACATCAAGAGCTGACCTTCAGTTCGGCCGCAGGCCGATATCCGCCACTACCTTCGACCATTTGTTGAAATCATCGCGCACGATTTGCGCAAACTCTTCGGGACTGGTGGTGTAGACCTGCGCCGCCTGGGCCGCGTAGCGTTCGACCATATCCGGCGTGTGTGCAATCGTGACAATACTAGTGTTTAAAAGCCCGATGATCGGCTTCGGGGTCGCCGCGGGCGCAAGCACACCGTTCCAGGTTGAAACGATGAGACCTGGTACTCCGGCCTCTCCCGCACTCGGCACCGCTGGCAACGCGGTCTCGCGTTGAGCGCTGGTAACAACCAACGCCTTGAGACGACCGTCTTTTATGTAATTCACCGCTGATGGCACCGTCGCGAACAGCATCTCCACATGTCCACCGAGCACATCGATCAACGCAGGTCCGCCGCCTTTATAGGGTACGTGTGTAAGCTTCGTTCCCGTCAGCGATTGAAACAGTGCCGCGGTCAGATGATTCGTGCTGCCGTCGCCGGACGAAGCGAACTTCACAGTTTCCGGCCGTCCTTTGGCGAGATCAATAAGACCGCTCACCGAGTTGACCGGCACTGCCGGATGAACGACCAGTACATTATGGAAAATTATGACCGGCGTAATCGCTGCATAGTCTTTGCCTGGTGCTGATTTCGCATAGAGCGCGGTGCCCATGCAAAGCGTATTCGTGGATCCCCACAACAGCGTGTAGCCGTCCGGCGCTGCTTTCGCGGCGAGGCCGAGTCCGATCGCGCCGGTCGCGCCCGGTCGGTGATCCAGCACCACGGCCTGACCTAACGCCACAGTCAGCTTTTGCGCGAGCGGCCGCGCAATCACATCGGCGACGCCGCCCGGCGGCACCGGCAATATCAGCCGGATGGGTTTTGATGGATACGACTGAGCATACGCTGACATACCGTACGTCCCGCTAATACAGAGATAGAGACAGACCAGACATCTCTTGAGCAGTGAACGCACGCGTCTACAATGTTTCTTGGGCCGCGTCATGGTACACGGCGCGCTGCGTTAGTGGGACGCGCCAAAAACCCTCCTGCACCCATAACGAGCCCATTGATCCAGAACACGGCAAACAGTCCAAGTGCCGACCCGACCGAGCCGAAAACCGCCGGACCGAGCACACGCATCAGATTGTTTGCGGTCAGCCGCATGCCGAGCGTTGCGCCGGAGCGCCCCTTCGGCGAGTGACGAAACATCAGTATCATCGTAATCGGCTGCGCGCAGCCCATGCCGAGCCCGAACATGAACGAGATCAGAGTGAGCGTGATTACACCGTTGAAAAAAGGCACGAGCAAGAATGCCACAGCGCCGAGATAAAACGAATACGCAAGCAGTCGCTCATCGCCGAACTTTTGCACCAGACGTGCCATGACCACGCGAACGGTGAACGATGCCAGCGCAAAACTTGCGAGCACGACGCCGATGACCGTTGCCGAGAGTCCCGCCGCATGACCATAGATCGGGAGATAGAACTGGTAGAGGTCAGTGCCGAGCTGCGCAAGACTGCTCGTCGCCAAGGTACGGACGATATCGCGATCGGTCAGCGTGTCGAGTATGCGCACCGGCGGTGCTGAACTCCGCGGGCTTATGGGCAGAATTTCGCCCCAGCCCGCGGCGAATACCACGCCGAGCACTGAAAGGGCCATAACATAAAGGCAGGCAATCGCAAAACCTGCGTTATCGATGGCGAGGCCCGCAATCAGCGGGCCGACGAAGTTCGTCGCCGCGCCGACCATGCTAAAGTTGCTGAAGTTGCGCGTGCGGTCAGCCGGCAGGCTGATCAGTCCCACGAGGTTTTGTAGATTTACGTGCGTGATAGCAAGCGACAGTCCGCTCAACGCGGCTGCGACGAAAAGCGCTGGCAGAACGCCCCAGAAATAAGGGATGACTAATCCAACTGCTCCCGACCAGCGCCGAAGACCAACGGCCAGCGCGAACCGATGCGATCGGACAGCGCGCCAAGGGGCCATGACAGCAACAGCGGAAAAACATAAAACATCGCGACGAGCACGCCGACCGCGAATGGCTGTGCCCCAAGTTCCAATGCATAAAGCGAAAGCACGACGCGGGCGGCGGACAACGAGACGAAGCCGAGGAATCCCAGTGCAAAGGTCAGGTGTAGCGGCTTCAATCGAAATAGTCCTCTGCGCCAGTCAGGCCATTGCGGCCGGCTGACGTGCGACCCGACATAGCTTGCGGAAATTTACTTATTGGCCGATGTTGCCGGCTGACTACGCCGTAAGAGACGCAGTTGGTCAACTCACCGATCCCCGGAGTTCGCAAGGAGACAGGCTGCGCTTTCGGATTTTACGTCATTGTGGCTCTATTCCTGCTGTCGCCATGATTTTCCGATAGCGGGCGATGTCGTCGTTCAGCGCAGAACCCAACTCCTGCGGCGTGCTCAACACGATTTCGCTGCCGCGTGCAACAACGAGACTGCGAATCTCGGAGTTATCGAATATGCGCACGAGTTCAGCGTGCAGGCGTCGGACAATAGGTGGGGGCGTTCCGGCAGGAGCGAACAGCGCGTGCCAGTTGCCAAATTCGAATTTCTCGACGCCACCCTCCTCTATGGTAGGCACATCCGGCAGCAGCGAAGAACGCCGGGCGGTCGTTACACCGAGTGCTTTCATCTTGCCGCTTTTCACATAAGGCGCGGCAACGGGAACCGATAACATCGCGACTGCCGCCTCGCCGGAGACCACTGCGAATTCGGAGGGCGCACTGCCTTTGTACGGCACATTGTTGAGAACGATACCCGTCGCCGATCTGAGAATCTCAGTGATGATCGCGCCGTTGGCGCCCGCGACGGCGATCACATATCTGCCGGGCTCGCGCTTAGCGGAAGCGATGAATTCGCGCAGTGTGTTCGCCTCGAGCTTCGGATTGCGCGACGAGTACGGTGCCGGCCGTGACCATCTTGCTGATGGGCACGAAATCGCGCACGGGATCGTACGGCAGTTTGCGATACAAGACGGCGTTGATTACGTGCGTACCATTATTGCCAATAGCAAGTGTCGAGCCGTCGGGAGCGGCATGCGCGGCAATCTCGGTAGCGACAATACCGCTGACGCTGCCGCGCGCGTCGACAATCACATTGCGGTCGATTGCCTCGCCGAGCTTCGGAGCAATCAGCCGAGCGACAAAGTCGGAGGGGCCGCCCGCAGCGGACGGCACCAGCAGGCGTATCGCTTTCTTGGGAAGATCCTGTGCGCAGGCGACAGCTTGCGCCAATACCGCGATGTAGACTATCGCGAGTTTGCTAAGACATCGACGCACGATCGCTTGCTCAAGGCTACGCATGTTCCCACCGGCTTCGATATGCAAGAGCCCGTTATCCCGTCATCAATCTTGTCGAACCATAGATTAACAATCCGATAAGTCCGCCGACTACCGTCCCGTTGATGCGTATGAACTGAAGATCCGTGCCGATGCTTTTTTCAAGCTCGGTGACCATGTGACGTTCATCCCATGCCTTAACCTGATCGGCGATGAAATTACCGATCGCAGCCCGGTTCTCTTCGATGAGCGGCACGGCGGCGGCGAAAATCTGCTCGTTAATCCATGTCTGCATGTCACGGTCGCCTTGCAGCTTGATGCCGAACCCACGCGTGAATTCCGCGACTTTGCGTGCGATCACTGATTTCTCGCTATCGAGATCACTGCGCAGCCATGCGCTCACCTGCAGCCACAATCCGCGCAGATACGCGCCAAGCTCCGGCCGGCTCAGGAACTGCGCCCTGATCTGCTCGCCCTTGACACGAAAATCCGGATCGGTCTTCAACTTGGCGATGAAATCAAAAACGAACTGATCGAATTTCAAACGCAAGGGGTGCGCTTCATCACTCTCCACCTCTTTAATCAGGCGCGTCAACGCGCCGATTAATTTCTTCGCCGCGAAGCTGCCGATCATCTCATCGACCTTAACGACGCCAAGAAATCCTTTCCGCCAGGCTTGAAACTCCTTCGCGATCATCTCTGCGATATTGTCACGTGTAGTCTGATTCTCTAGAAGACCGCTTAACTGCCGGATCAATTCGTTCAGCAGTTGCTGATGGCGGCCGTTCTGCGTCACCACATCGAGCAGTTCGCCGCCCAGCCGGGCGAAATCGACTTTTTCAAGTTCAGCGATTACGACGTTGTGAATGAATCGATGCACGCGTTGATCTTCGATGACATCGAGGCCATACCTTCCGGCGCGCACCAGGTGGTTACTAAGCCACACCGCCGATTCCTCTTTGCCCAGCCAGGTTGCAAAACGCGCCGCGGGGTCGAACGCGCGAATACGCGCGAGTATGGCGTCGGCTCCCAGGAAGTTGCGGGAGATGAACGTTCCGAGATTATCGGCGATGCGATTCTTGCTGCGCGGGATGATTGCGGTATGCGGAATCGGAACGCCCATCGGGTGCTTGAACAGTGCAACGACCGCAAACCAGTCGGCCATAGCGCCTACCATCGCTGCTTCGCAGAACGCTGCACAAACACTGAGTGCCGGATGCCGCGACTCGAAGAGCCGCGAGAGCAGATAGCCTGCCGTTACCAGGATCAGGAGACCCGTTGCAAAAAATTTCATACGCTCAGGCGCGGGGCGCCTGTCGGATCGCGTCTGTGTCATTGCGTGCTTCCCGTGGTGTACGCGGGATACTGGAGTTGCAAACCCGCGGTGCTGCGATTATCGGCCTTCGCGAGCGACCTGCTGCGGCAATCCGATATTTGAGCGATTGCTCAACTATGCACGTAGCCGACGCGCTTCATCATCGCCGTTGTGACGCTCTGCTCGATGGTGAAGAAATCTGCCCATGGATCTTTTTTCAACCGCTTGAGTCGCGCCGGCACATTGTTCACGTTGAAGTAGCCAAAGCGCACGTCTTTAGCAAGCTCCGTCCACTCGATCGGCGTTGCAACCGGGGCGCCCGAACGCGCTCGCATAGAATATGCAGCAATGGCGGTCGAGCCTTCGTCGTTGCGCAGGTAGTCAATGAATATTTTGCCGTGCCGCGAACCCTTGGAGACTTTCGCCGTGAAGCGATCCGGGAAAGTGCGCGTAAATAATTCGGCGATGGTCTTGGTGAAGCCCTTGATAGCGCTCCACGGCAGCGTCGGCGCGATGGGTATCACTACATGCAAGCCCTTGCCACCCGTAGTCTTCAGGAATCCACGAAGTCCGATATCGTCGAGCAGTGTTTTGATCAGCTGCACCGCCTGCACAACATCCGGCCACGGCAGATCGTCCGCGGGATCAAAATCGAAAACGATGCGATCTGGAAAGTCGAGCTTCGGCTTGCTCGAGCCCCAAGGATGCAGCTCGAGAACGCCCATCTGCAGAAGTGCGACGACGGCGGCGACGGAATTTGCCATCATGTAGCGCGCTGGGCCTTCGCTCGTGCGCACGTCGACGCGGTCGATCGACGCATCTGCGCCATGGTCGTTCTTCTGGTAGAAGCACGGCTTGTCCCAGCCGTTTGGACAGCGCACGATGGTCAACGGCCGCTGCCGCAAATGGGGTACGAGCCACGTGCCGACCGCTTCGCAGTAACCGGCGATATCAAGCTTGGTAAGTTTGGCGTCTGGATACAGAAGCTTTGCGGGATTGCTGATTTCGATTCCAGCGACGGATGCCTGGTTGCCGGCGCGTACCTTTTCTCGATGCAACGCTGCGTGCTTTCGTCTTCGACGGGGATGGCGCGTTGTCATCATAAGATGGCCGATCCGATTCCCCTCCATTAACGTTCGCCGGCATTTCGCGGAACACTTCCGACGCTTTCTTGTCTTCGCGTAAGCCCTGAAAGGAGGGGTGGCGCAGCGCCCCGTCGTTCGTCCAGCCGGTGAATGCGACTTCCGCAACCAGCACTGGCTTCACCCAATGCGACCGTCGCGCTTCCGCGCCTCGCGGCGGATTTTTGAATGCGGGCTTATCCTCGACAAGCGCGTCGAGCTTCTTGCGCAACTCTGTTAGTCCGCGATCATTGAATCCGGTGCCGACCTTGCCAGCGTAAGCAAACGTCCCGTCTTTCTCATAGACGCCAAGCAACAGTGCGCCGAAGCCATGGCGAGAGCCTTCCGGATCCGTGAAACCGCCTATAACCATCTCCTGGCGGGTGCCGCATTTGACTTTCAGCCAGTTGCGGCTGCGGCCGGCTGCATAGGTCGAATCAATGCGCTTCGCAATGACGCCCTCCAGATGCAGCCGGCAAGCTTCACGAAAAAAAGCGCCCTCTGCGCTGTCGAAGTGGGCGCTGTAGCGAAGAGCTCCGGATTGCGGCGTCAAAATTTGTTCGAGCAGGCGCTTGCGTTCAGCGAGCGGCGCCTCTCTGAGGTCATAGCCATCCACGTATAGCAAATCGAATATGTAGTAGACAAACGCATTCGGGTCATCGAACGACAGCGCGTTTTGCATCGCCTGGAAGCTGCTGCGGCCGTCTGCCTCGAGGACTACGGCTTCACCATCTACCCACGCGCTCTCGATCGGGAGCCGCCCGAGCATGCGGGCGATTGCCGGAAACTTGTGTGTCCACTCCTTTGCATTGCGGGAATACATGCGTGCCTCGCCATTCTTGATACTGCAGAGCATCCGGTAGCCGTCGAATTTTATTTCCTGCACCCACTCGTCGCCTGCGGGGCACTCTTTGACGAGCGTCGCGAGCTGCGGCTCTGGAAATTCCGGTATCTTCGTTTTCACCGACCCCTTCACTTTCGCGGGATCGAGTTGCAACGTTTTGCGCGTTACAGCGCCCGTGCGCACGTTCTCCTTGACCGACTTATTTGAATGCCAGACGCGGTCCGGCGACGCTGCGATCTCTTCGAGTGTGCGTCCGCTGGTCGACACTGGCGGGCTTGTCGTCGACGATTCGTAAAACGCCCGATGGCTTGGCAAATTCGTCGCTTTCCTTGATCAGCAGCCATGATTTTTCACCCCCGTATTTGCCGCCGTGACTGCGCACGAGCGTCCAGCCGCCATGTAATTTTTGTCCACGAAGCTCGAATTTGAGTTTGCCTTTTTTGTATCCCGCATGCGGATCCTCGCGTGGAATCCAGATTCCGCGATCCCATAAGAGAACGGTGCCCGACCCGTATTGTTTGGGCGGGATCACCCCTTCGAAGTCGCCGTATTCAATGGGATGGTCCTCGACATGCATCGCGAGCCGCTTGTCCGCTGGATCCAAGCTCGGCCCCTTGGGCACAGCCCAGCTCAGCAGCACGCCGTCCAACTCAAGGCGGAAGTCGTAATGCAGGTGGCTCGCGGCATGTTTTTGTATGACGAATGCAAGACCGTTGGCCTTGCCTTTCACGGCCGCGCCGCGTGGTTCAGGCGTCGTCTGGAAATTACGCTTCTTGCGATAGACCTCGAGTGCCATGGTGCAGACTGACGTTTCTATTCGCCCGTTCCAGGAGATTTACCGTGCGTAGTCAATTTACGGTACGCACTCAAGTGCCGCACGGCGTCGCGCTTGCGTCCAAGCGATTGGTACAAGAGCGCCAGATTGTAATGGGCGTCCTCAGATTCCGGATCGAGTGCGAGCGACTGCTCATAAAGCGCGATGGCATCGTCGTGACGTTTCTGATCCTCGCGCAGAACTGCGAAGTTGAAAAGCAGCACTGCGTCATCGCCACATGACCTGATTCCGCGCTCATACACCGCCGCCGCGTCCGTTAGTCTGCCCGCCTGGTGCAGGAGCCGTCCCCAGTTAACATAGGCACCGGACTTGCACGCATCGTCCTCGACTGCTTTCTCGTAGCTCGCGATTGCGCTAACGGTGTCGGATTCTTCGAGGGACAGGCCATGCTCGAACCACTGTTCCGGCGGCAGCGGTCTGACGGGCGTTTCGACAAACCTCACGTCACTGTCGAAACGGGAGACTTCAAAAGCAAGCAGGTATTGGCCATCATCAATCCGCCATTGAGCCGGCCCCTCGGCCACAACAACGTCATTTCCCACGGCGCGCACTTTAAGACCAGTAATCGGCACAGTGTCGGGTAGCTGTTTGCGTAGTTTTCTCAGGGACGCCGAGATACGGCGAGGCGCGAGCTTTGCTTCAGCAAGGGACTTTGCCATGCGCAGGACAACGAGGTCTTGGAAGGTGAAGCGATATTCGCGGCGTGCACCGCGTGCCGGGGTAACGAACCCTGCAGCAATCAGTCCTTTGAGCGCAGATTGGGATAGCCCGACGATTTCGCGTACTCGCTGACTCGAGTATTGCGACATCGAACGTACGGCGAACTGTTACCTGCGGCCGGCCTTGACGCGCGCTTTGCCGGTGGACTGCGCCGCGGCTGCGCGCTTCGGCGGACGACGCTCCGCGGCAGGCGGCTCGGCCTCTGCAGGTTCCGCCCGTTTCGCACCGGCTTTTCCGACGCTCGCGCGCAAAGCCTCCATCAGGTCGATGACCTGCGCACCGCCGCTAGCCGGCACGGCTGGCGAGACGGAAATCTCCTGACCCTGCACTTTCTCCTGCACAGCGGTCTCAATACGCTTTTTCACATCGTCTTCGTAATTCTTCGGATTGAATTCTTCCGCAGATATTTGATCGATCAGCTGAATGGCGAGTTTCAATTCGGGTTCCTTGACCGGCGCTTCCTGAATCTCCACGTCGGAAATCGGACGCACCTCGTCTGCGTATAAGAGCTGCTGCATGATGAGTCCGTCCTTTACCGGGCGCAGCTGAACGAGATACTGCTTGCCACGCGCCGCCCAGCGAGCAAGCGCGCAGCGGCCGGTTTTGCGCATACCCTCAGCTAACAGAGCGTACGGTTTGGCGCCGCCTTTATCGGGGGCCAGAAAGTACGCTTTGTCGTAGTACACGGGATCGATTTTTTCGTCCGGCACAAACTCAGTGATGTCGACGCTGCCGGTTGATCGTTCTTCGAGCTCTTTCAGCTCTTCCGGCGTGAAGATGACGTACTGATCTTTCGCGAATTCGAAGCCTTTCACCATCTCCGCGCGCTCGACGACGACGTCTTCCTTGATGCAGATGTACTGCTGCTTCAGGCGCGACCCGCATTTCTTGTGGATGAGATTAAACGACACGCCGCCGCGCGGCTGGGTTGCTGAGTACAGCTTCACCGGAATGGATACCAGACCAAATGAAATCGTCAGAGACGCGATTGAACGGGCTGCCATCTCGGCTCCTTCGCAATGATAGGCGTGACGCAATAACCTCTGAGACCGGCGCTGGGCCCAACACAATGACGGGACCGATGCCGGTCCCGTCCCACCTTGCCGCGATTGCGGGCGGCTATAACGCCGCCAACATGTTACTACAACGCCGAGCTACTACGCTTTTGCCGTCGATTCGGTCGACGAGCTGATGTCCTCAGCCCCTGCGTTCTCGAGGATGTCCTTGGCGCGCTTTTGCTGGTCGCCATTTTCGGCGTGCACGGATACGAGCACATTGCCGCCGCGGACTTTGCCGTCGTACAGCTTGGCCTCATACTCGGGTATTCCCATGCCGACCAGTGCGCCCACCAAACCGCCCGTCGCTCCACCCACTGCCGCGCCGCCTAACGCCGCCATGATTGGCCCGGCCGCGATGAATGGCCCGGCGCCCGGAATCGCAAGAGATCCGATGCCGGCGAGCCATCCCAGTGCCGCGCCTATGCCCATACCCGCGACGCCGCCCGTCGTTGCGCCTTCGGGTGCCTTCGTACTTTTCTCATGCGCAAAATCCTGCGTGCCGCCCTTGTCCGGGAAGAGCACCGATATGTCATTGCCGGTAAAGCCAGCGCTGCGTAGACCACTGACTATCGATTCGGCTTGCGCGCGCGTTTGCACGATTCCATACACTGCATGTTTCATGTTTATCCTTTCAGGATTTTTTGCCGCTTTTAACGAGTAACTGATTATCGACCTTGCTCACTCCTGATACTTTCTGGGCGAGCTGGGCCACTTTGGATTTCTCATCCTCGCTACGAACCGGTCCGCGAAGCGTCACGACGCCGTCATGCGTTACGACTTTCACGTTGTGCGCATAACTGGATAGCGATTTATCGCCAACGATTGCTTTGCGCACAGCGGCAGCAAGCTTGCGGTCTGCCTCTGTTCCCGATTGACCCTGAGGGGTCTGTCCGGTATTGCTGCGGTCTGCCTTGTTGGTGCGGGTGTTGTCGACTTCAGTACCGGTTTTAGGCGAGTCTTTCGTCTGACTATAACTGTAACCAGGCACCACGGCGATAGCAGCGGCAAGTACCGCGGCGGCTGTCCAAATACGCATTATTGTCCTTCCTGTGAAATTAAGGGTGCTATGCCAATGTCATCTCAATGAAAGAAGAGATAAATGATGACGAGCACAAAAACGGGAACTCCGAGAAGCCAGCCGATCAGATATTTACCCATGATTGATATCCTTTTTAGTTAGGCCGCATGGAACATCGACGCACTTGCATTATTCCTGCGGACACTCATATCTGCCAGCGGCGAGTCTCCCATTCCGTAGTAGGGTCGTTCCTACGATGTCCACCCCGATTCTCGGAGTTATTTATCTTATACAACCAGCACTTCGTTTCTGCGAGTTCGCACGCATGTTGTGTCGAAACGTTGAACCTGCGGCTCTATGCCGGTCAAATGAGTACGGCGGCGAAGCGCCGATTGCTTTAACTAAAAAAGATAAGGAGCTCGAAATGAAATCATCGAGGCTGGTCCGTGTCTTATCTATCGCAACGGTGCTTGCGACAGCGTCCTCTATGGCAATGGCGGCGCAATCTAACGAGCCGGTTACGCAGCCAGGAATAGCGGCCCAATCCCAAAAAGACGCTCTAAAGTCGTCACGCGATAATGCCGCGTCGCCCGCGAGCAATCGCGAGCCAACTAAAGACGCGGCAAGTTCTAATGCGAGCGCTTCGACCAACTGGCGCGGAGACAAGGCGCGGACGGAGTCAAGCAAAGATCCCGAGGCCGCAACTCGCAATAACGGTCAAGGGCGATATTGATCGGCATTTCGTTCGCTAAATGCAAGCGCGGCGCCAAGCCCGTTGCAGCACATGACGACTAAGCTCACGGGACCGCTTAAGCGGGAGTTGGACATCAACGGCATCCCGTACACACTGACCATCTCGCCGGCGTGTTTGCACCTCACGCGAAAGGGAAGACGTAAGGGCTACGAGCTTGCGTGGACTTCGTTAGTCAGCGGCGAAGCGGCACTGGTTACAGCATTGAACGAATCGCTGCACCGCATCGCGAGCGTAGAAAGGGATTGCACAGCGCAGCCCGGCCGGACCGGACAATTGCCGACAAACCACACATCACCGCCGGCGCGCCGGAAAGCCGCACGCACCATGCGCGGCGTATAGCAGACCTACTTTTTCTGGTCCGTGCCCATCTGGGGGTTAGGGCCCGGGACCGTAGGGGATGCAGGATCCCCGGGACGCACGGGCGCTGGCTTGACGTTATCGGGCTTGGCGTCGGTCCGTGGCGGCGGCGCATCGCGATTGCATCCGCTCGCAACGGCAGCCGTAAAGATGGACAAAAAGACAAGTGGTAATTTCATAGTGCCTCTTAATGCGCGGAGTATGTCAGATCGCGCCGTTTACTCGGCGGGAGCGCCGCCTTCGCCTTCCCATGTGGCCAAATCTTCCTTGTGCTGACGCGCCTCCCGCAGGCGTGAATCCTGGCGTGATGCGAACATCAACGCTGCGGCTGCCGTTACTGCCAGTATAAGAAGCCTTGTCCCTAACATAGTTCGTGTCCTTTTTGTGGTGCCCCATCTCCGCTCAAGCCACTATCGCCGCCGACGCCAGTCACTTGAATAGGAACGGGCTGATAAGCCTGTCGGACAAGACCCTATCGCTTCGTTGGTACCCGACCAGACGAAGCCTAGCTCGAAGCAGCTTACAAGCGCCGCGTCTCGATATCCGATCTCAGTATCGCGGCATCGGCGAGCGCCTTTGCGGGCCCCGGCCACTCGGCACAGTCCGCCACGATGGATTTGAGCAATTCATAACCGCGATCGAAGAGAGTAAGATGCCGGGTCGCGAAGGCAAAGTCATCGCGAAACAACGCCATTGCGCGCTCCCACGCCGCAATCGACTCGTCCTTTGCGTGATGGCGGTGGTGGCGCATCGCCTCATATTCGAGCTCGATCGCGCGCCTGAGGACCTCGTCGACATCGCGGTCCATGTTGCGTGCGGGATAAGCTAGACGACTGGTGCGCTAGGGAAAGGCGTTCCTACTGCCCTTCTCTCTTCACCCCACTTATGTGCCGGCGAAGGGTTGCGACGTTTGCGCTGCTTGGTTCAGGTCGTGTCTTTGCATCTGCGCGCTGTTCGCGCCTCAATCTTGCGAAAGTCTTTCGGAGGTCTGTCGCGATACTGGGCGTATAGCGAAACGATCGATCGAGAATGGATTTCATCGTAATTTACCGTTGCACCTACTAGCCAACCATGTCGCGTTGTTCATGCCGGATTTATTCATCCTTCCACAGAATATTGCGTTAAGTATGGCCTCCCACAAATTATTTCAAACGCATCGCATAGAGTAAATAAGCGGGCCTACATACAGGTATGATGCTGCTCGATGTGTGGTGAAAAAACAACTGCTGTTCAAACTGGTTCCGTCCGCGGGTTTGCGCCCAGGCTCCGCTTGGCGGTCGGTCCATCGCAGCATATCGAGCGTCTGTCTGACACGTTCCACTTGGCCATTAGTCCGTACGCACTATAGCAATGCGATTTCGTCCAGTGCATTCTTCACACCGTGCATAGAGGCGTTGACGCAACCGTTGCGTATCGCTTATAGGCAAGTTGCTTTATCCGATCGCTGGACAGTTTATGGAGATTCAAATGCAGACCGCATCAACGAAGAAGCGCCCGTTAGGGCGGTTTAGTACATTCGCCACACGCAGCTTGGCGTCCCTGATGGTAGTAGCAGCGTCTTCTACCGCCGCCGTGGCAGCCATGTCGCCGTTTACTTTCAACCCGGCAGCGGTCGGCCTTTCCGGCTCGTCAGTGACCGCGGATAACATCCTGGTGTCGGATTTTGCGAACGTTACCCAAACCAGCGCTACTACCTTCAGCGAACAAGGCTTCCTTTCGGTCACCGGCTTTCAACTCGGGGGCACCAACGTCGTTGCTGGCGGTCTGAACTCCACCTATAGCATTTATGTTCCGTTCACCGCCACCGGACACACAATCCTTAACCCGGGGGCCAATCCGAATACGACCGTAACAGCTGGCGTGCTTGACACGTTGACCTACTCGTTCGTTGCCGCACCGTCAAATTCGACGTTCGGCTTCATCGGGACCACGCCGACTGTAAACAGTACGCCGCCGCAGCAGACGCTCGCGACCGGCTCGCTGATCAACGGGAACACGGTCACTTCACCGGCGAACGGCAACACCGCTTTTGTGCCAAGCGCGAACGCCACTCTCACCTTTGTCCAGGCAGCCGGCAAGGAGGGATTCTTCTCGCCGCAGCCGTTCTACACCACGCTGTTCTCCGCGTTCACGAATACGGTCCCTAGCGTTACGGCCACTGGTACCGGGTTCACGATCACTAACGGCGGAGGCGCTCTTAACTTCGCGTCGGCGGTCCCCGAGCCGGAAACATACGCCATGATTTTGGCTGGCCTTGGCCTGATGGGTTTCGTCGCAAAGCGTCGCGGCAAAATCGGTTAGTCGATCTTTCAGCAGCGTCAAAAAAAGCGGCGCTACGGCGCCGCTTTTTTTTCCACGCTAGTGGCGCCGTATACGTATAACGTGGCGCTCGAACCTAATCGGCCCTCTGGTGCACACCATCATAAAAGCAATCCTCTGCGCGACGTTTTGCAGCGCCATTTTATTAACTGCAGGGTGCAATCGCGATAAAGCAGCGTCGCCAGCGCCGCCGACGCCGGTGCGGCCGAATCCGCCTGCCACCTCGAACACCCCTGCACCCGCCCCATCGGACACCGAGGCTGCTCCGCAGAAAAAGTAACCCCGTAGCGAAGCGAATGGCGTGAAGCGTTCGCACGGCACGATTCAACTGACAGCGGCTGCATATGGGTTAAATGACGTATGGCCGATACCGTGAGCAGCGAATTCGTGAGACGTTCGGAGTGCGGATTCTGCTAAACGAGCGTTGCGCACACAGACCTTACCGGTTCGTCGTAATGTCCGTCAATGTTGTCCCTGGACGGCCAACACTGCGTTTGTCCCGACCTGCTGCAAGATCAATGTCAGGGATAGCTATTCGCACATTTCAATTTATACCAAGGTAGCCTCCATGAAAGAAGCACAAAATGCCCAGGATCGATTCCTTACCGAGATGATCAAAGAGCGGCGCAACGTCGCAGTATTCCTGGTCAGCGGCATAAAACTCGAGGGGAAGATTATCGCCTTCGATGATTACGTCATAATCGTGCACGGCGCTATGGAGGATCAGGTGTACAAGCATGCCGTATCGACCGTCCAGCCTGTCACTGATGGGCTTGGCATCAGTACAGGGAAACGTCATCAGGAAAAAAAGGGACACGTGAGCTCCGCTCGCCCCAGGCGCGGCTACATGCAACAGGCCGAGCAACGAGTCGAAGAGAAGTCAACGATAGTCGCGCGGGGGAGTGCGCCACGGCCGGTTGATACGAAGGTAGTGGAGAACACCGGACCTATAATCGTCCGGCGCATCAGGCGCACAGTGCATAAAGAGCACCACGAATAAGGAACCTAGCTCGCACTCATCTAATGTACGCAGTGCTTTCGCGTCAGCGGATAAATTGGAGAAAAGGTGAGAGTCTCGCGTCCCGGTTAGCCGCTGCGCTATTGCTTTGCTTGCCCATCGCATGCACCACGACCGGCACTGGTAGCGGCGAGGTATCCGCGCCGGGTAAGTCGCCGACGCCGTGCATGAACGAGTAAGGACGCGGGCATAACGCGGTACTATCGTGGCCGAAGCTTCGCACGAAACATACACTGGCCGCTTCTTTCAAATAACGCAGGAGACCGTGCGCGACAGCCTCGGACCAATATGGGACGGCTGGCGGGTCGGCTGGTATGACTGGCCTTACCTGGGCCGCCCGTGGCCATCTACATTCGGTGCGACGGAGTTCATTACGCATTACACGGGGAAAGTGGTTGCAAACCTCAAGACTTCGGACGGCAAGCGCATGCGCTGCCGGTTTGAACTGGCACACCCTGCCGGCGGTCTGTCCGGCGGCGGCGAGGGCGAGTGTCAGCTGTCGGATAACAGCGTCATGAACGTCGAACTCACACCGAGTTAGCGCTTTCGTTCGACGCTTTGAACAATGACTCACGCACATCGCATTTCGCCTCACCGGTATTCAGCTCGAAACGAACGCATGAGCGCGTACGCCCGCTGAACTGTATTGGCAGTTTCCGTTCATATAAGGTGTTCCACAACAACCAATACGCAAGGAAAGGCGCACACTGCTATGCAGACGAGTCAGGACCTTAATCAAGTCATCACCGACCGGATAGTATTTCTTCAGCAGTTCCTCAAACGTCCGCAGCAGGTCGGTTCGATTACTCCGAGTTCGCGTTTCCTTGAGCGACGCATTGTTAAGCTCGCCGATATTGCGTCGGCGCGGGTGGTCGTTGAACTGGGCGGTGGCACCGGCGGCACAACACGCGCGCTGCTGCGAGCGCTGTCACCTACGTCTACTTTACTGACGATCGAGATCAATCCGCAATTTTGCGGACTACTTGGTCGCATAGACGATAAGCGACTTGCGGTGCATCACGGCGCTGCACATGACCTCAAAAGTGCGCTGGCCGCGAAGGGCCAAGCAGGAGCAGACGCAGTGATCTCAGGCATTCCTTTTTCGACCATGCCGCGAGAGGCCGGTCTACGTGTTATCTCCGCGATCTGGACGGCGTTGCGTCCCGGCGGTCGCTTCGTCGCTTATCAGGTCAGCAACAAAGTCGCCGAACTGGCGACGCCCACGATGGGACCCACACCTGCGCAATTCGAGATCCTGAATATTCCACCGATGCGTCTTTACCGGTGGGACAAGAGTGCCTCGGACGCGGTCTGCTAGCATGTCTTGAAGGCCGATCCAAGCGCCGTTCTGTAACGTCGCCCCTAGCAACGTATTCACGGACACTTGTATTCTTGATTCTGCAGATCCATTCACCACCGTAACGAAGCTTGTAACACTTGCCGCCGCGACGGCAGCGCCTCCATCTAAGAGCGCTGGCGATGATGATATGGACGCGCTTCTAGACGCGTGTGTCATTAAGCTTACCGGTGGATAGCGTCCCCGAGCCCAATACATACGCGCTTTTCCTTATGGCGCTTGCGCTCATGCAACTCTGAAACGACCGCGCGCCCCATGCAGCTAGCGTTTCGAATGTGCTCGCTTGCTTTTCCTAATAATTCCTGCGGTGTAACGTTTCTTCCCGCGCTGTGGCGGTCTGCTTGGGGCACTTTCATCGGTGGTCCTTTTTCTGTACTGCTAGACCCGCGACGCGCTATGCCGTTTTGCCTTGCATCCGCTCGGGTTCTGCACTGCATACAAGCGGACGATGTTGAACAAACAATCGTCCATCGCCTTCTTCGCAGTCACCCGGAGTCGCAAAATAATCTTCCCAGAATTGTGATTTAGTCCACCGATGGCCTTAGCGATAGTCACGATTAGCTATTACTTGCGGTAATGGCACCTGCATATACTCACTGAATGGAGGTTTCATGAGAAAGCTTATTCTTGTCATCGCAATGAGTATCTTGTCGATTGTCGTATACGCTTTCCTCCCACCGGATGCAGTAGTGACATGGGCGCCCGAGCGCTCAGCACACTGGGCTTCCCAGCCAGCCGCCCCACATTGATATGGTGCGATTGGTACAGCATGGCATAACAATTGTTTCTAGCGCTCGACGACCAGACCTGACTGATGAAGATTCCTCGCTGATCACAGCATATCTGATTGGCCAAGCTATGATGCTAGTTATCATTGCGGCGGTTCTATTGGGACATTATTTATTAACTAGCGCTCCGTAAACTGCGCCTAACCTTTCAGCGTTTATTGCTATAGGTCTAACCTTGCACGGTTCTTGGCAATGCCTAGCGTGACAGTAATCATCACGGATCTAGGAAGGTTCGTCTCATCCGCTCATTACCGAAGTCGTACTGTTTGACATTCAGGCTGGCATCGATGCCATTGACTTGGCCGGCACGGCCGACCTAATAGCCGTCAGCGCCACTGTTGTGCTGCAAGGAGCGAGAAGACGCTGGTCGCGCTCAAGGCGAACGCTGCCATTCAATTCTCGGCACAAACGATAAGCGAAGCGGCTTAATTGTTTTGGCGTCCCCAACCGGATTCGAACCGGTGTTACCGCCGTGAAAGGGCGATGTCCTAGGCCTCTAGACGATGGGGACTATCAGGACGACTAACACAAGAACTTTGCTGCTGGTGGAGGTAAGCGGGATCGAACCGCTGACCTCTTGCATGCCATGCAAGCGCTCTCCCAGCTGAGCTATACCCCCCACGCAAGAGGGCGGATTATACCGGCGAGCCCCAGGGGTGTAAAGAATGCCGCCTACACATATGCGCGGATTCGCGCCGCTACTTCTGACTTGCCAGCTATCGCGAGCGCGCTCGCAATATCCGGCGTCTTGGTGCGGCCGAACACCAATACTCGCAGTGGCATCGCCAGTTGCGGCATCTTGATTTGGTGCGCGGCAAGCGTTTGTTTGAGCGTTGCTGCGATCGTCGCAGTATCCCATGGCGCAAGTTCTTCCAGTTGTGCAACCAGACCCGACAACACCGGGCGTACTTCGGCCGTCACATGCTGAGCGAGCAAATCTGCGGTTGGCGATGCACGGTGGAAAAACAGCATGCATTCTTCTGCGAGCGCGTTAATAGTTTGCGCACGCCCCTTCACGAGACCAATTGCTTTTACGAGCTTGTTGCCGTCGTCGATATCGCCACCGCTGCGAATGATGAGCGGTTCGACAAGATGAGCAAGCTCTTCATCGGGTGTATCGCGGATGTAAAGATTGTTCAGCCATTGAAGCTTTTCAGGCGCGAACCTCGCGGGCGACTTACTGATGTGCGCAAGATCAAACCATTCAACGAGCTGGTCGCGTGAAAATTTTTCCTCATCACCGTGCGACCACCCGAGTCGCGCGAGGTAGTTGACGAGCGCATCGGCGAGAAAGCCTTCGTCGCGATATTGCATCACGCTTACCGCACCATGCCGCTTTGAAAGTCGTTCTCCATCGCTACCGAGTATCATCGGCAGGTGCGCGAACTTGGGCAGTGTTGCACCCAACGCCTTGTAGATATTGATTTGCCGAGGCGTATTATTGACGTGATCATCACCGCGAATGACATTCGTGATCGACATGTCGATGTCGTCGACGACGACACCAAAGTTGTAAGTCGGAACGCCATCACCGCGCAGCAGTACGAGATCATCGAGCTCGCTGCTGCTGATAGTAATCGGGCCCTTTACCTGGTCGTCCCATGTCACTTCGCCGCCAAGCGGGTTTTTGAAGCGCACCACAGGTATGATCCCTGCCGGCGGCTTTTCCTTGGAATCGCGCCAGCGACCGTCGTAGCGAGGTTTTTCTCCGCGCGCACGCTGCGCTTCCCGCATCGCATCGAGCTCTTCCTTCGAGCAGTAGCAGTAGTAGGCGTGACCCGCTTTGAGCAACTCATCGGCGACTTCTTTATAGCGGTGCAGACGCTGCATTTGAAAAAACGGGCCTTCGTCGCAATCAAGGCCGAGCCAGTGCATGCCATCCAATATCGCCTGCACTGATTCCTGCGTCGACCGCTCGAGATCGGTGTCTTCCACTCGCAGAATGAATATACCGCCGTGTTTTTTTGCGTACGCCCAGCAAAAAAGAGCAGTGCGTGCGCCGCCGATGTGCAGATAGCCGGTGGGACTCGGTGCAAAACGGGTTTTGATCATGGTCGCGCCAGAGAAAGCCACATTGTACGCGACAGGTGTTGCGGCGACGAATGCCGGTATCCATTGGTATGGCTTGGCGCGGTGTTCTCTACGGCGCGCCGCTCGTCGTCATTCGCGCGCCGCGCTCATTTACAAGTTGGCCGTTCAATTGCACGAACGGACATTTACATCTTCAGCCCCATGCGTTCGATGACTGTTTTCTCTTCTTCATACGTTTTGCGGGCGAATTTCGCATAGTCGTCGCCGTTCATGTAAACGTTGTCCTGGTCGAAGCGTTCGAGCACTTTTTGATAAGCAGGATCATCCATGGCTTTGCGAAAGCCATCGTGCAATATTTTTACGATTTTCGGGTCCATGCCTTTAGGGCCCGCGAGTCCGTACGGCGAATTGGATACTATCCCGTAGCCGAGGTCCTTCAGCGTCGGCACTGCGGGCCAGCGCCGTGTACGGTTTTCTCCCCAGGTACAAAGGAGCCGCAATTGCCCGGCGTCAACCATCTCGGCCCAACCCGATGAATCGGCCATCGCGGTGACGTGGCCACCGCGCAGCGCAATCAGTGCATCCGCCGCCCCCTTGTACGGGATCTGCAACCATTTGATGCCCTCGCGATTGGCAATTTCTTCCATTGTTATATGCAGGCTCGTGCCGTTGCCCGGCGTTGAGTAGCTCACTTTGCCCGGATTCGCTTTCGCATACGCGATGAATTCCTGCCACGTTTTCCATGGCGAGTCAGCACGGACAGCGACGCCGAATGTATACCCTGAGACATGGATGAGCCACGTGAAATCGGTGAGTGGATCGAAGCTTGCCTTCTGCATGTGTGGAATGCGGAACACGGTAATCGGCATTTGAGAGATCAGATAACCATCCGGTTTCGCATTGACCATGCTCGCGGGGCCGAGCGTGCCACCGACACCGGTGCGGTTTTCTACGACCACGCGTTGGCCGAGATGCTTGGACGCCGCATCCGCAAGCGCCCGCATTGCAACGTCAGTCGAACCGCCTGCGCTATAAGGCACGATCAGAGTGATCGGCTTCTCGGGAAAACTTTGAGCAATCAGATGATGACACGCCAGCAGCGCGCCAAGCGCAAATAATATCCGGAACACTTTCATGCCTACACCTCGCCAGTTGTCATTGTTTAGCTGCGATCGACTTCTTACGCTCCACTTCCTGCATGCGCAGCACCCGCCGCTGCACTTTCCCCGTCGTCGTCATCGGCAGCGCATCGACGAATTCGATTTCTTTCGGATATTCATATGGCGCTAGCTTGCCGCGCACGTGCTCCTGAATCTCCACCTCCAGGTCTCTCGACGATGTGTAGCCGGCGGTGAGCACGATGAATGCCTTCACTATATTGCCACGCTCGGCGTCCGGACTCGGCACGACCGCGGCATTGGCCACTGCTGGATGCTTCACGAGGCAATTTTCGATTTCAGACGGGCCAATCCGATAGCTCGCGCACTTGAACACGTCATCAGCCCGTCCCTGATACCACAGGTAGCCATCCGCATCGAGCCTCGCAAGATCGCCGGTGCGGCACCAGTCGCCGCTGTATTTGGCGCGCGTCGCTTCATCGTTTTTCCAGTAGCCGAGAAAGAACACCGGATCGGGTTCACCGTCACGCCAATAGCGCTTTATGGCGATGTCTCCAATCTGCCCGGCCTGCACTTCGTTGCCGTCGTCGTCGATAGTGGCGACCCGATGCCCGGGATACGGCTTGCCCATGGAGCCGGCGCGCGCCGGCCAGGACATGTGCGAGTTGCCAACTATATAGTTAATTTCGGTCTGCCCGAACATTTCGTTGACGGTCACGCCGAGCGCATCGCGACACCACGCGAACACGGTTTCGCCAAGCGCCTCGCCTGCGCTCATGATGCTGCGCAGTGCCAGCTCGTACTTGTCGCGCGGCTTTGCGACCGTCTTCATCATCATCTTGAGCGCGGTTGGAAACAGGAAGGTATTCGTCACCGCATATTTCTCGAGCAGATAAAATGCTTTCGCGGGCTCGAAGCGACCGCGATAGCCGAGGATCGGCGCGCCGTAATAGAGCGTGGGCAGCAGCGCATCCATGAGCCCACCCGTCCAAGCCCAGTCGGCTGGCGACCAGAACAGATCGCCTTCGAGCGGGAACGTGTTCTGCGAGTGCTGAAATCCGCTCAGATTGCCGAGCAGTGCGCTGTGCGGCATGAGCGCACCTTTTGGTGGCCCGGTAGTCCCGCTCGTGTAAATCAATAGCGCGGGCTCATTCGCTGCAGTGTCGACGCAGTCGAAGCGGCGTGGTGCGGAGTCGAGCAGCGCGCTCCAGTCAAGTGCGCGAGCCTTGCGACTATCGCCGATAGCGATGACATGTTTGAGTTGTGGGCAGTTGAGCCGCGCTTGCTCGAGATTGGGCAATGAGGCCGGTTCGCCGACTGCAACCACAGCCTCGCTGTCCTGCAAGCGGTATCGAGCGCGTCGGGACCGAAGAGAACGGAGAGCGGCATGGCGACAGCGCCCATCTGATAGCAAGCGATATGCGCGACTGCGGTCTCAATCCGCTGCGGCAGGACAATCGCGACGCGATCTCCACGCTGCACACCCAATCCAACGAGTGCATTCGAAAACCGGTTGGCGCTCCGCTGGATCTCCCAATACGTAAACGCGCCGGTGTTGCCGGCGTCGTCTTCATAGTAGATGGCGAGTCGGTGACGATCGCCCGCCCAACGCGTGCAGCACTCACGAGCGATATTGAAACGCGCCGGTACCTGCCAGTGAAACGCGTCGCAAAGTTCGCGATAGCGATCGTGTTGCACGCGGCTCCTCCGCCTTGTGATTTCGAAACGCGTCCATGCTGCTGCGTCGATTAGAATAGCGCTCTATTGCAATCACGACAAATCGGCACCTTACGACGCCTCGCCGCATGTGCGTCTCGAGGTGGAAGTTGGGAAAGTTAAATCACATGATTAATGCAGGTATCATCGGTCTGGGGCGCTGGGGACAGAATCTCGTCAACAGTATCCAGGGGAAAAGCGACAAGATCCGCATCACTGCAGGGGCCACACGGACTGTGTCCAAAGCGGCCGACTATGCGAAACAACAGGGCTTTCCTCTGCACGACTCGTATCAGAAGGTGCTTGCGGATCCCAAGATCGACGCGGTGATCGTTGCGACTCCGCATACGCAGCGCGTCGAAATCATCACCGCTGCCGCTAGATCGGGCAAACATGTCTTTACCGAGAAGCCGCTGACACTAACCAAAGCGGACGCGGACATCTGCGTTAAAGCGTGCCGTGACCACAACGTGACGCTTGCCGTCGGTTATAACTGGCGCTTCCAGCCAGCGCTGCAGGAAATGAAGCGCATGCTCGACGATGGACGTCTCGGGAAGCTACTTCATATCGAAGGCAACTTCTGCGGGCCGAGCGTTTATCGATTTGGCCCCGAACACTGGCGCTTGAAACCGGAAGAAGGCCCCGGCGGCGGCATGACGGGCCGCGGTGTGCACGTGGTCGACGCCATGATCTATCTCGCCGGACATATTCAGACAGTACGCGCACAAAGCTACCGCCGGGTGCTCGACTATGGCATCGACGACACGACGTCCATGCTATTTCGCTTCAACGACGGGGCAACCGGCTACCTTGGAACATTTATCGCCACTGCGGAAACATGGCGCATGCAAGTATTCGGGGCCAAGGGTTGGGTGGAAGTCGGCGATGTGGAGCATCTTACAACCTGGCAAATGCGCGTGTGTTACGTCGATCCAGCCAATCTGAACGTACATCACAAACCGCAGACCATCACGTTTCCTCAAGTCAGCACCGAGCGCGCTGAGCTCGAAAACTTTGCTGACGCTATCCGCGCAAAACGGAAGCTCGCGTCAGCGGGCGGCGACGAAGTACATGGTGTCGCGGTGCTGCAGGCGGCTATGGAATCCGCGACAAGCGGTTCAACGGTAAAGCTGAGTTAGCCGCGCTCAGGCGCGGTGAATCAACGTTTGCGCCGCCTGAACTCCTGGACAGTCTCATCGACGCGCTGGAACACCGCACCGTTCTGCTTTAGTTGCTTGATGAGCTGCTCGAGCATCATGATGCGGTGGCCGCGTCCGCTAATGAACGGATGAAAGGTAAACGTCAGCACGCCCCACTCGACCGCTTTTTTCATGTAGCTAAAATCGTTAAGCCAGTTCTCCAGCACAAGCGCGGCATTCATCAAACCCGGCCGCACGGCGTTTCCCGTCCGCATATATTCGAAATGCGGCGCGTCATCCGTCGTCCAGCTGATCGGCATTTCAACAAGCGATGTCACCCTGCCGCGTTGCGCGGGTTCTTCGAGTTGGATCACGTCGCCCTGCCGGGCGTAATACGGCAGGTAATCGTTGCCCATCATGCTGCTGTCGTAGGTGAATCCATGCTTCAGAAAGAAGCCGACCGAATGCGGGCTCAGATCCCAACCCGGAGATCGATACCCACGTGCATACTGGCCTGAAATCCGCTTGATTGCCGCATTGCCGCGCACCAGTTCCGCCTCTTCTTCCTCCAATGACAGCCCGACCGGCGATACATGCTTCCAGCCATGGTGTCCTATTTCGTGGCCCGCATCTACCACCGATTTCACCGCATCCGGAAACGTCTCGATCGTGTGGCCCGGAACATACCAGCTCGACTCGATGCGATGCTTCTTCATGAGCGCGAGCAGGCGCGGCGCGGCCACGCGCGGGCCGAACTCACCGCGCGAAACAGGCGTCGGCGTCCGTGAGCCGCGTGCTACGAACCCTGAGATTGCGTCGAAATCGAACGTGATACAAACAATGTGTTTCGACATTGCGGGCCGCCTCAAGAATGCGCGCGCAGATTATAGCAGCGGTCGTTTTCGCAATTCCGAGCGGGCGTTGCCAAATCGAACTGAAGCGTGCGTAAGTCGAGAGCATACCGCGCATCACATTCGGCTATCATTTGCACCTTCCCTCATCCTAACCAGACCAACGCTCATGCTCGAACATCTCGTCCAGAATTGGCAGGTTCGCAAACCGCTAGCGCGCTCGCGCCGAGGCATCGTAGCCACTCAAAATAAGATTGCCGGCGCGGCCGGCATCAAGATACTGAATGCGGGCGGCAACGCCGTCGATGCGGCCGTTGCAACAGGCCTCGCGCTCGCCGCCGTCGAACCGTGGAACAGCGGGCTCGGCGGCGTCGGTTTCATGCTGGTGTATCTGGCCAAAGAAAAAAAAGTGCACGTCGTCGACTTTGGCCCTATCTCGCCGCATAAATTGAACCCGGCAGATTTTCCATTGACCGGCGGTTTCACGACGGATCTCTTTACGTGGCCGACAGTCAAGGATGATCGCAATGTACACGGTCCAAACTCGATCGCGGTCCCCGGACATGTGGACGGACTTGCAACGGCGCTTGCGAAGTTCGGCAGCAAATCGTTTGCCGACGTCATTGCGCCCGCGATAGAACTCGCGGACGAGGGCATCGCGGTCGATTGGTATCTCACCCTGAAAGTCGCGACGACCGCGAAAGAGCTCGCCCGCTACCCTAGCACGCGCGATGTATGGCTCGTCGACGAACTGCCGCCGGTCACACCACCTGGTGCGCCGCTGAATCGGCTCAAGCTCAAGAGACTTGCCAACACCATGCGCACGCTCCAGCGCAATGGCGCGCGCGACTACTACGAAGGCGAAGTGGCCGCCTCAATCGTCAAAGACATTGCAGCGCTCGGCGGCATCATCGACTTGCATGATCTTAAGAACTTCCATGCACGCATCGTCCCACCGCTCGAGATCAACTATGGGAAGGCGCGAATTGCGGTCGCGGGCGGATTGACCGCCGGACCCAGCATCGCGCGCGTACTGAATTCGCTCAAGGGCCAGATGCCTGCTGGTGGTCCGGGCTCCGACGCGTTCATCGCCTATGCACAGGCCCTTCGTGACGCTTATACCGAGCGCCTGGCGACGATGGGCGGCGAGGCGGACGACAGTAAAAGTCCCGGCTGTACGACACACTTCAACGTCATCGACGGTGAAGGCAATATGGTGGCGGTCACGCAGACGCTGCTGTCGGTGTTTGGAAGCCGGCTCGTGCTGCCAAGTACCGGCATTCTGATGAACAACGGCATCATGTGGTTCGATCCGCGGCGCGAATCTCCGAACTACTTTGCGCCGACCAAGCGCCCGCTTACCAATATGTGCCCGGTCATTGCGCGGCGCGATGATCATGGCTGGTTCTCCATCGGCGCCTCGGGCGGTCGCAAAATCATGCCGGCCGTGATGCAGATAACGTCATTTCTCATCGATCATGGTATGACCCTGGAAGACGCGTTCCATCAGCCACGCATCGATGCGAGCGGCGGCGATACCGTCGGCGTCGACCCACGCCAGCCGTCAGAAGTGCAGCAAGCACTCGCCTCGAAGTTTCCGATCAATCTCACCGAGCTTGTCGTGTATCCGACAAACTTCGCGTGTCCCAGCGCTGTGTTGCGCGACCCGGCCACGGGCGAGCATCAAGGCATCGCCGATGTCATGTCACCGTGGTCGGGCGCAGTGGCGCAAGGTTAAGCGCGCTGCGGTTAGCGCCGTACGCGGATCGCGTCTTTTGCTGCTTTTATTCGGCGATCGCGAGTAAGCGCGCAGGATTGCGCTTCATCATTTTGTCCACGTCGGCTTGCGATACACCGGCCGCGCGAACGGCAGCAACCTGGTTCTCGATTCCGTCGGGTGGCGTCATCATGCCCTGCTGACCGAGATCCGTCGACAGTACCAGATGGTCGGCGCCGATATCTTTGACTGCCTGAGCGACGGCTTTGGCATCGACGCGATCCCAATGCGTCATCCATTGATACTGCGCGGTTGGCCCCGTCATGAACTGTAAGTAGCAGACTTCGATGTAGCCGCCCATCTGGGCCACCTGCTTCGCCTGATCCATCGTCAAGCCAGGGATGTTAGTTAAGCCGTGAGTGACGAGAATATTCTTCACTCCCAGTTCGCGCGCACGCTTGGCGACAGCGACTACCTCTTCGGCGTGGACGTGACCGGTTGCCAGAACCAGATTCTCGCGCGCGATGATCTTGAGCACTTCCTCCATCTCCGGCGTGACCTGGCCATTGGGCGCCACTACGAGCCCTGACTTCGTTTTGTCCACGAGCGTTTTAATGTGCTTGTCGGAATCGAAGGTCGGCAGCCAGACGATCTTGCCGCGGCCGCCCGACATGCGATGCATCCATTCGACGGCATCCGGGTTGATCCCGCCCACCGATTTATTCAGGACGATACCGCCCCACACCTCGATGCCTTGCACCTGCTGCATCGCCAGCGCCGCGCGATCACCGGTAGTCACGACGTGGTTCTTCAGCACGATGCCCCGCATACCTTTGCGCCGCGCGATCGTTGCAACTTCAACGTCGGTCAGCGAGCGCCCGAAAACATCCGGGTCGGGATGCACGTGCATATCGATCACTCCAGCAGCGGGACTCACACGCGGAGGCGGCGGTGGAAACCCGACTTGCGCGACCGCATAGAAGGACGCGCACACCATAAGAGCTGCGGTCGTTATGCGGACGGCATGCATTGCAGCTGACGGCAAGCGACGATTTTTCACGTGCACCTCCTGTGAGGGAATTTTCTGTCTGTTGAATACATGTCGCTGATTCGCGAGATTGTAATCGCTTGAACGAGCGTCATCACCGCCTTTCGATTGTAGCAGTGCGCGAGACAAGTCAATACGCCACCCCCGATGGCCGACTCGCTCCAGACCACCTCGCTTGTGCGACACTAAACTTAGCGGTTACGCGTTCTCTTAGAAGCGGTCAACGCGAAATGGCGTGATATCGATATTCGGCTGGCGACCGGCGATAAGATCAGCGATGATGCGCCCGGTTGGCGCGCTGCCGACAAGTCCTATATGGCCATGTCCGAACGCGTAATAAGTGTTCGCATATTTTGTCGCGCGGCCGATGACCGGTCTCGAATCCGGCATCGAAGGACGACGCCCCATCCAACGTGTCGAGTCGACTTCCCGCACTTGCGGAAACATGTGCTTCATATGCTGAGCCAGTACATCAGCCCGCCCGTAATCCGGCTCCGCATCGATGCCCGCGAATTCGCTTTGTCCCGCGATGCGGGTGCCCATCTCCATCGGCGTAACAAAGAACTTGTTTTGTGCCGAGCAGACCGGCATCGGCAATTCAAGGCCGGGGTCGGAAAATGTAACGTGATAGCCACGTTCGGCTTCCAGCGGTACCGTATCACCGAGCTTGGCCGTGAATTCTCCAGAGTGGACGCCGGCGCATAAGACGAGCAGATCGAGCTCCAATCGACCTGCATCCGTTAGCAATGCCCGCGGCCCATGTGGGCCCATTTCGATGTCGAGCACCCTGCGCTGCAGAATGGTGCCGCCATCCGTCTGGAATTGCTGAGCGAGGGTCTTCGTGAGCCGCTCGGGATTCGTGACAAAGCCCTGTTCCGGCAGATAGACACCGCGCGGATAGTTATGTGCGAGCGCGGGCACCAGCCGCTCGATGCCGGCCGCGTCAATCTCATTGCAAATGACGCCGCGATCGCGCCTGAGCTTCCATGCGAGCGCATCATTGTGATACGCGAGCTCGCTGTCGTACACCACAACGTAACCGGTCTGCCGTATAAGATCGGCGCAACCCGCGTGCCGTGCGAGCGGCAAATGCGCGTCGAAGGTCTGACTGAGGAGCCCGATCAGTGCATCTGCAGTGCGCTCGATCTGAGGAAGCTGCGTGCTTCTGACGAAACGCCATAGCCATGGCAGCGCGGTGGGGAAATAGGGCCAGCGCACTTTAAGCGGTCCGAGGGGATCAGAGAGATAGCCGGGCACCTTGCCGAGAATGCCCGGCATCGCGATCGGCACGCACGATCCGGGACTCAAGATGCCCGCGTTGCCGAAAGATGTGTATTCGCCCGGCGGGCGCATGTCGACGACCGTGACTTCATGACCGTCGCGGCGCAGATACGCAGCGGTCGCAATGCCCACGACGCCGGCGCCGATGATACTAATTTTTTTCATGATTGTTTCGCCGTTGATTTACGTTCTGGCCGAGACCCCACGGGGAAGACTCATCGGTTGTCTCGATTATGGCAAAATCCGCTGCAGAATGTTTTTCGTTTGCCTCTTGCTCTGATTCCTTTTTAATCTCGATGGCACGTTACGACTCGATCGTGATCGGCGGCGGACTCGTCGGTTCGGCAGTTGCGTACGGACTCGCGCGCCTCGGTAGCAGAGTTGCCTTACTTGATGAAGGCGATGTCGCATTTCGTGCATCACGCGGCAACTTCGGCCTCGTCTGGGTGCAAAGTAAAGGGCTCGGCGTGCCTGAATATCAGCGCTGGACACGCCAGTCATCCGTCCTGTGGGACGATTTCGCTGTCGAATTGAAGAAGGAAACCGGAATCGACTGCCAGCACGAACATCGCGGCGGAGTGCATGTCTGCATCAACGAAAACGATTTTGCCGAGCGCAGGAAGTACATGGAACAACTGCATATCGAGTCGGGCGAGACCAGCTTCCAATACGACATGCTTGATCACGCCGAGCTTAAGAAACTGATGCCCGAGATAGGACCAGAGGTCGCGGGAGCCAGCTATACGCCCTATGACGGCGCAGCGAATCCGCTGTACTTGTTGCGCAGCCTGCATGCGGGGCTGATAAGACGCGGCGGCCAATACTTTCCGCAAAGCAAAGTAACAGAGCTTAAAGCGGCGCCCAACGACTTTACCGTTACCGGCGGCGGCGTGACGTTTAATGCGCCCAAGCTAGTGCTCGCGGCAGGGCTCGGCAATAAGGACCTTGGAGCGCTCGTCGGCCTCAATGTGCCGGTGCAGCCGGTCCGCGGGCAAATCCTCGTGACAGAAAGAGTGCAGCCGGTATTAAGCATGCTAACCATCTGGGTGCGGCAGATGGCGGAAGGCGGCTTATTAATCGGCGAATCGCGCGAAGAAGCCGGCTTCAACGATGCGACGACGCCCGATGTTCAGCAGTTTCTGGCGGCACGCGCAATCAAGATGTTTCCCTTCCTGCGTGATGTGCGGATCGTGCGCCACTGGTCAGCGTTGCGTGTGATGGCGCCGGACGGTCTGCCGATTTATGAGCAGTCGAAAGAATACTCCGGCGCCTTCGTTGCAACTTGTCATAGCGGCGTAACGCTGGCGGCGGCGCACGCAATGCGTTACGCGAAATACGTTGCCGACGGCGTGCTGTCTGCGGAACTCGCGCGATTCACCAACAAGCGATTCGATGTTCAAGCTGCCGCCTGACAGCGGCGCTGCGACCGTCGCAGTGACGATCAACGGAAAACGGTTTGATGCGCCGCGCGGCTGCTCGGCAGCAGCCGCCGTGCTGCTCGCGGGGGATGTTCCGACACGCACGACCGCAGTGAGCGGCGCGCCGCGCGCGCCGTACTGTCTGATGGGCGTCTGCTTTGACTGTCTGATGGAAATCAATGGAGTGCCAAATCAGCAGGCATGCCTGATCGTCGTAACAGAGGGCATGCGCATCGAATCGCAGTATGGAAAGTTCGCGGTCAAAGCATGAACGAATTTTTCGATCTGGTGATCATAGGCGCCGGTCCTGCTGGAATGGCTGCGGCTATCACATCAACCGGACTGGGATTGAACGTTGCCGTCATCGATGAGCAATCGAATCCCGGCGGACAGATTTACCGCGCCATCGAAAGCGTAAGCTATGAAAGGCCGGCGCTAATGAAGTCGCTTGGCGACGATTATGCGGCGGGTCTCAAGCTGGTTCAGCGTTTTCGCGCGAGCGGAGCAAATTTCCTCCCCCAAACGAGTGTCTGGCAGATCGATGGCGACCGCGATGTGTTCACACGAACCGCGGGCGGAACCGCGCGCATTGCAACGAGACAAATTCTAATCGCGACTGGAGCAATGGAACGCCCCGTGCCGGTGCCCGGCTGGACACTGCCGGGCGTAATGACCTGCGGCGCGGCGCAGACGATGCTCAAATCAACGGGTGCAGTACCTGCGGGGCCTGTCGTACTTGCTGGAGGCGGCCCTCTCCTTTTGCTGCTTGCAACTCAATTACTGCGCGCCGGCGCAAGAATCACGGCGATACTCGAAACGCCTGCGCAATTCGGCGCAGCGTTGACTCACGCAGTCGGATTTATCCGGTCGCCGGCGTATCTGCGCAAGGGATTGGACCTGTTGAGCGAATTGCGCACCGCCGATGTCGAAATCACACGCAGCGTGCGCAATATGCGCATTCTCGGCGACGGGCGCGCAAGTGGAATCGAATATGACTCGCGCGGTCGAGTTGGACGCGTGAGTGCTGATTTGGTGCTGCTGCATCACGGCATCGTGCCCAATGCGAATCTTGCCTTGTCGTTACGCTGCGAATTCTCGTGGGACGATTTGCAGCGCTGCTTTCGTCCGAAGCTCGATGCGTGGGGCAAGACATCCGTTGACGGCGTGCGCATTGCCGGCGACAACGGCGGGATCATCGGCGCAAAAGCGGCGGAATTGAGCGGCCATCTCGCGGCACTCGGAGCGGCACACGACATCCAGCGTATATCTGCAACCGAGCGCGATCGTCTTGCGGCACCGCTGCGGTCAGAGCTCGGGAAACACCTGCGCGCCCGTCCTTTCCTCGATGCGCTTTATCGGTACGCCACAGGAAGTCGCCGCCCCGGTCGATGCTGAAACGGTGGTCTGCCGCTGCGAGGAGATTCGAGCGGGCGAGATTCGCCGCCTCGTCACCGAGCAGGGCTGTCCGGGGCCCAACCAGATGAAATCATTTGTTCGCAGCGGCATGGGCCCCTGCCAGGGAAGGCTGTGCGGACTTACGGTCGTCGAGCTGATAGCAGAATGCCGCGCCGTTCCACCGTCGGAAGTCGGCTACTACCGCATCCGCTCGCCCGTGCAGCCGGTAACCCTCGGCGAGATCGCAGCGCTAAGCGACGGTTGATCCGGCAGTGGTGAGCGCCGTGCGCACGCGATCAGCGCCATAATCACGCTCAGCCGCCGTCCGCGAAATTTTCCCGTTGTGGAGGTCCGCTGCGATGTGTTCGAGGCTACGCTCTTGCGGATCGCCGAATCCGCCAGCGCCCGGTGTCTCGATGCGCATTGCGTCACCTGCTTTCATTTCGATGCGCGCCACTTTCGAATAGAGCTCCTGCGCGTCCGCGCGGCCGGGATTCTGAATCAGCTTCGCGCGTCGTCCATCATGCCCGCCGAAGACGCCCGTCGCAACGCCTACCGTATGGCTGTCCGACCGAACGGAAAAAATCGTTGCAGGCACCACGGCACGAATCTGACGCGCAATGCCCAGACCGCCGCGATACTTTCCCGCGCCGCCGGAATCTTCAACGAGCGCATATTCGTCGACAAGTAACGGATATTCATTTTCGAGTGCTTCGGCAGGAAGATTCGAAGTGTTCGTCATGTGCACGTGCACCGCGTCCATACCGTCTGCGTCGTAGCGAGCGCCGCTCCCACCGCCGAGCGTTTCAAGATACACGTAATGTCCCTGCCGTCGTGTCAGCGCTCCTGAAAACACTATAGCCGGCACCACGTCGTTACCCGATGCGATCACATGCTCCGGTGGCAGCACGCCGCGAAAGGCGCCGAATATCGCGCCGGCAACTTTTTGGCAAGTGATGCTGCGCGCGCCGACTGCCGCTGGCGGCTGGGGATTGGTAATGGTGCCCGGCGGCGCATAAATGTCGATGACATCGAATAGACCGGCGTTCGGCATCAGATCGGGGTCGAGCAACGCTTTGACCGCATAGAACACACACGCATGCAGCGCATTGATGGGCACGTTCATCGCGCCGCGCGCCTGCTCGCCAGAGCCCGTGAAGTCGACGCTCAACTTCTCGCCGTTTACGCGGACGGTGACGCTGATAGGTACAGGCTCGCCGCCGAGCCCGTCATCATCAAGATAATTGGTAAAACTGAACTCGCCGTTCTTGAGCTCTCTAATTCGATTACGAATGCGGCGTCGCGTGTACGCGATTACGTCGGCGATTGATTGCCGGACGACTGCAAGGCCCACATGCCGCACAAGCTCGCGTGCCGCATCCGCCCCGCGCTGATTGGTCGCGATCTGAACGCGCAGATCGAGTGCTCGCTCTTCCGGATCGCGCGTGTTGTTAACGATGAGATTGAGGATCTCCGTATCGAGCTTGCCTGCGCGGACAACGCGGATTACCGGCAGCCGTATGCCTTCGTCGAAAATAGAGCGCGATCCGCCGGCGATCGAGCCTGGTACGCTGCCGCCGACATCGGAGTGATGTCCGATGCAGGCTGCGAAGAATTGCACGCTGCCTTCGCAGTACACCGGCGTCACTGCAGTGATATCCGGTAAATGAGTGCCGTTGGCCAGGTAGGGGTCATTGCACAAAAACACGTCGCCGTCCTGCATATTATCGAGCGGACATGCTTTCAACACCGCTTCCACGCCGCCGTTGAGCGATCCAAGGTGCAGCGGAATTTGAGTACCCTGCGCAATCAGCCGTCCGCGACCATCAAACAGCGCGACGGAACAGTCACGCCGCTCCTTGATATTGGTCGAGAAGGACGAACGCACCAGCGTGTTGTTCATGTCCTCGGTAATCGAAAGCAGTCGATTACTGAAGACCTCCATTGCGATCGGGTCAAACAATTCCTCGTTATGTGCAGGCTCGTTCACGCTATGTGCCCATCAGTGATTAAGATTGATCAGTATGTTGCCGATTCGATCAACGGCGGCGGTCTGTCCACGCGGTAGAAGAATCGTCGAGCTCATCTCTTCTATGACCGCCGGACCCACAAGCGCAACTCCGGCCGGCAGCTTCGCGCGCGAATACACGGGCGTATCCAGCCACTCGTGGGCGGTGCCAAAGAAGATCCTGCGCCGGGCGACAAGCGCGGTCTGCACAGTGCCCTGAACATCCAGGCCGCGCAGCGGCGCTCTTGCCACCGCGCCCACCGCCTGCAGACGGCAGTTGACGATCTCTACCTGGCGCTGTGGTACCTGGTAGCCGTACTCGCGTTGATGCGCATGCGCAAAGCGCATGAGGAATTCCTGCATGCCATCCGCTGTAATCTGCGGCATGCCAACGATGACTTCGAAGTTCTGTCCTTCATATCGCGCATCAATGTGGCATCGAAACGACTGTTTGTCGGCCGACGCACGCTCGCGCTCGAGCCATGTTTGGGCCTGCGCCTGCATGTCTGCGAAGATCCGGCAGACCCGCTGCCACGTATCGGCGTTGACTGCTGCTATCTCACTGCGAACGAAATCGAAGCTCACATCGGTGAGCAACATGCCGCGCGCGCACAAGGTTCCCGGCTCCTGCGGCACGATCACGGTCGAGATGCCGCACTCTGCAGCAACGTCGATCGCATGCAACGGGCCCGCGCCACCGTATGCAAACAAAGCGAATTGCGATAGATCGTACCCCCGCTCGGTTGAAACCGAGCGAATGGCGCGGCTCATGTTGGCGTTCGCGATACGGATCACGCCCTCGGCTGCTTGCTCTAAAGTAAGGCCCAATGGCCGCGCCACTTTGTCGTTAATCACCTTGCGTGCTGCCGCCGCGTCTACCTGGAGCCTGCCGTTGAGAAGCGCAACTGGATTCAAGCGCTGCAGGCATATCTGGGCGTCTGTGATGGTTGCCTCCCCGCCCCCCCGCAGATATGCGGCCGGTCCGGGGTCCGCGCCGGCGCTTTTCGGTCCGACCTTGAGCGCGCCAGCGTCATCCATCCATGCAATGCTGCCGCCGCCGGCACCGATGACATGAATGTCGATCATCGGCGACTTCACAGGATAGTCGGCGACAAGCCGGCTGGAGCTGAAGAGCGGCTTGCCATTAAAGATCATCGAAACATCGGTGCTGGTGCCCCCAACGTCGAACGTAACCAGATGGTTGAACCCGGCCGCGCAACCGATCGCTGCCGCGCCTACGACGCCTGCCGCAGGACCGGACAGACAAGTGCGCACCGGAAAATCCAGAACGGCCCGGACTGACATGAGCCCGCCATTGGAATGAATGGTAAACGGCTCGACCCCGATACCGATTTTTTTGACGCGAGCAAGAAAACTCTCAAGGTAGGTTTCCATCCGCGGTCCGACCGCGGCATTCAGCAGCGTCGTCGCCCAGCGCTCATACTCACGGAACTCCGGCAACACCTCGCTCGACACGCTCACATATGCATCTGGCATCACGCGGTCGATGATCCGCCGTGCCGCCTGCTCATGCGAAGGATTGCGGTAAGCATGTAAAAAACAGATCGCGACGGACTGTATGCGGGCGGCTTTGAGACGAGCGGCAGCGGATTCGACTTCACGCTCATCGAGCGCCGTTACGACATCGCCGTTTGCAGCGATACGCTCGCTGACCTCGATGCGATGCTGGCGCGCAGCAAGCGGCGGCGGTTTCACTACGGTGTAGTCGAACAGGTGCGGACGAACCTGGCGCCCGATTTCGATTACGTCGCGGAACCCTTTCGTAGTAATCAAGCCGGTCAGTGCACCGCGCCGCTCGATGATCAAGTTGGTTGCGACCGTCGTGCCATGACCAATGTGCCCGATGTCCTCGGGCGCGATCTTGTATGTCTGCAGCAGCTCTGAAATGCCGTGCTCTATCGCGGCGGACGGATCGTGCGGCGTCGATGCGACTTTATGAAAGTGGACGCTGCCGTCTTCTTCGTTGAGAAGCGTGAAATCCGTGAACGTGCCGCCGACGTCGATGCCTATGCGAAACACGATCGCTTACTCGGGCTTGATGCCGGCTTCCTGGATAACCTTGCGCCATTTCGCGGTCTCGGCGCCAACACGTGAAGCAAACGCGGCAGGGTTGCTGGCGACGATGTCGAGGCCTTGTCCGGCTAACAGTTCACGCATGTTCGCCATGCCCAGCACGCGCGCGGTCTCGTCGCTGATTTTTTTGATCGCATCAGGCGGGGTGCCCGTCGGCGCGAACAGCCCGAACCAGACGATGGCTTCGTAACCCGGGTAACCGGATTCGGCGATGGTCGGCACCTGCGGAGCAACAGCGGAACGCTGGAGCCCGCTCAAGCCTAGGGTGCGCAACTTGCCTGACTGCACGTGAGGAAGTGATGTCATGATCACATCGAACATGAGAGACAGGTGTCCACCGAGCAGTTCTATCATTGCCGGCCCGGTTCCTTTGTATGGCACGTGCACCATGCGGATCTTCGCCATCGACTCGAACAGCGCCATCGCCATATGCGACGTGCTGCCGTTGCCCGCTGTGCCGTAATTCAACTGCGCGGGGTGTCCTTTCGCCAATGCGACCAATTCTTTGACTGACATTGCCGGAATCGAAGGATGAACTGACAGCATTTGCGGGATGGTTGCGATTTCGGTAATTGGAGCAAAATCGCGTTGAACATCGTACGGCAGCTTTGCGTACAGCGATGCTGCGACCGCATTGGTCGTGTTCGTGCCAAAAAGCAGCGTATAGCCATCCGGAGCAGATTTCACGACATACTCTGAACCCACGAGGCCACCGCCGCCCGCCCGATTATCTACAATTACCGGCTGCTTCCATGCTTCGTTAAGCCGCTGTGCAAGATTGCGCGCGAGCAAGTCGGTCGAGCCGCCCGCTGCGAATGGAACCACGATACGCACTGTCTTCGCCGGATAAGCGTCTGCGGCCAACGCAAAGGCTGCAGTCGACAGTGCTGACAACAGCAGCGCGTGTGCACTGGCGCAAATGCAAGTTGGTCTTGGTGGGAAGCCGTTCATTTTCGAGTCTCCGCAGTGCTGCGCGCGCTCAGCAACTCCGCGTTACCTTCCCCAAGCGCTGGATAACCCGCAGTCTGGCTTTGCGCGCGAAATTGCGGTGCAATCGGAACCGGCAGCGCATGAATCTCCCGGTCTGCGGCAGCAAGCTTCCCCCCGAACACTCCACGGGCAACAAAATGCGGATCGCTGATCGCATCTTCCAGCGAAGTGGCGACACAGCAGCAAATCTCCTTGCCGTCAAACAAGGCCTGCCACTCAGCGCCGCTCTTCGCGGCGATTTTTTGTGCGACTGCGCGATGCGTCGCCGACGTGTCTATCCGGTCATCGCGCAGTTCGGGCGCGAGACCAATGAGATCACAAAAAGTATCCCAGAATTTCTGCTCGAGCGGCGCCGCTGCGACAAATCTGTCGTCCTTCGTGCGATAGATATTGAACCGAGGTGAGCCGCCGGTCACGAGTTCTCCGCCCGGTTGCGGCCAATTGCCATCGGCAAGCCCGTTGCCGAGCGCCCAGTACATGAAGGTGAATAAATTGTCGGCCATCGCGACATCGAGCTTGCAGCCCTTGCCGGTGCGATCGCGCTCGCGCAGTGCGAGCAGAATATTGATCACCGCCGGGTAAGTGCCGCCGCCGATGTCCGCTATGAGCGCTGGCGGCAGGATCGGCGCGCCATCGCTGCCGGCCGACAACGTCAACAATCCTGTCTCGGCAATGTAGTTAAGGTCGTGCGCAGCAACATTGGCGCGCGGGCCATGTTGTCCGTAGCCGGTGATCGCGCAGTAAATGATGCGTGGATTCAGCTTTGCCAGTGCTTCGTAGCCGAGCCCGAGACGGTCCATGACGCCCGGACGAAACTGCTCCACCACGATGTCGGCCGATTGGATCATCGGCGTGAGGCGCTCGACGGCACTCTTATCCTTGAGATCGATCGCTATCGAGCGCTTGCCGCGATTGAGCAGCGCAAAATTTACGCTGTCAGTGCCGAGTCGCGGCGAGTACCCACGCATCTCATCCCCGCGTCCGGGGCGTTCGATCTTGATGACTTCAGCGCCTGCTTCAGCAAGCAGCAGTGTCGCCAGCGGCCCCGGCAGCAGCGTGCTGAAGTCGAGCACCCGAACGCCGGTCAGCGGCCCCTGTGTCACTTAAGCTTAAGCGCGGAGCGCTGTTTTGCGACGCGCGCTCGCCGTGCCGGCGCGTACGCTGGATCGCCATATGCTTCGAACAATGCCTGTGTCACATCAAAGTGATGCTCAAGCCCCGTGCGCTCGAGCAGTTCTATAGGACCTCGCGGGTAACCGAGACCGAGCCTAAGCGTCTTGTCGAGATCGCTTGCCGTAGCGAGACCTTCGTCGAGCCGCCGCAGCGCCGCGTTGTAATACGGGCGGACCAACCGGTCGATGATGCGTCCGGGAAAATCGCCGCATATAGCGACCTGCATACCTGCCGCCTCGAAAATCTGTTTTGCCGCCTCGATTGCTGCGTCACTGCTGCGCGGTTGGCGCACGAGCTCGATGAGATTCGTTCCCTCATCCGAGCCGAGCTGAAAGCGCGCGAACCCGAGTAAATTCGATCCTTCCTCGCCATTGTTCTCGCCGGTGTGCACACCGAGACATTCGGTGCCCAGTTCGATTAATACGGCGGTCTTGTCTTTCCAATGCTCGAATGAAGTCGTATGCGACTGGGCGCCGGTCACGATGACTACATTCGCATCTTCGATATTTGTCACTGCCCCAGTGCGAAGCGCATGGTCGGCAGCAAACGAACGTCCGCCCGCGGCGTCGATGATCCAGTACTTCAAATGACTATCCTCCGAACATCGCGTTACCCGTGTACTTGAAAAATCCCTGGCCCGTCTTGCGTCCCAGATGTCCGGCCGCGATCATGCGCCTTGCCAATGCGGGCACTGCCGCCCGCGGATCATGTGTCGACGCATAAAGCGCCTCAGCAACGAGCAAATGAGTATCCAATCCGACAAGATCGAGCAGCTCCAGAGGGCCCATCGCGTAGCCGAGACCGGTCTTGACCGCACGATCAATATCGGCAGGCGCCGCAACACCGGCTTCGACCATGCGTATGGCATCGTTGTTGAACGGCACGAGAAAATAATTGAGGATGAATCCGGGGTTGTCCTTGGTTTTGACCGGACTTTGCCCCAGCGCCTCACAGAAGGCCCATGCTCTTTGAAAGGTGTCTTCGCTTGTGCGTATACCCGGCGACATTTCGACTAGCTTCATGAGTTGCGCCGGCAGGCAGAAGTGCATGCCGACGCAACGATCGTCGCGCCCCGATCCTGCAGCGATTTCTGTAATCGACAGCGTCGACGTATTGGATGCGAACAACGTTTCACGCGCGCACACTTTATTCAGCTGCGCTAATAGTGAGTGCTTGACTGCAAGGTCCTCGAACACCGCCTCGATCACAACGTCACACGCCGCCATATCCTCGATTGTGGTCGTGGCAGAGAGGCCGGCCATCATTGTGTCCACCTGCGCCTGGCTCAATTTTTTGCGCTCCACCGATTTCGCAAAGAAACCGGCGGTCTGTCTGCCGGCGCGCTCGAGGGCGTCCTGACGCTGGTCATAGACAATCGTTTTGAAGCCGGCACGCGCAGCAACAATCGCTATGCCCGCACCCATCGTGCCACTGCCGGCGACCCCTACAGTTCGTATTTCAGACATCCAGTTCCTCTATGAAAAGCGATTCGCCGTAGAGCGCACACACGAGATATACAAATCCCGTTCGTACGAGACCTTCGGATTTGTTTCTCGTCTGGCACGCGCTCTTAGGCTAAGACTTTCGAATGAAACTTCTGCCGATCAACTGGCGATGAATCTGATTCGTTCCTTCCCAGATCTGCGTAATCTTCGCGTCCCGCATCAGCCGCTCGACGCGATAGTCCTTGCAATATCCATATCCGCCATAGAGCTGCACCGCATCGGTCGCAATGCGCATGGCGAGATCTGACGCCCGCATCTTCAGCATCGACGCTTCGATGCCCATATCCGCGGTACCTTGATCGACCATCCTTGCCACGTGACAAAGCCATGCCTCGCACATGGCCAGATCCGTCGCCATGTCAGCCAGCATGAATTGTATCCCCTGGAACTCGACGATTCGGTGTCCTGACTGCCGGCGCTCGTTGATATAGGCGACGGCATCCTCAAACGCCGCGCGCGCGATTCCCAGTGCGTGCGCCGCAGTGCTCGGGCGAGACTTGTTAAGCGATGCGAGCAGAATCTTGAGACCATCCCCCGGCTCGCCAAGCAGATTTGCGCGCGGCACGCGGCAACCATCAAAAGCGAGCGTCGCTGTACTCGATGCGCGCAAACCCATCTTATCCTCTTCGCGCACCACTTTGAGACCGGGGGTCCCCTTCTTCAGTATCAAGACTGATATTGAGTTTCTGCTGTCCGCAATATCACCCCATTTGCCAAACAACGTGTAAAGGTCGGCGTGGGCGCCATTGGTTATAAATGTCTTGCCGCCGTTGACAACTATCTCGTCGCCATCGGGCTTGAATTCCGTCTTCATCCCGGTCGCGTCCGAGCCCGCAGATGGCTCGGTAATCGTGAGGGATGCGAGGCCGCCGTTCAGCATCACGGGCAGCAAACGGCGTTTTTGCTCATCAGTGCCGAAGTCGATTAATGGCTTGGTGGCGTGAAAATTCGTGGCCCAGATAATACCCGTGGACGCGCACGCTTTGGACAGTTCCCGCACGCAATCCAGATAGGCGCGATACGACATCTGCGCCCCGCCGTACGCCTCCGGAATAAACATAGCGTTCAATCCGAGCCCGTTGATCGCATCGATGTTGTCTTCGGGAAAGTTGCCGGTGCGATCATATTCGGCGGCGCGCGGCGCGATTTTCTCATGCGCAAGCGCGCGCACGCTGTCGAGCAGCATCTGCTCGTCGGCGGATAAAGCTTGCGTGGCGTCGAGTCTTTCAAATACTTTCATGCATGTCTTTGAGCGCCGGTCGCTGCCCGTACGGATACCGTGTTAATGTTTCTTCGTAACGTGGTTCTCTGCGGTCGACGCTTTATGACTTTCAATGATTGATGCCTTGTGCGCCGTCGATATAAATCGTTTCGCCGGTCAAAAACTTGATGTCTTCACTGAAGATGGCTGCGACGAGGCCTGCGACGTCCGCTGCAGTACCGGTCGAACCGGACGGTATGCGCTTCTTCAGATAGTCCGCGAGCGGACCATGCGTCATGGCGTCACGGTTGAGGTCGGTCACAATATAGCCGGGCGCGATATCGAGGACGCGTATGCCGCGATTCGCCCACTCGACCGCGAGGCAGCGTGTGATTGCGCCCACGGCAGCCTTGGACGCGCAGTAAGCGACATTGCGTTTGACCCCGATTTTGTCGAAGAATGAACCGATATTGACGATCACACCGCCACCGCTCTTCACGAGATGGGGAAACGCTTCACGGCACGCCGCAAACACCGCCGTTGCGTTTGTCCCCATCACCTTCTCATAGGTCGCAGTCGATAATTGGTGACTTGGCGCATCGAGATGGATGCCGGCATTGTTTACGAGGCCATTGAGGGCACCGGCCTTCTGCATTACCTCACTGAAGGCCGATTTCACACTCAGTTCATCGGTTACATCGCATGCGACATCGAGGAATCGGCCTGCCATGGGCTTCGCGGCCTGAATTTCAGGTCCTTTGCCTTTGCGTGTCAGGCAGGCCACCGTGAAGCCGCGATGAGCCAGCTCGAGCGCAATCGCAGCACCGATGCCGCGGCTGGCGCCGGTGACTGCGATAACTTTCGTGGTTTCGCTCATGCGCAATCGACGGAAATGGCCGGGCAATCAGCGGTCTTTAAACTGCGCTTTGCGCTTCGCCATGAAAGCGTCCATGCCCTCGACTGCGTCAGCCGTCTGAAATGCGATTGTGGAAAGATTCGCTTCGACGCGAAGCCCCTCGCTAACGGGATTGTCGAGCGCACGTTTGACTGCCTCACGAGCGCAGGCGAGGACGGGCAAGCTGTAGCCGGAAAACTCGCGCGCATAAGCGACGCCCGCGGACACCGCATCGCCATCGACGAGCCGGTTTACGAGACCCATGCCTAGCGCCTCGTCGGCATCGACCGTGCGACCCGTCATGATCATGTCAAGCGCGCGCGCTTCGCCGATTACGCGTGGCAACCGCTGCGTGCCGCCATAGCCCGGAATCAGCCCGAGCTTGATTTCCGGCAAGCCCATCTTTGCATTGCGGGTGGCGAGACGCAGCGTGCACGCAAGTGCGAGCTCGAGTCCGCCGCCGAACGCATACCCGTTGATTATCGCAATCGATGGCATCGGCAGCCGGTCGAGCTTTGCAAACGTGGCCTGCCCGAATTCAGCGCCTTGCTTCTGCGCGCTGAGTGAACGTCCGGTCAGCTCCTTGATATCGGCACCGGCACAGAATGCTTTCGTCCCCGCACCGGTGATCAGGAGTGCGCGTGCATCGGTTGCTGCGACCTCTTCAAACGCACGGCCGAGATCGGCGATGAGCGCAAAGGACAGTGCGTTGAGCGCTTCCGGCCGATTGAGCGTTATAAGCGCGAATTCGTCGACGCGGGTAAGTGCGATGCTCATGATTGCCGACATTATGAAGCAAATTGAAGCGATTCTTTACACGCAAGGACGCCAACGCCCCATAACGAATGAAAGAGCTGCTTAACATATCGGTCAAGGCGTCTTGCGCTGCCCGCTTTATACCTTGTGTTTTTCGGGGTCGGCCCAGCGCACCGATGATGGTTTTATTTTGCCGGCCTTCGCCATTTCGACGAGCTCGCGTTTCAGGATTTTGCCGCTTGCGGTCTGAGGAAACGAGTCCATGCTTATGAAATACTCGGGCATGTCGTACTTGGAAAGTCCATGCTGATCGAGATGCGCAAGCACATGCTCGCCGGCAAGCGTCGAACCTTCGCGCGCGATTATCGCCAGGCACACGCGTTCGCCGAGGCGCTCGTCTGGGACCGCGAATGCTGCAGCCTTGAGCACGCCCGGATGTTTTACCGTGAGATTCTCGATATGCGTGGGATAGATGTTATGTCCGCCGCGTATGATGAGATCTTTCTTGCGACCAACGATCTGCAGATTGCCTTTCGCATCCAACCGTCCCAAATCGCCACTCATGAACCAGCCGCCGGCGTTGAACGAATTCTCAGTTGCCGTCTGGTTGTCGAAATAACCGAGCGTCAGCAGACCGCCGCGTGTACCGATCTCGCCGATTTCTCCCCCTTTCGCTTCAAGATCCGGATTTTCCTGATCCCACAGCCGCGTCTCATACCCGTCGCACGCTTTGCCGCATGTGGTCGTAATTACGTCGACGTCGTCATCAGGCAACGTGTACTGATGCGAGCCGTTTTCTGTCATGCCGTAAATGTTTTGGGGCTTGATGCGCATGTCGAGAAACGACTGTGCGGTCTGCGGTGGGATCGCAGAGCCCGCCATATAGAAGATGCGGACTGCCCCCAGCTTGCGCATGCCGCGCGACTTCATGTCCGCGAGAATGTCCATCGCGTGCGTCGGCACGCCCATCACATAGGTCGCACCGCATTCGATGATCCAGTCGAGCGGCTTGAGGCCCGGCGGCACATCATTTACAACGAGTTCGAAACCGGCAACGAGGCTTTGCTCAATAGCGACCGTTGCTATGTGGTGTGACAAAGGACTGTGGCTGAACAATATTGTCTCGTCATCGTGTCCCCAGTCTTTTACCATCGCCCGCCCGTTCGCGAGCAGCGTATTGTCCGAATGCAGCACGCCTTTAGGCATGCCTGTTGTGCCCGATGTAAAGGCGAGATACACAATCTTGTCCGGATTGAGTTCTGGCGCGCTTAGTTCGCGGACCGAAGCGTCCGGCGCTGGAAAGCCTGCACACGCATGGCGGCCATCCTCGGGAGCGGCGGCCGTCTCCCTCGGCCGCAGACAATAGACTCGCTTCATCGCCAGCAGCGCGCTGGCCGCCGCAAAGACGTCCGCCTTGGTCGAATCCGAGCCGTAACCCGGTTGTGCGAACAGCACAGCAGACTGTATGCGCTCGAGCAACTGCACGACATCGCTGACCGTGTAATTCTGATGCAAGGATGGGTTGCACACATAGCCGTTACGTGAGCATGCGAGGAAGACGATCACGGCTTCCACGCGATTCGGCAGCCATACAGAGACGCGCTGACCGCGTTTAACGCCAGCCGCCTGTAGCTCCGACGCAAGCACGTCGACCCAATGTAAAAGCGACGACCATGTGATGCGCTGACGGCTGTCGCGCAGCGCAAACGCATGCGGCCGTGCATTGGCGTGGGCGCGCAGTAGCGTGTACAGCGTGTCGTTGCGCCACACGCCACGGTCGTAATAGTGACGCGCTGTCTGAGGATCGTGCAGCGTCAGTATCGTGCTCATATCGCTAAGACGCCCGCTCTCGAACGGTCAAGGACAGCGAACCACGTTGAATCGCGTATTCTTCGCCTTCCGTCGCGCGCTTGCGGTCGAACATTCGGGGCTAATGTCCGAACTTGTCGGGATCCGGTTTGCGCTTGCCACGAAACGCTTCCCCAAGTTCATGGGACTCGTCGGTGTCGAGATACAACCGCAATAGAAGATCGTGCGAGATGCGTCCCAGGCCGCCTACACCCCCATGGCGCGCCGTAAACGCCGCCTTGATCGAAGCAACGGCAAACGGCCCACGCTCGGCGATTGCGAGCGCCATCGCCCGGGCCTCATCTTTCAGCTTGTCATCCGGTACCACTTTATTGATAAGCCCGATGTCGAGCGCCTCGCGCGCACTTATGCGCGGGTTCGCGAACCACATCTCCTTGGCTTTCTTTTTGCCGACGAGGTCTTCCAGATACCACGTGCCGTAGCCGGCGTCGAAGCTGCCCATCATCGGTCCGACCTGTCTGAATACCGCGCTCTCCTTGGCGATCGTGATATCGCACATCACTTGTAATACCTGGCCACCGCCGACCGCATAGCCATTCACCGCTGCGATCACCGGTTTTTGCAGCCGATCGATGCTTTCATAGATTTCGAGCGTCGGCAGCATGCCGGCATACAGCGTGCTGTCCTCCATGCCTTCCTTGCGGCCGCCGATACAAAAGAATTTATCGCCGGCGCCGGTGATTACGAGCACGCGCGTGCGCGTCTCCCGGCGAATGTCGTTGATGCAGTCGCGGATTTCGTGACACATCTGCGGCGTAAACATATTGCCGTCGTCGGGACGATTGAGCGTGAGCCAACCGACCGGCCCTTCTTCTTCATACAGAATCGTTTCAAAAGCCATCGCATGACCTTCATTGACAGTGATTGGTCAATTGTACCTATGCGTCTACGTGTGTGCTGGGTGTGCAGCGTCAGATCAGCTTCTGCGACCGCAATTGTTCGATCGTGTGGCTATCGTAGCCGAGCCACCCATTCAATATGGCCGCCGTATGCTCTCCTAGCTTGGGCGGCGACGTTCGGTAAGTCGAAGTGCTGCCATCGATTGCTATGCCGATGCCTACCTGTGGAACGCGGCGCCCGTCCGTCGCAGCAGTGTAGAGTAGACCACGCGCAGTAAGCTCGGGATCTCGCGCCAGGTCCTCCACATTATTGACAGGGCCGGCAGGCACTTTCGCCTGCTCGAAGACGCGCAGCCATTGATCGCGCGGTTTGGTCTTAAGAATCTTTTGAATTTCATCGACAATGTCACTGCGCGCTGCCCGCCGATCAGCGTTGCTTGCGTAGCGGGCATCCTCGCCTTTTGCCGCCTTTCCAACCGCCTGCCAGAAGCGCTTCCAGATCGCGTCGTTGCCGAGTCCCAGCGTCAGCGGCTTGTCCGCTGTATCGAAAGCCTGATAAACCGCAATCACGCTGTCGCGCGCACCCGTGCGCTGTGGAATGTCGCCGGTGCCGAGATACGGAACGATACGCGGCGACATAAAGCGCGTCATGCTGTCCACCATCGCGATATCGATGCAGTGACCGCGACTGCTATTCGTATGATCGAACAGCGCGGCAAGTGTTGCAATTGCGGCATCCATGCCGGAGATAAGATCCGCGGCCGGCGTACCGACTTTTTGCGGCGGACTCTCGGCTTCACCGGTCAGGTCCATGACACCGCTGTAACCTTCGGCGATCAGGTCATAGCACGGCAGATCCTTGCGCGCGCCGGTGAGCCCGAACCCCGTGAGGGAAACGAACACGACATCCTGCTTGATCGCTTTCAGTGCTGCGTAATCGATGCCGAGCTTTTTCTGCACGCGGCCCACAAGATTCACGATGACTACGTCGGCTTTCGCGACCATGTCATACAACACTTTGCGGCCGGCCGGATTGCTGTAATCGAGTGTGACGCTCTCCTTATTGCGATTCACGCTGAGAAACCACAGAGATTCGCCATCGAGCCAGGGTGGTCCCCACGCGCGGCAATCGTCGCCCTTGCCAGGGCGCTCGACTTTGATCACGCGCGCGCCCATGTCGCCTAACAGCATCGTAGCGTAAGGACCTGCGATTGACGTCGTTAGATCGAGGATGGTTACGCCTGCTAACAGCGAAGGTCCACCAGGCGATGGCGGAGGCGGCAAAGCGTCTAAAGGCAGCATGTTGTCCTCGGTTGCACCTTGTTTCGTTCAATGTACGCTATCAATTTCACCGGTATGCAGTCTCAGGGCTTATTTCTTTTCGTTGAAGACCTGCTGCGCCACGCGGAAACTATCCAGCGCCGCCGGTATGCCGCAATAGACTGCGGTCTGCATCAATACTTCCTGCACGTCGCTTTCGCTGACGCCGATGTTAGGCGCTGCGCGCAAATAGATCTTTACTTCTTCGGTCCGCCCGAGCGCAGTCAATACGCCAAGATTGATGAGTGCGCGTGTCCGCCGATCGAGGCCTGGCCGACTCCATAGCGTCCCCCAGACGTACTCTGTGATGAGTTCCTGGAACGGCCGATTGAAATCCGTCGTCGTGTTCGCGGCGTTATCGACATACTCGTCGCCGAGCACTTCACGCCGCACTTTCTGGCCCTGTTCGTACAACGCTTTGTTCAATTGCATCTCCTCACTGTTGATTGATGAATGCTGGCGCATCGACATTTGCTGATTGCGGATCACCAGGCGGATTCTCGCATCGTGGATAATGCTTGGATAATACACGCGCACTTGCTCGGCGATGATGTGGTCAGCTCATCACTGCTGCGTTGATACTGCATTGGTGCTTTACGTCGTGCACGATTCATGACACATGATCTATCATCATGGATGGCCCGTCCTGGACGGCACCGGTCGCACAACATCTTGACGCCGAGGTGTCTGGCATCGCAAAGCAAGCGTGCATGCTTGGTGCGCATCGCGCTGCGATGCTAGAATTCTCAGGTAACTACGCGACTTATGGGTGGTTAGCTCAGCGGTAGAGCACTGCCTTCACACGGCAGGGGCCACTGGTTCGATCCCAGTACCACCCACCAATAACTATCAAGCACTTACTCAGACGCCCCCGTCGCATTTCTGGTAGATGGGTATACGTTTGGGGATACGTCCAATCTCGCCGACCGCAGCTTGAGCATTTTCAGGAGCGACGTGCGCATATCGTTCAGTCATACGCACGGTGCTGTGGCCCAAGACAGCCGCAATGTGGCCGGCTGGAACTCCGGACTGCATCAGCCATGATCCGCATGTATGTCGCAGATCGTGGAAGCGGAAGCCCGCGCAGACCCGCTACTTTGCACGCACGCGTGAAGCTCGACTTGACTCGCTGCAACCCGTCGCCAGCCTTCGTGACAAATACGTGAGATGCATCAGGGCAATGGCTTGCGCGATACCGGAACCGACGGAGAAGCGCCTCGCGTGCGACATTGTTGACGGGCACCAAGCGAGACTTCCCCGCTTTCGTGTCCTCATGCATCAGCCGCAATATATTGAGCTTAAGATCCACATGGGACCAACAGAGTCCAAGTAGCTCCCCGCGGCGGCATCCAGTCATAACGGCAACTGTGATCAAATCCGCGGATATAGGGCGCGCGGGGTTGCCCAGCGGCACCCGATACGAGCGTGTCGAATTGCGCTCGGGTAAGGAAGTAACGCCTCCCTTCCCCTTCTGATTCGCGCATGCTCCGGGCGGTATTCGGTATATCCCAATCCCACTCATTGCGCGCACGATTCATGGCGGATGACAGCAAACCAATCTCACGATTGATCGTTGCAGCTTTTACGCCTTCGCTCTTGCGCAACGCGATGTAACCGCGAACATCCGCGCGCTTAAGTTTGACGAGCACGCGACCCGAAAAAAAGCGCTGAAGGTGTTTAACTATCCACGCATCACGCTCAGCACTGCGTTTCACGTCCTGCGTTTCCTTTAGATACCGTAGCATCATCTCATCAAAGGTATACGTTGGCTGAGTTCCCCACATTCGCTGCTGACGAGCCTCAAGCTTCCATTTGGCCTCTAAATCCTCCGCTTCTTTCCGGTTAGTCGTCCCACTAGAGCGTTTAACTCTGTTGCTGCTGGCGTCCCGATATTGGATGTACCAGAACGCCGAACCAGCGCGTTTGAATAGCATGGCTTAACTCCTTTCCACGCTACCGGCTCCGCGCACTTCGAATTATGCATGTCGCGGGTTCGAGTTGCCAGATAGGCGCGGAGTGCGTCTGCGGGGACCAGGACGCGTCTAAACACTCGTGCATACGGCAACTCGCCCCGTGCGATAAGTCGTTGCACGGAGCGGATGGAGATTCCACCAAGTTTGTCCGCGGCTTCTCGCAGTGAATAGGCGAGTCGTTCGCTCGAATGATAGACCATACGGTCAAGAACATTTGCTTGGAGCGTCCTACCGCCCAAGATACACCGCCGCAATCTGCTCGCGCTCGTGCCCCAACTCACGCGAGAGCGTCAGACGAACGGCGTGGTCGATTGCTTTTTGTTCAGCGCTGAGCTGCTTCATGTCGGTCCCGCCTCTCGCCGGACATGCCCAGCCGGTGGCTGTTCGTAGCGTGTCTGTGCGTAGCAATGACGAATGCCGGTGTTACCTTCGGATTCCTGCGCTGTCGCACTGGTGTTCGAAGCGCCGACGCTGCTCTATGTAGGTCAGCTCTTTTGGAATGAGACTGCCACTTCCTGCAAAACCTTTTACGGTGTTCAAGAGCTCGCGCTGCTCTATAGAGGTGATTGGTATCTCGCGCTCGCGGCCGCCTTTGGTCCAGCTGTCTTCGAGTACCAGCTTGTCACCGCGGTCCGCCCATGCCCACCTCGATCTTGATCGACTCCTCGCGCCGCAGACCAAATGCCGCCTGCAGCTTGAGCGAGAACGCGGTATAGGGATCGGTCACTCGCTCGAGCTTTTCGAGTATCGAGTGAGACGGCTTTGGAGACATTCGTGACGTATACGCCGCTCCGGAATGCCATAAGCGTCGTTCGAGCGCGCAATCATGTCCGCCTTGCCGATCTTGTCTGTGTACCAACGCAGTGCGGACATGCGGTTTATATGGACGCCCCTCTTTTGCCAAGAACGATTTCAGTGTGTCGGGACAGAGAGGCTGCAGTTTTATATCCGGCCTGTTTGTGCAGGCGGAATGCCTGCTGGCCCTGATGAAATCCGCTGACCCACGCCTCATTTCTTGAATGGACTCGAAGTCCTGAACCGCATACAGGCTTGGTAGGCCACGGTCTGACCTGTTTGCCATCACACTTTTTCGGTACCTCAGCAACCTTTACGGCGTGCCATTCCTTTCGCTCAAGTGGGTGACTACAGCTTCGCTGGTCAGCAGTACACGGGCTGACTTACAAATCCTTTTCGATACGTGCACGTTCGTGAGCCAGCAATGCCCAGATCGTACGTGCCATCTTATTGGCCAAAGCCACTGTCGCCACATTCAGCGGTCGGCGCTGGCGTAATTGCGTAATCCACGCAGCCGGTTCCTTGGCATGCGTCAACACAGACCGTGCACCGTGAATCAGTAGCGTGCGCAAGTACGTATCGCCGCGCTTGCTTATCCCCAATAACCGGAGCCTTCCGCCGGTGCCGATTTGCCTTGGCACCAACCCCAGCCAAGCGGCAAACTCACGCCCGGATTTAAACGCTTTCGGCATCGCCCATCATCGCCACCGCGGCGGTAGCGCTCAGCAGACCGATGCCCGGAATATCGGCGATGCGCTGGCAGGCTTTGTCGTTCTTGTGCCATGTCTTCAGTCGCCGCTCGATGTGGCTAATCTGGTTATCCAATTCGTCGATCCGTTCCCGCTGTTCGCGCAGCGTATCGATCACCATCACCGGTAGCCGATCCGATAGATGCTGGAGCGCTTCGGCTATCCCCTTTCGGATGCCCGCTTTGCCTTGCGCCATCACTTCACCGTATTCGGTCAGCAGCCCGCGCAGCCCATTGATCTGCGCCGTACGAAACTTGACCAACTGCTGACGCATACGGTGCAGCGCCAGCATCGCCTGCTGTTCTTCGGTCTTGACTGCCACGGCTTTCACATTCGGTTGCTGAACCGCCGTCCAGATGGCGCGCGCGTCGTGCGCGTCGCTCTTGTTGCCCCCGCCCACGAAGGGACGCACGGCTTTAGCCGGCATCAGTTTGACCTCGTGCCCCAGGCTGCTTAGCTGTCTCGCCCAGTGCTGCGAACCGCCACAGCCTTCCATGCCGATTCGGCACGGCGCCCGGTTAGCAAAATGCTCCAGAAACTTCTGCGCGCTTCAGTTGCAGGCTCACGATCTCGCCCGTGTCCGCATCAACCCAGTGCAGCTGAAACACTCGTTTACCGATATCCACGCCCACTACAGTTTTGCTAACATTCATCTCGGACCCTCCGGTTTGCCTGTGAAGAACTTCGATTCTTCCACTTTGGGCACTCGATGCCGTCGGCCCGTGAGGGTCCACCACCTGTCTAGCACCATCACAAGGCGACATGCGATCCCTTTGTCACTATAAGTGATCGGCGTTGCCGATGACTCGTGTTGAGCTCCGGAGGCGAGGGGTGTCGATTCCATTTCTTGAAATGTGCCCGCGCTGATGCCGTCTTTCTGCCAGTGCGCGACCAGAGCATCGACGTGCCGTGGCTTGAGGTTGATTGCACGCAGCGCCTTGAAACCGAGGTCCTGGAGTGGGTTGGCAATCAGGTCCAGAATGCGCTCGCGGTCGGCATAGGTCGCGAAGCTGCCTTCGCGATAGCGGTGACAGAGCTTCTTTAAGTCGTAGTTCAGATCCTTCATGTCAGGCAGGCCGCGTGGTTCGTCGTGATTAGTGAATCGGTGTACCTTTCTTCCTGCTGCACTGCTTAATCGTCGTCCGGTGGTGTCGAATCGGTTTGGTTAGTGTTTCTGTCCATCCCCATGCGCCCATAGCGCAAAAGGAATAACAACCGGACACGGGAGACACCTCTCCCGTTTTGTGCAGACCTCTTTATTTCTTGCCAGCGCTGCACGCGCTTTTGTTTGGCATCGATGAGACCTCGCTTTACGCACGGTACACGTCGAAGGCCATGAACCTATGGCCTAGAGGAGCGTCGCACTGACGCCAGAGTAAAAATCCGTAACGGGGATCACTCGGCGGTTGGCATTGCGCCAGTCGCGAGGACCAGATACCGATGAGCCGGTGAAGGCCACGTCGATCGGGATGCATCCAACGGATGCCGCAGGTGTACGAACTCTCGCGTTAAGCGAAGCGTTTGCGACGCTCAGTGACTTATCGCAAGAAGTTTGTCACCGGAGGTGACAAAGAAATCAGGCTATCGGCGAGAGCGCCCGACAAAGCACTGATCAGAATTACTGGAAGATTAGACTTGCAGCACAGGTCCAGAGGTGAGACGTTCGGACCTGCATATCGCTTACGGATTCTCCAGCCTATTGGCCATCGGTTTTAGGAGATCGAACCGGTCTAGCTCTGCCTCGAGCAGGGGATGCCTATCGCGCATCGATCGGGCTGACACAGCCAGCGTATATGCGCGTGTGACTAATATCGATGAAGTAAGTTCCGGCGCTTATGCAAGTTGGATAGATGCAGTTACAAGATCGGCGGCAACTCCTGATATCGGGGCGAGTTGCCGTGCTCGCTGCCGTGTTTATCACCTCGAGTGATAAACGTACTGATAAGAACACGACTCCAACTTTGTCGAGGTCGCTAGATCGCGGCAACCAGTGCGCGCGCAGTCCCACTATCGAGAACGTGTTGCTTCGCGTTTTGGCAGCGCTGTCACATAAGAACAGAGGGGCGCGGGCTGCTTTTGCTCTCCACGGCATTGCTGCGCGATGTTCAGTCATTGCGCCTGACTTTCTGCGCTACAAAGCTTCAGGTATGCCGTCACTGGAGTTCGAATACTCCGTCACTTGGATAACTGCGCCAAAAGTTCAATGCCGATATAGGTTTCAGCGCATCGTCACTACCGGTTGCACAGCGGTAGTAACGATGCGCGCGGGCGCAGAAATGCGGAGACTGTGGGCGCGAGGGGCGTCATGACTTGGTCCGGCAGATCATGCGTCATGAAGATCCCCGTATGCGTGAGCTAACGTTACGACGCTTGGCGCAGTTTACGGCTGAGTTAGCAAACTGTCCCGAATGGAGACAGCGGAACCCGGCAAAAACGTGTTAGCACTGCTAACACGGACGTCCGGTTCACCCACGAAAGCCGACGCTCTTGAACGAATACACTATGGCAAGTGATCGGCCATTGCGGCCGGTGAGCCGTTGATACGTCAACGTCGGCAATGCAACTGAAACCTGACGTTGATCCGGATGGACAAGCCGAACGGCCGCTTTAGCGAGTCCTTGTGGCAGCACTCGACCCGTTGCTGGCAGTCCATTTTTCTCCGAAGCGGACGTTCGCGACCTACTGAATGACTTCGTCCGCCATCACCAGCAACGACTGAGGGATCTTAAGGCCCAGCGCATTCGCGGTCTTACCGTTGATGATCAATTCAAATTTAGTTGGCTGCTCTACTGGAATATCGCTCGGCTTTGCGCCTTTTAGTATCTTGTCTACATAAGCCGCGGCGCGGCGATGCATTTCGTCGATTCTCGGTCCGTAACTCATTAAACCGCCAACCGATGCGTATGGCAGAAATCTTCCTAGCGACGCCAGGCGATTCCGCGTTGCCAATTCCGCGATCTCGCGCGCTTGCGCATTGAAGAATCCGACCACCCGGGACGATCAATGCCCCAGTCTCGGCGAGTCATGTTGACAAAACCGTCCTCAATCTCCTTTGAAGTTCGCGCCTCCAGGGCCACAATTGTGACGCCGATTTTCTGCGCGGCAGCTTCGATACTTTTCACAATCGGGGAATGGCTTGCGTTGGCAGGATTCACCAAGACTGCGACGCGGGACAGTTCGGGCATCATGCTGCGAAGCATTTCGAGCAGCTTAGGACTGATGTCTAAAGCGGCAATCGAAAGGCCGGTTATGTTGCCTCCGGGGCGTGCCAGGCTTTTGACGAAACCAGCACCGACCGGGTCGGGATCGTTCGTCATGATGATGGGGATGTTTGTGGTTGCCTTTTGCAGCGCGCGGGTTGGGCTGGTGTTTCCAGACACAATCGCGTCCAGTTTCAATTGCACTAATTCCGCTGCCAAGCTTGGGAGTCGTTCCAATTTATTGTCAGCAAATCGCGCTTCGACAACAAGATTTTTACCCTCGATATAGCCTAGTTCCCGCATGCCACGCAGAAATTCAGCGTATCCGCCAGAGGAAATAGAGGGAGTCGAGATCTGTGCCAGATAGCCGACGCGCCAGACCCTACTCTGCTGAGCGAGAGAGCCGAACGGCGTGATAAGCACAGCCGCACCAAGCGCAATAACCAGTATGCGGCGATTGATCATTCGTCCTCCGGCAATCTGCGCATCCATTATGCCAAATCACGCCAAGCGCGACAGATTTAAGAGCCTTAATAGGGGTTTCATGACCGCTCGTCGCAAATTTCAAATGTAACAATGAGCTTCCGCTCTTGGCCGATTGCCGTCATCTCGATCGACTGCTGGCGACCCAGCAGAGCCGTTCGACCTTGGTCGTCATGAATGGCAGCTATCCGCGGAGAAGCCGCCGCTCGCCAATTCGTTGCGATACTCAGCTCATCGGCCAATTCCGTCGTAGAGTCTGCGCGAATTAGGCGGCTGGTGCAGACCCGTCAGCGGCCATTGCCACAAACTTAGATCGTGTGGCAGCTTTCCATTATGACAAATGCGAGCTAACGACCCGAAACAGATGTTCATGTTTCTCATAGCGGTCATTCGCGGTGTTCCTCGATCACTTTATCCGCACACAAGAGGATCGAGTTGGAAATCTTGATGTCGAGTGCCTTGGCGGTTTGCATGTTAACCGCTGCAGGCACACGACCAGCCGGCTAGACACGCCCTGTGATTTCCGTCCCGGTGGCGTCTACTTTATCTGCTCGAAGGCCCAGCGGGATACATCGCCGGTGTTCGGCGGAAGGCTCACCCAATGGTTGGGGTTCTTCGCAATCGCGCGTCCCGCATCAAATGCCGCGCGCGAATCGCTTCGGGTCGAGGCGAGCGGGTCTTTGCCGAT
>CAWHHJ010000025.1:0-66971 GCA_963829085.1 uncultured beta proteobacterium | reverse complement strand
ATCGGTATAAAGATCACAAACACGCTATTGGTCATGATGAGTGTGGGGGCAATCTGGTTGTAAGAGCTTCGTCCAGATTCGTGTCTGAGCCGAGAGTTACTGAGGACTCCAAAACATGTTGATCTATGCTGGCCTGATGTTCTTTCTGATAACCGTAAGCACCATGGTTTTGCTGAATTGGGTAATCCCTAATAAGTCGCAGCGCCGTTTGCAAGAACTCGCTCGGCCACAAGAAAAGAATAATTGGGTGCAGACGGTAGTGGGCCTCGCGAACCCATTAGCCAAGCTATCGATCCCTGAAGGTAAATGGGAGGATTCGCCAGTCCGTGTGAGATTCATAAATGCGGGTATTCGCAGCACGAACGCGCCGGTGTTCTTTTACGCCGCTAAGACTGTACTGCCGCTGGTTTTCACTATCATCGCCTACATCGCATTGCAAGTCACGGGCACAAGCCTGGAAGTGGACACTCTATTGTTCGTATTACTAATCATAGCGATGATTGGCTGTTATTTGCCAAATATTGCACTGCGGCGTGCCGTCAAAGCACGACAAGGGGAAATCTTCGATAACTTTCCGGACGCCGCTGATCTGATGCTGGTTTGCGTCGAAGCCGGGTTGGGATTAGACGCTGCATTGGTGAGAGTAGCCGAAGAGATCAAGATTAAAAGTCGCGCGCTTACGGAAGAAATCCATTTGACCAACTTGGAAATGCGCGCCGGTAGTACACGGGAAAAGGCTTTGCGCAATCTTGCAATGCGCACCGGTGTCGAAGAGGTGAAGACCTTTGCAACGATGCTATCCCAAGCAGATAAATTCGGAACGAGCATTGGCGATTCCTTACGGGTGTTCTCCGACGACTTGCGTCACAAACGTCAATTACGCGCCGAGGAGATGGCGGCAAAGTTACCGACAAAAATGCTCTTCCCATTGATACTTTGTATTTTCCCAGCGATCAGTATGGTTATCCTTGGGCCGGCCGGAGTACAAATTTACCGAGTGATCCTACCAATGCTCGGGGGACAGCACTGACAGTGCTCTTATACATTTAACAGATGGATGCGTCTTCGATAAGCAGCTGCGTGCGCAGTTGGCTTGACCAGCCAATGACCAAGGAGAAAAAAGTGCACAACTGGCCCCTGAAAAGCCTTACTATCATGTGTGGTGTAGTCTTCGCGAGTGGCTGCGCGCCTATCAAGAATATTAGTACAGGCTCTCAGCGCACTAACAACGGCTCCCGTGTCGAGAGTGACGCACGGTACAGAGAGTTCGAACAGCGCTGATGGCATCGCGGCTCAAGATTCGGCCAAATACGACGCTGCAATAGTGGCATATCGTAAGTCACTGCAAGAACATGCGACATCCTCTGAAGCCAATTACCGAACTGGCCGATCCCATCAAGACCGACTTCAATACGACGCGGCAATCGCGGCATATCGCAGGGCGCTCGAACTAAACCCCGCAAATGCAGAAGCCCACAACGCGCTGGGTGTTATCTTTGCCAGCCAAGGCAAACACGAGCAGGCCATTACCGAATTGATAGCCGCTTCGTCATTAGCCCCCGGTGCCGCGCACATCCATAACAATCTTGGTTATGCGTACGTATTACAAGGTCGAAACGTCGACGCTGTGTCAGCGCTGAAGGTCGCCTCAGAAATTGATCCTGAAAATGAGCGAGCGCGACGAAACATGAAGACTGCGGAAAAACGTCTCGTCGATGCTGCGCTCATTCCGGCAACTGCACCACTGGCCGCGGCTCAGGATCGGGCGCTCACAGCCGAGGCAGAAAAGGAAACGGATCCTTTAATGCCGCGTCTCCTAACGGTCGCGCCGAACATTTTCGAGCTGCGTCAGGCTGCGTCTAGGCCCGAGCCGCCTACTCGCCACACGAGGACGCCAATCTTGCAGCCTGGGTTGAGGTTAGAAGTGACTAATGGCAGCGGCGTGACGGGGCTAGCCAAGCGGACATCGTCTTCCCTGCAAAAGAAAGGGTATGCCATCGCCAGATTGACGAATCAGGTACCGTATACGCAAAAGGTCACTGAAATACAGTACCGAAGCGGCGAACAAGAGCAGGCGAATCGACTGAACGCGCTTTTGTCACAACGTGTAAAGCTGGTGGAATCGCACCAGCTCAGCCCGGCAATCGGCATTAGATTAGTGCTGGGCCACGACGCCGCAAAGGGCTTCACGTTCACCCCGGTCGACAATCGCAATACGCTCGCTGACAACTCCTCCAAAGAACCTCTGATATAGTGCGATGTATGGTGTCCACAACAAACACTGGTGGATCGGCTGGATGAAGCGCCGTTGAAACGATTGGTACCCTGCTCTTGACGCCCGCGCGCACCTGCGCCTAGGACGGTGTGGGCCTCCTAATGCTTCGTCGCTTGCGCTTTCAGAACTGGCAATATCTTTTCAACGTCCCGAAGGACTGCGTTGACCGAAGTAGGCCAGGCGAATGGCGGTGGTCCGGTATCCAAACACGGTTCCACCATGGCGCGCGACACTTGATGACTCTCTTTTGTATTTCCCATCTCGACGAATACGAGACGCCCGTCCGGTAATGCCGGCATAAGCCTTATGTTCGTGGCTTGCCCAAAAAATCGGCAACGCTCTATGATGAGCTCGACAAGCCGTTGCTCGGATAATCCGCGTGGTACAACCAAGACCAGTTCCCTCCAATCGGAATGATATTATCAAGCGGCTCCAAACTCCCGTGTCTATTAGGTCCCACTGTTAGCAAATAATCACGGCGAACTGATGAAGTGCATAGCAATCCTGCGAGCGAACGTGCGCGATCTTCAAGCTCGTTGCACGATTGGTCAACTAGAAACTCGAGTTTTTCGTTCGGCACGGTCGGTCGTGCACGTATGGTTGCAGCGGTGCCCTGTCTGCGCGACAGACTCAGCGTTGTATGTGACGAATTCAATGTGCTTCATGTCGCCGACATGAAAGCCCTGTGATTCAAAACCAAGCTTCAGCATGCTTTCGCGTTCGTCGTGATAACCGGCGGCGAACAATGACCCACGAAGCTTAGTGTATGCACGCGTTGAAGGTAATATACGAACGCGGCGTATCACAGGGGAAGCTGGGGACACATCTTTCATTGATTCTGATCGGAGGTCGGATAAAAAGAAGTTGTCGATTATGTTTGCCTGACATAATTCAATTTCATAGACATCTGCGCCGTCGACGATAGAATCGTTTCTAACGCCGCCCGTCCAGTGCGGGCTTGTTTGCTCCGGTGAGCCAAAACCACAGATACATCAACGCAGTCGGGTTCTTAAATTCGGCGCGCGCGCGAAACGCCTTCCGACGATGAGGGTCCTGAAAGCGGACTCGAAGGTCTCGGTATCGTCAGCAACTGCGCGCCTGCGGGAGGTCGACAATCCTGACATGCCCTGACGGGGTTTCGAACATGTCAGGCGGAGAGAAAATGGGTGAGTATGGCCCCTACGCAATTACGGATGACGTGGTTCAAAGCAAGAACAAATCACCCAGATCATTCTGTGACTCTAAGTGCAGTTGTATTTTGGATACGCGGCGGTTGCTACCAGTTCTGTTTTAGTGCGTTTTAGTTTACTTTGAGACGCAGCGCTGAAAGAATGTGAGTGGCATGCCGCCCTCGGAAGATGCGTATCGCCAATTGGAGCTTGATCAATCCTATTGATGAAATCGATACTGGATAAGACGTTTCGTTACACTCCCAGTGCAGCAACGGATCTGAAAAAGACGTTTGCGAGGATAAGGCGCGAGCAGGACATGGACACCAAAACGAACGCGCAAACGGCACGAAACGTAATGCTTATAGGGTGTGGTCGCAGCCGAAAGCAGTAGGTGATGAATGTCACATGGGAACGGGGCTGCTCAGGCCAGCATCTCCTCCGCGCGAGATTCTCTTGCCAGTTTCCGGAAAGCCGCCCGAGGGTAGTCCGGCTGCAAGGCGGCAAACTGCGGGCAGTGGCCAGGACAATCGCAGTCATGTTGCGATTCGCAGAGACTGTCATTAAAATTTTTATCGCGACGTCTAGTTTGTTCCATACTCTTTGACGGGCGGATACTTGCGCGCGATGGGCCGAGTGTATTACTTCGAAGTGGGACGCCCGATTGGTGGCCGGGCTTCTTACTTGACCGATGGGGACAGCATAACGCAGGGTAACGAAAACATCTCAGGGCTGAGAACTTTTGCGACGCTGGAAGAAGCCCAGCGGTACTACGACAGTGTGGGTGGAAGATGGGGTGGCGAGCCTCTCATCCTGCGCACGCACCGATCTGACGTTGATTAGCTTAAGGCGCTAACAATCCGCCTCGGCTCGTGGACAAAGGCCGATAAAGTAGTGGCAGCGCAATGGTTTGCGCACCTGACTCCATGGGATTGAACACGCTCGTTCACCGCTCCTCGCGCAAATGCCGTCGCGAGTCCAGTCGTGTTCATGTGGTGCCTAGACGCCGCCGCTTCGTGCGCAATCCCCGGACGTCGGCAGGCGACACCGGCGCCTGGCTTCACCCGCGGGCCGAGCAATGCCGCGGAAGTCTGCTACTTCCAGCGTCTCAGCAGGGTACGTCGTTAACATTTTGCCCATCCTGGTCTGCCTGATAGGAATGAAAGCACATGTGGAGCTTCTGCACGCCGTATCGGCCCTGCATCAAGTAATAGAAATTACGGGCCGAGCGAAGCGTCCGGAATTTGCGTACGAGCGCGAAGTCACCTTCGTTCGGCGCGACCTTGCCGTCGTTGCCAATAAGGTCCGGTGCTTCATTGTCGACCGATTGGCCAACGACAAAGTAAGTAGAAACCACGCACGAACTCCACCATACGGACGCTTACCGGCTGGCGTCTATCAAAGCGATGCCTATCGGCACGTCGGAACGTACCGACAAGAGCGGCGAAATGCCGGATAAGAACTGGGCTAGGCGGGCGCTCGGAACCGCTGCCTCGGCGCCACCTTGCCTTTCCCGTCCGATAACTGCCATTCAAGCATGGACCCGAGTGTCGTGGTCGCTTTTAGCGGTTACTTCGTCCGTCTGTAGCAGTGGTGCGCCCGGGCCCCGTAAGTGGTGGCTAAATCAATCGAGATGGCGCCCGTTGATCGAAACCGGAGAAATAAAAGACCTAACGCCATGCGCGTGAGGTCCTCGGAATCGTCGTATCTGCTGGCGGCACTAATCGTAATGTCGGACAAGCAATCGTTGCATCGGGGCTAGCACTTGTGCCAGCAGCGCGTCGACTGACGGTACCCGCAAGCAAGTATGTGCCTCATGTATTTCCGTCAGCGTGCAATCGCGAATGATGCAATTAACAATCTTCTACTGGTCGATGCAAGACCTGACACGGGCGCCTTGCGCTGTTGGTCCGCGGACACCGTGCGACGAAACGTTCGCAATCGTGTCGAACCAAAAACCAGCGACATACGTTATGACCTACGCGCGCAGCATAATCGCGCCAGCTACAGCATCAAAAGCTCCCAACCGAATCTTCGGGCAAGCTAGACATACGCTGTGCTAGCACGCTATGTAATCAGTTCGCCCCGCGGTCACCCGCTTCACCGGACAGATGGCCGACTGAAGGTCGACTTTGGCGTCCGACGCGGGGGCTTGCATCAGGCATGAGACTTGCAATGCTGACGTCATACACAGTCGGCGCGCCTGCAACCACATCCAAAGTGTCGGGATCTTGACATTGCTGTCGAGACACGGCGATCGCTCGCAACATCGAGTAAGGTCGCTTCGATGCGCAGTTATAGGGGGAAGTAGAATGTATGGAGATCAGCTGTACGTCGTGAGCTACATCGACGATGGCGCCATTTACTATACGAGATATGTCGTCGTGGAGCGCATGATGACGGTATCGAGCCAATTCGGCTTGAGGACGGTACAAGTCGGAAGCAAGAATCATCAGGCTGTCGCCAGGCTGATGCTCCAAGGCATGATCTCCGCTTCGCCGACTCCACTGCGTGCTGGCAGCAGCCACATTCCAACGTCATCGGCGGTCGGCTCATGGTAGAAGCAGTCAGGTGTGACAAGGGAATCGTATTGTGTGGCAGCGAATTCACCACTGCACAGAAAGCACAATTGCGTGACGAGTCCCGTGTACCGATTACCCGAAGGGCATGGATTTCGTCCGCGAGGGGCTGGCTACCGTGCCTGATTGAGAACATGAGCACACAAGGCTTCCTTATCATGTCCAACAGCGCGCTGCCACTTGGCGCAGTTATGGAACTGAAGTGCGAGCTTTACGCGGAACGGATTCTTCGGTGCTGCCTTGAAGTCACGCACGTCACCGATTCATGTATGGGGACCAAGATAGTAAAAATTAGCGGCTACAGCCTCAACTTATGCCGCGAGTTCATTGGGGACCACTACTTATCACGCAATTCCGTCAGACTTATACAAGACACGAGCGATAACGAGCCTGCATCAGAATGAATAAACGTTGACTTCGCCCGGCTTAGCGCTTCGTCCCGTTATGTTTCCGTCCGTCAGCATTGAACGACGCGCGATGACGACACTTAAACGGGTGGGGCAGCCAGCAGCCTTTGACCGGTTGAAATGCTTTCGTCAACCTAGCTCGGCCCGACCAGAACACTTTCATCAGTCACATCCGTTCAGGAGAGGTTGACTGACGTCGCGCGTGCATTCGAACTATGACGATCGCCGGTCACTTCAACCGTAAGAATAAAGCGCGCTGATCTCGACGTAGGCGTATGCAAACATGTTGCGCAAATCGCTTACCACGCTTGGCATATCGCGAGACGAGGGGCCAAATATCGAGCTCGTTTATCCCCCTGTCGCGTTGGTTTGCGGCTAAGTGCGGGTGATGCACCTGACGTGCCAGCGCTGAAATCACAGGTGAAGGCTAACCGACCCGCAATGCAAAAGGACGAGGTGGACTGTGAACCGATGCGCATGCGAACTGCGTGCCGATCACCTGTTCACGACGAGGTTCCTCACTGTGGCGAACGAGTCACTTCCTACCCATGTATATCGCAGACGTGACTTCGCAAACTCGAATTCGTTACTGTAGGGACAGTCAGACACCGCAAGTGGCCGAGACCAATTGGAGCGATGCTTGAGTCCAAACAGTTCACGCATCGTCTCCTGCGTAAGTGTGTCTTGAGTCCAGTAGTCGATTAATGCTGCTCCGGCTTAAATTTGTCGCAAACCAATATTGCTATAGCTTCGAAGAAGCCAGTGGCCCGCGAGTAGATGCGCTTTTGGACCGATGCTATGGGATACACCGCAATTTGTGACGCTTCATGCACCACGGCCAGAGTGACCTCTTCATCATTGACTTGCGCAATTCGCCACTGCATCTGCTTGGTTCGAACAAAGTAAGACCCGAATGCAGAACCGAGACTTAAGCATACAAGTTCTTCACTGGGTCTATCGGGCGTGGAATCGTCGAGCCACCTCGCAAACAAAGCGTCAAGCACGGCCGGTGAGTCGCCGTGCGTCGACTCTATAAGCGAGTAGCGTTGCAGCAGCGCTCCCGCGTGCTCAACGTAACCGGTAACAAGTTCGACTTCCTGTTCGGACAACGCACGTGACGGCGTAGGATCGGGCGACCGTTCAAACTCCTGATAGTCGACAACGCCGTGCGTCGTGTCATGGCAGGTTGACAAGGCTTTTCCTCATACTTGCGATCGCAGCTGATTTAAGAAGGAAGCGCTGGGTCGTAAGTTTACTATCGTCTTCGTATTACTGGCGTCTTTTAAGCTGTCAAAGCATGGCCAAACAAAGTCAAGCTTTCATACGAAGTGACGTAATACACACACCGCGTGAAGCCTACCTTTGGACCGCAGCGCTTTGCTACCCTCAGAACCACTTTTCTTCGTGTGAATATTGGATGTTCATCGGAGTTGAGCGCGATGAGTTGGCACAACACTTGCGAACGTCTTTGCCACAGGAGTGGCGATGCGGTAATAGTGAACAGATGATAAAGGGAGACGAAATGGCTGCGAACATTCAAATTATGTGCATTGGTAAATTGCCGAGACAAAATCCGTTCGAACAATTGCGTAGCGTCGGCGGCGTAAGTCTTAACGGAACTAGCTGGATGCTCACGCAGCCACAGGCTATCGCGGATATAGAAGCTGGGAAATCGAATTTCTTCGTCGACGTGTCGCGCCGACGCTTACGCGTGGTAGTCGCGTTTACGCCGTCGGGCAACAAGTATCTGAAGACAGAGCATGATGAAGGCCTCGTAAATACGCTCTTAAGCCTACCAGAGCATCCAGCCAAGTTTTCTGAAGATTTCGGTTCGTGCATGCGCACGATACCAAAACGAGATCGCATCGTTTAACCCGCAACTCGAGGAGTTTTCGCCACCACGCTTGCAATACGCCGGTCTCCCCCGTCTCGCGCGAGCGAGGCTTTCAAGCCACCTCATCGGTGGCTTTTTTTTGATTCCCGATCAGGCTGTCATAAGCAAGTGAACGCCTGTGGAGGCGCTAACGCTAGCAGTGGCCTCGGCGTGTCATACGTTACGTTGGAGAGCGGTATAGACATGACGTCGGGTGGTGACGAGACAGACGATGCCACATCACTATAAGCGCGATTACACCGGTAACAGCACTGCGAACACTGCGGGTGCGCTTGCGGGAAACGCCTTCACCTCCGCGTCAAGCAGCACATACATAAGTCCGATTTCTGACGCGTGCCAAAAAAACTATGTCATCTATGTTAGCAATGGCTTGCCCCAATCAGGTGCCGATAGCGGCAACCCTAGTGCGAGCACGCTGCTTAGCAATGTCGGCGGCGCGGGCGCAATCAGCACGATCCCTCTAACCAACAACACGGCACAGGGAAACATTGGGGATGAGTACGCGCGGTTTCTATATCAGACGGATGTCAGCGATCTAGCAGGCAAGCAAAATGTCATCACATACACGGTTAACGTCTATGACCCAGCACACGTGACGGGAAACGACACAGCGAACATTGTTTTACTTGAGAGCATGGCAAATCAGGGGCATGGCCGCTACTTTGCTGCTACCAGTACTGCGGCGCTGGCCGATGCCCTGAAAACCGTGTTCAATGAAGTGCAAAGTGTTAACAGCGTATTCGCTTCCGTGACGTTGCCTGTGTCGGTGAATGTTCGCGGCACTAACCTCAATCAAGTGTACCTTGGCGGTTTTCGACCTGACGCCGACAGTGCGCCCCGATGGTTCGGAAACCTCAAACAGTATCAGCTCGCGTTCAACTCGGCCACGCAAAGCCTATTTCTCGCCGATTCAAACGGGCTGCGCGCCGAAGGATCTAGGGGTTTTATCGTCGACGATGGCGTTAGTTACTGGACGTCCACCTCCGCTTTTTGGTCATTCTCACCGTCAGGGAATCCGCAATCCGGTTCCGACAGCCCGGATGGCCCTATTGTCGAAAAAGGTGGGGCCGCGCAACGTATTCGCACCGTCTATCCGAACCCTGACTCTACAGCAGCTCAAACGCGCAAGATTTATACGTGTAATGGGACGTGTCCCTCAACCCCTAATGCGCTGCTCAGCAACTATCCATTCAACACGACAAACATCGTGCCGTCTGCGAGCATCGCCGCATTCTCGGCAAGTAACGCTGCCGAGGTGACTGACATAATTAATTGGGCCCGCGGGATAGACAACGCAACGGACGAAAACCTCAATGGCAGCTTTACTGATATCCGATCGTCTGTGCACGGTGATGTGCTTCACTCTCGCCCGGCAGTCGTGAACTACAACCGCAACGGCGATAACAACGATGTGGTCATCTTTTACGGCGCGAACGATGGCCTATTCCACGCCGTAAAGGGCGGCCAGAGCTCGACCGACGGATATGAGAAATGGGCATTCGTGCCGACAGAGTTCTACTCCCGGTTTAAGCGTTTGCGCGACAATCTTCCAGCTGCGAGCGCATCGAACCCTAAGCCGTACTTTGCGGACGGGTCCGTTGGTATATACCAATTTGACGCAAATAATGACGGCAAATTTGTCGCTGCAGACGGCGATAAAGTGTATCTCTATATCTCGATGCGTCGTGGCGGCCGATTCCTCTACGCGATCGACGTATCAGATCCGGATCAGCCGAAGTTCATGTGGAAGCGCGATAACTCAAGTGCTGGATACGCCGAGCTCGGACAGACCTGGTCTGAGCCCAAAGTTCGCAAAATCCGAGCATCCGCCAATCCCGTGTTGATCTTCGGAGGTGGTTATGATTCTGCAGTCGAAGATCTCGATCCGGTCCCGGTCGGCACCAACGACACGATGGGGCGCGGTCTCTTCGTCGTCGATGCCGTGACTGGAAACGTCATCTGGCAGGCGGGACCTGTCGCTCCGGGCACGCTAGCGGCCGGAGAGGTATTCAAGACGGTATCCGGCATGACGTATTCGATTGCGTCAGACGTCGCGATCCTCGATCGGAATAGCGATGGTTACTTCGACCGTTTCTACGTCGGCGATACGGGCGGCAATATATGGCGCGCGGATATCAATGATGTGTCGCCAGCCAACTGGACTGTCAACAAGCTAGCATCGTTGGGCTTCGCACAAGCGCCTACGGTGGGCAACCGGCGCAAGTTCTTATTCTCGCCTGACGTCGTTTTTAGCAACGATTCTAACGGCGCTTATGACGCGGTGCTGATTGGTTCGGGAGACCGGGAACATCCGTTTAATGGCTATGGGGACACTGCTCATCCTCTTGTCAGTGCTGTGACGAACCGCTTCTACATGATTAAAGACCGTAGCACTGGTTTCAGCTTTAGCGAGACAACGGCCACTGAGGCAGACTTGATTGACACGACTGACAACATCATCCAGGAGGGAACGGCGGGCCAAATCAAGACGGCAACGGACGCGTTGGCAGCCGCCAAAGGGTGGTACATCACGCTTGCGACCGGTGAAAAGACGGTCAGCAGTGTAGTGACACTGGGCAACGCTACATTCTTCAATACCAACGAGCCGACGCCGCCTGCTGCCGGTGTTTGTTCAGGAAATCTTGGGCGTGCGCGAGAATACACGGTTGACCTGCGCACGGGCGGTGCCATCACGCTGTATAACATCGCCAACGGATGGACGAGTGCTAACCGCAGCGTAGACCATCCGGGGGGCGGCTATCCGCCCTCGCCGGTGGGAGCTATCGTTCAGATTGCCGGTCGGCTACAGCAGGTAGTGATTTCAGGCACATCAGTTCTGATACCTCCTGCTACGCCCATAGGTGGACGTATACGTACCTTCTGGAATCAGAAGTGATGTTAAGTAGCTTTTGCTCATAACCGCTGGCCCGGGGGCTGCGCGTGGCTATGTCCCAGCACCAGGCCTGAGGCCGTTACGCAGTATGAAGTAGCAACCTCACATGTTATTTGCATGATTCGTCTATGCTGCGGCTGCACCTTGACCCATGCAGCAGGCTCACGTCAGTTAGTGACGTTGTGGGTACGGATCGATCTATCCACGAGATGAAACGATACCCGTGGAGCGCCATCGGCCCGCGCGGTGCGTGACTTTGCATACAGGAAATGACCGGGCACAAAGCTTGCATTTTAAACTTAGGTGGCACCCAATTTCTGGTACGTCCATTACTTAAGGGAGACTACATGAGGCGTTTACAACGGGGTTTTACCCTGATCGAATTGATGATTGTGGTAGCGATTATCGGCATACTGGCGGCGGTCGCATTGCCGGCATATTCAGACTACACCATCCGTGCAAAGGTGACGGAACTCATCCTTGCTGCCAGTGGCTTTAAAACGACCGTCGCAGAAAAGTCACAGTCTGACGGCACCTTGGGCAGTGCCGGCCAAGGCCTTACTGTGGCAACGGGCGGTCGTGTTACTGGCGGCTCAGTAACGCCTGGCGGAATAATCGCGATCTCCGGTTCGTCCGCGTCAATCGGCACTGCTGTATCGATTGTGTTAACTCCATCGCTAACTCCCGGTGGCCGCATTTCATGGACATGCGGAACAAACAACAATTCGGTGCAATGGAAATATGTGCCTGCTGAATGCCGTAAGTAATTCCGAGCGGTAAGAAACTGTACAGCCCCGGTTACGGGGCTGTATTTCATTTCGCCCCAAGCTCGAAACCGGATCTAAGCCACTAGTGATCTTTAAGGACTGTTCCATCAAACCTGCGGGTCCAGACCATACTGACTCAGTCCGAGTGTCGAGCGGGCCGCGAAAACGATGCGCAAATGGCGTCAACGCTCGGAGGATCCCCCACATGCGTTTTGCGCGTGTAGCGGGGTAGAGCACATGCTGATTTAGGAGGAATCTTGCGCGAACGTAGTGGTTTTACTCTGATTGAAGTTATGATCGCGTTGGCGATAGTGGCTATATTGGTCGCCGTAGCATTGCCCTCGTACCAAAGTTACGTGCGGCGCGCCATCCGGTCCGAAGGTCAAATGTTTCTGATGGATCTTGCACAACGGCAGGAACAGTATTTCTTAGATCAACGCCGGTATGCCACAGATTTGGGATCCGGCGCTGGCCAGCTGACCTTCTCCGTGCCGTCGGATGTTAGCAAACACTACACGCTACAGCAGCCATTTAATGTGAGTAACGCCGCGGGTGCCCCCCCGTCGTTCATCCATATGCTTGCCCCAAGACCCGGCGACCAAATGACGACGGCGAACGATGGAAATCTACTCCTCGATAATGTCGGTACGCGATGGCGTGAGGTGGATGGTAATGGCAGTTATGCGGCTAACGATTGCCGTTGGGAACAATCCACTTGCATACCGCATTGAGCGTGCCGCTCAGCTTGCATGCTATCGGATGCTTTCGCTGGCAATTCGTAACGCCGCATATAGGCATAGCACACGGCTCGTTTGTGGTGGCGTCGGTGTGCCTACGAGATAGAAAAGCGTACCGATCAGGTCACAATCAACGTGCCTACCGGTCCATCAGGCTTTTCTTAACAGTGCGATGGGAACGCATGAGCTACTTTAAACGAGGTTTCACTTTAACGGAGCTCATGATTGTAATCGCTATAATCAGTGTTCTAGTTGCCGTGGCTCTTCCCGCTTACTCCGAGTATACGGTGCGTGCGAAAGTCACCGAACTACTCGTCGTGGTAAGCGCATACAAATCTAACATCGGCGAAAAAGCCCAGAGCGATGGGACTCTGGCTAGCGCTGGGCTTGGCCTTACAATTGCGACTGGCGGACGAATCGGTGGGGGCTCAATTACGCCTGGAGGCGTCATTGCCGTCTCAGGCACTAGTTCAACGTTGGGCGCGGGCGTCTCAATCATTCTGACCCCATCGGTCATGGTGGGTGGCCGTATAGCGTGGGCCTGCAGTACGAATAATGACTCCAGTCAGTGGAGATACGTCCCTGCCGAGTGCCGTAAATAGGATGCTGATGGCCTCGTTACCTATCGGCTACGAGGCCTGACCCGGTACGACAGCATCATCCGTGGGATCCTAGGCAGCCTATCGAGTGCGCCTGAAGCCATTACAATTAAAAGACTCAGTTCCGAACAGAGATTGATATACTTGAGCGCCACTGTTGCGCACATCAATCGAGGAAGTACTTGGCCAAGGTTGCTACATTGATGACGGACGCCAGCACATGGCGGCCGCATCGCGTGGCGCTCGGACGACCACAATAATTGGTAGCAGACTGCCGTGGGAAAACATTTGGCACCAAAGGGCATCTGTAGTGCCTGCGGAGACCGTTCCGACGCTGTAAATCAGCGATGCTCAAAGAGTATCGGCGGTGTCCGCTGCAGCGGGTTTTACCGGAGTCCCGATTCGCAATGCAAGGCTTGCAAGGGCACCGGCCTGCAGGGTTATGACCGTTGCGAAGAGTGCTATGGAGCCGGGCACTACAGTATCAGCAGCCGTACCAATTCACAGTAGGTCGATGCAGTTCCGCTTAGCATTCCCGTCTTGTCATTGGCTGAACGAACCTGCGCGATGCCACCCGTCACGCGCCACGGCAGGTTTGAGGCAGGCTACAACGTCACTAGACTTAAGCCAATCGCCGATATAAACCCAGGTAAAGCTTTTTGTATACCAAGCGTCTACGGTCATAAACTGCTCTGCCCGCCGTGCTATGACAACGAAACCGCTCAGTGATCAGAAGCGCCCAGAGGCGTGATGCTATTCGTTGCTGCAGCGCGCGCCCAGTGATCAAAGACCAGGCACGGCAACATCGCATTCGGTGCGGTGACCGTCATAAAAGGCGCGGGTAACACCAGTTACGCCGTTGGCGAACGGGCGTCTGTTGCCGACCGCATCATGGGCGGCGGTGACGCTTATATCGTCAACTCCATGGACGCCCACACTTAGGCTATTCCGGATTAAGGGCAACAGGGCGTAAGCGCCGCCGCTGCACGCGAGCGCTGTTCGACATCTCGACGCTGCGCACAAAGCGTTCGTGGCACAGAGCGCAGGCTTTAGGGGTCATGTAGCCGCCGCGCCAGTGCAGACAACCTGAAGTTAGGAAACCGTTAGTGCGGAGTCGGCTTTCTTGGACAGTGTTCTGTCGACCACCAGCACATTAGGGCTCCGCAATCTAACATCGACAGAACAACGCTCGGACTTGTGCCGTCGCGTTGGTACTTACCGCCGGGGCAGATGTTGCGCGACAGCGCGTTGACGCGACAAATAAAGTGCCGCGGGACGTCGCGTAGCCAGACGTTTACTGTCTGAAATAAGACGCGAATGAATGCGACGTGCATGTATTCTTCCACAGATCTCTAGCGCAGCGCGCCGTTGGGTATTCCCAGTGCGTGCGTTCCTCGCCAATCAGATGTAATTGCTCATGCTGGCACATTGCGTGCGTGTACTTCAGCCATTGTCTTGGGAGGCCGCGATGCATGATGTTCTAATGATTGGCGCAATCATGCTAATAGCACTTATTGGGACAGCGCTTTTTGCTCTTGTGTATGTGGGTACCAGCGAAGGGACATCTCAAGGTAGGCGATCGCACGGCAGCGGTATGGACTCGGCGCTTTCACATGACTCGTCGGTTGCAAGACTATGGCGCAACGAAAGTGCGGCTATAGATCTTGGTGAACATGATAGAGGTAATAATGGTCCGACTGGATACCAGCGTTTCGATGAATACTTGGCACTTCATTCCCGCTCGAAAAAATAGGAACCTGCAGTGGCGATGGCAGCATCGAAATAAACGTCACGAGGTTTTGCGCGAATCGGAAACTGCATTCGCAGGCTTCGCTGAATGCGTGGAAGACGCGCGCGCCTACGGTTACACAGAGCCATATAAGCGAAAAGCAACTGTCTTAAGCCCAGCGTAATAATGCGGGCGCTTGCTGCGCTTATGCGCTCGAAACGACAGTTCCGGCTAGCGATTGCTGCTAGCCGCCTCATTCTTTCCAAGACTAGTGCGATTGGTGCTGTATCGCGCCGAACGACTCGAGGTATGCCGCGCGCTAATGGCGTTTTAGCATCCGCCTCTTGGTCGTGGGAATCGCCCCGAGTTTACGTTGACTCGCCCCGCTAACCATAACCTCATTTCACTCTGCGGCGGTTCCGCGTTAGGGCGCGGTTTAAATCTGCTGGGAAGGACACTTTCTCGGCGAGGGACAGGTTAACGGCACTTTGTACGGGTCGCCATTCGGACGCATGCATACAAAAGGCGTCGAAAGTCTCGACTGGTTACACGCCATCAGGGAACAGGATCATGCCCGGGTTGGTTTGGCTCTAAGGAATCCGATCTGCAGCGCCGCTTGCGATTCGCTGAATCCGTGCCAAACGCAGGCGACATGTAGTAAATAGCGCCGCCGTTACATTGTCTGGTTATCGGCTTTAACCCAGCGGCCGAGGCCTGATTCCGAATTGCGCCGCGAGCTGCAAGCGTGTAGTGCAGGCACCTTTCCATGATCTGGAAATGATGTGGCGGCGTTGAGGGACGGGGGATGCCCGTCAGTTACCTCGGTGCTTTCGCAGCCCGTCCAGGGACAGCCCGCACCGCCAATTGTTATGTGTGTTGTCATCAGTGTCCCCGCCCAGTACCTGGTCCGCGCATTAGTCTGTCGTTGATCTCGGAAAGCATCAGAAGGTCTTCAAGGACGGACGGCGGAAACCCAAGTCGCGCATCGCGCTGGCTGACGATCAAACTATGCAGATACATACGGCATGCTTCCGATGGCCACATAGCCGCGAGCTTCTTGGCCACATGCATGAACCGCTGTTCAATTGTAGACTCGGGGAGCCCATCGGACGGCTCCGTTATCGCATCGACGGCCGACGCATTGCGGCCGTTATCGCGGATGCGATGACGCTCGGCCTGACCGCGTTGTTCTAAGACATGCGCAAACTCTTCGTCGGATAGTAATTGCGGAAATGGGGACATACGCTGGACCCTCCAGGTTGGCGATTCGATATGTACTCAGCATAGTGTTCATTAGCCTTTAACGAACAAAAGTTTGCCTGTTGCGCTCGGTGGTATCAGGCTGCTACTTCCAGAGCGCCCTCGAGAAGCACCTCAGCACTCGCTTGGCGAGTACCCGCTCTCGAGTCATTAGTTGTACTCAACTGCAACGGAAGCTGACCTCCGAAGGAGCAGCATAGCTGTCTCAACACCGAGAATTCGGCCGCAGGGCCGCTCTCTCGTTCAAGCAGCGCAACGAACTCGGCCCCGTTCAGTGGCCGGCTAAACAGGAACCCTTGCATGACGTCGCATTTATTTTCAAGCAGGAAAGATAGTTGACTTTGCGTCTCGACGCCTTCGGCAATCACTTTCATGTCGAGGCTGTGACCGAGCGAGATGATCGCTTTTGCAATCGCGCTGGCATTGTCTTCTTGATCGAGTTCGCGGACGAACGACTGATCGATCTTGAGATTGCTCACAGGCAAGCGCTTCAGATAGCTCAAGCTTGAGTAACCAGTACCGAAGTCGTCGATGCTCAACTGCACGCCCAGCGCTTTCAATTGCTGCAGCATCGCAATAACATTTTCGGTATCATTCATGACCATACTTTCCGTCAGCTCTAGCTCTACATATTGAGCGTCGAGCCCGCTGTCAGACACTGCTTGCTCAATCGCGCGTAACAAATCGTAACGCTGCAGTTGCCGCGCCGACAGGTTGATAGCCACCCGCATCGGCGGCAGTCCGCGCACCTGCAGCGATTTGTTGAATGCGAAGGCCTCGCGCATCACCCATTCACCGATCGACACGATAAGGCCGCTTTCCTCAGCGAGGCGGATGTACTGCTGCGGGAGCAGCAGGGCACCTCCAGCATCCTTGATTCGCAGCAACGCTTCCATACCCGCGATGCGCCTAGTGACTAGGTCTATTTTTGGCTGGTAGAGCAACTCGAACTGCTCATTCTCCACAGCGGCGCGAAGCGCTGACTGCATCTCCAGACGCTCGGCGATAGCCGAATTCATCTCTGGTGAATAGAATTGAAAATTATTGCGGCCCAATTCCTTGGCCTTGTACATCGCCGTGTCCGCGTTCTTTAACAAGGTCTGCACGTCGCGCCCGTCGCGCGGAAATAAGCTAACGCCCATGCTGCACGACATGCTCAGTTCCCGTTCCTCTATCTTCCAGGGGCGCGAAATTGCGCTTAACACTCGATCAGCCACTTGCGACATCGCCTCGCCGCGGCCTTCGCCCCACAACAGCAGAACAAACTCGTCACCGCCCAAACGCGCTACGGTGTCAGTATCGCGCACACAGCAGAGCATGCGTTGCGCAACAGTTTGCAGTAATTGATCACCACGATTATGACCAAGCGTGTCGTTGATCAGCTTGAAGTGATCGAGATCAATGAATACGACTCCGACGACGCCGTTGCTCCGCTGCGCACTCAACATCATTTCGCGCAGCCGGTCGTTCATCATCAGTCGGTTGGGCAGGTTCGTGACAACATCGTGATTAGCAAGATGCTCTAGCTTCTCCTGGTTGAGTTTTGATACGGTTACGTCTTCTACTGTACCTTCAACGGTTACGTTGCCTTCACTATCTACGGAGCCAACGCCGCAAGCTACGACCCATTTGATGTGACCATTCCGGCAGACGATACGATACTCGATCAAAAACCGCCGACTGCCAGCAATCGCCGCCTCGATCTCGCCTCGGACGCGCGCGCGATCGTCTCTGTGGATAATGCGTGCGTACGAGACACTGGCGCTGAACAGAAGATCTGCGGGCGCATAACCGGTCAACCGTTCACACCCTTCAGTTACAAACTCTATCGTGTAATCACTATCATTTCGATGGCGACATACCATCCCGTTGAGGTTACTCATCAACGTCGTCAGCATCCGCTCTTCGTCGCGTAGCGCACGGCGAGACAGTTCGATTTGTGGCTCATTCGTTTCGAGAGTCAGCGCGACAGACGCGAGTGGTGCGGCTACACCATGATTAGCCGTTAGGGTAAACGAGCGTTCGCTTGATGTGAGCATTTTGGCCTGCCGCGACATTGAGTGCGTCCATAGGCCGCAAGAACCATTCCATGCGAGTGTTGGGCCCGAGATACTTCCGGTCTTGCAATGCGGCGCTTACGCCCATGACAGCGGCCGTATACCCTTGATGTCCATCAAAAATCTTTGGTATAGGGACCGCTTGCAGCGACGGAGTCAGACAACGTGTGCCTAAGCGACGGCGGTGACCGTGCAAGCTGCCGACTTGAAACATGCAATAGTGCTCAGATGGCGAGTACAAGTCTTGTCGACCAGTGACCGGATGCATGACCACCTTCTGCCAAGCGACTTACCGGGGTACAGCTACTGCTAACAACTGATCTCAGCCTCGCTGCCTATTGGTAGTCACACACGGAAAATATAGAAGGTCATGGCTAGGCGCCGGGGTGACTAGTACACGTGCGGGTTTTCTCAACGAGACGACAGGAAATTTGCTTTCTAGCGCTTAGTTTTGATTCTCGAATACAGAGTTGTGCGCTGCATCTGCAGCAAGTCGGCTGCATGTCTTATGCTTCCATCCATTACTCTCATTGCGGTACCGATCAACAACGACTCTAGGTTATCCATAGCGGCTTGCAGATCTATAGATTCACCGCGCTCCAAAGCGTCTACAAGCTCCATGCCGAGTTTAGACGTCACCTTAAATCCGCAGTGATTGCAGAATGTCGAGCCCTCTACTAGGTTGTGCTTACAATGAGCGCAATTGCTTGGAAGCCGCTTACCGCAACGGCAGCAAAAGTATGAGCCTGCAATGTTGTTGTGATCGCATTTAGTGCAGGCGACGGCTACGTCGGAATGCGCTTGTTTTGAAGACCGAGAAATCATACGTTGTGATTTTACTCGCGGGAACCGCTTAGACCTAGACTTTGCAACAGTCTTTTCTTCGCTGCATCTCGTGCGCGTATTCTCTGCATGTCTTCATTGCCAGCCATCTCGAGTTTGCCGCTGTACTCGTATTAGGAACCCGCATATAAGCAGACGCTGCGTTTGTTCGGCGTGACGCGGCTCCACCGCGACAGCTGTACCTTGATCGCATTGTATAAGTCGATCCTACGCGATCGTTAACAAGTTATTTGCCTTTACGACTGCGCCTCAGTCGTTTCTAAGAACCATATGGAACTTCCGAAGGTGAGTATAAGACGCGGTCAGGTGATTGTGCAGACGCGTCGAACAACCGGCAATACCTATATCCAAGTTCGTTGTGCGCATCGCCGCGAGGCGGGCACGTGTTTATTCATTGTTGGTTAATTCCTGTCCCGGTCAGTGATCATGCTTCAGGTCATCTTAATCGATGGCCTTTTTTTATGATGGGCGCACCCAGTGAAGCCATGAATGCGACCGCGGATCGATAAATCTTCAGTGCTACTTCATGTGGTTGCTGTGATGCGGATGCTTTTTCATGGCGGCTGGCACACCATTTGCAAAGGTCGTCTCTCGTAAACGAGGTGCACGGCACTAGTGCACATAACGATGGAGAAGGACATGGCTGTCAATATCGAGATTATGAGCATCACCAAGATGAAGAAACTAAACGCCTTCGAACAACTGCGTAGCGTCGGCGGCATCAGCCCTACGGGCACAACCTGGATGCTCTCGCAGCCACAAGCCATCGCCGATATTGAAGCCGGCAAATCCAATTTCTTCGTCTACGCGTCTCGGCAACGTCTGCGCGTCGTGATCGGCGTAGCTCCTTCGGGCAAGAAATATCTGAAGACCGAACGCGATGAGGGCGACACTATCACGCTGTTGCGGCTGCCTGAGCACCCGAGCAGTTATTTCTATCACGTTATGTGAGCATTCGAATCCATGGCCAGTATCGACACACATCCCTTGCCGGCATCGCTGTCTAATTGACAGGAAGCATCACAATGTCATTACCGAACCAATTTGAACCGGGCACCATATTCGGCATATACGACGGCGTCGTGCCGCTATCGCGCGATGATGAATCACTCGTAGTTGTTGCCTGGGATGTGCCGGGCGGCCGAGCATTCGACGGCGAATTCTATGACATCGAATGTGAACTCGTATCAGAACCAGAGTTTCATGCGATGGTCGGCGCAGCATCGATATTTCGACGCTGCGTATCTCAATGGACCCACCGCGTTCCTCTGCCCAAGGTACGTAGAGCCGCCACGGTTTATGAATCAGAGCCAGGCGAAGCGCAATGATTGACCGAGAGGCGCTGATAAGGCGTTTGCCAACTCAACGCGCACTGCGAGAACGCAGCAAGTCGCAACAAAAGCTCGCCGCCGAAGACTCGATATTGCTTGTCCTGGACGCTATTCAGGCCGAGGAACGGGAACCGGATCATTGGGAATCGCACGACATATTACTTGCCATCGGCGCCCTCGCAGCCGGCATGTACGCCTTGTCCACGAGTTACGCGATCAGGGCGTTGAGTCCAACAGGACGACGTATAACACTCGCACGTGTGCATACGACGCCGCCGCCTGCAGGCGGCGAGCTTATGACAGCGCTTAAACACGTCTGTTTGATGCATTGTCGGCATAGTGACACAGGCACTTACAACCGCGTGTCATGCCAGCCAAGTAGCCTGGCGCTACTAGCATCCAGCACGTGAAAGTGTAACCCCATTCATGTTACATAGTGTGTGGCGTAGCGAGAATGATTGTATCGGCGCTGTAACTGCAGCTTTGACAGGCAATTCGAATACCATAGGGAATTACATATGAACGAGCACGAAATGCGGATCGCCGAGTTGCAGCGGCGACTAACTCAACAGGCAGCTCATTGTGCCAATCTGAAAGACGAATGTATGCGCCAGCAGCGTCGTGTCAGCGAAGCCATGCAACGCGCCAGTGTCGCAGAGTCCCGCGTTGCCGACTTGGAAGTCCAGCTGAAACGAGCCGCGGTTTGTCTCACTCCTAGTCCTTTTTAGGGCGGTCGCTTCCGCCTGTAGCGCTTCCTCGATCCGGCCCGGGTCAGCTTTTGCGCTGTTAAGGCCACTAACAAAAAACGACGTGAGTATGTCAGATCATGACTACTCGATGTTCAGCCAACTCGTGTGAATGTTTTCACTCATGATTGCGCTGCACCCGTGAACAAAAACGCATTGTGCGCATCGCCGCGAGGCGGGCACGTGTTTATTCATTGTTCGTTAATCTCCTGTCCCGGTCGGTGATCATGCTTTAGGTCATCTTAATCGATGGCCTTTTTTTATGATGGGCGCACCCAGTGAAGCCATGAATGCGACCGCGGATCGATAAATCTTCAGTGCTACTTCATGTGGTTGCTGTGATGCGGATGCTTTTTCATGGCGGCTGGCACACCATTTGCAAAGGTCGTCTCTCGTAAACGAGGTGCACGGCACTAGTGCACATAACGATGGAGAAGGACATGGCTGTCAATATCGAGATTATGAGCATCACCAAGATGAAGAAACTAAACGCCTTCGAACAACTGCGTAGCGTCGGCGGCATCAGCCCTACGGGCACAACCTGGATGCTCTCGCAGCCACAAGCCATCGCCGATATTGAAGCCGGCAAATCCAATTTCTTCGTCTACGCGTCTCGGCAACGTCTGCGCGTCGTGATCGGCGTAGCTCCTTCGGGCAAGAAATATCTGAAGACCGAACGCGATGAGGGCGACACTATCACGCTGTTGCGGCTGCCTGAGCACCCGAGCAGTTATTTCTATCACGTTATGTGAGCATTCGAATCCATGGCCAGTATCGACACACATCCCTTGCCGGCATCGCTGTCTAATTGACAGGAAGCATCACAATGTCATTACCGAACCAATTTGAACCGGGCACCATATTCGGCATATACGACGGCGTCGTGCCGCTATCGCGCGATGATGAATCACTCGTAGTTGTTGCCTGGGATGTGCCGGGCGGCCGAGCATTCGACGGCGAATTCTATGACATCGAATGTGAACTCGTATCAGAACCAGAGTTTCGCGCCTTCGCGCTCGCGGTGTGCATATTCCAACGATGCCTAGCCGGGTGGACGAACAGCGCGCCGCCAAAACTACGATCGAACGCCGATCTTTACAGGGAAAAAGTTATGGGTTCGAAAAGCGACATTGTGACTAGGAGTTACGAATGATCGATAGGGAAGCGCTGCTTAAATCGTTACCCACTCATCGCGCACTCCGCGGGCGCAGTAAATCGCAACAAAAGCTCGCGGCCGAAGACTCGATCTTGCTTGTCCTCGACGCTATTCAGGCCGAGGAACGGGAACCGGACCATTGGGAATCGCACGACATATTACTTGCCATCGGCGCCCTCGCAGCCCGCATGTATGACTTATCGACGAGTTACGCGATCAGAGCATTGGCACCGCCGGAAAGGCGCATACCACTCGTTGCCGATAATGTCATGCAGTCGCCCCGTGCTGCCACGCTCGTGGCTGCGCTCATGCATATCTCATCGTTGAACCGTCAAAACTATACTTACAGTGACGCCAATTGCATGGTACGCCGCATCACGCAGTGTAAGGAACTATCCACTTGTACAGGTTGAAACGCTTATAAAACCTGTGAGCGCTCGTTCTGTAGCACTTCAATCACGTCCGTAAGTGTCGTTGTCCCAAGGTTCGAGCTCAACCGGTCGCACGCGTGGAGCTGTCCTTGCGCACAGTCGTTACCAAACGACGCCGGGTTGTTGTTATCTGGGAACCGCATTTTTGGACGGATTTGCCGTGCACATTTGCGACTGCACAGCAAGCTACTTGCGCTTGTGTTGGATTTGCAAAATCCAGAAAGAGAGTAGTGCTATGGAGGTCAACGCTACCGATACCGGCATTACGTTTAGGAATTCATGCAGCATATGCCAGCGGGCGGGACGAAGTGCCCACACATTACCGGACGTTTGCATGAAGTCGATGACGGATATCGCGCGCCATTCGCCCACCCAGAGATACCCAAAGACCTGCCAACAGACGATGGCAATTCCGAGCATCAAAGAAATCGCGGAAATTACCCACACGAAGCCGGTGATCATGTTGAAGGACCGGGCATTGTCGTTTTTTTGCTCAACATCATGACAACATAATACCGTTTCTGAGCCATGCGCCGTGATACATAGTCATCTTTACATCGCCTCCATGCGCAACCATGTGGAGTCACATTCCTACGTTGCTGATCTTCGAACATCTAAGGATTAGCGGCACTTACACGTTGTGGCTGTTTTCAGTACGTGAAGAATGGCAGCCGAGAACAAGGGCGGCACTGCCCAATGCGGTGGGCGGGACAGTGTGTGCCGGGCGTTTTATGCCGGTCGATGCGACAATAGATACACCGTCGGTACGTTCAGCTACTTACTAACCCCTGGCCTCGGACACTCTCAGGTTTGGTAACCATCAGCTGCACCTCTAGGGCACGCTCCGCTTACCCGCCTTGTGGCTTGCATGCAAGTGCGACGCCGGCCAAGCGCAATGGTATGCGGCTTGCGCATGCACCGCCATGCGGCATCTTCGTTGCATAGTGGTATATACGTGCCGTAGCCGAGCAATGCTCCGGCTGCGGCGAAACTGGTTATCCCCGCAGGCGCAAAGGCGATGAGGTGTATTGGATTCAGCGCGTTGAATAGCACCGTACCGTTTTGGGATGAGGCAACACTGCTTGTAGCAGCTCCATTCGCTTCACTGCGAGCTCTGCGTTGAACGCGGTGGATCCAGTAATGTTGCCGGCCGGGGCGCGCGAGCCTGGTGATCAAACCTGCTGCAACTGGATCAGAGAGTCCGCCATGACGATTGGCACGGTTTCGTTACTTCTTTCGCGGCGCGCGCACTGACCGAGTGAGTGACGATTAGGTCTACCTTGAGCGCGACGAGGTCCGACGCCACTTCTTTCAGTCGTTCGGGGTTGTTTCCGGCCAGCGCACTTCGTACAGTCACCACGGCGTAGCACTGGCGCAGGGACGCTCAGCGCTCGTATCAACGCAACAGATCTCGACCCCGATTGTTTCGCGCGCTACAAGCGGCAATATCTCTCTTGGCGTTTGGCCAGTGACTCATTTAGACTTGTCAGTCCAGATGACCGACCTACCAACGCTCTTTTCCGACGCTGAATTCGAGCAGCTACTCGATCAGCGCCATCAGGTCGAACGTCGTCGTGCACGTGCCCAATGGGATACGGCGTCTGATGACCCTGCTCAAGAACCGTCGGACGGGAAATCCGAATCAACAATCGAGCAACGATTTCCCCATGTAGCGCGTGCCTTGGTGGCGATGTGGCCGTCTGCGGCCTGTCGCCTTTACTTACAGAATCTCATCATAAGTAAACGCGATGCGCGCCAAGGTTTCCCAAGGCCGGTTGTGGAAGACTTACTGTTGCTTGCGCAAATCAATGACCAACTGGTGCGCCGGCTTGGTCTCGATCGAGATGGCGACGGAAACGCAAACCAATGACGTTCGTGCAGCGGTTCGCCGGCTCGACGTTTGGCAGCGCTGTACAGAGTGCACGTGCAACACGAAAGCCCGCAAAACGAAAGATAGGCGGATAAGGGCCGTACTAACCGCATAGCGGACTTACAGTCATACCCTACTGGAAGGAGAAATGATGAAATCGGCATTTGACCGCTCGTTTCGTTACACGCCAAGCGTACGGGCGGAGTTGGCTAAGAACTTTCTGCGACTGCGTCCCGAGCAGCGTGCGATGAATAAACCGGTTCCTACTGACGCATCATCGTGCGTCAATGTAGTGCCGATCGTGCGCCCAGCGGTGGCCAGCTAGCAGACGTTCACGTTCTTTAGATGTCCCAACAGGCGTTCACAGTCAGATGTGACATATGCGGGCGGTGCGATAAGCATGCGTCGGCACGATCTCAAAGCCACCCGCTCAGGGCATACGGCGACATCGTGGCATGTAGTTCATGCTGGGAAAGTGGGCGGTACGGCTGGCCGCATGACCGTGATCCTGTTCTGCTTGACCACCTAGACCGGCAGGCGCTTCCCTATCCGAGGCGCAACGCGAAGGGCCTGCTACCTCGCGGGTGATGTGCGCTGTAAGCATGGCCCGCAGGCACTATCTAGCAAGGCCGGACGGGGTCATCACGTATAGTTGGCGCCGTCGTTACTCACTGCATCCAGCGCGCCCGCCGCAACTAATAGGGCGATTACACAAGTTGCCGTCATTCGTTATGTGCCTTCGGCGGTCCGGCACGTGAAACGATTAGCGAGTGCAGCGACACGCCAACGGCAAGCACGGCGAGAAAGCAAGCTTTCATGCCGTGCATTCTGCCATAAACGTGTTTACGGATTAACCGTGATTGTCACAGTGTCGCTGTAAACCTGCACGCCGGTCGTAGCGAGCGCGCTGCCGTACTGCGCCGGAGTGATCGTACCGTTGATCGTGACAGTTTGCGACGCCGTAGCGCCACCGAAGCCGGCGCCCGAAAAACCGCTGTCATTGCTATATGCGATCGCGTAACCCAGAAAATTGCCCGCAACAGTGTGCTGCAAGCGTTTCGTGCCCGAGAAATTAAGGCCACCGTCATCGGACGCCGCCGTTGATGTTGTACCGTTGCTGCATTTCATCGTGAACGTTGTGGATGCGGTTGCATTGGCGCCGCCCGAAGGATCTATAGTGCCGAAATCAAGCGTTGCAGGGGCGGCGGTAACTTTGCACACGCCGGAAATCTTCGCGTTCACGGTCAGCGGACTCGTTCCGCCGGCGAACACTGGCGAACACAGCGTCATGCCGATGCTTGTCATCACCATTGATGCGACGGCGATGTACTCCAGCGTGATGGATTTGGTTTTCATGGTATTCACTCCCTTCTCCATTTGTAGCGCCGGACCTGCGGTCGGCGCATGTCTTACTCAACGCAAGCGCTGTGCCAAAGCAGGTGTGCTGCCCCGCGGTCCGATACTCTATGCGCCGGTTGGTTGCGAGTGAGGCCACGACATCTTCGCTCCCAATCGCAGGAATCGACGTGCCTTCAATAGCTTGAGTACAACGAACGGATATCTTATTGGGGCCGATGTGACGGCCGCGGCGTGTGACCGAAGTCACGCGACACGCAGCAATCACTTCATGACATTTACGCGTCTAGGCACGTTCGCAGCAAAACTTTGTCAACTCGCGCGCGTCTCCGCCTACTTCGCGTCGTGCTCGCCGTCGAGAAAGTCCGACTGACGTGATGGTTCGAAGGCCCATACCAGATGCAAGCGGACGCATATGAGAAAGAGAGGCAAGCAGTCTACGCGCGCCTAATCAACGGATGACCAGACGGTGCAAGACCAGATTCGCGTGCTGCGACTGCATGCCAAGCACATGCGTTGGAAGGTGATCAAAACATTTATCGACCAGAGCATCAGCGGCGCCCGCATCGCTAAAGGCCCGGCACAGGTGTGGCAACCGTACGGTGAATTGTGGTTGTCGCTTAAGACGAGCCGTTTCTGCACCGATCATCCAAGATGCGCAACATGGATGCTCGCATGGTTCGATGCGCTTCATCCAGCGCTTGCTGTATTCATCTAAGGACTAAGAACAGTGATGCCACGCTTGTGCATGGTCACGCCGCATACTCCGCCTTTTCCACACTGTGCGTGCGATATTCAAGGTGCTGCTGTCCCGATGGAGACCACCGCCGAGCAGCATATCGACCTCGGGGGTGCCGCTCGCAATGCGCTCCTTCGCAGCAAACTGGCCCTATTCTGCGGCAATCAGCGGGAACAGCAGGAGGAAGTCCTGAACAGAAAAAGCGATCGCGAGCGGCGCAGGATGTAATCGCATCTCTTAGAGTCTAAGCTGACGACTGGAGATGACAATGGCAACCGGCAAACGAGTCGGCTATATAAGAGTGAGCGCTGGATCACAACACCGAGCGGCAGTTCGAAGCGATCAAGCTCGACAAAACGTTTACGGACAAACACCCGGCAAAGATGTCCACCGCCGAAAGTTGAAAGCTGCACTCGATTTCCTGCGCGAAGGTGACAGGCTCCTAGTGCACAGCATGGATCGATTGACCCTCAAGGTTGAGGACATACTTAGATGGTGCGTGAGCTTACGTCTGAAGGTATCGCCGTCGCGTTCATCAAAGAGCGGCTCACATTTCGCGGCAACGACGCGCCGGTGGATACGCTCATGCTGACTATGCTAGACGCCTTCGCGGCTCTCGAGCGCTCGCTGATTCGCCAACGCGAGCGCGAAGGCATTGCAATCGAGACTACCAACGGACGGCTTCGCGGTCGCCACGGCATGCGGCGCTGAAGGCGCACTTAAAACCGTGCGGCTCATCGCCGCCTCGGGTTACGGTTCGCTGCGTGATCACGCGGACGCAAAGGAAGCGGGATTCGAAAGGTTGTTCGCTAAGCCGCTTATCCATGACACATTAGCTTTGATCATGCGTGCATGATGCAAGAGGCTTTTCTCGGCGCAGCTGACCGGCCCGAGTGTCTCCGTAGCACCGCTTCCACTGCGCATCGGTTTGCACGCGCGTGGAACGTCTCCTTGACGCCGGTAACACCGGTTTGAATCCGGTTGAGAACGGTCGTCAGTGTCTAGGACGCTAGCCGGTGGAGAGGAATAACGGCAGCTCCGACCTTTAATGCGTTCAGGTAGTCAGCCCAATGCTGCATCATTTTCCTGCGTTCGTGTAGATGCTCCGCGTAGTTGTATGCGGCACGTACGGAGTCACGTTCGGCGTGAGCAAGTTGACGTTCGATCGCGTCTCGATGCCATCCATGCTCGTTTAGGAGTGTGGACGCCATGCTTCTGAATCCGTGGCCGGTCATCTGCTCAACCGAATAACCCAAGCGACGCAATGCGGCATTGACAGTATTTTCGCTCATGGGGCGTTTCTTCGATCTTTCACCGGGAAAAACATAGTGACCGCTGCCCGTCAGCGCGTGCAACTCACGGAGCACTGCAACTGCATTCGAAGAAAGCGGCACGATATGTTGTGCTCGCATCTTCATTCGCGCGGCAGGTATACGCCACTCAGCGATGTCAAGGTTGAACTCCGACCACTCGGCTTTTCTCAGTTCGCCAGGGCGGACAAACACAAGTGGAGCGAGACGTAACGCGCTTTTGGTGACGAGCGACCCTTCGTAACCTTCTATCGCTCGGAGGAGCTCACCGATCGCTTTTGGTTCGGTGATCGTGGCGTGATGCTTTTCCTTTACAGGAGGCAAGGCGCCTTTAAGGTCATAGCCGGGATCTCGCGCGGCACGACCAGTCGCGACTGCGTACCTGAATATCTGCCCACAATTCTGATGCGCCCGGTGCGCAGTCTCCAGCGCACCTCGATTCTCGATCCGTCGCAAAACAGACAAAAGTTCTGGCGATGTCACTTCCGCTATCGGTCGATCACCAAGCCACGGGAAGATATCTCGCTCCAAGCGGCGGACGATTCTATCGGCATGGCTCGGGACCCAGTGCGTGCTGAATTTTTCCAGCCATTCGCGGGCAATCACTTCGAAACTGTTGGCAGCCTTCGTGGTTCCTGCGAGTTTGTTCGCCCTGCGCGCAAGCGACGGGTCCCTTCCCATGGCCAACAATTTACAGGCCTCATCCCGCCTGCTTCGCGCCTCGGCCAATGAGACTTCGGGATACACGCCGAACGCTAGGCGTTTTTCCTTACCCGCAATTCGAAACTTCATGCGCCAGTATTTCGCGCCGGTGGGCATCACCTCTAGGTACATACCGTTCCGGTCCGCGATGCGGTACGACTTATCTCGAGGTATTGCAGCCCGGGCGGAAACATTTGTGAGCGGCATTTGGGGGCATCTCCCATGCGACAGGGCGCTTGCGCCCCCAAATATGCCCTCGCATGCCCCCCAGATGTCAATAAACATGCTTGGACGTCAATGAACGATATATAAGAAAAAAGCCCAGTAAAAACTGGGCTCTAAAGATGAATTGGGACCGCTTTGGATGTTCTTGGAGGAAGGTAATGGTGGAGGCGAGGGGAATCGAACCCCTGTCCGCGAGCACTCTACAGCCAGTTCTACATACTTAGCCAGGTTATTTGATCTAACCGCGGGCACGCCAACCGGCAAGCTGGCACGCGGCGAGTCGCCTTGGATTTAGCGATCGTGCAAAGCGACCCTGCACGACGCGATCTCATGAATATGACTCTGCTACGTGAACCTGTTGCCAGGTGCGCGTCCGGCCCATGAGAAGACCGGGGCAGAGTCCAGCCGGTATTAAGCGGCTAGAGCGTAACTATCGTCGTTCGCGTTTATAGCGATCCAGTTGTATTTACGAGGTAGCTGGTCCTCGGTATGCCCTGCACTGCTTTGCAACCCACGTCGAAGCCAAGTCGCCCCCGTAAAACTGTGACTGCAGTCGGCGTGTTACACGCAGACTGCGGAATGAGTATTCGGGTTCCTGCATTATCCCATATCTGGCCCGGAGCACCGAAATCAAGCGTTGCTGCGGCGATGTAATTCCAACGCGGAATGGTTGCTATAAGTGCTGCAGCAATTCCATGGGATGGTCGATCATGGCGTCTGCATCCCAGCTTTCCGGATCATTGCCATTCAAGTAGCCGAATTTTGCGACTACTACCTTCATGCCAGCGGCGCGACCCGCCTGAATGTCGCGCCGGTCGTCGCCCACATATACGCAATCTTCGGGCGCGATACGCATGCGCTCGCTCGCAGCAAACAAGGGCGCTGGATGAGGTTTCGTATGCGCCGTCGTGTCGCCACCGATTACGCACGCCGCCCGTTCATGTACGCCAAGGAGAGCGAGCAGGGGATGCGTGAAGCGCTCCGCTTTGTTGGTGACGACGCCCCATAAAATACCCCGTGTCTCCAGCGCGGTGAGCAATTCCGGCATGCCCGGGAACAGGCGCGTGTCGCGGCACAGGTTGTCCGCGTAAATCCGCAGGAACTCGTCGCGCGACTGGTCATAGTCAGGGCTCTCCGGCTTGATATCGAGACCGATCCCTAACATGCCGCGAGCGCCGAGCGATGTGTAAGCTCGAGTAGCCGCGACCGGCAACTCGGGCATACCCCGGGCGACGCGCATGCGGTTGACCGCATACGCAAGGTCCGGTGCTGTGTCCGCGAGCGTGCCATCGAGATCGAATAAGGCGGCCTTCAGCATAGGCAGCCTAGTCGGGTGCCAGGCAATGCATGATGTAATTTACGTCCGTGTCCGAGCGCAAGGAATATTGCTTTGCGAGCGGGTTGTAAGTCATACCGATTATTTCGCGGATTTCGAGTCCGCTCTGCCTGCACTGCGTGGCGAGCTCAGAGGGCTTGATGAATTTTTCGTAGCGGTGAGTGCCGCGCGGCAATAATCGCAATAAGTATTCTGCGCCGAGCACTGCGAACATGTAAGCCTTGAGATTCCGATTGATTGTGGAAAAGAACACATGGCCTCCGGGCTTCACAAGTGTCGCGCAGGCAGCAACGACGCTGGCAGGATCCGGCACGTGTTCGAGTAACTCCATACACGTAACCACATCAAAGACCCGGGGTGATTCGCGTGCGATGTCTTCGACGGCGGCCATCCGGTAATTGACCGGAGAACCCGTTTCTAAAGCATGAAGCTGCGCGACCTTGAGCGCCTTATCCGCAAGGTCGATACCCGTCACATGAGCGCCGCGTTTGGCCATGCTTTCGGTGAGTATGCCGCCGCCGCAGCCGACATCGAGCACCTGTTTATCATTCAATACTGCGATGTGGTCGACATAATCGAGTCGCAGCGGGTTGATGTCGTGTAACGGCTTGAACTCACTTTCCGGATCCCACCATCGGTGTGCGAGCTCACTGAATTTCGCAATCTCCGCTGAATCGACATTGATAGTCATGCGACAGCCATCCGGTTACGCCAGAATGCGGCGCGCGCCATGATCGCGTCGGCATTGAGGGTTGTCAGGTTACGGTTATCCACCACAAGTCTTCCGTTGACCCACACGTGACTGACATCTTCACGTCCGGCAGCATAAACGAGCTGCGAAACAGGATCGTAGCACGGCGATGTGTGGACGTCGGCGAGCCGCACTGCTACGAGATCCGCAAACTTGCCTGTGGCGAGCGAGCCGATTGTCGACTCGAGCCCCAACGCGCGCGCAGGCCGCAATGTGCCCATTTCGAGGGCCTCCCATGCGGGCACTGCGGTCGCATCATTGCTCACGGCTTTCGCGAGCAACGCGGCAAGACGCATTTCGCTGAACATGTCCAGACGATTGTTGCTCGCCGCGCCGTCGCTACCGATACCTACGTTCACGCCAGCGTTGATAAGACTACGTACCGGAGCAAAGCCGCTTGCGAGCTTGAGATTCGATGAGGGGCAGTGCGCGACATGGCAGCCATGATGCGCAAGCAGATCGATCTCGTCGGCTTGCAGGTGCACGGCGTGCACCGCAATAAGGCTTGGACCGAGAAGACCGAGTCCCTCGAGCCGACTTAGCGGACGCATGCCATGTTGCTCGATGCTTTGAGCAATCTCCGCCGTCGTTTCATGCACGTGCGTATGGATCGGAATGTCGAGCTCGCTCGCGTACGTCACTACCCGGCGCAGCGTTTGGTCGCTGACCGTATACGGCGCGTGAGGCGCCAGGCAGAAGCTCAGTAACGGCTCGCCGCGCAGCGTATCGCGTAACGCCAGACCCTTGCTGAGATAGTCTTGGGCGTCAGAGGCGTAGGGCGAAGGAAATTCGATAACGATCAGTCCGATCGCCGCCCGCATGCCCGCCGTGATTGCGGCGGCCGCCGTTGCCTGCGGATAGAAATACATGTCGCTGAAACAAGTCACTCCTCCGAGCAACATCTCAGCGCATGCCAGCTGCGCTCCATCACGCACGAAGTCTTCGCAAACGTGCCGCATCTCAGCCGGCCAAATGTGCTGCTTTAGCCAGTCCATGAGCGTCAGATCGTCGGCCATGCCGCGCATTAACGTCATCGCAGCATGCGTATGGAGATTCACGAGACCCGGAATTAGCACATGGTCGGCGAGATCGATTCGATCATAGGAGCTATATCGAGCGACGGCCTCGGTGACTGGCAAGACTGCGACGATACGTTCGTCCGAGACGACCAGGGCGTGACTGGCGAGCACAGTGCGCGCCGGTTCAACTGGAACGATCCATCGGGCACTAATGATGGTGCCGTCAGAATCAGAGGGGGGATTCATGGAATCAGCATACAAAAAAAAGCCCTGCCGAAGCAGGGCTTTTATGAGTTGAGACTAGCTTACGGTTTCGCGGCCGGTTTGGCTTCCGGTTTCGCGGCCGGGGCTTCCGGTTTCGCGGCCGGTTTGGCCTCTGGCTTCGCCTCCGGTTTTGCTTCCGGTTTCGGCGTCACCATCCGGGTACCCACTACCTCGACTGTTACGCGACGGTTCGGCGCCAGGCAATCGATGAGCTGTTTACGCTTCATCTTGTTGTCGCAGAACTTGGTCACGGGGATCGGCTGTTTCGGACCCTTGCCTTCCCAGAAGATCAGTTTCTGGTCGATGCCTTTGCTGACCACATAGTCCTTGACGCCAAGTGCACGTTTCTCGGACAGCCGCTTGTTGTACCTCTCGCTGCCGATGCGATCGGTATGGCCGGTGATGATGACCGCTCCGACCGTGTTCGGCGCTTTCATGAGCGGACCGACTTCCTTGTCCATGAACTCGTCAAGTTCCTTCTTGTTGTCGGCAGTCATCTCGACCTTGTTGAAGGGGATACCCTGCAACTCGATCTTGAGTTCGACGTTTTGTGCTTCGGGTTTCGGCTTCGGCGCCGGCTTCGCTTCGGGTTTCGGAGCAGGTTTCGCTTCCGGCTTCGGCGCAGGTGGCGGCGGCGGAACCGGGCAAAGATCCGGGGTACATTGTTTGCAGGCAGCGGCGGCTGCGGCACGTGCCGGCGTCCAGTCGCTGGTACGCACGCAAACCGTGCCTCCGACTGCCGTCACCACGTTGAAATTCTGGTCGACCAGATAGCCTTGGTTCGTACTATTAACCTGCGCCTGCGCAGCGGGCGCGCACGCTGCGACAACAGCGAGCCCGGCGAGAGTGTTGCGAAATACTGAAATCATGATTTTTGCTCCTCCTGATCTGCAAAAAGACGAACCGTAAATTACCTGGTTAACTGGTTAACTTTCGCGTGCCAAATCAATAACACCCGTAACTAATATCACACGACCTTCATTTAGGCAAATTATGCCTGAATCATAGGCTAATTGAGTTGATTTCGTTGCATCGATACAACACCTTGGGTGCCTATTCCTACAAGCCGGCAAGTCGCACCTTTACTTCGTGCCGCTGACTTCAACGTCAACGCGGCGGTCCGGTTGAAGACAACTAATCAGTCCGCGGCCTTTGCGACCCTTGCAATCGCCCGGTTTAGTGATCGGCTGAGTTTTTCCTTTGCCTTCGGCATACACCCGATTTGGCTCAATACCTTTGCCCACGAGATACTTTTTGACGGTCTCAGCGCGCCGTACGGACAACTTCTGGTTATAAGCCGCCGAACCTATGCGATCGGTATGTCCGATTGCAAGAATTACTTCGTATTTCGCGCCTTCAAGAACACGCGTCAGATCGTCGAGCATTGCCTTGCCATCCGGCTTAAGGTCGGCCCTATCAAAATCGAACAAGGCGTCAGCGGAAAAATTTATTTTTTGTGGCAGGAGTTTCGGCGGCTCAGGTTTTTGTGCCGCGAGTTTCTCGGCGGGTTTGGGCGCGACCGGTGCAGGCGGCGGAATGGCTGCCTGCTTTTTTGGTGCAAGGTCCGGATCACAGAATCCCACCGCTTCCGCGGCAGCGGCTCGCGCCGGCGTCCAATCGCTCGTGCGCACGCACACAGTACCGCCGACGGCAGTGACGACATTGAAGTTCTGGTCTACGAGGTAGCCTTGATTCTTGCTATTGACCTGTGCAAGGACTATCGCCGGGAAGGATGCGCGATATGCCAATGGCAAGCGCAATCGCGAATTTAAATGTCGCGTTCATTTTTATTCTGTCCCTTAACTTTCGCCGGCGTCCAGTGTGTTCGCGCCATTACAAACTGCTTGCAGTCAGTGCAAATCATTCGATTATCGAATGAGGCGCCGCTCAAGAAATGCTGCGCGAATTCTAGCATAAGCACGCAGACGTTAAAAACAATTGTGCGTGAGTGAAGGCATGGTTCTGCCGCTGTTATGCGGTGACCTGAATGACGTGCGCGTGTTAGAATTGCGGGCTTTAGACGATGCCGTACGCGCTCGTTTTCTCCGCCGTTATCTCACCTGAGTTTTCATGGATCAATTCGCCAAAGAAACCATTCCCGTAAGCCTCGAAGAAGAGATGCGGCGCTCATATCTCGACTATGCGATGAGCGTTATCGTCGGGCGCGCACTGCCGGACGTAAGAGACGGCTTGAAACCCGTGCATCGGCGCGTCCTTTACGCGATGCATGAATTGTCTAACGACTGGAACCGCGCGTACAAGAAATCGGCGCGCATCGTCGGTGATGTGATCGGTAAGTACCACCCGCACGGTGATACTGCTGTCTATGACACCATTGTGCGCATGGCGCAGGACTTCTCGCTGCGCTATCCGCTGATCGACGGACAAGGCAACTTCGGTTCTGTCGATGGCGACAATGCGGCGGCGATGCGCTACACCGAGATCCGGATGTCGCGCATTGCGCACGAGCTGCTCGAAGACATCGACAAGGAGACGGTGAACTTCGGCCCGAACTATGACGGCTCGGAACATGAGCCGCTCATTCTTCCGGCGAAGATTCCGAATTTGCTGATCAACGGTTCGTCCGGTATCGCGGTGGGCATGGCGACCAACATACCGCCGCATAACCTCGGCGAGGTGGTCGATGCTTGTCAGGCTCTGCTTAAAGATCCCGAGGTCAGTATCGAGGACTTGATCAAGATAGTCCCGGCGCCGGATTTCCCCACGCGGGGCATTATCTATGGTACGAGCGGCGTCAAAGACGCTTTGCGTACGGGTCGCGGTCGCGTGGTGATTCGCGCACGGGCCCATATCGAAGACATGGAGAAGGGCAACCGCCAGGCCATCGTCATTGACGAGCTTCCGTATCAGGTGAACAAAGCCAACTTGCTCGTAAAAATCGGCGAGCTCGTTCGCGATAAGCGCCTTGAAGGGATTGCCGAGATTCGCGATGAATCGGATAAATCCGGAATGCGCGCGGTCATCGAACTGAAGCGCGGCGAGGTAGCCGAGATCATCCTTAACAATCTCTACAAAGAGACGCAGATGCAGGACAGCTTCGGCGTCAACATGGTCGCGCTGGTCGATGGCCAGCCGCGCCTGTTGAATCTGAAGCAGATGCTGGATGCGTTCCTGCGGCACCGCCGTGAAGTCGTGACGCGGCGCACTGTTTTCGAATTAAAGAAAGCCCGCGAGCGCGGCCATATTCTCGAAGGTCTCGCGGTCGCATTATCAAACGTCGATGATGTCATTGCGCTCATCAAGGCGGCGCCGACGCCAGCGGTAGCAAAAGAACAGTTGATGGCGCGCCTCTGGCGCTCCAAGCTGGTCGAGGAAATGCTATCGCGAACCGATCCGGACTCGGCACGTCCGGAAGGACTGGCGCCGGAGTTCGGGCTTCAAAAGAAGGGCGGCTACCGGCTATCCGATGCGCAGGCTCAGCGCATACTTGAAATGCAGTTGCAACGCCTGACCGGGCTTGAGCAGGACAAGATCGTTGCGGAGTACAAGGAAGTGATGGAGAAGATTGTCGACCTTCTCGAAATTCTCGCGAAGCCGGCGCGCATCACGCGCATCATCAGCAGCGAGCTGAACGACATGAAGAAGCAGTACGGCGACGAACGTTTGAGCGAAATCGTCGAGAACACGCAAGATCTTTCAATGGAAGATTTGATTGCCTCCGAAGAAGTCGTGGTGACGCTATCGCATGGCGGTTACATGAAATGCCAACCGGTTGCCGACTATCGCGCTCAGAAGCGTGGCGGGCGCGGTAAGCAGGCAACCACCACGAAGGAAGATGATTTCGTCGAAAAGTTGTTTATCGCGAACACGCACGACTTCATTCTGTGCTTCTCGAACCGCGGCCGCATTTATTGGCTCAAAGTTTATTCGGTTCCGCAGGGCAGCAGAAACAGCCGTGGCAAGCCGATCGTCAACCTCGTGCCGCTGCTCGAGCATGAAAAAATCACCGCCGTATTGCCGGTGAAGGAATTCGATGACGAGCATTTTGTTTTTATGGCCACAGCCAATGGCACGGTTAAGAAGACGGCGCTGTCAGCGTTTTCACGGCCGCGTCCGTCCGGCATCATCGCCGCGAATCTCGATGATGGAGACTTCCTGATCGGAGTTGCACTGACCGACAGTAAGCAGGACGTGATGTTATTTTCAGATACCGGCAAAGCAGTGCGGTTTGCGGAGAACGAGGTGCGCGCCATGGGCCGCAATGCGGCTGGCGTGCGCGGCATGAAACTGCCTAAAGGCGGGCATGTCATATCGCTCCTGATCGCAGACAACGAGAAGGTTTCAGTGTTGACGGCAACCGAAAACGGGTATGGCAAACGCACTCCAATCAGCCACTACACGAAGCATGGCCGCGGGACGCAGGGCATGATTGCTATTCAGGCTTCCGATCGCAATGGCAAGCTGGTAGCAGCGCAGATCGTCGGCGATGACGATGAGATCATGCTCATCACCACAGGCGGCGTACTCATTCGCACGCGTATCTCGGAGATTCGCGACATGGGTCGCGCGACGCAGGGCGTGCGGCTTATCAACCTGGGCGGCGGCGAGAAACTCGCGGGTCTCGAGAAGATTCTGGAGCCGGACGAGGCTGACGAAGAGTAACAGCCAAGCGCAGTCTGCGCCGAAGCGTAGGTAAGTCGAGTCGCGCCATGTCGGGCTCTGCGTCGTGAACGCCCTTAGTTCCCTTTCAAACCGGAAAATTATGTCGAGAATATTTAACTTTGCGGCCGGCCCCGCCGTATTGCCGGAGCCTGTGCTCGAGCAGGCCAGTCAGGAAATGCTTGATTGGCATGGTTGTGGTACGTCCGTAATGGAGATGAGTCATCGCGGCAAAGAATTCATAGGGATCGCTGCCGCTGCGGAAGCGGATCTGCGCGAACTGCTCGGCGTTCCGGCCAATTACAAAGTGCTGTTCCTTCAGGGGGGCGCTACACTGCAGTTTGCCGCGATCCCGATGAATCTTCTGCGCGGAAAATCGAGCGCTGATTACGTAAACACCGGTGAGTGGTCCAAAAAAGCGATCAAGGAAGCCAAGCGCTATTGCAGCGTCAACATCGCGGCCAGTTCGGAAGATAAAAAGTTTACGTACGCGCCAGCGCAAGCTGCCTGGAAACTTGATCGCAATGCCGCTTATGTGCACGTATGTACCAACGAGACGATCGGCGGCGTCGAATTTCACTGGATCCCAGACACCGGTGATGTGCCGCTGGTCGCGGATATGTCATCGCACATCCTGTCGCGGCCGGTGGAAGTCGCGAAATACGGGCTCATCTACGCCGGTGCACAGAAGAATATTGGCCCGGCTGGACTTACGATTGTCATCGTGCGGGATGACCTGCTTGGTCAGGCCCTACCGATCACCCCCAGTGTGCTCGAATACAAGGCGCAGTCTGAAGCGGATTCGATGCTGAATACTCCGCCAACATATGGTGTTTACATTGCCGGCCTGGTGTTTAAGTGGCTCAAGGGGCTTGGCGGTCTGAAAAAAATGGCAGAGCTCAATAGCGCCAAGGCGCAGGTGCTGTACGAATTCCTCGATCAGACGGAGTTTTACTATTCGCCGGTCGAAAAAGGCGACCGCTCACTGATGAATGTTCCATTTCGCTTGCGTAATGAGAGTCTCAACGACGACTTTTTGAAGCAGGCAAAAGAGCGCGGCATGGTCGAACTCAAGGGCCATCGCTCCGTCGGCGGCATGCGTGCATCGATATACAACGCCATGCCCATCGATGGTGTCAAGGCGCTGGTCGGGTTCATGCGGGAGTTCCAGACGCGTCATGGCTGATCGCTACCGCATCCTCACGCTCAATAACATCGCGCAGGTCGGCCTCAAGCGGTTACCAGCTGATCGTTACGACGCGGGCCCGAAAAGTGAAGATCCCGACGCAATACTCGTGCGTTCGCACGACATGCACGCGCTCGACATCCCGGCGCGCGTCCGCGCGATCGGCCGCGCTGGCGCGGGCACCAACAATATTCCGGTGAAAAAGATGAGCGCGCGGGGTGTGCCGGTATTCAACGCGCCCGGTGCGAATGCGAACGCAGTAAAGGAATTGGTCATCGCCGGCATGCTCATTGCAGCCCGCAATCTGCTCGCCGCCACACGATTTGTCGATGAGCTGGCCGGCGACGATGAAACGATTAATACGACGGTCGAGGCAGGCAAAAAGAATTTCGCTGGTGTCGAGCTTCCCGATCAAACGCTCGGCGTTATCGGGCTCGGCAAAATCGGCAGTCTGGTAGCGGATGCCGCGATTAAACTCGGGATGAACGTTCTGGGGTTCGATCCGCACATCACCGTAGATGCCGCATGGAGCCTGCCGTCGCAAGTCAGAAAAGCCAATTCGGTTGAAGAGGTCCTCAAGTCGGCCGACTTTGTGACGCTGCACGTGCCGTACGTGGCAGCGACGAAAAATCTGATCAACGCCGAACGTCTAGCGCTTATGGCGGGCAACGGCATCCTCTTGAATTTCTCGCGCGACGGCATCGTAGACAATTCAGCCGTGCTGGCAGCACTCGCGGCAAAGAAACTCAAGTACGACGTTTGCGATTTTCCAGCGCAGGCGCTGATCGGTAAACCCGGCATCATCGCCTTACCGCACCTGGGCGCCTCAACCCGCGAAGCCGAAGACAACTGCGCGATTATGGTTGTCGACGAACTGCGCGACTACCTCGAGCATGGCAACATTCGCAATGCGGTTAATTTCCCCGACGTCGTCATGACGCGCGAATCGCAGTTCCGGGTCGGCATCGCGAATGCAAACGTTCCTAACATGCTGGGACAGATTTCCACCGCGATGGCGGACGCGGGGCTCAACATTCACAATATGCTGAACAAATCCAGCGGCGACATGGCATACACGCTCGTAGATGTCGATAGTGCGGTGCCGGCCGAAGTCATAGACAAGATTGGTTCAATCAAAGGCGTGCTTGCCGTGCGGTATCTGCCATTGCATTAGGGAGCACGCCTCGCGGGCGGCTCGTGTGTCCGCGCCGGCCCACTTGCTTTAACATGGCGTCGCATGCTGCCGCTGCTCACCGTGTGCCGGAAGCTTGCACTGAATAATAAAGTCGTGCTCAGGGGTGATTCGTGACGGACCCGCTCAAAAAAATCCGCGCCAGCATCGATGCGCTTGACGATCGCATCGTCGATTTGCTGAACGAGCGCGCTTCGCTGGCGCAGGCGATTGGACACGCCAAGACGGACATCAAATACCGGCCCGAACGCGAAGCGCAGGTTCTGCGCCGTGTGAGTGCCCGCAATGCCGGGCCGCTGTCCGCTACATCACTGACGCGGCTCTATACAGAAATCATGTCGGCCTGCCGTGCGCTCGAAGATGCTATCACCGTTGCTTATCTAGGGCCGCAGGGAACATTTAGTGAAGAAGCGGTGATCAAGCAATTCGGAGGGCAGGCGCTTCTCGAGTCGTGTGCTTCGATAGATGACGTCTTCAGACAAGTCGAGGCGGGCCGCGCCCAATATGGCGTCGTGCCAATCGAAAACTCGACCGAAGGCAGCATCAGCCGTACCCATGACTTGTTGCTTGCATCGCCGCTGCGCTTGTGTGGGGAGGTACTATTGCCCGTTCACCAGTGTTTGATGAACAAGAGTGGCAAAGCGTCGAATGTGCGCAGGATATATTCTCATAGTCAGAGCCTTGCCCAATGTCATGAATGGCTCAATCAGCGCTTTGCCCGTGTGAAGCGCTCACCTGTCGTCAGCAATGCAGAGGCAGCCAGTATGGCAGCGAAAGATGCACGGGCGGCGGCGATTGCGAGCAAAACGGCAGCTGCCGTGTATGGATTGAAGATCGTTGCCAGCAATATCGAAGACCAGCCGCAAAACACAACCCGCTTCGTGGTTATCGGTGCTCAGGACACAAGTCCATCAGGTAACGACAAGACGTCGCTCGTGATGTCGACCCGCAATCTGCCGGGCGCCGTGCACGCACTGCTCACGCCGCTTGCCCGGCATGGGGTCAGCATGACGCGGCTGGAGTCACGACCCGCTCGCACCGGTCGCTGGGAGTATCTCTTCTATCTCGATATAGAGGGGCACCAGCGCGATAAGAATGTTGCACAGGCGCTTAAAGAGATCGGCGCTAAAGCCGCCTTCCTTAAAAACCTCGGCTCGTACCCCGCGGGCGTGACGTGAACTGCGGCGTTCTGCGAACGCACAACAACGGCTAGAGCTCAGTTACCGGATCTTCACTGCTAAAACCACACACGACCCTCATGTCATCGGCTCTTAATAAAGAACACACGCGTGATATCTGCGATCTGGCGCCTCGATATATTCGTGGGATCGCTCCGTATCAGCCGGGCAAACCGATATCGGAACTCGCAAGGGAGTTCGGCCTCGATGCGGACAAGATAATCAAGCTTGCTTCAAACGAGAATCCGCTTGGTGTTAGTCCGCTTGCGATGAAGGCGATGCAAGCATCGCTCGCCGATATCGCCCGTTATCCGGACGGCAACGGCTTCGAGTTGAAGGAAGCGCTGGTGCGGCGTTTTGGCGTTCGCATGGATCAGATCGTACTCGGCAACGGTTCGAACGACGTCCTCGAGCTCGCCGCGCGGACCTTTCTCACACCCGGCCTCGAGGCCATCTACTCGCAGCATGCATTCGCCGTATATCCGCTTGCGACGCAGGCCATGGGTGCGGTTGGCATTGAGGTTCCCGCCCAGGATTTCGCTCACGATCTCGATGCCATGTTGCGCTCGGTGACAGAGCGTACTTGTCTGGTGTTTCTCGCGAATCCTAACAACCCGACGGGTACGCTGATTCCGGCCGACCAGCTTCATCACTTCCTGCGCAAGCTGCCGCCGCACATCGTCGTTGTGCTCGACGAGGCATACAACGAATATCTTCCAGCGAAACTGAAAGCGGACAGCATTGCATGGCTCGATGAGTTTCCGAACCTGATCGTGACGCGAACATTTTCCAAGGCATATGGTCTGGCCGGCTTGCGCGTCGGCTATGCGTTTGCTCAGGCTGGAGTCGCCGATCTGATGAACCGGGTGCGCCAACCGTTCAATGTAAACAGTATATCTCTCGCTGCCGCTGCAGCCGCGCTGAACGATCTTGATTTCGTGCGGCGGGGTTTCGAACTGAATGAGCAAGGCATGCGCCAGATTACCGAAGGGTTGAAACGTCTGGCGCTGTCTTACATACCGTCATTTGGAAACTTCGTGAGCTTCCGTGTTCGCGAGACAGCGACGCATATACCAGCAACTACTCACACGCGGTGTGATCGTTCGACCGATTGCCGCTTATGGCATGCCGGATTATCTGCGCGTGAGCATCGGACTCGCTTCGGAAAACAAACGCTTTCTGGAAGCGCTCGAAGAATCGCTCATGCCATGAAGAGCACAAAACATGCTCGAGCTGCGAGAATGAAGAGTAAGAGGCTCGTCGGCAAACTCGTGGTATTTGGTGTAGGCCTGATCGGCGGCTCACTTGCACTCGCGTTGAAAAAACACAAGGCTGTCGGCACTGTTGTTGGCGTTGGCCGGTCGCGGAAGAATCTTCTCGCTGCGCGCAGGCTTGGAATCATCGATGAGATTGCCACCGATCCGGCACTGGCAGTTAAAGATGCTGATCTTGTCCTGCTTGCGGTGCCGCTGGGACAAACGGCTGCTGTGCTGGCACAGATCGCGCCGCATCTGGCCGAACATACCATTGTCACGGACGCGGGCAGTACCAAGCGAGAGGTCATCGACCATGCGCGGCGTCAGCTCGGCGCGCGATTCCGTCGGTTTGTGCCTGCCCACCCGATCGCCGGCACCGAAAAGAGCGGGGCGCATGCAGCGTTTCCAGGCCTTTTTGCGGACCACAACCTCGTTTTGACACCGGAACCAGAAACAGACGCTGACGCGTTGCGACTCGTTTCAGCGGTCTGGAAGCGCGTCGGTATGCGCGTCACACGTATGAAGGCTGCAGATCATGATCGCGTTTACGCACTGGTGAGTCATCTACCGCATCTGATATCTTTCGCCGCCGTTGGCAATATCGCCGGCTATGACGATGCTGCACACTTGTTTCAGCAGACCGGCGGAGGTTTCCGCGATCTCACGCGCATCGCCGGCAGCTCGCCCGAGATGTGGCGGGATATTTGCCTCGCGAATCGCGATGCGATTCTTTCCGGACTGGATGGTTATCTCGCAGACCTGGAAGCATTGCGCGGGATGCTTGAGGCGAGCGACGGCGACGGCTTACTGGCGAAGTTCGCCGCCGCTCGCGCTGCGCGGGCCAAATGGTTGCTAAAGGCGAAGTCCGCCAGCGCCGAGTGACTGCGATCGTATTTCCTTGTCTACCGCAGCTCATTCCCGTTTGCCGGCCTCAACTGAGATGACGAACTACGAGGTCACGCCGGGGGGCGCACTGAAAGGCCGTATTCGCGTGCCCGGCGACAAGTCGATATCGCATCGGAGCATCATGCTCGGTGCAATTGCCGATGGCGTAACTCGTATCACCGGTTTCCTCGAAGGCGAGGACGCGATATCTACGATGAATGTGTTCCGCGCACTCGGCGTAAACGTCGAAGGTCCCGAGCGCGGGGGCGTTACTGTGCACGGCGTCGGAATACGGGGGCTCAATGCGCCGAACAGAATACTCGACTGCGGCAATTCCGGAACGTCTATGCGACTGCTGTGCGGGCTGCTCGCAGGACAACGGTTTAACTGCGAGCTCACCGGCGATGAAACACTGCGCAGGCGGCCGATGAAGCGGGTCGCCGGGCCGCTCGGCATGATGGGAGCGCGCATTACGACTGCTGACGGCGGTCGGCCGCCGCTCAAAATCGCTGGCAATGAAAACTTGCACGGCATCGACTATCAACTGCCGATTGCCAGTGCACAGGTCAAGTCGAGCTTGTTGCTGGCTGGTCTTTATGCGCGTGGCCGTACGTGCGTCACGGAGCCCGCGCCCACCCGCGATCACACCGAGCGAATGTTGACTGCATTTGGCTACCCGGTAGTGCGTAATGGCAGCACTGCATGCGTTGTTGGCGGTGGACGCTTGACCGCTACTGATATCGAAGTGCCGGCCGATATCTCGTCTGCGGCGTTCTTTCTAGTGGGCGCTAGCATCGCGCCCGGATCGGACCTCACACTCGAGCATGTCGGCGTTAATCCAACGCGGACCGGAGTGATCGACATTCTTCGCCTGATGGGAGCGAACATCGAACTGCTCAACGAGCGCCTCGCAGGCGGCGAGCCGGTCGCTGACATCCGTGTGCGGCATGCCCCGTTGACTGGCATCGATATTCCGATTGAACTTGTCCCCTTGGCCATCGACGAATTCCCCGTACTGTTTATCGCTGCCGCGAATGCAGCGGGTGTAACCGTATTACGCGACGCCGAAGAACTGCGGGTCAAGGAGTCGGATCGCATCCAGGTCATGGCCGATGGCATGACTGCGCTCGGCATTCAAGCGCAACCGACTGCTGATGGCATGCGGGTAATCGGCGGCACATATGGCGGCGGCAACGTCGCAAGTCATGCGGACCATCGCATTGCGATGTCATTCGCGATGGCCGGGCTGCGTGCCGCTGCGCGGATCACGATCGACGACTGTGCCAACGTCGCGACTTCATTTCCGGGCTTCGTGACGCTTGCCCGTTCCGCCGGCGTCGCAATTACCGAACGCAGCACGTAAAGCTGGCATGGCGGCAAGCTTGGCGTCTTACGAGTCCTTACCGCCTGTGATTGCCATCGATGGACCATCGGCGTCTGGAAAAGGGGCCGTCGCACAAGCGGTCGCCCGGCGTCTTGGCTTCCACTATCTGGATAGCGGTGCCTTATATCGGCTCGTCGGGTTGGCCGCATTGCGCGCGGGGCTCGATACGGCTGACGAAGGAGCCGTAGCAGCGCTCGCCCGGTCGCTGGATTTCCATTTCTCGGGAGAGCATGTGTATCTTGACCAACAGGTGGTGAGTGACGACATCCGCTCAGAGGCCGCGAGCAAGGCCGCCTCAGAGGTCGGCGCGCTGCCCGAGCTACGGCGCGCGCTGGTCGAGCGGCAGCGTGCTTTCCGTAGCAGTCCCGGCCTGGTCGCTGAAGGCCGGGATATGGGCACCGTCATATTCCCCGACGCGGTGCTGAAAATGTATCTCACCGCGGACGCCGCTGAACGCGCTTTACGGCGCTATAAACAGTTGATAGGAAAAGGAATGAGTGCTAACATGGCCGCCCTTTTGCAGGAAATTCGGGCACGCGATAAGCGCGACACCGAGCGCCCGGTGGCGCCTCTGCAGAAGAGCAACGATGCCATTTTGCTTGATACGACCGCTCTTTCGATCGATCAAGCGGTGCAGGAAATAGTGGCTCGGTACCGGCAGATAAGCACAAGATGTTAAGACGGTAGCAGCACGGCTGTCATGGGCTGCCAGGCTCGTGGCTTTTTATTAATCAGCCCCATTGAACTGAATGGGTTTTTCCAGGTTTCCAATGCAAATAGCGAATACTGTTTCGAAAGCAGCCCCACCCGAATCATTTGCCGCGCTGTTCGAAGAGAGTCTTGCGCGCAAAGAAATGCGTGTTGGCGAAGTAATCACCGCTGAAGTCATCCGCGTTGACGCCAATCACGTCGTAGTAAATGCCGGTTTGAAATCGGAAAGTTACATCCCTACGGAAGAATTCCGGAGCGATCGCGGTGAAATTGAAGTCAAGCCCGGCGACTTTGTGCAGGTCGCGATCGACGCGCTTGAAGACGGTTTCGGCGAAACGCGTCTGTCGCGCGACAAAGCGAAACGTCTTGCCGCATGGATGGATCTCGAGCAGGCGCTCGAAAAAGGCACTGTCGTCGAAGGTCTCATCAACGGCAAGGTAAAGGGCGGCCTGACGGTCATGGTGAACGGCATCCGCGCGTTCCTGCCTGGCTCGCTGGTGGACATTCGCCCGGTTAAAGACACATCACCGTACGAAAACAAGGTGATGGAATTCAAAGTCATCAAGCTCGACCGCAAGCGCAATAACGTCGTTGTATCCCGTCGCGCTGTATTGGAAGCGTCGCAGGGCGCCGAGCGTCAGGCACTGCTGTCGAGCCTTACCGAGGGCGCGGTGGTCAAGGGTATCGTCAAGAACATCACTGACTACGGCGCTTTTGTTGATTTGGGCGGCATCGACGGTTTGCTGCACATCACAGATCTCGCATGGCGTCGCGTCAAACACCCGTCCGAAGTGCTGGCTGTGGGCGACGAGGTCGAGGCTAAAGTACTCAAGTTCGACCAGGAGAAAAATCGGGTGTCGCTCGGTATGAAGCAGCTCGGCGAAGACCCCTGGGTGGGCCTGTCGCGCCGTTACCCGCAAGGGACGCGGCTTTTCGGCAAAGTCAGCAACCTCACCGACTACGGTGCGTTCGTTGAAATCGAGCAGGGCATTGAAGGATTGGTGCACGTTTCAGAAATGGACTGGACCAACAAGAATGTTCATCCATCGCGTGTCGTGCAGTTGGGCGATGAAGTCGAAGTGATGGTCTTAGAGATCGATGAAGATCGCCGCCGGATTTCGCTCGGCATGAAACAGTGCATGCCCAATCCGTGGGAAGAGTTCTCGATGAACTACAAGAAAGGCGACAAGGTGAAAGGACAGATCAAGTCCATCACCGACTTCGGCGTCTTCATCGGGCTACCCGGCAATATCGACGGACTTGTGCATCTTTCCGACCTGTCGTGGAGCGTGCCCGGCGAAGAGGCCGTGCGCAAGTACAAGAAGGGCGATGAAACCGAAGCGATGGTGCTGTCGATTGATGTTGAGCGCGAACGTATCTCGCTTGGCATCAAACAGCTGGATGGCGATCCTTTCACCGGGTATGTGTCCGCGAATGACAAGAACAGCATAGTAAAAGGCACGGTTAAATCGATCGATGCCAAGGGCGCCATCATTGCGCTCGAGGGCGACGTCGAAGGTTATCTGCGCGCCTCCGAAGTGGCTCGCGACCGCGTCGAAGACATTCGCACGCATTTGAAAGAAGGAGATCCGGTTACTGCGATGATCATCAACATCGATCGCAAGAATCGTACGATCAATCTGTCTATCAAGGCGCGCGACATGGCGGACGAATCGGCGGTCATGCAAAAAATCGCGTCTGAAAAGCCGGCGAATGCAGGCACTACAAATCTTGGCGCATTGCTGAAAGCAAAGTGGGACACGGCCAACACCGACCAATAAGGGACGATGATGACGAAGTCGGAGCTGATTGCGAAGTTGGCCGCGCGTTATCCGCAACTGGTGGCCAAAGATGCGGAGCTTGCCGTGAAGATGGTGCTTGATGCTATGGGTACCAGTCTCGCCGAAGGGCAACGTATAGAAATTCGCGGTTTCGGCAGCTTCGGACTCAACTATCGTCCACCGCGCACCGGCCGTAATCCGAAATCCGGCGATAAAGTGCAGGTGCCGGAGAAGTATGTTCCGCACTTCAAAGCCGGCAAGGAACTCCGCGAACGCGTCGATTTCAAGAAGTAACTGGTTCGAACATGAGTGGTAACCAGCGGCATCATCGCGAGATAGTGCCGCTTTTTTTTGCCCGTGCTACCGGACACCGTTGGCATGTCGGCAGTTGCTGAAGGGAAATGGCGATGCGTACATTATTTGCGGTCCTCAAGTCGGTGCTCTTCATCGCCTTATTCGTGATACTGCTCGGTTTCGCAGTAAAGAACAGCGACCCCATCGTAGTACGCTATTTCCTCGGCTTCGAATGGCAGGCGCCACTCGTTTTCATACTGCTTGTCTTCTTCGCGGCAGGCGTCGGCATCGGGGCGGTGGCAAGCCTCGGCATTGTTGTCCGCCAGAAACGTACGATCCTGCGCCTCAAACGGGATTTGCGCAGCTCGACGCGCGTAACTACAGCGCCGATGCTCGGCGAGCCAGCGTAGCAACGTACTGATCGAACCACATGGAGATCGAATATTGGTGGTTGCTCGCATTGCCGGTTTTCTTCGCGCTCGGCTGGCTGGCAGCGCGCATCGACATCAAGCAGCTCATAACCGAATCGCGAGCATTACCGACCTCGTATTTCAAGGGGCTTAACTTTCTGCTCAACGAGCAGCCCGACAAGGCACTCGAAGCGTTTATCGAAGTCGTAAAAGTCGAGCCGCAGACAATCGAGCTTCATTTCGCGGTCGGCTCACTGTTTCGGCGTCGCGGCGAGACCGAACGTGCCATCCGCATGCATCAGAATCTATTCGAACGCGCCGATCTGCCCGAGCAACAGAAGCTGGATGCCTTATTCGAACTCGCACAGGACTATCTGAAGGCGGGACTCCTGGATCGTGCCGAAGAGCTGTTTGCGAAGCTCAAGGGAAGTCCGCACGAGGAAGCGGCGCTCAAATATCTGCTCGAGATTTACGAGCAGGAAAAAGACTGGCAAAAAGCTATCGACATAGCGCAGCAATTGGAAGTGGTTACCGGGCAATCGCATCAGAAGGAGATTGCGAATTTTTACTGCGAGATGGCGGTGCGCGAGATGATGGATTCACGTCCCGAGGAAGCGCGGCCCCACGTCGAGCTCGCGCTCAGTCATCATCGTCTGTGTGCGCGCGCGAACGTGCTGCTGGGGGATCTGGAAATCGCACTGAAACGGTATGAAGCCGCGATCGAGGCGTGGAAACGGATCGAGACGCAAAATCCCGAATTCCTCGCGCTCGTTGCGGACCGGTTGATCAACGCATACAAGCAGCTGAACAAAGCGCCCGAAGGGCTCAATCTGCTGCGCGGATATCTAAGCAAATATTCGTCTCTCGATGTCCTCAATGTGGTGTTTACCTGTGTGCTCGAGCAGCAGGGCGCCGAGCCTGCCTACGAGCTCGTGCGCGATGAGATGCGGCGCAGTCCAACCCTGCTCGGATTGGACAAGCTGCTCGAGGCGCAACTTCTCGAAACCCCGGTGCAGCGTCGCGCGGATCTCGAGCTCGTCAAGAACCTCGTGCATCAGCATACGCGCACGCTAGCCATGTACCGCTGCGAAAACTGCGGCTTTCGCGCGCGGCAGTACTACTGGCATTGTCCCGCTTGCGGTGAATGGGAGACGTACTCGCCGCGCCGGGCGGAGGAAAAGGAGTTGCCGGCGTGAGCAATGATCCGAAAGTAATCGTCGCGCTGGATTTCGCATCCGCTGATGCGGCGCTTGCGTTTAGCTCGCGTCTAGTGCCGCAGTCATGCAGACTCAAAGTTGGCAAGGAATTGTTCACCGCCGCCGGACCCGCCCTCGTTGAACGCGTTATGCGGCAAGGCTTCGAAGTGTTTCTCGATCTCAAATTTCACGATATTCCGAATACTGTCGCGGCTGCGTGCACGGCTGCGGCTCGACTCGGCGTGTGGATGCTGAATGTCCATGCGCTTGGCGGAAGCGCAATGCTGGAAGCCGCACGCCGCGCAGTCGACGTCGCAGCACAGCGTCCCAAGTTGATCGCCGTCACCCTGCTCACGAGCATGGGCAACGCTGACCTGAAGGAGGTGGGTATCGAAGGTGATGCCGCTGCCGTCGCACTTAGACTTGCGAAGCTCGCGCAGAAATGCGGTCTCGACGGGGTCGTCTGCTCGGCGCAGGAAGCGACATTGCTCAAGCGTGACTGCGGCGCTGGCTTTTGTCTCGTCACACCGGGCATACGACCTGCAACATCATCCGCCAACGACCAGCAACGCGTAATGACCCCTGGTGCGGCGATTGCTGCCGGCGCCGATTATCTGGTCATCGGGCGTCCCATCACTCAAGCGCCGGATCCAGCAGCGGCGTTAGCGGCCATCGACCTCGAGCTCACCGCTAAGGAACGTGCATGAAGATATCGATTGTCGGCACCGGGTATGTCGGGCTCGTGTCGGGCGCGTGTCTTGCTGAACTCGGTAACGACGTCATGTGTCTCGATGTCGACGCCGCTAAGATCGAACGTTTACGGCAGGGCGACATACCCATATATGAGCCGGGGCTGGAGCCGCTGGTAAAGCGCAACGCGCAAGCCGGACGGCTTCGCTTTACGACGGATGTCGCGCAAAGCGTTGCACACGGGCAGGTACAATTCATCGCGGTCGGAACGCCGCCCGACGAAGACGGGTCCGCGGATTTACAGCACGTGATTTCAGCCGCACGGGCGATCGGACAACACATGCAGGACTACCGGCTCGTGGTCAATAAGTCGACGGTGCCGGTTGGCACTGCCGGCAAAGTGAAGACGGCCATTCAGGCGGAACTCACCCGACGGGCCAAGTCGATCGATTTCACCGTCGTATCGAATCCGGAGTTTCTTAAAGAGGGCGCCGCTGTCGAAGACTTCATGCGCCCGAACCGCATTGTGGTCGGCGCTGCGGATGAACGCGCGGTACAAATCATGCGCGCGATTTACGCGCCGATTCTGCGCAATCATGATCGCATGATCAGTCATGGACGTTGCGTCGGCAGAGCTCACAAAATACGCCGCAAATGCGATGCTTGCCACACGTATCTCTTTCATGAACGAGCTTGCAAACCTTGCCGAAGAGGTCGGCGCGGATATCGAGTCTGTACGAAAAGGCATCGGTTCCGACGCGCGTATCGGCTACCATTTCCTGTATGCCGGCTGTGGCTATGGCGGCGCATGTTTCCCCAAAGATGTTTCAGCGCTGCAACAGACGGCCAGCGATGCGGGCATGAAGCTCAAAATCATCGAGGCGGTGAACGAGGTAAACCAAGCGCAGAAGTCACGCCTGCTGCAGAAAATATCACGCCGTTTCGGCGAAGATCTCAGCGGCAAGCGGTTCGCGGTATGGGGTCTTACATTCAAACCAAACACGGACGACATGCGCGAAGCGGCGTGCCAGATCATCATTCCTGGAATCATCGCACGCGGTGGCGCCGTCGTGGCCTACGATCCGGTAGCTATGCCGCAGGCACGGAAGACGTTCGCCGCCCTTCCGCGCATGGAATTCTCCGAGTCTCCTCAAGCTGCGCTCGATGGCGCCGACTGCCTCGTCATCATCACCGAGTGGAAGGAATTTCGTAGCCCGGACTTCGAAGACGTCAAGCGACGGCTACGCACGCCGGTTATCATCGATGGCCGTAATCTTTATGAGCCGTCTATGGTGCGCAGCTACGGGCTCGAGTACTCAGGCATCGGCCGCACGTAGCGCGTGAAAAAGAAACCGTTACTGCAAATCCCCGATTTGCAAATCGCGCTCAAGCGCGCCCGCGTGCTCGTCGTCGGCGATGTCATGCTCGATCGATATTGGTTTGGCGACGTGAGCCGCATTTCGCCCGAGGCGCCGGTACCGGTGGTAAAGATCGACCGGGCAGAGGAACGCCCCGGTGGCGCGGCCAACGTCGCCCGCAATGCAGCGGCGCTCGGAGCACAAGTAACATTATTGTCGGTCGTGGGCGCTGACGAGCCGGGCCGCACGCTCGAGGCGTTGGTGCGCAGGGAAAAGATCACCGCACGCCTGCATCGGGATCGCAGCATAGATACGACGGTCAAACTGCGCGTCATTGGACGGCGGCAGCAACTGCTGCGCGTTGATTTTGAGACTACGCCGAGCCATGAGATTTTGCGCTCTAAACTGGCCGAATACTCCAAACTAGTCAGCGGTTGCGATGCGGTTATTTTGTCCGACTACGGCAAGGGCGGGCTCGCCCATATTTCCGAGATGATAGAACTCGCGCGCCGGCGTCGGAAACCCGTGCTCGTCGATCCGAAAGGTGAAGACTTCTCGCGCTATCGGGGCGCAACGCTTGTCACGCCGAACCTTTCGGAATTCCGGGTGGTAGCAGGGGCGTGGGTCGGTGAGCGTGATCTAACGGCCCGCGCGCAAAAACTGCGCCGCGCCTTGAAAGTGGACGCATTGCTGGTGACCCGCAGCGAGGAAGGCATGACGCTATTCACCGATCGAACACGACTACATGAGCCTGCGCAGGCGCGTGAAGTGTATGACGTCAGTGGCGCCGGCGATACCGTCATTGCAACACTCGCAGTTATGCTGGCAAGCGGCGTAGCGCTCGCAGAAGCGGTACACATGGCTAATCGCGCCGCGGGCATCGTCGTTGGCAAATTCGGCACCGCAGTTGTGCAACCGAAGGAGCTCTTCGGGCAACAGCCCTGAGCTGCCTGAAGCATTGAGCGCCCGGCAATGGGTGGCTAGAATTAGCAGGGCGAGGCGGCAACGTCATTCCTTTCATCCTCACAGAGCAAACCAGGTCTTTCATGTATATCATCGTTACGGGCGCCGCCGGTTTCATTGGATCGAACATCGTGAAGGTCCTGAGTGAGCGGGGCGAATATGACGTGCTAGCAGTTGACGACCTTCAGCAAGGTGACAAGTTTTCAAATCTCGTCGACTGCGATGTGGCAGATTACATGGAGAAGGATGAGTTCCTTCGCGAGCTTAACGGTGGTGCGCTGGACGGAGAAATCGCGGCAATCCTGCATCAGGGGGCATGCTCGGACACGACCGAAACCGATGGCCGTTACATGATGCAAAACAATTACCGGTATTCGCGCGAGCTATTCGAATACTGTGTCAGCGAAGAGGTACCTTTGATATACGCCTCTTCCGCCGCTGTTTACGGTGCCAGCAAGCGCTTCCGGGAGGACCGCGCATCCGAGGCGCCGCTAAATGTGTATGGATACTCGAAGTTCCTATTCGATCAGTATGTCCGCCATCAGTGGGTCGATCGGAGTGCTCAGATCGTGGGGCTGCGCTATTTCAACGTGTATGGCGTGCGCGAACAGCACAAGGGCCGCATGGCGTCGGTCGCTTTTCATTTCTTCAACCAGTATCAGGCGCAGGGCAAAGTTAAGCTGTTCGTGGGAACCGGCGGCTATGGCAATGGTCAGCAGGTACGCGACTTTGTCTCCGTCGAAGACGCTGTACAGGTCAATCTTTACTTCCTGGACCATCCGGGGGAATCGGGCATCTTCAACGTGGGGACGGGTGCGGCGCAAAGCTTCAACGATGTTGCGGTGGCGACGGTCAATGCTTGTCGGCTCCATGAAGGCCATGATCCGCTGGCATTAGAAGATCTGCAAAGAAATGGCATCATCGAATACATCAATTTCCCACCGGAACTCGAAGGCAAATATCAGAGCTATACGCAGGCAGACATCAGTGCTTTGCGTTCGGCCGGGTATGCCGAACCCTTCCTCACGGTCGAAGAAGGCGTGACGCGTTACGTCGGTCAGTTGTATGAGCGCCGATCGGCGCAGTATCAGGTGTGAACCGCATGTATAAATCTCTCGAAGATTTCGTCGGCAATACGCCGCTCGTGCGAATGAAACGTCTCGGCCGCGATAGTAGCAACGTCATACTCGCGAAACTGGAAGGCAATAACCCGGCTGGCTCCGTTAAAGATCGTCCGGCGCTTTCGATGATCAGTCATGCGGAGAAGCGCGGCGAGATAAAACCGGGTGCGACGCTCATCGAGCCGACAAGCGGAAATACCGGCATCGCGCTCGCAATGGCAGCGGCGATAATGGGCTATCGCATGATATTAGTCATGCCTGAGCACTTATCGATCGAGCGCCGCCAGACGATGGTTGCTTTCGGCGCCCAGATTGTGCTGACACCGCAGACGGGCGGCATGGAGATGGCGCGTGACGTGGCGGAGAAAATGCGCGACGAGGGGAAGGGAATCATTCTGGATCAGTTCTCGAATCCCGATAATCCACTTTCGCATTACGAAGGGACTGGGCCGGAGATCTGGCGCGACACTGATGGCCGCGTAACGCATTTCGTTTCGAGCATGGGAACGACGGGCACTATCATGGGCGTGTCGCGTTATTTGAAGGAAAAAAATCCAGCGATTCAGATCGTAGGTTGCCAGCCTTCGGAAGGATCACAGATACCGGGTATCCGCAAATGGCCAGCCGCCTACTTGCCTAAGATCTGCGATTGGAGCCGGGTGGACCGCGTGATAGAAGTCAGCCAGGCCGATGCGGAAGATATGACGCGCCGTCTCGCGCGGGAGGAGGGCGTGTTTGCCGGCGTGTCATCCGGCGGTGCCATGTGGTCGACTCTCCAAGTCGCCGCCGACGTCCGCGACGCCGTCATTGTCTGCATCATATGCGACCGCGGCGACCGCTATCTCTCGACGGGAATCTTTCCTGCCTGATTGCCAGGCGTCGCGTTACGCGTCCCTGATCGTTGGCATTGCGGGGTTGCTCAACACCGCTGTCGTTAGTGCGCAAGATATCGGCCTGACGATTGGCCGGATTGAAACACCGGCGTTCTCCGCAGACAACATCTCCGGAAGGCTGCGGTTCGGTCGTGTAACAACGTTGGACTTGACGATCGGCGAGCTTACCCTCGGCGGCAAGCTGTTGCGGAACATACGCTTGACATGCCCGGATGTGCGGCACGATCAAGAGAAACTTGCGTGCGCAGACGGTGCACTCGAGTTGCCTGCCAAAGTCCCTGTCGCGTTCGTGTACTCGAGCAAACGCAAAAGTTTCAGCGCGAGTCTTAGACCCGCCAAGGACGAGGAATGGCGGGTCCAATCGGAATTGCGGGGAAGTGTGCGCTCGTTTGTACTGACCGTGACCAACGGCTCGGTCAGTCGGTTCAACGCATGGTTGCCCAAAGGCACTGTTTTGCCTCGAGCGGGCTCCATCACGGGCAAGGTCGCGTACAGCGGTGAAACAGGCGCGAAGGCGAACGGCCAGTTAACGATTTCTGATCTTGCTTTCAGTGATCCCAGCGGCCTGCACGCCGGCGAGAAGATCAGTGCAGCGGTCGATTTCGATGCTGAGCAACGCCGAAATGAATGGTCGTGGCGCAGCCACGTCGAGTGGAAGAGCGGCGAACTATTCTGGCAGCCGCTTTTCATGACTGGCAACGGCCATACGTTAACTGTCGCCGGCACACTCGACCCAAGAGGTGTCACGATCGACCGCGGCCAACTCGCGCTTGCCGGCGTCGGAGAATTCACTATTGAGGGTAGCATCGAGCGGGCCACTGCGAAGATCGAACGCGCAACGCTTAAGAGCGTTAACCTGGACATGGCGGCGCTTTATTCCAACCTGCTTAAGCCGGCTTTGCACGGTACCGTGTTGGGCAACCTGCGTGTCGCAGGACATGCGGATATCGATCTTAAGCTAGCGAATGGCGAGGCCGTAGCAGCGGATCTCGTCATCAAGCGCGTTTCAATTGAAGATAACGAGCGCCGGTTTGCATTGTTTGGATTGGACGGCACGTTGCCATGGCGCCGCGATGAGTTAAAAGCGGCCAAATTGCGACTCGAGGGCGGAGAGGTGCTGCGTATCCCGTTTGGCGGCTTCGATCTTCCGCTCGAGACGCGCGGCATACGTGTGCGCACTCATGATCTGCGAATTCCACTGCTCGATGGAACGCTCACCGTGGCTGACTTTGCGACTTCAGGCGAAGGCGAAACCTGGCGTTGGCGATTCACGGGTGGCGTCACACCGCTGTCGATGGAGCAACTGACCACCGCGCTGGGCGTAACCGTTTTACATGGCACATTGGCAGCTGAAATTCCAACGGTAAGCTACCAGCAGTCAATACTGAAAGTAGACGGCTCGTTACTGTTCAAAGTCTTCGATGGCGCCGTAACGGCACGCAATCTTGTGCTCGAGAATCCGTTCGGACTTGTCCCGCGACTAACCGGCGATCTTGATATGCGCAACCTCGAGTTAGACCTGGTCACACGGACGTTTTCATTTGGCACGATAACGGGCCGCATCGACGCTGACGTCAAAGGACTCGAGCTTGTGCGTTGGCAACCGGTGCGTTTCGATGCTCGAGTGGCGAGCAGCGCGGGCGCGTATCCGCGCCGCATCAGTCAGGCCGCAGTGCAGAACATCTCTGCGTTAGGCGGAGCGGGTGCTGCGGCAGCTATTCAGCGCAGTTTCCTGGGTCTCTTTGAGACGTTCGGCTATTCGCAGATCGGCTTGAGCTGCAAACTGGATGGTGGCATCTGCGAAATGGGCGGCATCGAGAATGTGCCGCAAGGCTACGTGATCGTGAAGGGGGGCGGCATCCCGTCAATTAACGTGTTGGGCTACAATCGCAAGGTAGGCTGGGACGAGTTGATCGATCGTCTAAAACGCGTGACGCAAAGCAACGTTCATCCGATCGTGAAATAAAAAAAGGGAGCCGTATGCGACATGTGGCCGGCGCATTTGCGCTCGTTCTGCTGCTGACCTTCGAGGGCTGTGTAACCATCAACATTTATTTCCCTGCTGCGGCCGCCGAGAAAGCCGCCGACAAGATCATCGATGAGGTCTGGCAATTGAAACCGGGTGCGCCCGCGGCTACACCACCGCAGTCAAAATAGGAAATTCCATGAACACTATCAAAGCTGCGCGCGCTTTTTCGTTTGTGATGCTGATCGCAATAAGCACTGGCGTGCGGGCTCAGGCGAATGTGGAGGTGAATACGCCGGCGATCGCTGCATTACAGGCGAGCATGCAAAAACGCCATGGAGAACTGGCGCCGTTCTACGCGAACGGTGCGGTGGGATTGACGCGCGACGGGTTCATCGCGCTGAGGGACGTCAACGCAATAGCGCTGCCGCAACGACAGCAGGTAAACAATCTGGTCGGCGCAGAGAATGCCGATCGTACCTCGCTATACCGCGAGATCGCACGCGCGAACGGGAAACCCGAATGGGAAAACGATATCCGCACGACTTTTGCCCAACGCTGGATCGACAAGGCACAGGGCGGGTGGTACTACCAGAACGCCGCCGGAGCCTGGACTCGCAAGTAATGCCTATAACGGATTGCGAGAGGGCGCATTGACGCCGGTTCTCGTCTTCGACATTGAGACCGTTCCGGACATCGCCGGACTGCGTAAGATCTATGGCACCGATTCGAGCGTCAGTGACGACCAGATGGCCGCGATGGCGTTCCAGCGGCGGCGCCAGGTCAGCGGCAACGAATTTCTGCAGCTGCACCTGCAGCAGGTGGTCGCAATTTCATGCGCGCTGCGCGACGGTGACAGCTTCCGCGTATGGTCACTGGGCGGTGCCGACGACAGCGAAGCCGCACTAATACAACGGTTCTTCGATGGTATCGATAAATACACCCCGCAGATCGTCTCATGGAACGGCGGCGGATTCGACTTGCCCGTGTTGCATTATCGCGGCCTGCTGCATGGAATCAGCGCGGGCTGTTACTGGGACCAGGGCGAGGACGACCGGGAATTCAAGTGGAACAACTATATCAGCCGCTATCACGCGCGCCATCTCGATCTCATGGATTTGCTCGCGATGTATCAGCCGCGTGGAGGCGTGCCGCTCGACCAGCTCGCTCAACTGCTCGGCTTTCCCGGTAAGATCGGCGTGGGCGGCGGGCAGGTTTGGCAAGCATGGCAGGATGGGAAAATTGCAGAAATTCGCAATTACTGCGAAGCGGACGTCGCCAACACCTATCTCGTTTTCCTGCGCTTTCAACTCATGCGGTGTGCATTGACTAAAGATCGCTATGAGCACGAGATTGCTCTCGTCCGTGCCACGCTCGAGAAATCGCCCGAACCGCACTGGCGCGCAATTCCTGGAACTCTGGCGCTCCTGACGCGGCGCCGCAGTCGTGCCAAACTCCATCCGCGTTGAGTCGCTGGACCAGGAAGGTCGCGGCGTTGCCCACCTCGAAGGCAAAGTGATCTTTATCCAGGGCGCGCTGCCTGGCGAAGTGGTCAGCTATGTCACTCATCAGAAAAAGCCGAACTACGAAGTCGCCCATGTCGGTCAAATAATCAAGCCTGCGTCGCTGCGCGTTGCGCCGCGTTGCGCCCACTACACCATCTGCGGAGGCTGCAGCATGCAGCACCTCGACGCGCGAGCGCAGGTCGCCGCAAAGCAGCGGGTGCTGGAAGACAGTCTGTGGCATATCGCTAAGGTGAAGCCGGATATCGTTCTGCCGGCGATATACGGCGATACATGGGGATACCGCCATAGGGCGCGCTTCTCGTCGCGATACGTCGAAAAGAAAGGTGGCGCGCTAATCGGCTTTCGCGAGAAGCGCAGCAGCCGCGTCGCGGATATGCGTAGCTGCGAAGTTGTACCGCAACGCATTTCGAGCCTGCTCGTGCCATTGCGACGGCTCGTCAACAGTTTGTCGATCCACGACCGTATGCCGCAGGTTGAACTCGCGATTGGCGACAAGACGGACGCCCTGGTCCTGCGTATTCTGGAGCCGCTTGGAGAGCATGACGAAGAACTGATCAAGCGTTTCGCCGATCACCATCAAGTGCAGTTTTTCCTGCAGCCGCGAGGGCCTAATTCGGCCAAGCCGTTCTACCCCGGTAAGTGACGGGCTGCTGTCTTACTCGCTGCCCTGAATTTGAGCTTCACATGGAATTTGCGCCGACGGAGTTCACTCAGGTGAACCCGGCAGTAAACGCGGTACTTGTACGCCGCGCAATAGCTCTACTTGCGCCCGGAGCGGGCGAGCGGGTTGCGGACATGTTTTGCGGACTGGGGAACTTCGCGCTCGCAATCGCACGTAGCGGCGCCAGCGTAATCGGGCTAGAAGGAAGCCGCGAGCTAGTTGCCCGCGCGCATGCGAATGCCGCCGGGAACGGACTGGGCCAGTCGACGCAATTTATGGTGGCGGATTTGTTCAAGATCGATACCTCGCGACTCGCCAGCTTGGGATCACTCGACCGTATGCTTATTGACCCTCCTCGCGACGGCGCCATTGAGCTGGTAAAGGCGTTGGAAGGCGATGGCCCCGCCCGGATCGTATATGTGTCGTGTAATCCTGCAACGCTGGCGCGCGACTCTGGTGTGCTCGTGCACGCCAAGGGCTATGCGCTCGCCGCCGCGGGTATCGTCAACATGTTTCCGCACACCTCACACGTCGAGTCCATCGCGGTGTTCGACAAGGTGCAATAGTGTTTGTACAAGAAAAACGGCCGGGCTAACCCGGCCGTGTAGTGCGTCCACTCGAAAATCTCAGTCGCGGTTTCCCGTTAGAGCCATGAGGAGCTGTAGCAGGCTCGTAAACAAGTTGTAAATACTCATATACAAGGTCAGGGTTGCCGAGACGTAGTTCGTCTCGCCGCCGTGCACAATCTGGCTGACTTGCCAGAGAATGACCGCCGAGCTGAATAATACAAAAACGGCGCAGATAGTGAGATACAGAGCCGGGCTGGCAAAGAAGATATTAGCCACCACGGCCAGCATCAGCACGATGCCACCGACCGCGAGGAAATTCCCCATGAAGCCGAAGTCCTTGCGCGTTACGGTCGCAATGCCCGCCATTGCGAAAAATACGACCGCAGTGCCACCGGCAGCAAGCGCAATTAACTGGCCGCCATTGCGCAGCCCCAGCGCCACTTGCAGCAGAGGACCGAGAATTACGCCCAAAAAGAACGTAAGTGCCAGCAGCAGCGCAACGCCTAAGCCGCTGTCGCGATTCTTTTCAATAGCAAAGAACATTCCGTAGATGACTGCGAGCAGTACCAGCGACGACACGATGGGACTTGCGCGCATGAACCCAAAGTTCAGGTTGATGCCCAGCAGCGCACCAATGCCGGTGGGTATGAGCGACAACGCGAGCAGCAGATAGGTATTCCGCAGTACGCGTTGCTGTTGACCGGTTACTTGACCAGTCGTGGCTGGCGCACCCCAGGAATTCTGGCCAGGTTGCAGTTCAGGTGACATAAGTTTTGATCTCCAGTATGGCCGGATTTCCGGCTCCCGCGTAAGACTACCTAATGCCGCACAAAGTTTCAATTACTGTATGTAATCGGCAAGCGGTAGACATTGAGCTAAGTGGCTGGTTATGAGCCTGTTTCAGCGCGCGGGCGACGACGCGGCATTTCGCAGTCGGTGCAACCTGCGACTGCTTGCTTACGGCATTCTCCTATCCCTGTTCCTTGCCTCAGGTTCTTCTCCGTCGGCATGCGGATCGTTCAGGAAGCAAACCATAGCGTAAGGCAAGTACAAAATCATGAATGCAAATGTCGCCGCGACCGACAACACTGAATTAACAAACGAGCGCATTGACGTGTGTGCCTATTGTGGCGTTGCGCGAATCGCCGGGACGAATGCGGAACCGTCCGTCCGCAGAAATGTAAGCAGCGGCTCCATTACGCGAGGAGCTTTTGGTGAGACAGCAGACGTGACACGCACTCCTCCTGAAAGTAATTGAGCGCAGTGTTTACAGTGTCGCGACTTGGTTTGGATCACGGAATCGGAATGCGCTCAGTGTCTGATAGAAGTACTGGCAACGCGGTGGCGCATTCGTTCCAGCAATTAAGTGACCCCATGACGTTTGCGCTCATCGTTCAGATGCCTGTGCATCCGCTAGATCGCGCGCTACACTTACGCCAACACGGCGCGGGTGTAACCGGAATAATGCGAACGAATTTCGAACGATCGTAAATCGTCGCCTGTCGTACTTGTAGCCACTTCGCGCGTGGTGCCCGACGAGTCGGCGATGTTGAGCCGACTGCGCGTTCGCGGCAGCGAACAAGTAACTAAGCCGGCGTCCAGCGGCAACAACAACAACGCAGGGAAGGTGCGAAATGCCACGATGTTTAGTCGTTGATGACGATTCCGAAATTCGCACGCTGGTCGCCGATTACCTGACGCGCTTTGGCTTGCCTGCGGTTGCAGTCGCGGACGTCGCCGAAATGCGAGGCGAGCTCGAACGCGAAAGCTTCGACGTTATCGTGCTTGACTTGATGCTGCCTGGAGAAGACGGTCTCGCGGCGTGCCAGTGGCTGCGTACCACATTCGTCGATTCCGGTCATCATGCTTTCCGCCCGCGGCGACTTTATGAGCCGCGTAATCGGACTCGAGCTGGGTGCCGACGACTATCTTGCCAAGCCCTTTGAGCTGCGCGAGTTAGTTGCCCGCATCAATGCGGTGCTCCGGCGCGCCGTTGCAACTACCGACGGGGCGCCTCAGCGCCCTTCGCTGGTCACTGACTTCAATGGCTGGAAGTTCGAGCGGTCGCTGCGCCAGCTCATATCGCCCGACGAGGTGGTCATCCCACTCTCAACCTCCGAGTATCGCCTGCTGTCGACTTTCGTGGACCATCCGCGACGCGTGCTCAGTCGAGATTCGCTGCTGGACCTCGCTAAGGGACCGCATACCGATGTGACCGACCGCAGCATTGATCTTGCCGTATCGCGCCTGCGGCAGAAGCTGCGCGATTCGCGCGGCACGGCTCAGCTGATTCGCACGGTGCGCGGCGAAGGCTATCTATTCGACGCTGCGGTGACATCATGAGCCGGCTTTTCGCGGATACGCTGTTTAAACGGCTATTCGTTCTCATGTGGCTGGCACTGATCGCAAGCCATTTCATCGGCTACTTTGCGTTCCATGTCAGCGCGCCCTTTGTGTCGGCTGCGAATGATCAGTCGCAGTCGTCGGCAGCCGCGGGCCCGGGCGCGGGCCCGGCGCTCCCCGCGTTACGCCCATCATCGCCTGCACAAGACGAACTGCCATCGCCGCTAGCGTGGCTCGCAGGCGACTATGCCATACGTGCGCTCGTAATCGGCCTCGCGGCATGGCTCGGCGCCATGTGGCTGTCCAAACCGATGCGCAGACTGGCCGATGCTGCGCGCATTCTCGGAACATCCCCGAGCGCCGTGCCGTTGATCGATGAGACACGGGGCACACAAGAAGTGCGGCAGACCGCCCGTATCTTCAATCGCATGCAGCAGCGGCTCACGGAGCGATTCGCTGCCCGCAGCATGTTCCTTGCCGCCGTGTCGCACGACCTTCGCACGCCACTGACACGCATACGCTTGCGTCTGGAGAGTCTGCCATCGGATCCCCTCATCGAGCGGTGCTATGCCGATATCAACGAGATGAATGCTTTGCTCGACACTATCCTTGTGTATTTGCGCGAGGAGTCGGATGCCGAGCCGCGGCAGCGTGTCGACATCTATGCGCTTGCGCAGTCGCTCGTCGAAGATATGACCGAGGCCGGCCACAGTATCGCTTTTCATGGCGTCCCAGCTGTCGCCTACGGACAGCCTAAATCGCTGCTCCGCTGCCTCGTCGAACCTCCTCGATAATGCAGTGCATTACGGTAAGGAGCCGGAAGTCCGCGTAAGCGTTGAGGGCGGTCGTGTGTTTGCCGACGTTCTCGATCGTGGCCCCGGCATTCCTGATAACCGCCTCGAACAGGTCATCAAGCCATTCTTCCGGCTCGAGCCATCGCGCAATCGCAACAGCGGTGGCACGGGACTCGGCCTGCACATAGTCCGCGAGCTTGCTGAACGCAATGGCGGTCAACTCGAAATTTCCAACCGCCCGGGAGGCGGATTGCGGGCTCGCCTGTCCATGACGCGATCCTGAGTGAGCGAGCAGCCGTCTCCGCCGGTCTATTGTGTCGATCTCGACACAATTTCTACGTACTGGTGATACAAACTCCGCGTAGCCTCCCGCTCGTCGCCGCGATTATTCGCACCTAAGTTTTCGCTGCGAGACGCAATACGGATGTTCATTTGCGCAACACACCGTTGCCGTATTAACTCCGTACTCAGGGTCAAGAAGTGCCTGAGTTGGTTTGCAAGGATTGCTTCCGCGCATTCGATAGGCGGCACGTCCTTCAATAAAAATAATCGGTAACTGTTAGAGCGGTTTCAGCGGCGGATGAAGAGACTTCTTCAGCTGCGAAGACGGCGTGACGCGTGGCGAATGTTTCGCTGCACCGAGCGGCAAGACCGGCAGCCGGTTTTGCAAGTGGCAACTGCACGTAAGAAGATCGACAGGGCACTGAATGGTATTTGGTGATGTGACTCGATGCGATTCGAAAGTAGACAGGAATCCCCGGCCGCACCTCACGCGCCTACTCCGTTACTTAATAGCAGTAGGGGCTTCGGTTTCGAGGATTTTCCTTGCCGGCCGCAAAGCAATCGCTTGGGCAGTGACCGTTCTATGTATCGCCATTGCGCAGAAAATCAGCTATTTCAAAAGGGCATGCAGGACCTCGCCGAGGGTAGAACTGAGCAAGGACTCGCCGAACTCGAACAGGCAAGCAAGAGTGCGCCAAGCAACGCTGAGTATCGCGCGGCGCTCTTCACTCAGCGCGAGCTTGCCGTTAACCAACTACTTTCGCAAGCAGATACCGCGCGCTCGAGCAATCGAGCGGGCGACGCCGAAGCGATGTATCGGCAGGCGTTGAAGATGGAGCCCGCGAGTATCCGCGCCCGTCAGGGCCTGGACGACTTGACGGCAGAAAAGCGCCACAAAGCGATGGTCACGGAAGCGGAAGCGCTGCTTAAGAATAATGACACGAGCGCTGCTGAGCAGAAAGTCCGTAGTGTATTGCTCGAAAATCCGGCACAACGGGACGCCCGTTCCATCCTGCGGGGAATCGAAGAAGGCCGCACCCGGCGGCAAACTGGCCGCAAAAACGTTGAAGGCGAATTTAAAGCGCCCGATCACGCTCGATTTTCATGATGCGAGTATCCGCGGAATTTTCGATGCCATAGCGCGCAGTTCCGGTGTCAACTACGTATTCGATCGTGATGTGCGGCCGGACTTACGCGCGACGATACAGCTGCGCAATAAGCAAATCGATGACGCCGTAAAAATTCTCCTAGTCACGAATCAGCTCGAACAAAAAGTACCTGGACGACGACACCGTCATCATCTATCCAAACGTCGCCGCCAAGCAAAGAGAGTATCAGGAGCTCACCGTTAAGGCGTTTTATCTTGCCAATGCGGATGTTAAGCAGGTGGTCAATTCAATTCGCGGTGTTGTCAAAACGCGCGACCTGATCTTCGACGAGCGGATGAACGTACTCATCATGCGCGATACGCCGCAGGCGGTGCGCACCGCGGAAAAAATCGTTGCGCTGCAGGACCAGGGTGAGCCGGAAGTTGTGCTGCAGCTTGAAGTGATGGAAGTCAGCACTTCGCGGCTGCAGGAGCTCGGGATTCGCTTCCCGGAGCAGATCAGCTACAGCGTTGTCGGCGCCGCTGGAACTCCGGGCACGATAACGCTTCCTGAATATATCAACCGCAACGCGTCGCTCGTTCGTCTGAGCATTAGTAATCCTGCACTCATTCTGAATCTGCGCAAACTCGATTCGGACACGAACCTGTTGGCGAACCCGCATGTAAGGGTGCGTAACCGTGAGAAAGCGCGCATCCACATCGGCGAGCGCGTTCCTGTCATCACTACCATATCAACCGCGAATGTCGGCGTTTCGGAATCCGTCAGTTATCTCGATGTCGGCCTGAAGCTCGAGCTCGAACCGAACATCTACCTCGAGGAAGAGGTGGCGATGAAGGTTGGGCTGGAAGTCAGCAACATCATCGATACGATCACCCGTTCCTCCGGCACACAGGTGTATCGGCTGGGAACGCGCAATGCGGCGACGACGCTGCGCTTGAAAGACGGCGAGACGCAGATTCTCGCCGGCCTCATTCAGAAAGACGATCGCCGCGCGATCAATAAGGTGCCGGGACTTTCGGAGCTGCCCATAGTCGGCAGGTTATTCTCGAATCACGCGGACAACAACACGAAGACTGAGATTGTGCTGCTGATTACGCCACGCATCGTGCGCAACATTGTGCGTCCGGAAGCCGATGTCGCTGAGTTTTCGTCCGGAACCGATAGCAGCACGGGCGCTGGCAGTGCCGGAGCGTTCGCACCGTTCGTGCCGCCAAGCCCGCCGGCCGTCACGTTACCTCCGCAGCCTACGTCGCCGCCCCCAGCACCTGCATCGCCATCATCGGGAGCCGCAACGAACTCGATGCCCATGTTTCCGTCGTCGCCCGCGCCGGCGCCGAATACGCAGACCGCTCCGCCGCGATGAATCTGAACATCATTGCGTATGAACACTATTCGAAGAGCCACAGAGCTCGCCATCAGGGAGATAGACATTGATCAAGTTGCACATTCCACAGGTGAAACTTGCTGCGTTCGCGGCGCTTCTCGGCGTTATTTCGGCGGTGTTCGCTCAATTCGCTACAGCGGCGGATCCACTCGTCGCGAGAGTTCCGCATAACGCTTACAACAAGTCCGGGCGCGATGACCTTCAAACGCCGCTGGCTCAGCAAGGCGAACTCCGCGTCCTGGTGGGGTTGCAAACACCGGACGAGATTCGCCAGAACGTCGACATCACTCCCGATGACGCGAAGGAACAGGCGGTGTCGAGACGCCAGCAACGATTGCTGCAGCGTCTAGCGGGGCATAACGTGCGCAATGTAAGGGCGCTGCGGTTTCATCACTTCGTCGCCATGACGGTCGATGCCGGCGCGCTCAATGCGTTATTGGCTGATCCAGACGTAACGAGCGTCAGCGAAGATCGGCCCCGCTTTCCGGTGCTTAATGACACCCCTGGAATCACCCATGCCGATCAGGCATGGGCCCAAGGTTTCCGCGGTGCAGGTCAGGTCGTCGCGATTCTCGATACCGGCGTCGACAAGACACACCCCTTTTTCAGCGGCAAGGTCGTTGCTGAAGCCTGTTTCTCGCACCCGGTCGGCAGCAACACATCGTATTGCCCGGGAGGTGTTGCGCAAAGCACCGCTGCGGGTAGTGGCACACCCTGCGCAGACTACAATCTCGGCTGCTGGCATGGCACGCACGTGGCCGGCATTGCCACCGGACGTACCGGCGTGTTGAGCGCGACTGGCGGCGGCATGGCACCGGACGCCGGCGTTATGCCGATACAAGTGTTCCAACGCATATGCAGCGGAAACAGTTGTTCTATCGCCGCCTATGACAGCGACATTGTCGCTGCACTCGACTACGTCTATTCTCAGCGCGGCAACTACAACATCGCTTCTGTCAACCTCAGTCTCGGCGGCGATGTATATACCGCGCAGTGCGATGCAAGTCTGCCGTCATATACGACGGTCGTCGCAAATCTGCGCAATGCGAACATCGCTACGGTCATAGCCGCGGGCAACAATGGAAATGCCGGCGCCATCTCAGCACCCGGCTGCTTGTCGAATGCGATCAGCGTTGGATCGACCAGCAAACAGCTGGTGATCTCAGGTTTTTCAAACAGCGCCAGCTTTCTCAGCCTGCTCGCGCCGGGCGAATCCATCACATCTTCAGTGCCCCTTGCTTACTCGGCTGGCGGCTTTGGCGGCGCCAGCGGCACATCGATGGCTGCTCCGCACGTCGCCGGCACATGGGCGCTGCTCAAATCGGCGCAGCCGGCAGCGACAGTTTCTCAGGTCCTTTCCGCATTACAGAGTACGGGCGTGCCAATAACCGATCCGCGCAGCGGCATCACAAAGTCGTTCATACAGATAACAAACGCGAATGGTCAGGGCGGGGCGCTGCAGACCTTGCGCGGAAGCGTGAGTAACGCGCCGCCCGCCATAACTCTGTCAGCGCCAGCAAACAATGCGGTCTATACCGCCCCTGCAACGGTGAACGTCTCGGCGACGGCGTCTGATTCGGACGGCGCGATCAGCAAAGTGGAGTTCTATCGCGATGGCGCTCTGATTTCAACGGTGACTACGCCCGCGTCAGGCACCGCTACTTCGGGCACTTGGTCTTATAACGATACCAATGTGGCCGCGGGCGCTCATACCTATACGGCAAAGGCTTACGACAATGGCGGTGCGAACGCGTCGTCGGCTGCGGTGGCCGTTTCCATAGCTGCGCCTTCGGGTTCTGGGACTGGCGCTTGGTTTGACGATGCAGTTCCGGCGGGTGCGGTTCAGACGGGTGATAGCGAAGGTTGGAACTGGGTAAGCAGCAATCCTGCACCTAACTCAGGTGGGCTGTCGCATCAATCGGGCTTGGTAAGTGGAATACACCAGCACTACTTTTATAACGCAAGCTCGACGTTGAATGTCGGGGTAGGCGAAGCGCTATATGCATACGTGTATCTGGATCCGGCGAATGTGCCGAGTGAAGTGATGCTGCAGTGGAACGATGGCAGTTGGGAGCATCGTGCTTACTGGGGTGCGAATACGATTCCGATGGGGCAATGATGGAACGGTAAGCCGGCGCTACATGGGGCCGTTGCCGGCGGCCGGCCAATGGGTGCGCCTGGATGTACCGGCAGCGCAGGTAGGGCTGGAAGGCAGGACGCTCAACGGCATGGCGTTTACGCTCGTTAACGGGCGCGCGACGTGGGACTCGGCGGGTAAGACGAGCACGGCGGCGTTGCCCAATTGGTTTGACGATGCAGTTCCGGCGGGTGCGGTTCAGACGGGTGATAGCGAAGGTTGGAACTGGGTAAGCAGCAATCCGGCACCGAACTCAGGTGGGCTGTCGCATCAATCGGGCTTGGTAAGTGGAATACACCAGCACTACTTTTATAACGCAAGCTCGACGTTGAATGTCGGGGTAGGCGAAGCGCTGTATGCATACGTGTATCTGGATCCGGCGAATGTGCCGAGTGAAGTGATGCTGCAGTGGAACGATGGCAGTTGGGAGCATCGTGCTTACTGGGGTGCGAATACGCATTCCGTGGGGCAATGATGGAACGGTAAGCCGGCGCTACATGGGGCCGTTGCCGGCGGCCGGCCAATGGGTGCGCCTGGATGTGCCGGCAGCGCAGGTAGGGCTGGAAGGCAGGACGCTCAACGGCATGGCGTTTACGCTCGTTGACGGACGCGCAACGTGGGACTCGGCGGGTAAAGG
>CAWHHJ010000024.1:0-119291 GCA_963829085.1 uncultured beta proteobacterium | reverse complement strand
TGGCCTGGAACAGGTCCTTGAGCAGCCGGAGCTCCTGGTCGCGGCCCACGAACGGGGCCTCGAGGGTGTCGCTGCGGTTCCGGCCGCCGCGCTCGGCGACCACGCGCACGGCCCGCCACGCGTGCATCGGCACGTCCTTGCCCTTGAGCGTGTGCTCGCCCGCGTCCTCGAACACGACCGCGCTCGAGGCGGCCCGTTGCGTCGTCTCGCCAACGAGCACGGTGCCGGGGGCCGCCGCCGACTGGAGGCGCGACGCCGTGTTGACGATGTCGCCCGCGACCAGGCCCTGGTTCACGGCCCCGATGGTGACCGCGGCCTCGCCCGTGAGCACCCCCGCGCGAGCCTGGATCCCGGGCCCGAGCGTGCGCACCGCATCGACGAGCTCCAGCGCGGAGCGGACCGCACGCTCGGCGTCGTCCTCGCGCGCGATCGGAGCGCCCCAGACCGCCATCACCGCGTCGCCGATGAACTTCTCGACGGTGCCGCCGTACTGGCCGATGAGGTCGCTCGCCAGGTCGAAGTACCGCGTCAGGGTCTCGCGGACGTCCTCTGCGTCGCGGGCGGCCGCGAACGTGGTGAAGCCCACGAGGTCCGCGAACAGGACGCTGACGAGGCGCCGCTCCGAGGCCGGCTCCGTGGCCTGGGAGGTCGCCGACGGCGTCGAAGCGGCCGCGGTACGGGCGCCGGCGACCAACGGCGTCGCGCACTCGGAGCAGAACTTGGCGCCCGGCGGGTTGACCGTGCCGCACGACGGGCACGCGGCCGCGAGCGGGGTGGCGCACTCGGCGCAGAACTTCGCCCCGGGTCGACTCTCCGTGCCGCAGTTGGGACAGATCACGTGGGGCGTGCCTCGTGGGAATAGGTCGTGGGGTCCACGCGAGAGTCTACGTGTGAAGATTCCAACGAGTCAGATCGTCTAGGTATCGTGAACGGAGCCCGCGAGGCATTGGACATCGCTGCCGGCGAGCCGTCGGAGGCTCGAGGCGGATCGACGGCGGCGGCCGCGTTCCAGGCGCTCGCCGACGAGCACCTCGACGCCGCGTACCGCCTTGCCCGCGTCATCCTCCGCGACCAGGCCGAGGCCCAGGACGCGACCCACGACGCCTTCGTCCAGGCGTGGCGCAAGTGGTCCACGCTGCGGGACCACGACCGGTTCGAGGCCTGGTTCGACCGGATCCTCGTCAACGCCTGCAAGGACCGGCTCCGGCGGTCGGCGCGCGTCGTCACCCGCGACATCTCCGACGAGCTGGAGGTCGCGACGGCGGACCCGTACGCGCGGACCCACGAGCGCGATGCCATCGACCAGGCGCTCGCGACGCTCTCGGCAGACCATCGGGTCGTCGTGGCCCTGCGCTACGACCGCGACCTGACCGCCGACGAGATCGCCCGGCGGCTGGACGTCCCGGTGGGGACCGTTCACTCCCGCCTCCACTACGCGCTTCGCAAACTCCACGACGCCATCGACGGCGCCGCGCCCGAGGAACCCACGCGATGAACGACACCGACCTCGAGCTCGAGCGGCTGCTGCGGACGCACTTCCGCGACGCCCGCGCCGAGGACCCGACCCCGTCGGCGCTGCGGACCGCGGTCCTGGCGATCCCGCAGACCGTCCGGGAGGCGGACACGCGCGGATCGGGGAAGCGGCGCGGGGTGCTGCTGCTGGCCGCGACGGTGGCGCTCGGTGCCGGGGCGTTCGGTTGGGCGACCCTCGGTGGGGGACTCCCGCCCGAGCCCAACCCGTCGCTGCCGGCGTACCTCGCGGATCCCTCCCCCAAGGTGACCCCGGCCGAGACGAAGAACCCCCAGGAGTCCCCGGAGGGCCCGACGGCCACCGAGGCGCCGCCCGTCATCGTCCCGAACACCGGCGAGGGGATCGCCGTCGGCTGGCTCCCGGCCGGCACGATGTCCACGCCGCGGGCCCTCGCCACGGCCACCGTCCTCGAGGACGGGCGGGTCCTGGTGACCGGCGGTTTCTCCGGGACCGGTCGGCGTAGCCTCGCGAGCGCCGAGATCTGGGACCCCGCCACGCGGACGTTCACTCCCACAGGCTCGATGGGACGGCAACGCGTGGGTCACGCGGCCACCCTGCTCAACGACGGGCGGGTGCTCATCGTGGGCGGCGAGCCTGGCGTCGAGACGCCGAACGAGCTCGGCGCCGAGGTGTGGGATCCGGCAACGGGCCGGTTCCAGGTCGTCGGCACGATCCCCGCGCTGCCCCCGGGCGTGACCGCCACGACGCTGCTCGATGGCCGAGTCCTCATCGTGGGCTCCGACGTCTGCCTCGGCCCGCAGACAACCGGCCGCGGCATCCCGCGCTGCGACGGCAAGTCCGCGTCGACCTGGCTGTGGAATCCGGACGGCAGCTATGTCATTGGGCCGCCCCTGCACGAGCATCGGAACTGGCAGACCGCGACGCGCCTCCCTGACGGGCGCGTGCTCATCGTGGGCAACATCAGCTGGGGCATCGACACGCCGGAGTCGGCGGAGGCATACGACCCGGTCACGAACGCGTTCTCGCGCGTCGGCGAGCCCAAGGACTACACGATCAGCGGCCACACGGCGACGTTGCTGGGCGACGGACGGGTCCTGATCACCGGTGGCGACACCGATGACCCGACCGCCGACCGGCTGGCGGTTGGGGTGCTCCGCACCGCCGAGGTCTGGGACCCGGCGAGCGGGACCTTTGTCCGTGCGGGCCGGATGGACATCCGGCGGCGCGCGCACCAGGCCGCCCTCCTGCCTGACGGCCGCGTCATCGTCGTGGGCGGCAGCCGGCCGCGCACGGGCGACTTCCACGACCCGGGGACTGCCACGACGGAGATCTGGGATCCGGAAACGGGCACGTTCTCTCGTGGTCCGCAGATGGCCAGTCCCCGAGAGCGGCCGACGCTCGTGACCCTCCACGACGGCAGCCTGTTCGTGATCGGCGGAAACGGCGACTACGACGCACGCAACGACGTCGGCGAGACGCTGGACACGGCGGAGATCCTGGACTTCACCCCGTCGAACTGATCGGGCGTTCGCCCGCACAGGATGGCGTTCCGCGAGTTCGCGCTGGGATAGAGTCCGCCCCATGGGAGGACGGACGCGACCGGCAGGGATCTGGGTCGTCGTCGTCCTCGAGCTGATCAACGCGACCATCACCCTGCTCGACGTGCTCACCGACGTCCGTCTGCTGAGCGGCGGCGCCGGGCAGCTGGCCAGGGAGAACGATGCGCTGCGGCTGGTCGTCATCGGCTGGTCGGGGCTCACGATCATCGCGGCCGTGGCGCTCTGGTTGCTGAGCCGGCGGGGCTGGGTGCTCATGATGGTGCTGGTGGGCATCGCGCTCGCCGCGAACCTCGCCCTCTGGTGGGCCGATGCGGGGCGCACGGAGTGGCTGCGGCTCGCCCTCAACGTGGTCGCGGCGTTCTACCTCAACTCCGCCCAGGTTCGGGACCTGTTCATCACGCGTCACGAGGTCTCGCGGATCGCGCTCGGCGGGCGGGCCAAGCGATGACCGACAGCGACCTGGACCTGCTCCGTGCCTACGAGCCGATCATCCGCTACAACGAGGGCGAGCTGTTCTTCCCGACGGCGGTCGAGGGGTACCTCGCCGAGTGCGACCTGCTGGAGGGGACCTCGGAGCGGGACAGCGTGGTCGTCGTCCCGCGCGGCGAGGTGACGACGGAGACGCTCGGGCACCACCTCGCGACCGCCGACCGGTCGCTGTACCTGCGGCTGGTCCAGCACCCGCTCTCCGGGATCGAGCTCGCGCGCTGGCAAGGGCGGCCCAATCGGCCCCGCTGCCGGGCGCCCGCCGGCTGGCGCGCGTGGGATTGTTCGGACGGCTCGTCGACGCGGGGTTCGACGCCTCGCTGCTGTTGCGTGGCACCGTGCCAGGCGGCACGGCCGCCGCCGCCCAGGTGAAGTACGAGGCGGCCCAGGCCGTCGATCCACGGCTGGTCTATTACGGGCGGGTCGTCCGGCGCAACGGCTGGATCGTGCTCCACTACCTCTACTTCTACTTCATGAACGACTATCGCTCGACGTTCGACGGCGCGAACGACCACGAGGCGGACTGGGAGCAGGTCCTCGTCTACCTCGAGGATCGGCCCGACGCGCCGCGGCCGGTCTGGATCGCGGCCGCCGCGCACGACTACATCGGCGACCAGCTCCGCCGTCGCTGGGACGACCCGACCCTGGTCAAGGAGGGCGACCACCCGGTGCTGTTCGCCGGCGCCGGCTCGCATGCCAGCTACTTCGAGCAGGGTGAGTACCTCACGAGTGTCCCCATCGCCGCGCTCTCCGGGCTCGGGACTTCATGGACGCGGTCCGCGGCTTCTGGGTCAGGACGCTGCGGCAGCCCGATCCGGGCGACATCGCGACGCACCTCGAGGAGGCGCTCTCGGCGTCGTTCGTGGACTACGGGCGGGGCGACGGGCTCGCGGTTGGGCCGGGTCATCCGGCCACGTGGACCCCGATCGAGATCTCGGACGACGATGCCTGGGTCGACGGCTATCGCGGCCTGTTCGGGCTGGACACCCACGATCGATTCGGCGGCGAGCGCTCGCCGGCCGGCCCGAAGTACAACCGGAACGGGACACAGCGCATGACCTGGCACGACCCGCTGGGCTTCGGCGGGCTGGACAAGGCCGCGCCGCCGTTCCGATGGCGCGTCGTGCTCCACGAACGCGCGGCGGAGCTGCGGGCCGAGCGGGCGGTCCTGGAGACACGATCACGGAGCGCGTCGCGCAGCTGCCGGCACTCCCGCTGGAGGTCGAAGCGCTGGCCGTCGACGGCGGCATGGAGCGCACTGCGTGTCGCCGTGCCACCGAGCTCGCGCGCCGGCGAGCTGGAGCTGCGCGACCTTCGCAAGCAGCATGCCGCGCTCGACGACCGGCTGACGGCGACTCGCCGCGAGATCCGCCAGGTCGCGGACGGCGACGTCGGCGATCCTCGCGCCCACCTCACGAGCCCGCACCGACCGGTGCCTCCCGAGGACACCCAGCACGGCCTGATCGTCGAGATCTGGTCCGCCCTGAGCGTGAGCCTCCTGCTCATCGCCGTCGCCGGCCTCGTCTGGTTCCAGGGCCTTCCGTGGTGGGCCGCGATCCTGCTCGGCCTCGGTGGCTACGTCGTGCTCGAGTCCTCGTTCCGACGGCGCCTCACCCAGCTCATCCTTGCCGTGACGGTCGTTCTCGCGATCGTCGGCGCGATCGTGATCGCCTGGGAGTTCCGCCTGGAGGCGGTGCTCGCCGCCCTCGTTGGCCTCGCGTTCCTCATCTTCAGCGACAACCTCCGCGAGGTCCGGCGCCGCTGACGATGGACCCGGATTGCGTGTTCTGTGGCATCGTCGCCCGCCGCGAGCCCGTGTCCGAGCTATCCGCGACGCGCGGGTCACGGCGTTCCTCGATATCCGGCCGGTCACGCCCGGGCACCTCCTGGTGGTCCCGAACGAGCACCTGGTCTACCTCGCCGACGTCCCGGAGCCGCTTGGCGCGCACCTGTTCGTCGTGGGGCAACGGCTGGCCGCGGCGCTCCGGGCGTCGGGGCTGCCGTGCGACGGGATCAACCTGTACCTCGCCGACGGCGAGGCGGCGGGCCGAGGCAGGTGTTCCACGTCCACCTCCACGTGTTCGGGCGGTTCGCTGGCGACGGGTTCAGGATCAACCCGCCGGCGTTCACCCGCCCGTTGCCTGAGCGGGCCGAGCTCGATGGGAACGCCGGCGCGATCCGGGGGCGTTGGCCTCGGCCGAGCCCTGACCTTGGGCCGCCCAGCGGCTCACGCGACTGATCGCGGCGTCGTTCGAGCCGTCCAGCGGCCCATCCGCGTGGCGCGCGGCCGGATCCGCGCCACATGAGCCGCCCAGCGGCCCAAATCGTCGTGTCCGACGTGCACCTGAGCCGCCCAGCGGCTCGCGGCGAGTTGCGAGCGGCGGTTGCGAGCGCCCAGCGGCTCGCGGCGGTCGAGCGGCGGGGCGCGGCCGGGCGCCAGGCGCCCCGACACCCTTGCGCGACACCGTCGGGTGGTTGATCATGCAACGACCAGACCGCACCGCGGTACGAGGCGAAAGCCCATGACCATCGAGACGCCGCCCGGCGGCACGCACGGCAATCGGGAGATCCCCGGTCCGATCGCTCGGTTCGGCGCGCGCACGATGGCGGCCATCTACCGACGGTCGGCCCGGATGGCGAAGTCGATGCTGCTGCTGGACACCGTCGGCGCCAAGTCAGGCGAGCCGCGCGTGGCCGCGCTCGGGTTCATCGCCGACGGCGCCGGCCGCTGGCTGATCGTGGCCTCCGCCAGTGGCACGGCCAGGAACCCGGCGTGGCTCCACAACCTCGCGGCGCATCCCGACCAGGTCTGGATCGAGATCGGGCGCGAGCGGATCAAGGTCCGGCCCGAGACGCTCGCCGGGGACGAACGTCAGGCGGCCTGGGCGCGGATCGTCGCGGCGACACCCCAGTACGGCAAGTACGAGACCCAGACCGACCGCGAGATCGCGGTGATCCGGCTGACGCGCGAGCCGTAGATCCTGCAGAGAGCGCGCGAGCTCGGCTCGTTCTGGATCACCGAGAGGATGTTCCCGGCGGGATCCTTGAACCAGGCGATCGCCGGGCCGTTGTCCCGCATGACATCCTCCCTGGTCCTGGTCCATCCCGTCGTAGCGCTCGAACCGCACGCCCGAGGCGGTCAGCTCATCGACCGCCTTGTCGATGTCGGAGACCTCGAAGTTGAGCACGGTGGAGCGTCGCCGGCTCGTGGTTCTCCTTGGGGTAGATGCAACCCGCTGGCCGCCGGGTAGGTCGAGGTTCAGGGCACCCATCTCCTCGTGGACCTTGGTCCCGAGCTTGCCCGTGTAGAAGGCCTTCTCCGCCTCGATGTCCTTCGCCGAAAAGCCCGAGAACGCGCCGCGTGCGCTGAGCATGACCCACCTCCTGGTGACGATTGAACCAGCGTCGGTCGACCGGGCTCGGTCCCGGGTACCGTCGCCGAGGCCGGTGACTACAGATTCATCGCGGACAGGCCGATTCGCCGCTCCGAGACATGACGGCCGGCAGGACCCATCGACTACGCTCCGTGGGTCTGCTTGGCACGAGGAGCGCGGCCTGACCTGTCCGAGCTGTGGCGCCGACAACAAGCCGGGGCGGAAGTTCTGCGTTCGATGCGCGACGCCCCTCGCGCTCGCGTGCCCGGGATGCGGCTCGGCCTACGACCCGGGTGACGCGTTCTGCGGCGATTGCGCGGAACCGCTGACCGCCGGCACCCCGACCGCCCAACGAACCTCGGCAGCCGGTCCCGCCGATCGCTCCCAGCCGGCCCAGGTCGCCGAGCGACGGCTCGTGTCGGTGCTGTTCGCGGATCTCGTCGGCTTCACGCCGTTCGCCGAGGAGCGCGACAGCGAGGACGTCCGCGAGACCCTCAGCCAGTACTTCGACCTCGCGAGCGACATCGTCGGCCGCTACGGCGGTACGGTCGAGAAGTTCATCGGCGACGCCGTGATGGCCGTCTGGGGGACGCCGATCGCCCACGAGGACGACGCCGAGCGGGCGGTGCGCGCAGCCCTCGAGCTGGTCGATGCGGTCCCCGTGCTGGGCCAGGGGATCCAGGCCCGGGCCGGGGTCCTCGACGGGTGAAGCGGCGGTCACGATCGGCGCGACGAACCAGGGCATGGTCGCGGGCGACCTCGTCAACACCGCGGCCCGGCTCCAGTCGGTGGCGGCGCCGGGCACGGTGCTCGTCGGCGACGCGACCCACCGGGCGGCGGGCTCGGCGATCACGTTCGAGCCCGCAGGTGACCACGCGCTCAAGGGCAAGCAGGCGCCGCGTGCCGGCGTGGCGTGCCCTGCGGGTCGTCGCGGAACGAGGCGGCCGGGGGCGAACGGACACGCTCGAGGCGCCGTTCGTCGGCCGTGACGACGAACTGCGGCTGGTCAAGGACCTGTTCCACGCGACCGCCCGCGAGGGTCGTGCGCGACTCGTCTCGATCACGGGCGTCGGCGGGATCGGCAAGAGCCGCCTGGCGTGGGAGTTCGAGAAGTACCTCGACGGGATCCTGGAGCCTGTCTGGTGGCACCGCGGGCGCTCGCCGGCCTACGGCGAGGGGGTCACGTTCTGGGCGCTCAGCGAGATGGTCCGGGGACGTGCCGGGCTGGCGGAGACCGACGACGAGGCGACGACCCGGGCGAAGGTCGTGGAGCTGCTCGACGGCCTCGACCTGGACGAGCCGGATCGGCGCTGGATCGAGTCCTCGCTGCTGGCGCTGCTCGGCGTGGAGGCGGGGATCGGCGCCGAACAGCTCTTCGGCGCGTGGCGGACGTTCTTCGAGCGGCTGGCCGCGACCGGTCCGGTCGTCCTCGTGTTCGAGGACCTTCACTGGGCCGACTCGGGGACGCTGGACTTCGTCGACCACCTGCTCGACTGGAGCCGGGCGATGCCCATCTACGTGGTGACGCTGGCTCGTCCCGAGCTCATGGATCATCGCCCGAACTGGGGCAGCGGTCGCCGCAACTTCACGAGTATCCACGTGGAGCCCCTCGCCGACGCGGCGATGGCGTCCCTCCTCCATGGCCTCGTCCCGGGCCTGCCCGAGTCCGCCACGCGCCAGGTTGTCGCGCGTGCGGATGGCATCCCGCTGTACGCGGTCGAGACGGTGCGGATGCTGCTCACGGATGGCCGGCTCGCGGTTGCGGACGACGGGACCTATGTGCTGACCACCGCGGTGTTCAGCTCGCCGGGAGCGCCGTTCACGCGCACGCGCCCCGCCTTGATCAGGTCGTCGGCCCGGCGGCGCGAAGCCACGCCGGCGCGTGCGAGATACGCGTTCAGCCTCATGCCGTCATTATTCGGGTGTGCCGCACTACATCTCCTTGATGCGCTGGACCTCGCAGGGCGTGGCCGGGCTCCCCGGCTGGCGCGAGCGCGTCGAGGAGGGGGAGCGGATCATCGAGGAGGCCGGCGGCGAGCTCATCGGCGTCTACGTGACGCTGGGGCGCTACGACGTGGTCGACGTCGAACGCGCCGGACGACGACGTCGCGGTCGAGATCCTGCTCAAGCTCCAGCGCTACGGTGCGGAGCACTCGGAGACGTCTGCGCGTTCACGCGCGAAGAAGCCGAAGCGATCATCCGCAGGCTCTAGCGCTCACGGCCGAGGGGCAACAGCCGCTCGCCGTCCTCGTCCGCCCAGCGCACCATCACCCTGCCCGCGAGCGACTCGTCGGTGGCGAGCCGGACGATCAGGCCGGCGATCTCCTCGACTGGGACGAGGCCCTGGACCTCTGCGTGCTCCTCGGCGTCATCCGCGCGACGGTCCGCTCGACAGCCTCGGTCACCACCCAGTCCGGACAGATGCAGCTGACCGAGATCCGATCGCTGACCCACAGCGAGCCGAGCGCGGTCGTGACCGCGTTCACGCCGGCCTTCGCCGCGTACTCGACCGGCCTGTACGGCTCGCGCTTCAGCGCCGCGACGGACGAGACGTTCACGATCGATCCCCCTCCTCGCCGCGCATGGGCTCGAGGACGGCCTGGATCCCGAGCATGACTCCGCGCAGGTTGACGTCCAACACCGCGCCCCAGCGATCCGGGCTCGTCTCGGGGAAGTTCGGCGGCTCGTGCCCGCCGGCGTTGTTGACGAGGACGTCCACGTCGCCGAACGCCACGACGCGGCTCCAGTCCTCCTCGGACGCGACGTCGGCAATGCACGGCGTCACCAGGCCTCGCCCAGCGCTGACCGTGATCTCAGCTTGACGCGAGATAACTGCGCCGCCCGTTCGGTCGCCTGAAAGCGATTTTTACCGTTTGCCCAGCCGTTATACCAAACGTAACTAAGCGGTGCTTGCGACTTCTCCAACGCTTTGGCGAGGTCGACACTTTCCGCTAAGATCCAGCAGTACGTCGCTAAAGCCGGTCACGTTGCCGCCGGGTGGCGCGAGGTCCTTGACCAGTCCCACGCCGACGGGATCGCCAACGGTGACGAAAACGATCGGCATTGTCGATGCCTCGCGTTTTGCGGACACCGATGCGCTCGTACCCGCCGGGACCAGCAGCTTGCAACCGCGCGATATCAAATCACGTATGGCGGCGGGATATCCGCTCTCATTAGCAACCCAGACGAGATCGATTGTCAGATGCCGGTTCTCGATGAGGCCCAATTGACGGAGACCCTGGCGGAATGCATCAACCTGCGACTGGTCGTAGTTATTGGTTGGGGAGCCTAATGGCAAGAAGCCGATCCGTACCGGCTCTTGAATCTGCTGCGCGAAACAGGTGAGCGCCGTCCATGCGGCCGCGGCCAGAATCAGGCGCAGCAACATTCGGCGCGATATCATCCGGTCACGCTCCGCGGCTCACCATGCATGAGCAATCGGCGCAGATACGCCGGGTGAGAAGTTGTCGTCGCGATATCACTCGATCACACGCTCAGCGCGCACAAGGACCGAGTCTGGAATCCTGATCCCGATCGCCGCGGCCGCCTTCTTATTGATCACGAGCTCGAACTTCGACGCGCGCTCGACCGGCAGGTCACTGACCTTAGCGCCTTTCAGTATCTTGTCGACGAAATAAGCGGAGCGATAAAACATGTCTACGAGATCGACGCCATACGCCATGAGCGCGCCTGCTTCAGCGAACTCGGGCAGCCCGATCGCGGGTACCCGATGCTTGGTGGCGAGATCTGCGATCTTTCGCAGATTTCCATTGAGCATTGCGTCTTCGATAATTACCAGAGCTTCGGCACGCTGAGCAAGCATCGCTGTATACGCTTTCTCCAGTTCTTCCGGTGCGGCAACCGGCACGATCTGTAACTGGAGCTTCAGGGTCTTTGCCGTCTGATCCATGGCTTCGAGCACCGGCTTCATGGCCGGATTATCGCGATTCTGCAATACGGCTATGCGCCGCATGTCCGGAAACGTGTCCTTAAGCACTTCCAGTCTCTTGGATGCGAGCTCGGGATTGAAGAAAGTCGAACCGGTGATGTTCCCTTCGGGCCGTGCGAGATTGGTAACGAGACCTACCAGCGTCGCATCGCCGGCGGTGGCCATCACAATCGGTATGCTGGTGGTGGCCGCTCTTGCAGCCCGGACGCCCGGTGTGCCATGCGTAACGATTACATTCGGATTGAGTGACACGAGTTCTGCAGCCAGTCTGAGCAGCGATTCGTATTTATCGTCTGCCCAGCGAAAGGCGATCTCTAAATTCCTGCCTTCGATGTAGCCCAGGTTTCGCAGGCCTGACCGCAATGCTTCAACACGCGTGCGCGAACCTGCAGCGGACGTGGGGCCCAGATAAGCGAGGCGTGCAACTTTCGGCGGCTGCTGTGCGACGGCGGCAATTGGCCACGTTATCGCCGTTGCTCCGAACGCAAGCAGGAGTTGCCGGCGCGTCATGATGCGATCACTTTGTCCGCGCGTACCAGTAAGGATTGAGGGATCGTAATACCGAGTGCTTTTGCCGTTCCCATGTTGATCGTCAAACCGATTTTGCTCACCTGTTCAATCGGAATGTTGCTGGCGTCGGTGCCTTTCAGAATCTTATCGACGAACATTGCGAGTGCTTTGAAGTTTTCTACCAGCGAAGGCCCGTAGCTCATCAGTCCCCCCGCTTCGACGAACTCCGTCCAGCCGTATATGCAGGGTATTCTCGCTTGCGCGGCGAAGTCCGCAATCTCTTTGCGGCGTGCAACGGTGAGCGAATCCGGGAAAACAATCATTGCGTCGGGCTGACTGGCGCGGATGGTCGAAAAGGCTGCATTCATCTCCTGAGGCGACCGTACGAGGTAGCGGGTAATGCGCGCGCCGAGGCGGCGGGCGGACTCATCGGTTACGCGGTACTCGTTCAATTCGCCGGCGTGCTCGGGATTCGAGAGCAGGGCGACGCGCGAGGCCTTCGGTACCAGCTCTTTCAGGACTTCAATGCGTTTCGCCGATAGCTCCATCGCCATGAAGGTAATGCCCGTCATGTTGCGTCCGGGCTTACGAAGGCTGTCGCCGAATCCCGCTATGATCGGATCGCCGCTGTACGCAAACACGACCGGTACCTGCGCGCGTATGGACTTTGTATAGTCCACCGACGGGCCGCGCGAAACGAGCACGTCGATTTTTTCGGCCGATGAGCTCGGCCACCAGTTCGGGCAGGCGTGTGAAGTCGCCATCTGCGTAGCGCGCCACCATGACGTGCGTTTTGCCTTCGCTGTAGCCAAGATCGCGTAAGCCTTCCCGCAGCATTTGCAGTCCTGGATCGGGCTCCCCGATGTACGCAAGCCAGCCTATTCGGACGGGCGCGGCACGCTGCGCGAACACCGGAAGCGCGAGCGTCGCCAGTGATAGTGCGCCCACCAGCATCGCGCGTCTGGTTATCGGATTAATTCCGCGTGGAGGCGTGCCGTCGAGCATCGCCCCCAGCATTCCGCGCATTCGACTTCCTTCCGCAATCTTGCGAGTACCCAGTGGAACGGACGCTGATCATTCGATCACCCGGTCGGCGCGGATTAACACCGAACGCGGAATTGTCACGCCGAGCGCTCGCGCTGTATTTTGATTGACTACGAGCTCGATGCTGGTCGGAAATTCGATGGGTATCTCGGCGGGCTTGGTTCCCTTCACGATGCGATCGACGTAAGTAGCCAATCGAAGGAATGAACTCTTCAGGTTTGGTCCGTACGAAAGAAGGTTGCCCGCTTCAGCGAAAGGCGCCCAGCCCGAGATCGCGGGGATCCGTTGTTTAAGCGCGAACGCAGCGATACGTTCACGATAGCGCATCGTGATCGCGTCCGGGAATACAACGATCGCTTCGCTGCGTGCCTTCGCGATTCCAGCGAACGCGTCCTCGAGTTGTGCTGCGTCCGTCACCTGAAAGTAATCGATCTCAAGGCCCAATGACTTCGCAGCCGCCTGGGAAACGCGCAGCTCGCTCTGCTGACCCGGATGTTCGGGATTAGCAACTATCGCGACGCGCTTGACTCCCGGCAGCACTTCCTTGAGCAACTCCATGCGCTTGCCGACAAGATCGAGTGACAGAAACGACACGCCGGTAAAGTTATGACCCGGGCGCGCAAAGTTATCTGCTAGTTTCGCTTCCACCGGATCGCCGCTGTACGCAAAGACAACCGGAGTCGTTATGCCGGTGCGGTGCAGCGGCAGCGCTGCAGGTCCGCCTTGTGCGACGATGATATCCGGCTTCGACTTCATCAAGTCTCTGGCCAGAGAATTTATGCGGTCGCTCGATCCTTCACCCCAGAGCACCTCTATGCGGACATTCCTGCCTTCCACGTAGCCGAGATCCCGCAGGGCATCCTTGAACACGTTGTAAAACGCCGATCCGCTGGTGGACAGGTCGGCAGACAGCCAGGTGATGTTGTAGACCTGCTGCTGCGCGGCAGCGGTTGCAGCTACCAGCGCTCCAACGGCGATGGCGACGAGCGGCTTCCATCGCATTTATTGACTCCTCCTATCTCAATGATATCTCCCTATGCCTCCGGTATAAATGGGCCATCCGGACCTAACTGTAGTGATCGGAAGGCGGCGTATGCGGCAGCGCATCCTCGTGCGGCTCGGTCGAAAGGCGTCCGCGCCGATCAGAAAAATGGGTATCGAGTCTGTATCCGCGGTTGATGAGCCATGCGGCGTAAAAACACCCGGCCAAACAGGTGAGCTCGGCGGCGCTGATCAGAAAATCAAGCATGGTGGCCTCCTCGAAGCGTTGAGCTGCTGCCACGGGGCTCCTTCCCGAGGCTGGCAACTACTTTAGGCGGCCCGGCAGACGTGGCATACCGGCCAGCGCACACGATAGTTGTGACTTATTTACACCGTGTTACTCGAGCGTGCGTTCCCGTTCCCGGCCCTGGCGCCGGACGGTCCTACCAGTTCGCCGGCAACTGCTTGTTGATCAGGATGTGCTGCGGCTCGATGCTGATGTAGCCCCCGGCCGAGAGATCTTTGATTATGCGGTTTATCATTTCCCGCGAAGCGCCAACGCGGCTCGCCATCTCCTGCTGCGACGGCTTATCCGGAATCATCAGCACGCCGTCCTTGCGCACGGATAGCTCCTGGAGAAGCTTGGCAAACCGGCTGTATACGTCCTGCAGCGCCAGACGCTTCACATGTTCGGTGAGCACGCGTGCGCGGTGTATAAGCTTTCGCACGAGATGGGCGGCAAACTCGGGCTGCGACTGCACCAGCGCCATGATGTCGTGTTTGGGGATCAGCTGGAAGCGGCAGGGCTCCAGCGTCATTACCGACGCCGACCGCGGGCCATCGTCGAGCACCATTTCACCGAAGTATTCGCCGGGCCCTTCAATGCCAAGGATGATCTCCTTGCCTTCCTCGTTGGCGAGAAAAATTTTGACCTTGCCGGAAAGAATGACGTAGAGAGCATCGGTCTGGTCGCCCTCGCTCAGGATGACGGCATTCTTCGGGAACGAGCGCGTTACTGCATGGCGTGACAGCGCGTTCAGGTCCTGTTCCGAAATGCCAAGAAACGGCGGCTTTTGCTTTTCCGACACGCAAGCATCCTTCAGCGGTATGCGCTTTGCCAAGTGTAGCAAAGGAACCCGCAGAAGCGGCAGAGCGCTGTGTTCACGCGTTTGCGACCGAATAACCTAGCGCGGACGCTGCTTCGGTAAGCCAGTGCCAGGTGTGCGCGGCGTAACTGCGCGCAAAATACAAGTCAAAGGTGCCCGCTTCATCGACGAGATGCAGCAGCACGCTGACATGCGCAATGTGGGTCTGCGCACATCGGCGCGGCGCAAACACCCGCGGATGCAAATCAAGCGGACAGCCTTTTGCAAAAAGGTCGCGCGTACGTGCACCGCTGACGCGCACAACCGCGCGGCCGTGACTCACGTCGGTCATATAACCACCGTCGATCGGCAATCTCGCGGCTGCAATGGTAACGAGCAGCCATTCGTCCGGGCCCAGCCACAGGACCTCGCAATCGGTGCCGCTGCTTGACGTATTGGGCTCGAGCGGCAAGGCGCATTTCAGAGCGCGCCGCGCACTCGCGACGAACTGCGGATCGCCGGGATCGCCACGGAGATCAGTCAACGTTAGATTCGTGCGCTCAACGAAATGTATGCCGGCCGTATCGCCGGGAGCGCCAAACCGTCCGGCTTGATACTTATCGACAAGCGCCGATCGCCGCGTGATTTCGTTATCCACGCGCGCGTGCTCCCGGCGGATCAAAGAAAACGTGGTGAACCACTTTCACGGGCGTCGCGCTGCCTGCAAGCGGTGATACAGCGTGCAGCGTCCGGCCGATCGAATTGCGTCCGTCGGCGAGCAATGCCAGCGCGATGGACTGGTCCAATGTCGGGCTATAGCAATTGGCCGTGACGTGTCCCAGTATGGTATTCGGCAATGCGGCGTGGGGGGCGGCGACCAGCTGTGCGCCGCGCGGGATCGCTGTCTTCGCGTCGACTGCGCAGAGGCCCACGATCTGCTTGCGACCGGGTGCGGCGAGCGACGCGAGGCTCAGCGAGCGTTTACCTACGCAGTCCTTGCTGGCGCTGACCAGCGATGCGAGCCCGAGATCATCAGGAGTCGTGCGGCCGTCCAGCTCCATGCCTGCCACGTGACCTTTTTCGATGCGCAGGACGCTCATGGCTTCGGTGCCGTAGGGCGTTATCCCGAACTGCGCGCCGGCGCCGAGCAGCGCTGTCCACATCGAGTGCCCGTAGTCGGCGGGCACATTAATCTCATAGGATAACTCGCCCGAAAAGCTGATGCGAAACACCCGCGCTGGAATTCCCGCAATTACAGTTTCCCGCAATCCCATATGCGGTAATGCGGTGTTGCTCCAATCAGCGTCGGGCGCAAGCGCCGCCAATACGCGCCGCGCGTTCGGCCCGGCGAGCGCCATAGCGGCCCAATGTTCGGTAACCGACGTTAGATACACTTCAAGGCCGCGCCATTCGACCTGCAGCCAGTACTCGAGCGTCGACATGACTTTGACGGCGTTCGCCGTCGTTGTTGTCATGAGGTAATGGTGTTCACCGAGCCGCGCGGTCGTGCCGTCATCGAAGACGCGTCCGTCCTCGCGCAGCATCAATCCATAGCGCACTTTGCCAATCGCAAGGTTCTTCCAGTTATTCACATACACGCGTTCCAGCAGTTCGACAGCGTGCCGGCCTTTGATGTCGATCTTGCCGAGAGTCGAAACATCCACGAGGCCGACTTGATTGCGCACGGCCCTCACTTCACGGTTGACCGCTTCGAGATCCGACTCGCCGGGACGCGGGTAGACTTGCGGCCGCCGCCACAACCCTGCGTTGATGAACCTGGCGCCGGCACCGGCGTGCCATTCGTCCATTGCGGATAAGCGCAAGGGTGCAACGGCGGCGCCGCGGACCTCGCCAGCCAATGTGCCGAAGGTCACCGGCGTATACGGTGGGCGAAAAGTCGTGGTGCCGACGTCCGGAATATGGGCGTGCACAAGTTCGGAGAGAATCGCAAGGCCGTTGATGTTCGAGAGCTTGCCCTGGTCAGTGCCCATGCCGAGCGTCGTATAGCGCTTCAGATGCTCGACAGATGTGTAACCTTCGCGCACAGCGAGCGTAACGTCCGCCGCGGTCACGTCATTCTGAAAATCAACGAAACATTTTTCGCGCATTCCGGTTCGCACGTGCCATACAGGCTTCAACGGTGCCTGATGGTCCTGCGCGACAACCGGCATCGGCGGGACTTTGCCGTCGCCATGGCCGCACGCTTGCGCAGCTGCCGCACCTGCGCTTAACCCCTGCTCGATGCACGCTGACAGCGCCATTGCACCGTTCGCGCCGCCCGCGGACCGGCATGCCTGCGCGTTCCGCGCTGGAATGAATGCAGCGAGACGCTCGTCTGGTACTCGAGTGTGCCTTTCGATTGAGAATGCAGATGCACTGCGGGACTCCAGCCGCCGGACATGCAAACCAGATCGCACTCAATGGTCTCCCTCGTGCGGCTCGCGTTGCCGTCAGCATCAATGGCGGCGATATCGACCGCGCCAACGCAGCTTCCGCCACGCACCCGGGCAATCGCGCTGCTCATTCGGCACTCGATGCCTGCTTGTGCGGCTTCCCTCGCTATCTGACCCATGGTCCCCGCACGCACGTCGACGACAGCTTGCACTTGGACGCCGCTGTGTCGTAAATCGAGCGCTGCCGAATATGCGCTGTCGTTGTTGGTAAATATCACGGCACGCGATCCAGGCTTTACTGCATAGCGATTTGCGTACGCGCGGGCAGCGGAAGCGAGCATCACGCCCGGCCGATCATTATTGGCGAATACGAGCGGTCGCTCGAGTGCGCCGCCCGCCAGCACCACTTGCTTCGCTCGGACTTTCCAGAGGCATTGCTTCACCGAATGTAGTGAAGCCCCGTGGACGCGCTCTGCGATTGCTAAAGCATTGTGGTCGAAGTAACCGAAGACCGTGCTATGTTTGAGCAGTGTGATGTTGTCGTTCATCTGCATTTCGGGCACGAGACGTGTCACCCAGTTGAGCGCAGGCTCCCCGTCGATATCGGCGCGTTCTGAAAGCAGGCTGCCGCCGAAATCGCGTTGTTCGTCGGCAATAATCACTCGCGCGCCGGCACGCGCGGCCGCCAGCGCCGCTGCCAGTCCCGTCGGCCCGCCGCCAGCTACCAGCACATCGCAATGCGCATACCGGTGCTCATACTTGTCAGGATCGGGCGCGCTCGCGGCGCGTCCCATGCCGGCCATTCTGCGAATGAAACGCTCGTAGGTCATCCACAGCGATGACGGCCACATAAACGTTTTGTAATAAAAGCCGGCCGGAAACAAAGGGGAGAGCCAGTTGTTGATGCTTCCCAAGTCGAAGTCGACTGAGGGCCAGCAGTTCTGGCTCGATGCAACAAGTCCGTCGAAAAGCTCCGCCTGGGTCGCGCGTATGTTGGGTTCGCTGTGCGCGCCCGATCCAAGCTGCACAAGCGCATTCGGTTCATCGGCTCCCGCGGTTACGATGCCGCGCGGCCGGTGATATTTGAAACTGCGGCCGACGACGCGTATACCGTTCGCGAGCAACGCGGATGCCAGCGTGTCGCCTTCGTACCCTTGAAGTCGGCGGCCATTGAATGTGAAGCTCAGCAGACGCGATCGATCGATCAGCCCGCCACTCGCAAGCCGGAATGGTTGCGTCATGCCCGGCGCGGAGATTCCGGCGTACCGGAGGCTACGACATCGTGAGTGTAGGTATTGCGGCGGACTGTGATCCAGCGGCGACAACCGGATGAGTGCTGCCACAATTCGTCATGCTCACCCCGCGGGTTATCGCGCAGGTAGACGTATGCGGCCCAATCTTCATCGCTGAGCGTATATGGATTTGATGGACGGCGCACACCGGCATCACCGCCGTACAGTGAACTCGGTGTAGTCGCGCGGTCCGCAGTGCGGGCAGGCAATGAGTAGCATCAGGAGTCAGAAATCAGGATTCGGCATTCGCGGAATCCGGAAGTGCTAAGCGACAGATCGGGTTCGGACATGCAGAAAAGGAGTGCGATCAATTTATACACCCTGGAAAACAACGTGATGCTGCGACGCCATCCTTGAATACTGCACTTAATGCGCCCACGCATACGGTCCCGCGCCTTTTTCATCGATGGTATTCCCGCTTGCATAGCGGTCGAGGGTAAAAGCGGCATTCAGGTCGTGCGGCGCGTCGTTGGCAATCGTATGCGCGAAACACCATCCGGATGCGGGCGTCGCCTTGAAGCCGCCGTAGCACCAGCCGCAATCGAGATACAGATTTGCGAGCGGCGTTTTGCCGATGATCGGGCTGCCATCCATGCTCATATCCATGACGCCGCCCCACGTTCGCATCATGCGCAATCGACCGAAGCTCGGAAACAATGCGAGCATCGATTGCACGACGTGCTCGAGCGGCGGCAGATTGCTGCGCTGGCCGTATGAGTTGTACCCATCGAGGTCGCCGCCCATCACGAGCTCGCCCTTATCAGACTGGCTGATATAAAAATGGACGGCGCCGGACGTGACGACAGTATCGAGCACAGGTTTTATGGGCTCGGACACGAGCGCCTGCAGCACATGGGTCTCGATCGGCAGTCGCAATCCGGCCATCGCCGCGATATGGCCGGAATGACCGGCGGCTGCAATGCCGATTTTCCTGGCGCGCAACGTGCCGCGAGTCGTTTCAACCGCCGCAATTCGGTTGCCCTCGCGTCTTAATGCCGTGACTTCACATTGCTGGATGATATCGACGCCGCGCGCATCCGCGCCACGTGCGTAACCCCATGCAACCGCGTCATGGCGCGCGACGCCGCCGCGCCGCTGCAGCAATCCGCCCATGATCGGGTAGCGCGCCTCCGGCGAACAATCGAGCAGCGGCACCATGGACGCGACATCATCGCGCGTCAGCAGCTCGGCATCGATGCCGTTCAACCGCATTGCGTTGCCGCGTCGCGAGTAGGTATCGAGATCTGCGTAGCTATGCGCGAGATTGAGGACGCCGCGCTGGCTGAACATGACGTTGAAGTTGAGATCTGCGGAGAGCCCTTCCCACAGCTTCAGCGAATGCTCATAGAAATGCGCGTTCGGCTCGAGATAATAGTTCGAGCGCACGATGGTCGTGTTGCGGCCGGTGTTGCCGCCGCCCAGCCAGCCTTTCTCGAGCACTGCTACATTCGTGATGCCGTGGTTCTTCGCGAGATAGTAGGCGGTTGCGAGTCCATGGCCGCCGCCGCCGATGATGATGACGTCGTACTCGGCACGCGGCTCGGGACTGCGCCACACGCGCGGCCAGTGCTGGTGGTGGCTGAGCGCATTGCGCGCGAGCGTGAAGATCGAATATTTCAACGGCGCAATCTCATCGGACTAAGTGCAGGCGAAGTTTACACGCATGAGAAGTCCACGCCGTGCGGCGGACTGCTGCATCTTCTCGCCACACGTTAGAATGTATCCAACAAAGAGGGACGAAGTGAATGGCGCCGTGGGCGGGGAACTGTGGTTTACGCTGGCTTGATGTGCGGATGTTCGACGCTGGCGATAGCGCAGAACGGTGTCGAGAATTATCCGAGCAAGCCGATGCGCATCGTCGTCGGTTTTACACCGGGTACCACGACCGACATAACAGCGCGGGCGCTCGCGCAGGCACTGACAGCCCGGCTCGGCCAGCAGGTGATCGTCGAAAATCGTGAAGGCGCCAACAGCGGCATTGCAAACAGCATCGTGGCGCACGCTAATGCGGATGGACACACGCTGCTGATCGGTACTCTAAGCCTGGTAGTCAGTCCGCTGCTGTATAAGGAGCTGCCGTTCGACCCCAAAGATCTCGCGCCGGTTAGTCTCGTGGTGCTCACTCAGAACGTGATCTGCGTAAATCCCAGGATCGATGCGAGTTCGATCAAGGAGTTGATCACGCTCGCCAAGGCACGGCCGGGACAACTGCGCTACGGTTCCTCAGGGCGCGGCAGTTCTGCGTTTCTCACGCTTGAGCTGTTCAAATCAATGGCGGGCATCGAATTGCAGGAGATTCCGTACAAGAGTACTTCGCAGGCGGTGACCGATCTCATGAGCGGCGAGATACCGATCTATCCGCCGAGCCTTGTGTCAGCGATTCCGTTGATAAAATCCGGGCGCATAAGACCGCTGGCTGTGACCGGGCCCAAGCGTTCGTCGATCGCGCCCGATATTCCGACTGTTTCAGAAACCATACCCGGGTACGATGCCGCGACCGGCGTCTACGGCGTAATGGTACCCGTCAAAACGCCGAAGCCGGTCGTCGATAAGTTGTACCGCGAAATAATCGCGGTATTGAAGACGCCGGATTTTCGGGAGCGCATGCAGACGCAAGGCGTCGATCTCGTCGGTACGACACCGGCGGAATATGCGGACTATCTACTAGCGAGCGGACAAAAGTGGAAAGCGCTGTTTCAGCGCATCGGTGTCGGACCACAATGAGACTTATGAACAGAAGGGCGACTGATCAAGAATGAGTACGCTAACGCAACCGGAACCGCGACTATTCGCCGGAGAAGCCGCGCAACGCTTTCATCGCAAGACGCTGGTTTGGGATTGCCTGTCTCTTTATTACATACTCGACGAGTTATATGCGCAGCAGTCACTCGACGGCGGCGTCAACGTCGTCAATGCGACGTTCGGCACAGAAGACGAGTGGGAAACCGTCTTGCGCAACTTCGAAAAGGGTTTGCAGAAGATCGAGAAGAGCCCGCTCCTGAAACTCGCTCTCTGCGCCGATGACATCCTCAAAGCGCAGGCGCAAGGCAAACTGGCGATCGTGATCGGCACGCAGGGATCTTCGTTCATCGAGAAGGAACTATACCGCGTCGAGCTGCTATATCGCCTGGGCATGCGCATCTGCGGGCTTGCTTACACCGGCGGCACGCTACACGCGGACGGTTGTGGCGAGAAACGGGACGCGGGCATCTCATTTCTCGGACGCGAGTTGATCGACATCGTCAACGGCCTGCCCATGTGGCTTGACTTGTCGCATTGCGGACACCGCACACGCGCAGAAGCGGTTTTGATTGCCCGGGCACCGGTCTGCACGCATTCGAATGCGTACGGTTTGAACCCGAACGACCGCAATACGATGGACGAAACGGCGAGGGCGATCGTGGCCAAAGGCGGCATGTTAGGCGTTTGCGGACTGGCAAAAACCGTGTGGCCGCAGAACGCAACGCTCGATCGCATCGTCGATCACATCGATTATTATGCGAAGCTGATTGGTCCGCAAAACGTCGGCTTCGGCTGCGATTTCGTCGCCGCTTACAAAGCATCCGGTCAAATTCTTCCGGCCTCAAAGCGATGGCGCACGCTGCGGCCGGATGTATTCGGCACAGTCGATGAATTCCTGACCTTGAGTTATCCCGACGGGCTCACGCAGATCCGCGAGCTGCCCAATCTCACGCAGACACTATTCGACCGCAAGTATGCGGAAGAAGAGATTGCAGGAATCATGGGCGGCAACTGGCTTCGCACATTCAAGACTCTGGTGGGTTAACGGCGATGCGTGAAATCCAATTGGTACAAACGATCGCGCTTGCCCTTCTATGCCTGCTGTGTGCATGCGCCGCGGCGCAAGCCTGGCCGGCGAAACCGGTGCGGCTCATCGCGCCATTCGGCGCCGGTTCCGTGCTCGACACTATGATGCGCGCTATGCAGAACGAGCTTTCCGCGGCGCTCGGCCAACCGGTTGTTATAGAGTCGCGTCCTGGCGCAGGCGGAACGGTTGGTACCGCTGCTGTCGCCAAATCGCCCGCTGACGGCTACACGCTGCTGATTGCCGCGAACAGCCATAACATCAACGGTTCGGTGTATTCCAATCTGCCCTATCACCCGCTCAAGGATTTCACCGCGGTCGCATCGGTCGGCGTAACGGGCTATATCATGATGGTGAGCGCGGTAGTACCTGCGAAAACCGTCGGCGAATTCATTCAGCTCGCGCGCAGCAAACCGGGCATGGCTTATCCATCCGCTGGCCGAGGCAGCGCAACGCATCTGTCGATGGCGCTGCTCGTCAACATGGCCGGCATCGACATGCTGCATGTGCCGTTCAAAAGTACTGGCGATGCGGTGCTCGAAGTGATGTCCGGACGCGGTCACGCGATGATAGGGGCCAACATCGCCGTCATGCCCTACGTCAACGACAGTCGCGTGCGATTGATCGGGGTCACGAGCGCTACGCGCAGCAAGTTTCTGCCGGACATGCCTACGCTGGCGGAAAGCGGTCTGCCGGGCTACGACTTCGATAGCTGGCTGGGTTTGCTCGCGCCGGTTGCTACATCGCGCGATATCGTCGAGCGGATGAACAACGAGGTAGGCAAATTGCTGCGCAACGCGGAAGTGCTGGATCGCCTGGCGAAGCAGGGCATCGAGCCGCGGCCGCTGACCCCTGACCAAATGAACAAGATGCTTGCTGCTGATTTTGAGCGCATGGCCAACGTCGTGCGCATCGCCGGCGCAAAGGAAGAATGAAGTGAGCGCGACCGCTGAGAACACGACTGTCTTCCCGGTGATCTACGGCATCTGCCTGGATGCAGAAGCGATATGGCTTGGCAAGGCGCCCGAGAATGTGCAAAAGCCCGTGCTGCTGTCGCACGGCAGTTACGAAATACGTGAAGGCCTGCCGCCGCTACTCGATCTGCTCGACCGTCACGCGGTGAAAGCATCGTTTTTCATCCCCGGCATGACGGCCGACCGCTATCCCGACGCTATCCGCGAAATACACCGGCGCGGTCACGAACTCGGTAGCCATGGTTATGCGCACAAACCGCCTGCATCGCTGTCTGCAGCTGACGAGAAAAGCGAGCTCGTGCGCGGCATGGACGCCTTGTCGCATATCACGGGCATCAAACCGGTGGCGTGGCGTTCGCCGTCGTGGGAATGGTCCGATCGCACGCTCGAGTATCTGCTCGAGGCGGGCGTTACGATCTCGGCCAACTTCCACGATCGCATCCGGCCTTATCGCCACGAGCGCGATGGCAAACCTTTGCCCCTCGTCGAACTGCCTGTGCAATGGCACTTGGCCGACGCGCCATATTTCATGTACGGCGGACAGATCGGTCGTGTCATCCGGACCGCACGTGAAGTCGAAGGATTGTGGCGCGAGGAATTCGACGGTGCTTACGGATGGCCCGGCGCGTACTTTCATCTGACTCTGCACGTGCAGTTGATCGGCCATCCCGGCCGGCTTGCGATGCTTGACCAGCTGACTGCATATTTCCGCAGCCAGCCGCGCACCCGTTTCATGACCTGCGGCGAAGTCGCTGCGACGGTTCCCTGAGAATCTTGATCGGAGAGCGGGCGATGCGCCTTCTTGCAACAGTCTGGCTAGCGGCGACGTTCACAGCCGCGGCAATGGCGCAGAGCTATCCGCAAAAGCCGGTGCGCCTCGTCGTGCCATTTGCTGCCGGCAGCGCAACTGACATCGTCGCGCGGTTGCTCGCGCAAGGACTGTCCGAACGCATGAAGGGCACGTTTGTCGTCGAAGACCGTCCCGGCGCGAACGGCGCAATTGCGGCTGATTATGTCGCGAAGGCGGCGCCGGACGGCTATACGATCATGATGGCGACGACGAGCTCGCATTCGCAAACGCCATTGATGATGAAGGGTGTGACCTATGATTCGATCAGGGATTTCACACCCATCGCTGGTATCGGCGGCGTGCCGTTTGTAATTGTTGTCCATCCCTCGCTGCCCGTAAAAAACGTGCGGGAGCTAATCGCCTTCGCCAAAGCGCGTCCCGGTCAGCTTACCTATGGAACACCGAGCGGCACTGCGACGATCTGCATGGAAACGCTTAAGCTCAAAACGGGCATCGATCTCGCACAGGTCGCGTATAAGAGCAGCCCGCAAGCGGTGACCGAACTCATTGCGGGACAGATCACGTCTATCTGCTCCGACTTTGCCACCGCTGCAACGCACATCGCTTCGGGCAAGGTGCGCGCGCTCGCGATGACGACCGACAAGCGATCGACCGAATTGCCCGATGTGCCGACGCTCAAGGAGTCGGTCGGCGATTTCGTCGAAATCCGCTCGTGGCAGGGCCTGGTCGGGCCGCGCGGCGTCCCGCGGGAAATCGTCGATGCGCTGAGCCGGGAAGCGCTTGCAGTGATCGCGGTACCCGATTTCAAAACGCGGCTTGCGCCGCTCGGCTTCGAGGTCCTGTCCCTCAGCCCGGCTCAACTTGCGAGTTATATGGGCAGCGAGTTCGCGAAGTGGGAACGGCTCATCAAGCAGGCCGGCATCGAGCCGCAATAGAAATGGTCGACTTGGCAACGCTCGGTGATTGGTTTCTAGACATGCAGCGTCGTCGGTTTGTTGAGCGTTTTGAAAAATTGTCATCCCCCGCCTTGGCTGGGATGCCGAGATAACTTTTTTCATATGACGTTTGATCTCCATGCCTGACTCAAGCACGGTCGCATCTGCGCTGCACACAGAGTCGATCGTCATCGACGGCCTTACGCCGTATTACACGCTCGATGAGCCGTATACGGCGAGCTTGATCGAAGGCGGCATCAGCGGCGCGTTGTTGAGCGTCGTATCTGATGCGACGTGGGATGCGACGTTGCAACGCAGCGAAGCGGCGCTCTCGAAAATCGAGAAAAGTCCGCATCTCATGCTCGCGACTCGCGCGGCGGACTTTCGTACGGCGAAGTCGCACGGCAAGGTCGCCATGATGCTGATCACGCAGGCGGCCGACATGATCGGCACTGATCTTAAACGCGTCGGTATCATGCACCGGCTCGGATTCCGCATACTCGGTATGTGCTATACGTTCGCGAATCTCGTCGGGGACGGCTGCGGCGAGCGGCGCAATGCGGGACTGAGCTTCTTAGGCCGCGAACTGGTTGCAGCGGTGGATGAGCTGCCCATGATGCTCGACGTTTCACACTCCGGGCATCAAACTTCCCTCGAAGCTGTCCAGCTTGCGCGCGCGCCTTGCATTACGCATGCGAATGCATATGCAGTCACGGCAAACGATCGCAACAAACACGATGAGGTGCTGCGCATAGTCGCCGAAAAGGGCGGCGTCATCGGCTTGTGCGGTCTGCCGCGCGCCGTGCATCATCCGGATCCCACGCTTGCGCACATGCTGGACCATCTTGATCATCTGGTAAAGACGATGGGCGCCGAGCACGTCGGCCTTGGGCTCGACTATGTCGAAGGCTACAAGGATGCGGGGGTTGTGCTTCCGCAGTCGCGCCGGAATCGCACGCTGCGTCCCGATATCTTCGGCACCGTCGACGACTTCCTGAATCAGAGTTATCCGCGCGGCCTCGAGGACATACGCCAGGCGCCTAACCTTACGCAGGGCATGCTCGATCGGGGCTATGATTCGAAGCGGGTTAAATGGGTGCTCGGCGAGAGCTGGGTGCGTGCAATCGAAAAAAATGTGGGGTAGAGAATGAAACTCGAAAATCCGCTGCAGAACGAACCGGCAACTTCAAATCGGCCAACCATCATGGGCACGAAGCATGTGATCGCCGCGGGCCACTATCTTGCTGCGCATGCCGGTTTTCAGATACTCGAAGCGGGCGGTAATGCGATCGACGCAGGCGTAGCGGCGGGCATCGCGATGGGCGTGCTGCAAACAGACAAAGTAAGTTTCGGCGGTGTTGCGCCGCAGATCATCTATCTCGCGAAGAAAAAAGAAATTCATTGCATCGATGGGCTGGGCGTGTGGCCGAAAGCGATCACGCCCGATTATTTCCAGAAGAATCACGACGGCAAGATCCCCGCGAGCGTCCTGCGCAGCGTCGTGCCGGCGGCGCCCGACGCATGGATCACTGCGTTGGAGCGTTTCGGAACGATGACATTCAGCGATGTCGCAGCAGCGGCGATCCGTTTTGCGCGCGACGGTTTTCCCATGTACCCGCTCATGTCCGAGTTCATCCGAGACAATCAGGCTTCGTACGAGCGCTGGCCGTCCAGCAAAAAAGTTTTCCTGCCTAAAGGCAAACCGCCGGTCGCCGGGGAATTATTCGTGCAGGCCGAACTCGGCGGCACGCTGCAGTACCTTGCCGACGTCGAGAAAGCGAACCGCCGGAAAGGCCGCCGCCTCGCGTTGCGCGCGGCGCGCGATGCGTTCTACAAAGGCGATGTCGCAGCGACGATCGTCAAGTATCACAAGCGCGAAGGCGGCTTGATGACCATGGAAGATTTCGCCGACTTCAGCGTGAAGTTCGAACCGACCGTCACGGCGAAATTTCACGGCATCGAAGTACACGCGTGCGGACCGTGGTCGCAAGGGCCGGTGTTGCCCATGGCGCTCAATATCCTCAAGGGCGTGAATCTTGAAGGACTCGGACACAACTCGCCCGAATACATACACGTTGTTACCGAAGCGCTGAAACTGGCGTTTGCGGATCGCCATCAGCATTTTGCCGACCCGAACTTTGTGAAGGTGCCCATGAAGGGCCTGCTGTCGGACAAGTATTCGGACCACCGTCGCGCTATGATCAATGCGGATCGGGCATGGCCCGGCATGCCGCCGGCAGGCGATCCGGCGACACTTACTGATCTGCCGCATCGTTGGATGACGCCCGCGCAACCGGACGAAGCGCCCGGTCCGGGCGACACCACATATACGTGCTGTATCGACCGGCATGGCAACGCGTTTTCCGCCACACCTTCCGATGGATCGAACAATTCACCAACGGTACCGGGCGTCGGCTTCGTATGCTCCGGCCGCGGCACGCAGTCATGGTCCGACCCGACGCATCCGTGCTCGGTTGCGCCAGGTAAACGGCCGCGACTTACGCCGAATCCTGCGCTGGCGTTCAAAAACGGAAAAGTATTCGATGCCGTTCGGTACGCCCGGCGGCGATGTTCAGCCGCAGGCGATGCTGCAGGTCTTCCTCAACGTGAACGTGTTTGGCATGGACGCGCAGCCGGCGATAGAGGCGCCGCGATTTGCCAACTACAGTTTCCCGGGTTCGTTCGAGCCGCATGCGTACTATCCGGGACGGCTCTATCTCGAATCGCGCATACCGGCAAACAGCGGAGAAGTGCTCAAGCAACTCGGTCACAAGGTTCACTGGTGGGATCCTTATACGTGGCTGGCGGGCGCACCGTGCACAATCGTTGTCGATCATAAGACCGGTGTGCTGCACGGCGGCGCAGATCCGCGCAGGCCTGCGTACGTACTTGGGTGGTGAGTAAGAGCAAATGAACGATCACAGATGACGAAGCAGATGGCGGGAGTGAAGCGCTTAACGTCGCTTGCAGTCGGCGCAGTCGCGCTTGCCGGCGTGAGCGCTGTGCACGCGCAAACGCAGATCACGCGTCCGATCCGCTTCATCGTGCCTTACGTACCGGGCGGCGGCACCGATACGCTGTCACGGCTGCTCGGTCCGTACCTGGCCACCGAGTTTGGTCAGCAGGTCGTGATAGACAATCGCGCTGGCGGCAGCAGTATCATCGGCACGCAGATCATCGCGCGCGCAGCGCCTGATGGCCAAACCGTCGGCATGATCGATGCTGCGTTTGTCGTCAACCCGAGCCTTATCGGCAAGCTGCCGTACGACACGGTCAAAGATTTCACCCCGATCGTATTGGTGGCAACTGCGCCGCTCGTGTTGTGCGTTCATCCGGCCATTCCTGCGAAGAGCGTCCGTGAGCTCGTTGCTCTCGCGAAGGCGCAGCCGGGCAAGCTGAGCTTCGGTTCCGCAGGTAATGGCACGGCCGTGCATCTGGCAGGCGAGCAGCTGCGCTCGGCGGCCGGCATCGACATCCAGCACATACCGTACAAAGGCGCAGGCCAGTCCATCACCGAAGTTCTCGGCGGCCAAATCACGATGGTCTTTACAACACAAAGCGCGGGCAAGCCGCACGTGGCGAGCGGCCGCTTGCGCGCGCTCGCGATTACGAGCCCGAAGCGCACGCAGACCATGCCCGACGTGATGACATTCGCGGAGGCAGGATATGCAACCGTAGATGCCGCGACGATCAACGGCATCATCGCACCTGCCGGCACACCGAAAGACTATGTTTCACGCGTCAATAGTGTGGTGCTGCGCGCGCTCAAGAATACGGAGTTGCAGGCGAAGCTGCACGACCTCGGCTTCGAGATTGCAGGCGATACGCCCGAGCACTTTGCGGCTTGGATCAAGACTGAGCTCGTGAAGTGGGCGAAGGTGGTCAAGGACTCGGGCGCGAAGGCCGAAGGCCTGTAAGCGTCGTATGACTATTGCCTCGATAAGCGCAATCGCGCTTAACCTGCCGTTTGAAATCGGCGGACCGAAGCCGCAATTCGCGGGCAAACCGCGGCATATGGAAATGCTGCTGGTGCGCGTCGAAACCAGCGAAGCCATCGTCGGATGGGGCGAAGCATTTGGTTATGCAGTGTGGCCGGCGACGCGCGCCGCGCTTGATACGCTGATCGCGCCCCTCGCGGTTGGTCGAGATGAGCGGGACATCCCGGCATTGATGACCGATCTTCAGCGCAAAGTACACCTGCTTGGGCGCACCGGACCCGTCGTCTATGCGATGTCCGGGCTCGACATCGCGCTATGGGATATCGCCGGCAAGGTTGCGCGCAAACCGCTCGCCGGGTTGCTCGGGCCAATACGCCGCAACACTTTCGACGCGTACGCAGAGCCTCGATGCGCTATACCGATCCCATGCTCGTCGCGCGCAATGCGGCCGCAGCGGTGCAACGCGGATATCGTGCGATCAAGCTGCATGAGACCGGTGTCGGGCAAGTAAAAGCGGCGCGTGAGGCGATCGGTCCTGACGTCAAGCTCATGATGGATACGAATTGTCCGTGGACGGTAGACGAAGCGATCGGGATAGCGGGTGAGGTGCGCGCAATTCGATCTGCACTGGTTCGAGGAACCGGTATGGCCGCCCGAAGATTACGCGGGACTCGCGCGCCTGCGGCGTGAGTGCGGGATCGCTCTGTCTGCGGGCGAGAATGCGATCAGCGTGACAGATTTTCGCGCGATGTTCGACGCCGGCGCTGTCGACTATGCGCAGCCCAGCGTTACCAAGATCGGCGGCGTAACTGAGATGATGCGTATCGCTGCGCTGGCACGCGACAAAGGCGTCGCGCTGGTACCACATTCACCGTATTTCGGCCCCGGTCTGCTGGCAAGCCTGCATGTGGCAGCGACGTTGGACGAGGCGACAATGATTGAGTATTCATATTGCGATCTGGGCGCAAACCCGCTGGGCGATGCGATTCAAGTCAACAATGGCCGCATCGCGCTGCCTTCCGGATACGGCCTTGGACGAGATCCGGATCCTGATGTGATCTCCCGCTATCGTGTTGCATGATCTCCGTTATCGCGGCATCGGCGGCAATCTTTGCGTCGGCGCTATTTAGTGCCGCACACGCCGCTACGATTGCGATTGACGTAGGTCATTACTTTGAAGAACCCGGTGTGATCAGCGCGCGGGGACGACCGGAATTCGAATTCAATCTGGTATTGGCGCGTGCGATCGAAGCAGCTTTGAACTCACGCGGCCATGCGGTGCAACTGGTCGGCGCTGACGGCGCAATGAAGGAGTTGTGGCGGCGCCCGCGCGCCGCGCGCGGAACCGACCTTTTCTTATCGGTTCACCACGACTCGATGCAGCAACGGTTTTTGACTACTTGGACGTATGAGGGCGTCGAGCGCCTGTATGGCGATCGCTTTGCCGGCTTTTCGCTTTTCATATCGCGCGAGAATCCCGCATGGCGAACGGCTCTGCGCTGCGCATCAGCGATCGGCGGTGAATTGCGCAAGGCCGGTTTCAAGCCATCGCTGTATCATGCCGACCCGGTCTACGGCGAAAGTCGCGCGTTCGCGGACGCACAAAACGGTGTTCATTATTTCGATCATCTGGCAGTATTGCGGCGCGCATCCATGCCGGCAGTCTTGTTCGAGGCGGGCGTCATCGTGAATCGTGAGGAGGAGAATAGATTGAGCGACAGCAAAGTTCAGAACGACATTGCGGCGCGCGTAGTCGACGGTATCGAGTCATGCGTCAATTGAGCATCCAAATGGGCGGAATCGGTCGCGGCTTGTTGACTTTCGCGCTCGCCATTGCGGCAGCTCACGCCTATGCACAGAATTATCCCGGCAAGCCGATCCGCTTCATCGTCGGCTACACGCCGGGCGGCGCGGCCGACATTCTCGCGCGCGCGGTAGGCGCCAAGCTCACGGAGGCGTGGGGTCAATCGGTGATTATCGAAAACCGCGCAGGCGCAGGCACGAACATCGGCAGCGAACTCGCGGCGAAGGCGCCCCCGGACGGCTATACCCTGTTCATGCCGACCGTCGCGAATGCGATCAATGTGAGTCTGTACCCCAAGCTCGCCTATGATCCCGTCAAGGATTTCTCGTACGTAACCGACATTGCCAAAGTGCCCGGCATCGTGGTGGTGCATCCATCGGTGCCCGCGAAAAATATAAAAGATCTCATTGCGATAGCCAAGGCGCATCCGAACGCTTTACGCCATGGATCGACCGGCATTGGCAGCCCGCATCATCTCGCCGGTGAGCTCTTCAAGACCATGGCAGGCATCAAGATGATCCATGTGCCGTATAAGGGCGCGTCACCCGCGCTCGTCGACGTCGTCGCCGGACACATCGAGGTGTATTTCGGTGCGTTTGTTTCCGTGCTGCCGCATGTGAAGAGCGGGCGGGTGCGTCCTTTAGGCGTGACTACGCTCAAACGAGTTACCGTAATGCCTGACGTGCCGACGATAAGCGAGCAAGGGCTCAAAGGATTCGAAACCGGTTCGTGGTTTGGTGTCGCCGTGCCGTCCGGAACACCGCGCGACATCATTACGAAACTTCATGGCGAAGTTGTTCGTATCACCAAGCTGCCCGAAGTCACCGAACGCATCGCGTCCGAGGGCGCCGAATTCGTCGGGGATACGCCCGAACAGTTCACCGCATTCTTCAAGAGCGAAATCGACAAGTGGGGTAAGGCGGTGAAGGCGTCGGGTGCGAAGCCCGAGTAATGAAGCATTACGGCTGAAGCACGCCACATAAAGAATGAAGATTGTCAGAACATTTTTTGCAGCTGCCATTGTCCTGAGCACAGCCACACTATTCGCGCAAGCCTATCCGGACAAGCCCGTAAGGCTGGTAGTCGGTTTTCCACCGGGCGGCGCGGGTGACATACTCGGTCGTCTGGCGGCGCAGCGGTTGTCCGCCGGCTTGCGCGAGCAGGTCGTCGTCGATAATCGTGGCGGTGCCGGTGGAGTGATTGCAACCGAAATTGTTGCGCACGCAGCGGCGGACGGTTACACGCTGCTCTTTACGTCGATTCCGCACGTAATCAATCCATTTCTCTACAAGAAGGTCGACTACGAGCCGATTAAGGATTTTGACGCGATCGTGCAGTTTGTCGCTGCCCCCTTGTTGATGGCAACGAACATCACATTCCCGGCGAAATCCGTTAAGGAGTTGATCGCCCTGGCGAAGGCAAAACCGGGACAAATCAATTACGGTTCGGGCGGCAGCGGCTCATCAAGCCATCTCGCCATGGAATTATTCAAATCAATGGCCGGTGTCGATCTCACCCACATTCCATACAGGGGCACCGGCCCGATGTTCGCAGACTTGATCGGCGGCCAGTTGAGCGCAACTATCGCGAGCGCAGTCCCGCTCATTCCGCAGGTCCGGGGCGGAAAACTACGCGGGCTTGCAGTCACAGGTCCGAAGCGTTCGCCTGCGATGCCCGACTTGCCGACCATAGGCGAGACAGTGGCGGGCTATGAAGTAATCAACTGGTTTGGCATTGCCGCGCCCAGAGGTACGCCGAAAGCGGTCATAACGCGTGTTAATACGGAACTGAACGAGGCGCTGAAGACGGCTGCGCTCAAGGACCTGCTCAGCGCGCAGGGCGCCGAACCGGCTGGCGGTACCGCCGATGAATTTGCGGCGCTCATCCGGCGCGACCTCGTCAAATGGGAAAAGGTCGTGAAGCAATCGGGCGCCCGCGTGGACTGACTTGCGGGCGTTGAATCCACACTGCCCGCGATGTAACGCGCCTCACGCATGATAACTCTCGCTGATCCGCGTCGATATGGTGAGCGCACGGCATCGCATCTACTGAATCGATTGTCAGGCCCGGAACTTGACGCAACGCTGAGTGAACTGCTTCAAGGCGGCCGCGATGGCGAGATCGAAGCGGCACTGCATGCTGCTTCAAGCCAGGTCGAGTATGCGCGATTATGGGCGGCCGTTTGTGACGTCGCCCATTGCACGCGCGATAGCGCCGACAAAGATGAACTGCTCGCGCGCGTGTTTGCGCTGCCTGTTGTCATCGTGACCGGGAGCCGCCGTCCCATCACGCTGCCCGGCGTCGTGCCCGACGTGAGCGCAATCACCGCCTTATTCGAGCACCACGGTGCACTGGGACCCTCGCGCAACTTTGGTCTCGGCAATGCGCTTTGCTCACTGTCGACGATAGAGAGTGTACAGCCGAGCACTGTCTACGCATGGACACGGGCCGCTGACGACGGTCCGCGCGAGCTCTCACCGAGCGAGATTAGCGTCACGCAGCCCGGGGAGGAAGTCCATTTGCGCTTGATCGTTGGTGCTGCGATCTCTTCGTCCCGCGCGCCTTCGTTCGTCGAGACGGCATCGAATATCAGCGCGTGGGGTGTGCCTCTGACGCGCGCTCTGGGTATGCAGCTGCAGCAAGCCGGCGCGGACATACTACCGCTGGCGCGCCCGCCCTGCGATCTGTTGCGATCGGCCCACGCAGGTCGCAGCGCGCAGCTCGATGCGGCGCTCCACTTGTTCATGAGCAATGCGGTGCGCCGGTTGCGAGCCGCGAGCGGCGATCCGGTGGCGGTAATCAGCACCCATCAGGACAATGACGTTCGCGTGAGCTTGAGTTCGCAATTCGACGACACGGCGCTCGAAGGATTCCGCTGGCCGCTGCACCCGCTGGATGACCTTGCCTGCATCGCCGCTTCCATCGAGCAATTAATGCGGGAATGCCGCATCAACAACGTGCGCGCTATAGCGCAGGTGTTGTCTGCCGCCTCGGCCGGCGGTCAAACGACTTTTATCAACGTACGCGACGCAGAAGCACTCGACCGGACCGAGACGCAGCATTGAGCACGCAAGGAAGAGCGAGATGCCGCCTCGTCATTCTGCTTACTTTCGCGGCGGCGCAGATACTTCCGGCTGACGCAGCCGACGATGGCTCCGAGTCGTGGCAGCTCAAGTTTCAAAGTACGGGCGTGGTGCAGAACAAGCCCGCATTTTCGGCGCCATATACCGGCACCAATAGTCTGCTGCCGGACCGCGAGTACAGTCACAGCGTCACGGCTACCGTCTACCTCGGGATCCGGCTATGGAAGGGCGGCGAGTTCTATGTAAATCCGGAGATGGCCCTGGGTGTTCCATTTTCGGAATTGAAGGGTTTGGGCGGTTATACGAACGGCGAGATGGCACGAACGTCCGGTGCCGATCCAACGTTCTATCGCGCGCGCCTCTTTTTGCGACAGACCTGGGGCTTCGGCGGCGGCAGCGAGGCGGTCGAATCCGACCAGAATCAACTCGCCGGCAAGGCCGATGCAAACCGGCTCGTGCTCACGCTAGGCAACCTGTCTGCGACAGACATATTCGACCGCAATAAATACAGCCATGAGCCGCGCCGTGCGTTTATGAACTGGTCGCTCATGACGCACGGCGCATGGGATTATCCGGCGGATGCGCGCGGCTATACGGTAGGCGCGGCGCTCGAATACGTAACGCCGCAATGGGCACTGCGCGCCGGCAGGTTCGAGCAGCCGAAGGAATCGAATGGATTGCCGCTCGAGTCCCGCATCATGACCGTCTATGGCGACGTTATGGAAGTGGACCGCGGATACGAGGTCGCCGGACGCAAGGGCCGTCTAAAACTGCTCGCGTTCGGTAATCAGGCGGTGATGGGAAAGTTCAGTGACGCAATCGCGCAGGCTGCTGCGACGGGCGGAACGCCGGATCTCACGCAGGTGCGGGCGCTTCACAGCAAGACCGGCGGCGGTATCAATATCGAACAGGATCTACGCGAAGATGTCGGACTCTTCATTCGCGCGAGCGCGCACGACGGCCAGACTGAAACCTATGCGTTCACCGAAATAGATCGTTCGGTCTCCGGCGGAGTCGTTGTAAAAGGCACGCAGTGGAAGCGCGCGAGCGATGAGCTCGGCATCGCAGTCGCGGTCAACGGCTTGTCGCCGTCGCATCGCGATTACCTTGCGCGCGGCGGACTCGGGTTCTTTCTCGGCGACGGACGGCTTAATTACCGCACTGAGCAAATCTTCGAGACGTATTACAGCATGAAGGCAGCGAAAAACGTGTGGTTCACATTGGACTACCAGCATGTGCAGAACCCGGCGTACAACGCCGATCGCGGTCCCGCTAATTTCTTCGGTCTTCGACTCCACCTCGAAATGTGATGTTGGCCGGCCGCACGATGTCGTCCGCAATCTCAACGCTGCCTTTCGAGACGCTCACACCGGACCTGATCCTCGATGCGGTCGAGCGCTGCGGCTATCGCTGCGATGGCAGGCAGTATGCGCTCAACAGCTTTGAAAACCGCGTATATCAGGTGTGGCTCGATGATGGCGTGGTGCTTGTCGCCAAGTTCTATCGACCGGCGCGCTGGAGTCATGATGCCATTCTCGAGGAACATGAGTTTGCGCGCGAGCTAGCGGCGCGTGAGATTCCCGTCATAGCGCCGATCGTGGACGCAAGCGGCGCCACATTGCATGAGCACGGTGGATTCCACTACGCGCTGTTTCCGAAGCAGGCCGGCCGTGCGCCGGAGCTCGATCAGGCGGACACATTACGCTGGATTGGACGTTTCCTCGGACGCATGCACGCCGTCGGGCACCTGAAGCCGTTTGGGCGCAGGGAGGCGATCGACATTGCGAGTTTCGGCACCGATCCTGCGCACTTCGTGCTCGATAACGACTTCGTCCCAGCTGACCTCGAGACCGCCTACGAGGCCATCATCAACGATGCACTCGAGCGCGTGACGCAATGCTACGAACGGGCGGGCGTCGTACGCACTATCCGACTGCACGGCGATTGCCATGCCGGGAATATTCTGTGGAGTGATGACGGTCCGCATTTTGTCGATCTGGACGATTGCCGCAGCGGACCGGCGGTACAGGACTTATGGATGCTGATTTCCGGCGATCGCGCTGAGATGAGCGCGCAGTTGAGCTACGTACTGGGTGGATATCGCGAGTTCTGCGACTTCAATCCCGGCGAGCTGGCGCTTATCGAAGCATTGCGCACGCTGCGCATGATTCACTATTCCGGCTGGCTCGCGAGTCGCTGGCATGATCCTGCGTTTCCAGCCAGCTTTCCATGGTTCAACACACAGCGCTATTGGCAGGATCAGATTCTGGCGCTTCGGGAGCAATGCTCGGCGATGGATGAACCGCCGCTCGAATGCGATTACTGAGGTCTTATGCGCATGCTTTTCAATATTTTGCTGGCAGCAGTAATTACATACGGACTGATTTGCGGCGTCGTATTCCTCATGCAGCCGCGCATGGTCTATTACCCGCAGGTAGAGCGCGCACTCACTGCGACGCCGCGCGCCGCCGGACTTGATTATGAAGATGTGAAGCTCATAACTGACGACGGCGTGGAATTGCACGGATGGTGGGTGCCTGTCGCGCACGCACGCGGCGCGATGGTCATGTTTCATGGCAACGCCGGCAATATCTCGCACCGCATCGGATATCTGACGATGTTCAACCGGCTCGGATATGCATCTTTAATTGTCGACTATCGCGGCTACGGGCAAAGCAGCGGTCATCCGGGCGAGGAGGGCACGTATCGCGATGCGGAAGCAGCCTGGCAGTACTTAACCGAAGCGCGTCACGTGAAGGCAAGCGATGTCGTGATCGTTGGCGAATCGCTCGGCGGCGCTGTCGCGACATGGCTTGCGGTCAAGCATCCACCGCGCGCACTCGTACTCGCGTCGACCTTTACCTCGGTTCCAAATCTAGGCGCCACTATCTATTGGTGGCTGCCCGTGCGTCTGCTCGCACGCATCCACTATGACAACCTCGAGCGCATCGCGCAGATCTCAGCACCCGTTTTGATCGCGCACAGCCCTGACGATGACATCATCCCGTTCTCGCATGCAGAAGCGTTGTATGGCGCGGCGCATGAGCCCAAGCAGTTCATGAAACTGAGCGGGGGCCATAACTCCGGATTCCTGTACGGCCGCGAAGAGTGGATTGCGACGGTGCGCGACTTTCTGGAAAAACGCTGAAGCCGACGTCAGCGGACCTAATTGCGGCAACGCGCGCGCCGTTGTCTTAATCACATATCGTTTGCGACGAGCGCTGCGACGTAACGGCCAATCGCCAGCGACGAGGTCAGTCCCGGCGACTCGATACCGTATAGATTGACCATGCCGTTTACGCCATGTACGGTGCGATCCTGGATGACGAAATCCGCTGCAGCCTGATCCTTACCTGTAATGCGGGGCCGCATGCCGGTGTAGCCAGGTTGCAGACTGCCGTCTTTCAGGCCGGGATAATAACGGCGGATTGCTTCGTAGAACCGTGCTTCCCGGCTCTCGTCGAAGCGATAGTCGAGACTGTCGCGCCAACTGAAGTCCGGCCCGAATTTGCACCGTCCGCCGAGATCGATGGTGACATGCACGCCGAGCCAGTCATGGCGCGCGACTGGGTATACCAGATGATTGAACGGCGTTTTGCCGGTCATGGTGTAGTAGTGACCTATCGAGTAATAGTTAGGCGGCACAGTCTCAGCCGGCACACCAGTGATCGCGCGCGATAATGCGGGGGCGCCATGTCCCGCAGCGTTAATCACCGTGCGGCACACAATACTCATCGGCTCCTGACCGCCGACTTCGAGGCCTATGCCGTCGTCGGTTGCCGCTCCCGATAGCACGGGACTGTTGAGCACTAAGGATGCGCCCTGGTTTTCAGCGTCGCCCAGATACGCCAGCATCAAACCATGGCTATCGATGATGCCGGTCGACGGCGAGAAAAATCCCGCGAGGCTCACGACTTCAGGCTCCATTTTCACCAACTCGTCGCGCGTCAACATGCGTAGATCGTCCACGCCATTAATCTCCGCCTGTTCTTTGTATTTGCGGAGACCGTCAAGCTGAGTCTCATCGCTGGCGACAATGACCTTGCCGATGCGCCTGTGGTTTACGCCGCGCTCTGCGCAATACTCGTATAAAGCTTTTCGCCCGGCGACGCATAATCGTGCTTTGAGCGATCCAGTCGGATAATAAATGCCGGCATGAATCACCTCGGAGTTGCGTGCGCTGGTATGTGTGCCAAACGCCGATTCCGCTTCGAGTATGATCACTTCGCGGCCTGCCAGGGCGAGCTCGCGCGCGATAGCGAGTCCGACGACACCCGCGCCGATCACTGCACAGTCTACTTTTTCGGCCATTTTGTGGATGTTTGCTGCAAAGACGGGATCGAATGAAACGGCTGCGCATTCACTGACCGGGCGCCGCTGTATTACTGCGCATAGTTTAACATTCGAGCGATGAATTTGTTATCCAGCGCCGTGTCTCCACAATGGACTCCTGACTTGATTGATCGTGTGCCGGCGTTTATCCCGCTGCGTCGAATCGTCCGCGCTCTGCCCACCGGCGCATGGCCTGCATGCGAAGATTTCAACGCCATCGCCGGCGCTTGCCATCCGCCGCTCGAAAATGCAGCAGGAAAGCCCCTGCGGTTTGTGCCGCAGGAAACGCGACAGGCGACATTCGAGGACAAGTTCGAGCCGCGTGTTTACATGCGCGGTGAAGTGCAGATGCGCCCGTGCAACTGGCACGATACTTTGAACGCGCTCGTGTGGCTAACGTTCCCGCGCAGCAAGGCGGCGCTGAATGAAAGACATTATCGCGCGCTGATTGAGCAGCGGGCGTCGGGCGCGCTCAATCGAACCCCCGCACAGGATGTGCTCACGTTGTTTGATGAAGGCGGAGTGATTGTTGTTAGCAGTAACGGTGTGGTCGGCGATTTGCTGCGCGATGGCGAGTGGAAAGAATTATTCTGGCGTCGCAGATCCGACGTAATCAGTGGCATGCGTTTCTATCTCTTCGGCCATGCGCTGTACGAAAAAATGCTGCATCCGTATCCGGGCGTCACAGCGCGCGGCGTGCTGCACTCAGTCGCGCCTGATTTTTTCGATTTGCCTGTAGATCGTCAACTCGATGCAGTCGACGCGTCGCTTGCCGACCGTTTAGCACAGGCTGACCAGTGGCGAGCCACACGCGAGTTAATGGCGGTGCCTCTACTCGGTATTCCCGGCTGGGATCCCGCTAATGCAACTGAGAGTTACTACGAGAACACTACTTATTTCCGGCAGCGGCTAGCTTAGGCGATCCATCACCGCGCACATCCATTCCGCCTGTATGATTAGCCCAACGGCATGTATGGGATCGAACGGATTCCTCATTGCCGGTCGTTCGGGCGAAATGCGTAAAGCTGTACGCCGGAGCACTCTGGAAGACTCATGACACAGACCGTTACGCTGCCGTTATGGCTGTACGCCGTATTGCTGATACTCGCGGCGTTGGCGGCCCTTGAATGGCTACTGCTCCCAAGCGTGCGTTGGTACTTCCGCCGCAAGATGCACCGGGTCCTCCAGGAAATCAGCGTTCGTCTCAATATCGATATTCCGCAGTTCAAGCTGACTGCGCGGCGCGTGCTGATCGACCGCTTGTTCAATGATGCGAAGGTGCAGGCGGCGGCCGACACGTATAGTCGCGAACACGGCGTGCCGAAAACGGTCGCCTTGCAACGGGTCGATCGCTACGCGCGCGAAATCGTTCCTGCATTCAACGCATATCTGTACTTCCGCGTGGGCTACTGGTTCGCCAAAACCCTGGCACGCTTTTTATATCGTGTCCGTCTCGGTTATACGGATGGCGAGGCGATCGCGGCCATCAATCCGAAATCGACGGTGGTGTTCGTCATGAATCACCGCAGCAACATGGACTATGTTCTGGTCGCTTTCCTCGCGGCCGAGCATGTCGCCTTGTCGTATGCAGTGGGCGAATGGGCGCGCATGTGGCCGCTGCAGACATTGATACGCGCCATGGGTGCCTACTTCGTCCGCCGTGAGTCGGGCGATCGGCTGTACCGAATGGTTTTACAGCGCTACGTGCAGATGGCAACCGAGGGCGGCGTGCCGCAGGCAGTCTATCCGGAGGGCGGACTGAGTACCGACGGACGGCTCGGTGCGCCCAAACTCGGACTGCTCGACTATATGCTCAAAGCATTTAATCCGGATGGTGACCGCGATCTGGTGTTTATTCCGGTCGGCATCAATTATGATCGCGTCCTCGAGGATCGCTCACTTCTGCTCAAGGCGAATGAAGCACCAGCGCCCGGAGCACTGACTGCATGTGCGACCGCACTTGCGTTCGCGGCGAAACAGTTACGTCATCTCGCCATGGGACGCTGGTATCGATTCGGCTACGCGTGCGTCAACTTCGGCCGTCCGCTTTCGATGCGCGACTATTACAGGCAACGGCGTATCGATCTTCGCACTGTGGCCGATGACGACCGTCGCCGTCATGTCGCCGGTATCGCGGGTGAGCTTATGCAGCACATCGGGGACGTTACACCTGTACTGCCGGTTTCTCTGGTGGCGACAGTGCTCCTCACGTCCGGTGAAACTGCATTGAGCGCGCTCGAAATCAAATCAGCGGTGTTTGCCCTTATGAGCAGTCTCGAGAAAAGCGGCGCCCATGTTTATATCCCGCGCAGCGATCAGGACTATGCGGTGTCCGTCGGTCTCCGCATGTTGATCCTGCGCAGGATGGTAGACGAACGCGACGGACTCTTTAGCGCGCGCGTCGAAGAATTTCCGGTGCTCAGGTATTACGCCAATTCAATTGCGCATCTGGTAGCGGTTACCGCGCAAATAAGCAGCGGTGGATGATCACATTGCGCAAGTCGCCGCAAGCGGCGATCACTGATTCAGGACGGGGTCCTTGATGGCGCCGCTTAGATGGAGAGCAGCGCGGGCAACTGACATGGCCGGTGTGCCAAGCTGCGCGTAAAGCCGGCCTGCCACTTCGCCACCGGCTCCCACGTCAACACTGCCGGTTGCATTGAGTGGACCAGCGGAGAGTTTCACGTTGCGATAGGTAATGCGGCCGCCTGCAACCTGTACTTCGCCGCTGATTTCAGAGTAAACCGTCTTGCCGCCCCGTTGCGGCGAGCGACTTGCTGACTGTATTGCCCGTACCAGATCGACGTTATTAACAACGCCTTTTTGGGCTGCGAACGTAGCGGAAATGCGCGGTGCGCGAAATATATCCTCCGGCGTTTGGCCTTTAGCGGAGAACTTCAATTTCGTGTCAATCATGCCCGTGGCAAGGAAATCGCGCGTATACGCGGATAACACCTGACTGACGTCCGCACCCTCGACGATGAAGTCTCCATCCGCTGCCAGGCCATCGGCCCATTTGAACGTAACGGCGCCTTTCAGGGAGCCGCCAAAGAGCCGCCCCTCGACATTAGACACGATCGCCTGTCCAGGGGTCACCATTGCCGAACCCGACAGCTCCGTAAACTCGAACTTCAGGCCAGACGGGGGCTGCCAGTTGCGCGCGCTGAAGTTGGCCTGAAACTGGCCAGCTTGTTTCTGAGCAAGCAGTTCCACATTGAGCTTGGAATCGCGCATTACCGCCTTCTGCCAGCCGCCGTCATTGGCAAGCGTAATGACTGCGGCGAAAGAAGGCATGTCACTGCGCGGCAGAGTGAGCTTTACGGAATCGATTTTAATGGTGCGCACGTGCAGGCGAGCGTCGGAAGCGGGAGTCTGCGCCCATCCTGCGACGCGCGCGATCGCATATTGGTCCATAGCGATGGACCCGACATCGACTTCATCGATTTGTTTCCGTTCACCGAATACGCCGAATGAAGTGAGCGGTACCGTTACCGTATCGATGCGGATGTCCTGAGCCTTACCGATCAGCAGCCGCTCTATCTTTATTTGCGGGAACGGAAACATGCTGAAGCGCAGATCGCCGATGTTGACCGGCTCCTGCACTCGTTCGGACAAAATTTTCTGCACGCCGGGAATGAAGGCAGACAGCGGCGCCATTTGCAGTATTGCAATGGCCGTCACGAGCACCACTGCTGCGCTGATGCCGACTGTGCGCGCCCATTTCACGGGTTTGCGGGCAAGCACCATCGTGGCGCCTTTCGCTGCCGCCAGCTCCGCTTCGATCGAGCGTTGGGCGCCCGTGACGTCGGCGCGTTTCTGTGCTTCGAGGCGCTCCTTCATGTCGGCCTCCCTTTCCGCCTGCGCGCGGGCTTTGAGTTCCGCTTGCACTTTGGAATCGACCTCGCTCTGAGCATTCTGGAGGATCTTGTGCTCATTCATGACACGGCTGACGGCTTCCTGCTTCGCGCGGTCTTCGGCGGCTGCACGAGCGCGGCGCTCATTAGCTGCTTTTTGCTCCGCCTGGACGCGCGCCATCATCTCGGCCTGGGCTTTTGCTACCGCCTGCTCCTGCAGCAGGCGCGCGGCGTCCAGCATGCGTCTCGCTTCGTCACGAGACTTCTCCGCAACCGCCGTCTGCTGGCTGGCTTCATCACGGATCACCTTTGCAGCAGTCGCACTGACCTCCAGCGCAGTCCGCGCTTTGTTCTCCGCTTCTTCGCGCGCTTGACGCTCCGCCTCCAACTGCGCTTTCGCGGCGTTCTCGGCTTGTTCTATGGCTGCTGCTACTTTGGCGTCGGTTTCATCGCGCGCTTTATTCAGCGCCGCGTCCCGCGATTCGCGCTCGGCAGCGATGCGGGCGTCGGCATCGGCACGCGCCTTGCGCTCGGCCTCTGCTTCGGCACGGGCCTGCGCTTCGGCTGCTGAACGTTCCTGCACTTCGCGGCGTGCTTGCTGCAACTCATCCTCACGGGCGGCGATTTCCTTTGACGCCCATGCTTCCGCTTCCTTGCGCGCGTTACGCTCGGCTTCGATCAGCGCTTCAGCACTCAGTCGCGCCTTGCGCTCTTCACTTTCACGCGCTTCAGCGTTGGCGCTTGCCTCACGGATATCTTCCTCGAGCACTTTGAATTCAGCACGTGTCCGGGCCTTTTCTTCCTCGAATGCAGATTGGCGTTCGGCGGCCTCCCGGAGCGCGCGCGCCTCTTCCTCCGCCCGGCGCGCAGCTTCCTGTTCGGCTCTTGTCTCGGCGGCGGCGCGCGCATTCGCCTCTGCGAGCGCTTTTGCCTCTGCCTTCGCCAGCGCTTGCGCGGCGTGTTCGGCGCGATCGAGCGCGGCTTGCCGGGCCGCTTCTGCAACGCGCGCCAGTTCCTGTGCTTCGCTGCGAACCTTGGCGGTGACGTCGCCGGTCGCGCGCGCCTCGGCCGTCGCGCGAGCAAGTGCTTCTGCATTTGCGCGCGCTTCAGCTTCGGCGCGTGCGTCGGCAGCCGCCTTGGCCATGGCACGCGCGTCTGCAACCGCCGCCTCAGCCGCCTTTGCGCGTGCTTCCGCCTCGCTGCGCGCCTTCGCTTCTGCTTGTGCCCGATGCTTGGCTTCGGCCAACGCGATCATGCGTGCCTCGGCTTCGGCTTTACTGCGCTCCTCAGACTGCCTGAGTGCCTGGGCCATTGCCCGCATCTTTGCTTCCAGCGTACTACGCGCGCGCGCTTCAGCGTCAGCCCGGGCGCGTGCCTCGGTTTCAGCGTGCGCTCTTGCGTCCGCCTCGACACGCGCGCTTGCTTCGGCCTGCGCCTTGACCTGCGCTTCGACGTTGGCGCGTGCTTCGTCAGCCGCCCGCGCGAGCGCCTCGGCGTCCGCATTCGCTTTTGCGGCCATTGCCTGACGCATGCGTGACTGGGCTTCCGCCCGTGCCTTCGTCTCGGTCGCGGCGTCGGCATCGCGCTGCGCCTTCACGGTCGCCAGCGCAGCCTGCCGCGCTTGTTCTTCCGCTCTATGCTTTGCGGCGGCTTGCAGGCGCGCATTTGCTTCGGCTGCAGCCTTCGCGCGCGCCTCGACTTGCTCACGTGCCTTGGCGTCGGCGGCCGCGCGTGACGCTGTCTCGGCGCGCGCCTTCGCGTCCGCTTCGGCGCGGGTGCGCTTCTCCGCTTCGGTATTCAGCTTCGAAATCATGCCCGGGGATGTGAAGTCGAGGTCCAGTTCATCCGTCGCCTGCCTGGACGGCGCGCTTGTGACTTTCACATAGCCGCTTGCGACGAGTTTGCCGAGAGCGTCGTCAAGATTCGCCTGGTCAAATTCCGTGCGCTGCAAAAGCTCTATGACGGTTCGTTTTCCATCGACCGCAAGAAAGACGATGCCCAGTTCACGCGGCAGGCGGATCGTGCGGTCTTTGACCTCGAGCACGCCCTTCGAGGTCTTCGTGTATACCGTATCGGGACGCATTGATGTCAGCAACGCTGGTATCCCTTCATTTAATGTGACGCCGCAGCGCCTTATTATTATTTCCGAGGGTGATACGAATCAGCCGGTCGTTGCTTGCATCGCTATGAACATCGCTGCGCTGCTGACTGATGTTGCCGGCTCAAATTATTATAATTGAATTGTGGCGGCGTTTAGTTCAGCGCACGCAGTTTTTTTGAAGATGATGTCATACGCGCGCGCAACCTGTCCCGCCCGTGATGTATGTCACGCGAGTTTGATGCTTGAATGCAACGATCCCGTCGTTGCTCAACCGACAGTTAGCACAATCTTGCCGATGTGCGTACTCGATTCCATCAGCGCGTGAGCCTTGGCGGCTTGTGCAAGCGGGAATGTTGCGTGTACAACAGGCTTGATTTTTCCCGCTTCGATCAGCGGCCACACTTTATTGCGCAATGCGTGCGCAATCGCCGCCTTGAACTCCACCGAGCGCGGGCGCAGCGTTGAACCCGTGATCGTGATGCGCTTGAACATCACTTCACCTATGTTGATGGTGCCTTTCACGCCGCCGAGAAAAGCGATGAAGACGATGCGCCCCTCGGGATTGAGAAGCTTTAACTCGCGAGCGACATAATCGCCAGCCACCATATCGAGTATGACGTCAACGCCTTTGCCGCCGGTCGCCGCCTTGATGATCTCGACGAAGTCTTCCGTTTTGTAATTGACCGCGCGTTCGGCGCCGAGCTTCTCGCACGCGGCGCATTTCTCGGCGCTGCCGGCGGTGGCGAACACACGATGCCCGAGCGCATGTGCTATTTGAATTGCCGTAACACCGATGCCGCTCGATCCGCCCTGCACGAGCAGAATTTCGCCGGGCTGCAGACGCCCGCGGTCGAAGACGTTGCTCCAAACGGTAAAAAATGTTTCCGGGAGTGTGGCGGCTTCTGCGACGGTCAGCCCGCGCGGGATGGGCAGACAACTGGACGCCGGCGCGATCGCAAATTCCGCGTAGCCGCCGCCGGGTGTCAGCGCGCAAACGGCGTCGCCCACTTTCCATTCAGTAACACCCTCGCCAACTGCGGCAACGCTGCCGCCGACTTCGAGCCCAGGTAGTGTAGACGCGCCCGCAGGCACCGGGTATTGCCCCATGCGCTGCAGCACGTCCGGACGGTTTACGCCGGCTGCGGCCACTTTTATCAATAGTTCGCCCGCTTTTGGTACCGGCGTGCGCTGAGGCTTCATGCGCAAAACATCCGGTCCTCCGGCGCCGTCGATGATTACAGCGTTCATTTGATGTGGCACGTCGTCTTTCATGATGTTCCTTAAAGTTTGCTCTCTCTGAAATTTCGAATGCGCTCTTTCAGTCCGGGAACACTCGCTGATTGCACGAGCGCTGCCATGTCGAGCGCGCGCGTGTCGGCCGAAATTTGCTCGTTCAACCGCGCAATCGCCGGCCGCGTCAGGGTATGTGACGCACTGATGGCTGCATCAGTCATCGCTGGCCATTCTGCCGGCGCGGACACGTGATTCAAAAAGCCCAGATGCAGCGCTTCGTCGGCAGTGAACGTCTTACTCGTTGCCAGGTACATCACGTGCGCCATCGGCGCCGATACGCTGCGCAAGGCGCCGAGTGCCGAGCACAATACCGAAACGCAGTCCGGGCATGCGGAATGTGCAGCCGGGCGCCGCGATACGTGTTGCGCATGCACAGACGAGATCCGCGCCGGCCCCGAAGTTTTTTCCCTGAGCGAGAACGAGCGTCGCAAAAGGCGCGTGATACAACTGTTGCAGCAAATGCTCGATGCGTATGAAGCGCAAGACCAGGTCACCTTCACTCGAATCGGCGTAGTCGGTAAAATCGAAGCCGGCGCAAAAGTGCGCGCCGTTGCCGGCGAGGATCAAAAGGCGCGTCGCGTCGGTATGAGCATATTCAATCGCGTCAATAAGTGCTTCGACGAGCGACGCCGTCAAGGCGTTCGCCTTGTGCGGACGATTGAGCGTCAGCCGGGTGATATGACCGTCATGGTTGCGCAGCAGCTCGTTTTCCATACCGCGGCAGCGAGCGTCAGACCGTTAACATTGCACGCACTTCGGCGGACCGGTCCCAGAAGTTTGGCATGGACGCTGCGGAATATCCCGATACGAACGGCGTCATCCGTCCCGATGCTACGTCGTACAGGTGGCGGCTCACCGAGCCTATGTTTCCGCCGTAAACATGAATGCTGATAGAGATCTGGTCGGCATACGCATTCTCGACTCTGTGGACGTCGCCCGACGCTAGGGGACACGCGATCGATCTCACCGCGCCGCAATTCATGTGAAGCGACCGCTTTAGCGGATCCACTCGTTACTTCATATTCGTGACAGATCTCCATGCCCCGCAGCACCCCTATGATTCCCCAAACGGTATGGTCATGCACCGGCGTTTTCTGGCCCGGTCCCCACACAAAGCTCATCACTGAGAAGCGTTCGAGCGGATCACAGTACAAGAGATATTGCTGATAGCGATCCGCATCCGGCATCGAGTAAGCAACCGGCAGCCAGTCATCTTCGCTGACGAGCGCGGCAAGCAGTTTTCCGCCCTGATCGAATATTGCCGGCTCGTCGTTCGCGTGACGTTCGATGAGACGGGTGAAATCGCCGATGAATTGGCGCACTCGCGCGTGATTGTCCATGGGCGATCCTGCAGAGAGACGGGGAACCGATATACTAACGTATTCCGTACACGATTGGCCCCCATGCAGATTCGAACTTTCGGCGCGGCGCTTGCGGTCGCCGCCGCTAGCGTCAATGCGATCAGCGCAGACAACTATCCATCGAAGCCGGTGCGACTCGTAGTGCCATTCGCGCCCGGCGGCGGCAATGACATTGCGGCGCGCTTCGTGGCACAGCGCCTTACCGAAAGCTTCGGCGAATCTGCAGTGGTCGACAACCGCGCAGGCGCAGGCAGCACAATCGGCACGGACATCGTCGCCAAGAGTGTGCCCGACGGGTATACGCTGCTGGTCGTACACAACGCGATAGCGATCAATCAGACGCTATATCCGAAACTTCCTGTACGACACCGTGCGTGACTTTGCGCAAGTAGCGATGATCGGCGCGACGACCAATACGCTGGTAGTGAATCCCGGTGTGCCGGCGCGGTCCACCAAAGAATTAATCTCGCTTGCGAAAGCAAAGCCCGGCAGTCTGAACTACGCGAGTACGGGGGCGGGCGGCACTGCGCATCTTGCAATGGAATACTTTCGCCTCGAAACAGGTACGAACCTGACTCACATACCCTACAAGGGCACCGCCCCGGGATTGACGGACGTCGTTGCTAATCAAGTTCAGGTAATGATTTCGGCGCTGCCCGGCAGCGTGCCTTTCATCAATTCCAAACGCGTTATCGCGCTTGCAACGACCGGAGAGAAACGTTCGGCGTTTCTGCCGGAGCTGCCGACTTTGAGCGAGTCAGGCGTGCCGGGTTATCAGTTCGATACGTGGTACGGTCTGCATGCACCCGCCAAGGTGCCGAGAGAGATCATCAATAAACTGAACGCTGAAATAGTCAAGGCGCTATCCCGTCCTGAGGCGAAGGATCAATTGTTCAAGCAGGGTCTCGAAGTGCTCATCGCAACTCCCGAAGAGTTCACGAAGTTTGTGCGCGCCGAAGTCGCGAAAATGGGCCGGATCATCAAGGCGTCAGGCGCGAAACCTGAGCAATAGCCGCGGCGTTACTACGGCCGCTGGTGCGGTGGTCACGGTCTGATTTTCAGAATTCGACTTCGAGTTCGTCGATCTCATCAGGTTCAAGACGCGCAGCGGCGACCCATTCCTGCATCTCCTCCAGCGCCATGATGCGCTCGCAGTAAGCGGCGATGCCCGGCTCCAAGGGCACATCGTAGGAACGCAATCTGATAGATCGAGTGCCGATGCGGTACCCGGGCGCACTGCGCCGGGTTTATCCCGGTTTTCTGCAGCTCGCGGCTTTCATGAACATGAATCTCGGTCGTCACGCCAAAGCGTTCGCCGATCTCTACAAGTATCTCGCGGAGGGCGAAATCGCGAAGGCCGAGCCGATACTGACGTTCTATCAGGAGTACTTCGCGATGATGGATCTGCCGGCGGAATTTTTTTTGCAAACGATACGCGCGGTCTTCCAAGAGCACTTGCTGCCCTTGGGTAAGCTTACCTGGCCGGGACAGGCCGGTCGAACCGCACGCGATTCATCGCACTGCGCTGCTGACGGTGGCGGGTGAGAAGGATGATATCTGCGCAGTAGGCCAGACGGTTGCAGCACACGACCTCTGTACCGGACTCAAGCCGTACATGAAGGAACACCATATGCAGGCGGGTGTCGGCCACTATGGTGTCTTTGCCGGCCGCCGCTGGGATACGCAAATCTGTCCGCGCGTACGGGACTTCATTTACTCGCATGAATGAACATATGGTCTTGGAATAGATAATGCTTGACACGCATGCATGTCATGAACCAGTCGACGGAGCATCTCATGCTCGAACGGACGAAGATGCTGTTTTCGCATGTTAAGCCGGCGGATACGCAGTTTCGCAGTGATGGATTGCGTAATTTCTTTGAGTACCGCGATCTCGGCATCGCAGAGGCGACTGGCGGCAAGGTCATCGCACAATTCGTGCGAGCGAATGCCGCACCAGGGAAGGGCACCGGTTGGCACCAGCATGGAGCCGAATTTCATATCGTGCTGATGCTGAAAGGATGGGCGAAATTCATGTATGAGGATCGCGAAACGCTAGTCGAAGCAGGCGACTGCGTCCATCAACGTCCCGGGATCACGCACTACCTGTTCGATTACTCGCCCGACATGGAGTATCTCGAGGTCGTCGGGCCGGCGAATTTCACAACCGTCGACGTCGGGGGTCCATGTGCCGTACCTGCGCCCGCCCCGTGGTGACGTGACTTTTCGTCCGGGTGTCCGCCGGTAAGCACGCGTTCCGTCAGCGACGCAGCCGGCAACGGCAGACGCAGGTTTCCAAACCTGGCAGACAATGAGACCATTGGCCGATGATGGCTGATGGCGCAGGACCGTCGCGTGCGATCTCGCTGAGTTCGCTGGACGCATTCTTTGAGTGTCTAAAGTGAATCGTGTCCTGCTCGCAGCAGCGTTATATACGACGGGCTGGTGTACGACGTTGGCAGCCGAATATCCAGCGCGCTCGATACGTTATATCGTTCCGCAGGCCGCTGGCGGCTCATCAGACACCGTCGCGCGGCTCGTTACACAGAAGCTCGCGGAAAATCTCGGCCAGCAGGTTGTCGTCGATAATCGACCGGGCGCGACCGGAAACATCGGTGCCGAAATAGCCGTCCGTGCGGCACCGGATGGCTATACCGTACTGCAGGTCGCGACATCGCATGCGACGAATCCTGCGGTGCAGGCCAGGATGTCATTCGATCCGATCCGCGATTTCGCCCCAATCACGTTATTGTCGCAATCACCGAACCTGTGGATCGTTCATCCATCGCTCCCTGCGAGAAACATGCGCGACCTCATCGCCCTTGCAAAGACCCGCCCCGGCGAAATCAACTATGCATCGTCAGGTACCGGCTCTTCACAGCATCTCGCCGGCGAACTGCTCAAATCACTCGCCGGCATCGACATCGTTCATATTGCGTATAAAGGCAGCCCGCCGGCGCTGATCGATGTGCTTGGCGGCCGGGTCATGCTCATGTGCTCGACCCTTGCGCCCGCGATGCCGCTGGTGCACGCAGGAAAGCTGCGGGCGCTCGCAGTGACAAGTCTCAAGCGTTCATCCGCAGCGCCAGAAATTCCGACCGTTGCTGAAAGTGGACTGGCGGGTTACGAGGCAACCGCGTGGCAAGGGGTACTTGCGCCCGCTGCAACGCCACGCGAAATCGTCGTAAAGTTAAACGCGGCGCTCGTGCGTGTGATCAACCAGACGGAAGTCCGTAAGCAGCTTGCCGAACAAGGGTACGAACCCGCCGGTGATACAGCGGATGAGTTCGCTGCCTATATTAAAACTGAGATCGCAAAGTGGACGCGCGTCATCAAGAGCGCCGGCCTGAAGCTCGAGTAAGCGGCACGTCGCATGTGATGCGTGCTGAATTTCATAATCAGAGATCAAGGATGTAGACGTGAGCGAACGACCCGGCAGACCTGAACCCGCCGTCGATGATCCCGACGAAGACGACACACCCGTTAAGCCGCCGCCGGAAGATGAGCCCGATCCGGTTGACGATCCGCATCGCGATCGCCCCGATGAATTACCTCCGGACAAAGAGCATCCTGCAATAAAAGAGCCGCCGCGCGAAGCGTGTTAGACAGCAAGTCTGTCGCTGGTAGACTGCTGCTGAATACGGGGTCATCGCATGGATGTCGTGTTCTGCGCTGATTCATCGTGCAGTACGAGCTGTCAAGAATAAGATGTAAGTGTCTGTGTATGAAAACTCTCAAGGTCGTCCAATGAGCTTGCAATGAGCGATTCACCGGAAGTCCGGCGCGCCGACAAGCTCATGTCACCGGCGAGTGTCCGTGCTTTACTCGAGACTAGCTACTGCGGCCGGCTTGCCACCGTCGGAACGGATGGATCGCCGTACATCTGCCCATTGCTCTACGTTGTTATGCAAAATGAGATCTGGCTGCATAACACGAGCGCCAGCGGTCACCTGCGTACGAACATTTCACATCAGCGAAAAGTCTGCTTTGAAGTGGACGTGCCTGGAAAGGTGTTTCCGTACGGCCGCTTCGAATGCGACACTTCGATTGAATATAGAAGCGTAGTCGTGTTTGGTCAGATACGTATCATCGCCGAGCGCAATCTCAAGGCGGCATTCTTCGATGCGCTGATGACTAAGTATTACGCTCACACGAGCGATCGTCCCAAGAGTTTTTATCCAAGGCTTGACGCGGTGACTGTGTACGCGGTCGCAGTGGATCGCATGACAGGCAAGCAGACGGTACTGCCGGCGGTTGAATCGCAATGGCCATCGTTGGACCAGACGAAATCACCGAACGTGAAATCGCCCGCATGAACCTGCGTAGGTAGCCGGCGAACCGCAAGCGTGAAGCGCAAGCGCGAAAAGCAGTGCCCGAACGCGGCTTATCTTGCGGATGTATTGCGGCGGACGCTGCCGGCGAATGCACCTCCATCGACACGTCGGCGCGCCCTACTACGCGCCGCTGCTGCGCTTGCTGCCAGCGCAATCTGCGCGCCGCAAATCAGGCTTGCACGCGCTCAGCCGCGATTCGCGTCAGATCCGTTCACGCTCGGCGTTGCCTCGGGCAGCCCTCGCGCCAACAGTGTCATTCTATGGACGCGTCTCGCACCGCTGGACACTATGCAAGACCAGATCGTGGATCTGCGCTGGGAGGTGGCCGTCGACGAGAGCTTTCGTTCCATCGTGCAGCATGGTGTTGCGAACGTTGCGCCGGAGCTTGGCCACAGTGCGCACGTGGAAGTAAATAACCTGAATGCCGCAACCTGGTATTGGTATCGCTTTATGGCGGGCGATGCGGTGAGCAGGACCGGGCGCACACGTACGTCGCCCGCGGATGGCAGCAACAACGAACGGCTGCGCTTCGCATTTGCGTCGTGCCAGCAGTACGAGCAGGGCTACTACTCGGCCTATCGCCACATGGCGCGCGAGAATCTCGATCTCGTCGTATTCCTCGGCGACTATATTTATGAGTCGTCATGGGGCCGCGCTCATGTACGCAAACATGACGCGGGCGAGCCGTACACGCTCGACGCCTATCGTGACCGCTACGCCCTGTATAAAAGCGATCCGGATTTGCAGCGCATGCATGCGCTTGCGCCGTGGCTCGTCACCTGGGACGATCACGAGGTCAATAACGATTATGCGAACGATCGCTCGCAAGACCTCGATCCCGAGTTTATCGCGCGGCGCGCAGCGGCATATCAGGCGTACTACGAGCACATGCCGCTCGCCCCTCGCGCATTACCGGACGGCTCGAGCTCACTCTTGTACGACCGTTTCGCGTTCGGCGATCTTGCCACTTTCTATATGTTGGATGACCGGCAGTATCGCGCGTATCACGCTTGCCCGAAGGCCGGACGCGGCGGCAGCAACGTGGTGGCAGACTGCGTCGAACGAATAGCGCCTGAACGCTCGATGTTGGGCGTGCAGCAGGAAGCATGGCTTAAAGATGGCCTTGCTCACACCCGCTCGAGATGGAACATCATCGCTCAACAGACACTGATGGCCCAACGCGATGTGAAGCAGGGCAGCGAGCAGGCGTTCTGGACGGATGGTTGGGATGGCTATCCTGCCGCGCGAACCCGCTTGCTGACCGACATTGCGGACGTCAAGCCGCCGAACCCGCTTGTTATCAGCGGCGACGTGCACTCAGCGTGGGTGTCCGATCTAAAACCGGATTTCGACAATGCGAAATCAGCGGTTGTCGCCACCGAATTCTGCGGCACGTCGATCACATCGCAGGGGCCGAGCGCCAAACAGGTGCAAGTGTTTCTCGACGAGAACCCTCATCTCCGCTATGGCAACGGCGAGCAGCGCGGATACACCACCGTCGACTTGCAACGTGGTGCGTGCACTGTGACGGTGCGCGCGCTCGAGAATGTGAGACGTCAGGACAGCGCAATCTCGACTGCGGCCGCGTTCGTTGTGGAAAGCGGGCGTCCCGGCGCGCACAAGGCGTGAGCGGTATCGACTACGTCCACATAACGGACGTTTACATCTCCGGCTTGATGCCGGCGTTTTTGATGAGCCGGACGTATTTTTCGATGTCGCTGCGTATCGTTACGCCGAATTGCTCGGGGCTGTCACCGATCGGTTCGTAACCAAGATCGGCGAGCCGCTGCCTGACGTCCGGCGATTTCAAACCCGCCACTGTCGCGGCGTTGATCTTGGTGACGATATCTTTCTGGACGCCGGGCGGGGCAACGAGCCCGAACCATGCATCCACCGCGTAACCGTTGACACCGGCTTCTGCGATCGTCGGTAGTTGCGGCAACGCGGCCGCACGCTTGCTCCCTGCGGCTGCCACCAGGCGCAATTTATTGGCGTTGACGAAAGAGGCCACCGCTGCATAGTCGGCAAACATCATATCGATCTGACCGGCGACGACGTCCGTCACGGAAGGCGCGGTGCCTTTGTATGGAACGTGCACGATGTCGGTGCTCGTCAGCGATTTGAATAATTCGCCGGCGAGGTGCGAGATGGCACCAGTACCCGATGTGCCGAAACTCAGCGCAGCCTTTTTTGATTTCGCGATTGCAATGAGTTCACGCACATTCTTCGCCGGCACGTTAGGGTTGATCACCAGCACGTATGGCACGAACGCCACGTTGGTGATCGGCGTCAGCTCGCGCGGATCGTAACCGAGCTTCGAATACATGCCGACTGCGACCGCGAGATTGCTCGCGCCGCCCATCATCACCGTGTAGCCATCGGGCGGAGTCTTTGCGCCGTATTCGATACCTATCGTGCCGCCGGCGCCACCGCGGTTCTCGACGACCGTCGGATGCGCCCATGCTTCGGTCCATTTCTGACCGATGATGCGCGCCAGGATGTCGTTAGGGCCGCTCGGCGCAAACGGCACGATAATCCGTACGGGTTTGGCTGGATAAGCCTGCTGCTGTGCGTGTGCGGCGTTCACATATGCGGTGGCGGCTGCGAGCAGCGCCAGGTTGAGCGCGAGGCGCGTCATGAAATTCCTTGTGTTCTTAGTCGTCGGTCGTTGTGCGGCTGAGCAATCGGCGTGCCTGATTGACCATCCGATAACGTGCGCGGCGTATATCGAAAGTTTTCTCGCCCGATCACTCGACCGTGAGCGCGCCCGCTTTGATGAGCGCCGTCAGCCGGTCGGCTTCCTTCCTGATGAATGCGGAGAATTTCTCCGGCGTGCCGCCTTCCACTTCAAGTCCGAGCTCGTCGAGACGCCGTTTGACGTCAGGCATCTGCAGGATGCGGTTGCATTCAGCGTTGAGCTTGTCGACGATCGCCCGTGGCAGTTTAGGCGGACCCGACATGCCGAACCATACGATTGCTTCCGCATCCTTGATGCCGCCTTCGGCGAGCGTTGGCACGTCGGGCAGCAGCGCCTGCCGTTTTGGACTTGCCAATGCCACGACCCGCACGCGTCCCGACTTGATCTGCGCTTCGGCGGAGACGGTTGTCGTGTGCATGAACTGGATCTGGCCGCCGATTAGATCGGTAATCGCCGGCGAGGAACCTTTGTACGGTACGTGAGTGACCTTCACGCCAGTCGCCGCTTGAAACACGGCAAGACCGATGTGCAGGCTGCTGCCGGTGCCGGACGATCCCCAGTTGATCTTGCCGGAATTCGCTTTTACGTAGTCCAACAACTCTTTCGGATTGCGCACGGGCAGCGCGGGATTTGCGAGTATCAGCAGCGGCGCGTAACCGAAAAATATGATCGGCGTGAAATCGTCTACCTTGTACGGTGACTTTCTGGTGAGTAGCGGACTATTTACACTAGGACCCGGATTGGACAATAGCAACGTATAGCCGTCAGGCGCCGCCTTCGCCACCGTGTCCGCGCCGATGAGCCCACCGGCGCCCGGCCGGTTATCGATGATGAACTGCTGACCCCAGGCATCGAGAAGCTTGGTGGCAATCAGACGGGCGATGATGTCATTGGATGCGCCGGGCGTGAATGGCACGACCCAGCGCACTGCCTTGTCGGGATAGCTGCCGGCGGCGACCTGGGGCGCCTGCGCATGTGTCTCGTTCGTCGCCGCAGAAATTGTTAAGACGCAAATCGTTACTGCCTTGAGAATGTTCATGCGTCCTCCATCGCGCTTAGCGCGCGAGTGCTTCCGGATTGATGACGTTGATCGGCTTTCCTTTGGCGAACGCGACTACCTGATCGAAGGTCTCCGAAAACTGTGCCTCATAGCCATCGCGTTCAACGTAGCCAAGGTGCGGCGTGCACACGACGTTGTCCATTCCGATCAGCGGATGGTTTGCGCCCAACACCGGTTCTTCTTCGTAGACGTCAACGGCTGCCATACCGGGCCGGCCCGCCCGCAGCGCCGCCTCCAGCGCGCCCGGCGCGATCAAGCCCGCACGACTCGTGTTCGCTATAAGCGCAGTACGCTTCATGCGACCGAGGTCATCCGCGCTGACGATGCCGCGCGTGCCGTCTACGAGGCGCATATGCAATGATATGACATCACACTCCGCGAAGAACACCTGCTTGCTCGCTGCGCCTTTATAACCATCGGCGCGCGCCTTGACGAGCGTCGTTTCACGTCCCCATACGAGAACTTTCATGCCGAACGCTTTGCCATAACCGGCGACGACAGCGCCGATGCGGCCGTAGCCAAAGATTCCAAGCGTGCGGCCGCGCAGTCCGATGCCGACGGATGATTGCCACTTGCCGCTCTTGAGCGCGGTAACTTCTTGCGGGATCCTGCGCATCGCCGCGATGATCAGGCCCCACGTCAATTCGGCGGTCGCGTATGAAGGCCGTCCGGGGTGCATGCTCGACGACAATACGATGCCATGACTGGTGCATGCGGCAAGATCGATATGAGGATAGACGCTGCGCTGGCTGATCAGTTTGAGTTCGGGCAGCCGCTCGATCAGCGCCGCACGAATCGGCGTGCGCTCGCGTATCAACACCAGTGCCTCAGTGTCTTTCAGGCGTTCGGCGAGGACATCGATGTCTTTGGTGTGATCGTTCCACACGGTGACCTTATGGCCCGCGAGCTTTCTGAAGCATGCGAGCGTTGAGACGACATTCTGATAATCGTCGAGGATTGAGACGTTCATAATCGGATTCGGATTCCGGATGCGAGGTTCAGGATGTGAGATCGGGATTCGGCGAGTCCGGACCGCGCGATACTAATTAATACTAATGCAGTTGGCGTGTCGTTAATTGAGCCAGCCGTTTTTTTGCGTCTGGGCCAGCACTTCATCGACGATCTCGGGCGCTAATCCGACGTAAGTGGTGGGATCGAGTGTTGCGCGCAGCTCCGTTTCGCTCATCGCATCACGCACCCGCTTGTCTGCCATCAACGCTTGCTCGAAGCTGATGCCGTGCTCTATGCCATGCATCGATATCTCGTAGACAAGCTCGTGCGCACTTTGTTTGCCGACCTTGTCCGCCAACGCAAACATCACGCGCTCTGACAGCAGGAAGCCGCCGAGCAGATCGAGATTGCTGCGCATCTTGTCGACGTTAACGACGAGCCCGCTTATTACATACTTCATCGTTGCAAGCATGCCGCCCGCCATGAGACATGCTTCGGGTAGCGCCCGCCATTCCGAACGCCATGCAGCGCCATCGCGTTCGTGGTCGATAACCATCGATTCAAGCATGAGCGCGACGTTGTACTTGATTGCCCGCGATACGCCCATCACGGCTTCGCAGGTACTGGGATTGCGTTTGTGCGGCATTGTCGACGAGCCGACCTTGCCTTCGCTGAACGGCTCCAGCAGCTCGTCGATCTCGTTGTGCTCGAGCATATAAATCTGATTCGCGATCTTGCCGAGCGTTGCGCCGATCATGCCGAGCACGCACACATACTCAGCGAAGCGATCGCGCGCAGGCTGCCAGTTGATATCGGCGACTCCGAGCCCAAGGCGCTTCATCAAGCCGCGTTCGAGTTCCCGCGCTTTGGGTCCATACGACGCTTGAGTACCGACCGCGCCGACCATGCCGCCCACGAAAACGCGCGGCTCAAGCTGGCGCAAGCGTTCATAATGACGTCCCATTTCCGAGAGCCAAACGGCAGATTTGTGCCCGAACGTAATGGGCAGCGCTTGCACGCCGTGCGTGCGTCCCACCATTGGCGTTGCGCGGTACTTTTCCGAGAGGCGGTACAACTCGCGCCCAATCGCCTTCATGTCGCGCAGATATGCCGCATGGCCCTCCTTCATCTGCAGCACTGTCCCGGTATCGAGCACATCCTGCGTCGTGGGTCCGAAGTGGATAAATTCGCCGTGCTCGGGCGTGCACAAGGTCTGCACCGCCTTCAGGGCCGGCACGAGCGGGTGCTTGATGCGCCGGATTTCCGCGGCGATGGTTTCGATGTCGACGTTTGCAATCTTTGCTTTCGCCGCAATTTCGTTCGCAGCTGCGTGCGGAATGATGCCGAGATCAGCCTGCTCGAGAGCGAGCGCAGCTTCGAAGTCATACCATTTCTGAATGCGATTCGCGTCACTGAATATGTCCCTGAACTCGTCGCTCGACCACAGGTGCTTGATCAGCGCGTCGTCAAATACGCCGGATGCCATCTTTTTTACTCCTGGAATTTGAAAACGTACGCGTCGGGGTTCTACCGGCACATGTACTGCACTCTGAGGACGCCACCGGCTCGCGCAGTGGCGCTTAAGACATCAGTCGGGACGCGCGCCCGACTCTTTCACGACCTTGCCCCATTTTAGCATTTCACTGCGCAGGAACGCCGCGAACGCTTCGGGCGTGCTGCCAACCGGATCTGAACCGTCATTGATCAGACGATCATGCACATCCGGCTGTTTCAGCGCAGCGGCGATATCGGCGGCGAGTTGATTGATGACCGGTTTCGATACGCCTGCCGGTGCGATCACACCGCGAAAAGCGTCCGCGACGTAGCCCGGCAGCGTTTCGCCGACTGTTGGAATATCGGGCATTGCAGCTACGCGCTTGCGGCTGCTCACCGCAAGAGCGCGCAGACGTCCTGCTTTGATGAACGTGGCAGCGGATGCTGTCGTGGTCATCAGCATCGTCACGCGGTTTGCGATGACATCGGTGGCTGCTTCCGGGATGCCTTTGTAAGGTACGTGCACCATATCTATGCCCGCCATGCTTTTCATGAGTTCCGTCGCTATATGCGGAGCAGAGCCGCTGCCCGGAGAAGCGTACGTAAGCTGCCCCGGCTTGGACTTGGCGAGAGCGATTAATTCCTTCAACGAGTTGGCGGGCATCGAGGGATTGACGACGAGAATATTTGCGACCGTGTCGAGTTGAGTGATCGGCGCGAAATCGCGCAGCGGATCGTACGGCAATTTTTTATACAGGCTCGGATTGATCACGAACGTCGTGGTGATCATCTCGAGCGTATAGCCGTCGGGCGTCGATTTGGCGAGGATGTCAGTGCCGACGATGGTTCCCGCGCCCGGCCGGTTCTCCACGACGATGGTCTGGCCGTATTTTTCAGTAAGCTTTTGACCGATGCTGCGGGCGAGCACGTCCAGCGTGCCGGGCGTAAACGGTACGATGATGCGAATTGGACGAGTCGGATACGCATCCGCGCCAAGTGCCGGCAGCGCGCTAAGGACGACCGCCGCCGCGCACGCTGCTAGCGCGCAGCGTACTGCGACTATTCTTACCACGCTCCGGCGTAGCCTTCCCGTCGCGGATCAGCGCCCGCGTGTTTTTGTCCTGTCTCGGGATGAACCATGACGGCACAGACGCCGGCGTTCTCGGCTGGAAACTGCGGCCACACGTCGACATCATGGCCAAGCTCTTTCAGCGACTCGACAGTCGGCGCGGGCAATGTGTTCTCGACGTTGATACGCGCCGGATGATAGCGGTGCGGCGCAAACGAGTTCGGGAAGTTCCAGCTCGAGATGCGCGAAGATTCGACCGCCTGTTGCACCGGCATGCCGAATTCCACCACGTTGAGAAATACCTGCAGCATCGCCTGCGACTGCACGTCACCGCCAGGTGTGCCGAACGCCATGAACAGTTTGCCGTCGCGAAATGCGAGCGACGGATTAGGAGTGAGCCTCGGCCGTTTACCGGGCGCAACGACGCTCGGATGTCCCGGCGTCAGTCGGGACTGGCAGCCGCGCGACGAAATCGCCAGCCCGGTGCCCGAAATTATGGGCGTGTCGTACTGCGGATCAGAGAGCGTCGCCGAATAACCGTTGCCCTCCTGATCAATCACGCACCCGTAGATGGTGCCAGGCTGCAGCGCCTTGTTGCCAACGCCGCGGCCCGCTTCTTTTGCGCGTTCGTGCAACAGGAAAGGTTTCGGAGCGCCTTCCGGATAACCGGGATCCGGCAGCGTCGGGAAGGCGCGCTGCGGATTGATCCGCGTGCGCTGACGCACTGCATAAGCGTCCGCGAGCAAACCTTCGCGCGGCATCTTCACGAATTTCGGATCGCCGGAATAAGCCTCGCGATCGGCGAACGCGAGATTGAGCGCCTGATTGACGAGATGAACATACGCGAGCGAATTGTGGCCGAGGCTTTTGAGGTCATAGCCTTCAAGAATCTTGAGTGTTTCGAGCAGGACGATGCCCTGACACCACACGTCACAACTGTGCACTTCATAACCACGGTAGTTGACGGTGATGCTGTTCTCGACTGGTACTTCGAATCCGGCGAGATCATCTTTAGTGACAAAACCGTTGTGGCGCTGATGGTAGTCGTGCACTGCATCGGCGATCGGACCGCGATAGAAGTAGTCGTGGACGGCCCGCAGTTTGCTATCGCGGTCCCCGCGCTTATTGCGCTCGGCTTCGATCATTTTGAGAATCGTGCGCGCGAGATCTTCCTGTTTCAAAACCTCGCCCACTTTCAGCGGTTTTCCGCCCGGCAGAAACACTTTCGCGTTGTCCGGCCAGCGTGCGAATTGCTCGGCGGTGTATTCGATGTTGCTTGCAAGCAGCGGATACACGGCAAAACCATCGCGCGCGATTTCCATTGCTGCGGTCGCGGCCTGCTCGAAGGAAATGGTGCCATAGCGGCGCAGCGCTTCGATATGCGTTGCCGGCGCGGCGGGCATCACTGTGCGCAGCAGTCCTTCCGGCACGTGTTCGCCGTTCCCCTCGGAGATGAGGCGATTAATGTCCGTCGCTTTTGGCCAGTAGCCGAGTCCGGCCAGGCTGATGACGCGATCTTCTTTCTTGAGATATATAAGCGTCGGTGCAACGCCGGCGAAGCTGACCATATCGGGCTGCAAGATCGCGAGTGCCATGGCTGCGCAGACGCCTGCGTCGACCGCATTACCGCCGCCATCGAGTATGCGCATTGCAGCCGCGGTGCCCAGATAGTGGCCCGTGGCCGCCGCATAGTGCGTACCGACCACCGTCGGCCGGAAGCTCGGTGGCTGGATCGCCATTTTCACTTTACGTTTCATGAAGACTCCTGGAGTACGTTAAATGCGGCTGTGCGCCCGCCGTCTCTCAGAGACCGACGGAGCAGGGCGGTGAGCTTCAGGTTCGTTCGAGAATGTTCAGTCCACGCACGCGATCAAGCAGGTAAATGAGGCCGCGACCATCGACGAACACATCGTTGCTTTGCACGCGGTCGGAACCTTGCGGCACGTCTGGCAAATAATACGCGATCTCTTTCGGCGCGTGTGGCCGGACAATATCAACGATCCGCAGACCATGTGCGAACCATGCGACTGGAATTTCGGTGCTCGTTATCTTTTCCACCGGCTGATGGCAGCCGGTCATGTACGGTTGTTCCTCGGGCGGTATGCCGTCAATCTGATAACTCGCAAACTGCGTCGGATATTTCTCATCCGTCACATCGACGATCCACAGGAACGCTGATGAATACGGCGGGCAGCCGGGTAGCCGCGTGACATCCTCATCGGACACGACCATGAGGTCGCGGCCATCTATTTTGAACGGAACTTTGAGCGCGGTGTGCGTAGGCCACGGAAATGGCGGACTCCAGTCATGTCCGGACACGAACTTCGGTTTACTCATGTCCTCGATATTCAGAATCACGAAACCGCCCCACCAATAGCTTGTGTAAAGTCGATTGCCGACGCGCAGCGGATGATGGCAGCGATGTGCGTTGCCTTCCCACGGCGCTTTTTCACCGCCGGCCTTCCATTGACCCGGCATCCACCAGCGGCCGACCTCTTCGGGTTTTGCAGGGTTCTTGAAATCGAGAATCATGACGATGTTGCCGACGTATCCTTCGCAGGTCGGCGAAATGTACGCGTAGCGGCCATCGAAATCGAAGCGATGAACGCCGGTGCCTCGCGCCGCATCGCCGCTGACTTCCCAGTTCATGATCAGCTTCGGCTTCGCCGGATTTTCGATATCGTACACGCCGAGCCCGCCACGGAAGTCGCCGGGCGCCACTTCGCCGCGAGCCGCCTTTGTGCCGAGAACTTCACGGTTGGTGAGCATGATGCCGTTGCCGACCCGTGCTTTGTGTGAGTGCGTGCCGGGCGGCATCGCGATTTTCGCGAGTAGCTTTGGGCTTTTCGGATCTGCAACATCCACGATTGATGTTCCATGTGGATTTCGCATGTGTCCGATGAACGCGGTATTGCCTTCGACCACCACCTGTCCGCCGCCCGGGCAATCGAAGAACCCGACCTGTCTGATGCCTTTCGCCTGACTCATTGCACTCCCCTTCGTTACCGGCTCGCCTCGAGTTTGATGTTGGTTTCCGCTACAAGCTTTTTCCACTTGCCGACTTCCTGCCTGACATGCTCTCTCAATTCCTGTGGTGTGCTCCCGACGACCATGCTGCCCTCATTCGCAAGGCGCTGCCGCACGTCGGGCGCCTGCAGCAGCCCTACGATCTCACGGTTTAAAATCGTTACGACGTCGCGTGGCGTTCCAGCAGGCGCAAACACCGCGTACCAGCCGCTGACTGCATAACCGGGCACTGCCTCTGTTAGCGCAGGTATATCGGGCAATGCGGCAGAGCGCACTGCAGTTGTCACGGCGAGTGCGCGCAACTGGCCGCTTTTCACGAGCGGCAGGGTCGAGAGCATAGTACCGAATTCGATTTGCACGTGGTTTGCGATGAGGTCTGTCTGTCCCGAGGAGCCGCCGCGATACGGTATATGCACAATATCGATGGCCGCCATGCTCTTGAACAACTCGACGGCGAGATGCTGTATGCCGCCCGCTCCCGACGAAATGTAGTTGAGCTTGCCGGGATTTGACTTCGCGTACGCGATCAACTCCTTCACCGACTTCGCCGGCACTGCCGGATTAATGACGAAGATAAACGGCTGCTGGCTCACCAGTGTGATTGCTTCGAAGCCGCTGACCGGATCGTACGAGAGTTTGTAGAGACTTGGATTTGCGCCGTAACTGCTCGACGCGAGTAAGAGCGTATAGCCATCGGCATTCGCCTTCGCGACCAGCTCGGTTCCGATGTTACCGCCGGCACCCGGACGGTTATCGACCACAACCTGCTGCTGCAGTCGATCAGTGAGTTTACTGGCGATCGTGCGTCCACTGATATCGGCGCCCCCGCCCGGTGCGAACGGCACAATCAATCTGATCGGCCTGGTCGGGTAGTCTGACGCTGCGAACCCAGATGCGCTCGTAAGGCTCAACACGAGCAGGAAAAGTGCGGCCAGCGTTATCTCGACGTTCCTGTGCGCGATTAAGCGACGGTTAATCAATTTTGATTCCGGCCTGTTTGATGACGGCCGACCATTTTAGCTGCTCAGCTGAAATGTACCGTGCGAACTCATCGCGCGAGCTTGCGACAACATCCGCGCCTTGCTCCCGCAGTCGTTGCTCGATATCAGGCTCGCGCAGTGCACGCGTGATCTCACGATGCAACACTGCAACAATCGGCTGCGGTGTTCCGGCGGGGGCGACAACCCCGAACCAGCCGATGCACTCGAAGCCCGGGAATCCGGATTCAGCGACCGTCGGCAACTCGCGCACGAGCGCCGACCGTTGGAGACTCGTGATGGCAAGCGCTCTCACCCGGCCGGCTTTCACCTGCGGAATGGCAACCAGCGCGATGCTGAACAAAGCTTGCACGTGACCTGCAACAAGTTCTGTCAGCGCCGGACCTCCGCCTTTATACGGTACATGGACAACGTGTATACCAGACAACAGGCGGAACTGTTCGAGCGCGAGATGTCCCGACGTGCCGCTGCCGGCAGAAGCAAACACGAATTGTCCCGGTCGCGATTTCGCGACTGATATCAGTTCCTGTATGGAAGCGGCAGCGACCGATGGATGCACGAGCAGGATGTTCGGCACCGATATGGCCTGCGTAATCGGTGCATAGTCCTTCACCGGATCGAACTTGACGTCGCTATAGAGACTGGGGTTGATCGCAATGCCTGCCGCTACCGACGTAATCGTGTGTCCGTCGGGCGCCGCGCGCGCCGTCATCTCATAAGCAATGTTGCCATTTGCACCCGATCGATTGTCGATTATCACCGGTTGTCCTAAAGCAGCGGTGAGGCGCGGCCCGAGGAGTCGCGATAAGGTATCAGCGGGGCCGCCCGGCGGCACGGCAACGATGAAGCGAATCGGTTTGGTGGGGTAAGGCATCGCTGCATGCGCAGACGCGGTGGCGATGGCGACCAGCATCGCCATCGAGTACGGGATAGGACCATTCGGGATCAGCAAAGCGAGCGGCGTTTTTAGTGATTCTCTGTTGCTGAATTATGACATCGATGGAGGGGGCTCAGATGTGCCCTCGATTGAGCCGATGCTATGATGACTGCGGCAAGCTATAGGAGGAAACATCCATGACAGCTACGGCACCCATTAAAGTCGTGAGCCTGCGCGAACTGGCCGGCCGCATCGCCGATAACACGTCCGTCGCTATCGGCGGCAGCTTTCTTCATCGCGGCCCGTTTGCATTAGTGCGTGAACTCGTGCGCATGAAAAAACGCGGACTCGAGATTATCAAACCATCGCCGGGATACGACGTCGATCTCTTGTGCCGCGCAGGTGCCGCGGCGAAAGTACGTGCCGGCATTGTCGCCATGGAAGGCAACTTCGGTCTTGCACGCTGGTTCAGAAAGGCAATCGAGCGCAAGGAGGCGCGCTTCGAAGAGCACGCTTGAATGACGCTCGTCGCGGGGCTGCGTGCAGCCTCCTATGGGATTCCCTTCCAGCCGGTGGGGGGTGTCTTCGGCAGTGATCTCGCACAGATCAACGACTGGAAAACGGTCGCCGATCCTTACACGGGTAAGGAAGTGTATGTGATTCCGGCGATCCGGCCCGACGTTGCGGTGATCCATGTGAATGAAGTTGACGAGCTGGGTAATGCGCGCGTCTATGGCACACCATTCTGGGATCACCCGATTACGCGTGCCGCGAAACGCGTGCTGATTACCGCCGAACGGCTTGTACCGACGGACGTGCTGCGCCTGCAACCCGAGCTCACGCTCGTACCCGGCTTTTATGGTCGAAGCTGTAGCGATCGCACCCAATGGCGCGTGGCCGGGTTCGATGCATCCGCTGTATGAAATCGATTATCTCGCCGTCGAACGTTACATGCGCGATGAACCTAGCGGTTTGGAAGCGCACCTCGAAGTAGCGCCGGAGGCGTCATTGGTATCGGCGTAACTACGCGCGCGCACTCCCAACAATGAGTCCATTCTCGTACATTGTGATCAATCTCGCGCGCCAGATACGTCCGCACGAGATTACGTTCAGCGGCGTCAATTCCACGCTGCCGATGCTCGCCTGCCTGCTCGCGAAGCGCGCTTACGATTTCCATTTTACGTACATCAACGTCGCCGGCGGCGTCGAGCCGCAACCGCGGAAGATTCCGCATTCGAGCAGCGATCCGGCGATCGTAGCCGGCTCGGCAGCGATCTTTGCGAATGAAGACTTTTATGATCTGTGCGCGCGCGGCGGCATGGATCTCGCCTATCTCGGGTGCGCCCAGATCGACGCTGAAGGCCGCACGAACGTGTCCGCCATCGGTTCATGGCATGAGCCGAAAGTACGCTTGCCGGGCGGAGGAGGGGCTGCGGTGATGTTGCCGACCGCGAAGCGTATCGTAACGTGGCGCACGGAGCACAGTCCGCGCACACTCGTCGATAAGCTCGACTTTGTAACGGCAGCCGGCAATCTGGCCGCGCTGATTACGCCGATTGCCGTCTTTCAGCGGCGCAACGGCCGGCTCGCGCTCGAGTCATGGCACCCGCAATCGAGCCTGGAAGAAGTCGTCAAACGCACCGGGTTCAAGTTCGATGCGAATGGTGCCGGGCCGACACAGGAAGCCAGCAGTCGCGAGCGCGATGCATTGCGCGAGCTTGACCCTGATTTCGCGTTCGAGAACGAAGCCGCCATAAAAGCGGCGTGACGCTCAGCTTTCGCGGCAGGCGATACCGTCGTGCTGCGCGATGAAATGAAGCAGATGATTTGCGCAGGCAGCCGGAAAAATGAGCTGAATCTTGTGGAACGACGAAGGCATATGCACGAGCCGGAAATTTTCGATGCTATCGATCAGCGTCTGTTCCTGGTCCGGCGTCGTTAGCGGGCCCGCCGTAGGATATAGACCGAGCACCGGAACTTTCACTTTTGCAAGATATGAAGAAACGTCTGCGCGATTCACGAGCTCGCCCATCGCAGCCTGAACTTCGCGCCGGTTGCGCTTGAATTCCGCGTTGTACCAGGCGACGAGGCCCGGATCGGCTTCGGGCGGGAAACGCATGTTGCGATTGCTTTGCTCCAACCATGCATCGACGCCCGCGTCAGGCGTCGCACCGGCTTTAGAAAAATCTACCTTGCCGCGTTCGTTGATCCTGATGGGCGTTGATACGAGCGTCAGCGTGCGTACACGCGACGGGTGCAACGCCGCAACCGCCATTCCGATCATGCCGCCCATTGATTCGCCGCAGATATGCATGGATTCCGCGCCGATGTCGTCGATAATCGCCAGCAAGTCAGCGGCACACGTTTCGAGCGTGAAGTCGCGTTCCAGATCGAAATCGGCGGCGGAAAGTCCGAGACCGCGGACGTCGGGCCGCACGATCTTGTAGAAGCGGCTTAAGTAGGGGACCCAGCTGTACCAGAACCGGGACGAGCGTCCGTTGCCATGCTGCAGCACTAGGTAGGGCGCGTTCTTCCACGGGTCGGTGTAATCGTCGACGACATAGTGCAGGCTCGGTGCGTTAGGCCGCTCGACGAAGGGCATGAGTACGTTTTACCTTACATGTTTGACAAAGCGCACGAATGTAAACGGTTTTGCGCGTGCCAACAAGCAAGACGCCCGGTTAAGGTATTACCACCTCGAGCAGCGGGCCATACTGCTGGCATCCCAGCATGTCCCAATCGCCCGGGCTGCCGCCCGGACGTGTTCGAAACAGCGTGAATTTAATTGCGTTCGCGACGTCGAACTCCACGAAGTCGGAAATACGCTCGTCAGGCATACCGAATAGACGCGCAATCGCATCGCGACTGAGCACGCCGCTCTTGCGCGCTCGCTCGTAGTCTTCTGGAGTGCGAAAAATAATATCGAAAGTAACCTGGTTAACGCCCGCGTTTTTGCTGCGAACAGTGGTGGCCAGTTCTCCTAGCTTTATCGCTGTCATGCTGTGTTCTCCTGTCGAGTGACTGGTACTGAATGGCATAGCTTCATCGCTCACTCGCTACTCTGTCGGGCACGCAGAGGTGAGCGTCGACTCAAACCGGTCAGGCGCTTGCGACCGATCAAATGCCTGCGTCCGTCATGTGAACGGGGAAGAGTTGCATTGGATCATCGATCCGCATCGTATGGTTTACCGTCCACTGATAGCCGGGCGTCGCTCGCATCGGCAAGCGGGTCGTCGCCGCCGCGCCGGCGGTGCCCTTGACGCCGGGAATGCGCGCGAAGAAAAACATCCGCAATGCGAAGTCGGTAATTTTTTGCGCAAGCGCGTCGTCGTCAGCAACCACTTCCACCACGACCCCCAGCTCATGCGCTTTTGAGTCCTTGACGGGTTCGAGTTCTTTGAGAACACCGTTTTTCCCGAACACGTGGAAGAACAGCTCGTAGCGGTCCTTGCCGAAAATTCGCGCGGTGCTGGCCCTGCTCCATTCGACTACCTTGTCGACGTTACGCACAAGATGAGGGTCGCGAATACCGGCAAAGCCCATGTAGCGTTCCCCCACTTTCTTGGCGCCCTCGATCTTCACCCGAAGTTCCTTCGCTGGAGCCCACGTCGCCCCCGAGATGCGGCAGGTCCGCTCGTCGTGCTGCGCGTAGCTGCAGTTGCTCATGTCGATCATCCCGCCGAGCGTGTACTCGTAGAACGGATTGTCACGCTCGTACATCGAATGTCCAGCCACCGACGCGATGGTGCAGCGCTGGTCGGGATGGTATGGCGTGATCTTGATGTCTTCCTGCGAGATCGTCCCGATCACTGTTTCCTTGCCCATGAAGGGTTCGGCAACCAACGACGCACACTCGATCATTTTTCCCATGTGATAGGCGAGCGCCTCGGGAAAACCCGCCCTGATACACGGCGCCGCCGTGAAGGTAATGTCACCGCAGCGGCCGGCGATGATGACGTCCGCGCCCATATCCAGAAGCTTCATGAACGGGTGTACTCCCGCGACGGCAACGACCCGCGTAGTCTTTTCCAATTCTTCTTCGGTCAGGGCGCCGAAGCCCCCGAGCCCCGCAATCGCGCCATTCTCTTTTAACTTGCGCTTCACAAATTCCCGAGGCACCTCGGAATAAAAGTATCCCACCTTGAATTTGGGAATCCGGTGCTGAAGGGCGACATCCTTGATGATGCCAACGAATTCATCAACGCCTGCATTAGTGCCTGCGTCGCGGGCCGAGCCGACAATAAGGGGTATGCCCTTCTTACGCGACGCCGTCAGCAGCAGCTCCAATTCCTCGCGGTCGAAATGACCCATGCGGATGTCTTCGCCGAGATAAACAGGACCGGGGTCGGAACTGCCGGCATCGGCGACCACGTAATCCGGATTGGTGTCCATGCCGCGATGAAAGCTTTCAGGGGCGGAGGGAGCGGTTCCCAGGTGTCCGGTCGAAATCAGGATGCGCAGATTTTGCTTGGTCGCCATTTGAGTAAGCCCTTTTTATGCGGTATGAAAATACGATCTATCGTCCGCCACTGCTTCGAAGCGATTCAGAGCTCGGAGCGTGTGCGTTTTATCGAGTGCGCTTATGTCCTGGAGCAGCGCATTGATCAGGATCAGCACGGCGCCATGTGCGGCAACAAACGAGGCCGATTCAGCCGGCGCGCAAAGCATGATGTCGGCGCGCAAAGCGGAGAACGCGCTATCGGTTATAGCGACGGTCTTCAGCCCGCGGCGTTTGGCGTAATCAAGCAGCTCGACAAGCTCGCGCAGGTAACGCGGAAAACCAATAACCACCACGCATGCTTTAGCGCCCAGGCGCGCAATGTGATCGTAGGTCTCAGTCGTGATCGCAGTGACGCGAGTGACCCGCAGCTCTATTTTGTCGAGTCCGAACCAGAGGTGCTGCGCGAGCGATGCGGTGCTGCGCATGCCGGCGACGACGATCTCGCTCGCACTGCGCAGCGTTGCAACCGCCTGACGGAACGCTTTGGCATCGAAAGTCTGTTGCAGTGAGGCGAGGTTATCCATTTCCCTGGCGATGATGGCGGAGAGCGGACCTTTCTTGTGCGGCATTCCCCCGGTGTAAGTCAGCTTGAACCGGTCGGTGCCCCTCAAGTCCGCGCGGACCATACGGCGTACCTCGCGCTGAAGCTCAGGATATCCGCGGAACTTCATTGCCTTCGCGAAGCGCACGATGGTTGCTTCGCTTACGCCGGATTGCTGCGATAGTTCTTTGATCGTTGAGAATGCAACCGCCTGGTAATGGTCAACGACGTATCTGGCGAGCAGGCGGTGATTTCTGGACAAATCACGATGCCCGTCTTTTAACTGAGAGAAGAGGGCGCCGCCATGTTCCATCGTGATTTGTGTAATGCTGTTGTGAAATAATTATTTCGTTATACTATGTTATGAAATAAACACCGTCAAGCCGCCGCACACCGAATAAAGTGACTCGCGCTTCGCTTTGGCACCACGATTCAAAATGTGTCGCGCTTCGTATAAGGCTGCACCGGAGCGAACCCGCATTTGCGCGGTAAGATAGCGTGAGTCAAAAGTTCTACGAATCGAACACGCAGGAGTATCGATGATGAACATCCGCAGTCTCTTTCTTATTGATCGCGTCGTCGCATCGCGGCTGTTTTTTGCCGGTTTGCTTGCCATATCAGCATCCAGCGCCCTGTGCGCCGATGTCCGGATCGGCTTTACGCAGGACGCGCTGACGCTCGATCCGGCGAACCATCGCAAACGCGAGACTGAAACAGTCATACGCAATCTGTATGACGGCGTAATGACGCAAACGAGCAAGAGCCAGACAGTGCCTGAGATCGCCGAATCGGTGCGGCAGATAGACCCCGTTACGTACGAAGTGAAACTGCGCAAGGGCGTTAAGTTTCACAGCGGCGACGAAATGACCGCTGACGACGTCAAATTCACATATGACCGGCTGACTAAAGACAAAGCGATGGGCGGACAAACGAGTCCGCGCCAGAGCCTGGTCGGACCGTTGGTCTCGACCGACGTTGTCGACCGTTACACCGTGCGATTCAAGCTGAAAGAGCCATGGCCCGTGTTTGAGCGCATGCTGCCGGCGCAACAGGTGGTCAGCAGAAAATTTGTCGAAAAAGTCGGCAACGACGGCATGGCGACGCAAGCCAACGGCACCGGCCCGTTCAAGCTCGTCGAATGGCGGCGGGGCGACAGTATCATCATGGAAAGGTTTGCCGATTATTATGGCGGTGCCCCTGCGATTCCCCCGGTAGGAGCGGCGAAAGCGGACCGGCTCATCTTCAAGATTATTCCGGAGAATGCGTCACGCATGGCCGCATTGATGGCGGGAGAAGTCGATGTCGTCAATGAAGTACCGGTGTTCGCGATCAACACGATCGAGCGCAGCGGCAAGGCGAAGGTCGTCAAGGCGAACGGCACGCGCACTTTTTTTATCGCACTGAATGTAACCAAGCCGCCATTCAGCGATGTCCGTGTGCGCCAGGCCGCGAATCATGCGGTCGACAAGAAACTGTTGATCGATCGCCTGCTCGGCAACGCGGCGACACCTGTGGCCGGAGTGCTGAGCCCCGAGTCGTTCGGCTACAAAAAGGGATTGCGCGAGTACCGAGTTCGATCCCAACAAGGCGAAAAAGCTGCTCGCTGACGCCGGTTTCGCCAAAGGAATCGACGTAACGCTCGATACCGAGGGTGCGTTCAAAGACCAGGCTGAAGCTATTGCATCGATGCTGACCAAAGTCGGAATCCGCACCAAAGTGCAGGTGTGGGAAGGTGCGGTGCTGACACCGATCTGGCGAGCGGATAAGAAAGAGCGCGACATGTATTTCAGCTCGTGGGGCAGCGGTGCGCTCGACCCGACAGGCATATTCGTGCCGACGCTGAAGACCAAAGACCGCGGCAATTCATCCGGCTATTCAAATCCCAAGGTAGACAAATTGCTCGACGCTGCGGAAAGCGAGATGAATACGACGAAACGCGCGGACATGTATCACGAGGCCGAGCGCATTGTCACCGAGGAAGCGCCGTGGATCTTCCTGTGGGTGCCGCAGGATATCTATGCGATAAGTACACGCCTGAGGGGCTGGGAGCCGGGCACGGACAGCCGCATCAACATGCATCGTGCGTATCTTGTGAAATGATTCGGGCGAACCTGCGAAGATGAGTCGCTAGTGCGTTTCGGCTTCATCGTCGAGCGATTGCTGCAGCTTGTTCCCGTGCTGCTGGGCGTCAGTCTCGTCGTGTTTCTGATGATGACGCTGACGCCGGGCGATCCGGTCGAAATCATGCTGGGCGACCAGCGCGTGACGCCGGAGCAGAAGGAAAGCCTGCGCCACGACATGGGTCTCGATTTACCAGCGACTGAGCGCTTCGTACACTTCGTAGCCAACGCGGTCAAAGGCGACTTTGGCCGCAGTTTCTTTCACCGCCGTCCCGTCGCCGATGTCATTGCCGAGCGGCTGCCTGCAACGCTCGAGCTAACGATCGTGGCCATGCTGATCGCGCTGGCGGTTGGAATCCCGCTCGGGGTGCTCGCTGCCGTCCGCCGCGGCTCATTGATCGATAAAGCCGCCACGGTGATTTCGCTCATCGGAACTTCCATGCCCGGCTTTTGGTTCGGCATCATGCTGATTCTATTTTTTGCCGTGTATCTCGGCTGGATGCCGGTGTCGGGACGTATCGATCTCGAGTTCGAGGTGCCCCGCATCACGGGAATGTATCTGATCGATAGCGTACTGAGCGGCAGGCTTGATGCCTTTCTCAATGCGCTGCGTCACATCGTTATGCCGGCGATCACCCTCGGGCTTGCAATGGCGGCGCTGCTGATGCGCGTGACGCGAACCTCAATGATAGAGGTGCTGCAGCAGGACTACATCGTGTTCGCGGAGGCGAAGGGATTGAGCCGTTCTCGCGTGCTTCTGCGTCATGCATTGAAGAACGCTTTGATTCCGACAGTCACCGTCGCGGCGCTCGAGACCGGTTACCTGCTCGGCGGCAACACGATCGTTGAAACCGTGTTTGGCTGGCCCGGACTGGCGCGTGTGATCGTTGAAGGGGTGTTCTCGCGCGACTACCCGCTCGTGCAGGCCGGCGTGCTGGTGATTGCAGTGATTTACGTCATGGTCAACTTCGCGGCCGACGTCCTCTATACGATACTGAATCCGCGGATCAAGTTATGACTGTCGCAACGTTTGCGCCGCCGGTGCCCGCAAGCGACTCGATCCTGCGCATAAACCTGCGCAAATTCCGGCGCGATCATCTGGCGCTCGCCGCTGCCGTCGCGGTCGTGCTTTTTGTGCTGGTCGCTATTTTTGCGCCATGGGTGGCGCCGCACGATCCATACGACACAGATCTGCTGCGCAGGCTGCAGCCACCCGCCTGGATGGAAGGCGGCGACTGGTCGTACATGCTCGGCTGCGACACGCTTGGCCGTGACATCCTGTCGAGAATGATTTACGGCGCACGCATCTCAATCCTGATCGGTGTTGCTGTCGTGCTCATCGCCACGTTCGTCGGCATGCTGGCCGGACTGGCGGCAGGATATTTCGGCGGCGTCGTCGATGCGGTGATTTCGCGCGTGGTCGACGTGCTGCTCGGATTTCCCTACTTGATATTTGCGATCGGCCTCATGGGCATGATGGGCCCCGGACTGCAGAACATTATTCTCGCGCTCGCCTATAAGGAATGGACGATTTCGTGCCGCGTCATCCGCGGTGAGACGCTGGCGGCGCGGGAGCTCGAATACGTCGAAGCGGCGCGCGCGGTCGGTGCTTCCCGCAGTCACATCATGCTGCGGGAAATTCTGCCGAACATTTTGTCGCCGTTGATCGTCGTGGCGACAACGCGCATGGCGACCATCATCATTCTCGAAGCGAGCCTGTCGTTCCTGGGGCTTGGCGTGCAGTCGCCGCTCGCATCATGGGGGTCGATGGTCGCTGACGGGCGCGCGCATCTTCTCGAAGCGTGGTGGGTCAGCACGTTGCCGGGCGTTGCGATCTTCGTTCTGGTGCTCGCGATCAACATCGCGAGTCAGGGTTTGCGCGATGCATTCGATCCGAGATTGCGCCAATGATCGCAAGCGATAGATCTCTACGTGAGCCGCTGCTTAGCATACGCGGGCTGCAGACGCACTTTCCAACGCAGGTCGGGCTCGTCAAAGCCGTCGATGGCGTCGACATCGATGTTCAAGCCGGCGAATGTCTCGGCATCGTCGGCGAATCCGGTTCCGGCAAGAGTGTTACGTTCGCGAGCGTGTTGGGTCTCGTGCGCGCGCCCGGCAAAATCGCCGGCGGGTCGATTCGTTTTGAGGGACGCGACCTGGTCGGCCTTCCGCGTCACGCGATGCGCCGCATCCGCGGTAAAGAGATTGCGATTACGCTGCAGGATGCACTGACGTGTCTTAACCCTGCGCTGACAGTCGGCGCTCAAATCCTCGAGACACTGAAAGAGCATGCGGAGCGCGGCGATCACCACGGCCAGGCGCTCGAGATTATGTCGCTGGTGGGCATTCCCGAGCCGGCAGCGCGCTTGAAGCAGTATCCGCATGAATTTTCCGGCGGCATGCGCCAGCGCATCATGCTTGCAATCGCTCTCGCATGCCGGCCGCGACTCCTGATCGCGGATGAGCCGACCAGCGCGCTCGACGTGACGATTCAGGCTCAGGTGCTCGATTTGCTGGCGGACCTGCGCAGCAAATTGGGCATGACGGTGGTCCTCATCACGCATGATCTCGGCGTCGTCGCCGAGTACTGCGATCGCGTTGTCGTCATGTATGCGGGTCAGGTTGTCGAGACCGGTCCGACGCGCGACGTCATCGCCAATCCGCGCCATCCTTATACGCGCGGCTTGATCGGCTCGATACCCCGGCTTTCCGATCGCGACCATCGTATAACGCCCATTGAAGGACAGGTGCCTGAGCTCGTTGGCCTTGGGGATGAGTGCCGTTTCGCGAGCCGCTGTCAGTTGGCGGAGGCACGTTGCCATGCACGGATCGAAATGCGTGATCTCGGTGCCGGGCGGCAGGCGCGTTGCGTGCGTGCGGACGAAAAACAATGAGCGTGCACACGACTGGACCGCTGATCGAAGCACGCGGCCTATCGAAAACGTTCGACACGCGCAAAGGTCTGTTCGCGCGCTGGATGGTGCACAGCGACTTCCGGGTGCAGGCACTCAATGCAGTGAGCTTCAGCATCGCGCGCGGCGAGACGCTCGGCCTCATCGGCGAGAGCGGCTGCGGTAAAAGCACTTTGGCCCGGGTGCTGCTGCAACTGCAAGCGGCGGACGGCGGTCGGATCGTATTCGATGGCGAGGACGTTACGTCTGCCGCTGGCCAGCAACTGAAGCGTATGCGGCGGCGCATGCAAATTATTTTTCAGGATCCGTATGCGTCGCTCAATCCGCGACAGACGGTCGAGCAGATCGTCGGTCTGCCTCTGCGCATACACATGCGCGCTTCGCGCCGCCAGGCCCGCGACGAGGTCGCTGCCATGCTCGAGCGCGTTGGCTTGAGAAGCGCGCACCTCAACCGCTTTCCACATCAGTTCTCGGGCGGGCAGCGCCAGCGCATTGGCGTTGCCCGGGCTTTGATCGTCAAGCCGGAATTTGTTGTCTGCGATGAGCCGGTGTCGGCACTTGATGTGTCCATCCAGGCGCAGATACTGCATCTGCTGCAGGAACTGCGGCGCGACTTCGGCCTCACATTTCTCTTCATTGGACACAACCTTTCGGTCGTCGGCTATGTGAGCGATCGCATGGCGGTCATGTATCTCGGTGAGATTGTTGAGACGGGCACAGCAAGGGAAATCCTCAACCAGCCGGCGCATCCCTACACAAAAAGTCTGCTCGCGGCGGTGCCCCGGCTCGATGCCGCGCGGCGGGTCGCCGGAGAAGCACGCGAGCGCCCGCACGGCGAGCCGGCTTCGCCGTTGCGACCACCGCCCGGCTGCCGGTTCCACACACGCTGTCCGCACGTGATGCCGGTTTGCAGGAGCCAGGTGCCACAGACTGTGACTGTCGACGGCAGCGCATCGCATGCCGTGGCCTGTCACCTGTACACGAAACCGTAAACAACTCAGCGGACTTCATATGCAATCGCTCAAGATCATAAGCCCCAACGGTCATCTCGGATTCGCGCCCATACGCACCGGCAGCTTCGAGATTGGCGTTGCAGCCAAACCCGATTACATAGCGGCCGATTCCGGAAGTGACGACGTGGGTCCGGTGCCGCTCGGCGCCGACATCTGCACAAGTCCTGAAGCGTGGCAGAGCCACGACCTCGAACACATGCTGCTCGCGTCGCGCAAGACCGGTGCTCCGATGATCATCGGTTCGTCCGGCGATACGGGCTCGAACAGCCGGGTCGACCTTTTCGTGCGCATCATTCGCGAGCTCGCCGCCAAACATAACCTCAAAAAGTTCAAGCTTGGCTACTTCTACTCCGAAGTCGATCGCGAGTACATCCGTAAAAAAATCCGATCAGGCGACAAGGTGATGGGACTCGACGGCCGCGCGGAGCTGAGCGAGCGTGAGCTCGATGCGACCGAACGCATCGTCGCTATGGCCGGCGTGCATCCGTTTATCGACCTCTTGAAACGAGGGGCGGATGTGATCATCGGCGGCCGCAGTTCTGATGCGGCGGTTTTCGCGGCTCCTGCCATTCACCACGGGTTCCCCGAGAATCTCTCCTATTACCTCGGCAAAGTTCTCGAATGCGCGTCATTCTGTGCCGAGCCGTATGGAGGCAAAGAAACCGTGCTCGGCGAAATCACGCAGCAGGACGTCAAGGTTACGGCGATGTATCCGGAGCAGCGCTGCACGGTCGCCTCGGTATCCGGCCATGCGATGTACGAGCGCTCGAACCCTTACCAGGAATTTGTCGCCGGCGGCATGCTCGATATGACGCATTGCCGCTATGAGCAGTTCGACGACCGAACGACGCGAATCACCGGTCCGCGCTTCATTCCCGCCGACGTCATGCGGGTGAAGCTCGAAGGCTCGGGCAAGGTGGGCGAGCGCTATGTCGGCCTCTGCGGCATCCGCGACCCGTACACCATCGCTAACATCGACCGCGTCATTGCCTGGGCGAGAGACAAAGTGAGCGAGCGATTTGGCGAAGTCGGGCTACGAGCTCCACTACAACGTGTACGGCCGCGATGGCGTCATGGGCGACCTGGAGCCGCTGCGAGACAAGCCGGGACACGAGCTGTGCGTGTTCGTGCAGGGTGTCGCCCCGACCGCCCACATGGCGGAAGAAGTCGCGATGATCGGCTTGCGCCAGATGTTTTATGCGAGGTTGCCGGATGTCAAGGGCACCGCCGGCTCGGTTGCGTTTCCGCTCGACGAAGTGTTGCGTGCAAGTCCGGCGTATCGGTGGACGCTCAACCACACGGTTGCCGTCAGTAACGGCATGGAATTATTCAAGACCCACCTCGTGGACGTCGCGTTTAAGTAACACTAAAACATTTTTATATTCGTCATTGCGCATTACAAGAAATATGTCCTTCCGGCGAGGGTGCCCGACGGGAGGATGATTGTAAGCAACGGTGCGCGGATGAACGATCGCGCGCATGACCGCTTAATGACAAGGAGCATTCAGATGGCTGCCACCCGCCTCAGCGAGCTCGCCAAAACAATCCGCAGCAAGAACGCGGGCGTCGACAAGATCACGTTCGACGTCATATTCCGGGATAGCGCGAACTACGAGCGCGTCAAGCGCACGCGCGTGCTCACACGCGAATCGATGGCAAAACTGTATGGCATCGCACCTGAGCGTATCTCGGATTTCGTCGAATACGATCCGGGCTATGCCATCAAGTTCACCATGTATCGGCTGCGTCCCAGCGGCAGCGCCGGGGACGGCGACATATTCGGGGCCCAGCAATATGCGCCGCTGTTGGGACTGCAAGTCCCGGAGTGAGTCGCTACGCGCTCATGAACTTGCGCCAGCCGCCGAACGCGGAGATGTCGCGCGCACCCGCGATCGCATAACTCTCGCAAACGAAGCCATGCACCTTACGGCCGTCTTCGAGCTCGATGGAGCCGATGGCGAGCGGCGGCGGGATATCCGCCATGAACAGTCCCATACCTTCGACCGGCATGCGCCACAACTCAACGTCAATGGCGTGACCGCTCAGCTCACTGCTGCGCACGAGGCCGGGCTTCGCCGGTGTTGTATTCTCCAGGACATATAGGCGATATCGAGCCGCCGTGCGTGCAGGTCCGATCAGGCGTGCACCGCGTGATGTCAGTTGGTGATTGAGCGGCATGCCCGTGAGGTGCGCGCCGACGACAGCGATTGTGATATGCGCGTTTCCGCTGCTGTCCTGAAATTCCGTGGTCGCTGCCGGCAACGCAAACTCAGTAGCGCCGAGTTTGACGCCGCTCGAGCGATGCAGTTTGGCGCCAAGCGAACACAGCATCGGTTCGCTGAACGCTGGGCCTATGAGCGTGAGCCCGGATGGCAAACCATCCTTGCGCATGCCGACCGGCACCGCGATCGCCGCAAGATCGAGCAGGTTCACGAAGTTCGTATATAGACCCAGCTTCGAATTGAGCGTAATCGGGTCGGCTTGTATTTGCTCGACCGTGTATATGGTCGGCGCCGTGGGGACCGCCATCAGGTCGATGTTCGCAAATTCGTCCAATGCCCGTTGCTTGAGCCCCTGTAGACCGATACGCGGCTTCGAAGGCCTCGACTGCCGAATAACGGCTGCCCCCCGCTGTGATCTCCCGCGTTACTGGGAACATATCCGTCTGATGGGTGCCGAAGAATGGCTCAATGGCCGCAAGTCGCTCGGCGACCCATGGTCCCTGGTAGAGCAGTGCCGCCGTGTCACTGAACGCCGAGAAATCGATCTCGACAATGTTGGCGCCGCTGTGTTCCAGGAGCCTGACGCCGCGTTCAAACATTGCTGCCGCATTTGCATCACCGCAGAAATCAAGCTGCGACGAACGGGGCACCCCGCAACTCAATCCTGTTGGCGGCAGATGAATCGACGGATGCCAGTGACGTGAATATGGATCCGAGCGATCATGGCCGCGAGCGACATTGAAGACGTCCCAGGCGTCGCTGCAGGTATTCGCAAAAATCGATACGCAGTCGAGCGTGCGGCACGCCGGCACGACACCGGCTGTGCTCATTACACCGCGAGTCGGCTTTAGTCCAACGATGTTGTTGAACCCCGCAGGGACGCGCCCGGAGCCGGCGGTATCCGGTACCCAGTGCAAAGCTCACTAGATTGAGCGCGACGGCGAGGGCCGAGCCTGAGCTCGATCCGCCCGCAATATACCGGTCATCAAAGGGGTTCGAACACGGCCCATAAGGCGAACGCGTGCCGACGAGCCCGGTCGCGAACTGATCGAGGTTCGTTTTGCCGATCAGCATGGCGCCGGCGGCGACGAGCTTTTGCACAACGGTCGCAGACTGGTCCGGCGTGTAGCTAAATGCGGGACACGCTGCGGTAGTGGGATGAGCCGCGACATCGATGTTGTCTTTGATTGCGAACGGCACACCGTACAACGGCAACGTAAGCGCGTTGGCGTCGTGCTCGAGACCCGACGCGTGCGCCATCACCACTTCCGGCGCGAATTCGATGTATCCACGCATGGTGGCGATCGCCTTCACTTGCTGCGTCAAGTGCATCGCGCGCGATTTGCGTCGGTGTAAGCGCAGCGCTGCGCAGACCCTCCCGCAGCTCAGATAGATTCAACGAGTATGGTATCGGCATGGCTCGCACTTATCGCACGAATGAGTGCAATAATGCAATGCGTGTGCCATGTGCGGATGCATGCGGGATTGATTCAACTTTTAGCAAAGCAGATGAGCGAAACCCGGGCGTTGTTCTGTCGCCTTGCGCAGAGGCGGGAATGACTTTGTATCGCGGCATGGACCGCGTAGCACTCGACGCAGCGTACAACAACAGCGCCGCTGTCACGAACAGCGGCGAGCTGCTCGCTGATTTCCAAAAGCGGAGCGACGGCGTGCGCGCTGAGCACAACCGCCATCTCGATTTGCGCTATGGACCGGCGGAGCGCAATCGGATCGATTATTTTCCTGCGGCCTGCCCGGGTCCCGTTCTTGTATTCATTCACGGCGGCTACTGGCAGATGCGCGCCAAAGAAAACTTCAGCTTTCTCGCACGTGGTCCGCTTGCGCACGGCATCCACGTTGCGCTCGTCGGTTATACGCTTGCACCTGCGATCGGTCTTGCCGGCATTTGCGATGAAGTGAATGCGGCTCTTTCGTGGGTCACATCGCACGCGGCTGGATATGGCGGTGATCCTGATCGCGTGTTCGTGTCCGGATGGTCGGCGGGCGGCCACCTGACGGCCATGTCATTGACGCATCATGCCGTGAAAGGCGGTCTCGCTATCAGCGGTATCTACGATCTCACGCCGATTCAGCGCTGTTATGTGAATGACAAGCTTCAACTCAGCGATGCCGACGTGCGATCCCTCAGTCCATTGCTGCAGCCGACGCAAAGCTCCAAGCCGCTGCTGATTACTTATGGCGAAGCAGAACTTCCTGAGTTGCAAAGACAATCGACAACCTATGCAAGCGCGCGTAGCGCTGCGGGCATGCCCGGCCGGCTCGAATCGATGCCCGGGCACAATCACTTCACCATACTCGAGGAATTGGCGAGCCCTGCGGGCCAGCTCACGCATCTATTAGTCGAGCTCATCAAGACTTAATCAGCGATTGCGGCGCCGCACCGGCGCAGTGCGAAGAATCGCGTCGGGCACCAATCAAGTGCGCCATCGACGCATCACCAACCAAAGACGGCCTGCTGACCCCGTGTAATCGATGGCATAGCCCTTGCTGATACCACTGCTCGTGCGTCGCGTTGACGCGAAACGATGGAGCGAGGCATGAGCGACCGGACAGGAAAGTGTTGCTGGTGGCTGGTTGGTCTGATGGCGGCAGCTATCGCATGGACGACGCCGGCTTTTTCCGCCGATCGCGTGATCAAGGTCGGCACGCTGAAGCTGATTCACGCTATCACGCCGTACTTCTACGAGAAGTTCACGCCGCCGGGATACAAGATCGAGGTCATCCCGTATGAAACACCGACGGACGGAAAAAATGCCGTGGTTACGCGGTCGGTGGATTTCGGAACATACGGGCTCGCGGCAGCTACGTTAGGCGGTGCGGCGGGCGAGCCGGTGGTCATCATTGGCGCGCAGTGTAATCGCGGCATGGCGGTGGTAGCGGGCGCGAAATCGGATATCAAGTCGATCAAGGAGCTTGCCGGCAAAAAGATTGCGATATTGCCCGGATCGACGCAGGAAGTGGTGATCCTCGACCGTCTTAAGATGGAAGGGATGTCGATCAAGGACGTGCAGCCGATACGCGTTTCTTTCAGCGATATGCCCGCCGCGCTTGAGCGGGGCGACATCGACGCCTATGTGGGCGCCGAGCCCGGACCATCGATCAGCGTCGCGAAGGGTGTCGGCAGGATCGTGGAATTTCCCTACAGCACACCGACCGGTTCGGTGAACATGGTCATGACTACGCATGAGCTGATGATCAAGGAAAACGCGGAGCTCGTTAAAGTCTTCCTGACTATTCATCGTAAAGCCACTGAGTATGCGATGAGTAACCGCGCTGCCTTTGTCGACATGGCGACGCAGAAGCTTGGTCAGCCGCGACCCACCATTGAAATCGCCGCGCCGAACGTCGAGCTCACATGGAATACCGATGAAGACTGGGTGAAGCGCGCGAAGTATTACGGCTCGGAAATGCTCGACAAGAAACAGATACGCCAGTTGCCCGACTATGCGAAGTTCATTAATACAAGCTTCGTAAACGACCTCGCAAAGACTAAGTAAGCCGGCCCGCCTAAAGCCATCATGGAAGCCGTTAGCGAAGCGCCAGCGAAACGGGCGCCTTCCGCGCGCTGGTCGACAATCAAACGATGGCTAACGCCGGTCCTCGTGCCGATCGCACTCGTTGCGGCGTGGGATATATGCGTTCGTTTAACCGGCACGCGGCTGATACCGCTGCCTCGGGATGTCGGCATCATGTTGTACGACTTCACGTTTGGCGGCATCTATGATGACGCATTCAGCAAGACGATCCACATTCATTTCTGGAAATCGGTGCAGCGCGTTTACGGCGGCTTTTTCGCCGCGGCGCTTGTCGGCATTCCGCTCGGGCTGCTGATCGGCCGCATCCGTTTCATCCGCGATCTGATCGATCCGACACTGCAGATGCTGCGCCCGGTGCCGGTTACCGCGTGGCTGCCGTTGTCGATGATATTTTTCGGCCTGGGACCGAACGCAGCGATATTCCTGGTCTTTCTCGGCGCCTTTTTCCCTATCGTCCTCAATACGACTTTCGGTGTCCGGTCGGTTGATCACAAGCTCTTTGAAGCAGCATCAATGCTCGGTTGCAACGGCTCTTCGTTGTTCCGCCAGGTCGTATTGCCGGCCGCTACGCCGTCGATTTTCAATGGATTGCGTCTCGGTCACGGTTTCGCATGGATACTGATTGTTGTCGGCGAAATGACCGGCGTTCCGCAAGGTCTCGGCGCGGTGATCATGGATGGCCGCACCTTGTCGCGCACCGACCTGGTGATTTCCGGCATGATCGTCATTGGACTCGCCGGCTTCTTTTCGGATCGCATCATCGTTGCGATCAATAACCGGTTGCTTGCATGGAGCCCGCAGCATCATGCCTGACGCGGGAATGCATCGCAGCGCGCGCCCGACGCTCGCCGTCAAAGGTCTGAGCAAGCGTTTCGTTATCGGCGAGCAAACGGTAGAGGCGCTGCGCGACGTCAATCTTACGATCAGCAAGGGTGAGTTCGTGTGTCTGATCGGCGCGTCAGGGTGCGGCAAATCGACCTTGCTTAGAATCATTGCAGGCTTCGAGACGGCGTCGGCGGGCACAGTGGAAATGTATGGCGCGCCGATCACCGCGCCGGGCCCGGAGCGGGGCATGGTGTTTCAGGACTTCGCACTTTTTCCCTGGCTTACCGTTAAAGAGAACATCGGTTTCGGTCCCAGGCAGCGCGGTCTGCCGAAAGACAAGCTCGACGAAATCGCTACCCGCTACACCGAGATGGTGGGACTCACGAAGTTTGCCGACTATTACCCCAGTCAGTTGTCGGGCGGCATGAAGCAGCGCGTTGCCATCGCGCGGGTGCTGGCGAACGACTGCGAAGTATTGCTGATGGACGAGCCGTTCGGCGCGCTCGACGCGCTGACGCGCGAAAAGCTGCAGCAGGAATTGCTCGAGATCTGGGAGCGCACCAAGGTCACGGTCATTTTTGTCACGCACTCCGTCGAAGAAGCCGTCGTGCTCTCGGACCGCGTCGTGGTGATGACGGCGGGACCGGGGCGCATCGAGCACGATGCGCGCATCAAGCTCGCACGTCCGCGCGAAGTGTCCGCCATCGACTTCAATCAGGTGCGGCGCGACATTACGCGCCGCCTCTCGAGCCACGTCGTTGTGAAGAGCGTGCCCCTGACCGCTTGACGCTGCGCACCTGATCGCCACCGCGGCGTTGCTGCACGAAGCGGTCGTCCCGTATCGTCGGACCGCGTATGATCGCGAGGCGTCGGGGCATATCACTGAAACTTATGATTTGCTCAAGACGCGAGCACAACTGCGCTCGAGGTCTCGTGAATCGCTTGGTGCTTCTTTTCGGCATTCTGTGCGGCTGGCTCGCCGCCGGCCTTGCTTTTTCTGCGCAACCGCCGCGCAGCGACGATTATCCGAGCCGCTCGATCCGCCTCATCGTGCCCAGCGCGCCATCGGGCGGCACCGATCTCATTGGACGCTTGATCGCGCAGAAAGTGAGCGAAGCCTGGGGGCAGCAGGTCGTCGTCGAAAACTATGAGCGGCGGCGCCACCACGATCGGCACGCAGGCTGTTGCGCGTTCCACGCCGGACGGCCACACAATGTTGCTCACTACTGTTAACTTCGCGTTCATTCCGGCAATTTATCCGAAGCTGCCATACGATCCGGTGAACGATTTCGTACCGGTGATTATGGTCGCCGCACAGTCGAGCATGCTCACAGTTCATCCCGGCGTGCCGGCCGAGTCGGTGGCGCAATTAATTGCGCTAGCGAAGAAACAGCCGGGTCAAATCCGTTATGGCACCGGCGGCAACGGGTCTGTGGGTCATCTTTCTACGGCACTCTTCAGCTCGCTCGCGCACGTAACGCTGCTGCAAGTTGCCTACAAGGGAACCGCGCCGGGAATCACCGCGTTGATGGCGGGCGAAATTCATATGCTCATCTCGAATATCGCAGCGATGCTGCCGCATACCAAATCGGGAAAAGTTGCGCGCGCTTGCCGTGACCAGTAGCGCGCGCTCGAGGATCATGCCGGAGCTTCCGACCGTTGCCGAATCCGGTCTTCCCGGTTATGAATACGGTGGTTGGTACGGATTATGGGTGCCCGCAAAAACAGCGCAGACCGTAGTAATGAAGATCAATGATGAATTCAACCGGGCGCTCAGCGATACGTCGCTGCGCGAGCGCTTCGACAACGCAGGCATCGAACCCGGCGGCGGCAGCAGCGAGAAGTTTGCGAGCGATCTCGCCGGTGAATTCGTAAAGTGGCGCAAGGTCGCGCATGATGCGAACATCAAGATCGAATAAGGGAATTCTCCATGCCGTTACTGAAGCGTGCAGGTAAGCCCGCATTGAATTATGTGCAGGATGACTACACCGACTCCTGGAAAAACGCCGGCACTATCCTGCTGCAGCACGGCTATGGGCGTTCGTCGAAATTCTGGTATCGCTGGATACCGTATCTCAGCCGCTACTACAGGATCGTTCGCCTGGACCTGCGGGGTTTCGGAGAATCGCCGGTCGACTTCGATCCGCACACCGACCTTACCCTTGATGCGCATATCGAAGATATCACAGCGCTGCTTGATCACCTCGAGCTCGACTCAGTGCACTACGCCGGCGAATCGTTCGGCGGTATCCTCGGTATGGTGCTCACCGCGACACAACCAAAACGGATTCGCACGCTCACGCTCGTCTCGTCTCCCGTGCACCTCACCGAGAAGCATCTTTCGAATACCGCCTTCGGTTATCCATCGCGCGTCGAATATCTGCGTGCCAAGGGTTCTAAGCAGTGGGCGGTGGATGTCAATGCGCTCAACCGCTTCCCCGCCGGCACGGATGCCGGCTTGCTGGAGTGGTACGCGAGCGAGATGGGCAAGACCCATGTCGAGATACTCGTCGAGCAGTACCTGTTGCAGAGCAAAGCCAGCGCGAGGGATCTGTTGCCGCGTATCGAGGCGCCGGTGCTTGGCCTCTATCCGACGTCAGGCGCTGTTACGAGCAGCGACCAGGAAGTGCTGTTGAAGGCCGGTATCCGGAATCTGAATCTTGTGCATCTGCCCACGAGCAATCACTCGATCGCGATGCTGCATGCCGCGACTTGCGCCCGGCATATGCTGCACTTCGCCGCGCAGCACGATGGACTCGCGTGTCACGAAGCGTGACTTAGACGCGCGGTAGAGCTTGCGCGTGACGAGTGAATCGCTGAGAAGCAGCGCTGTGAAGCCCGATACAATGCGCGCATGAACGCGACCGTTCTGCCCGGCGCAGGGCGCGCAGTTGAAAAGCACCCGCCGGCGTTGCCGATCCTCTTCTTTACGGAGATGTGGGAGCGCTTCAGCTATTACGGCATGCGCGCGCTGCTCGTGCTGTATCTCGTCAATGCGCTCGACTATACGCGCGCCGATGCACTAGCACTCTATGGCATCTACACGGGTCTTGTCTACCTGACGCCCATCATCGGCGGTTACCTGGCCGATCGCTTTCTCGGTTATCGCAAGGCGATTATGATCGGCGGCATCGTCATGGCGATGGGCCACTTCGCAATGGCGTTTCCGGCGCTGTTGCATCTCGCGCTTGGCCTTCTCATCATCGGCAATGGATTCTTCAAACCGAACATTTCGACATTGCTCGGAACGCTTTATCGCGAGCATGACGCGCGCCGCGATGGCGGGTTCACCATCTTCTACATGGGAATTAACCTGGGCGCGCTCGCCTCGCCGCTGATCGCGGGCACCCTCGGCGAGAAAATCGGCTGGCACTGGGGATTTGCATCCGCCGGCGTCGGCATGTTGTTCGCGGTGAGCCAGTTTGCGCTTGGCCAGCACACGCTTGGTGCTGCGGGTCTTCCTGCCGGTAAACGTGAGCTCGATGCGCGTGACTGGTTACAGGTCGCGGCGATCGGCGTCCTGATGGTGCCGCTCGTTTATTTAGTGCTGGGTGCATGGGCGAATGTATCGGAGGTGTGGAAGATCATGCCCGCAGAAGTGAAGATCGCCATTCCCGCAATGGCATTCGCCGGTTTCTTTGCGTGGCAGCGCGGCTCGTGTTCGCGCGAAGAATGGCGTCGCCTCATGGCGATCGTGATCATGGGCGTATTCGTAATTTTTTTCTGGATGGGCTTCGAGCAAGCGGGCGGGACCATGAATCTGTTCGCTGACAAGCTTACCGAGCGCTCGCTTTTCGGCTGGGAGATCCCTGCGTCTTATTTTCAGGGCATCAATCCGCTCCTCATCGTGCTGCTTGGCCCGCTGTTTTCCGAAATGTGGACGCGTTGGGACCGCTCGCGTTATGCGCTTTCCGCGCCGGCGAAAATGGGACTCGGCATGATCATGCTCGGTGCAGGATTTATCGTCCTCGCGATCGCGCAGACTCGGGCCGACGTGCTCGGCAAAGTCGGTGCGCAGTGGCTCATCTGCGCTTACTTTTTGCATACCGTCGGCGAGCTATGCCTGTCGCCAATTGGACTTTCCATGGTTACCAAACTCGCGCCGGCACGTCTCGGTGCGATCATGATGGGTATCTGGTTCGGCGCGACCGCAGTCGCGAATTACCTCGCCGGGACGCTCGAGAGCCTGCTGACTGGCTCGCAAATCCCGTTGTACTGGTTCCTCGTAGGCAGCTCGATGGGCGCCGGACTCTTGCTTCTGGCGATCACGCCTTTGCTGTCGCGGCTGATGCACGGCAAAGGATGACTGCGTCGACCGAATGATTAGAATGGCGTCTTGCCAGAATTAATGAGCCGGAGCATAGATGCGGTTATTGTCGTCACTAGTCTCAGCAGCGTTGATCGCACTGATCCCGGTATCAGTCTGCGCGCAACGGTATCCCGAGAAGTCCATACGCTTCATCGCGCCTTACGCGCCCGGCGGCAGCACCGATCTGCTCGCGCGCACGCTGGCGCAGAAGCTAACCGACTCGCTGGGCCAGCCGGTCGTCGCCGATAATCGTCCCGGTGCCGGCGGCAACATCGGCGCTGACATCGTTGCGAAGTCATCACCCGACGGCTACACGATTCTGCTCGCGCCGGTGAGTCCAATGGCAATCAACGTGACGCTGTACGGGAAAAAGCTGCCGTTCAACCCCGAGAAGGACTTTGCGCCGATCACCCTGGTAGCGAAGGTGCCGCTGGTCATTGTCGTCAACGTAAGTTCGCCTGCTAAGACTCTGCAGGAGTTCATCGCACTCGTTAAATCGCGTCCCGGCAAAATGACTTACGGCTCATCGGGCAGCGGCAGCTCGAATCATCTCACCGGCGCGATGCTCATGAGCGCGGCACAGCTCAATATGGTGCACGTGCCGTATAAAGGCGGAGCGCCGGGGATGGTCGCGTTGCTCAGCAATGAAGTCGATATGATGGTGGCGCAGATTCCAAGCAGTAAGCAACTGCATACCGGCGGAAAAGTGCGCGCACTGGCAATTTCGGGCGCGAAGCGCTCGCCGGCGATGCCCGATGTGCCAACGATGATCGAGTCGGGGCTTCCGGGCTTTGATGCGACCTCATGGTATTGCGTCGTTGCGCCGGCAGGCACGCCCAAGCCGATCATCGACAAACTGAACGCCGAGATCGTGAAGGCACTTAACACGGCGGAGATGCGCCTACGGCTCGCCGACGAAGGCGCGGAGATCGCTCCTTCCACGCCCGATGAGCTTGCCCGCTTCGTACACGCAGAAATCATCAAGTGGGGCAAGGCGGTTAGAGATTCAGGTGCGAAGGTCGACTAAGTCGCAATGAGAACCAGGAGACGCCATGCTCATATTCCGTCAGCTTTTTGACAACCAGTCGTCGACGTACACGTATCTGCTCGGCGATAGCGCAAGCGGGGAGGCGCTGCTCATCGATCCGGTGTTCGAGCAAGTGCGACGTGACGCGGCTCTTGCGCATGAACTCGGGCTGCACCTGACATGGACGCTCGATACGCACGTGCACGCCGATCATGTAACCGGCGCCTGGCTCATGAAGCAGCGCGCCGGAAGCCGTATCGCACTCTCGGCAACGAGCGGTGCGGCGGGCGCTGACCGCCTCCTGAATAATCGCGACCGTATTACCTTCGGGAAGCGGTACGTCGAAGTGCGATTCACCCCCGGCCATACGAACGGTTGCGTAACGTACGTGCTCGATGATCAGAGCATGGCGTTCACCGGCGACTGTCTGCTCGTTCGCGGCAGCGGCCGAACGGACTTCCAGCAAGGCGATCCGCATGCCATGTTTGCATCGGTACGCGAGCATATCTTTTCGCTGCCGGCGACCTGTCTGCTCTATCCGGCGCATGACTATCGCGGGATAACGGCAACGAGTGTCGAGGAGGAGAGACGATACAACCCGCGCCTCGGCGGGGATATCGCCGTTGACGATTTCGCCGGCTACATGAAAAACCTCAATTTGCCGCATCCCAAGCAGATAGACGTTGCGGTGCCGGCGAATCTCAAATGCGGTCAGGCGGCCGCGCAGACGAAAGTCGACGATCCGCAGTGGGCGCCTCTGACATTTACGTTCGGCGGTATCTGGGAGATACAACCGCAATCCTTATCTGAAATCGAGCAGCCGGTGCAAATCGTGGACGTGCGTGAAGTCGGCGAGTATTGCGGCGTGCTTGGCCACATCCACGGCTCGAAACTTATTCCGCTCGGCGAATTAAACAGCCGCGCGGCGCAGGAGTTGAGCCGTGAACAGCCTGTAGTCGCGGTGTGCCGTTCAGGCGCACGCTCGGCACAAGCCGTCGTGATGCTGCAGAAGGCGGGGTTTCAAGACGTCGCCAATCTGAGCGGCGGCATGCTGCGCTGGCGTGCGGAAGGCTGTGCAGTTGAGGGCGCGGACTTGTAACTCGGAACTTATCGAAGTCTGCCGTCGCTTGCGAGTTCGTTTGTTGCAGTTCGATTAGATCACCCGTTCCGCATACACTTGCAACAACTTCGTGTGCAGGCCGATCGACGCTGACGACGTCATTAGCGCAGGCTTCACGCGCCATATCACTGCGGCTTCAGCGCTGCATCCCTGATGACCTTGCCCCATTTATCCGTCTCGGCTTTTATATAAGCGGAAAATTCTTCGGGCGTACTGGCGATGACGTCCGCGCCTTCGTTCGTCAGCCGAGTCTTCATCTCGGGATTGCGCAGTGCCTTCACAATTTCCTGTTGCAGGCGATCGACGATTGGACGCGGCAGCGCGGCAGGGCCGAGTACGCCGAACCATTGCGTCGCGTCGTAGCCGGGCAGCGTTTCATTGATCGCACGTATGGCTGGCATCGCCGGAGAGCGTGTCGCGGTCGTCACTCCCAGCCCGCGCAGCCGTCCTGATTTGAGGTACTGAATAGCCGTCGGCAAGGCAGGAAACATCATCGCGATCTCGCCGCCGAGCAAACTGATGATGCCCTGGCCGGAGCCTTTGAAGGGTACATGAACAAAGTCAATGTGCGCCATGGTCTTGAACAGCTCAGCGGAGAGATGAGGGCTCGTGCCCAGCCCTGCCGATCCGCATATGAGACTGCGCGGCTGCGCTTTCGCAAGGCCTATCAGCTCTCTGATCGACTTTGCGGGAACCGACGGATGCAGCGCCAAAACGTTCGGAACCGCAACGGCAAGCGATACCGGCGTTAGGTCGCGCACCGCGTCGTATGGCAACTTCGTCTGCAGGTGCGGATCGATGGCAAGCGTAGACAGTCCCATCAAGAGGCTGTAGCCATCGGGCGCACTCTTCGCGATGATATCGGTGCCGATGATCGTGCCGGCGCCCGCGCGGTTGTCGACGACGACTTGCTGGCCGAGCGCGTCGCTCAAGCGCGGCGCGAGCATGCGCGCGACAATATCCGTCGTGCCGCCGGGCGATGACGGGACGACCATGCGAATGGCGCGATTGGGAAAGCTTTGCGCAGCTGAATAGCCGGCTGCCGTCAGCAATGCAAGCAACAGAGCAAATCGGTTGCTAGGCACGCGCCGCTGGAAAGAATCGCTGCGCGTTTGAAATCTCGTCTGCATCGCCCTCGAGCGCCCATTGCGCAAGCTCGCGGTGGCGCGCGAACCAAACACCCGAATGGCCCGAGAAGTAACGCAGCAGCTTATCGAGCATTGCGGACATCAGCGGTCGCCCGCCGAAATGACAATGAACAGTCATCACCAGCAGCGAAAGCGGCTCTCGTGCATAAAGATAGTCGAAGGTGTCCCGGTAGACGTTGAAGTAATCCTGCGGACTTAGCCACAGCACACGGTTGTCCGTGTAGTCGCTGTGCGGAATATGGGCAAGCGGACCGTGATTCGTGTGTATGCGCCGCGGAAGATCTAGATAATTCGCATCGCCATGCCAGAGCATTTTTTCCTGCGCAAGAAAATCGTCCGTGTGCTGTGTCCACGCCAGAATCGGCGAGAGCCACCCGGCCGGACGCTGTCCCGTATTCTTTTCTAAAACTTCAATGCAGCGCCGGATCGTTGCCTGCTCCTGCTCGGGCGTCATGTCCGCGAGATGCTGGTCCTGAGTGTAGCCATGTGCGGCAAAGTCATGCCCCGATCGTACCGTTTGTGCCGTGGCCTGCGGGTACAGCTCGGTGCTGTGCGCGTTGGCACAGAAGGTCGCAGGCGCTCCGCACTCGTCGAGGATGCGAAGAATGCGCCAGATGCCGGTCTTGCCGCCGTACTGACCGAATGTGATTGACTGATGATCGTAGCTTCCGGGTTTCGGTTGCCAGCGCTGTGCCGCGTAGGGCGGCCATTTGCCTTCGGGCCATGATTCGAACATGACAGTGACCGCGACTGCAATCTTGCTGCCGTTCGGCCATGCAATCGCTCCGCTCTTCATCGCACGACCCTTTGTTCTAATAGTGAGTGCAGGCATGCGCATTCGGCATGCTGCGAGCAATCTACAAGTGCGCACGTTGAGTGTCAATTCGCCGGGCGCGTGTAATCAGTTGAAGCGTGCATAGGCCGTCCCTATAATCTCGCAGCCCGAGCGCTGAAAATCACGAGCGCATTCTGCGCTTGAGCGGCGAGCCGGTAATCAGACGGAAGGATGGCGAATGAAGATGTTGGCGCGCGGCGCTTTGTGTGCGCTGCTCCTGCTTGCGTTACACGCATTCGGCCAGGCATATCCAACGAGACCTATCCGCTACATCGTTCCATTTCCACCCGGCGGTGGGCAGGATCTCGTAGCACGCGCGCTCGCGCCCAGGTTGACCGAAGCAATGGGACAGCCGGTGCTCGTCGATAACCGGCCGGGCGCCGGGACCGCGCTTGGCACCGAGATCGCCGCGAGATCGCTGCCGGATGGCTACACGATACTGATGGGATCGAACACGTCGCACGCCATCAACCCGCATCTTTATGCGAAGCTCGCCTATGATCCGATCAAGGATTTCATTGCGATAACGCAGGTCGCGTCGCTGCCGAATCTTCTGGTTGTACACCCCGCATTGCCGATACGCAGCGTGAAAGAGCTCGCAGCACTCGGCAAATCGCGGCCCGCCCAGCTGAATTACGGGTCGTCCGGCAATGGCACGCCGGCACAGCTCGCGGGCGTTATGTTCAGCAAAGCCGCCGGCATAACGATGGTGCACATTCCCTATCGCGGCAGCGGTCCGGCCTTGACCGCGCTGCTCAGCGGCGAAACACAGCTCATGTTCGGGTACTATCACGTCCAGTCTGCCGTTTGTAAAAGGCGGCCGACTGCGGGCGCTGGCAGTGACGGGCGCAAAACGCTCGCAGGCGGCGCCGGAACTTCCGACGATCGCCGAATCCGGTTATCCCCGATTCGAAGCAATCACGTGGTATGGGTTGTTCGTACCGGCGGGTACGCCGCAGGCTGTGGTCACACGATTAAACAGCGAAGCCGTAAAACAATTGCATGCGGCGGAATTCCACAAATGGCTGGTCGATCAGGGCGCTGAGCCGGTGGGCAATTCGCCTGAACAGTTCGCGGCGTTTGTTAAGTCAGAACTACAGAAGTACGGCCCTATCATCAAGGATTCGGGGATGCAGCCCGAGTAAGCGGAGTAGTGAAGGGCGTCATTGCTGTTCAATGCGCAGCGGCTGGCGCCAGGACTTTCGCCGCTTGAAGCTTCGCTTTCACTTCGTCCACCGTCATTACCCACGCGATCGAGCGCGACATCAGCTCGAGCGCCATCCAGTGGTGATCGAGCCCCCGCATGCTTGCCACGCAATCGGATATCACGATCGGCTGGTAACCGCGCGAGCCCGCTGCGAACGTTGTTGCGTAGACGCACGTGTCCGTGTTGATGCCTGCGATCAGAAGCGTTTCTGCTTTGAACACTCTGCCGAGCATCGCATCAAGCTCGGTGCCGTGAAACGAGTCCATCGTGCGTTTCGTGGTGACGTGGATATCTCCGGGCGCCGCGATCCCCTCCGGCAATTCCGCCTGCGGCGTGCCCTCGATGCGATCGGGCGCTTTGCGCGCACCGGCTTGCGCGTTCTGAGAAAGACGAGCCTGCTGACTGACGGCACCCATCGCATGGATCGGAAAACCGCGCACAGCTTCGATGGCATGACGCTTTACATAGACATGCACCACCGGCAGCCCTTCCGCACGCGCAAATTGCAGCAGTTTCTTCGTGTGTCCGATGACGCGTTTGGCTTCCTCTGGCGCGACAGGCCCGGTGCCGACTTCCATGTCGAGGTAATCGTTTTGCATGTCGACGGTCAGCATGACGGTGCGCGCCGGATCAATGCGCGCGAGCTCATTCATCTTGCGTTTATAGTCGCTGCGGTCGCGTATCTCGACAGGTGGCTGCATAACGGAGTCCTCGTTGATCTTGTTGAGCGCGTTATTGTACTCGACGAGGTTGCGTAGTTGACGCACGCGTGACGACACGATCCGCTGCTGCTAATCTCGATGATCCTAATCAAAGGAAGTCTAATGCGTGACGCGTGCCGCCAACTGGTTTCGATCGGGTCAACATTTGTTCTGTTCGTGGTCGGCACCGGTGTCTTGCCGGCAGCGGACTGGAAGCCCGAGCGCGCGGTGGAGATCGTCACGATGTCGGGACCTGGCGGTGCGAATGACATCATCGCGCGTACGGTCCAGCGCGTGATCCAGCAAAAAAAGCTGGTTGATGCGCCGGTTGCGGTAGTCAGCAAGGTCGGCGCCGGAGGCGTACTCGGCTGGAGCTATCTCAATCAGCACGCCGGCGACGGCAGCTACATCTCGATCAGTCCCATCAACCTGCTCATCGAGCACATACTGGGCACGAGCCCAATTACTTACACGGATGTCACGCCGATCGCACAGCTATTCAACGAATATGTTGCGTTCGCTGTGCGCAGCGACAGTCCTCTCAAAACCAGCGCCGATATCATCACACGACTGCGCGCCGATCCCGGCGCGCTCAGCTTCGCGGTTGCAGCGAGTCTCGGCGGTGCCAATCACATCGCCACAGTGCTTGCCATGAAGGCTGCCGGCATCGATGTGAAGAAACTCAAATTCGTGGTGTTCAACTCAGGCGTGCAGTCGCAAACCGCCGTCATGGGCGGCCATGTCGATATCGCTGCGGTGCCTCTGTCGGGAGTCGTAGCGCAACTCGAGGCGGGCCGCCTGCGAGTCTTGGCAGTGTCGTCATCAAAGCGCCAGGGAGGAGCGCTCGCCGGCGTGCCAACATGGACGGAGCAAGGGGTCAATGCCGTATTTTCGAGCTGGCGTGGCGTTATCGGCCCGAAAAACATGAGCGCTGCTCAGATTTGGTATTGGGAGAACGTGATGGATCAGGTCGTGCGCTCGGACGACTGGAGAAAAGACATGAGCGCCAACTTCTGGGAGAGCAACTTCATGGCGAGCGCTGACAGCCGCAAGTTCTTGAAGGCGCAGTACGACGAATATAAGAGCGTGCTAACGGAAGTGGGACTGGCGCGATGAGCGTCAGGCAACGCGCACCGCGCGTTGACGTGCGCGTTTTACAAACGAAGCTGCAACGACGGCAGTCTTCGTTGCTACCCGGCTTGAGCTAAAATCGCCCGGGTCCGCGAGTGAGGATATTTGTTTAGCGCATTACCGATGTCGTGCCTCGCGCAACACCGCGCGCCCGCATTTTTTTCCACAGATAACCAACTATCGTCATAAAAATAAGTTTTCGCATAAACGCCTCGCAAGTAATGGCACAACAGTTTTATGTTGATGTATCGTGCACGCGCCCCAGACCGAGCACTGGTTGCGATATTAGATAGCCGGCGCTTGCGAGGCTGTCGGCGCAAACCTGATTATCCTGTGTAACACCGTCGTTTCGAGCGTGTTCCCGATCAAACCAAAACACACCAAGACAGCAACACAATGACGGAAGTGGCAGCAGTACCGGATTTGAAACCTTTCTTCGCTCCTTCGAGCGTCGGGCTGGTCGGCGCGACCGACGATCTATCGCGTTTTGCGGGCCGCGTACTGATGCGCATGGTCAATTTCGGTTATCAGGGACAGATCTATCCCATCAACCCAAGGTTCTCCGAAGTGCGCGGTCTGAAATGTTACGCGAGCGTGCGTGACGTGCCTGAGGCGCCCGATCACGTTGGCATCGTCGTTCCCGCTGACCGTGTGATGCCGATCCTCGAGGACTGCGCGGCGCGCGGTGCGCGCTTTGCGACGGTATACACCGGAGGCTTCGCCGAAACGGGAACGGAGGAAGGACGCGCCATGCAGGCGGCCATAAGCGCATTAGCGCAGCGCACCGGCATGCGCATCATGGGGCCGAATTGCAACGGTACGGTTAACTTCATCGACGGCTTTGCGATGACGACGTCGGCGACCGTCGCCACGCGCCAGCCGGCAGGGAATGTGGGTGTAGTTGCGCAAAGCGGCGGCGCCGGCCAGGTTAACGTGATGTGGCGGGCGCAGGAAGCGGGCGTCGGCATCAGTTATGAGGTGAGCTGCGGCAACTCCGCCGATCTCAATATCCTCGACTTCGTGCAATTCATGATTGACGATCCGGCGACTGACGTCATCATGGTCCTTGCGGAAAATATTCCCGACGGTCCGCGGCTTTTCGAAGTCGCCCGACGCGCCGCGGCGCGTGAGAAGCCGATCGTCATCGTAAAGCTCGGCCGCACAGACGCGGGCAGCCATGCCGCTGCTTCGCACACCGGTGCAATGGCCGGCTCCGATGAGGTGTGCGATGCCGCGCTCCGCCAATGCGGCATCATTCGCGTTGATGATTGTAATGAGCTGTATGAAACGGCGACGCTGTTGCGGACCCGACGCTGGCCGCGCGGCACACGTGCGGCGGCGACAACTATCTCCGGGGGCAACGGCGTGCTGCTCGTCGATCTCGGCGCAAGCGTCGGCATCAGCTTCCCGGATTACGCGCCGAACACACAATCCCGACTCGCCGAAGTGCTGCCCAAGCATGGCACGACATCGAATCCGACGGATGTTACCAATGCGGCAATCGGCAAGCCTGAGATTTTCCGCCGCTTATTCGACGCGATTACGGCGGATGAGAACGTCGATGTGCTGATTCCAATTTTCACGCTGTCCGTGGCGAGCGATATACGCCAGGCCGCTGAAGCAGCGAAAGCCGCGAGCAAACCGGTTGCAATCCTGTGGACGGGCGCGTGCAATGACGATCCCGCAGTAACGGCACGCTCAGTGGCAGCCGAGGGCGTGCCGGTTTACCGCAATACGCTGAGCTGTCTGAAAGCCGTGCGTGCGGCGATGGGCTATGGACAATTCCTGCGCGATCGATCACAGCAGGCGCGGTTGTCAGAGCGCCCGGAGAACATCGATGTCTCATCGGCGCGTGAGCAGATACAAGCGAGCCAGGGAACGTTAACGGAGCGCGCGAGCAAGGGCGTGCTTGCGGCGTATGGTTTTCCGGTCACACGTGAAGCGCTCGCGCGCAAGGTTGTCGACGCAGTGCGGCTCGCCCGCGAGATCGGCGGCGAAGTAGCACTCAAGATCGAGTCCGCCGACATCGCCCATAAGACGGAAGCCGGCGCGATACGATTGCATGTCAATGGCGATAAGGCTGTGCGCAAAGCTTTCGCTGAAGTGATGACTGCTGCCAAAACCTACAAGCCGGATGCAAAGCTCGACGGTGTTCTCGTTCAGCAAATGGCGCCTGCGGGAGTTGAAATAATGCTTGGACTTGTGGCGGATCCGGTCTTCGGTCCTGTCGTGGTCGCGGGGCTCGGCGGCATACACGTCGAAGTGCTGCGCGATCTCACCTATCGGGTCGCGCCGATTGCTCACAGCGAAGCGCACGCGATGCTGCGTGAATTGCGTGGATACAAGTTGCTGGAAGGCGTGCGGGGACAGGCGCCGCGAGACATCGAGGCGTTATGCGATCTTATCGTGCGCCTTTCATGGCTCGGTCACGACTTGCGAGACGATATTGCGGAGCTGGACATCAATCCACTCGCGCTGTATGAGCAGGGCGCCGGCGCACGTGTCATCGATGCACTGATCGTCAAGCGTGGTACACACCATTGAAAGAGAGCTTGATGGCAGGAGGCAGCGCGAACGGTTTGAAGCGAGAATTGCGCGAAGGCGTGGTCTGGCTGGTGTTCGATCGTCCGCGCGCGTCGAACGCAGTCGATGCGGCGCTAGCGCAAGCGTTTGCGGCGGCGCTGACCAGCGCGGGGAACGATCCGGCCATCATCGGCGCTGTCATTACAGGTGCTGGCGGCAAGGTGTTCTCCGCGGGCATCGATATCAAGAATCCCGATGCGCTCGACCACGAGGCGCTTGCGACCCGGAGGCGTGACACCGTCGCACATTGCCTCGACGCCATTCTTAGCTTCGAGAAACCGCTCGTTGCGGCGATCAACGGCCCTGCAATCGGCTTGAGTTGCATGATCGCGCTGCTGGCGGACCAGGCGATCGCGAGCGATCGAGCGGTATTTGCGTTACCGGAGATCGACATTGGAATTCCGACCTTTCTCGGCGCATCCATCGTCAGTCGTGCGGTGGGAATGGCACTCGCACGTGAGCTTGTGTTGACCGGCCGGCAAATCAGCGCCGCCGATGCGAGGCAGCACCATCTGGTCGGCTCTGTCGTCGCACACGAAGAGCTCGAACGATCGGCACAGGATGCCGCGAAAATGCTGGCAGCGAAGCCGCGCGCCACTTTTGCGCTCAACAAGCGTTGGCTCGCGCGCGATCTGCGTGCGGAATTCGATGCCGCCAATGCGCACTCCAAAGCGGCGCAGGCGGAACTAGCCGCCGACAAGGCGCGTCATCCGCATTAAAACCGGGGAAACGAAATGGAAACGACTGCACTCGACGTGGAACTGAGCGACGAACTGCGTGTGATGCGCGATGCGGTGCGGCGCTTCACGGAGCGCGAGCTTCCGCCCTGGTCCGAGGAAATCGATCGGACGGGAGAAATTCCGGCCGGCCTCATCGAGCTGATGCAGAAAAACGGATACTGCGGCATGCGCCTGCCGGCCGAGTACGGCGGCGGCGGGCTGAGTCTCTTTCAATATTGCATTGCGCTCGAAGAATTCAGCCGCCTTCATCGCGCGTTCACGATTGCAGCGAATTACTCGAGCGGCATGACGCCGATGGCGATCACCCGCCACGGCACGCCGGCGCAAAAAGAAAAGTTCCTGCGCGGCTTCGCAGCCGGCAAGTTGAAGTCGGCATTCGCGCTGACTGAACCGGAAGCCGGCTCGGATGCGGCGAGCATGAAAACACGTGCCGAAAAGCGCGGCGATCACTGGATACTGAACGGGCGCAAGCATTACATCAGCGGCGGACATGTCGCTGACGTGATTATGGTGATGGCAGTGACGGATCCCGAAAAGCGCGCGCGCGGCGGGATCACTTCGTTCCTGCTGGAACGCGGCACGCCGGGTTTTGAAGTTACGCGGGTCGACACGACGATTGCGACCGATGCGATCAAGCTTGCAGAGCTTACATTCGAAGACTGCAAGCTGCCGGCGGATGCGGTGCTCGGCGATGTCGGCAATGGTTTCAAAGTTGCGATGGGCTCGCTCAACGATGGCCGCATGTCCGTATCCTGCTCATGCGTCGGCGCAGCGGAATCACTAGTGGAGCGCTCGATTGAGCAGGCGAAAGTGCGCAAGACCTTCGGCAAGCTCCTCGCTGAACGCCAGGCGATACAGTGGATGCTCGCGGACTCTGCGATGGAAATCGCCGCTGCGCGCGCGCTTTGCTATGACGTGCTGCGGCGCCTCGAGCGCGGCGACAAAGTCGCGTCAGCCGGCAGCATGTGCAAGCTCTTCTGCTCGGAGATGGTGGGGCGGGTCGCGGATCGCGCCGTACAAATCCATGGCGGCACAGGCGTCATACGCGGGTTTCCGGTCGAGCGGTTTTATCGCGACGTGCGGCATTATCGCGTCGGTGAAGGCGCCTCGGAAATTCAACGCATCGTCATCGCGCGCGACCTCTTTCGCGGCATCAAGATTTCGGACTGAGGACAGTAATGACTGCACAAGCTGCAATTGTCGGCATCGGCGAGAGCCGCGTCGGTAAAGTACCGGACCGGTCAGCGCTGCAACTCCAGACCGATGCGGCGCAGGCGGCGCTCACCGACGCGGGCCTGCGCATGTCCGACATCGACGGCCTGCTGACGACGCCGGTTCGCGTCGAGCACTGGAACATGCCATGCGGCGTTGTTGCGCACCATCTTGGTATCGCACCTTCTTTTCTGGCAACACTCGATCTCGCGGGTGCGTCGGGCGCGGCGATGATCCACAACGCAGCACTCGCAATTGCCGCGGGGCAATGCACGACTGTGCTGTGCGTCGCCGGCCAAAACCTGCTCTCGCACGGCACCCGCGCGAAGGCGGTGAAAAGCATGGCGGAAGGCGGCAGCGCGCATCCGCAGTTTGAAGTCCCGTACGGGCCGCTGGTGCCGTCGCTGTATGCGCTGGTTGCGCAACGCCATATGCATGAATACGGCACCACGGCAGAGCAGATGGCGCAGGTGGCGGTAACGATGCGGCACCACGCAAGCCTCAATCCAAATGCGCACAAACGCGATCCGATCAGCATCGACGACGTGCTCAAATCGAAGATGATCACATCGCCGTTGCACATCCTTGATTGCGCAATCGTCTCGGATGGCGCAGCCGCGGCAATCGTGACCACTGCGGAACGCGCGCGCGACTTGAAGAAACGACCGGTGCAGCTTCTCGGACAAGGCTATGGCTTGCGCCACAGTCACATCGGCAACACCGAGCTGACAACCACCGGTGCGGTCGACGCGGGCCGCGATGCTTTCCGCACCTCGGGGCTCAAGCCGTCCGACATGGACTTCGCGCAGATTTATGATTGCTTCACCATCACCGTGATCGTCGAGCTCGAGGATCTAGGCTTCTGCAAGAAAGGCGAAGGCGGCCATTTTATTGAAAACGGGCGCATCGGTATCGGCGGCGAGCTGCCGGTCACGACGCACGGCGGCCTTTTGTCGGGCGGACATCCGGGGCTCGGCGGCGGCTTCTTTCATGTCATCGAAGCGGTGCGCCAGTTGCGCGGTGAAGCCGGTGCGCGGCAGGTCAAAGATGCTCAAGTAGCACTGGTCCACGGCAACGGCGGTGTGATCAGCATTCATTGCACGCTGATTCTCGGCGCTGCGTGATAAGGAAAATAAATGGATAACGTAAGCGAGAGACCACTGCCGACGCCCGATGCAGCAACGGCGCCGTACTGGTCAGCCGCACGAGAAGAGCGGCTGGTGATGCCGCACTGTCTCGATTGCGGCCATTATCATTTTTATCCCCGCACCCTCTGCCCGCAGTGCAGTTCTCCCCGTCTTGAATGGGCGCCCTGCAGCGGGCGAGGCGAAGTGTATTCGTTCACTGTCGTGCATCGGGCACCGAGTCCCGCGTTCGCGAGCGCCGTTCCGTATGTCGTAGGTGCTGTGAAGCTCCAAGAGGGACCTCATTTGATGACCAATATCGTCCACTGTGCGCCTGACGCCGTGCGCATTGGGATGCCCGTGCGCGTCGTGTTCGAAAAAGTTTCGGACGAAATAACGTTGCCCGTATTCGAGCCGCTGGCGGCAGAATGAGTTACATCCGTAGCAAGATTATTCTCGCAGTTGTCGCAGCATTTCTCATTCCTGCAGGCGGTGCGGCCGCTCAGTCGTATCCGGCGAAGCCGGTGCGATTGGTATCACCGTATCCGCCCGGTGGCGCTAACGATATTCTCGCGCGCATCATCGGCCAGAAGCTCGGCGAAGATCTTGGACAGCAGATCGTAGTTGAGAACCGCGGCGGCGCGACGGGCAACATCGGCGCCGAGCTTGTGGCAAAAGCGCCGCCCGACGGTTACACGCTGCTAATGGGACAGGCGAGCAATCTCTCCATCAACATCAGTCTGATGGGCAAGCTGCCGTTCGATCCCATCAAGGATTTCGCCCCGATCACACTGGTTGCGACAACACCGAACCTGCTCGTGGTGCATCCGTCGCTGCCGGTAAAAACCGTGAAAGATCTCGTCGCGCTCGCGAAGGCGAAGCCGGGCTCATTGAACTATGCATCGTCCGGCAGCGGCAGCGCCGGACATCTCGCAGCGGAGCTCTTCAAGCAGGTCGCGCATGTCAACATCGTGCACATACCGTACAAGGGCGCAGCGCCTGCATTGACGGACGTCGTCGCCGGCCAGGCGCAGCTTTATTTCACGTCGCCGATTTCGGCGCAGCCGTTCGTCAGAGGCGGTCGCCTGCGCATGGTCGCAGTAACCAGCCTCAAGCGCTCGCCGTCTATGCCTGACATTCCGACCGTTGCTGAATCCGGTTATCCGGACTTCGACGTCGTGTCATGGTGGGGCATACTGGCGCCAGCCGGTGTGCCGCGCGAGATCATTTCCAAGCTGCACATGCAGATCGTGAAGATTCTCGCGATGCCTGACGTCAAGGCGAAGCTCGCGGAGCAGGGCGCTGATGCTGCCAGCAACACACCTGAGCAATTTGCCGCCTATATCAAGTCGGAGATCACGAAGTGGGGCCGGCTGATCAAGGAGCTCGGCGTGAAACCGGAGTAACCGGATTCAGCACGCCAGCGAAACGCATGACCGTGCTGAAAGCTGACCTCAGGCCTTATCCGCCGCGACGAGCGCTCGATCTTTTTGTCGCCGTGGCGGGCAGCGTTCTCGTACACGTCATTGCGTTCGCTGTGCTGTATCCGTTTTTGCGTCAGTTACCTGCCCCGCCGGAGCCGGTTCTTCATGTTGATCTTGCCCCGCCGGAACCGCTCCCCATGCAGCCGCCGCAAGTCGTGCCGCCGCAAAAGACGCATGAACCTCCGCAACCCCGGCGCGTTGTTCCGAAACCAAAGGTCGTTGCTCCGACGCCTCAGGTAATCGCCACCCCGACTATTCGGCAAAACGAGCAGCCGGCGATCAGTCAGCCCGCGGTCGTCGCCGAGCCAGCGCCAGAACCGCCGTCGCCATCGCCTCCGACCCCGCCAGCACCTGCTCCTGCACCGCCGCCCTTGCCGTCGTCACCGCCCAGTTTCGGGGCTGCCTATCTCAACAATCCGCGGCCCGAATACCCGCGCCTTGCCCGGCGCAATGGCGATGAAGGTACGGTGATGCTCCGCGTGCTGGTGACGCGCGATGGCCGCGCGGCAAAAGTGGAGCTCGACAAAACGAGCGGATCATCGCTGCTCGACGGTGCCGCGATGGATGCGGTGAAGGAATGGCGCTTCGTGCCTGCGCGTAAAGGGACAGAGCCGGTTGAAGATTGGGTGCGCGTGCCTATTGTCTTCCGGCTCGTGAACGCTCAATAGGCGCTCGTCCCCGGGCAGCGGTTATTAGACGACGACTTGAAGGTATCATCGACCATACTCGTCTCTACAGACGGCGGGCCGATTCAGATTGCGACGCTCGGAATATAAGGTAAACCATGCAAACGAACGATTGTGAGGGGCTCACGTCAGCCCGCGCCGTCTGGGATTTCATGACAGGTGATTCGCGGCGATTCCTCGACCGCGTGCGGCTTATGATGCTTGCGATGCGCCGGTTCCGCGAGCAGGACATCACGCCCGAATTCGTTGTGCTCCTGCATGGCGGCGCGACCAAGTTCGCAGTGCGCGATCTGAGCGGCACCAAGTTCGCAGCCGATGACGTGCAAGACTTTCCAGAGATACATGCGGCACTCACTGACTTTACGTCACAGGGCGGACGCGTCGAAGTGTGCGGGATCGCCATGGACCGTTCACTGATCGGGCGCGCCGCTCTCATGCCTTACGCCGACGTCGAAGAAAACGTGTTTCTGAATAGCATAGCGCTCCAGAACCGCGGCTATGCGTACGTCCTCGTTACCTGAGCGCGGAGCTCGATAGAAAATAATGGGAGCAGTGCTACGCTCGCGCAAATTCTGGCTGATGCTCGCGGGTTACGGTCTTGTGCTTGCCATCTGGTATGCGTCGGTCAAATGGGTGCCGTTGAAATCGTTCACCCGCATGCCCGATCCACTCGGGGTCATACGCGAATGGATGTCGCCGGAGCCTGCGTACGGAATCTCGATCTTTACGGCTGCTTACTATAAGCACATCTTCGCAAGCACGCTTCGCGCATGGACAGCGTTCGCGCTCGCGCTCGGGTTGGGTATACCCCTCGGCATCCTCATGGGTTGGAGCAGCCGCTTCAACGCGTATGCGGAAGCTCTCGTCGGCTTGCTGCGTCCGGTTCCGCCGCTTGCATGGGTGCCGCTTGCAATCCTACTGCTGCCGGGCGCTGAAGCGGCGGTGGTGTTCGTAACGTTCCTCGTTGCTTTCTTCGCAACGACGCTCAATACGCTGGTCGGCGTGCATGCCATCGATGCGGACCACATCCGTGCAGCGAAGTGTCTGGGAGCTACGCGACGCGATTTGCTCTTTGACGTGATTATTCCGGGAGCGCTGCCGCAAATCTTTACTGGGCTGCAGATTGCGATGGGCGCTGCATGGTTCTCACTCGCCGCGGGTGAAATGATCGCAGCACAGTACGGGCTGGGGTTCCTCATCATGGATGCGTATAACCTCATTCAGTATCCGACCATCGTCATCGCAATGGGCACTCTCGGCCTGATGGGCTTTATCTCGAGCGCGGTCATCCGGCAGACCGGTGATCGCCTCATGCGGTGGCGACTCGAAGCAACGGGAAGCGCGCGATGAGCACTGCCACTGAAGCGCGGCACGGCGGGCTGTCGGTCAGGCGGGCGGGCAAAATTTATGATCCGGGCGGAGCAGCGGTAGTTGCGCTCGAAGAATGTACGTTCGATGTCGCGCCGGGGGAATTCGCTGCGATCGTCGGTCCTTCCGGCTGCGGCAAGAGCACGCTGCTGAATATCATCGCGGGCTTCGACCGTCTCACAAGCGGCGAGGTCCTGTTGGATGACGCGCCATTCGCGACGTCTGCGATTGCGCCGCCGCCGGGGCCGGACAGAGTCGTCGTGTTCCAGAATGGCGCGCTGTTTCCGTGGATGAGCGTGCTCGAGAATGTGATCTACGGTCCGACACGTCAACAGGTGCTGACGGCTCACGCAGCACGTGACAAGGCAATGGACATGCTGCGCCGCTGTGGTGGACTCGATACGGCCGCAGAGCGCTTTCCCGGGCAACTGTCGTCCGGGATGCAGCGCAGAGTCGAGATCGTCCGCGCGCTGATGAACGAGCCGCGCGTCCTGCTGCTCGACGAGCCGTTCCGTGCGATGGACACCGTGTCGAAAGCAGCGATGCATCGTCATTTGCTCGAAGTGCACGCGCTCTATCCGAAGACGGTGATCTTCATTACGCATGATCTCGAAGAGGCGATCTATCTCGCTGATACGGTATACGTGATGACGACGCGGCCCGGGCGCATCAAGCGCGCATTACGTGTGAGTCTCGAGCGCCCGCGCAGCCGTGACATGCTCGCGTCGCAGGCATATCTCGAAATGAAACGACAGGTCGCCGCGGATGTCCACGAGGAAGCGCGCAAAGCGTTCGAGCGCGGTGAACGGGAGCTTGCATGAACGCGGCGAGCGGCGGATATCGCAGGCGCCCGCTGAACTGGCGCGGCGGTCTTGCGGTGGGCGCTTTCCTTGTGCTCTGGGAGCTGCTGGTTCGGTTCAAGGTGCCTGGCATCGCCACCGTGCCGGGACCAATCGAGTCACTGGTCGTGTTCTGGAACAAGTATGCGACACAGGCCGCGTATTGGCAGTCATGGCTTGCGAGTTTTCGCCGTGTGCTCCTCGGCTTTGTGTTCGCGCAGCTTCTCGGGATTCCGCTGGGTTTGCTGCTCGGGACACGCGACCGTTTTCGCGAACTGGTATTTCCGGTGATCGAACTGCTGCGCCCGATTCCGCCGCTTGCCTGGGTGCCGCTCTCTATCCTGTTCTGGCCAACACACGAGTTCTCAATCGTGTTCATCACATTCATCGGCGCATTTTTCATTATTACGATTAACGTTTTCGATGGCGTGCGCGCAATCCGGCGCGAGCACATCTGGCTTGCCCGATCGCTCGGCGCCAGCGAGGCGCGGATTTTTCGCCGCATCGTCCTGCCGTCCGTGCTGCCGGCAATCGGCGTTGGCATGACGCTCGGCATGGCGGTCACTTGGAATGTAGTGATCGCCGCGGAGATGATTGCGGGGGACAACGGACTTGGACGTCTGACATGGGAGGGCTACGTGAGCCACACGTCGACGGTCGTAATCATAGGTATGGTGAGCATCGGAATCGCCGGTTATCTCTCGGTGCTCGTAATCTCGTGGCTCGAACGACGGCTCGCGCCATGGCGCGACTGACATGAGCGAGCTTACGAGTCCTTCGTCGGGTCACATTCGGGTTGACGGCGTATCGAAGCGCTTTGCGCAGGCCGATGGTGGGGGTACTGTTGCACTCGAGGATTGCTCATTCACGGTCGAGCCGGGCAAGCTCACAGTGTTGATGGGCCCCTCGGGTTGCGGAAAGTCTACCCTCGCATATCTGCTCGCCGGCTATCTCGACCTCGACGTCGGCAGGGTGACAATCGACGGCGTACCGGTTCAAGGTTCGGGCCCCGATCGTATGCTGGTGTTTCAGGAGACGGCGCTATGGCCATGGATGAGCGTCGTCGAGAATGTGATGTTCGGGCCGCTCGCGCGCGGCGTGATGAGCAGGCAAGATGCGCGTCGCGAGGCGTTGGAGCTGCTGGCGCAGTTCGGCCTCGGAGGGTTTGGCGAGCGCTACCCGAAGCATTTGTCCGGCGGCATGAAGCGACGCGCGGAGCTTGCGCAGGCGCTGATCAACCGGCCAAAGGTCATGATCCTCGATGAGCCGCTGCGCGGTCTGGACGTCATGACGCGCGAGCTCATGCAGGAATATTACATGCAGTTGTTCGAACGCACGCATTGCACTACGCTCTTCATAACCTCCGAGCTGGAAGAAGCCATCTTTCTTGCAGACCGGTTATTATTCATGAGCCCCGCGCCGGGGCGCATCATCGAAACGATGGAAGTGGATCTGCCGCACCCGCGCGGCTTCGAAACTATGGAGACCGCGCGTTATCTGGAAATAAAAAGGCGCGCGACCGATGTCCTCAATCAATCGGGTGCATTCCAGGAAGTTTGATCAAGTACCCAAGAAGGGGGAGAAGATGCAGAAAAGTCGCGCGCGTTTGTGGGGTATGACACTGCTGCTCGCAGTTTGTGCTGCAGGCCATGCCGCGGAGCCGGTGAACATCACTTATGGATACCATCCCTATTGGACCGGCGGCTGGAACGGCGTCATCATCAAGGCCAAGGACCTCTGGAAGAAATATTTGCCGCCGGGCAGCCAGGTCCGTTTTGAACCGCATCTCACCGGTCCACCGATGGTGAATGCAATGCTTGCCGACCGCATGCAGATCGGAACGATGGGGGATATGCCTTCACTCGTGGCAACGACCAAGGGTTCGATCGGCGACATCCGGCTCGTCTCGGTGCCGATGTATTCGAAAGGCCAGAACTGTCCAAAGATCGTGGTGCGCAAAGATGCGCCGGAATTCAAGAGCCAGCCCGAAGCGATGAAGTGGCTAACCGGCAAACCGTTCGCCGTGCACCGCGGCACATGCGCAAATGCATCCGTTGAAGCGATCATCAATAAAGGCGGCTTCCGGCCATCGGAACTCCTGTTCACGCCGATTGAGGTGATAGCCTCGAACTTCGAAGCAAAAAAACTCGACGCGGCGATGATGTGGGAGCCGCACGCCAGACGCATGGTCGAGGGCGGCTTTGCGCGCTACGTTTCGACGGGTGCTCCGTATGATGTGCCCGATGCCGATTTCACACTGATGCGGCAGGATTTTATCGAGAAGCATCCTGAGGCCGCAGCGGGCTGGCTCAAAGCGGAGATCGATGCAGTGCGGTTCATGATCGAGAATCCGCGCGAGACGGCGAAGATCCTGGCAGCGGAATTGACAGGCTACAACGAGCAGACGGTCTGGTCAGCGCTGTACGAAGTAAACCCGGCGCAGATCGGCGGATATCCGGTGAACTACGTTGGCAAGATGGTGTTCGATACTGAGGTGCTTGACCTCATGAAGCGGGGCTACACGTTTCTGCACCAGATCAAGGCAATCGATCGCGCCGATATGCCGCCGACAGCCATCAACGACGCGCCGCTCAAACGCGCGCTTGCTGAATTGAAGGCGACTGCGCCGCTTGGTGAAATCCGCGGTCAGCCGCGTTCTGCGTTCAAGTAGCGGCTTTCAGGAACGCGTCTGGCGGAAATGTTTGCTGAGCGCGATGCCCTGGCGCTGATATGACGATCTGAGCCCGGCGCCATAGAGCTGGGTGGGACGCGACGTCAGGCGTTCGTACATGAGCCGGCCGACGATCTGGCCGTGCTCGAGTACGAACGGAACCTCGTATGAGCGCACTTCCAGCACCGCGCGCGATCCTTCCCCGCCCGCGTCGACGTGGCCAAAACCGGGATCAAAGAATCCCGCATAGTGAACGCGAAACTCACCGACAAGCGTGTCGTAGGCGATCATCTCTGCCGCATGGGTCGGCGGCACTCTCACCGGGTCACGTGACGCTAAGATGTAGAAATCGGCCGGGTCGAGTATGAGCCCACCGCGTCGCGGCGCATGCACGGGTTCCCAATACTCGGATACTTCGTATTGACCGATGCGATCGATGTCGATCAGGCCGGCATGGTTTTTCGCTCTGAAGCCGATGAGCCCGTCGGACTGCTCGCCGCGCACATCAACAGACACGGGCACGCCATTGCGTATGTCTTGCTGGTCGATCACAGAGCCGACGACCCCATGCTCCTGTTGCAGGCGTTTCATGTCTTCGTCCGAGCTCGGCGGATTGCCGCGTCGGATGCGTATCTGGCTCAGACGCGAGCCTTTGCGCACGAGCACGCTGAAGGTGCGCGGCGAGACCTCCGCATAAAGCGGACCTTTGTACTGCTCGCGAACGCGATCGAACTCCGTGCCGTAGTCAGTGATCAGACGGGTGAAAATGTCAAGGCGTCCGGTCGAGCTTTTAGGATTTCCCATTGCCGACATGCGATGGCGAAGCGACAAGTGTTCGAGCAGAGGCACGATGTAGACACAGCCGCGCTCGAGCACGCCGCCGTTGCTGATGTCCATCTCATGCATCGACAGGTCCTTCAACCGCTGCTCGACGGTCGCATCCTTGCCCGGCAGGAAGCTCGCGCGAACGCGATAGGCGACCGCGCCCAGTCGCAGATCAAGACTGGCCGGTTGAAACTGTCCATCCTGAATGTCCTCGAGCGCGCCGATCTCTTTGGTCACGCGGGCCAGACGCTCGAGCTCCTGTGAAGGCAGCACGCCGGTGGAAAAGGACGCTGCGGCTGATTCGTCCGGCATGCCGGCGAATATCTCTTGCCGCATCGACGGCTCGCGTCTTTCGTCGGCAGCATGTCCCGGCAGGTCGCCAGTCACGTCGCCGGTTATCAAATCTGTTGTTTTGGCCATGGCTTGCGCAGAGTTGTTTTGTTTGCGTTGTATCGCACGTCGCAATGTGTTGCGGGCGGGCAGATGATGCGGGAGGTTCGACGATTGCGTCAAGCATCATTGCCTGGCTCAACGCGCTGTTCGTGCGCGTTCATTTTAGTAGCATCGCTGCATGCGGCTCTCAGGCAGTGATGCAATAGAATTGCAATCATGCATTTCAAGAGCGCGTCGGCGGTCGCCTTGGCCGCCTTCACCACAAACGTAATTGCTCAGACGGGCACAACGGTCGCAGAACAGGCATTTCCCTCGCGACCCATGCGCATCATCTGTAGTCTCGCAACAGGCGGCGGCATGGATGCAACCGCGCGTCTAGTTGGACAACGGCTCGGCGAGCGCTGGGAACAGGCCGTCGTAGTGGAGAATCGGCCGGGTGCGGGAGGTGCGCTGGGCAGCGAGCTCGTCGCGAAGGCACCGGCCGACGGACATACGCTGCTCACTATCAGCATCGCCTATGCGGTGATACCGGCTTCTCATAATAACCTTCCGTATGATCCCGTGCGCGATCTGACACCCGTGGCGGTGATGGTGAACGCAACCAATATTCTCGTCGTCCATCCTTCAGTGCCGGTGAAGTCGGTCAAGGAGCTGATCGCATTTGCGCAAGCACACCCCGGCAAGCTGTCGTATTCGTCGTCGGGCAACGGGGCGGCGGCGCATCTCATGCTGGAAGCGTTCAAGCTCGCGACTGGCACGGACATCCTGCACGTGCCTTACAAAGGGAGCGGCCCCGGGTTCATCGATCTCGTCGCCGGTCGTGTATCGCTCACTGCTACATCCCTCTCCACAGCAATGGGTTACGTGAAAGAAGGGAAGCTACGCGTCCTCGCAACCACCGGTGCGAGACGCTCGAGCGTACTACCGGAGCTGCCGACAATCGCCGAAGCGGGTGTCCCGCGCTATGCAGTTGATAACTGGTACGCCATGTTTGCGCCCGCAGCGACGCCGCGACCGGTGCTCGCCCAATTGAATCGAGAGATGGTGAGTTTTCTGCATTCGGCTGAGACGAGACAGCGGCTCGCGCCTCTCGGACTCGAACCCGCTGCGGAACCGCTTCCTGACACGAACGCTTACATCAAGGCCGAAATCGAGAAGTGGGCGAAGGTCGTGAAGGTTGCGGGCATCCGCGCGGAATGAGCCGGCTGACTGACCCGGGCTGTTCTTATGGCGTTAGCTTTGCAGATGCCGCTCGAGAAAGTCGACAGCGAGCGGTCTCACGCGCCGCGCGAGCTGAGGTTGATAACCCTCGGAGACCGGTGCGATGAAGCCATGCAACCCCCATGAGTAGTAGTGCCACTCGACCTGTTGCCCGCTGGCGATGAACGCCTGCCACAATTTGAGCTGCGTTTCATTTGAGCTTAGATGGTCTTTGCCGCCGAACACGACCATGGACGGACTTTTAATTTCCCTTGCAACCTTGAAGGCGTGACGCGGGCGCAGTTCCGTCTCTGGTTCATCCTTGATTGACGGATAGAACGCCACGTAAGCGCGGACCTGAGGCGTCGCGGCAACAAACGGAATGCCAAGCCGGCCGCCCATGCAGTAGCCGATGACGCCGACGCGCTCAGCGTTGACGTCGTCGCGCGCGAGCAGGAAATTCCAGCTCTTGCGGATGACCTCGACGAATTTGTCGTCGCTCGTGACTTTCTGGATATCCTGTCCCTTGCCGAGATGATGCGATCCCCGATGTCCAAGCAGATGGTAGAGGTTCGGTACAAACGCGGTGTAGCCGAGCTCTGCGTAATCGTATGCTTCCGTTTTGAGGTTGTCGGTAACGCCGTGGTTATGATGGATCCATAGCAGCGCCGGACCGCGCGTCTTGCGATCCGGATATGCGAGATAGCCCGAGATGCCGTCTTTCTCGAGGTCGAGTTTGCGGGTAATTACGTTCACCAGGTTCTCCTCATTAGCAGCAAGTGTTAAGCGTAGCGGGCCGGCTGGTTACGCCGTTTCTCGTGCGCAGAGATCGTCCTCGACCTCGTGGAGTCGGCATACGCCCGCACGACGATACACATTACTTCAGCGAGCGCGGCGTTGCCCGGATTGTGTGCTTCAGTTTTTTACTGCGACCGCACGCCCGCATCGCTGATGAGCTTGCGCCATTTTGCGGTATCCGCGGCGATAACCGCGGAAAATTCTTCCGGTGTCGTAAACGCTGCATCAGCACCGTTGGCGCCAAGCTTGTCGCGCATTTCCGCGCTGCGCATCATACGTGCGATCTCCGTGTTGAGCTTGAGCACGATTTCCGGCGCCGTGCCCGCAGGGGCGAGCACTCCGAACCACGGGCTCACTTCATAACCCGGCAGCGCGGATTCGGCGATGGTCGGAACGTCCGGCAGTTTACTCGACCGCACTTTTCCGGTTACACCGAGTGCCCGCAGCCGGCCCGCGGCAAGATGAGGAAGCGCCGGCGGTATGCCCAGAAAGTTGAGCTGCACTTCGCCGCTGATGAGCGCGGTCGTTCCAGGCGTCATTCCCTTGTAAGGCACGTGCACGATGTTGATGCCTGCCATCGAAGCAAACAGAGCGCCGGAGAGATGCGGCGTGCTGCCTGTGCCGCCCGACGCGTAGTTAAGCTCGCCGGGACGCGACTTCGCAAGAGCGATCAATTGCTTCACGGATCTCAACGGGAGCGACGGATGAACTGCAAGCACGTTGGGAGATGTTGCCATAAGAATCACCGGTGCAAAGTCCCTCGCCGTATCGTACGGGACTTTCTCGAGGATCGGATTCATGACGAGGCTGCCGACACCGCCGGATAACAACGTGTAGCCATCGGGCGGCGCCTTGGCCACGAAATCAGTGCCGATATTGCCTCCGGCGCCCGCCCGGTTGTCGATCACTACGGACTGCCCCAGGGTCTCTGACATTTTTTGCGCGAGTATGCGGGCAATGATGTCGTTTACACCGCCAGCCGGGTATGGAACGACCATGCGTATAGGCTTCACCGGATAGCTTTGCGCGCCAACGAGCGACCCGCCAAGCGCGAAAAGCGCAGCGGTGCATGCTGCACTGCATAGCCGACGCTTCAGACCGGTCATCAGGTTCCTCATGTCAGTGTTGTATCAGGCACGACGCATTGAACATGTGGCCATGGCGCATCATGTCGTTACGCCGTAGGTGCTAAACTTTCTCACAATACGCTTCTAACAAGGCACGCGAAGTCAATCCCTGTGTTTCCTATCGCTGTGCTCACAACTGTCTCGGGGAAACGCATCGAATGCTAAACGTCGCGCAGTTTGTCGCAACGTTATGCTGGACGATGTTCGCGGGAGCGGCAGTGTACATCGAACTATGCGCTTTAGATGGCAGGCGGTTTGCAGCGCAGCCGACTGCTTATCGTTAGACCGTCACAGGGGCCCAACATGAAGCGCTTCGGGATCGGATTATTGTGCGGCATAGGCGGCTACATTGTGGCCGCATTCGCCAGCTATTTTCTGGTACTGCAGTTATCGTCGAATATGCACGATCGTGAGATGGAAGCGGCAATGACGGCTGTGTTTTTCTTCGGACCGCTTGCCGCACTTGCTGCATTCATTGCGGGTATCGTACGGAGCGGCAAGCCGAAAAAGGTCGACAAGTTGGATGCAGCTTAAGGCATTGAGCGTGAAGCGCCGACACCCCGGTCCGGATGGCTAAAGCAAAAAACACGCGGCCGGCAAACGGGAATCATCCGCGCGGCGCGGTTCGTGTCCGTTGGCTGAATGCCCGCCGCCGTCTGCTGTTATCAATGGCGATTGCTGCGGTCGCCGCGTTATTGGCGCCACACGATCTGCTGCTGGTTATGCGGCTGGCGGCCGGGTGGGACGGCGGCGTGCTCATATTCCTGGCGCTCACGTGGGGCGCGGTCAATCAGTGTGAGCGCGAAGAGATGCAGCAGACAGTCTTATCGCAGGATCATGGCCGTCTCGGCATACTGCTTCTCAGTACTACTGGCTACGGCGGCGAGCCTCTCGACTATTTTCTTCCTTCTGCAGCGCTCGAAAGGTCTGGAGCCGCTCGAAATCGCAGGGCACATCGCGCTCTCGGTTCTAACGATTGTTTGCTCGTGGCTACTCACGCATGTCATGTTTGCGCTGCACTACGCGCACCGCTTCTACCGCGACGATCCGAAGACCAATGAGCTTGATGCAACGGGCGGCTTGCAATTCCCGGGCAACCGTGCGCCGGACTATTGGGACTTCCTCTACTTTTCTTTTGTAATTGGCATGACGTCTCAGGTGTCCGACGTGCAGGTGACGTCACGCCCGATGCGGCAGCTTGTGCTGAGTCATAGCGTCCTGTCGTTCGCATTCAATACTGTGATTCTCGCGCTCAGCATCAGCATCGTCGCCGGACTGTTATAAGAGAGCTCGAGCTAGGCCCGCAATGACAAAACCAATCGTCTACATCATCGGTACCGGCGGCACCATCGCCTCGCGCTACGTTCCCAAGGACGGCACGCTCGTCGCTGCTGCGTCCGTCGGCGAGCTCGTCGCAGCGATTCCGGACATTGAGGACATCGCCGGTATTCGCTCCATCGAGCACTCGAACGTCACCAGCGACATCATCGACATCCCGACCATCGTCGCGCTCGGTAAAGTGGTCCGCAAGGTGCTCGCCGAAGATACAACCGCGGGCGTCGTGGTTACACACGGCACGGCGACATTAGAAGAAACCGCTTATTTCCTCGATCTCACGGCTGCAGGCGACAAGCCCATTGTAATTACCGGGGCAATGAGAAATTCGATAGAGCGTGACGCCGATGGTCCACGCAACATCTTATACAGCACGATCATAGCGGCGCATGCCACATCGCGCGGGCGCGGCGTGCTCGTCTGCTTCAACGGAGAAATTCATTCTGCGCGTGATGCGATCAAGGTTCACGCGAATCGGGTCAATGCTTATGCCGGACGCGACGCCGGTCCCGTTGGTGCAGTCTCGAAGGATGGCGTTATTTTTTTCAGCCGGCCCGAGCGATCGCCGCACATCGATGTCGATACAATGAAAGAAATGTACAGCTCATAACAATGGCGCAGGGCTGCAACGATCTACTCGTGCGTGCTTGCATAGCAGCGAAAGTGGATGGGATGGTGATAGATGGCGTCGGTGCGGGCAATGTCAACATTCCGTACTACCGCGCGATATGCGATGCGCTTGGCGCCGGCATTCCCGTGGTTGCCGGCGTGCGCATCTTTGCGGGCACACCGTACTTCGCAAAGGGACACGAGGGCTCGTTCAGATCCATGATCGAGCGCGGTGCAATCTCCGCGGGTTACCTGAGCGGTATCAAAGCGCGAGTCTTGCTCATGGTTGCACTGGTCAAAACACAAGACCGCGAAGAGATCCGCCGGTTGTTTGCGCGCGTCTCTACGCCATCGCTTCCACGATGACATCCGGAGCAAACATGGCGACCTATCCGGTTAAAACCTACGAAGGCGGCTGCCATTGCGGCGGCGTTCGCTTTCGGGTGCGCACCGAATTCTCACGCGTCACTGAATGTAATTGCTCGATCTGCAGACGTAAAGGGGTAATCAACCAGCGCGTGCGTAGTGAAGATCTCGAATTCCTCCGCGGTAAAGAGACGTTATCGATCTACCAGTTCGGGACGCGCACTGCCAAACATTATTTTTGTCCACGCTGCGGAGTATTTCCGTTTTCCAATCCGCGCACCGCCCCTGATCAGTACACGATCAATATCCGTTGCCTCGACAGCTTCCACGAATTGATTGGCGGTCTAAAGGTCATCCCGTTCGACGGCAGGCACTGGGAGGAAGCGGCCCGGGCGATGCGCGCAGAGACGAAAGGCTAGACTCGCAGGCGCGGAGTTGCGTCCGTCATATTCGCTTGACAGCCCAAAATGGCTGGCAGAAGCTTGTGAGACGCCCGCGTGACGAAGAAAAGCGTCTGCAACTTCTTCAGCACGAGGCGGCACTTATTTATCGGGGAGGATGCTTCATGTTATACGCGCACCGTTTCATGCTCGCCGCAGCATTCGCTGTCTTCTGCTCGTCCGAAGCCGCGCCGCAAACACCTCCAAACCCTTACACAGTAGTCGACAGCTGGCCGAAGCTTCCAGCGGGCCGCACGTGGGGCGCGGCAGGCGCAGTCGATGTGGATCGCAATGGCACGGTATGGGTTTTCGAACGTTGTGGCGGCACACGCTGCGACGATTCGAAGCTCGATCCTATTCTTGCATTTGATCAGTCCGGCAAGCTGCTCAGGAGCTTCGGCGCCGGGATGTTCGTTTTTCCGCACGGGCTCGGCCTCGACCGCGACGGCAATGTATACGTCACCGACGCGGAAGGCAAAGACGGCAAGGGCCACGTCGTAGTTAAGTTCAGTCCAGAGGGAAAAGTGCTGCTCACCCTCGGCAAGCCGGGCGTTGCCGGCCCCGGACCGGATACATTCAATCGGCCGAGCGATGTCGCGATTGCCGCGAACGGCGACATATTCGTGGCGGACGGACATGGCGGCGATTCGAATGCCCGCATCGTTAAGTTCTCCAAGGATGGAAAGTTCATCAAGACCTGGGGCAAAAAAGGTCCGGCGCCGGGCGACTTTGACGAACCGCATTCGATAGCCATCGATTCACAGGGGCGTGTGTTCGTTGCGGACCGGGGAACGAACGTGCGCATCGAAATCTTCGATCAGGACGGCAACTTCATCACTGAATGGAAGCATCTCGGTCGCGCCAGCGGACTTTACATCGACGCCAAAGATAATCTTTACGTTGGCGACACGCTGCCAAACGGCAAGCGTGCCGCAGGCAAAAGAGACGGCATTTGGGTTGCCAGCGCGAAAGACGGCAAAGTCATCGCCTTTATTCCGGATCCGGGACTGACCGCTGATCTTTCTGATGCACCGGAAGGCGTCGCGGCGGATGCAATGGGCAATGTCTACGGCGCACAAACGAATTCGCACAATGTGCGCAAATATTCGACCCGCTAGCCGAAGCGATCACCCATCACAAATTGTCGAGGAACAGCATGAACGGTTCGCCATCTCTACGCATGGGCCGGCTTAAAGGTGTCGCACCAAGCTGGTGTTTACTAAGCGCGCTATTGACGAGTACGAGTATGCATGGGGGCAGCGCGAACACACGCTGATGCCGAGTCCGGAGACTGTGCATGTAGGGAACTTCAACGCCGCACTCAAGCCGGTGCTGACGGTGGAGTCCGGCGACATCGTTACACTCGAAAGCGCCGGCGCCATTGAGCCGGCGGCGGTCGATCAGTCGGGTGTTGTCCCGCCCAGCGCCGTGCCGGACTATGTGCGGGCGATCTATCGCGAGGTAAAAGATCGCGGTCCCGGTGGCCATGTCCTCACGGGACCGATCGCTGTCACCGGCGCGATGCCCGGTGATGTGCTTGAAGTTCGCATCCTCGATGTGCAGCTCGCCGTCGATTACGGCTACAACCGTCAGCGCCCGTATCAGGGTACGCTGCCCGAGGAGTTCACGGCGTTCTGGCAACGCGTGATTCCAATCAATCGCAATGCAAAGACTGCCGAAGTGGCACGCGGCGTAGTCGTGCCGGTAAACCGGCCGTTCTTCGGCATCATGGGCGTCGCGCCGCACGGTTCGCTCGGCCGCATCAGCAGCGCACCTCCCGGAGTGCACGCCGGCAACATGGACAATAAGGATCTCGCGGCCGGTACAACGCTTTTCTTGCCGGTGCACGTTGCCGGCGCGCTCTTCTCCGCGGGGGATGCGCATGCGGCGCAGGGTCATGGCGAAGTCGACCTGACCGCAATCGAGACCGGCATGCGCGGCAAATTTCAGTTCATCGTGCGCAAGGACATGAAACTTATCTGGCCGCGCGGCGAAACACCGACACATTGGATGGTAATGGGCTTGAGTCCCGATCTGGACGATGCGATGAAAATTGCCGTGCGTGAAACCATCGATCTCATCACGGGACGTTTCCCGCACCTCACGCGCCAGGAAGCGTACATGATCGCAAGCGTCGCCGTGGACTATCATGTGACACAGGTCGTGGATGGAACCAAGGGCGTGCACGGGATGATTCCAAAGGCGATCTTTACTGGGCGGTGAGCGGGTCAAACCGAATGAATGAGCGAGTGAACGGACCTCTGGATGAATGAAGCATCGTTCAAGCGCTCGCGGCGATTGGTATTAGGCGGCGGTATTGCGGCCGCGTTTACGGCTGCAGTACCGGCCGGAGCGCAGAGCGGTGAAACGAAACGCCGTGCCGGCACGGCGGCAGAAGACGAAGCAGTAAAGCCCGCGAGCGGCGCCATCTCCCCGGTCATGACTACAGTTTCTGAGTACATCGTGCGTGCGGCAGAGCAGCCGTTGCCGGCGACGGCTCTCGAGGCGACGAAGCAGCATCTAATCGACACGTTTGCAGCAATGGTATCCGGGTCGCGTCTCCCGCCCGGCGTAAAGGCCATCGCATACGTGACGCAGCTCGGCGGCAAGCCGGAGGCATGCATAGCAGGTACGAAAATACTGACCAACGTCGTTAACGCGGCGCTCACGGGCGGTATGCTTGCGCATGCGGACGAAACCGATGATTCGCATGCGGTCTCATTGACGCATCCCGGTTGCGGCATTGTTCCCGCTGCCCTTGCGATGGCGGAGCGCCAACACGCAAGCGGCACGGCGCTGCTGCGCGCTGTCGCGCTAGGTTACGACATTGGCACGCGCACTTCTCTTGCGCTTGGCGGATACGAATTTTCCGCACAAGGCCACGACACGCACAGTTTTGGTCCGATGTTCGGCGCGACGGCCGCGTGTGCATCGCTCGCGAAGCTCAATGTGGTGCAAGTGCGACATGCGATTTCATACACGACGCAGCAGGCAGCTGGTCTGTCCAACTACGCGCGCGACACAGAGCATGTCGAGAAAGCATTCCAGTTCGGCGGTCTGCCGGCGCGCAATGGCGCGGCTGCAGTCACCATGATCGCATCAGGAATGACCGGCATCGATGATGCTTTCTCGGGTGATCGCAATTTCTTCTTCGCGTTTGGATCGAAAGCGAAGCCCGATGAGCTGGTGCGCGGTCTCGGTGAATCGTATGAAGTGATCAATACGAACATCAAGCGCTGGACGGTGGGCAGCCCGATTCAGGCACCGCTCGATTCGTTGTCCAACCTGATCAAGGCGCACAAGCTTAAGCCTGACGACGTCACGAAGATCGTCGTCCGTATCTCGAAGAGCGGAGCGAAAACCGTCAATGATCGCAGCATGCCCGACATCAATGTGCAGTACATGATGGCAGTGATGCTGCTCGATGGCATCGCGACGCTCGAAGCCGCACATGATGTCAGGCGCATGCAGGACGCGAAGGTCATGGAAGTTCGTCGCCGGGTCGAGCTTATTCCCGATGAGGAGCTCGAGCGTGCTCTGCCCAGCCGGCAGGCGATTGTCGAAGTGACTACGCGCGACGGCCAGACGTTTCGCGACCACACGAAAGACGTGCGCGGTACGGCACAAAACCCGATGACGCGTGAAGAGGTCGATGAGAAAGCGTTTAATCTGCTGGCGCCGACACTCGGTAAGAAACGCGCGCGAGAGCTGGTGGATACCGTCTGGAACTTCGAGCGGGTAAACGACGTACGAGCGCTGCGCCGATTGCTGAGAGCGTGAAGTGCCGTGGTTGCTGCGGGCGAGTCGCAGCAGCGCTATCATTCATGACTGACTGATTCTCCGGATCGTTTCCAATGATAGAAGTGAACGAGCAGATCGATGTGCCATCTGCGCCGGGCATCGTGTGGGATTTGATGGCGGATCCGCACGCCGTCGTGCATTGCGTGCCCGGCGCCGAATTGGGTGAACAACAGGAAGACGGATCGTACGACGCGGGTATCACCGTCAAGTTCGGACCCGCGAAGGTTACCTTCCGCGCGCGCGTTGTACTCGAGCTCGATGCAGTCTCGATGGTCGGCAATGTCACCGCCAAAGGCAAAGACAAGCAAGGCGGCACCCGCTTTCGTGCCACCATGACATTCACGGTGCAGCCGCAGACGCAGGGTTCTACAGTGCGGATTCAGGCGCAAGTCGAGATCTCCGGCCGGCTCGCATCGTTGGTCGAGAGCGGTGCATCGCTGGTGGTGAAGCGCATGACCAGCGAGTTTTCCGGTCGGCTGGCGGCACGCTGCGCTGAAGCGAGCGCAGCTTGATCTAATCAGCATTACATCTCATTGAGGGGACAAAGATGAAGGTCTATCAAAGGCTCGCCCACGATTTCAAGGCGGAAGGGGTATCGCATATTTTCGGCATCATGGGCGACGGCAACATGTATTGGATGCACGAGCTCGACAAAGTCGGGGTCAAGCTGATCGACGTGCGTCACGAAGGCGCCGGTCTCGGCATGGCCGACGGGTGGGCGCGATCGACGCATACGCCGGGTGTTGCGACTGCAACGTGCGGTCCCGGTGTGTCTCAGCTTGCGACTGCGCTCATTACGGCAAACCGCGCCCAATCACCGCTCGTTGCGTTTTGCGGCGAGTCTCCGACCAACGACGATGAGTACAACCAGCGCCTGGATCAGTCGCGCTTCGCGGCGGGGTGCGAAACCGGCTTTGTGCGCATGGCCACCGCTGACGCTGCGGACGACGCGGTGCGCAAAGCGTTCTATCTTGCACGTCTCGAGTCGCGTCCCATCATGTTCAGCGCGCCGATGGATATCCAGCAGCAGGAGTTCGACGACGACGATCCGTACAAACCTTCGACGACGCTCCTCCCGCCGCGGGCCGGTCTGCCGGATGCTGCCATGCTGGAAAAAGCGGCCGACATCGTTGCGCGCAGTCGCAAGACGGTAATCATCGTGGGGCGCGGTGCAAAGTGGTCAGGCGCGGGTGACGCCGTTATCAAGCTTGCCGATCGCACGGGTGCGCTGCTCGCGACTTCACTGATGGTGAAGACGTGGCTCAGTGATTATGAGTATCACGCCGGCGTGTCCGGCCTCTATGCCACGCGCGCCGCCATGCAGCTCTTTGAAGAGGCGGATTGCGTGATCGGCGTTGGTGCGAGCTTGAACCGCTACACCACCGAGCATGGCTATCCCTACCCGAATGCAACATTCATCCACATCATGCAAAGGCGCACGTGACGACGAGCGGCGGACGGGCAGCCGATCGCTATCTGCAAGCTGACGCGCGGGCGGGCGTCGAAGCGCTCGACAACCTGCTCGAAAAAAGGTCATTCAAGTCGATCGGCTATCACACCGGTGAAACTAAAGAGCGGCTGTCGAATGCCCTCGACGACCGCACGGAATTCAAGCTCGACCCTGACACCGTCGATCCGCGTCCGGTGTGCCTCGCGCTTGATGAAATGGTACCGACCGACGTTGCCCTGTATACCGGCAGCGGCGCAACTGCGGGCTTCTCGAACATTCTCTTCAGCCGGCGGCGTCCGGTGGTGCTCGCCAGCCATTTTTTTGGGTGTATCGGGCAAATGATGCCGGCTGCGATGGTGGCGTTGGCCGCGGGCAATAAGCCGGGCCTGCTGGTCGATGGCGACGCGAGCATCATGATGCATCTCGCGGAATTCGAAACGATGGTGCGCTATAACATGCCGCTGCTGATCATCGTCATGAACAACCAGATGCTGGGCGCGGAATATTACAAGCTCGACAAGCACAAGATGAAGTCCGTGCTCTCGCACCATTTCAACGCCCGATCTCGGCGCGGTTGCTACGGCGTTCGGCGGCAGAGGACGCCTCGCACGCACGGTCGAAGAAGTGCGCGCCGGTGTTGCGGAGTGGGGTTGCCAAGCCCGTCCAATGATGATTGACGTGCGCATCTCACGCAGCGTAGTGACGTTGCCGTATCGCCGCATCCACTATGGAAAGAACGAATAGTCACAGGTCAGGCGCTGCGCAAACTAAGGACCCCTATCTTCGCGCAGTGTATTGACCCGCATGACCGGCGTCCGCAGGCTCGCAGCGCATACGTTTAGTGGTAAGCGACTGCGCCGGAATGACATTCATGAAGTCGGTGCGTTTCTGTTTTTGCTCTTGTGAGTCAGCGCGGCTGCGCAGGAGTATCCGCACGCTCCATGCGCCTGATCATTCCAGTGGCACCCGGCGGTGGAACCGATATCTGGGCAGGCTCATGGCGAGGAAGCAAGTGAGATGTACGGCCAACAGGTGGTGGTGGACAACCGTCGGGGCGCGGCACCGTCATTGGCTCGGATCTGCTTGCCAAGTCGCCGCCGGACGGCTACACGTTGAGCGTGCAGATCAATGCCGTGGCCGCCATCACTCGCTGTACGCGAAGTTGCCCTACGACACCCTCAGAGATCTACGCCGGTGGTGCTGATGGCATCGACGCCGAATGTCTCGTCAGTGCATCCATCATTGCCGGCGAAGACAGTAGCGAGTTCGTGGCGCTCGCACGCGCGCGGCCTGACGAGATCGCATACGCCTCGAGCGGCAGTGGCGCGCCGCATACCTTGCTGCCGAGGCTGAAACTCAATACCGGCATCCGGATGATCCATGTGCCTTATAAAGGACCGTGCCGGCGCTCTACGCGATCATTTCCGGCGAGACGCAGGCGATGGTCGCTGCCTTGCCGGGTACCATACCGTTCATTCACGCCGGCCGCGTTCGGGCGCTTGGCGTGACGAGTGCACAGCGTGCGCCATCGATGCCGGAGCTTCCTACGATGATCGAAGCAGGGATACGCGGTTACGAGTTCTCTACATGGTACGGATTGTTTGCCCCGCGGGGCACGCCGCGGGACATCGTAGCAAAGCTGAATGCGGCGGTGATCAAGATCATCGCCCAACCGGAAGTAAAAGCGCAGTTTGCACGTGATGCCGCCTGGATCCGGCCGGCGGCACGCCCGAGTCATTCGACTCGTATTTCCGCGCCGAAGTCGAGAAGCTCGGCGCCGTCATACGAGCGTCAGGCGCGAGGCGGAATGAGGGCGCTCGTGCTCCGCACAGGGGTAACATTTCGTAATCCTTCAAGTCTCCGCTGGAGCAAAGACGACGGAAGATCATAAAATCCAAGACGTAATCGGCGCTGAAGTTCGAGACATCGATCTCGCGCAGCCGTTTTGCGGCCGATGATTTCAGCCGCATCGATGCCGCGTTCAACGCGCGCAGCGTGATCAAATTTCCGGCACAGCAGTTAGACGAGCCGCAACTCGTCGCGTCGCGGGCGCCGCTTGGTGACGTGGCGAAGATTTTCTCGCGCA
>CAWHHJ010000023.1:0-63334 GCA_963829085.1 uncultured beta proteobacterium | reverse complement strand
AAGCGCATTTCGGACCAGCGCTGTGGAAACTGCTCGAGGCAGACGTCGGCAAGCTTGTCTGATCGCTGATGTGGACGCTAGCGCAAACGTCAGTGCTGTTGCACCCGTCGACAACGGTCAAATCGTTTCCGCCGTCATCGTAATCGCACCACACGGGCACTCTGTCGCGCACATGCCGCAACCTTTGCAATAGTCGTAATTAAATTCGAAGCGCTTGCCCGGGCCCAGTTTCACGACTGCATTGTCGGGACAAACGCCGTAGCAGTTATCACACTCGAAGCAGTTGCCGCACGATAGGCAGCGGCGTGCCTCAAATAGCGCGTTCGATTCATCCAGCCCGCCTTGCACTTCGTCGAACGTCGACTGACGGCGAATGATATCGAGCACCGGCTGCACCGTTTTTGGTGCATCGGCGTAATACCAGGTGTTGAGCATGTCAAATCGCGCGAGTTCGTGTTTAGGCGCTCGCGCACATACGTCGGACCGCAGCCACGCATCGATATTTCGCGCTGCCTTCTTGCCATGTCCGATTGCTACAGTAACTGTGCGCTCTGACGGCACCATATCACCGCCGGCGAAAATACCCGGATAGCCGGTCATCATGTTGCTATCGACTTTCACGGCGCCTTTATCGAGGACAAGCCCGGGCACCTTATCCAGCAGCGAAAGATCAACGTCCTGGCCTAGCGCGAGTATGAGCGTATCGGCCTCGATCGTATCGAATTCGCCGGTCGGTTGGGGGAAGCCCGCGCCATCGAGGACCATTTTCTCGACGGTGAAAGTAGTGTCTTCGACGCGCGTAATGGTGTTCAGCCACTTCACCATAATGCCTTCGTCAAGCGCTTCCTGCAGCTCGAAGTCATGCGCAGGCATCTGCTCGCGCGTACGGCGATAGACAATCAGCGCCTCGCTTGCGCCGAGTCTTTTGGCAGTGCGCGCCACGTCGAGCGCCGTGTTGCCTCCGCCATAGACGACTACACGACGCCCAAGTTGAGGTGGCGCGCTGGTTTCCATGCCGCGCAACACGCTGACGGCATCCAGAATCCGGGTGGCGTCGCGCGCTGGAATGTCGGTGCGTTTTGCCACATGCGCGCCGACGGCGAGGAAAGCGGCGTCGAATCCGCCCTGCTTCATCGAATGAAGAATGTTGTCGACGCGCGTATTTAGTTTAAGTGTAATGCCAAGATCGAGGATACGCTCGACCTCCGCATCGAGAACATCGCGCGGAAGCCGGTACTTCGGGATACCGAAGCGCATCATGCCGCCGGATAAAGGCCCGGCCTCGTGTATCGTTACCCTGTGCCCGAGCCGCGCAAGATGATAGGCAGCGGAGAGCCCTGACGGGCCGCCGCCCACCACGAGCACATGCTTACCGCATGGCGGCACCGTCATTTCAAATTTCCAGCCGCGTTTGAGCGCCTCGTCTCCCAGGAATCGTTCGACGGCGTGTATGTTTACGGCCTCGTCGAGGCTTGCGCGATTGCACGCGTTTTCACACGGGTGATAGCACACACGCCCCATCAGCGCCGGCATCGGATTGTTTTTCACCAATTCGTGCCAGGCGCGGTGGTAGTCACCGCTTTCGGCGTAATAGAGCCAACCCTGAATGTCCTCACCCGCCGGACACGCGTTATTGCACGGCGGCAGCCGGTCTACATACACAGGACGATTATTGCGCCATGTGCCGGTATGGTTCGCGAGGCTCGAACCCGGATCCAGGGTAATTGCAAATGGTTTCTTCATGACGCGCCGTTCAATCCGCAAGACCTAACGTGCGGACATTGCGATCCGCGATCGCCTGAATCGATGCGATCGTGTTCACGTCCGGACGTGCACCGAAGAGATGAGCGAAGCGCCGCTGCGGCTTCAAATATTCTTCGACTGGTACGCGGCGGCGCAGTTTGTGGCGGTCGGTGATTTCACCTCTTTCCGCCTCGAACAGCGGAAAGAGTCCGGATTCGACTGCCAGGCGCGCGATCTTGATGGTATCTGCGGGTGCCGAACCCCAACCGAGCGGGCATGGTACATGAATGTGAATGTAGCGCGCACCCTCGATCCCCATCGCGCGCATCACCTTGACTTCCAGGTCGTGCAGATTCGCTACGGACGCCGTGGCTACGTAAGGAATGTGGTGCGCCATCGCGATAAGCGGCAGATTCTTCCCCGTACCAAAGACATTGCCCGGGTGTGGTCCCACCGCCATCGTAGTCGCCGTACGCGCCGCGGGTGGCGTCGCACTCGACCGCTGAACACCCGTATTCATGTACGCTTCATTGTCGTAACAGATGTAGAGCACATCGTCGTTACGTTCGAACATGCCGGAGAGGCAGCCAAAGCCTATATCGGTCGTGCCCCCATCGCCGCCTTGTGCGATCACTTTTACGCTGCTGCGTCCCTTGACACGGAGCGCCGCCGCAACCCCCGATGCGACCGCTGCGGCATTGCCGAACAGCGAATGCATCCACGGAATCTGCCATGAAGTTTCGGGGTACGGTGTTGAGAAAACCTCGAGGCAGCCAGTCGCATTTACCGCCATCACCTGGTTGCCCGTGGCCTGCATTGCTGCATCGATCGCGTAGCGCGCGCCGAGCGCTTCGCCGCAGCCCTGGCATGCGCGATGGCCGGAGTTGAGCGAATTCGTGCGGCGCATATTCGCCTGCACTGTTCGCTCAGAGTCTGCGAGCAGCCGATTGCCGACTGTAAATGTGCCGGTCTGGTAAAACTTGACGGGTTGAAATGCCATATGGGTGATCTACGCGACGCGCGCGCCGGTGACACCTACATCGCGGAGAATGTTTTCCGCGGTCGGACCGGCGCGCCTTTGCTGGCGTCCGCGCTCGAGCTCGCGATGGACGACGTCCCAATTAAGATCCAGAAAGTTGAGCTCTTGAAGCTCATCGCGGGCGGCGCTTGCAAAGAGATCGAGCAGCGAGCGTTTAGTTATCGGTCGCCCGCCCAAGCCCGCGATTACGGTGTAGCCTTTCAACTGGATTCCCGATAATGACTTGCGGACGCCATCGGAGACGATACCGCCGATACCGACTGCGAGACATTTTTCGAGGACGACCACGCGCTTTGCGCTTTGCAGCGCCGCGCGCACTTGCTTCAAAGGAAACGGCCTGAAGGAACAGATCGACACGACGCCGATTTGGCTGCCGGCAGCCCGTGCTTCATCCACCGCGTCTTTTACCGTGCCGACCAGCGAACCCAGTGCGACGACGATAGTCTCCGCATCGTCGCATCGGTAGCTGCGAATCAAGCCGCCGGAATCCCGACCGAATTGCGCCTTGAACTCAGCGGCGAGTTGCGGGATGCGGTCGAGCGCGCGGTCCTGTTTGTGGTGTTGCAGATAGCGCACTTCAAAAAAAGCCTCGGGTCCGACCATCGCACCGATCGACACGGGATCCTTGCAATCGAGGACCTGCACGGGTTCAAACGGCGGCAGATACGCGTCCACCTGCGCCTGATCCGGAATATCGACGCGATCGTACGCGTGCGTGAGGATGAAGCCGTCCACGCACACCATCACGGGACATGACAGTTCTTCCGCCAGGCGAAATGCCTGAATGTGAAGGTCCGCGGCTTCTTGATTCGTTTCCGCGAAAAGCTGTATCCACCCGGCGTCGCGCAGCGCCATGCTGTCGGAATGATCGTTCCAAATATTGATGGGGGCGCCAATTGCGCGGTTCCCTATTGTCATCACGATCGGCAGGCCCAGCCCCGCAGCGTTATAGACTGCCTCTGCCATGAACAAAATACCCTGGCTTGCGGTCGCAGTATAACTGCGTGCGCCGGCAGCCGATGCGCCGATGGCAACCGACAGCGCCGCGAATTCCGATTCGACATTGATGAATTCACAATTAGTGAGCTCACCGTCCTTCACCATTTCGCCGAGGCCTTCGACAATATGCGTTTGCGGCGTGATCGGATATGCGCAGATGACTTCAGGGCGGCACAGTGCAACAGCTTGTGCGACGGCCAGCGATCCTTCCATCTGCTTAAGCATGTGCCACCGGCGAACCGATGCTTGACAACGCAAGCTCATACGCTGCTCGCGCAGCGGCAACATTCGCCGCGCCGACCTTGCCCGGGAATTTTTGGCTTATGGCCTTCGCCACCGAATCGAAGCGAAGTTGGCCGCTGATCGCCGCGAAGCCGCCGAGCAACGCGGCATTAGGCAGCGGCCGTCCGACGAATTTCATCGCGAGTTCACTCGCGGCGACTGCGCACAAATGGTCTGCAGCAAATTTGCCAAGCAATTCGCCGATGCCAAGCTCGTCGAAGCTGCGTGAAGAATTGATGATGATATAACCCGATGACGGCAGTCCGCTGAAGAGATCGACCTGGTGCAGCAGCGTTGGATCCTGAATGATGAGCGCATCGGGTTGCATCACCGGCTCGCGCGTCCTAATTTCCTTGGCGTCGATTCTGCAGAACGCCATGACCGGCGCGCCCATTCTTTCAGAGCCAAAACTCGGGAACGCCTGCGCGTACCGCCCTTCGTCGAACGCTGCGATCGACAGCATTTCTGCGGCTGTTACGACGCCCTGTCCACCCCTGCCGTGTATGCGTACCTGAAACATTAATCCTCCGTGATGGCGTTACCATCATTGAGCACGCCGATGATGCCGCGCAATCTGTTCACGTAAATCTTAAATTTCGCGCGCTCCAGGTGCGTTGACCTATATCAAGGGTCGCCGAAACACAGGCACGCGCCGCCGGGGCAAGTGCGGTATCATCGCGCGCAGTCGATAACTATCGAGCCGGCGAACGGACGCGGCCACATGCTTGAAATAAATGAACTCGAATGCGTGCGCGGCGACCGCCGGCTGTTTGCGGATATGAGCTTCCAATTGCCGCCGCATACGCTACTGCAAGTGCGTGGACCCAACGGAAGCGGCAAGACGAGCCTGTTGCGCAATCTGTGCGGGCTGCTGGCGCCGGCCGCCGGCAGCATCAAGTGGAACGGCCGCGATATTCACGCGATGGGCGAAGAATACCGGACGCAGATCGCCTATCTCGGACACTTGAGCGCGGTCAAAGACGAGCTTACGCCGCGTGAAAATCTCAGCTTCTCCGCGCGTGCCAGCGGTCTTGTCGCGAGAACCGCCGACGTTGAAGCCGCGCTGCGTACTCTGGGCGTCGATGGCTTTCACCATTTGCCGTGCAAAGCGCTTTCTCAGGGTCAGCGCCGGCGGGTAGCACTTGCGCGTTTGTGTCTCAGTGCCGCACGGACATTGTGGATACTCGACGAGCCTTTCACGGCGCTCGACGCAGCGGCACTCGGGGTCGTACGCCAACTGCTCGAATCGCATATGCAGGCGGGCGGCATGGTTGTTCTCACGACGCATCAGGAAGTTGCGATCTCCGCACGTACGACCCGCCGCGTGGAACTCGGACATTGACTAGCCCGGGCCCGCTCGACGCATTGCGCGCCGTCGCAGGCCGTGACCTCCTGAGCGCGCTGCGACGCCGCGCTGATCTGCTCACGACGCTGATTTTTTTTATCATCGTTGCAAGCCTGTTCCCGCTCGGTGTCGGTACCGAAACTGCGCTTTTGCGCGCGATGGGCCCCGGAGTCATATGGGTGGCCGCGCTGCTTGCATCGATGCTCGCACTGACGCGAGTCTTTGCGGGCGATTACGCCGATGGGACGCTGGAGCAGCTTGCGCTGGCACCGCAGCCGCTTGCCGCGCTCGCGATGTCCAAAGTCACCGCACACTGGCTCGCGTCCGGGCTGCCGCTCGTAATCGTCGCGCCAGTCCTCGGACTCCAATACGATCTCGACGCCGAGGGGCTGCTGATCCTGTTGGCGTCACTGCTCCTGGGCACACCGACGCTCAGTCTAATCGGCGCAATCGGGGCATCGCTAACGCTCGGTGTTCGCGGCGGCGGTGCGCTGCTGTCGCTCATTGTGTTGCCGCTTTATGTACCGGTGTTGATTTTTGGTGCCGGTGCGGTCGAAGCAGGCGCCGCGGGGCTGGGCGCCACACCGCATTTGTCGCTGCTCGGCGCATTACTGCTGGTAGCATTGGTGTTTGCCCCATGGGCAACCGCGGTTGCGCTGCGCATCGCCGTCGAATAAAAACGAATGTAATGATTACGCACACCAATTGGTTCAAGTACTCGTCGCCGGCGACCTTTTATCAGCTCGCCGGTAAATTGACGCCATGGTTTTTCGCTGCGGCCATACTTTTTACGATCGCGGGCATCTATGTCAGCTTTTTTGTTGCGCCAACGGATGCTCAGCAGGGCGAAGCTTATCGCATCATTTTTATCCACGTTCCGGCAGCATGGATGTCGATGTTCATCTATATCGTGATGGCATGCTGGTCGGGCATCGGGCTTGCATTTAATACGCGGCTGTCGTCAATGGTCGCGTCTGCGCTGGCGCCGACGGGCGCGCTGATGACCTTCATCGCCTTGTGGACCGGGTCGTTATGGGGCAAGCCGATGTGGGGAACATGGTGGGTATGGGATGCGCGCCTGACGTCCGAACTAATACTGCTTTTTCTCTATTTCGGCTTTATGTCCCTGCAGGCGGCGATCGACGATCCAAGACGCGCAGATAAAGCCGGCGCGGTAATAGCGCTCGTCGGTGTCATCAACGTGCCGATCATTTATTTCTCGGTTAAGTGGTGGAACACGCTGCATCAGGGCGCATCGGTAAGCCTGACGCGGAGCCCGAGCATGGCTGCCACGATGCTGATCGGAATGCTACTCATGGCGCTGGCATTCTGGATGTACAGCATAGGCGCCATGCTCATGCGCGTTCGCTGCATCATTCTCGAGCGTGAGCGCAATGCTGCATGGGTCAAATCAGTGCAGGGAGACGAACGATGAACTGGGAAAGCGTATCCGCGTTTATCGCCATGGGTGGCTACGGTGGATTTGTATGGGGATCGTACGGGATTACTGCAGCCTGCTTCGCGATTGAAATCTGGTTGCTGCTGGCGCGACAACGACGCGTGCGACGCCAATTGCTCGGTCAACAGTAGCAAACACCGCCGGACTGGCTGACGGCGACAGCAGCAGCCGGCCATAATGGGCTCAGGCCGTTAAGGCACCACGGAGTCAATAACGATTCCAACGTTGGTGTCGCCGACTCTCACCGCTTTGCTCGTTCCCTGCAAATCGCCCGACTGTGGCGTGGCGTTTCCCGATCTAGAGATGCGCGCGCCGACTATCACGTCTTTGAATTTCGACAGCTTCATCTCCGGCGACATCGCCATACTATCGTCGAGCGTGAAAGTGAGCGGTATATCTTTCACCTGGCGGCGCACGATCGCGAGCGGCATACGCGGCCCCTCCGCTGCACGGGCAAAAATAAAGACGGTATCCGCGGGATTGGTTTTGCCAGCCAGGGCGCCGCTCAAAGTGACCGCCCCCTTCACGCTTCCGCCGCTCGCCGCCGGCAACGGTGCCGCACTCGCGCCACCCGTTGGTGGGGACTTCGCTATTTCCGCCGCGGGCTTGATGCCGCCGAGTTCGCGTGCTTCCTGAATGGTAGCAGCAACGCTGCGTGCGAATTCGGATCCGGGCTCCGCGCGGCTTTGCAGTTTCTCCCAATAGGAGATCGCGCTTTTGTAGTCCTTGCGCTCGAAGGCGGCGGTACCGGCAAGGGCAAGCGCTTTCCACTGCATCGGGTCGATCTTGAGCGCCCGCTCGAGCAGCGCAATAGATTCATCATCGAGCCGCCGGCCTTTACTCATCGCCACGGCATCAGCGTAGTCGGCGAGCACATCCGCGTTATTCGGAAGCAGTGCCGCCGCGCGAGCATACGCGGCAACCGCCTCGGTATAGCGTTGCATCACGACATATGAGCGCGCCAGCAGCGCCCAGCCGGTGGCGTCCTGCGGCTCTTTTTCGAGGCGGGCCTCGAGTCGCTTCACCATCGCGGCGATCTGCTCAGGCGAAACGCCCTGCGCGGTATCGGCAGGCATGCCCGGCGCCACGACGGCCTCCGGGCTACCGAGTTGCGAGTAGATCAGCGCAGCGCAGACCGGCAACGCTATACCGATTGCAACCGCAGTTGTAAGATGCCCGCCTGAAATGCTGACCGTAGCGGCACCTGAGCTGCGTCCATCTTCGAGCGCCCGGCGCTCGAGGTCTTCGCGCGCCTCCTGATATTGCTGAGGCGACAGCGTACCGTTATCCAAGTCTTGTTTGAGGTCGTCAAGCTGCTCGCGCAGGATCGAGAGACTGGTTTTGTCCGCCGCTACCGGTTCAGCATGCCCGCGCTTGCGCAGCAGCGTGGGCAACAGCCAAACCAGTGCGATCGCGACCAGCGCGATGGCGCTTGCCACGAATAAAATCATGTGCGCGGGCCCGGGGCCGGTTCGCCAAGCAGTGTGCGCGCTTCGTTACGTTCCGCTTCCGTCAGCGGCGCGTTCTCGATGCGTATGCGGCGCTGACCCAGATAACGCAGCAGCAGGAACAAGCCGAACACCATAAGCACCGGCGGCCCAAACCACAACAGCAACGTGCTCGCCTTCACGGGCGGACGATAGCGCACGAAATCCCCATAGCGCTCGACCATGTAGTCGATGATCGCCACGTCGCTTTTCCCGGCCGCAATCTGTTCGCGTATCTGCCGGCGCAAATCCACTGCGAGCTCGGCATGGGAATCCGCGAGCGACTGGTTCTGGCAGACCAGGCAGCGCAATTGCTCCGCAAGGTGCACTGCGCGCTGGTTGGTGACTGGGTCCTCGGGCGTTGGCTGAGCGCCCTGTGCGGCCGCCAGCAGCGGCAGGCACCATGCGAGCACAACGGCGATCAGGCGCACGACTGGTGTTCCTTCTGCTCGAGCTTTTTCACGAGGGGCAGAATTTTTTCGCTCAAGCGCGCGCGCGTGACGGGCCCGATTATTTTATCGCAGATGACACCGAACTTATCGATCAAAAAAGTCTCGGGCACACCATAGACGCCATAATTAATGCCAACGCGCCCATCGTTATCGGCGATACTCAAATTGTAGGGATCGCCGAATTGCTTCAGCCACGCGAGTCCGTCGTCGCGCTTATCCTTGTAATTGAGACCGACGATGGGTACCGCGCCGGTTCTCGCGAGATCGAGAAGTACCGGATGCTCCTCGCGACACGATACGCACCATGAGGCCCAGACGTTGAGCAGCCACACCTTGCCGAGCATATCTTTCTCGGTGAATGGCTGTTGCGGCTTCGCCAGTTGAGCGAGCTCGAAGGCCGGCGCCGGTTTTCCAACCAGCGGTGACGGCACTTCCCGCGGGTTCAGGCGCAAGCCAATCCCAAGAAAAGCGATAAGCACGGCAAACGCCGCGAGAATAATCATATGGCGGTTCATTTCAGACTGCCGCTTTGCCGGCCATGACGACCTTGTCAGCGCTGCGCTCAGCCGCCCGCCGGTAACGCCGGTCGGTCAATGCAACAAAGCCGCCAAGCGCCATGATGAGGCATCCGCCCCATATCCACACCACGAACGGCTTGTGATAGATGCGCACGCTCCACGCGCCGTCAGCAACCGGCTCGCCTAACGAAACGTAGAGATCGCCGAATAAGCCGGTCGAGATCGCGGCCTCGGTCATTGCCATCTGCTGAGCGTTATAAACGCGTTTTTCAGGGTGCAGGGTGCGCACTACCGAGCGATTGCGACTCACCGCAACGTTGCCGCGCGCGGCGCGGTAATTCGGGCCGGTCACATTTTCGGCGCCATTGAAACGGAACTCATATCCGCCGACCGTGACACTGTCGCCGATCGCCATGCGCACATCGCGCTCGGTCTCGTATCCTTTCACGAGAGTAACGCCGATGATAAATACAGCGATTCCACAGTGCGCGATCAGCATCCCATAATACCCGCGCGGCTGGTTTGCCAGGCGCCGGCGCAAGGGAGACGCCTGACCTGCCAATCGCTGCCATAAGTTAACGCCAGTACTCGTCAGTATCCACAAAGCGAGCGCGAGCCCGAAACTGACGAGCGGTTTCCAACTACCAACAATAAGCGGAAGAATCAGCGCCGTTAGCAGACTCACGCCGAATGCCCATTTGAGCCGCCTCATGAGTTCGGTGAGATCAGCAACTTTCCAGCGTGCAAGTGGACCTATTCCCATGAGAAACAGCGCCGGTGTCATCAGCGGCACGAACACGCTGTCGAAGTACGGCGGTCCCACTGAAATCTTGCCGAGATCGAGCGCATCGAGGAACAATGGATATAACGTGCCAAGCAGCACCGAGCCCGCCGCGACAATCAGCAAAACATTATTCGTCAACAGCATGGATTCGCGTGATACGACGCCAAACGTGCCACCGAGACCGACGCGTGGCGCGCGCCATGCAAACAGTACCAATGAACCGCCGATGACTATGGCGAGGAACGCGAGTATGAAGATGCCGCGCCGAGGGTCGGTAGCGAAGGCATGCACCGATGTCAGCACGCCGGAGCGCACCAGGAATGTTCCGAGCAGGCTCAAGCTGAATGCGCATATCGCCAGCAGCACCGTCCAGCTCTTGAATCCGCCGCGCTTTTCCGTGACGGCCAGCGAATGAATGAGCGCCGTGCCGACCAGCCATGGCATGAACGACGCATTCTCAACCGGGTCCCAGAACCACCAGCCGCCCCACCCCAGCTCGTAATACGCCCACCAGCTGCCGAGCATGATGCCAATCGTCAGAAAGCACCATGCGAGCGTCGTCCACGGACGCGACCAGCGCGCCCACGTCGCGTCGAGTTTGCCGCCGATCAGCGCAGCTATCGCGAATGCAAATGCCACCGAAAAGCCGACATACCCCATGTATAACATCGGCGGATGGATAACCATTCCGGGATCCTGCAGCAGCGGATTCAGATCGCGGCCGTCGGCGGCAGCCGGCAGCAGACGCTCGAAAGGATTTGACGTGAGGAGCATGAATAGAATAAACCCGACGCTGATCAGACCCATGACCGCAATCACGCGTGCAACCATCTGTTCAGGCAGATGCCGGCTGAAAACGGTGACGGCGACGGTCCACACGTTCAGCATCAGCACCCACAGCAGCAGCGAGCCCTCGTGTGAGCCCCATGTAGCGGCAAACCGGTAATGCACTGGCAGCTGTGAATTGGAATTCGTCGCCACATTCAGCACCGAAAAGTCGTTGTTCATGAACGACCACGCGAGACACCCGAAAGCGATGGCGATGAATGTGAACTGCCCTTGGGCCGCCGGCCGCGCAAGCGCCATCCACGCCGGGATACCGCGCGCCGCGCCGATGATCGGCAGCACACCTTGCGTGAGCGCCAGGAGCAGCGCGAGTATCAATGCAAACTGTCCGATTTCAGGGACCATAAAGCGTTCTTCCTTGCACCGGGTCGCGCATCAACCGCGAAACGTGCTCCGTCCAGTCGCTGCCGGAGCTTGTGCTGTTGTCACACAATACAAATAGCGGATTATTTAGCAATCACGCTCTTTTGCGCTTTTTGTGCCTGCTCTATCGCGCGCGCGGCGTCGGGCGGCATGTAATTCTCGTCGTGTTTGGCGAGCACTTCGCTTGCTTCGAAAACGCCCTTGGCATCGAGCCTGCCCTGCGCCACCACGCCTTTCCCTTCCTTGAAAAGGTCCGGCAGGATGCCTGTGTACACAACGTCGATCGTTTTCGCGGTGTCGGTGACCCGGAATTTCACGGTCAATCCGTCGGGAGCACGTTGTACGCTCGCGGGCTCGACCATGCCGCCGATGCGAAACGCTTTCGACTTGGGCGCCTCATTGGCGGCGACCTGCGTCGGCGTAAAGAAGAAGACCAGATTGCTCTGAAACGCATTAAGCACAAGTGCGGCGGCGACGGCGAGCGCAGCCAGGCTCGCGCTAATAATTGCCGCGCGTTTATGACGGGCTTTCATTGATCGGATCGGACCTCATGGCCGCTTCAGCGCGGCAGTAAGCCGGCGCATATCCGCCTGAGTGGCGAACGCCGGTACGCGCTCATTTTACCGGATTGAGCCGGCGAGACGAAGCGCCCCGATGCTCAGGCGCGCTGCGGACTGGCTATGTCTTCGCGCGAACTGCTGCGGCGGCCAGCGTTAGCTTCGCGGTCCCCGGCTTTGCCGGACCTTGCATAGCACTCGACCGCGCGCTGCTGCCATTCGGCGAGGACTATGCGCGACGCGCCTCAGCAGGCGGCAGGCCGTCATCGCGTGCCTCGACGAAATGCTGGCGCGCAGTCCCCGCCTTCACTTGCTCATACCAGATCCTATGGTGTTCTTTCGCCCAGACTTCATCGACGTAACCGGTGCGCATCGCATCGTAGGCGCCCTTCATGCCGATGGTGCCCAGATAGATGTGGCCGAGACTCGCCGCCATGAACAACGTAGCGGCAACCGCGTGTATCACATTAGCGACCTGCATTACCGACCGGCCCTGGCCGAAGTTCGGAAAATCCATCACCAGCCCGGACGCGCTCACGATGACGCCGAGCAGCAGCACACCAAACCAGAACCAGAGTTTCTCACCCGCGTTGAAGCGTCCCGAAGGCACTTCGTGGCCGCTTATCAGGCCGCCGAAACTTTTGATCCATTTGAAATCGATGACGCGCCATATGTTATCGCGCACGAACGTCACGCATATGACGATCGTGCAGAAACACGAACAGCGGTCCCACAAAGTTGTGCAGATTCTTGCCGATGATTGCGAGCCACGAGAACAACGTGTAGCCGAACAATGGCAGCACCACGTGTTTACCGAACAGCATGACGATGCCGCTGACGGCAAGAATCACAAAGCTGATTGCAGTCGTCCAATGAACGATGCGCTCCCAGTCAGTGAAACGCTCGATCAGGCGCCCCGTCTTCGGCTCATGCAGCGTCAACGGGCCCTTCCAACGATAAAACGCCAGCAGCAACAACGGCACTGCAATGAGTAACAGGCCGCCATAGGCGCTGATGGGACCATTGCGGACCTCACGCCACGTCTGGCCGGCCGACTGAATCAAGATATTGGTTTCGACGCCGCGCACCTGCGTTGTCTGATACGGATTTTCGCCTTTGCGCACTTCCCGCCAAAACGGCGCATTGTTGCCGGGCTGCGTGATCTGCCGTTGCGCCTGGTCCTGCGCCGGGGTTTCGGCGGCTCGTGCGCACGCGGGCCCCATCAGCAGGCCAAGCAGAATAGCCGCTAACGACATCCAACCGATGTTTCTTGCCATGACGACTCCGCTACTTCCCGCCCGCGCCAGCACGCGTGTATTCATTCTGACCCTGGCTGCGTGCCTTGAGCGCTTTTTCCCATTCGACACGGTTGCCTTTGAACCGATCGTTGTCCCACGCAAGGTTGTCTGTTTTGCCCTGATATTGCGCCGGTTTATAAACCTTCGGGCGCTCACCGCAGCCCGTCATGACACACGCCAGCACGATCGCAGCGGCCGCCGTTGAGTATTGTCGGGCGCTCATGACGTCGCCGCCGACGGTGCTGCCGGCTTATCTTCCGGTTTGCCGTAAGCCGTTCCCCAACCCCAGACTTCAGAGCCCTTGCCACGCTTCAGAACGCGGTTACGGTATATGTCAGCGACCACGTCGGCGTCGCCGCCCAGCAATGCCTTAGTCGAACACATTTCGGCACAAGCGGGCAGTTTGCCTTCCGCAAGCCGGTTGCGGCCGTACTTCTTGTACTCTGCTTCCGAGTTATCGGCCTCAGGTCCCCCAGCGCAGAATGTACATTTATCCATCTTGCCGCGCAGTCCAAACGCGCCGTCCTGCGGGAACTGCGGTGCGCCGAACGGGCACGCGTAGAAGCAGTATCCGCAACCGATGCACAAATCTTTATCGTGCAGGACAACGCCTTCAGCCGTTTTGTAAAAGCAGTCGACAGGACATACCGCCATGCAGGGCGCGTCAGAGCAGTGCATGCACGCGACAGATATCGACTTTTCGCCCGGCACGCCGTCGTTCAGCGTAACAACCCGGCGGCGGTTCACGCCCCATGGAATATCATGCTCGGCTTTGCATGCGGTCACGCAGCCGTTGCATTCGATGCAGCGCTCCGCATCGCATAAGAACTTCATTCTCGCCATCGCAAAGCTCCTCGGCCTGTTTTTCGCTACGCTGCGTTACTGACCTGGCACAAAGTGGTCTTCGTTTCCTGCATCATCGTCACGATGTCGTAGCCGTACGTCGTAGCGGTGTTGATCGCCTCACCGCGCACGACAGGTGCGGCGCCCTCCGGGTAGTGCTCGAGCATGTCCTTCCCCATCCACCATCCGGAGAAATGGAACGGCATGAACACCGTGCCGGCACCGACGCGCTCGGTCACCTGCGTCTTTACCTTCAAACGCGCGCGGGACGGCGTCTCGACCCACACGTACTGGTCGTTCTTGAGGTTGCGGTCGTTCGCGTCCTTGGGATTGATCTCGACGAACATTTCCTGCTGAAGCTCGGCCAACCACGGGTTCGAGCGCGTTTCCTCCCCTCCGCCTTCATACTCGACCAGGCGCCCGCTCGTGAGAACAAGCGGATATTGTTTCGAGGCATCCTTGTTGGCCTGCTGGACGGTCTTGAACAGAACCGGCATGCGCCAGCGCACCTTCTGATCATCGTGGGTCGGATACTTGTCGACGAGATCCGGTCGCGGACTGAAAAGCGGCTCGCGATGCAGCGGCACGGCGTCCGGAAAATTCCAAACCACGGCGCGCGCTTTGGCATTGCCCCACGGATGACAACCATGATTCTTCATGACGATACGCTGAATGCCTCCCGACAAATCGGTTTTCCAGTTCTTGCCTTCGGCAGCTTTTTTCTCCTCATCGGTCAGCTCGTTCCACCACCCAAGTTTTTTTAAGAGCACATGATCGAATTCGGGATAGCCGGTCGTAATGTCGGCGCCAGCGGAGCATGAGCCGTCCTCTGCCAGCAGATTGACGCCATCGCGCTCGACCCCGAAGTTGGCGCGGAAATTCCCCCCGCCATCCATGATATTTAACGACGTGTTGTAGAGCACGGGCGAGCCGGGATGCTTAAGTTGCGGCGTCCCATAACATGGCCATGGCAGCCCGAAGTAATCGCCGTCGAGGACGTAACCCGTTTTCGCGTCCTTACCGCCTTTCGCCCGCAGCGTCCGCACATCGAATACATGCATGTTGCGCATATGCGCCTGCAATCTCTCGGGCGATTGGCCGGTATACCCGATGGTCCAGCAACTGCGGTTAATCTCGCGTAGAAGGTCTTCCACATTGGGCTCGTCCATGCCGCCCTTACCTTTGACGAGCTTGATCTTGCTGGTGCCGTCTGCCTGCTTGCCGATCAACTGATCGGCGAAACCGAGTTTCTGCGCAAGCTGATACATGATCATGTGGTCGTTGCGCGACTCGAAGAGCGGATCTATCACTTTTTCACGCCACTGCACCGATCGATTCGATGCGGTTACCGAGCCGGCGCACTCGAGCTGAGTTGAAGCAGGCAGCAGGTACACTGTGCGCGACTTCGACGGCTCTTTGCCCGCGTCCTTCAATATCTTGAGTCCCTGGTCGCTCAATGGCATCGCGGCCATGGCGGCGCTCGCTGAAGGGTACGGATCGATTATGACCAGCAGATCGAGCGCATGCATCGCGGCCTGCATTTCGACGCCGCGTGTCTGGCTGTTCGGCGCATGTCCCCAGTAAAGAACCGCGCGCAGGTTCGGATCCTGGTCGAGATTTTCGTTTTTCTCGAGCACTGCGTCGATCCACCGCGAGACCGTAATCCCGGGCTTCTCCATCATGACCTGAGTCGCGAACTGCTTTTTGATCCATTCGTAGTCGACACCGTAGACGGCGGCGAAATGCTTCCACGCGCCCGTCGCGAGGCCGTAATAGCCGGGCAGCGAGTCGGGGTTCGGCCCGACGTCCGTGGCGCCCTGGACGTTATCGTGGCCGCGATAGATGTTGCAGCCGCCGCCGGCGACACCTACGTTTCCGAGCGCAAGCTGAAGAATGCATGAAGCGCGAACGATCGCGTTGCCGTTGGTGTGCTGTGTCTGTCCCATTGCCCACACAATCGTGCTCGGCCGGTTTTTCGCCATCATCTCAGCCACGTCGCGCACTTCGGCCTCTTTCATGCCGGTTACTTCTTCGCACTTCTGCGGCGTCCACTTGGCGGCTTCGTCGCGAACTTTGTCCATGCCATACACGCGAGCCTTGATGTATTCCTTGTCTTCCCAGCCGTTCTGGAAGATGTGATAGAGCATGCCCATCAGGAAGGCTACGTCAGCACCCGAGCGTATGCGGTAGTACTTGTCGGCTTTGGCAGCGGTTCGCGTGAAGCGTGGATCAACGCAGATAACCTTCGCGCCATTTTCCTTGGCATGCAGTGTGTGCAGCATGGAAACGGGATGCGCCTCGGCCGCGTTGCTGCCGAAGAACAGAATGCATTTCGAATTCTGCTCGTCGTTGTACGAATTCGTCATCGCGCCATAACCCCACGTGTTCGCGACGCCGGCGACCGTGGTCGAATGACAGATCCTCGCCTGGTGATCCATGTTGTTCGTGCCAAAAAACGATACGAACTTGCGCAAAAGCGCGGCCTGCTCATTGTTGTGCTTCGAAGAGCCGATCCAGAAAGTCGCGTCGGGACCGCTTTCCTTCTTGATCGCGAGCAACTTGTCGCTAACTTCTTTCAGCGCCTCGTCCCAGGTCGCGCGTTTCCACTTTCCGTCCACGAGCTTCATCGGGTATTTGAGGCGATGCTCACCGTGCCCATGCTCGCGAATCGACGCGCCTTTGGCGCAATGCGCACCGAGGTTGATCGGCGAATCGAACACCGGCTCCTGGCGTATCCACACACCGTTCTGCACAACTGCGTCGATCGCGCAGCCAACCGAGCAATGCGTGCAGACAGTACGCTTCACCTCGATATTGGCCTCGCCGCTGTTTTCCGCAGCTTTCGCTTTGCCCATCATTGAGAATGGCAACTGACTCAAAGCAGCGCCCGTGCCGACGGCAAGACCGGACCGCTTCAAAAACGCGCGGCGGTCGATCGTATTGCCAAGATGAGGTTTGGCGGCCGCTGCCAGCCCACTGCTTGCCGGAGACGCGTGGCTCGTTTTCCGTGTCAGTAACATGCAGCCTCCTGGCCTATACCTTGGCCGTACGATAGTAGTTGCGCACGTGCTCGCTCAATTGATAACCCTTCGAGGGCGCAGCTGGCTGATTCGGAGTTCTCGGCGCGGGCGTTTTCGAAACGGCGATGGCGGCAGCAGCCGCTCCCCCGACCCCGAGCGTGGTCAGAAATTTGCGGCGGGCGGTGCTGGTCTTGGTTGCCATGACTTGCTCCTCTGATTCACGCAATATCGAATGCAGCGTCCTCGATTACAAAGAACTCGCGCATGAAATTCGCTACATGTTTGTAGAACTGCGTCTCTGTGGCAGTGTCGATGGCCGCACATAGCTGCGGATACCACTGCTCGATGTGTTGACGAAAGAACTGACGCTGCGCGTCGATAGAAGCAGGCAGCGCTTCGCCGTTGCCCGCGATCAGGAAACGCATGACATCGCACAGTGCAGAAATGTGATCCTCCGACTCATGACGGCCGTTTTGCCGTTTGACACTAATCTGCGTGAGTTGTTCGCGCAAACGCGCGAGCGGCTTATCGTGTAGGAATCCCGTTACATAGAACGAGCCGTACAACATGACCGGCTGTCGCCCTGTACCAATGAACGCGGTATCGAATTCATCCTTGATTCTGTCCTATCCCCGCGCGCGGCGGCCTGCTGCAAAGCGCGCCACGCCCGACACAATTCCGTTACAGAGCCATCATTGCATAACGAATTACTGCTGGTAATGGCACGTAAGAGCTCATTCGATGGCGCTTGATATAACAGACTGCTTATCAACGCATACACCTCGGCACGAGCAAGGTCTTCGTCGCAGATAGGGGCCTCAGCGTTGTGCAGCGCACCAACGCTCATTTGAGGTTGAGCACGGACCCGTGACTCGCGTTTTGCAACAGATCGACGACGCGGCAATCGGCGCACATTTTCAACCGCTCGATGGCGCCGGGCTCTGCGAACATCGAATGTCCCGCCAGGCGGCCGACCATGTTGTCTATCATCTGGCGCGTACTGAAGGCCTTGCCGCACTTTACGCATCCAAAAGCCTCAGCCTCGTTCAAGACTCTCTCCATCCTTGCCTCCTTCGTCAACAGCAGGCGCGGTGACAAAGTTATGGCGTCTTCCGGACACGTGCGCTCGCACAAACCACATTGCACGCAATTGCGTTCAATGAATCTGAGCTGAGGCGCTGCCTTGGCATCGAGCAGCGCGCGCGCAGGGCACGCACCGACGCACGCCATGCATAAGGTGCATTTGTCTTTTGCTACCTCGACGCTGCCATACGGCGCACCGGTGGCAAGTGCAATCTCATCGATGCTGCGGGGCGCGTGTTTCACAAGATGCTCGAAAATGAAATCGAGCGTTCCGCGTTTGTCATTCGAAAGGTTGTAGGTCGCGGGCGCCGGTGCGCTGGCTGCATTGGTCAGGTTCCAGATCGCGGTTTCCAATGCGCCGCTGTCATTGGCCTCTACGAGTTGCATGTGTCCGGACCCATAGCCAAGAGCTGTCAAAATCGTCTGCGCATACACCATCTCGCGCGCGAGTGACTCACGGTACGCAGATGGCTCACTATGTGCGCTCAAGATCACGACGTGTGCCGCGCCGTATGCAATAGCGCTCATGAGCGCATCGATCCCGAGTGCAGCTATATGCGTAACTTCAACCGGCATCACGCGCGCCGGCAGCCCTTTTCCGCGACGCCCCAGTCGATTGATAAGCTCACGACCATCAGTCGTGTTATGGAACAGAACACACGCATCGCTGCCACCGGACTTGCTGTAGGTCGCAAGTAACGTCTTCAAGCGTGTGCCCAAGTCGGACAGGCGCGGGAAGGCATAAGTCATGGCACCGGACGGGCATACCGCCGCGCAACCGCCGCATCCCATGCATAGATGAGGCTCAACCTTGACGTGATCACCATCAGGGCTGATTGCAGCCGTCGAGCAGATATCGATGCATTGCGTGCAGCCCGTAATACCCGAGCGGCTATGGGCGCAGAGGGTCTCCTTGTAGACAAAATATTTCGGCTTTTCGAACTCACCGGTCATCGAGACGAGCTCCCGGGCGGCCTCCGCCCGCGCGACCGCATCGCCGCGTGGCGCGAAATATCCCTGCGGCGGCTGCTGTGCCGTCATCAACGGCCTCTCGCCAAGATCCAACACAAGATCGTAACTTCCGGTCCTCGCGCGATCCTGACGCGTGAAATCGATGGCGCCTACTTCACCGCAAGCTTTGACGCACAGTCGATGCGACTTGCACTTATCAGGATCGACCTGATAGTCGTAATCGATCGCCTGTTCCGGACACGCCTTGATACAGGCATTGCAACGCGTGCAGACTTCGAGATCGATTGCATTCGCCTGCTCCCAGGCGACGACGAACGCGCCGAGATAGCCCGTCAATTGCACGTTGTCGCCCGAATAGATTGGATAGCGACGCTCGGAAGGTAGCTCCGCGGCTGCGCTGCTATGCGTGATCAACACAGTGACCTGCAGTTGATCGGCAAGCTTGTCCGCCCAGTGCAGTGCCGCCGCACCGTCTCCAACGATGAGTAGCCGGCCTTGCGAATGATACGAGACCGCGGGCACCGCCTCGAGGCGCCGGCAAATCCGCGACGGCAAGCAGCGCGGCGGTCTTGGCCGTAGCGCGCCTGCCTTCCTCACCCCAGCCGGCGGATTCGCGGATGTTGGCGAAACGCACGTCGCCTGTGCACTTGAACTGCGCATGCAACTCGCGAAAGAGCGGCGCTTCCTGAGTGCATGCAATGAGCAGGTCTTCGCCGGTCCTTGCTGCGCCTTCAAACGCCGCGACATCGCGCCGACAGAGTTCGCTGCTTACGGCCAGCGCCTTATCGCAGTCGAGCGCCTTGGCAATCGCTGCACCATCTACTTGCATGGTGCGATTGCAATTGCACAATAGCAACTTGCTGCGCGTGCCGCTCATCGCAATCGATGTCCTTCGCTGATTGTGCCTGTTGACCTCAGGCCGAAACTGAAGTCGCGCAAACCTAAGATTCGTGCCCGTTCGGGTTGGGTGGCGGCACGCTTGGAGTTCCCACTGTGTCCGCCTGCGATATCACGGGAGAATTCGACTCGCTCGCGCCGTCGACCACGGCCGCCGGCGATCGATCCGCCTGCGTCGCTATTGCCTTTGACTGCGCTGCCGCCGCGTCATCCCGACTCTCCTGCGCCCAACGCAGTATGTTGCGTGCCTGACTCAACTGCGCGAGCATTTCAGCAGGGAGCGGACTCGGCTGCGAATAGTCGTCAATGTAGACATCGAGACCATCCATCACATTGAAGTGCGGATCGCTGAACAGCTTTCGCAGCGCTGCGCGCCGCAGCCCTTCGTCGACCTTCGGATGGAAGAACGGGCGGAAATCGGAGGTTATGGAAAGCTCGTCCAATGGCGGCAGATCCGGTGCTGGCGCGCCTGCATCGATCGCGGGTATGTCAGCAGGGGTAACCGCCGACGGCTGCTCCTGCCGCGCCTCGCTTTTGAGCCGCGACCAGCGCGAGATGAACGGCCCGGGCCCGGACTTTTCGCGCTCGTCGGTCATGCGCCTACTCGATGCGCCCCATGCGCCCTCTGTCTTTATTGGTTGCATAGCGCTTAGGTTTCTTGACTTCGGGCCGATAATGCCGCGCCACAAATTCGCTCATCGCAGGCAACAACTCAGGAGGCAGTGGCACTGCATCCACTTTCTCATCGCTGTCCATCCATCGAGCGCCTTCATGATAGCTGACGGTCGCGCGTTCAGGCCTTGCAATGTCATTCTGCATGCGCCACAGCACAAAGACCTTCGGTTGCGCCGACGTGATGTTAAGAAAGTAGCCCTCTGCCTCGTCACGGAACAAGCGGACGGAATGGCCCGGAAAAAGAATCTGCTGATGCACACCATCATTAACGAGCATCTGCTCATCTGTGCAGCCGCCACTTGTGCTATATATGACTCGCTTCGCTTCCCATTGTTCCGTCTCCCAGCGATTGTTCGCGAGCACGGTGCGTTCCATCACGATTGAGAGGGGGAACGCGGTGGGCGCGGAGGGGGTCTCTTGCATAAGACAATTGTGCCCTGCCGCTTGCGGCATTTCAATAATGGGCAACGGCGAATAGTTGATTTACTCATAGTGCCTTTATTGCTGCGCGAGGGAGCGGTTTGTCATAATCGCGGTCCCTTGAATCCACTGGATGTGAAGCACATTAGTCCGCTCACTCGTAATGACGAACCGGGAAATTTCTAGCACGCTCGCGCAAGGGCCAATCGCCGACCGCCTAGGTCGACCGTTGCGCGACCTGCGCATTTCGGTCACCGACCGTTGCAATTTCCGCTGCGTTTATTGCATGCCGAAGGAAGTGTTCGGCAAGGACTATCAGTTCTTAGAGCACAAAGAATTATTGACGTTCGAGGAAATTGCGCGGCTCGCGCGAATCTTCACGCATCATGGCATTGAGAAGATCCGCCTGACCGGGGGCGAGCCTCTGGTCCGCCGCAATCTCGAACGTTTGATCGAGTTGCTGGCGGCGATTCCAGGTCTTGATCTCACGCTCACCACGAACGCGTCGCTACTGACAAAGAAGGCACAACCCCTGGCTGCAGCGGGTCTGAAGAGAATTACAGTCAGTCTCGACTCGCTCGACGACGCGGTGTTCATGAAGATGAATGATGTCGATTTCCCCGTGTCGCGAGTGCTTGCCGGTATCGATGCGGCTGCGGCGGCGGGTCTCACGCCGATCAAGATCAATATGGTGGTCAAGCGCGGCGTCAATGACGCAAGCATTGTTCCAATGGCGCGCTACTTCCGGGGGAGCGGTCATATTCTGCGTTTCATCGAATACATGGATGTAGGCCACACGAATGGCTGGCGCCTCGACGACGTTGTTACTGCGCGTGAAATTGTCGGCATGATCGACGCTGATTCACCGCTCGAGCAGGTCGATCCGAACTATCGCGGCGAAGTGGCTGAACGCTGGCGCTATCGCGACAGCAGTGGCGAGATCGGAGTGATCGCGTCCGTGACACAAGCATTCTGCCGCGACTGCACCCGTGCACGCCTATCGACTTCCGGCAGTTTGTATACCTGCCTCTTCGCAACACGTGGCCACGAGTTGAAATCGTTATTGCGTGGCGGTGCGTCCGACGAAGACATTTCAGACGCCATTGCGGCCGTATGGCGGCAGCGCAGCGACCGCTATTCCGAGATTCGCACTTCCCAGACTTCGGCGCTGCAAAAAGTGGAGATGTCGTACATCGGTGGCTGAAGTCGCCGGCTTGGTGCGCACGGTTGGCCCGTGATCGCACTTTGTCAATGGACGCTGTCTTCCACACTTCAAGATGCCTGTTCCCGCGATAACGCATTCACGACGTCCACTGACGTTTTCGGTCGATGCGCGCAACGAGCGCGGCGAGTCCGTACCTACCGACATTGCCGGCGAACATCCGTTAACCGTCTATGTCGACAAACGCGAAATCGTCACGCTGATGACGCTCGGCGCCGCGCCCGAGGCGCTCGCCATAGGCTATCTGCGTAATCAGCGGCTGGTCGGCAGCATCGACGATATCGCGTCGGTGCAGGTGGATTGGGAAGTGAATTCGGTCGCTGTAACCACCCGCACGGGTATTGCCGATCTCGACGGACGTATGGAGAAGCGCACCGTTACCACCGGTTGCGGCCAGGGGACTGTATTCGGCGCGCTCATGGATGAGATCGAGGCGATCACATTGCCGCATGATGGAGCGATCAGCGAGGCGACGTTCTATGGTCTTATCGACAACGTTCGCCGCTACGAGACGATTTACAAGCAGGCGGGCGCCGTGCATGGCTGCGCGCTGGCGAAAGGGTCTGAGATTCTCATGTTCGTCGAAGACGTCGGACGCCATAATGCGGTCGATGCGATCGCCGGGCAAATGTGGCTAGTCGGCATGGAAGGCGGCGACAAGACGTTTTATACGACCGGTCGTCTTACCTCCGAGATGGTCATCAAGTGCGCGCAGATGAAGATACCGATCCTCGTATCGAGGTCGGGACTCACGCAAATGGGTTATGAAATCGCGCGCCAGGTCGGTATCACCATGCTCGGACGTGCAACGGGCAAACACTATCTGCTGTTCACCGGTCATCACCGGTTTACCAAATGAGCGCTGGCATCACCGGCGTGATTCTTGCCGGCGGACGCGGTCAGCGCATGGGCGGCGTCGACAAGGGATTGCGCGAACTGCGCGGCAAACCCATGGTGGCATGGGTGCTCGAACGTTTTGCGCCGCAAGTCGATGAGATACTCATCAATGCGAACCAGAATCCGGAAATCTACAGCCGTTTTGGCTACAGGGTTGTTGCCGATGAGATCGGCGGATTCGCTGGCCCGCTCGCCGGACTTCATCGCGGATTAACCGAGGCGCGGGAGGCGCTGGTTGCAACCGCGCCGTGCGACACGCCTTTTCTGCCGGCAGACCTTGTCGGCCGCTTGCGAGTCGAATTGACTCGGGCGGACGCTCAGCTTGCGGTGGCACGCACGGGTGATCAGCCGCATCCGGTATTCTGCCTGTGCCGGCGCGATGTGCTGCCGCATCTCACACAGTTCCTGATGAGCGGCGGACGCAAGATCGACGCCTGGTATGCGACGCTCGATGTCGTCGACGTTCGATTCGATGACCAGCCGGCCGCCTTCAGCAACATCAATACTGCAGATGAGTTGAGCGCCGCAGAAAAATTGCCTTAATGCGCTCTCGCACCGCCGGTCAGGCGAAAGCCGCAACATGGCTCGCAAGACTTTGTAATCGTGACCATCGGCTACGGGCGCAGCCGGTTAAGCAGGCTCGAGCACCCCTGTCTCGTTCATCGTCTTGACGAGTGCTTCGGGCTGGGCGACGTAGTAACCTTGCGCGTAGTCGACGCCCATCACGCGCAGCCGCTCCAGGATCGTTGCGTCCTCGACGAACTCGGCCACTGTCTGAAGCCCGAGGATATGCGCAATGCGATTGATGGCTTCAACGATGGCCGAGTCCATCGGATCCGAGGCAAGGTCGCGCACGAAGACGCCATCGATCTTGATGTAGTCGACCGGCAGATACTTCAGGTATGCGAATGACGACATGCCGATGCCGAAGTCGTCGAGCGCGAAACGGCAGCCCATGCCCTTCAACTCATGCATCATCTGCGCGGCCTTCGTCAGATTCGAAATTGCCGTGGTTTCGGTCACCTCGAAGCACAGCAGTCCGCGCGGCAGGTTGTAACGGTTGAGCAGCCGCCGCAAGAAATCGATGAAGCTGGCGTCATTGATGCTGACGCCCGACAGATTGACTGCATAGCAGGCGTTGGTCGAGCCGCCGTGCTCCGCCCGGATGGCGCCGCTTTCACACTCACGGTGCAAAAACTCGACCATGGAGCTGATTACCCAGCGCTCGATAGACGACAGCAGGTTATAGCGTTCAGCGGCCGCCATGAAGCCGCTAGGCGGAACAAGAACGCCGTCGCGATCCAGCATGCGCACGAGAATCTCGTAGTGCGGCTCTGCATGCTCGCCCGGGCGCAGCGAAATAATCTTCTGACGATAGAGGCGGAAATTGCCGAGCTCGAACGCCTGGTTGATCGCCGATACCACCTGCAATTCGGCGTTGCGTTCGCCCGGTTTGTCGAGCTGCGGCCGGAACACCTGCACGCGGTCACGGCCTTTGCGTTTCGCTTCGTAACACGTGGCATCAGCGGCGGCGAGCACACTGGCGACGTTCTCCTTGCAGTCGATGGCAACCAGCCCGGCGCTGGCGCCGATGCCGAATGTCTTGTCCTGCCAGATAAACCGGAAGTCGCGGATTGCCTCGCGCACGCCGTTTGCAATACGCACCGCCTGATCGAGCGGACAGGAGTCGAGCAGCACGCCGAACTCGTCACCGCCAAGCCGCGCAAGCGTATCGCTGCCGCGTATCTTCGCATGCATTACTGTCGTCAGCTGGCGGAGCAGTTCATCGCCGGCAGCATGGCCGCAGGTGTCATTCACTGTCTTGAAATTATCGAGGTCCATGAACATGAGCGCGTGCTGGCGTTCTCCGGCGCAGCCCGCGTCTATTAGCGCGCTTATCCGGCGTTCGAACTCGCGGCGATTGATCAATCCGGTCAGCGCATCATGGCTCGCGTGCCATGACAACTGCTGTGCCATCTCCTGGATCTGGCTCACGTCATGAAACACGACCACCCACCCGACAAGGTTTCCGTCGCCGTTATTGATCGGCGCTGACGAGTCCCGCACCGCGCACGCCTTGCCGCTGCGCGCGAGCAGCTTGATCGCAGCACCCGTAGCAATCCGGGCGACCGCTTCGTTCGCGAGCGCGCGCACCACCGGCTTGCCGGTAACTTCGTCGACAACCCGGTAAACCGCATCGAGCGGCTGGCCGGTTGCTTCGGCCCGGCTCCAGCCCGTGTACTGCTCGGCAATCGGATTCATATAATCGACATTGCCGGCGGCATCGAGCGTAATCACGCCGTCACCGATCGAGTGCAGCGTGACCTGCGCCATCTCTTTTTCGCGCTCAAGTGCGGTTTCGCTCTGTGCGATGCGCCGCATGACGAGCGACGCGATGCCGGCGCCGGTGAACAGCAGTACCGCCCCCACCATCGCCACGAGCAACAGCGCGTCGCGCATGGCGCGGCTTGACTGAGCAATTGCGTCCAGCGTCGCCGCGCGCTTCGAGTCGAGGATCTGATTGAGCGATACATGGAACGCCTCCTGTGCGGGCAAAGCTTCGCGCAGGAGTGTGCGCGTCGCCGCAGGAAGATTATTGCGCGCGGCCTCCTCCACCGCGCGGTCACGTACTTCACCCAGCCGTGTCGCGGCGTCGATCGCCCGCCTGACGGCAGCGCGCTCCGACGTCGTTGTATCCATTTCCTCGAGCCGGTCGAGCGTGGTGAATAGCGGCTCCGTGCGGTCACGGTATTCGCGGTACGCAGTGCTGCGCTCGCTATTGTCGCGAGCGCTGAACAGCTTGTGCATGGACTCCTCGCGCTGCTGCGTAGCGGTCAACAGCAACGCGAGTATCTCTGATTTCACATTCTGCTCGTCCACCAGGGCTTCGATATGCTGATTGATCGTGTAGATGCGCGAAACGCCAAGCAGCGTGATCGCCGCGATCAATATCAGCAGCGCCCCGAATCCCGCTGCGAGCGAGCGCCTTGAGTTAGTAGAGGAGGCGCGCTTTTTCATCCGCGTGACTCGCTGACAAACCAATGACTGCACCGGCACGTTCATGGAACGCCGCCGGGTCCTGGCGATAGAACAGCTTCAACTGTTGATACACGTCGCTATATGACGCCACGACAAGCCGCGGCTGCACAAAGAATGATTCGCTCAAGACAGCAAAGAATTCGCCCGGGCTTTCCGCCGCGTAAGGATCCAGGTCGGTTTCCTCGTTGCTATCGACGCGCCTGCAAAAATCCTCGTATGCGGCTGTGAATACGCGCGTCCAGGTAGTCCGGTTCATGCCTCTGTGGAGCGGCGGAAAGCCGCTCGCGTCTCCGTTCAGCATGTCGAGCTTGTGCGCAAACTCGTGAATTACGACGTTCACGGTTTCGGTAGAAGGCACGACATCCGCCCACGAAAGTATGACCGGCCCGTGCAACCACGCTTCTCCGGCACGTGGCTCGTCATCCATATGCACGACACCGGCCTCATCGGTATATTCGATTGCCGGCACGAACTCGTCGGGATAAACGATCACTTCTGTCCCACCCGCTGTAGTATTCGATGTCAAGATTGAGAATGAGCAAGCAGGCCTGTGCGGCAATCAGGAGGCTGCATGTGTAGGTCGAGCTCCAGACCTGCGGCGCCATGTATCGACTTCTCATGCAGGAACAGGATAACGCTGTCACGCAGCCGCGACAGCGTCCGCGCTATCGAGGCGGTGAAGGGAAGCGCGCAGAATCTGCAGCGCCGCCCATCGATGGTTTGCCAGCCACAGCGCCGGCGCAAACCGCCCACATCTCAATGATGCGGCGGCGGCGCCAGCGCTTCAATAGGTGGCTAACACGGCGAAACAGCCCCCTGAAGCGTCGTCCTTGCGCTACCTGTCGATCGCTGATATCGACCGCATGCAGCTTCGGCGGTTCAGCCGCTTCGAACTCGACCCGCTCAATGCGCGCAAACCGCTCGGTTATTTTGCGGCTGCTGACGTGTACCTCATCCACATCGCGCTTGGCCTGCTCAATGTGCCGGGCCAGATTGTCGCATGCGTGACTGAAAGCGGCTGAAATCGACACCGAGCTTGCCGAGCTCTTCTTTGATGATATGCGCCTGCTGGCGCGTTTCGACATCTTCGATTACCGACAGCGCGGTCGTCAGAACAGCCATCAGGGTGGTCGGCGATGTGATCCAGACGCACTTGCGTTGCGCGTAGTCGACGAGATCGCGCGTGGTGGGCGTGTATCTCGGCAAATACGGCTTCCGCCGGCAGAAACATCACCGCGCCATCGCTCGTCTCGCCGGGAATGATGTATTTCGTCGCGATATCGTCGACGTGCTGCGCACATCCGCCTTGAAGTGCCGCGGCCGAGTCGCGCTCCGCGCCCTCCACGAACATACGTTCATAGTTTTCAAGCGGAAATTTCGAGTCGATCGCCATCATACCAGTCGGCAGCGGCAGTTTGAGCACACAGTCCGCGCGTACGCCGTGCGAAAAAGTATATTGCAACCGCGAAATGCCGTCTCGGGCAGCAGATTGCGCACGAGTTGCTCGAGCTGCACTTCGCCAAATGCGCCGCGCGACGCTTGTCACCCAGCAGCTCCTGCAGACTCACCACACTGCCGGTTAGTGTCTCGATCTTTCTTTGCGCTTCGTCGATCGTGGCAAGCCGCGTCATGACGTTGGTAAAGGTCTCGTTCGTCTTCCTGAACCCTTCGTCAAGACGTTCGTTCACCTTGCCGCTGATCTGCTGGAGCCTCTCATCGATTCTGCCGGACAGCGCCTGCGTCGTTTCTGTGAGCTTCATGACCATCGCCTCACGGCTTTCGCCGAGGCTATGGGCGAGTCCGAGCTCGAGCGCATGCAGCCTGTCGCGCGTCTGTTTGAGCTCGTCGGCAGTCGAGCCCCGTAAACGCTCGGAGTTGTCGGTGAGCGCGCCGGTGAGGCGATCGCCTTGCCTGGCGAGACCGTCATGCAGATCGACCAGCATCAGACGGTGACGTTCTTCGAGACCCTGTCCGAGTTGCGGGGGAAGGCAGTCTATACGCTGCTGCAGAACCGCCACGCGCAGCGCCAGCCATATGAGCACGGCGATCGCGACCGCCAATAATGCGAGTGCGAATTCGGTCATGCGGCGTTCCTGAAATGTTTGAGCATTGTACACCCCGCGATGCAGGAATCGCCACCCGCAATGTCCGGCGAAACGTCTCATTTTTGCAGCAAGCATGAGCGTGCGCCGAAAGCACTGCGCTCGTATCTGCGATCGTCATGATTCGCGCAACACGCGTATGGGAGGAGTGCGCAGCACACGCCGCGTGCCCAGCATTCCTGCTGCAGCGATGCCCATGCTGCCGGCGCCGGCGCCGATAAGCCACAACCACGCGTTGCCGTTGTAAGGCACATTAAGCACCTTGATCGCAAGCACGTACCCAAGCGCGGTCGCGCCCGCTGCCGCCAGTAATCCTGCCAAAGCGCCCATCAGCGAAAACTCCGCAAACTGCGTCGCTGCGATCTGCCGCCGTCTCGCGCCCAGCGTGCGCATGACCGCCGCCTCATATTCGCGCTCGTCGCGCGTGCTTGCGATTGCGGCGTACAGCACTACGAGCCCCGCAGCGAGCGTAAACAAAAAGACGAACTGCACAGCGCTCGCAACCTGGTCCATCATTTTTTGCACCTGGGCCATGATCTGCGCCACGTCGATCACGACCAGGTTCGGGAAATCGTGCACGAGTTGATTCAGCACCGCGGCCTCGCGCTCGGGCACATAGAGGCTCGTCATGTACGAAGCCGGGAATCCGTGCAGCAACTTTGGCGGCGCGATGACAAAAAAATTGGCTTTGAAAGTGTCCCAATCGACTTTGCGCAGACTCGTCACTGTGGCGTCGAACGTGCTGCCCGCCACATCGTACGTAAGCCGGTCGCCCAGTTTGAGGTCGAGCGTTCGTGCAATGCCTTCCTCCACCGAAAGCTCATCGCCGCCACTGCCCGCCGGCCACCATTTCCCTGCGACGATGCGGTTATCGGGCTGCATGTGATCGCCCCATGACAGGTTGAATTCACGATCGATGAGACGCTTGGCGCGATCCTCGTTGTAATCTGCCGATGACACCGCCCGGCCATTGATCGCAGTCAAGCGGCCGCGCACCATCGGAAATAATCCGGGTTGCCCGACGCCGTGAGCGGCGAAGAAAGCATTGAGTGGCTGCACCTGGTCCGGTTGAATGCTGACAATGAACCGATTCGGCGCGTCCGGGCGCAGCGTCGCCTGCCAGCTATGCAAGAGATCGCCGCGTATCAGCGTCAGGGTCAGAAGCGCCATCATGCCTAACGCAAGCGCGACGACCTGAATGGTATTGCCGAGCGCATGACGGCGCAGATTGGCCAGACCGTAACGGAAGCTAACCCCGCCATCAGCGCGCACGCGGGACAACAGATGCAACACCGCAAGCACGACCAGTCCTGAAACGCCGGCAGCGGCAAGAAACCCGCCGAGTACCATAAGCGCCGAGTCGCAGATCCTGTGCCTGCCACAGCACCATCGCGCAGATGACGCCAAGTCCGAGCGCATAACCGAATATGCCGGCGCCGCCCGGGACGCCGAGGTCGCGCCGCAACACGCGCAGCGTCGATACACGTCCGAGGCTCATCATCGGCGGCAATGCAAATCCAAGCAGCAGTAAGACGCCGGCTGCGAGTCCCTGCCATCCGGGCGCCAGACTCGGCCATGGCAAGGCTACAGCTAAAAAGCTGCCGAGCCATGTCGCCAGCGCGAACTGCGCAAGGTAGCCGATGGCGCAGCCGGCGATGCCGGCGATGGTTGCCAGGGCGAGGAAGTGCGTGAAATAAAGCGACACGATTAACGCCTGCCGAGCGCCCATGCAGCGCATGACTGCGCAGGCGTCGAGATGGCGCCGGACAAAGCGACGTGCCGCTAGAGCGATGGCTGCGGCAGACAACACGACGCTGACCAGCGCTGCGAGACCGAGAAAGCGCTCGGCACGCTCGAGCGCCGATCGTATCTCGGGCCGCGCATCGCGTATGCCTTCGATGTTCTGACCGGCGCCGATATGTGCGTCTGCCCATTGGCGGTAAGCGTCCACCGCAGCAGTATCGCCGGCAACATACAAACGGTAGCGGACGCGGCTCCCCGACTGTACGAGTCCGGTGGCGGCGACATCCGCTTCGTTCATGATCAGATGCGGCGCGCTATTCAGGAAGCCGATAACACTGTCCGGTTCCTGGGTGACGAGCGCCGCGATTCGCAGACGAATCTTACCGACGCCTAGCGCGTCGCCGGGCTTGACGTTGAGACGCGTCAGCATCCGGTCATCTACCCATACCGTGCCGCGTTCCGGAATTGCATGGGCGACCCGATTCTGGCCGAACAACGTATCGGCGAGCCGCACTTCACCTCGCAAGGGATAACCAGGCGCCACCACTTTGACGTCCGACAGCAAGCTGTCGCCACCGCGTGTCACCATGCTGGGAAAACGCAATGCGCTCGTCACCTGCAGATGTCGCGTCTGTGCTTCAGCGGCGAACTCATTCGTGAAGGGCCGGTCGGAGACGATCGATAGATCGGCGCCCAACAGTTGATTTGACTGCAGCGTCAACGCCAGACGCACCCGGTCTGTAAAGAACCCGACAGTCGTGAGACTCCCGACCGCGATGACAATTGCCGCGAACAGCAACGTAAGTTCGCCGGCTCGCCAGTCGCGCCATAACAATTTCAAAGCAAGCGCGATCATGCGACCACCAGCCGCCCGGCGGCGAGCCGCAATGAGCGCGTGCAGCGGCGCGATATCTCCTCGTCGTGCGTGACCAGCACAAGCGTCCCGCGTCGTTCGCGATTGAGATCGAACATCAGATCGATGATCTGCGTCCCGGTGGCGGAGTCGAGATTGCCCGTCGGCTCATCCGCAAACAACAGCTTGGGCTGCGCCACAAAAGCGCGCGCAATAGCGATGCGCTGTTGCTCGCCGCCGGACAGTTGTCGCGGATAATGAGCGGCGCGCGCGGTGAGGCCGACGCGTTCGATGATGCTATGCGCTTTCGCGCGCGCATCGTCCGCACCGGCAAGCTCGAGCGGCAGCATCACATTTTCGAGCGCCGTCAAGGCGGGCAGCAACTGAAATGATTGAAAGACAAAACCGACCCACTGCGCACGCAACGCAGCGCGGCCGTCCTCATCGAGCTCGAATAAATCAGCGCCATCGATGCGAACAACACCCGAGCTCGGCGTGTCGAGTCCCGCCAGCAGGCCCAACAACGTTGACTTGCCCGAGCCTGATGCGCCAACGATTGCGACTGCCTCGCCTGATGCAACATCGAAGCTCACGTCATCGAGAATTGTGAGCTGCGTGTCAGACATCGCCACTTGCTTGGTCAACCCGATTGCCTGCACAATGGGCGCGCCTGATTCTCCTTCCATGCTGCGTACTTTCCTTTTTGTTCTGCTGTGTGCCACTGTGGGTATTGCACGAGCTGCACCGACGATTCTCGTATTCGGCGATAGCATTTCCGCCGGATATGGACTTCCGCAAGGCACAGGCTGGGTGGATCTGCTGCGAGAACGTCTGAAGGCTGAGCACTACGATTATAAGGTCGCGAATGCGAGTCTGAGCGGCGAGACGACTACGGGCGGCAGGAACCGTCTTCCCGCGGCGCTCGCTCAGCATAAACCGCAAATCGTCATTCTCGAGCTCGGCGCCAACGACGCACTCCGCGGTGCGCGGGCCGACTGATATCAGCGCGAACCTGTCCGCGATGATCGCCGAAGTGCGCAAATACCAGAGTTCGGTTCTGCTGCTGGGCATGCGCGTGCCGCCCAACTACGGCAGTGAGTACAACAAAAGTTCCGCTCGGTGTACGAGGATATTGCGAAATCAAAACGCGTCGCATTAGCGCCGTTCCTGTTCGAGGGCTTCGCGGAGAATCGCTCGATGTTCCAACCCGATGGCATACACCCGACCGCTGCAGCACAACGGCCAATGCTGGATACCGTGTGGCCGCACTTGCAGCCGTTGCTCGCGAGACCGGCGGTAACAACGCGTTAGCAGCAGCGCTAGGTCACCGTGATAGTAGAAGGACCGGCGCTCAATCTCCCGATGTCACGCGCGTAAGAAAATCCTTTCTCCCTGAAGATCTCGAGCACGCTCGCAGCTGAATCCGCTGCGCAGGCAACAAGCAAACCGCCGCTCGTCTGCGGGTCGGTCAGCAATTTCTTCTGCCAGTCTGGCATCGTTGCAGGCAACGCGGTATACGGCTCGACGCTCGTCCAGTTGCGCTCGGAGGCGCCGGTCGCGTAACCGTCCTGAGCGAGATGTTGCGCTGCCGACAGTATCGGTAGCGCATCGAAGCTGATATCTGCATGCAAGTTGGAACCGCGGCAAAGCTCGTGCAGATGGCCGAGGAGGCCAAAACCCGTCACATCTGTCATCGCATGCACTGCCGGTAATTGCGCCAACGCGATACCCGGAGTGTTGAGCTGAGTCGTGGTTTCCACCATTTGCTCATAGGCCTTATCGCGCAGTTCCCCCTTTTTCAGCGCCGCGCTCAAGATTCCCACGCCGAGCCCCTTGCCGAGAATCAGCACGTCGCCCTCGCATGCGCGACTGTTGCGCTTGATATGTGAGGGGTGTACCAGACCAATGGCGACGAGTCCGTAGATTGGTTCCGGGTTATCGATGGAATGACCGCCGGCGACCGGAATACCCGCAGTCGCACAAACCGACTGTCCGCCCGCGAGTATCTGCTGCATCACGCCGACAGGCAGTTTTCCAACCGGCATGCCGACGAGTGCAAGCGCGAACAGCGGCTTTGCACCCATTGCGTATACGTCGGAGATTGCATTGGTCGCCGCAATGCGGCCGAAGTCGTAAGGATCATCGACGATCGGCAGAAAAAAATCCGTGGTCGCGACAACCGCCTGCTCATCATTGATGCGATAAACAGCGGCGTCGTCACTCGACTCGCTACCAACCAGCAAATCAGGGTACGCACTTGCGAGCGGCATCTTAGAAAGCAATTCCCCCAGCAACGCTGGCGGTAATTTGCAGCCTCATCCGCCGCCGTGGGAAAATGCGGTCAGCCTGATCTTTTGCAGATCCATCGGTTTCATCGAGGTCTTTTTTTTGCGCAACAGTGAAGCGGTCACCGTAGCACAAGTCGGCGAATTTGACGAGGTTATCGACGTAAGGTCAGAGTCCGAATTTGCCGAAGACCATATACCCGGCGCTCTCAATTGCCCGGTGCTGAACGATGCGGAACGCGCGCGCGTCGGCACCATATACAAGCAGGTGTCTTCATTCGAGGCCAAGAAAATCGGCGCTGCGCTCGTCGGACGCAATATCGCGAACCACGTAGAGACTACATTCGCAAGCCGCGACCGTAACTGGCGACCCGTCATTTATTGTTGGCGCGGCGGCACGCGCAGCAGCTCGCTCGCCGAAGTTCTCCGCGAGATCGGATGGCGTGCAGACCGGCTCGACGGCGGCTACAAAACATACCGCCGCGCCGTGATCGCCGATCTTGAAACCGGGCCTGCGAAATTCAATTGGCATGTGATCTGCGGACTAACCGGATCCGGCAAAAGCCGGCTGCTGCGTGCGGTCCAGGCAGACGGCGCGCAGGTGCTCGACCTTGAAGCGCTGGCGGCACATCGTGGTTCGGTGCTGGGCAATCTGCCTGATGAACCACAACCGTCGCAGAAAATGTTCGAAAGTCTGATATGGGCGCAGTTGCGCAAGTTTGACCCTGCGAAGCCCGTCTTCGTCGAGGCCGAGAGCAAACGGATCGGCCGGCTGCGCGTTCCCGAAGCGGTAATCGCCGCCATGTGGCAAGCGGACTGCATACGGGTCGAGGCGTCGATGGCGTTGCGTGTGAAAATTCTGCATGACGAATATCAGCATTTCGTCGCGGATCCCGCTTTGATGTCGAAGCAGCTCGATTGCCTGGTTTCAATCTACGGGCAAGCGCGCATCAGTTCCTGGCAGGCGATGGCTGCCGCGCGCGATGGCGACACACTTGTGCGTGAATTGCTTGAACTCCACTACGATCCCGCTTACACGCGCTCAACGTTGAAGCACTATCCGCGGCTTACGCATGCTGCCGTCATGAAGCTTACCGAAGCGAGCGACGCCGAGTTCGAGCAACTCGCCGCGAGCTGTGCGGGAATGGCAAAGTAATCCACCGCTGAGTATCATACGAAATACGGGCGCTGCATGCCGCGCTAGCAAGGTGTTGCAGGCAGCGATGCTATAATTTCCTCCCATTTGAGCAGTCTTCCTCCCCACCCTGCCGCGGCGAAAGCCGATACTGCGCAACGCGGCTGGTGGCTTATGCTCTTCTTCGCGGTCCTTATCTGGGGCGCGAATCTCGAATACCGTAAGCTGTCGCTCAGCGATGAAGGCCGCTATTCGGAAATCCCGCGCTACATGGCGCAAAGCGGCGACTGGATAACGCCGCGGCTCAACGGCATCAAGTATTTCGAAAAGCCGCCGCTGCAATACTGGGCGACGGCTGGTGCGTACAAAGCTTTCGGTGAACATCAGTGGACGGCGCGAATATGGCCGGCCTTGACGGGTTTCTGCGGCGTACTTTTGATGTTTGTCGTTGGTGCACATGTATTCGGTCGCGCTGCGGGCCTCTACACGGCCATGGTACTCGCCAGCAGTCTCCTGTATGCGGCGCTCGGCCACATACTCACGCTGGATATGGGGCTTTCGTTTTTCCTGACAGTTGCTTTCGCGGGAATAGTACTCGGTCTCGATCCGCGCGCCGACGCAGCTACCAACCGGCTATGGATAAATATTGCGGCCATCGGGTGTGCGCTGGCCGTCCTAAGCAAAGGTCTCATTGGCATCGTCACTGCCCGGGGCGATTGTGGTGCTGTACATGCTCATCAAGCGTGATATCGCTCTGCTCCGAAAGCTCCACCTGGCGACTGCCGGCCTCTTATTTATTGCTGTATGCGCACCGTGGTTTATCGCAGTCTCAATCCGGAACCCCGAGTTTCCGTGGTTTTTCTTTGTGCACGAACATCTCCAACGCTATACAAGCACGATTCATCAGCGCTATCAACCCTGGTATTTTTTCATTCCGATACTGATTGCCGGGATGCTGCCCTGGACGGTAACACTCGTCGATGCCGTGACAGCAGCCTGCAGGCGGACACGTGAAGCTAACGAATTCGATGCTGCGCTCTTTTCGCTGGTGTGGGCCGGCTTCATGTTTGTATTCTTTTCGCTGTCCGGTTCGAAACTGCCTTCATACATCCTCCCGATGTTCCCTGCGCTTGCCCTGCTCCTCGGTGCACGGCTCGCAACGGTCGACGGCCGCCGGCTTGCGTGGCAGCTCATGCCGGTGGCCGTGCTGGCTGCGGCCGGACTGGCTGCAGTGCCGTTTACGCCGCGGCTCGCCAGCGATGCGCTGCCAGCGTCGTTGTATGAGAACCAGATGCCGTGGTTATTTGCAGGCGCGGGGACGTCGTTGGCCGGCGTGGCGGCGTCGGCATGGCTAAGCTGGCGCGGACATGTTCGTCAGGCGATCGTCACGTGCGCGTTTTGCAGCCTGATCGCGTGGCAGTTATTCGTTGCCAGCGAGGACAGCCTGTCGCCGGCGCATTCAACTTATCATGCGGCACAGGAGCTGAAACCGTACCTCAAGCCCGGCATACCGTTCTATAGCGTGCGCACTTACGAGCAGACACTGCCGTTCTACATCGATCGCACAGTGACACTCGTCGAGTATAAAGATGAGATGGCGTACGGTCTCGAGCACGAGCCGCAATTATGGATACCGACGCTGGCGGAATTCGAGCGCCGCTGGCGCCACGACGATTACGCGCTAGCGGTTATGGGACTTGAAACGTACGACGAACTCCGGCACGCCGGCCTGCCTATGCAATTGATCGTGCGTGACACCGAGCGCGTCTTCGTGCGCACGCCAGCCCGTAGTAAGGAGTAAGTCATGAATGCGACCAGTCTTGCGCTGCTGATGACCGGTGTGCTGCTAAACGCGGGGGCTCAGCTGCTGCTCAAGGCCGGCACCAACAGCGTCGGTGTGTTTGAGTTCAGCCGCGACAACATCGTTCCTGTTGGCTGGAAGCTCGCGACCGAGCCTCACATCATCGGCGGACTGACGTGCTACGTCATCAGTGTGGTGGTATGGATCATGGCGCTCTCGAGAGTCGAAGTGAGCATCGCTTATCCATTGCTGTCTGTCGGTTATGTGGTTAACGCGCTTGCCGCATCGTATTTGTTCGGTGAAGCCGTCACCCCGCTGCGGCTCGCCGGTATCGCAATTATCATCCTCGGCGTTTTCATCGTTGCACGCTCGTAACGTGCATCATGCGGCTGCATGATGTTTCCGCATGATGCGGCTGCATCGAGTCGACGCGTGCACAACGCATCGGGTAACATACGCACGAACTCGATGTCGCCATCATGACCGCGCCAATTCTCTCCGTCATTATTCCTGTCTATAACGAAGAACAGACGCTGCCGCTGCTCTTCGGGCGTCTGTATCCGGCTCTCGACAGCCTTAATGTGAACTATGAGGTGCTGTTCGTGAGCGACGGTAGCCGGGATCGCTCGCCAGCGGTACTGCGCGAACAATTCCAGCGACGCCCCGACGTCACGCGCGTCATATTGTTCAGCGCGAACTTCGGACAGCACATGGCCATCATGGCGGGCTTCGAATATTGCCGCGGCGCACGAGTCGTCACACTTGATGCGGATTTGCAGAACCCGCCTGAAGAAATCGGCAACCTGCTCGTTGCCATGGACGCCGGTCACGACTACGTTGGCACGATCCGCCGGAATCGCCAGGACACCGTTTTCCGCCGCTGCGCATCACAGGCCATGAACTGGCTGCGCGAGCGCATCACGAAGATCCGCATGACAGATCAAGGCTGCATGCTGCGCGCCTACGATCGTCAGATTGTCGACGCGATCAAAGTAAGCTGCGAAGTGAATACGTTCATACCGGCGCTTGCATACACTTATGCGAGTAGTCCAATCGAAATCGAAGTTGCACATGAAGAGCGCGCCGCCGGAGAGTCGAAATATTCTATCTACAGCCTGCTCAGACTGAACTTCGATCTGGTCACCGGTTTTTCGATCGTTCCGCTGCAGGTTTTTTCGCTGCTCGGCATGTTCGTAGCGCTGGTATCGGCTGTCGTTTACATCGGTATCATCATCCAGCGCTGGATAGCCGCCGACACGATGCGGGAAGGCGTGCTGGCGCTGTGGGACCGTGACGTGCTGCAGTTCTTTCTGACGGGTCTGGTACTTTTCGGCTTGGGCCTGCTCGGCGAGTACGTGGGCCGTATGTACCAGCAAGTGCGCAGCCGGCCACGTTACGTCGTGCAGGCGGTCCTCGAGTCGGATGTCGACAGCTTTGCCGCGCGTGACCTTTCGAGCGGCCGCCCCGCCCACGACGCGGCCCGGCTTGTGCCTCAGTCCAAATGACCGGCGCGGTCGCCGATGACACCGCTGCGTCATGACGACGGCTGTTGTCTTCGCTTACCATGATGTCGGCTACAACTGCCTGTCAGTCCTGCTGCGGCACAGCGTAAACGTCACCCTCGTTGTCACTCATGAGGACAATCCTGCAGAGCACATCTGGTTCAGAAGCGTAGCTAAGCTTGCTGCCGGGCACGGCCTCGACGTGATTGCGCCGGACGACTCAAACGTTCCCGCAGTGGTCGATCGCGTGCGCGCGCTGCAGCCGGATTTCCTGTTTTCATTCTATTACCGCAATATGTTGACGCCCGCGCTTCTCGAGGCGCCCTCGCGCGGTGCGCTCAACATGCACGGCTCGCTATTGCCGAAATATCGCGGCCGGGTTCCCGTTAACTGGGCGGTCATCAACGGCGAGCGCGAGACTGGCGCAACTCTTCATTACATGACAGTCAAGCCGGATGCCGGCGATATCGTCGCGCAACAGGCAGTACCCATCCTTCCCGATGAGACCGCCGGCGAAGTATTCGAAAAGGTGGCAGCGGCTGCCGCAAACATACTCGACCGCAGCTTACCGGGCTTGATCGCGGGTACGGCGCCGCGAACACCGCAGGACTTGTCCAAAGGTACCTATTGCCGTGGACGAAGACCGGAAGATGGACGCATTGACTGGCGACGTTCAGGGCGCGAGATCCACGATCTCGTGCGCGGTGTCGCACCTCCTTATCCCGGCGCTTTCACGGTTATTGCCGGCCGCACGCTGCATCTGCTGAGCACACGTATCGAATCGCAGGCTGGCGCTCGCACGGCGCCGCGCGTCTATGTGGACCGCGGCGTATGCTTCGCGGAGTGTGCCGATGGCGCTACGCTGCGCATCATTGAAATGACGCTCGACGGCAAGCCCTTCAGCGCCGCCGATTTCTCCACTCGCTTCGGAACGAACTCCCTACCCTTGCAGATCGAGCCCTGATGAAAAAGATTCTGATACTCGGCGTCAACGGTTTTATCGGACACCATCTCTCGCAGCGCATCATCGAGACGACGGACTGGGACGTCTATGGCATGGACATGCAGACCGAGCGCGTGTCCGATCTCCTCGATAACCCGCGCTTTCATTTCTTCGAAGGCGACATTACGATCAATAAGGAGTGGATCGAGTATCACGTGCGCAAATGCGATACGGTGCTGCCGCTCGTTGCCATCGCCACCCCGGCGACTTACGTCAAGGAGCCGCTGCGCGTGTTCGAGCTCGACTTCGAGGCAAATCTGCCGATCGTGCGCTCGTGCGTGAAGTACCGCAAACGCATTCTGTTTCCCTCAACGTCGGAAGTGTACGGCATGTGCCGTGACGAGGAATTCGACCCTGACAATTCCGAGCTCGTGCTCGGTCCGATCGCCAAACAGCGCTGGATCTACTCGTGCAGCAAACAACTGATGGATCGCGTCATATGGGCGTACGGCGCAGAAGGCAAGCTCGACTTCACCCTGTTCCGCCCCTTCAACTGGATCGGCGCCGGACTCGACAGCATCCATACCCCGAAAGAGGGCAGTTCGCGCGTAATCACGCAGTTCTTCGGACACATCGTGCGCGGCGAGAATATCAAACTCGTCGATGGCGGCACGCAGAAACGCGCGTTCACTTATATCAGCGACGGCATCGATGCGCTGATGAAGATCATCGACAATCCCGGCGGTGTAGCGCACGGCAAGATCTATAACATCGGCAATCCGAAAAACAACTTCTCGGTAAAGGATCTGGCGCGCATGATGGTCGATCTCGCGCTCAAGTACCCGGAATATGCACGCAGCGCCAAGAGAGTACAGCTGGTAAAGACGACAGCGGCGGCGTACTACGGTAGCGGCTATCAGGACGTGCAAAATCGCGTGCCCAGGATTACCAATACGTGCAAGGACCTGAAGTGGCAGCCCCGTGTCGATATGAAGACGGCGCTGAAACACATTTTCGATGCGTATCGCACGCATGTTGCGGACGCCCGCAACCTCATGGATTGACCGCTTGTCTCGCCGGTCAGTAGTCAGCCGCGTTAACTTGCGGAAATGAAGTTAGCACTGAAGGTGGATGTTGACACGTACCGCGGCACGCGAGCAGGCGTGCCACGATTGGTAAAGCTGCTCGAAAAATATCAGGCAGGCGCCACTTTTCTCTTCAGCCTCGGCGCCGATCACACCGGCCGCGCTATCAGACGCGCGCTGCGGCCGGGCTTCATGCAGAAAGTATCTCGAACTTCGGTACCTCGAGCACTATGGCGTGATGACACTGCTTTATGGAACCGTGTTGCCGGGTCCTGACATCGGGCGCCGGTGTGCCGCGATCATGCGCTCGGTGCGCGACGCCGGCTTTGAAGTCGGCATCCATACCTGGGACCATGTGAAATGGCAGGACCATGTCGTCGACGAGGACGCGCCATGGACCGCGCGTGAAATGCAGCGTGCCTGCGCTCGCTTCGAACAAATTTTCGGGGAGCCCGCCCGCGTGCATGGGGCTGCCGGCTGGCAGATGAACCGTCATGCGTACCGTCTCACCCAGCGGCTGGGCTTCAATTACTGTTCTGACATGCGCGGCACGCATCCATTCATCCCGATTCAGAACGCGGAAATCATCGCATGTCCGCAATTGCCGACAACACTGCCAACGCTCGATGAATTGATCGGTCTTGATGGCCTGACGCCCGACAACGTCGCTGAACGTGTGCTCGAACTCAGCAGCGCGCCCACAACCTGTGGACACGTCTATACGTTGCATGCCGAGTTGGAGGGGATGAAGCTCGCGCCGGTGTTCGAGCGTCTGCTCGAAGGCTGGCGAAACGCAGGTGTCGAACTCGTTTCTCTGCGCGGTTATTGCGAGTCGCTCGAATATCAGTCGCTGCCTCGGCACAACGTCGCTGTCGGCGAAGTGCCCGGTCGCTCGGGTACGCTCGCCGTGCAAGGCAAGCCGTTTCTGGATGACGTGTTGCCGGCCGAGGTCGATGGTGCGGACGACGGCGCTTGAGCGCCCTTGCGCGGGTCGCGCATTTACCCCACAATCGTAGGCACGAATACATTTCATAGCATCCATGGCGCAGCAGCCGTTTCGCGACTTCGAACTTCCCGCTACCAGCAACTCCAGCTTCAGTCTCGCCGCGCAACGCGGCCATCCGGTCGTCCTGTATTTTTATCCGAAAGACAACACGCCCGGCTGCACGACCGAAGGCCAGGACTTTCGCGACCTCTACCCGCAGTTCAGGAGGCTGAAATGCTCGATCTTCGGCGTTTCGCGAGATAGCCTCAAATCGCATGAGGGATTCAAAGCGAAGATGAGTTTTCCCTTCGAGCTGCTGTCCGACGCCGAAGAGTCAGCGTGCAAGCTCTTCAACGTGATCAAGATGAAGAGCATGTATGGCCGGCAGGTGCGCGGAATCGAGCGCACTACTTTCGTGTTCGACAGCGCCGGCGTACTCGCCCGCGAATGGCGCGGCGTGAAAGTGCCGGGCCACGCGCAGGAAGTGCTCGAGTTCGTAAAAACTCTTCAGTAGCTTGTCTTTCATCCTCCAGGAGTGCCATGAGCCAGCGTAAACCCGCTTCCGTCGTCACGCGCCTGCCCGCCAGCGTCAAGCTCTTTGTGCTCGATACCAATGTTCTGATGCACGACCCGACCAGCCTGTTCCGGTTCGAGGAGCACGACATCTACGTGCCGATGGTCACGCTCGAAGAGCTCGATGCAAACAAAAAAGGCATGTCCGAGGTTGCACGCAACGCCCGGCAGACGAGCCGTTTTCTCGACGAGATTGTCAGCGGCAGCGAATCAGACATCGAGCAGGGCATCGCGCTCGTTGACCGCAACGGCGGCGCCGCATCGGGACGGCTGTTTCTGCAGACGCAGCCCATCGCGATCGATCTGCCTGGACTCGCGAGCGGCAAAGCCGACAATCAGATCATTGCGGTTGCCAAGCATTTGCAGGACACGCACACCAAGCGTCAGGTCATTCTCGTCAGCAAAGACATCAACATGCGCATCAAGGCGCGTGCGCTGGGTCTTTCCGCCGAGGATTATTTCAACGATAAGGTGCTCGAAGACACTGACATGCTTTACACGGGCACGCGTGAGCTGCCCGCGGATTTCTGGGACAAGCATGGCAAAGGCATGGAATCGTGGCAGCAGTCCGGCCATACGTACTATCGTCTGCAAGGTCCTTTATGCACGAGCATGCTGGTCAACGAGTTCGTCTACCAGGAGGCGGACCGGCCGCTGTATGCACAGGTCAAAGAAGTGTCCGGCAAGACTGCGATATTGCAGACGATCAAGGATTATGCCCACCAGCGGCATAACGTATGGGGCATCGTTGCCCGCAATCGCGAGCAGAATTTCGCGCTCAATGCGCTAATGAATCCGGAAATGGATTTTGTGACGCTGCTCGGCCAGGCCGGCACCGGCAAAACGCTGCTCACGCTGGCCGCAGGGTTGATGCAAACTCTCGAACACAAAACTTACTCCGAGATCATCATGACGCGGGTGACGGTCCCGGTCGGTGAAGATATCGGCTTTCTGCCCGGCACCGAAGAAGAAAAAATGAATCCGTGGATGGGGGCGCTCGAAGACAACCTGGATGTGCTCAACAAGACGGATGACGAGGCGGGCGAATGGGGACGCGCGGCTACCCGCGATCTCATCCGGTCACGCATCAAGGTCAAGTCGCTGAACTTCATGCGCGGCCGCACCTTCATCAACAAGTATCTGATTATCGATGAAGCGCAGAATCTTACGCCCAAGCAGATGAAAACCCTGATCACGCGCGCGGGACCGGGTACGAAAGTGGTGGTATCGGCAACATCGCGCAGATCGATACGCCCTACCTCACCGAGGGCAGCTCGGGCCTTACTTACGTGGTCGATCGCTTCAAAGGGTGGTCGCACAGCGGGCACATTACGCTGCAGCGCGGCGAGCGCTCGCGGCTCGCTGACTACGCCGCCGAAGTTCTTTAGTATCCGGGATCGATCGGCGCGCCAATGGAATAAAAGGCTCCCGCCTTTGTTGGCATAGGGATAAAGTAGTAACCGTCTGTCCCACCTAAGGGAAGCCGCCATGAGCAAATCATCGATCCTATCCGTCCTTGCGGTGCAGTTGCTGATCTCAGGCATGGCCTGCGCACAGCCTGCGGCAGGCGACACCTATACCTACCGTGTCATCAACGTTTACAACAATGAGACACGAGGCCAGGTCACTTACCGCATCGACAGCATCAACGCGGACCGCGTGACTGTGGCGGTCACGCCCAGCGCGCCCGATCTGGGTTTGGCGCATACCGACATTTATACCGCGAATGGAAACTGGCTGCGCCACCCCGTCATCAACCATGACCAGCCGGTCGAACACGAATTTGCCACGCCTTACCCTGCATACGTCTTTCCGCTCGATACAGGCAAGAAGTGGTCGGTGCGCGTCGAAGGACGCGATGCGGCTACCGGTCAGCGACGGAGCGTACACGTCGATGGCGCAGTGCTCGGGACCGAACGCGTCACGACACCGGCGGGCGCCTTCGATACCATCAAAGTGCGGCGGCGCGTTTACGCCGGAGACTGGGACCACTGGCGTTGGGAAACGAACATCGAAGAGACCGATTGGTACACGCCATCACTGGGCCGCCCGGTGCGCAAAGAAAGAAACTCCGGCTACATCGACCAGATCATGTGCGGTATTTCCAATCAGTGCCTGCCGGTGCGCGGCGACTGGTATCGGTTCGAGCTCGTCAGCCTCGCCAAAAGTTAACACGCCGATTCACGAGACTCATCCGGTGTATTGCGGAAACAGCGTAATGCCGGTTTTACGCTCAGAAGCGGCTGGGCGCCGCGAAATTTTCAAATCGCGTGTACTGGCCTAGAAACGTCAGCTTGACGGTGCCGATCGGGCCATTGCGCTGTTTGCCGATAATTATTTCCGCAGTACCCGCGATCAGGCGAATCCTGGTTGTAGACTTCGTCGCGGTAAATGAAAAGGATGAGATCCGCGTCCTGCTCGATCGCACCTGATTCGCGCAAGTCGGACATCACCGGCCGTTTGTTCGGGCGCTGCTCGAGGCCGCGATTCAACTGCGACAATGCAACCACCGGGACATTGAGTTCTTTGGCGACAGCTTTAAGCGCGCGTGAGATCTCGGCCACTTCGGTCGCGCGGTTTTCCATGCTGTTGCCAGTCTCCATCAGCTGCAGATAATCGATCACGATGAGCCCGAGCCCCGGCCCGCCCTGCTGACGGTGCAGGCGGCGCGCGCGGCCCCGTAGTTCGGTGGGATTTAGCATGCCGCTTTCGTCGATGAAGATTGGCGCTTCATTGAGCTTGCCGACCGACGCGGTGAGTTTCTGCCAGTCGTCGTCGTTCAGCGCACCGGTGCGCATCTTATGCTGATCGAGCCGTCCTAACGATCCGAGCATCCGCATGACGAGTTGCGGGCCGCTCATTTCCATGCTGAACACCGCCGCCGGCATACCGACATCGAGCGCGACGTGCTCGGCGATGTTGAGCGCAAAGGCGGTTTTGCCCATGCTTGGCCGGCCGGCGACGATCACGAGATCGCCGGGCTGCAGCCCCGACGTCATGCGATCGAGATCCGTGAATCCGGTCGAGATTCCGGTAACGTCGCTCGGATTGTCGCGCTTATAAAGCGTATCGATGCGTTCGACCACTTGCGTCAGCAGCGGCTGAATTTCAGTGAATCCCTGGCGACCGCGCGCGCCTGCCTCCGCGATCGCAAACACTTCCTTCTCGGCGTTGTCGAGCAGGTCCTTCGCTGAACGCCCCAGCGGACTAAAAACCGACTCGGTTATGCTGGTGCCGACTTCGGCAAGTCTGCGCATGATTGCGCGCTCGCGCACAATCTCTGCATAACGCCTGATGTTCGCCGCGCTCGGTGTGTTCAACGCGAGCGAACCGATATACGCCTGACCTCCAACATCGCCGAGCTTCGCGCTGCGTTCGAGACTTTCGGATACGGTCAGCGCATCTGCCGGCTTGTTGTCCTCGACCAGCATCGAGATATGCCGATAAATGAGGCGATGGTCAGCGCGGTAAAAATCGCTGTCTGCCAGCACATCCGCGATTTTTTCCCAAGCGGTGTTATCAAGCAGCAATCCCCCGAGCACCGACTGCTCGGCCTCGACGGAATACGGCGGTAGCTTGAGGCCGTCGACCTGCGGATCGCGTATGAGGGAGGTTACTGCCTGGGCCATGACGCCTCTTTTGATAATGTTCGTGCGAATTCTTCGAGGCGCATCACGCAGCGCGTAAAGCGAATTCCACGCTGCAATTTACCCAAAAAAAAGGGCTGTCGCCAGCCCTATTTCTGTCGGCAAAAAATGCCGTTGCAAATAAGTGATTACGTCGGCTCCGCCAGTACGGACACCGTAATGGTGACGATTACATCTGTGTGCAGGGCGACTTTGACTTGTTGATCGCCAACTTGCTTGATCGGGCCTTCAGGCATGCGCACCGCTGATTTCGGCACATCGAATCCCTGGGCTTTCAATGCGCTCGCAATGTCCGCGTTAGTGACGGAACCAAACAGCTTGCCGTCGACGCCCGCCTTCTGCGTAATCTGCACCGAGAGCCCCTCCGCCTTGGCGGCCCTTTCCTGTGCCGCGGTCAGCGCATCAGCCTGGTTTTTCTCGAGTTCGCTGCGGCGCTTTTCAAATTCGGCGATGTTCGCCTGCGTCGCCCGCTTCGCCTTGCCGTGCGGGATGAGGTAATTGCGAGCGAAGCCGTCTTTTACTTTGACCACTTCGCCGAGTTGCCCCAGATTGACCATTTTTTCCAGCAATATGATTTGCATGACGGGGTCCTCGTTAGTGCAGATCGGTATACGGCAACAATGCCAGGAAGCGCGCCCGCATGATGGCGTCGCCAAGCTGGCGCTGGTAGCGCGCTTTGGTGCCGGTGATGCGCGCGGGGATGATCTTGCCGTTTTCGTTGATGAAATCCTTCAGCAGATCGACGTCTTTGTAGTCAATCTGCTTGATTTTCTCGACCGTAAAGCGACAGAACTTCTTGCGCCTGAATAAATTCTTCGAGCCGCGTTTCTTGTCTTTGTCCTTGCCGTTTCTGCCCTTGCCTGACCTGCCGCGTCCCATTGCCATCGTAATCTCCTTGGTCCGTTCTATTCGTTGCTGATGCTCTTTGCGTCGACCACATGCAGCACCAGCTTTTGATTCGTCAAACTGCGGCGGCTGAGAAAGCCGCGCACGCGAAGAATCTGATTGAGCTTATGCGCGCTTAACCTGACTGCCACATCGCCGATCGCCACGGTCTCGATTTCACACCGGGTCTGCCGTTCCCCGCCTGCTTCGATCTGAATCGAGTTGTGCCCGATAACCATATCGATAGCTGGTATGCCGGCGGGTGTATATCGCAACGCGCTGCGCTTGAGCAGACGGCCGTCGATTGCAACCTGATTGCGCACCTACGCGCGCGCCGCTCCCGATGTTGCCGCTGCGGCCGCCGGTTTCGGCGCCTCCGCGGGCGCAGCCGTTTTGGCGGCATCGGCCGGCGGATGCGTGAGCGAACGCGATTTTTCTTCTTTCATCATCGGAGAAGGGCCCGTCATGGCTTCGCTCATCCGCACGGTGAGGTGGCGCAGTACGGCGTCATTGAACTTGAATGCATGCTCGAGCTCATCCAGCGTCTCGTTGTTGCACTCGATGTTCATCAGCACGTAATGTGCTTTGTGCATTTTCTGAATCGGATAGGCCATCTGGCGGCGGCCCCAATCTTCGAGGCGGTGGATCTTGCCGCCTTTGGCCAGTACCGTCGAGCGGTAGCGCTCGACCATCCCCGCGACCTGCTCGCTCTGGTCGGGATGTACAATGAACACGATTTCGTAGTGCCGCATCAAATATTCTCCTTATGGGCTGACTGCATTTAGGCCTCCCGTCATGCGGGACGGTGAGGCAAGGATGGATGGCCGCGCCCTTTGCGGGTGCAACCGAGGCGCGGATTCTACAGAAACTTCATTGCGATAGCAATCTGCGGCGGTCGTCGCATGTGGTCAAGGCTGACTGCCGATGCCGCGCTGGCGAATCGTTTCACTCAAACATACGCCGCTTGCCACGGATACATTCAAGCTCTCGACTGTGCCGATCATTGGTATTCGTACGAGCTCGTCGCAGTGCTCGCGCGTCAAGCGGCGCATCCCCTCCCCTTCAGCACCGAACACCCAGGCGAGCGGGCCCCGCAATTTCGTCGTGTACAGGCCGGCGCTGGCCCCCTCATCCGCACCGACGATCCAGATGCCGATTTCCTTCAGCTCGCGCATGGTGCGTGCAAGATTCGTTACGGTTATGTAAGGAACAGTCTCTGCCGCCCCGCTCGCAACTTTCGCGACCACCGGCGTCATGCCGACCGCGCGGTCTTTGGGAGCAACAACCGCATGCACACCGAAGGCGTCCGCTACGCGCAGGCATGCGCCGAGATTATGCGGGTCCTGAACGCCGTCCAGCACGAGGAGGAGCGCATCTCCGCTAACGCTCTCAACGATGTCATGCAAGTCGTGCTTCATAGGCGCGGCCGCTACGCGCGCCGCCACACCCTGATGGCGCCCGTGTCCGGTGAGCCCGTCGAGACGCAGAGCGTCCACGGACATCACGCGCACACCGCGGCTTGCCGCAAGCTTAGTAAGGTCCTTCACGCGAGCGTCATTGCGTGCGGCATCGAGATAGATCTCGTGTATTGCTGCCGCGTGCTGACGCAGCCGGCTGGTGACCGCGTGGAATCCATACACGATGTGAGCATCAGCCATGCACGCAGGCGCACCAGGCGGGTGTGTTCCAGACGTCTCGACTGTCACCCCGCCGGATCATTTTTTTCGCGCTTTGCCTGTTGATCCGACCTGCTTCGCCGTCGCACTGTCTTCCAGCACGAAATCGATCCTGCTGGTTTCGATGTCAACGCGGACCACTCGCACGGTTACGCGATCACCGAGCCGGTAGCGCTTGCCCGTGCGCTCGCCGATCAACTGGTGTTTGCCGGCATCGAAGTGGAAGTAATCGCTGCCGAGGTCGGAGATATGCACAAGACCTTCGACGTAGACGTTATCGAGCGCAACGAAGATTCCGAACGCCACCGCCGCGCTGATCGTTCCGGCGAACACCTCGCCGACGCGATCGCGCATGTAGTAGCACTTGAGCCAGGCCTCCACGTCACGTGTCGCGTCATCCGCGCGGCGCTCCGTTTGCGAGCATTGCATGCCGAGCTCGTGCCAGTTGCCCGGCTCATAGCGGCGCTGTTTCAGCACCGCTTTGATCGAGCGATGAATGAGAAGATCCGGATACCGACGGATGGGCGAGGTGAAGTGCGTATAGGCTTCATAAGCGAGCCCGAAGTGCCCGAGGTTTTCCGGGCTGTAAACCGCCTGCCGCAGCGATCGTAACATCACAGTCTGCAGCAATTGCACATCCGCGCGGCCTTTGCAGCGCTCCAAAAGTTTCGCGTAATCGCTTGCGTGTGGCGTGTCGCCGCCGCCGAGCTCAAGTCCGAACCCCTTGAGGAATTCGCGCAGCGCAAGGAGCCGTTCCGGCGTCGGCCCCTGATGCACACGGTAGAGCGCAGGATGGTCGTGGCTGCGCAGGAGATCGGACGCGCACACGTTGGCGGCCAACATGCATTCCTCGATGACGCGATGCGCATCATTGCGCTGCACGGGAACGATGCGCTCGATTTTCCCTTGTGCGTCGAACACCATCTGCGTCTCTATCGTCTCGAAATCGATTGCACCGCGCCGGGCGCGCGATTTTGCCAGTATGCGATAAAGACTGTAGAGGTTCGTCAGATGCGGCACGAGCTCGCTATGTTGTTTCGCTGCGTCGCCTTGCGGATCGGCGAGTATGGCGGCGACAATCGTGTAGGTCAGCCGGGCCTGCGACCACATGACCGCGGGATAGAAGCGATACTTGCTTACATTGCCATGCGCATCGACCTGCATGTCACAAACCATGCACAAGCGGTCGACCTGCGGATTGAGCGAGCAGAGGCCATTCGAGAGCACCTCGGGCAGCATGGGAATGACGCGCCGAGGGAAATACACCGAGTTGCCGCGATTGCGCGCCTCGAGATCGAGCGGGTCGCCATGCTGCACATAGTGACTCACATCCGCGATCGCCACCACCAGCCGGAAACCTTTGCCGCGCGGCTCACAATACACGGCGTCATCAAAGTCACGCGCCGTCTCACCGTCGATGGTTACGAGCGGTAGGGCGTGCACATCTTCGCGGCCGGCGAGGTCATCGCCACTTACTTTTGCTGTGAAACGCGCGGAAGCCGCCGTTACTGCACGCGGAAATTCGTACGGCAAATCGTGTTTGCGCAGCGCGATTTCTATCTCCATGCCGGGGTCGGCATAGTTGCCGAGCACCTCGACTACGCGCGCAATCGGTTGCGAATGCGGCGCCGGTTGCTTGATGATTTCGATCATCACAACCTGTCCGGGTTTCGCACTGCCAGCCTGTCCGGGCGGCACCAGAAACTCCTGCGTGATGCGCTTATTTTCGGCGACGACAAACAACGCGCCGCGCTCGTCGTGCAAGCGGCCGACGACTCGCTGATTGACGTGCTGTAACACTTCGACGATCTTTGCCTCCGGTCGCCCCCGCCGGTCCACCCCGACTTCGCGCACAGCGACGCGGTCGCCATGCAATATCTTCTGCATTTCATGCGGCCCGAGAAACATATCGGGCCCGCCGTCGTCACGTATCAGGAAGCCGAAGCCGTCTGCATGTCCCTGCACTTTTCCGGTCACGAGATCGAGCTTGGTTACGACGCAGATCGCATCGCGGCGATTGCGTATGATCTGGCCGTCACGCTGCATCGCGGCGAGCCGGCGTTCGAAGCCTTCGCGTTCACTGTCTGTAATATGCAGCAGTTTTGCGAGCTCGATATCACTCACCGGCACGCCCTGTGCATGCAACGTCTCCAGTATCATCTCGCGGCTTGGCACCGGTTCTTCGTAGTTGCTGCTCTCGCGTGTAAGAAATGGATCCTCGCGCCGCTTGGCGCTGCGAGTCGCCACAGGCTTGTCCGCGCGACGCAATTTCACGGAAACAGCACCGCTGCGTTCAACGCGCGATTGAGGGCGCGCTCGTGAGCGGGATTTTCGCGTTTTCATTGACAAAGCAGCCTTTAGTGATTAAATTTCCCCGCCTTGCATGCCCAGGTGGCGGAATTGGTAGACGCACATGGTTCAGGTCCATGCGGTGGCGACACTGTGGGGGTTCGAGTCCCTTCCTGGGCACCACGACTTCAGGAACGAGGATTGAGTTCTAGCGGCTTGACGCGTTAACGCCCGGTCCGAAGCCGCACAAACACCAACGCGCTATCATAATCCGGCTACTTGAACGGGTGTCGCCGCACGATCGTCTCCACGCGTTCTGCACCGGTGGAAATCATATCGATGGGCACTTCGCAGACCGCGGCGATACGCTCGAGATAGTGGCGAGCGGCCCCCGGCAAGTCCTCGTAGCGCGTCAATCCCACCGTGCTTTCGGACCACCCCGCAAGCTCCTCGTAAACCGGCTCACATTCTGCGAGCGCTTCCGCCCCTGAAGGCAGCAGGTCGCATCGCTTGCCAGCACTGCGGTAGCCGACGCCGAGCTGCAGGGTTTTAAGTCCGTCGAGCACATCGAGCTTCGTAACGCACAGACCGGAAATGCCATTGATCTGGATCGAGCGCTTCAGTGCCGCGGCGTCGAACCAGCCGCAGCGCCGCGGGCGTCCGGTGACCGATCCGAACTCATTTCCGCGCTGCGCCAGATGCTTGCCGATGTCATCCTGGAGCTCGGTTGGGAAAGGTCCGGAACCCACACGCGTCGTATAAGCCTTCGTGATGCCGAGCACGTAGTGGAGAAGATGCGGCCCCACACCCGCGCCCGCGCATGCAGCACCCGCGACGCAATTGCTCGATGTGACGTACGGGTAGGTGCCATGATCGACGTCGAGGAGCGTGCCCTGCGCACCTTCGAACAAAAGATTGAGGCCTGCCTTTTGCGCGTCATAGAGCAGCCGCGGAACATCGGCGAGCATCGGCCGTATACGCGCAGCAAGCGCCAGGGCGTCGTCACGCGTTTTCTGAAAGTCGACAACCGGCGCCTTGAAATAATTTTTGAGCACGAAATTGTGATAATCGAGCACGTCGCCAAGCTTCGCCGCAAAGCGCTCCGGGTGCATCAGGTCATCCAGACGTATCGCGCGGCGCGCAACTTTATCCTCATACGCCGGCCCGATGCCGCGCCCGGTCGTTCCAATCTTAGCGCTGCCCTTGGCTGCCTCTCTCGCATGATCGATAGCAATGTGGTGCGGCAGAATCAGCGGGCAGGCGGAGCTGATACGCAGGCGTCGCATCACGTCGATTCCGGCGCCTTCGAGTTCGTCGATCTCTTTGAGCAGCGCGTCCGGAGACAACACAACACCGTTACCGATGTAGCAAGCCACGCCTTCGCGCAGGATGCCTGAAGGAATCAGCCGCAGTATTGTTTTGCGGCCACCGATGACCAGCGTATGTCCCGCGTTGTGCCCGCCCTGAAAACGAACGACACCCTGCGCATGATCGGTAAGCCAGTCGACGATTTTGCCTTTGCCCTCGTCGCCCCACTGACTGCCGATCACTACTACGTTTTTTGCCATCGGACTCTCTGTGCGATTTGCTCGTGCGTTACCACGCCGCATTCCCTGCGCGGCTCATACTTTCCACGCCGCATTCCCTGCGCGGCTCATACTTTCCACGCCGCATTCCCTGCGCGGCTCATACTTTCCACGCCGCATGCCCTGCGCGGCTCATACTTTCTCGACCACCCACTTGCCGTTGCGCAGCACAAGCTTGCGATTGCAGGCGAGTTCGTCGCGCGATTTTTCGTGGCCGGGAAGATCGACAATGACGACATCACTCGCCTTGCGCAATACGGCAATCCGGCGCTGCAAAGCGGCATCGCGTGGAAGGTAGGGGGCGAGCACTGCATCGCGCGGCTCAGCAGCGCCGCCCATGTTTGCAATGTCACGCAGGTCCATCGTAAATCCGGTCGCAGGCCGCGCACGGCCGAAGGCATTGCCGACCTGATCATAACGGCCACCGAGCGCGAGCGCATTCGCCCACCCTTCCGCGTAGACAGCAAACACAACCCCGCTGTGGTAATGCAGCCCGCGCAGTTCACCGAGATCAAAGCAGATTTCCACGCTCGTTTCCTGTAAAGACGTGGCGATTGACCGCAGCTGGGCAAGCGCCTGTCTTATCTCCGGATAGTCTGGCAACACCTGCTTCGCACGCGTCAGTACGTCGACGCCGCCCGTGAGCTCCGGCAGTGCCTGCAACGCGCCGCCAAGCGTGGCATCGAGCTTGCGCACAAGCCTGCCAAGTGCCGGCACATCCTTTGCCTGTACCGCGCGAAACAGGTCCGACTCGACATCGGCGCCCGCCCCGGACTTCGCCACCAGTGTGCGAAAGACCGCGACATGACCGACATCAATCTGCAGCTTCGCGATGCCGGTAACGCGCAGCGCATCGAGCATGAGATGCTGCACTTCGAGGTCGCTTTCGATGCCAGCATGCCCATAAATCTCGGCGCCGATCTGCAACGGCTCGCGCGTACGATTGAGCCCTGCCGGCAGCGTGTGCAAGACGCTTCCCGCATAACATAAACGGTTGACGCCCTTGCGGTTCATGAGATGCGCGTCGATGCGCGCCACCTGCGGCGTCATATCGGCGCGCAGTCCCAGCATGCGGCCGGATAGCTGGTCGACAAGCTTGAATGTGCGCAGATCCAGGTCGTGGCCAGTGCCGGTCAGCAGCGATTCGACATATTCGAGCATCGGCGGCACGACGAGCTGATAGCCATGTGTCGCAAACAGATCGAGCATGACACGCCGGAGCGCCTCCATGCGCCGCGCCGGCTCGGGCAGAATGTCCTCGATATATTCAGGCAACAACCACTTACGCATGGCTACTCAAAACGATAAGCAAAACACTGCGAAGCATACACGCGAACCCAGGCGCGTCCTAGACGCGCGCTGACACGACGCACGCATAACGATGGGACAGCGAACTGCAATCGCCCGGGGTTCAGCGCAGAACAAATAACAACAGCAGGCCGGCGATCATCGATGTCAAACCGATGAAACGCACCTGGCCGTCGGTCATCTGAATCAGACGGCGAAATGTGTCACGCCATAAAACCGGCGCGAGAAACGGCAGCACGCCTTCGATGATCAGCACGAGCGCAAGCGCCGTCAGCAAGGAGATCCCCACGTCCTTCCTCCAGCCTGTTTACTTGGACGGCTTGCTGTTCTTGAGGTACTTCAGAAACTCCGAGCTCGGGTCGAGCACCAGAACATCGCTCTTGTTTCTGAAGCTCTGGCGATATGCATCAAGACTGCGGTAGAACGCATAGAACTCGGGGTTTTGCTCGTACGCTCGCGCGTAGATGGCCGCGGCCTTCGCATCGCCTTCGCCCTTCAGGCGCTGCGCATCTCGATAAGCCTGCGCGAGTATCACTTCGCGCTGCTTGTCGGCGTCGGCACGAATTTTTTCCGATTCCGCGGCGCCCGTCGAACGCAGCGTATTGGCAGCACGCGTGCGTTCGGCGCGCATACGGCCATAGACCGATTCGCTCACTTCGTCGGGAAGATCCACGCGCTTCAACCGCACGTCGAGCACCTTCACACCGATTTTTTGCGCGTCCTCATTGGCCTTGCGCCGCATGAGCTCCATGATTCTCTCGCGCTCGCCGGAAACCACGTCGTGCACCGTGCGGCTGCCGAACTCGGCGCGCAGACTGTCGTTGATGGTTTGCAGCAGCCGTGTCTGGGCACGCGATTCATCTCCGCTTACGCTGATGTAGTACAGCTGGACATCGGAAATCTGCCACTTCACGAATAGATCGACGAGAACGTTCTTCTTTTCCGAGGTCAGGAATCGTTCCGGCTCTGCGCTGTCGATCGTCAGCACGCGTATGTCGAAGAACCGCACGTTGTCGATGAGCGGCATCTTTACTGCAAGACCAGGCTCTTTCTTTACGCTCACGATCTCGCCAAAGCGAAACACGATCGCATTCTGGCGCTGGTCGACGATAAAGAGCGACAAGGACATTATTATCAGCAGCACTACGACCGCGATCAGAACGATGCCGATGCTGGGTTTCATCAGCGCGGCTCCCGCTCGCGTGAGCGCAGCGCATCGCGCGATCGCGATGCTGACGGAAGCTGCTCAGACCCCGGACTTGGATCGGCTGGCTTAGTCATCGCATCGATTGGCGGTGTTGTACCAGTCATTTGCATGAGTTTGTCGAGAGGCAAGTACAACAGGTTATTGCCGCCGGCTTTCTGATCAACCAGTACTTTGCTGGTGTTCGACATGATTTCCTGCATCGCATCCAGATACAGGCGGTCGCGTGTTACCGCGGGCGCCTTGTTATATTCGGCGACGATCGAGCGGAAGCGGCTGGCATCGCCCTCGGCGCGCTCGATAACGCGCTGCTTGTAGCCTTCGGCCTCCTGCGTAAGTCGGGCCGCACCGCCGTTCGCTTTCGGAATAACGTCATTGAAGTACGCTTCACCCTCGTTTTTCTGCCGTTCGCTGTCCTGGCCCGCCTTCACTGCATCGTCAAACGCAGCCTGCACTTCTTTAGGCGGCTGGGCGTTCTGCATCGTGACTTTGCTGATCAGAATACCTGTCTCATAGCGGTCGAGAATTTCCTGCGCGAGCTTTTGCGAATTGTCGGTGATTTGTGCACGCCCTTTGTAAAGGACGGCATCCATCGTGTTCTTGCCCACTACCTCGCGAATCGCAGTCTCCGCAGCCTGCATCACACTTTCATCCGGCGATCGATTCTTGAACAAGTAGAGCTGAACATCTTTCAACACGTATTGCACGGCAAATTGAATGTCGATGATGTTGGCATCATCGGTAAGCATCAGCGATTCCTTCGGCACCTTGCTCTTGCCGCCGTTGCGCGAACCGATCTCAACGGTGCGAACCTGCGACAGGTTCACGACTTCGGCAGACTCAACGGGATAGGGCAGATGCCAGCGCGGGCCGGGCTGGGTTTCTTCGACGAACTTGCCGAACCGCAAGACGATGCCGCGCTGACTGGCGTCGACGATGTAGAAGCCGCTCGCCAGCCACAGTAAGACTACGAGCGCTGCAAGCAGACCTGCACCTCCGCCAAAGCGCGCCAGGCCCGGGCCGGCGGGCTGATTGCCGTTGCCGCCGCCTTTGCGTCCGAACAGAGCCGCAATCTTCTGATCGAAGTTGCGCATCATCTCGTCGAGATCGGGCGGACCCTGGTTGCCGCCTCGCCGTCCCCACTGCGGATCGTTGATTGACATAGCGATGCGCGCGAACCACGATCTGCGCTTCGGCGCATCGATCCCTGGAGCGTGGAGCGTCGCGGGGAGTTCGCAGCCCACCCGTTCGTCACCCTCCGGCGCCGCGCCGTGAGCATCAACGCCTGCTGCGCTAGCGCCGCCGATATCGCGCGCGCTGCGGGTAAGTGCGCCGAGATAGCTACGGAAAGTATGCCAATACGTAATCATGTTCCCCGGGGTCCGTGTGTTGCTGCCGCGCGACGCTCAACTGAGTGTCGGCTTGCGACGGCGGCATATTCTTCGAGTGCCGCTCGCGTCAAATCCAGCCCTGTGCCGGTTTGAGCGCTGATCCAAAGGCTGACGATTTTACCATACTCATCACGCTCGATTCGCGGTGCATAGCCGTTGAGATCAATCTTGTTATATACGAGTATCTGTGGAATGTGATCAGCACCGATTTCCGCCAGAACTGCATTCACGGCGGCGATATGAGCATCGCGCGTCGCGCTCGCCGAATCGACTACATGCAGCAGAACATCCGCCTGTATCGCCTCCTCGAGAGTTGCTCGGAACGCGGCCACCAGCGTATGCGGAAGCTGGCGTATGAAACCAACGGTATCGGACAACAGCACCGGTTCGCCATTCGGTAGATGCACGCGCCGCGTCGTTGTATCCAGCGTCGCGAACAACTGGTCCGCGGCGTATGCACCCGCCCGCGCGAGAACATTGAACAATGCTACTTTTCGCCGGCATTCGTGTACCCGACCAGAGAAACCGACATCATGTCCGAGCGCTGACGCGCACGGCGCTGCACGTCGCGCTGGCGCGACAGACGGGCGAGCCGGTCCTTGAGCAGTTTTACGCGCTTGCCGAGCAAACGGCGGTCTGTCTCGAGCTGCGTCTCGCCGGGGCCGCGCAAGCCAATGCCGCCCTTCTGCCGCTCCAAGTGGGTCCACCCGCGCACGAGCCGAGTCGCCAGGCGTTCGAGTTGTGCAAGCTCGACCTGCAGCTTGCCCTCATGGCTTTGCGCGCGCTGGGCGAAAATGTCGAGGATCAGACTGACGCGGTCAATGACCCGGCATTCCAGGCGCTTTTCAAGGTTGCGTTCCTGCGCCGGCGACAGCTCATGGTTGAACACGACCAGATCCGCGTGAGTCTCCTGCACCGCGCCCGAGATTTCAGCAACTTTTCCGGTGCCTGCAAAAAAAGCCGGGTCGGGACGCGAACGCCGCCCGCGCATCAATTGCCAGGCCCCGCGAATACCCGCGCTGCTCGCCAACTGCGCAAGCTCGTCGGTCGACTCGGCATACGCTTCATCGCCGAGGTCTACATAACGAGCACGGCCTGGGAACTGCTCCCCGGACGTTCGATCATTCAGAAGGAAGGAACTGCGGAAATCAGCTGTCGGCTGAATGGTCGAGTGTCAGATTGACCGCGCGCGCGGGCACGACGGTGGAGATGGCGTGCTTGTAGACCATCTGCGTGACTGTGTTTTTCAGCAAAACCACGTACTGGTCGAACGATTCGACCTCGACCTGCAGCTTGATGCCATTGACGAGGTAAATCGAAACCGGCACATGCTCCTTGCGCAGCGCGTTCAGGAACGGGTCTTGTAACAGCTGCCCTTTGGTACTCATTATTGCTCCGTTGTTGTTGGTTTTGGCGCCGCCACTGTACTGTCTTTATTCGTCAACGCCATAGGGCACCCGCCTACCGGCGGGCACGTCTTATGTCATATGGATTAAGGCCTTGGCGGAACTCGATTTTAAGCGGTGTCCCCAGCAATTTGAACGTGTCACGGAAAAAACGTTCGAGAGGTAGCGGCGATAACTAACCGAAACACGGTTGAGGCCCGTGCCGTGGATAATGATGCGCGGCGGATTGCTGCCGCCCTGGTGCGCATAACGTATTTTCGGCCGGAACATACCGCCCGCGGTGGTGCTTGGCGTGCGATAGCAGCGACGAGCGCGCGCGTCAGCTTCGGCGTCGGCAGCTTCACCATAGCGGCCTCATATGCACGCTCCACCGAATCGAAAAGCGATTTAATTCCGGTCCCCACCTGCGCCGAAATATAGTGGACCGGCGCAAACTCAATGAAATTCAACGTGCGCCCGAGCGTGCGTTTCGCCTTTCAGCGCTGCTGCGCTGTCAGCCCATCCCATTTATTGACCGCCGCCGCCGAGCGCCCGGCCTCGACGATATAGCCAGCGATATGCGCGTCCTGATCGATGATCCCCTCGCGCGCGTCGAGCACAAGACAACGACATTCGCGTCGTCGACCGCCTGCAATGTCTTAATTACCGAGAACTTTTCGACGACCGCGTTGACATTGGCGCGGCGGCGCACGCCGGCCGTGTCGATCAGTGTATAGCGTCGGCCGGCGCGCTCGAAATCGACGTAGATACTATCGCGCGTGTTTCCCGGCTCGTCGAATACCACGACCCTATCCTCGCCGAGCAGCGATTAACCAGTGTCGACTTGCCCACGTCGGCCGGCCGACGACAGCGATCCGTGGACATTTCTGCGGCCTCGTCGTCGGTAGCTTCAGCCTTTTCCGGGAATTCGGCAGGAATGAGATCGGCTAAATCGCTGACGCCTTCGCCGTGCGCGGCCGAAATAGTCAGCGGCTCACCGTCCGAATTCATGGAACTCGGCACCGACTGCCGACGGCGGCATACCTTCCGCCTTGTTCACAACGAGCCAGATCCGGCGGCAGTGTCGCAACTGTTCCGCGATAGTGCTATCCTGCGTGGTCAGCCCCGCGCGCCCATCGACGAGAATGACGACCGCGTCCGCCTCGTCGATGGCAAGCGCGTCTGCTGTGCCATTGCCTGGATAATACCGGTATCGACTACCGGCTCCAGGCCACCCGTGTCGACAACGCTGGACGGCTTATGCCCCACCGGCCGCGTCCATAGTGGCGATCACCATTACCCCGGGATATCCGCGACGATCGCATCACGGGTGCGCGTCAGACGATTAAACAGCGTTGACTTGCCAACGTTCGGGCGGCCCACAATAACGACGGTTGGCGTCACGCGGCAGACGAGCGCCGAATGCACTACGCGGACACCGAACGCCGGACATGTGCGCGTTGCGCGACCGTCACGACATGGTTTCATCCGCATTACGCTGCCGACTGCATCACTGATCCCAATCGCAAACACACCACCCTTGACTGTCTGCACCAGAATACCATCGCCGATTGCCACGGGCTGGCTGACGATGGCGCTGCCATCCGTCGGCACCCGCGCGACAAATGAGCCGTCATCGGCGACAGAAATGCACGTAGCCCTGAAAATCACCGACGACGACATATCTCCCGCTCACCACCGGCCCGCTTACCTTTCGGCCGTATAGTTTATCCTGCTTCCACAGGCTCGCGCCGGTATTCTTGTCGAACGCGACGACCGCGCTCTCTATCGTCGGACACATAGATATTGCGCTACTCATCGTCATGCCCGAAACGCTCGATAAGTCGCGCGCCCAACTGGCGTACCCTTCAGCAAATCCATACAGGCAAGGCGGCCCTGAAAAGCAACCGCACAAATTTGCTTATCGTCAATAACCGGAGGACTCGAAACGTCGGCGACGCGCTCGAGCTCCGTCGAGCCTTTCGGCAGTGCGACCGTCGCCTCCCAGCCCACGTTGCCCCATTCAGGGTAAGCGCAACCAGCCGGCCCCCGGGAAATCCGGCGAACACACCGCCGCGGTACAATACAATGCCCACTTGGGTCCGCACCGTGAGCGCGGGAACGCTCGCTGATAAACCCATTTCCGCACGCCGTTCGCAATGTCCAGCCCGAAAATCCGTCCATCGCCGGTGCGCACGACGACGATGCCTTACTCAACCTGCGGCGCGCTCAGCACTTCGCTCGTCAGCTGAGTTTTCCACACCTGCTTGCCGCGCTGTCGAGTGCGAGAACCTCGCCCTTCGCTGTGCCCACCAAGATGATGCGTCCATCACCGCCAACACCACCCGACAACGCAGCCTTCGTTGCACACCGTATTTTGCCGCTCGCGGTATCAAACTGAATGATCTGGCCCGCTGCGCCGGCCGCGTAAACGATTCTGAATCGACAAGTGGCGTGAACGCATATCGGCCGGCGGTGCCGACGTTGCCCTGCCACAGAATCTTCGCGCTCGCCGTTGGCTTCAATACGACGAGCTCCGCCGGCTTCTGCGCCGGTCCGCTCCCGAACCAGCGATCGAAATAATCGCCCGGCGCGCTGCACGCCGCCAACGCCACTGCCAGAAGCGCCGCCAGCAGGCTGGCGTGCACAGGTACCACTCGTGTCATTTTGCGCTGCCCAGCGCGTCGAGCTTGACCTGAATGAGCGCGCGATAAGTGCTTTTCGGCTCGCTTTTATCGAGCGCCAGCTGGTATGCGGCACGCGCGTCGGCGGGCTTGTTCTGCGCAACGAGTACCTCGCCCTTGAGATCGGCATAGAGCGCGGTCAAGCTATCGACATGCGGCGCGTCGAGAACTTTGAGCGCTTCGTCGTTGCTGCTTTTCGTCGAGCAGCACGGCCGCAAGACGCAGCCGCGCGATATCACGCGTTTCCGCGTCGCGGCCATTCTCTGTGACCCACTGCAGGCGCGTTCGCGCGGCCGTCTTGTCGCCACTGTCGAACGCTGCCTTGGCCGCAGCGAGCGCAGCGAATGAGGCGTAGGTGGTGCGTGGATATTTGTCGATGATGACGGCTGCGATGTACTGCATTTCTCAGCGTCGTTACCGGCGGCCGCGGTCTGCATCTGCAGGTAAAGCGTGCCCGCCTCGAGCGCTTGCCGGTTCTGATAATAGCGCAGCCCTGCATGCCGGTAAGCGTCAGTAACACCGCGACAACGAGTAAGGTCACGATATTGCGATACTGGTTCCACCACGCCTTGAATTCGTCTATCTGTTCCTGCTCTTCGAGATCGTACACCGCCATGTTACCCTCCCCCTTTTCTTATCATGTCTGCCGCCGCCTGGATCGTGCAGCTAATCTGTTCCGCCTGTTCGCGCAACGGCTTTACAGTCACGCGGCTTTACCCGCAACCTCATCATCGCCGATAATGACAGCGTAATGCGCGCCGCTCGCATCGGCTTTTTTCATCTGCGACTTGAAGCTTGCGCCACTGCAATCGAGCGTGATGGCCAGATCCCGGTCGCGCAGAGATTCGGCCGCCGCAAACGCTACAGACGCCGCTGCGCTGCCTTGGTGCACTACATAAGCATCCGCGCGACACCGATCATCAGCTGGCGTTCCTTCCAGCAATAACAGGGTGCGTTCAACACCAATCCCGAAGCCGCAACCCGGGGTTCGTTTACCGCCCAACTGCTCGAACAGCCCGTCATAGCGTCCGCCGGAACAGATGGCGCTTTGCGCGCCCAACCGGGCGCTCACCCATTCGAAAACCGTGAGATTGTAATAGTCGAGGCCGCGCACGAGACGTGGATTAACGGTGAATGCAATTTGCGCAGCGCGTAAGCCTGCCTGCACCGATTCGAAATTCGCGACCGTGCCGGAGCCGACGGCATCGATCAATTTGGGCGCCGCCTCTATCATCTCCTGCAGCGCGGGATTTTTGCTGTCGAGTATGCGCAGCGGATTCGAATGCAAGCGCCGCCGCGCATCGTCATCGAGCATTGCCTCGTGCGATTGAAAATATGCGATCAACTTCTCGCGAAACGCGCGCCGCTGATTAGCACTGCCGATGGTGTTGATCTGCAGCTGCACGTCATCGGCTATCCCGAGCCGCTGCCATAAGCGCCGCGCCATCACGAGCAGCTCGACATCGACGTCGGGGCCCGGCAGTCCGAGCACTTCAGCGCCGAAAGTATGATACTGACGGTAGCGGCCTTTCTGCGGGCGCTCGTGACGGAATAACGGCCCGCTGTTCCGCAGCCGCTGTGGACCGTTATAAAGCAGATTGTGCTCGAGCGCCGCGCGCACCGTCGGCGCGGTTCCCTCCGGACGCGGCGGACATCGAGTCGCCGTTCATGGCGTCGATAAACGAATACATCTCTTTCTCGACGATGTCAGTCACCTCGCCGACGCCGCGCACAAATAATTCGGTGCGTTCGACGATCGGCGTGCGGATATTCTGATAGCCGTATCGGCGAAACACCTCGCGCACCGTGTCTTCAAAGAATTCCCAGCGCGGGGATTCCTGCGGCAGGATGTCATTCATCCCGCGGACGGCTAGTACTTTATTCGACATTGAAATGAAACGGCGCGGGAGTCGGTGTTCCGGGTTACTTCGCGTGCCACCTCGGATTGGCTCGACGGGTAATGGCTTCGTACATAGCGCTCGATCAGCGCCTGGAATTCGCCCGCGATGTTGTCGCCCTTGAGCGTTACCGCTTTGACGCCGTCGATGTATACCGGCGCTACCGGATTTTCCCCGGACCCCGGCAAACTGATGCCGATATTCGCATGCTTGCTCTCGCCCGGACCGTTGACGACGCAACCCATCACAGCTACGTGCATGCGCGACCAGGGATGTTCCTTGCGCCACAACGGCATCTGCTCGCGCAGATAGATCTGAATGCGATCGGCGAGCTCCTGAAAAAAAGTGCTCGTAGTTCGTCCGCATCCCGGGCATGCGATGACGAGCGGCGTAAACGACCGCAGGCCCATCGTTTGCAGAATCTCCTGCGCCACGATCACTTCACGTGTGCGATCCCCGCCCGGTTCAGGCGTGAGCGATACCCGTATCGTATCGCCGATACCCTCCTGCAAAAGGACGCCCATCGCAGCCGTCGATGCCACTATGCCTTTCGAGCCCATTCCTGCTTCAGTGAGCCCGAGATGCAGCGCGTAATCACACCGCGAGGCGAGGAGTACGCGAATCATCAGCAATCAAGTCCTGTACACCGCTCACCTTGCAGGACAACACGATCTTATCGGCGCTAAGTCCGAGCTCCTGTGCGAGCTGTGCGCTTTCGAGCGCCGACGTTACCAGCGCTTTACGTGTGACGACCGCAGCGTCTTCCGGCTCCGCGCGCCGTGCATTGTCGTCCATCATGCGCGCGATTAACTCAGGGTCGAGACTTCCCAGTTCACGCCGATGCGTACAGGTTTGCCAAAACGGCAGGCGAACTCAATCATCGTCGCGAACTGCTCATTGCGCTTGGACCCGCGGCCGACATTGCCCGGGTTGATACGCAATTTCGCCAGCGCCTCGGCACACGCCGGATGTTGGGTGAGCAGCCGATGACCGTTGAAATGAAAATCACCGACAATCGGAACGTCAATGCCCTTTTTCGCCAACCTGTCGCGAATATGGGGCACGGCCGACGCTGCGTCGGCTGTATTTACCGTTACGCGTCCCAACTCCGAGCCGGCGCGCGCTAATGCGGCGACCTGATCGACAGTAGCAGCGATGTCTGCGGTGTCGGTATTCGTCATCGACTGGACGACGATCGGCGCGCCTCCGCCAATGGTCGCCGGACCCACGCTTACCGGACGCGTGACATGCCGCGCATGAACTCAGCGTACATACTGGCTTACTTCAAGGTGAGCCGCGCCACGTCATCGCTGATATAGCGCGTCGTGGACAGAGTCATCGTTGTCAAAAAGTTGAATGCCATTGGCTTTGCCGATGATCACTCTGAACGGCGGTATTCCATCCACCACCCGCTCAGTGCCCGCAGCATGCAGGCGCGCGACGATCGTGCGCCCCCGTCGAGTCGCGGACTTGGACCCAAGCCTCGTGCGGAAATCTGAATTTCAGTACGCGCTTAGTCACGATACTGGCGCGGGGGACTCTGCGGGTGCGGCGACTGCTGCATCGGACACTTGTACGCTTGGAGTCGCCGCAGCCTCAGATGCTGCCCCGGTTGCAGGGGCGTCGCTCGACACAGGCTTTTCCTGTTCCATTGGAACTGGCGTGGCGGGTTCTGTAACCGGCGTCTTGTCCGCGACGGTGGCAGGAGCAGTTTCCTCAACGCCGTAGAACTCAAAGAGCGCCACCGCAGCAACTACGGCGAGCAACACCAGTCCGCTAGCGTACCTCCGGGTACCTGCGCCACTGGACCGGGCGCTGGGCGGAAAATCGAATAGGCGCAGATGGCGCCGCCAACCCGCTACCTCTCACTGGACCCGTGCCGGATCGCTGGACCGTCTTCCAATGAATCCCGCGGGTCAAATTCCAGGCCCGCGTAGTTGCGGATGAAGCCGCGCACGAACACCGGGCCGGGCAGATGCGCGTGGTCGTCGCTCTCGAGCGCTTCGACCTGTGCCGGCGCAAGCTTCAGACGACGTGCAACATCCGCAATACTCAGACCGGACCGGTTACGCGCCGCCCGCAGCGCGTGCCCCGGCGGCGGCAAGTCATGGCCCCGTTCCGCCGGAAAGGCGGC
>CAWHHJ010000022.1:0-12860 GCA_963829085.1 uncultured beta proteobacterium | reverse complement strand
TGAGGGATGCTCTTACCTCGACACTCCTTAAGAACTCAACCGCGGTTCTATAATCGTTGAACCGCCTTAATATAAGTTCCCCGATGCTCCGCCAATGCACTACCTCGCTCGCGTTCAGCACCCGCGCGCGAGGGCTCCTTGAAATAACCAAACCCGTTTGTCGACTGGGTGAAGGAAACCGGCATCGAAACCGGTCTACTCACGCAGTTCTTCGTGCGCCATACATCGGCGAGCCTCATCATTCAGGAGAATGCCGATCCCGACGTGCGCGGCGACCTCGAGCGTTTCCTCGCCCGCCTCGTGCCCGATGGCGATGTGCTTCTCCGTCATCGCGACGAAGGTCCCGATGACATGCCTGCTCACGTTCGCGCCGCGCTGACCGCCGTCCAGCTCTCGATTCCGCTCGCCCGCGCCCGCCTCGCGCTGGGCACGTGGCAAGGCATCTATCTGTGGGAGCACCGGCTGCGTCCGCATGAACGTGAAGTCGCACTGCATCTCGTCGGCGAGTGAACAACACGTTGCCTAGCGTGAAACGATCGATGCGGGACGACAACGCCGCGTATGAGACGTGGCTGCGGACGCAGTGCGCGGTAGTCGATGCCGATCTCGCATACAAACACGAGCGGATGAAGAAGAGTGCGTTCGTGTTTCTTCGCGCAAGCTATTTCCGCTGGGCGCGCTCGATCACGGACCTGTGTCCGGAACTGAAGGATGCGCCCGCGGTCTTGTCCGTCGGCGACATGCACGTTGAGAATTTCGGTAAGTGGCGCGACGACAGAAGCCGCCTCGTTTGGGGCGTCAACGATTTCGACGAGGCGGCAACCATCGCATATGCGCTCGATCTCTTGCGCCTCGCTACGAGCGTCCGCCTCTCACCTAAACCGGCGTTTCAAACAGCGATGCGGCTGCCGCAATCCTCGACGGATATGCTGCGGGCCTCGCGCGACCGCGTCCGGAGTCTGCTCGATGAAGCGGAAACATCGATGCGCCCGTATGTGGCCTGCACGGACGACGATCGCCGGAAGTTTGGGAGGAGATCGACGCCTGTCCGAAGTGCGATCCCGCCCGCCGCGGTTGCGGCGATGCTCGAGGAACGCCATTCCGGAAAGCGCCTCCGGACCTGCGCTACGCCACGCGTGTTAAAGGCGGCGGAGGCCTCGGCCGACCGCGCTATCTCGTCAGCGCGGCGTGGCGCGGCGGCCGCGTGGTGCGCGAGGCGAAGGCGCTGGTGCCGTCGGCATGGAGCTGGGCGTGCGGCGGCGCCGCCGAACCCAGCCGCTTTCTCGAGCTCGCAAACGGAAAATACCGCTCGCCCTGATCCCTCGCTTGCAGTGAAGAACGGCTACGTGCTGCGCCGGGTTGCGGCCGATGCACGCAAGGTCGAGCTGGGCGACAGCGCCGGGGCCGCAGTGTCGGTGAAGCTGTTGGAGGCGATGGGGTTGGATATCGATCGATACACGCGGCGACGGATGGGGCAGCCGCTCGCATCCGCAAGACCTCGACAAACGTCCAGCCGATTGGCTGCACGCAGCCGCAAAAGTTGCCGCTGCAGCAGTCGAAAAAGATTACGCCGAGTGGACTCGCAGCTGAGCGACCGCGCTTATCACACGCGATTGCCAGGAGTTAGCGCCTCCAGCAGACGCCGCTGGCAATGCAACTCGCGCTAGGCACATTGCGACCCCGTTTATCTTTGTGAGCATCGCGTGCGGCCGCACAAACGTGAAGCCGCGCTGCCCCCTCTCACAGCGGAGTAATTGCCCTGAGCATTGTTGCGATCGACGGCGCTTACAGCCGCGGCGGTGGCGGGCTATTGCGCTGCATACGACCCTGCTTGACCTTGCTTAGCCATCCCGGCAATCGCTCTTTTATCGCATTGATGGATTTCTTCACCATGCGCACGCCGGACACCGTTGATTTGATCGCCTTGACCAGCACCCAGCCGGGTGGGATCCTGGTGAGCGATGATGGCGCCGGTCACATCGCCGACGGCCATGCATGTGCCGATGACGCCTTTCACAATCGGCTTGATGAGCTGCGGGTCCCAGACAAATGCAAGGTCATGCGCGTGCACGCGCTTATCTCGCACACGAGGTCGCGAAACGACTCCAGCGTTTTGATGAGACCGGCGGAATCGAAAACATCGACGTCGGTGTAGCGTGCTTCAGTTTCGTCTTTCAGGTAGTCGATGATCTTGTCGACGGTTGGACCGGGCAGACGCACGATTTTTTCCAGGAACTGCCGATGCTCTTCGAGGAATTTTCCGAGCGTTTGCGGTAACGCGCCCAATGGCGTGTTCTCCAAGCGCCGCGCCAGCACGTGCAGCGGCGACTGGGGATCATTCAGCATCTTGAGCGTTTCGCTGAGCGCGTTGCAGACGCGTTTAAGCAAATCGGCAACTTTTTCGACTGTCGACTCGCTTTGAGGCGCGTTCTGCAGCGCCGCGTCGAGGTCCTGCGCCTGCTCGAGCAGCTCGGCGATCTTATCGTGCAGTGCCGCGATCAAGTCTTCCATAATCGATGCTCCTCGCTTCTATCAGCCCGGCCGTCCGCATTATGACGCAGCAAGCAGCACAGACGTCGCATACCCTGCATCAGCTTATTACCAGGTGTTTGCGCGTGTCTGTCGGACCCTGAACGGCGAGCCGAAAGGCAGACGTTCGTCTTAAGGTCGGGTCGTTACTACTCCAACCGGATATTCGCCGCCTTCACCACCTTCGCCCACTTCGCAAGATCGTGAGCGATGATGCGCGCAAACTCCTCCGGCGTACCGCCCACGGCGTCCGACCCCTCACGCGACAAGGTGTCGCGCATGGCGGCGTCCTCGAGTATCCGGTTGATTTCCTGATTGAGCCTCGCCACGATCGGTTTCGGCAGCCGCGCAGGACCGATGACGCCATACCAGCCGCTGACGTCATAGCCCTTCACGCCCGCTTCATCGATGGTGGGCACGTCCGGCATCGCCGATGAACGCCGCAGCGTCGCAATGCCGAGTGCGGTCAGCTTGCCGGCTTTGACGAACTGGATGGAAGCCGGAATCGAAGGAAACGCGAGCTGTATCTGGCCGCCCAGGAGATCGATCATCGTGAGGCCCTGGCTCTTGTACGGCACGTGCGTGAACTGTACGTGAGTCAGCAGCATGAGCAATTCGCCGGCGAGATGGCTCGCCGATCCCACGCCGCCCGATCCGAAGACAAGTTTGCCCGGCGCAGCGCGCGCGAGGCCGATCAGATCATTGACCGACTTCGCACCGGTGGATGGCTGCACCACCAGCATGTTGGGCATGTTCGCGACCATGCCGATCGGCGTGAAATCGCGCAGTGGATCGAACGGCAGGTTGCGGTAGATCGACGGATTGATCGTGAATGCGGAGGCCGCCATAAAAATCGTGTAGCCGTCGGCGACCGACTTTGCAGTGATATCGGCGGCGATGTTCTGGCCCGCGCCCGGGCGGTTGTCTACGATGACCTGACGGCCAAACTTATCGGTGAGCTTCAGCGCGAACGCACGCGCCAATATGTCAGATGCGCCGCCGGGGCCGGCGCCTGCTATGAAGCGGATCGATTTGCCCGGATACTCTTCTGCGCTCGCGCTCGCAGCCATGAAGGCCGCGCTCAACGCGTATACAAATGTCGAGCGCGGCGTCATCGTCGAGGATCGCTTTATTGATGTCGGAATGTCGCATTAAACCAGAAGGCGTGCCGATCGAGAGAGGCTTCGCATGGCCGCCCCGAATTGGCGGAACGTTACAACTAATGTAATGTAGGTGTCGATGGAGAACACCGCCGATTCGCTTAGGAATTGTTATGATGAAGAGCATTCGTCGGTAGTGGTGACCGAATTTCACCGCACCAGGGAGACGTGGGTGTCATCGTTCACGTGGATCACAATGGACAGGCATTTGCAGTCGAGTTCATGACCCTCGTTGGAAATACGCTCTCAGTTGAAACGCTGAAAGCCACGCAGATTCGCGCCGCTCGTAACCGCGATATCCCGCACATCCGTTGCGTGTGGTCGTGGCATAAGGTCACTTTGGCCGCCGTTTAGCGAGCGGAAGCGTGAGATCGAGCGGGGCGAATCTTTGCAGAAGAACTATCAATCAAGAAGCCGTCTGAAAATAAGCTACTTCATAGTCAATGCTGTAAGCATACACAGCTGAAAGCGCAGCCCATCCAGGTTCATCTTTTGCAGTGCGATGGATATTTTTTGGGGCATGCTCACCCCAGTCTTGAGAAGCTCAGGCTTCCTGCATCGGCATTTGCGGCGCTGCCAGGTAATCGTGAAAGCGTAATTGCAAGTATGGTGCGTTGGCTCTTAATTACAGGTCAAGTGAGCTGGTCCGATGGAATATTGCTATGACAAGCAAGCCAAGGGCATTGAATCGATTGCGCTGCTCGACAATTCGTCCAAAGCGGCATCTTACTCTCCCGCCCTCATACGAACGTCCGGCGTCTTTTAGGATAACGACTTTCTACTTACTCACTGTATGTTAGACAAAACAGCAAGCGCAACCATATATGTCGATGCCGCTGGAGATCATGTCAAGGAAATGCCGTTGTGGGCAGCTTTTCTAATGTCAGTCGGCAAAAGGCTTGCCGAGAACAAATCCACGACTCATCGGTCAACAATCGTAATCGTATTACCAATTCGAAATTTCGCGGCGCCACTAATTGCAGCGGGCATAACGCTTCGCCGCGCCTCGGAATCAGTCGAAACGAGCGATTTGCAAGCTCATTTTGATCATCTTTGTGATCAACCGGCGGGCAAAAAGGTTATCTATACATCCGGAAATATCCAATACAAAGGAATTCTCGAAAGCTGTGAAGGCGCTGGCGAGGCTAAAGGGCTACGAATAAAAATTTCTAAGCGGTATGAAACCGTGATTGTAGTTTTTAAGTCGAAATCGGGCGGTGTCGAGCTCGCAGAATGGGAGGGTCCGCTAAGCGAACGTATATCGGCGCGGAAAATGGCACGGCGGCCTGGGTTCCTCGATGCGATGCTCGGTGCGGTAGATTCGCGTGACTTCGTCACGAAGTCTCGGTTGGACGCAGTCCTTATTGGTAACGCATACTTACTCACCGAAGAGATAAACAACGACTTAATCTGGGCTGAGTCGGCTGGAGTTTTTCATGAGGGTAAATTCTCCGATTTACTCCGCGTAAAGCGATACGATTTGCTTTGCGGATGCTGACTTTGGCGCCTACTCCGCGTTTCTCGTCGCCGATGCACGCGACCGTTGAATCGTCGAATAAGCTGCAGTGGTCAAGGCGTCTGTTTGAGCCGATGGCCGTGTGGTGCGGTCACGGCTTTCCTGTCGATGCCTGAAGCAATGTCAGACGCAGCACGTAGTCATGCCAATGCTCGCAGGCATTGAACGCGAACTTTCCTCCCGAACGAAGTTCGAGTGTTTTGTGCATTTCAATCTGGGGACTGCTTAACGTGTCGACGCCACCCTTGACTTCACAAAAAAACCAATCGTGGGTTCCAGGCCTATATACGAATAGGTCCGAAAGGCCGGCGGGATGACTCATGGCCAACTCGAATACATCGGGATTGACAGTTTCTTTGAATACTGCAACTTTCCTCACGTGCTTCTTCGTTTCGTACTTCTCTATAAGACTGTGATAACCGGTTGCTTCGCGTAACAGCACTGCAGAGAGCCACTCGAAAAAGTGATGTCCGGGCTGACTGATGGCCAAGCGGTAATCGTGCTCATCGAACATGTCACTGTAAGCATTTTTCCACTTCTCGACGAGACTTCCATCAGCGAATAGTGCGTGTCGACTTGGGTGATATGAGAATTCGATGTTAATCGACACTTTGAGCTCCGTTCATATGGTGGTCCGGCGTCATGACCAGGACTGCGCTGTCTTCGAAAAATGCACGATTCTAGACATGGCATGCCCCCCATTGTTTTTAATATGCAGTGCGGCGCTAGATGCATCCTAGCGCATTCCGTCTCCCATGGGCTGCAATCATTGCCGAATCGTCTTCCGTCTTTGTCACAGGAAGTATTCCCATATCCAGCGCACCTAAATGCGATCACACTCTTTTGAAGAGGAGAGACGGCATGCGACGACGCAACGAAGGATTCCTAACAGAGCTTCTTCAAGTCACTGCGACCTTGCCCTGGTGGGTGTGCGTCGCCTTAGCTGTGGTGACGTTCTTCGTATTGCATTTTTTCGCGTCCGCTAATATGGCAGCACCTGTTAGCCCGCACGGTATGGGCGAATATGTCAGTAAGCAGCTCGTCAAGACGTTTGCGTTCTACGGTCAATATCTTGTGCCACTATTTTTGGTTTTTGCTTCACTCGTTTCAGGTTGGTCGCGAAGATCTGTAACAAACGATCAGGATAGTTCTCGGACGCCGAGTCCTTCCGTTGCGACCTCGCACGGGATCAAGCGCGAACCGACCATGTCGGAAACACATTTGTATGCACTCTACAAATCCACGCCTCAAACTGCATTCGAGGAACGGCCTAAAGTATGGGGAATTGAGCTGCTGCGCTCAATAGACTGGAAGCGCTTCGAGGAGGTCTGCGCCGAGTAACTTTCGGATTTGCGGCTTTCACGCTAAGACGCAGAGCCACGGCCCCGATGGGGGAATCGATATCATGCTTTATGCGCCGGCGGACGCCACCAAGATCGTTAATATTGTTCAATGCAAGTGCTGGGATAAACGCCAGGTTGGCCCGAAGCCGATGCGGGAATTGCTCGGCGTGATGACCGCAAATAAGGTGGCGCGCGGTACTTTCATCACCTCGTCGTCGTTCAATCGAGAGGCGCGCGAGTTTGGCGCCGCAAACGGCATTCATATCATAGACGGCGAGCAGTTATTGAAACAGATAACTGAACGGTCAGCAGAAGAACAAGAGCGGTTGATGGCCGTGGCGACGGCAGGCGACTACTTGACGCCAACGTGTGCGAGCTGTGGCACCAAGATGATTCGCAGGATGACAAAAAAAGATAAGTCGCAGTTCTGGGGGTGTGAGAACTATCCGCGTTGCAAGATGAAACTTAGCGTCTGAAGTGTCCGGCATGGCGCATTTATGTAAGTCGTTTAATGCGTATCTCTTCCCGGTTTTTTGAAAACTTGATCCGCGTGCCAGCCGAGAAATTCCGACTTCGGCAGATAAGACGCGCTTTGCGGGAGTTGAATTCCTGCACCGTGATAAGACAGAAGCTGTTCGGCGTTTCCAAAAAGGTGTTGGCTGAATAGCATGACGTAATCGGTCGGGCGAATCGTGAACGCGCCCAGATCGAATACCTTGTGGTGCAGCGAGCATAGAGCAAGACCATTCTGCTCGATGTCCGGTCCGCCGGCCTGAAACCACTTGATGTGCGCCGCTTCGAGAGCGATCACCTGCTGCTTCAACCGCAGGTCGTGCCCGCAGACGCAGCAGCGATATTCGTAAGCGAGCAGCACCTTGTCGCGGAATGCCGGATCACGGCGGCGTGCGCCTGCGCCCTCGACGCGCCCATCCGATGGTTCTAGTGACAGACCAACCGCGTCCAGGACGTCCTGGCGGATGCTTTCCGGAAAGTGCGCATCGAGGACGCGCCGCGCTACTTCCGCCGCGAGCGCAGGGTTCTTTTCAAATGCAGCCTGAATCTCTGCAGGAAAGCCACCGCTGACGTGATTCGCGCGCAGCTCGCCGATGTTCGGCGTTGCTGCGGGTGGACGAGCGAGAATCTGCGGAGGCCCATCGAGTTGCCAAAGCTCGTCCGTCTTCAGATGCCAGAAAGGATAGTTTCGTGTAGCACTTGATCCCGATGGTCCAAACTCTTCCAGTAGCTCGCCAAGCTTGCCCTCGATCTCAGTGAATTCCGTCTGGCGCTTTTCGCCACGTGCGAGTCTACCGAGCGCTAACAGGATGAGAAGCGGCTTGTGTGGCGCGCGGCGATCGCCTTGCTGCCAGACGCGAATGTTGTCGAACGCCCTGAGTATTTCATCAGGCGTCATGTGCGGCGCTCTTCGGCTTTCTCGCGAAGGATCAAGCCGCAATCAGTGCGTGCGAGGTAAAAAAGCGCTTGAGTTTGGTTCCACTCGTGAGGCTGTCTACAATTCTGTTCAAATCGATCTATGAATAATTAGTGGACAATTACGGTTAGTGTAATAGCACAATCAGGGTCAGTGTCGCATTTCAACCATGACAAAGATCGAACGACGTCAGTTTATTCGCAACATGGCCGCCGGCGCGGCTGGCGGATTGACGGGCTGGGTGCAGAGGGCGCTGGCGGAAGATCCCGAAATCGCTGCCGCAGGGCATTGTGGAATCGAGGGGCGAAGTGTCCGTGAATGGGAAGGTCGCTGTTAAGGGCTCATCTGTCGCGGCGGGAGACGTCGTCGAAACCGGCAATGGCGCCCGTGCGGTTTACCTTATCGGCGACAATGCTTTTCTGCAGCGGCAGAACAGCCGCGTCGAATTCGGCAATTCGGTCGAGACGTTCCTGCGCATCGTGACGGGCGGTTTGCTCGCCGTCTTCGGCAAAGGCAATCGCCGGCTGGAGACGCCGGTCGCGACGATCGGCATCCGTGGCACCGGGTGCTATATCGAGAGCGACGAGCGCAAGACTTATTTTTGTCTGTGCTTCGGCCGCGTGGACTTGCAGCCGGTTAACGGGCAGCCTTCCAGCTACGAGACCAGGCACCACGAGAAACCGGTGTGGATAGAGGACGGCGCGACGCGGCCGGCGAGCGTTGAGAATCACACCGACGCGGAAGTCATCATGCTTGAAGCGCTGGCCGGCAGGCGTTCGCCGTTTTCTGCGTTTGATAGCGGCAGGTATTAGGGAAGCGAGCATTGGCCTGTGCCGGCGAGCGGTCGCGGTGGTTCGACGCCGCCCGATTGAACGATTCATGCCGCTCGTGATAGCGTTATATTTCCCGCTGTCACGAAGTGAAAGGGCTGCCATTCGCGCTGCTTAACTTACCGGACACGTTTCACTCGCGCGAGGGGGCGTGCACATTCATATCTCCCATTAAGCTAGTCGTCCGAGGTCGCGTGCGATAGGAAAAATCATGAACATCGAACGAAATAATCTAATCAATGGCATCCAACGAGGGTTCGAGCGCACGTCCGTCCACTTTGGCGTGCCCTTGAAAGGTCAGCGCGAAGAAATCGAGTCGGATCTGCGCCGGGTTTTTGAAGCTTGGCCCGGAGAAATACATCCGAGATTCGTTCGGTTATTCGCAGAAATGGCGACAGTTGCTGTGGCGGCGAGACGTCGATATGAGGAGCGTGCTCTGACGAACGACGACTTGACGGACTTCCTTAAGAGATCGACCGAGTTCTTTAACAGTTTTACGCATAGATAACATCAACGTGGACACGTATAAGAGTCGCATCGAGCAGTATGAGCGCAGACAGGCGATGATTACGTGGTTCGGCGCCGGGTTGCTGGCTACCTTTACGGCGCTCTCTACAACAAAAATATTTGAGCGAGCGAATACTCCCAGCTTTCTAGTCCCATTCCTGATCACGTCCATCATCATTACTGGCGTGGCGCTAGGATTCGCCAGGGTAGGTTTCGAATGGGAAGCGACCAAACTTCGGCGCAAGCTCGATGATGGGAGCGTAGCGGATCGCGAGCAATTGAGGCCTCCCGAAGATCAGTGGCCAGCCCAAGCCGAGCGGTTCTGGATAGTCTCCGCTTTGGACCATAACAGTTACCGGCGTCATCGCTCTCGTCTGCGCGTCGTGGCCATTCGTAGCGGCGCATGTGTCAAATCCACCGATAACGGTACAGAACGATCCAACATCGGAACCAACCACCCCGTATATAGATTTGATTGGATCCGCGACAACACATGTCCCTGTGTTGATCGCTTTAGGATTTGCTCTGATAGGTCTTGGGGTCGCCATCATGGCATTGGCATCTACATCTTGGCGCGAAGACTGCTGGCGCGGTGCTGGCTATCACGGGCAGCGTCATGGGAAGCGGCGCCATCTTCACAGATACGAAAATCGAAAGTATTTTTCGTCTCGATAAAGGCGCATTTGAAGGGTTATTCAAGACGCTCATTAATGTTAATGGAACACTGGGGCCGGAACTCATTGGTAGTTTTCCGAACTTTCCTTTGGGAGCAACGGCTCTCGACGTGGAAAGCCAGGATGTTCACAAGGAAATGCGCCGCGTCATTGATCAATGGATCGCTGCTAGGAAGTCCGGACGGAACGGCGTGCTGATGTTCGTTGGCTCTGCGGATCGATACCGCTTGCGCCGCAGTCCCGGCGCCAGTGACGAGGCGAATGCCGGGATCGCTCGCGCTCGCGCCGAATCAGTGCGATCACAAATTCTTGAGCAAACGAAGGAGCTGCCGGAAACCCAACGGGTTAAAGAAGAGGCTGCTCTTGTGCTTGTGTCAGGTCCGCGCGGTACACCAGTCCGTCTCGTCGAAGGATAACCAGCGTGCGCAAGCTGGTTTTCCTGAAGATCGGCGAGTCGATGTCTGGGCGTTCTGGAATACGTCTTCTGAATCTTCGCCTCGTTCATCGGCAAGCGCTCAAGACGCCAAAAAATAACAGCTAAGACGTCATCTGGTCCAGATATCTAGATCTCGTCCGTTAGCAGGCCCCAATAGCTGCATAGGCACGATCAGGTGTGGGCGATCGGACAGCACGCACGACGATGACGCGGAATCTCATCCGGCGATGTACTGCGCAAGCTGCCACTTCTGGCGAGACTTCTTCACGGCGTCGGTCAATGCAAATTTCAGATCAACGAGCGCCGCTTCCTGACCGCGCAGGCCCAGGAAATCCTGTGCGGTCACTATCCTCTAACCGGCTGCCTCGAGGCGCTTGGGTTTTGTACAACTCATGGGGCCGCCTAGAAACCGGTTGATCGATCTATCGACAATTAGTGGACAATTACGGTCAGTGTAATAGGACAATCATAACTGCCCGCTGAAAGATTGAGATTCATGTGCTCAAAAAAAGAAGCGCCACCAACCGCAGTCACGCCGCTGCTGCCTGTCACGATACAACCCGGCGACATTCGTTATGCGCCCGGCGTGCGCGCGGGCAACTGGATATTCGCGACTGGACATAAGGGCACGGCCGATTTCATACATGGCATGGCGCCGGAGGTGATCGACGAGGCCGCGCCGCACTACGGTCTGCCCAGGCACAAGAAGGAAGCGAAGCGCATCTTTGCCAATTTTGCGAAGGTGCTGGAGGCGGGCGGCAGCGACGCCGCGCATGTCGTGCGGCTCGATCAGTATTATTCGGCCGGGCATGTGGTCGATGCGTATCACGAGGTACGGCGCGAGTTTTTTGGCGGACGCGTGCCGCCCAGCACGTCAAACCTGCACCAGAAATTTCTCCTCACGGGGCAAGCGATGGAAGTGCAGATGATCGCTGCAGTTCCCGGCGAAGGCTTCGAAGTCATGCAGCATCGGCCGCAGAATCTGCCGGTGCACGCGAGCTCCGGCTACAGTCCGGTGCTGACATGCGGCGATTTGGTGTTCGTGGCCGGGCAGACCGCGGAGGCGTTGAAAACAGAGGAGGGGCCGCTCGATCCGACTGCGCGCATGCCGGCGGGGCATCTGTGGAAAGGCACGCCGATCAAGCTCGAGACGGAGTTCATCATCGAGCGCAAGCTGAAGCCCGCGCTGGCCACGGTCGGCAACACGCTCGCCGATGTGGTAAAGGCGCAGATTTACCTGCGCGACATCAACGATACCGCGGCGTTCAACGAAGTGTGGGCGCAGCATTTTGGAGCGTCGCCGCCTGCGACGACCATCATCAATACTTCGACGCCGGGATTTATTTGCGAGGTCGGGCGCATCGAGATCAACACGCTCAGCGTGCGTCGCGGCGGCCGCGTGCGCAAAGAAGTGATAGATGCGGGCGTGCCGACGGCATTCGCGGGACAAGTGCAGGCAATACGCGCGGGCGATCTGCTGTTTCTATCGGGACTGATGGCGGTCGGTCCTGATGGCGCGCTCGCTGCCGACTGTCGGCGTGATCCCGGCCAGCCATTTTTCGGCAGCGCCGTGCAGGCCCAGATGGATCACATGCTCATGCAGGCGCAGCGCATCTGCCGCAAGGCGGGCACTTCACTGGCTAACGTCGTGCGCGTGCAGCAGTTCCATGCGAATCTTGCCGACTTCAACGGCGCATACCGGATATGGCAGCAGCACCTGCCGGAGCATTACCTGCCGTTTTCGGCGATCGAGGTCCCGGCGCTCGCGGTACCGGGCGCTGTGGTGATGTTGGATTTGTGGGTGTATGCGGGGTGAGCTGCGTGTCGCGCTGGGTCAAACAAGCTCGCGGTGCCGCTGATTTGATACCAGGCTCGTGCAGCGTAGCGCCTCATGTCAATGCGTGTCTACGAACATCAACTTGCGCCGCTGGCCCGATATGCGCTGGCGAAGATAGTTCTATTCGAGACTAAACTACTGAGCTCCTCCATACGGCATTACTTCGGAACAAAGCCAACAATATGAAGTGGACGACGGAGTTTTTGTTGGTCGCATGCAGCGGCGCATTCGCGCTTCCGCTGGCTGCACAATCGTATCCGTCAAAACCGATTCGTTTTGTCGTGCAGGCGGCAGCCGGCGGGCAGACGGACATCATGGCGCGCATCGTCGGGCAGAAGCTCACCCAGAGCTGGGGCCAGCCGGTAATCGTCGACAACCGGCCCGGCGCCGGCGGTACGATCGCAATGGACTTCGTTGCCAAGTCGCCGCCCGACGGCTACACGCTTGGCACGGCAGCGATGAATACACATGGCGCAGCGACGGGCCTCTATCCTGCGCTTCCATACGATGCGGTGCGCGATTTTGCGCCGGTCGTGTATGCGGTGGCGACGGTCAGTGTGCTGTCGACGCATCCTGCGCTGCCGGTGCGCTCGGTGAAA
>CAWHHJ010000021.1:0-98409 GCA_963829085.1 uncultured beta proteobacterium | reverse complement strand
TCGCGTCCCACGCTGAGGAACCGGAACAGGCGGTGATCGGCATCGAAACCGACCGCGGCCTATGGGTGGGGGCGCTGAGCGCCGCCCGTTATCAGGTGTATGCGATCAACCCGCTGGCGGTTGCCCACTACCGCGACCGTCACCACGTCTCGGGCGCCAAATCCGATGCCTCCGATGCCAACTGCTGGCCGATCTGGTACGCACCGACCGCCACAACCACCGCCCGATCGCCGGCGACAGCCCCGATGCGGACGCGATCAAAGTTCTCGCCCGCGCCCGTCAGAACCTGATCTGGACGCGCACCGGCACACCAACGCCCTGCGTAGCGCGTTGCGCGAGTACTACCCGGCCGCCCTGGTGGCCTTCGAGGACCTCGCCCACGGCGACGCGCCGGGGGTGCTGGGCCGGGCCCCACCCCCGAGCAGGGCGCCCACCTGAGCCTGACCGCGATCCAGTCCGCGCTCAAACGCGGCGGCCGGCAACGCAATATCGCCGGCCGCGCCCGCGAAATCCGGGTCGCCCTGGGCACCGAAGTCGCGCGACGAAATCAAGTTTCCCACCGGTGGAAAACCGACTAGCAAGTGGATCGGCTTCGCCGGATACATTTGCGGCGTATCAGTAAGTACGTTCGTGCGCCCGCTGTCCATGTTAAGACGCCCCAACCAAACCGGCGAGTGACCGAGATACATCTCTGCCATTCAAACATGGTTCATGCAACTCGTTCAAGCGCGGCGCTAAGACGAGATGATAGGCCTAACAAATGATACGTTGCATGTGCTTGCTTTACGCCCGGGCTGTCATGATCGGAATCTAAGAACGAGTTGGCGATAATCGACTCGTCATGTCCTTATCGACTCAGCTGATTCTCTCGGCGAACAATCACTCTCACAAGGAATACATCATCGCTGACAGCCGCAAGGTCATCATCACCTGCGCGGTGACCGGGTCGATCCATACCCCGACGCATGACGCCGTATCTGCCGATCACCCCGGAGCAGATCGCCGCCGGACGCGATCGGCGCGGCCGAGGCCGGGGCGGCGATCCTGCACCTGCATGCGCGCGACCCGAAGGACGGCCGGCCGACGCCCGACCCCGAAGATCTTCATGCAGTTCCTGCCGCGAATCAAGCAGCGGACCGAAGCCGTCATCAACATCACGACCGGCGGCGGCCACGGCATGACGCTCGAGGAGCGGCTCGCCGCGCCGCTGCGCGCCAAGCCGGAGATGTGCTCGCTCAACATGGGGTCGATGAACTTCGGTCTCTACCCGATCGCGAACCGCATCAAGGAGTGGAAATACGACTGGGAGCCGCGGATCTCGAGATCTCGCGCGACTTCATCTTCCGCAACACCTTCAAGGACATCGAGTGCATCCTGAAGGACCTCGGCGAGGGCTGCGGCACCCGCTTCGAGTTCGAGTGCTACGACGTCGGGCACCTCTACAACCTGGCGCATTTCCTCGATCGCGGTCTCGTCAAGCCGCCGCTCTTTGTGCAGACGATCTTCGGCATTCTCGGCGGCATCGGCACCGATCCGGAGAACCTGCTGCACATGAAGCGCACCGCCGACCGACTGTTCGGCGACGACTACATCTGGTCGATCCTCGGCGCCGGGCGCCACCAGATCAACCTGGTCACGATGGGCGCGATCATGGGCGGCAATGTGCGGGTCGGGCTGGAGGACAACATCTACCTCGGCAAAGGCGAGCTCGCCAAGAGCAACGCCGAGCAGGTCGGCGAAGATCGGCGCATATCTGGAAGAGCTGTCGCTCGACATCGCCACCCCGGACGAGGCGCGCAGATGCTCGCCCTCAAGGGCGGTCAAACGTCGCGTTCTAGACAATGTCAGCAAAGCAGAAGGATTTGACCAGGTGAATTCAGATTCGAGCGCGCGGCCACCGCCCGACCAGGTGCTCGTTGATATCGCGGACTATGTAACGTGTTTCGAACCGGGCCCGCCAGCGATCGCGGCCGCGCGTCTTAGCTTGTTCGATACGCTTGGTTGTGCTCTCGATGCACTCGACTTTCCGGACTGCGCAAAGCTGATTGGTCCTGTCGTTGCGGGAACGATCGTGCCGCACGGTCCCCGGGTTCCCGGCACGAACTACGAGCTGGATCCCGTAACTGCCGCATTCAGCTTCGGCTGCATGATTCGATGGCTCGACGAGAACGATACGTTCACCGCCGCGCAGGGCAGCCATCCGTCCGACAATCTTGCCGGGCTACTGATGCTTGCCGACCATCTCAGTCGCAGAGCCGTAAGTGAGGGACGGCACCCGCTTGTCGTCAGGCACGTTCTTAGCGCGTTGGTCAAGGCCTATGAGATTCAAGGCTGTCTTGCGATTGAAAACGATTGGAAGAAGGCGGGCATCGATCATCCGCTGTTGACGCGAGTCGCCGGCGCAGCGGTCCTCACGAAGATGTTCGACGGTACGCACAAGCAGATCTTCAATGCGGTTTCCAATGCATGGGTCGATGTTAGTCTCGCCGGTATTCGACACGCCCCCAATACCGGTTGGCGCAAGAGCTGGGCCGCTGCCGATGCGAGTTTCAATGCATTGCGTCTCGCGATGATGTGTGTAAAGGGCGAAATGGGCTACCCGTGGATACTGACTGCAAAGCGTTATGGCTTCTATGACGCCAGACTTGGCGGCGAGCCGCTTCGATTCCAGCGCCCGTATGCGGACTATGTCATTCAACACTCGATGTTCAAATTCGTTGCCGCCGGAATGCACAGCCAGTCTGCCGTGGAATGCGCTTTGCGGCTACATCCGCTGGTTAAAGAGCGCATCGATGAGATCGAGCGCATCGAACTGCGGACGCAAAAAGCGCTGATGGGCATCATGTATAAGACCGGACCGCTGCATAATCCCGCCGATCGTGATCATTGTGCTCAATATGTGGTGGCGGTGGCGCTCATCCATGGCCGGCTCAATGCCACGGATTTCGAAGATGCTGCCGCCGCGGATCCAAGGATCGATCAACTGCGCGAGAAGACCGCGGTAGTAGAAGATCCCGGTACACGAGGGACTTCGTCGATCCGGACAAGCGCTCGAGTGCGAATGCCGTGCAAGTCTTTTTCAAAGATCGATCGCAAACGCCGAAGATCGAGATTGAGTATCCGATGGGACACCCGCGTCGCCGCAAAGATTTCATGCCTGTGTTGCGAAGCAAACTCGAGACAAGCCTCGGGCGACGCTTCAAGCCTGAGCGCTGCGCACGTATTCTGGCCGTAGCCGACGACGACGCGCGGCTCGATCGCATGCCGGTGCACGAATTCGTGGACTTGTTCGTGATATGAAATTGCTTAGGTTGACGAACACGCTTTTACGTAGGGCATCATGAGTAAAGTGCGTAACTGGCGCAGACGCGTTTTCACTTATGCGCTTGGCTGCATTTCGATCACTGTCGCATGCGACGACGCAATCGCCGCTGGCTCCTGGCAGGCTTCGGGTAATGTTGAAATCATCGTCAGCACTTCTCCGGGAAGCGGCAGCGACGCGACTGCTCGCTTCATTCAAAAGCTCCTTCTAGAAAAAAAACTGGTAAACGTTCCGGTCGCGGTGGTAAACAAGCCGGGTGGCGGCGGCACAATTGGTCTGACGTACCTTACGCAGCATCAACGCAACGGCCACTATCTTCTTGTGACGTCGCCGAGCCTTCTCGCCTTGCGCATCATGGGCCGCAGCCCGATCGCGTATACGGACGTGACGCCGCTCGCGCAATTAGGGACCGAGCCGGTCGTTTTTAGCGTACACAGCGACAGTCCCTTTAGAACTGCGCGTGAGCTCGCTGACCGCCTGAAGTCAAAGCCGGAGAGCCTTAGCTTCTCGATCGGCACCACGATTGGCAGTCACAATCACATCGCGGTTGCGCGACTCGCGAAAGCCGTCGGCGTCAATCCCAAGGCGCTCAAAGTGGTGGCGTTTAGCGGATCCGCTGACGGCATCATCGCGTTGCTGGGCGGTCATATCGATGTCGTGGCATCACCGGCATCCGGTGTGTCAGAGCATGCGGTCGCCGGCAAGCTGCGCATTGTCGCGATATCTTCGCCGCAGCGACTTGAGCCTCCGCTTGCGGATGTCCAGACGTGGAAAGAACTCGGGTATTCGGTATATGCCGCAAACTGGCGCAGCGTAGTAGGACCCGGCAATCTATCTGACGATCAGAAACGGTCCTGGGATAGCGTTTTCTCGACGTTAAGCCGGCTTCCCGAGTGGAAGCAGAGTATCGACTCGGAACATATGCAGAACACTTATCTCGACAGCCGGGGTACACGCGAACTGATGGATGAGCAGAACAGATCAATGAGATCGATACTTGCTGATCTGCAGCTGCGTGAAATGAACAAGTCCCGTTCTCATGAAACACGCCAAGATCTGATCCATGCAGTGCACTTCATTCGCACACTCAGCAACTATCTAACGTCAGGACTTGAGCTTCCCAATGAGGATACTGATAACGGGTGGCGGCGGCTTTCTCGGACAGCAAGTAGCGCGCGGCTTGCTGGCGCCGGACCGCGGCGGTCGCGGAACTCATGCATCGAGTGACGTAAGTCGAGATGATACTGCTCGACCAGGCTTTCTCAACCAGCCGGCTGCAGGATAAGCGCATTAAATATGTCACCGGCGATATATTGGATCGGCGACTCATAAATAGCACCTTCGATGCGCCGATAGACGCCGTGTTCCATCTCGCGTCGGTCGTAAGCGCTGGTGCAGAAGCGGACTTCGATCTCGGCATGCGCGTGAACATAGACGGCATGCGCGCGGTCATGGACGCATGTCGCGCGAACAGCGCCCCGCCACGAGTCGTCTTTACGAGCTCGGTCGCGGCATTTGGCGGTAGCTTGCCGGAAGTCGTAACGGACTCGACGGCTACGACTCCGCAGTCATCGTATGGTACGCAGAAGGTGATCGGCGAGCTCCTCGTAAACGACTATACGCGCAAGGGTTACATCGACGGCCGCTGCCTGCGGCTGCCGACGATCGTTGTGCGTCCCGGCAAACCGAATCGCGCAGCTTCCGGATTTATGAGCAGCATTATCCGGGAGCCGCTGAAAGGGGAGATTGCAATGTGTCCTGTTTCGGCAGAGACAAGGATGTGGATTGCGTCGCCCGACTGTGCAGTCAGCTCGCTACTCCATGCCTTCGATCTACCTGCGGAGCAGTGGGGCTCGAACCGGACGTTGAACGCGCCCGGCATCAGTGTAAGCGTCGTCGGAAGCGCTGGACGCTCTGCGGCGCATCGCCGGAGACGAGAAATCAGATCTCGTGCGCTTTGTCGCTGATCCTGCAATCGAAAAGATTGTTTACGGATGGCCCGTACCGCTTTGCTACGTCGCGTGGAGACGCTCTCGGGTTCGAAAGAGATAAGAGCATTGACGATATCATCCGGTCTCATATCAGCGCCTCTAACGCATCTTGATGCGCATTGGCCGCGCATGGGTGATAGACAGACATGGTTTGCGGTTCACGCACGCTCGAGGAGCGCGTGAAGCGTCGCATGAAGTTCCTGTTCCGTTTCGCCGATGGCGACGTCGTTGTGTAGCTCCCAGCGCTCGACGTGCTGTACTGGTTCATCCGGCCTCAGTCGCTGCAACGGACCGAGCGATTCGATTTCCATGTAGTCGCCCGCGACGAACGCTTCGTTATTGCAACCCTGGTCGGGATACACGCGATTGCAGTCGTGTCCGAAGCGCTTTACGAATAAGGTGCGGCCTCCAAGATGGGCGCACCATCCGCGCTTGTTGAAGATGCCGATTTTCTGCGGCTGCGATTGAGTGGCATCGGCGCGCAGTCGAACATACTGCTTGCCCATCGTCCAGCGCGGATCCGTCAAGTCGGTGTAGAACCAGCGCGCGATCGACTGCGCAGGCAACAATGCTTCATCGTGCGAGCGATAAGGTTCGAGCGGAATGATACTGATACCGCCACGCATAACGGTAAGTGCCCACGCTGCAAGTTCGATTTCCCACAGCGAGTGGTTCGTGATCTTGTGATCAACTCTTACACCAGTGCCCTCAGCGTCGAGCGTAATACACAATTCCTTGGTTACGCCACTGCGGTCAGTCGGTTGTAGCAGGCGAATTGCGCGGTCGCTTTCGATGTGGAAGGCGACGGGCGCATTATCAGGCGCATACGAACGCGGCATCGCTTCGGGCGCGGCCCATAGCCTGTGACCGCCCCACGGCTTCCATTCACCCCATTCCGTCGGCACCGCCCGGTCCGGACATTCGTCAAAGACGTTGGCGCCATCGATAAAACCATAGCGTATGACGCGCGGGCCGATATCGGTGGGGACGATGACGTCAACTGTTCCATTCGAGAGGCGATAACAGTTGGGCTGTCCGAGATATGCGATTTTTTCCATTGACGATCAGTTAAGCGTAGGAGGCGGCACCTGAACCGCAGTGGCGGACGCGAACTAATCTTAGCAAGGATGTGCAAGACGTTCATCCGCTCGCCCGCCATCGAACGCATTCAACGCGCTGCGCTGAGCGTTCCGCTTGACAACAGGGTAATTCGTGAAGGGTTTGCACTGACAACACCAGAAAGCGGCGCCGGACATGCACCGATTTAATCTGATTGGAAGCGGATCACTTGAACAAATGTCTCCGCGTTAAATCTAACCGGCTGTCACTCACACAATGGAGGAACATATGCGTAATCGAATCTCACAACGCACTGCGTTATTTGCCACTATGGTGGCTGGTGGTCTCGCATTCGGCACTGCAAATGCCGCGGCCGATACGCTGTCAAAGGGCGATCGCGACTTTGTGCAGAAAGCGGCTCAGGGTGGGGTTTCCGAGGTCGAGATGGGCAAACTCGCCCAACAGAAAGCGGAGAACCAGCAGGTCAAAGACTTTGGCGCCCGCATGGTGCAGGACCATACTCAAGGCAAATGACGAGCTGAAGAAGATCGCGAGTGCTAAAAGCGTAAATATCCCTGATCAACCGGACAAGCAGGCACAAAAGGAAATGGACAAGCTCCAGAAGTTGTCCGGCGCTCAGTTCGATCGTGAATACATGACACACATGGTTTCGGACCACAAGAAGGACGTCAGCGAGTTTCAGAAGGCAGCAAAGTCCGCTAAGGACAGCGAGGTGAAAAATTTTGCCGCGACGACGTTGCCGACGTTGCAGGAGCACCTGAAGATGGCGCAGAACGCGGAACGCACAACTAAGAGCAATACGACATCGAAGTCCAAGTAATCCGCAGCTTCGACTGTTGTCCGCGCGCCCGACCGCAGTCGTAGTCGCGCGCTCGATTTCACGGGACGTGCCGGCGGCTCGTGAGTCGCAGCAGGCGGCGACGACGCATTCTAAGCGGCGCGACGCCCTGTTGCGGGACTTTCAAGCCGGTGGTGGAATCAGCAAGCGGTGAAGGCGCGCGGTGCGAGGTCATGGCCTCCGCGCCGCACGCCGCTCGCTATTTTTTGCATTGACTTGCGGAATCGTCTCCGCCGGCCGTGTGCGGCGCGATGAGCAGCGGCGCGGATGTGCACGCAATGCCACTCGGGTAACTTCCCGCCGGCTGCACCGAGTGTTCAAAACACCGAGTCACTCATCTCGGTGCCCACCGTATAAGGCTCAGACTTTTCGCCTTTCTGTGCACGAGCACGAGGATGCGGTTGACCGTCTATCATGTCAGCCAACGAGCGCCGGCCGTGGATGAAACAAGTCCTCAATCTATGTCAAACTGACTGCAGGGGTTTGTTCTCGCACAAGACGAGCACGCTCTAATGGAGAAAAGCATGGATACTGAAGAGATCGGCGTGAACCTCGATGGCCATGTTGCAACGGTCGAGTTAAGGCGTCCGCCGAACAATTTCCTTGATGTCGATCTCATCGCAAACCTCGCGTCATTGTTGGAGTCCCTCGATGACGACAGGAATTGCCGCAGCATCGTGCTTGCGGCAGCCGGCAAGCACTTCTGCGCCGGCGCAAACCTGAAAAAGCGCGTCGACGACGAAGCGGCCGGCAAGCAGCAGGCCGCGCGGCCCCGGCACCTTTATCATGAAGCCCAGCGCCTTGTGCAAACGCGCAAACCGATCGTCGCTGCGGTGCATGGCAGCGCCATCGGCGCGGGGCTCGGATTAGCGCTGGTGGCGGATTTTCGCGTGACGTGCAAAGAAGCCCGGCTTGCTGCGAACTTCACGGCTATGGGTTATCACCCGGGCTTCGGCATGACCGTCACTTTGCCACGTGTCGTCGGCCATCAGCGCGCCCGATGGCTGTTTCTGACCGGGCGCCGCATTGCCGGCGACGAAGCGTTTGCGATCGGATTAGCGGACCGTCTCGTGGCGCAGGACCAGGTACGGCAGGTGGCCCACGAGATGGCAGCCGAGATTGCTAAAGCCGGACCCTTGGGTGTCCAGGCCGCGCGGGAAACACTGAATCTGGACCTCGTTCCTGCCTTTCGCGCCGCGACTGAACGCGAGATGTTCCAGCAACAGGTGCTGCGCGAGACGAATGATTTCAAAGAAGGCGTCAGATCCGGTTTCGATCGCCGGGAACCCGTCTTCACGGGGACGTAGTGCGTCTTGGCGCTCCGGCTGTTATGGGATTTAATCAGCCACTGCAATAAGTAAGTCTGGACAGAAGCAACGCATCGTTCGAAGCAGAGACGAGCGATAGCAATCAACGGCATCGACCTCATGGAGGACGCATGATTACTGAGACACTTGCGCGGTTCGTGGTGGAAACGTCGCTCGATAAAATTCCTGAGGCCGTTCTTAACGGCGCGCGCGATGCGCTGATCGACACGATCGGCGTGGCAATCGCCGGCACGCTCGAGCCGATCAATGACATCGGCCTCGCATGGGTCAAAGACGTCGGCGCCAGGCCGCAGGCGACACTGTGGGGCCAAGCGCTGAGCACTTCGCCTGCGGAAGCAGCGTTTGTGAACGGCATGTGCGCTCATGCGCTCGACTACGACGACAGTCTACCCAGTCTGCGAGGGCACCCAAGTCCGACCATGGTGCCTGCGGCGCTCGCCGTTGCAGAAACAATTGGGGCGTCCGGCGCTGAGGTCCTCGCCGCGCACGCACTTGGACTTGAGATAGCGGGCAAGCTCGGACGCGCAATGGGCCACGGGCATTATTCGCGCGGCTGGCATTCGACGGCGACGGTCGGCGCCTTCTCGTGCACCGCCGCGGCTGCGCGCTTGTGGAAGCTCGATGTGAAACAGTTACGCGTCGCATGGGGACTGGCTGCATCGCAGATGAGCGGGCTCGTGCGAAATTTCGGCACCATGACCAAGCCTTTCCATGCGGGACATGCTGCACGCACCGGCGTGCTGTCGGCGTGGATGGCGAAGCACGGTTTTACCGCGGACGAATCCATCTTCGACGGCAAGAACAGTGTGCTCGATACGTACGCCGGCGAAGGGGCCGTCCCGCTGAGCGCAGTTGTCGACAAGCTGGGCTCGACATGGGAGATGACGGACCCCGGTATCTACGTAAAGCGCTGGGCATGCTGTTACTGCAACCACCGGCCGATCGGTGGACTGCTTGAGCTCATGAGGAAGCACAGGATCAAGCCCGAGGAAGTGACTGCGATCGAAATCGGTTTCCCTCCGGGATCAGATACAGCGCTGGTCAGCCACAATCCGGTCACCGGGCTGGAGGGCAAGTTCAGCATCGAGTACGTGGCCGCCGCGACGGTGCTCGACGGCAATCTGACGCTCGAGACGTTTACTGATCCGATGGTTCAGCGTGCATCAGTGCGGGCGCTTATGGCGAAGTCCCGCCGCTATCGCATCGAAGATAAAGGCGTATTTTCGGGGGTCATCGGCTACAACGACGTCGCTATCGATACGACCCGCGGGCGCTTCGCGATGCGCGTCGACAAAGTGCCGGGTTCGCCGGCGGCGCCCATGACGCCCCAAGATCGCGTCGAGAAATTTTTGGATTGCGCCGGGCGCGTGCTTGGCGAGCCGGGCGCAAAGCGCCTGCTCGAGCTGCTCGAACGCTGCGCTGAATTGAAGGACGTGCGCCAGTTCGTGCGTGCGACGGTACCACAAGATGATGCGGCGTCAGCCCGTCAAAGTACTGCGAATGTTTGAGAGGGCGATCCCTGCGTAAGTCGCTCTATGCGCCCGACGGCATGACCGCGCGGTCAATGAACACTGCCGGGAACTGGCTATGCAGCGTTAGTTGATTTCGTTGCGGTTATAATTTCGCTGCCCATTACAATCCCGCCCACCACGTTCGACGTCACGGCGGGCGTATCAAAAGCTACAAGGAGAGCAACGATGGCGATCGGTCAACGCGGGAAGCTGCTCGTCTTTGCACTCACGTGCGCACTGTTAATCTGTGCGGCCCGCGCGCACGCTCAGAAGCTCGTTATCTATACTTCGAACGAGAGCACGCTGAACGAGTTTGCTTCCGCGGCATTTAACAGGGAGACCGGTATCAAAGTGGATCTGATCTCGGCCGGTTCGGGTGTCGTTATCAAGCGCTTGCAGGCAGAGAAAGATCGCCCGCAAGGCGACATCGTGTGGGGCATCTCGCGCTCGCTGCTCGAAACGAACAAGGCTTTCTTCGCGCCGTATACGTCGAAGAACATCGACGCCATACCTGCGGAATATCGTGAGCCGAATGATCTTTGGATTGGCAACAACCTGCATCTGCTGGTCATTCTCCAAAACACGAAGGCATTGCCGGCGAGTGAGGGACCCAAGACGTGGGACGATCTGCTCAATCCGAAATATAAAGGCAAGATCGCATTCACGGATCCCGGTAATTCCGGATCGGCGTATTCGACGGTGACGATGCTCGTCGATCATTGGGGCGGCGGGGATGCGGGCTGGAAAAAAGTGAAGGCGCTGTTCGCAAACATGAAGGTGCTGAACCGCTCTTCACTGGTCTTTCAGGGTGTCGGCAATGGCGAATATCCGCTCGGCATCTCGCTCGAGTACGCGGGCTATCTATGGTCGAACAACGGTGCGCCCGTAAAAACGATATATCCGGCCGACGGAACGTATGCCGCCATGGAAGGGGTCGCCATCGTCAAAGGCGGACCTAACACCGAGTCCGCCAAAAAATTCGTCGACTGGATTAACCGTAAGGAAGTTCGCGAAATGATCCTGAAAACGACATTTCGACGTCCAGCGCGCAAGGATCTCGATTTGTCGAAATTGCCCGGCGGCATGCCGGCGCTCAAGAGCGTCAAGTTGATTCCGTACAAGGAAGAGGCGTGGACCGCGAAGCGCACCGAGACGCTTGAGAAGATCAAGGATCTGATCCAGGAAACGCGGTAGATGGGCGCCCGCGCCAGGGCGGCTCCTTGACTGCGGTCACTATTGATCGCGTCAGCCGGTCCTTCGGATCGGTGCAAGCGGTCCACGACGTCTCTCTCGACATCCGGGATGGAGAATTCTTCACCTTGCTAGGTCCTTCGGGCTGCGGCAAGACAACGTTGCTGCGCATGATCGCAGGCTTCTGTGAGCTCGATGCAGGCACTATTAGCTTCGGCGGCCGGCGCATCGATACGCTGCCTCCACATCGTCGCAATACGGGCATGGTGTTTCAGAACTACGCCATCTTCCCCAACTTTACCGTTGGCGGCAACGTCGGCTACGGTCTGCGCGCGCGTAACGTAGCCCCGGCACAAATTTCTGAGCGCGTTGCCACCGCGCTGAAGCTTGTGCATCTCGATGGTTACGATACCCGTTGGCCCCACCAACTGTCCGGCGGTCAGCTTCAGCGTGTCGCCATCGCGCGCGCCCTCGTGATTGAACCCGAGGTATTGCTGCTCGACGAACCGCTGTCCAATCTTGACGCTCAATTGCGCGTCGAGATGCGCGGCGAAATCCGTCAGCTTCAGCAAACCCTCGGTATTACGGCGATCTATGTCACGCACGACCAGGAAGAAGCGCTTTCGATTTCGGACCGCATTGCGGTCATGCGCGCTGGAACACTCGAGCAAGTGGACAAGCCGGATGCGGTATACCGCTACTCCGCCACTCCGTTTGTTGCTGAATTCATGGGCATCACCAACTTGTTATCGGGAAAAGTCTCGCGCCGCGAAGGCTCCCATGTTGTGCTGACTGCCGGCAAGACCGAATTTCACATGCATACAAACGCAGCACCGATGACTGATACTGTCGGGTTCTGTCTGCGACCGGAGGCATTGCGGATCGTTGCGGACCGGAGCGCGGTTCCGGACGGGTGGGCATCGCTCGAGACGCAAATTTTGCGCGTCGAATTCCTCGGCGCGCTGACTCGCGTGGAAACTCGACTTGCCGACGGAGAGATGATACGGGTCGCGGTCCTGGACCAGCCTGTCGATACCTTGGCGATAGGAACGACGCTGACGCTCGCCTATGATCCGCGTCGCGTCACGGAATTGAAGACATCGTGAGCGTCGCAGTACCGCGCAACGCTTTCCCGCTTGTCGTTACGGCAGTTGCGTTTACCTTCCTGGGTCTTTTTTTCATTTATCCGCTGTATCGCGTTTTCGGCGCCAGTTTCCTCGATGCGAGCGGGACCAATCTAACCTTGCACAATTATGCGAAGGTCGTTTCAAGCACGTTTTATCGCAGCAGCGTTATCAACAGCTTGACCATCGGGGTGCTTGCGACCCTCGCGACCACCTTAATCAGTGCACCATTGGCGTTTTGCGTCGCACGCATGCCAATCGGCGGCAAGACGGCGTTGTTGTCGCTGGCTGTTCTTCCGCTCGTGTTGCCAAGCTTTGTGAGCGCATATGCGCTTCTGCTCCTGTTCGGGCGTGCAGGCATCGTGACGAGTGCATTGGAGTCGCTCGGTGTTCCGGTCGGATCGATCTACGGAACGCCCGGCATCGTGCTCGTCTATGTGTTGACGCTGTATCCGTACGTCCTGTTGCCGACCGTGGCCGGTCTGAAGGCGCTTGACGTTTCCGTCGAAGAGGCGAGCCAGAATCTTGGCGCGTCGCGCTGGCGAACCTTCTGGAGCGTTACTTTTCCGATCGTAATTCCGTCGATACTCGCCGGAGCCCTGCTCGTGTTTATCGAGACGCTGGAAAATTTCGGCGTCCCTTTCGTGCTTGCTGAGGACAAGCCAATCATGGCGGTGGAGGCATTCAAACTCTTCGTCGGCGAGACGGACGCAAATCCGGCATCGGCGGGCGTGCTGGGCGTTCTGCTCGTGTGCTCGACAGCGCTTGTCGTCATCATCCAGCGCCGCTTTCTGGGGCGCCGCAGATTTGCGACGGGGGCGAGGCGCAGCCCGCCGCTCATCGAGGCGGGCGCCGGCTGGCGCGCGATTGCGACCGCATACTGCTGGGCGGTCGTGCTTACATCGCTCGTACCGTTCTTTGCAGTGATCGTGATCTCGTTCATGGAATACCGCGGTCCGGTCCTGCATCCGCATTTCAGTCTCGAGAACTTCGCCGAGCTTTTCCGGCGTTCGATGCGACCGCTGGAAAATACATTGTTGCTCGCTACGCTCGCTGCGTTTGGGGCTGCGATCCTCGGCGTTCCGATCGGCTATGTCGCAACGCGCTTTCGAACGCGGCTCACTGGAATTCTCGACATTGTCGCAACCATGCCTTTCGCGGTTGCAGGCACCATACTTGGCATCGGCCTGATAATCTCATTCAACAGCGGATGGCTCGTACTGACGGGCGGATGGCTGATTCTGGTGATCGCCTATGTTGTTCGTAAGCTGCCATTTACCGTTCGTGCATCGAGCGCTATCCTGCATCAGATCGATCCGAGTCTGGAAGAAGCATCGGTAAATCTCGGCGTATCGCCCATGAAGACATTCGCGCAGCTTATGGTGCCGCTCATGCTGGGCGGCATCGTCGGCGGTATGGTGCTCACCTGGGTGGCCGTGGCATCCGAGCTTTCCGCAACGGTGGTTCTATATAGCGGACAGTGGCAGACACTGACCGTCGTGATGTTCCAGGCTCTTGAGGGTACGGGCGCAGGATTGGCGGCAGCGACCGCATCGCTGCTTATTTTCTTTACGGTGTTGCCGGTCGCGTTGGTATATCGTTTACTTCGGCGCTACGAGATGTCTCTCCTGTAGGCATCACATCGAAGCCCTGTCGTTGCGCTGGCCTGGTACGTAACATCCGACAATTCGGGAACTTCGATAGAGATGAGAGCTGCTACCGTTCTGAGCCGTGGCGATGTTGTGCGGTGCATTCGCGACTGTGTGTGCTCAGCCAGTACCCAGGGATTATCCCAACAAGCCGATCCGCGTTATCGTGCCATCACCGCCCGGCGGCCCTCCCGACCTTATCATCCGGATGCTGATGCCAAAGCTGAGCGCGGGGCTGGGACAGCCACTCGTAATTGACAACCGCGCCGGCGCGGGCGGTATCGTCGGCAGCGCCGTCGTCGCCAAGTCACCGCCGGATGGCTACACGTGGCTTTTCACGACCGCCTCGCACACGAATACGCCGCCATTTAACAAAAACGTCCCGTTCGATCCGGTACGCGATTTTTCGCACGTGTCGTTGGTCGCGCAGAACTTCGGCCAGGCGCTTGTCGTGCCCGCGAGTTCCCCGGCGAAAACAGTAGAAGAGCTCATTGCGCTTGCCCGCCAGCAGCCCGGCAAGCTCAATTACGCGTCTGCGGGAATCGGCACGGCAAGCCATATCCCCGCGGAAGTAATGAAGTCGATGTCGGGCGCGAACATCGTGGGCGTTCAATACAAGGGCGTGCCGGAAGCGATGACTGATGTGATCGCCGGACGCATGGACATGTTCTTTGTCGGCACGCAGATCGCGCTGCCGCTCGTTCAGAGCGGAAAACTGCGCGCGCTTGCGCTTACCGGGGCTAAACGCTGGAAGGGCATGCCGGACGTTCCGACGATGCAGGAGGCCGGTTTCAAAGGCTACAACCTGATCAACTGGTTTGGGTTATGGCTGCCAGCAGGTGCATCGCCGGCGTTGCTGTCGCGCCTGCACGTTGAAATAGTGAAAGCGCTGGCTGATCCGGAGGTGATGCGTCAGTTCGAAATTCAGGGCCTGGAAGGCGTAGGTATGAAACCGGAGGAGTTTGCGAAGTTTGTGGCTAAAGAATCGCTATTCATGAACGATCTCGCGCGCAAGATCGAGACATCCGGCAAATAAAGCGAGCTTGGACCTCAGCCTGTTAATGCATCAGTCGGCACGGATTCCAGCGGCCATGATGAGCTCGCCGGATTTCTTCATATCGGAATGCACAACATAGGCGAGTTGATCCGGGGTAGTTGGTAATGTCTCGAGTCCGGCGGAGAAGAATTTTTCTTTTACGTCCGGTTTTTGCAGAGCGCGCACGATTGCCTCATTGAGGCGGGTGACGACCGGCGCCCGCGTGCCCGCCGGCACAAATATCGCAAGATAAGATACGGACTCATAGCCGGGCAACGCAGCAGCCACGGTGGGCAGTCCGGGCGCAAGCGGCGACGCTTCCAAACTGGTGACGGCCAGCGCAGTAAGCCTGCCGCTCCTCACGTGAGGCATCGCGGAACCGGGAACCGCAAACATTAGTTGCACCTGTCCAGAGCTCAGCTCAGTCAGTGCGCGTGCAGCGCCCTTGTAATTTACACGGACGATATCAATTCCCGCCATCACCTTGAAAAGCTCGGCGGCGATGTGCACTGAATTACCGGTTCCCGACGTAGCGTAGTTCAGCTCTTTCGGTTTTGCTTTTGCTAATACGATTAGTTCGTGCGTTGATTTCGCCGGCACCTGCGGATGTATGACGAGGATGTTCGGCGCGCGCGTCGCCATGCTTATCGGCGAAAAATCGGTTATTCGGTACGGCACGTTGTCACGCATGTAGGGCAGCAGCCACAGCGTTGCGCCGCTCAATAACAAGCTGTAACCGTCGGATGCGGCTTTAGCCGCGATCTCGGCGGCAAGCAGCCCGCGGTTATCGACCATCACCTGTTGACCCAATGCCGATGCGAGCGCGGGTGCAATCAAGCGCGAGGCGAAGTCACTGCCGCCGCCTGCCTCGGCGGTTATGATTCGTATCGTCTTGTCGGGATACTCCGCGAATGCCAAGCCGTAGGCCAATGTAATAAAGAATACCGCCCACGCGCGGCACGTTTTCAATTTCACGCTGTAAACCACTGATCGAGGACCGACGTCCGGCGTTCATGAGATACGAGAGTCCGGCGAGCCGGTGTAGCAACTGTTGGCATATTCTTCCTCACAGCAAATGCCGGGCGTGCTGCCTATGATATAACGCGACAGAAACCTGGAGACGATGTGAGCAGATTATTCCCGATTGACCGTGACCAGCTTCCCGTCGAACAAAGGCGGTTTCATGATGCAGTAATGGCTATCCGAAGGCGACCGGTCAGCGGGCCCTTCATTGTTCTGATGAACAGCAGTCCCGATCTTGCGGCGCGGTTTGCGCATCTCGGCCATTATTTTCACTCTCGCGGCCAGGCTGACGAGTCAATTCTATCTTTGCGTGTCCGGACCTTCGTTGCACTGCTGGGCTCGCGTGCGCTCGACGTGCCGTATGAATGGAGTGCATGGGTAGGCTGGGCGATCGAGGCCGGTGTGCCGCAGGATACGATCGATGCGATTCGCGAGCGCGGACAATTGCCGAATCTGACAAGGGAAGATGCGCTTGTCCATGACTTCTGCACTCAATTGATGTCGGCGAAGCATCGAGTCAGCGATACAACCTATCAGTCAGCACTTGATCACTTCGGCGCACAAGGACTGGTCGAGCTTGTGATGACGCTCGGCTACTTCGCCATGATTGCTTTTCCCCTCAACGCGTTCGAGATGGAAATGTCCGCCGCGCAAATCGCAATGCGCAAGCCTTATGCGCCGCTTCTCGTCGATCCGGATTCCAATGCATCCGAGCCGCGAACCGGCGTGCGTCCATTTGCAAACCAGCCGCGGCAAACCGGTTCGCGCATACCGATGATTACGCGACAAGCCGATCTCAAACCCGACAATCAGCACTTCGTCGACCGCATCATACGAACACGCGGATGCATCGCTCCGGTCTTTCAGATCTTGCTAAATACGCCGGATGTCGCGGACCGCGTTGCCAATGTGGGCGCCTTTGTGCTGTATGAATCGATCCTTTCGCCGCAGATCAAGTCGCTGGTGTGGCTCATCACGGCACGCGAGTTCGATTGCGAGTATGAGTGGGACGCAGCGGTAGCGGATGCGCGCAACGCCGGCATCGCCGAAGAATCGATCGATGGCATTTTGACGGATGTCGCATCGCCGGGTGTAAGTGAAGATCAACAGGCGGTTATCGCGTTCTGCCATGAGCTGACGCGCGGCAATCATCATGTGAGCGCAGCGACGTACCGTGCTGCCGTAGGCCGACTTGGCGTAGCTCCGACAGTGCAGATTGCGGCAACTCTCGGTTACTTCGCGATGATGGCGTTCGTGTTAAACGCTTTTGATGTACAGGCTGAGATCCCGGACGAATCGAGGCCGGCGCTCTGACGAAGTCACAACTTCATGCACGTATCACAACTCGGCAGACATTGGTCTCGATTGCCGATTGCGCATCAATAGGCTCACTCGCCCTTGATGCCAACTTCGCGTATCAATTTTCCCCATTTTGCGATTTCGTCTGCGATAAACGCCGTCGTTTGGCGCGGCGTCATCTCGCTGGACTCAAATCCCATGGCACTCAGACGCTCGGATATGTCAGGCATTTTGTAAACTGAAGTGAAATCGGTTTGCAGGCGTTCGACCACACGCGGCGGCGTCTTCGATGGCGCCAAAGCTGCGAACCACCCGTCGACGACATAACCGGGCAGCCCTGACTCTGCCGCGGTAGGAATTTCCGGAGCTACGGGCGTACGTTTGAGGCCCGTGACGGCGAGTGCGCGCAAGCGACCCGATTTAATTTGTGGAAATGCGGCACCGAGCGCGGTTGACAGCACTTGTACTTGTCCCGCCACAATTGCGGCCGTCGATGCGCCTGCACCTTTGTACGGTACATGCACCATGTCGACGCCCGCCATGCGCTTGAAAAGCTCCATGGCAAGATGCCCGCTGGTGCCGACACCGGAGGTCGCGTACACGAGCGCGCCGGGCTTCGCCTTGGCGAGCGCAATCAATTCGCCCACCGATTTGGCAGCAACGGATGGATGAACGACGAGCACGTTGGGCGCTGATGCGAGAACGGTGATAGCTGCAAAGTCCTGCGGCGTCTTATACGGTAGCTTTTCGTACAAGAATGGATTCGCCGCATAGCCAAGCGCAACAACGAGCACAGTGTGTCCATCTGGATCCGCTTTCGCGACAATCTCAGTGCCAATGATGCCGCCGGCGCCCGCACGATTATCGACGACCAGCGGCTGCCCCCATCGTTGAGGGAGCTTTTGTGCCAGCATCCGCGACAAAATGTCGAGTGCACCGCCAGGTGTTGACGGAACGACTATACGTACCGGCCGTATCGGAATATCGCCGGCGAATGCGCTATGGCATCCGATAACCGACATCAGCAGCGCAACGGATATCGCGCACAGGAATCTGATTTTTGCCTTCATGTGGTATCACTGTCTTGATTGATTAGATCGCTTGCGTGATGGCTAAAGTCGGCCAAGGACTCGCAAGATAACGCATCGTGTGCACTCGAACAATGCACCGAGGCGTTGCGCAGCATCGCCGAAGCTGATAACCACGATTCCATTACAATCGACAGCGGTGCAGTACGCGAAGCACGCGCCATCGTGCGCATAGGGGATCGTCCTCAAGGAGAAGTCATGTCACGGACCATGCAGGTATATGAACCGGTTGCGCCTTGTCTCACACAAGCCAGGCAGGCGCCGCAGTCGCTCGATCGACTCGCCGGGAAAGTGATCGGATTCATCGACAATTCGAAGCCGAACTTTAATTACCTTGTCGAAGATCTTTCGCAAATCCTAACTGAGAAGCATGGCGTTAAGCGCGTCATCCAGCGACGTAAGCGCAGCGCGTCGCAAGGCGCGCCCGACGCGGTGATGAATGAGCTCGTCGAGCAGGCGGACGCGATCATCACCGGATCGGGCGACTGAGGATCGTGCACGTCGTGGAGTATCCACGACAGTGTTGAAGTCGCGAAGCGCGGCAAGGTGGCGCTGACAGTTTGTTCAACGAGCTTCATCGGGCTGGGACGCGCCCAGCAAAAATCGTTGGGATCGCCGGACTTGCCGATTGCATTGGTGCCACATCCGTTTGGCACGCGCTCGCGCGAGCAATTGCGCGAGATCGCCGCGAAGTGCGCCGACGACATCGCACGCTTGCTCTGCGAGGCACCGCCGGTCAATTCAACAAAAGTCGTATCGTCCGCGCCTGCAGCGCCTCGCGCCAAACTGATCGACGCGCCCGCTGAGCTCGACGAGCTCAATAAGTTGTATATGAAGCAGCGCTGGGGAGACGGGCTGATCATTGCGCCGCCAACCGAGGCAGCGGTGCAGCGCATGCTGCGGCATACGCGACGTGCGCCTGATGAGATCGTCGCGACGATTCCTCCGGGCATGGGTGCGGCGACCGTCGAGTACATCGCCATTCAAGGTGTGATGGCCGGTTGTTATCCAGAGTATTTGCCCGTGTTAATCGCCGCCGCAGAGGCCGTAGCTACACCGGCGTTTCATCTTCAGGCAATTCAGGCGACGACTAATCCTTCGGCTGTCTGGCTCATCGTAAACGGGCCGATTGCGCGGTGGCTGGAAGTTAACAGTGGCGCCGGTTGCCTGGGGCAGGGCACGTGGGCGAATGCGACCCTTGGCCGCGCTCTACGGCTCATACTGCAGAACATCGGCGGCGCGCTGCCGGGAGAGATGGATAAGGCGACGCAGGGACAGTCAGCCAAGTACACGTTCTGCTGCGCGGAAAACGCCGAAGCGAGCCCGTGGGAGCCGCTGCACGTGGAGCGCGGTTTTGCGTCCGATGTGAGCGCCGTAACCGTAGTCGGTGCGCTCGGCACGTGGAGCATGAACATGACCGCGAAAAAAGGCGAAGAAGTGATCGCAATGATCGGCGACACGATGCAGTATCCGGCGAGCAGCGATTACATCTACGGCGGAGCGCCGTTCATCGTGCTGTCGCCGCAGCATGCAAATCTGTTTCATCGCGAGGGCTGGGACAAGGCGGAAGTGAAGCAGCGGCTTTGGGAGGCATCAAAAATGCGTGCCGGGCGGTCGCGGGGCAACGAGTTCGAACGCCTTGTCACCGGGCGCCGGGGGGAACTTGGTGACATCGGTCCCGATACCATCATCCCTATATCCGAGAAGCCCGAAGACCTGAGCATCATCGTTGCAGGCGGTCCAGGTTCGCATTCGATATTCGTGCCGGTGTCCGCACATACGCGGTCGGTAACCAGAGAAGTGGTGTTATCCGAATAGAAGGCGATGAAACGCGGAGAGCCGAACTTGCATGATTAACCGGTTGGCTATCGGACCCGCACTGGTTCTGCTTATAGCTTCCGCGGTCAACGCTGCGGACATCTACCCCGCGCGATCGATTCGAATGATCGTGCCGTTCTCGGCGGGCGGGGCGGGCGACATCATTGCGCGCCTGATGAGCATCAAGTTGGCGGAAGGATTGGGCCAGCAGGTTGTAATTGACAACCGGCCCGGCGGCGGCAGCGTCCTCGGGACCGAACTTGCGGCGCGCGCAAATCCGGACGGCTACACGCTGATACTCGTGGCGACCGCGCACGCACTCAACCCGGGATTGCTCGGAAAACTTCCATTCGATCCGGTCGAAGATTTCGCGCCCATCACACTCGCGGTCGAAACGCCGCTGATATTCGTGGTACCCACATCGTTTGCCGTTAACAATTTGCGCGAACTGATCACGCTCGCAAAGACGGGACCGAATTCTCTGACGTACGGGTCGGCAGGTCAGGGCACGAGCGGCCATCTCGCGACCGAGCTTCTCAGCTTCAAGACCGGCATCAAGATCCTTCACGTTCCATATAAAGGCGCAAGTCCCGCGCTGATCGATTTGCTCGGCGCGCAAATTCAAATGGTGTGTACAAGCACGCTGCCGGCGCTGCCGCACGTGCGTGCGGGCCAATTGCGTGGACTCGCCGTAACGAGTATCGCAAGGTCGCGCGCCGCACCGGACATTCCGACGGTCGCCGAGGCCGCGTCGCTTGCCGACTATCGGGCGAGCACCTGGTATGCGCTGCTTGCGCCCGCGCGAACGCCAGCGCCGATTGTCATGAAGGTGCATAGCGCTGCAATGCGGGCGCTGCGATCCAGCGCAGTGACCGAGCAACTGCTTGCGCAAGGCGCTGAGCCGGTTGCGAGCACGCCGGACCAATTGCGTCTCTTCATGCAGAACGAGATCGACATTTGGACAAAAGTGATACGGCAGGCAAACATCAGACCGAGTACCCTGAATATAACCGCAGCAACGGAGCTACGAAGACTTGGGAAGCCGCGGGGATCTGCAGTATAACAGCAGCATTGCGTTCAAATTCAAAAGCGTCAGCAGCATCGACTCAGTGCCGCTAAGATAACTACCGCTCTACTCGGGAGGACGCGATGTTTCCATCAATGTTACGCGCAGCACTGCTCGCGACAGTAGCTGTGACCGTCTTAGCCGCAGACCGCCCGGGCGAAACCTTTCCGATCAAACCGGTGAGGATCATTGATGGCTTCGCCGCCGGAGGTAACACGGATTTTGTCGGGCGGGTAATCGCATCCAAGCTGCAGGAGCGTTCCGGTCAAACCATACTCGTAGACAATCGTCCCGGCGCTGCCAGCACGATCGCCGGCGAGATTACTGCCCGTGCCGCCGCCGACGGCCACACTCTATTCATCACGCTCGGTACCATATTGTCATCGAGTCCCTATCTGTATCCCAAACTGCCATACGACATCATGAAAGACTTTGCGTACGTGTCGCTGGTGGGCATGGGTAATTACGTAATGCTCATCCATCCCTCGGTCCAGGTAAAAAGCGTGTCGGACCTTGTCGCCCTGACGAAAACGAAACCCGCTGCTTTCAGGTACGGCTCCGGCGGCGTCGGCAGTCCCGTGCATTTGTCGGTTGAGTTGCTCAAATTACGCACCGGTATGCAGATAGCGCATGTGCCGTATAAAGGCGGCGCGCCTGCGGTCGTCGCTGCGGCGGGCGGCGAGGTGGAAATGACGGTCGTCAGCGTTCCATCGGCTGCTGGCATGGTGAAAACCAGGAAGCTCAATGCGCTCGCGGTCACCGGGCCGACACGCATAGCGGTACTGCCTGACGTTCCAACCATGGCTGAATCCGGAGTGCCGGATTTCCAGGTACTCGATCCCATCGGTCTCGTCACACCTGCGCAGACGCCTGCCGCGACGATCAAAGCAATCAATGCTGTGGTCGGCGAAATTCTGCAGATGGAGGACGTTAAAGCGAGATTTTTAGAGCAGGGCATTGAAGCGAAAGGAAGCTCACCTCAGGAGTTCAGAGTACTCATCGAGAAGGAACAGCAGCGGTGGGGCCGCGTCATCAAGGAAGCGAATATCCCGCCGAATATCTGATTGCAAGCTCCGTTCGTGGCCATAGACAAGTGCACCGCGCAGTTAAGTCGCATCATCAACGGAGCCGCTTTGGCGCAAAAAATTGAATGAGCTGACCGCTGTCCAAGCGACAGCACAGATTGCAAGCGGCCGCATTACATCGGAGCAACTCACGCGCGCCTGCCTCGACCGCATCGCCGATCGCGAGCGCGATGTCCGGGCGTGGGCCTATCTATCTCCCGACCATGCGATAGCCGAGGCACGTGCACGAGATCGCCAGACCTGCCGCGGTTTGTTGCACGGCGTTCCGATTGCCGTGAAAGATGTAATCGACACGGCGGATATGCCGACCGAGCACGGCACGCCCATCTACAAGGGAAATCGTCCGACCTGCGATGCAGTGTGTGTGTCAGCCGCACGCGAGCAGGGCGCCATTGTGCTGGGAAAGGCGGTATCGACCGAACTTGCGAACATTCATCCCGCAGGTACGCGCAATCCGCGCAACCTTGCACATACGCCGGGTGGATCCTCGAGCGGGCCTGCGGCTGCGGTTGCAGATTTGATGGCACCGCTTGGATTTGGAACGCAGACCGGAGGCTCGCTTATCCGGCCGGCATCGTACTGCGGAATCGTCGGTTACAAGCCGACGTTCGACTACATCAGCACTGCGGGCGTGAAGGCTTTGTCGGCCTCGTTGGATACCGTAGGCGTTTATGGCCGTACGGTCCCGGATGTCGCGCTGATCGGGCGCGCGGTCATTGGTTTCGCCGCAGTGGATTTCGACCGCAAGCTGACCGATCGTCCGTGTATCGGCGTATATCGCACACCCCAGTGGTCACTTGCCGAGCCGCCAATGGCAGACGCGTTCACGGACGGCGCCGCCAGACTCTCCCGTGCGGGCGCGAAGGTCATCGAAATAACCGATCCGCCCGCCATGGCCGATATTATTGTCGCCGCTGATGTCATCAACGACTATGAGACCTACCGCTCGCTTGCGTTCGAGCGCATGCATCACGCCGACCTTCTCAGTCCAACCATGGCTGGCAAGCTGCGTAAGGCAGCGAGTGTAACGCGGGAGCGCTATCTTGCCGCGCAGCAGACTGTAAACGAGTGCGGCGCTTTGCTGCGGGAGATCTTTCGCGATGTGGATGTATTGATCGCGCCAAGCGCGACCGGTGAGGCGCCCGCCGGTCTGGGTGCGATCGGACCGAAAGGCAGCCTTGGTCCCGCCGCATTTCAGCAGATGTGGACCATGCTGCATACGCCCGCCATCTCGGTGCCGGTTTTCGAAGGCCCGCGTGGATTACCGATGGGACTTCAGGTCATCGCGCCTTGCGCGCAAGACGAGCGTGCGCTGCTATGTGCCCATTGGATACACGAGGCCCTGACTTAACGCGCACGTGCACTAGGCTTTCGATTTGACGCCGTGATTTGCATAAATGGCCCATGACCGCTTGAGTGACAAACGTCAGTGGCTTCGCGTGCGCCTTTGCGTGGTATCGGTAGCCATAGGTGTGCTGCTTGCGGTTAACGCTCAAGCAGCGCCAACGACATCGGCTTATCCAACGCGCCCGATCCGGCTGGTTGTACCTTTTCCGCCGGGCAGTCCGAGTGATGTGCTTGGCCGCATTGTCAGTCAGCAATTCACGCAGGCGCTGGGACGTCCGCTTGTTATTGACAATCGGCCGGGCGCCGCGGGTGTGATCGGCGCGGACACAGTCGCTAAGGCGGCGCCGGACGGTTACACACTCCTGATGGGAGGCACGGGTGCGCTTGCGATCAATCCGGGCTTGCGCAGCAACATGCCGTACGACCCGTTACGCGATTTCTCCCCGATATCACTGTTTGCGAAAGTCCCCTTCATCCTTGTCGTGAGCCCGTCCATTCCGGCGGCGACCGTGCAAGAGCTGATTGCGATATTGAGAGCCAGGCCGCGGCAGTTCAATTACGCTTCGACGGGCGTGGGCTCGCCGCCGCAGCTTGCGGCCGAGCTGTTCAAGAGCATGACCGCAACCGACATCATTCACATTCCCTATAAAGGAACAGATGCAGCAGCAGTCGATCTCATCTCCGGACAGACGCACCTCATGTTTAGCGGTATCACGGTTTTGTTGCCGCATGTCAAAGCTGGTCGGTTACGCGCGTTAGCCGTTGCAAGCGACACGCAATCGCCGCTGCTGCAACAATTACCGACGCTCATACAGTCAGGGCTGCCCGGCTTCACTGCGGAGACGTGGACGGGCGTACTGGCACCGCACGCTACGCCTGCAGCAATCATCGGGCGTCTTCACAGCGAAATCGTCAACATGGTCGCCAATGCTGATGTAAGGGAGAAACTACTTGCGCAGGGCGCACAGCCGATTGGCAACAAGCCGGACGAGTTTCGCGCATTCATCGCCGCTGAGCTCGCAAAATGGAGCAAGGTCATCAAGGCGATGGGCATCAAAGAAGAGTGACTCTAAGAGGAGCAGACCTTGCAGGCGCTAACTGGCATTCGCGTAGTCGATCTAACCCGCGTCGTCGCAGGTCCGGTACTGTACCTATCAGCTCGCGCTCATGGGCGCCGATGTGATCAAGATCGAAGAGGTGGGCAGAGGAGATCCGGTGCGTTGGAGCGGAGCCGGCACTGACTCGTATTTCTGGGACCGGGGCATGGCGACGAATTTTTTGCCGCAAAACGCCAACAAGCGGTCCCTCACTTTAAATCTCAAGAGCGACGCAGGACATGCAATCATAATTGAGCTCGTAAAAAGGGCTGACGTACTCGTCGAGAATTTTCGCGCCGGCGCAATGAAAAAACTCGGGCTCGACTATGAAACGCTGCGTTCAATTAACCCACGGCTCATTTACTGTTCGTTGACCGGCTATGGGCAATTGCCGCCGAAAGGACATCACACTGCGTACGATGGCGTGATCCAGGCGGCAGGCGGAATGATGAGCGTCATTGGCACAAAACAAACGGGACCGCTCAAGGTCGGACCGCCGATCACCGATTACGCGAGCGGGATGGCAGCCGCGTATGCGATTGCATGTGCGCTGCTGCAACGTCAGCGCGATGGTAGCGGACAGTACATCGATGTATCGATGCTCGACACATCGCTTGCGCTGATGAGCTCCTATGTCACGGATTACTTTTGCACCGGAAATCCGCCCGGACCCCGCGGTAATGAGCCGGCGAGCAAGAGTCCGTCCGCCGGCACGTACACTACCAGCGACGGCCGCATCACTCTAGGCGCCAACGAAGAACACCAGTACCAGCGGCTTTGCCGCGCGCTGGGACTCGAGCATTTACTGTCCGATGTGCGATTCACCGATATTCGTCAGCGACGCATGAATAGTTCACTGCTGCGCGATGAATACGCGCGAGTGCTCTTGTCACGAACAGCCGACGAATGGGAGCGCGTGCTGAGCGATGCAGGCGTGCCTGCGGCGAAAATCCGTTCGGTACAGGAAATACTCGAGCATCCGCAGGTCACCGGCAGGGGTGTGCTGCACAAGTTTGAGAACACACCGGGTGTCGACCGGGATGTGACAGTGCTGCTTGCGCCGTTCCAGATGGCGCACGATGGTCCGCAAGCGAAAACGCCTCCGCCGACGGTCGGCGCTCACACGGCGGAAATTTTGCGCGAGCTCGGTTATGACGACACCGCTATTGAACGCCTGCGCGGTGACAAAACCGTTTGAGCGGTATAACGGTCCGATGTCGGTTGCCGTAGAATTGCTTTCTGCTCGTGATCAATTGAGAGAAGAGGAATGGTATGGCAATGACTTATCTCGTAGTACCCGAAGCGCCGATGGAAGAAGCAGTGCAACTCAAGGCCGGCCGCAAGCTTAACGAAAACGGTATTCGCCTTGGCGTGCTCGACAACAGCAAATCAAACGCCGACCATCTGCTTGCGCTTATCGTCGATGGCGTCAAACGCGATTTCAAAGTTAATTCGGTCGTGGTAAAGCGCAAACCGGCATCCAGCCGTCCTGCGACCGCTGCAATGCTCGATGAACTCGCGAATGAAGCTGATCTCGTGATCAGCGCGATGGCAGACTGAGGGTCATGCACGTCGTGGAGTGTCCACGACATGGCGCAACTGACCAAGCGCGGGTTGATCGCTGCAGTAGTGTGTTCCGATTCTTTTATGAAGCTTGGCACGGCGCAGGCAAAAGTGTTCGGCGTTCCGGATTTGCCGCTGTTAAAAATCCAGCATCCGCTTGGCGGCCTCAACATGGATAAAGTGCGCGAGCGGGCAGCCGTCGCACTGCCGCAACTGCTGAAGGTGGTAAAGGAGAAACAGTCTTGAGCTCGCTTTCAACCATGCTCGCGTCGCCCGGCACGATGGTCCAATGCGACGACGATCCCGAAGCGGTTTATGAATTTCTGTGCGAGAAAGGCTGGAACGACGGGCTGCCGGTCATTCCGCCGACACCCGCGCGGGTCGAGCGCATGCTGGCGTACTGTGATCGGGATTTCGACAAGCCGGTGGCGAAAATACCGCCGCGCTTTGGCGCCGCGACGCCGATACGCGTAGCAGCTAACGCAGTTATGGCCGGCTGCAAGCCGGAGTATTTTCCTTTGGTGCTGCTGGCATTGGAAGCCATGGCGGAAGAGCCGTATAACCTTTACGGCACGCAGGCGACCACCCATCCGTGCACGCCAATGCTGATTTTCAACGGGCCGATTGCCCGCGAGATCGGCATCAACGCCGGCCATAATGTGATGGGAAATTATTTTCGCGCCAACGCTGCGATCGGCCGTGCAGTGCGGTTGGCGCTGGTGAATATCGGCGCGGCGATACCCGGCATCGGCGATATGGCGACCGCCGGCACTCCGGCGAAATTTACGTTCTGCGTCGCGGAGAATGAAGCGGCGAGCCCGTGGGAACCACTGCACGTCGAGCTCGGATTTCCGCAGGACGCCAGTACTGTCACAGTAATCGCCGCCGAAGGACCGCATAACATCAACGATCACGAAAGTATCACCGCCGAAGGCATCCTCACGATGACTGCCGGCACGATGACCATCACCGGCTCTAACAATGCCTACTATGCCGGTCAACCGTGCGTCGCATTCGGGCCGGAGCATGCGCAGACTGTTGCGGGTGGCGGCATGAGCAAAGCAGACGTTAAGAAGTGGCTGTTCGAGCGCGCCACATTGCCGATGAGCCGCTTTTCCCAGGAAGGCATCGAGCGCCGCTTCCGCCGCAAGCTCTCGGACCAATATGCGAATGCGCCGCTTGACGCGCCCGTGCGCATGTTTGCAAAGCCTGACGATCTCATCGTCATCGTGACAGGGGGCGCCGGTAAACATTCAGCGTACATCCCGACTTTCGGAAACACCCGAAGTGTGACTCAACCGCTACGGCGGGCGGACGGCGAGCTGGTGAAATCCATTCAGGAATTGAAGCGCGGCTAACGCGGACAATTCTGCGATTGCCTGGTTAGCGCTGGTCCCCGACGGCTTTGCGCTTAGGCCTGCGCTTGCAATGCAGTCTTTGCTTTGATTGCACGCTCGAGCAGCCGCGGGGTTTCCATACGCTGACTGCACGCATCGAACGCGTCGGTCGGACCGGTCCATCGTAGTTGGTCGACATTGTCGAACAGCGACGCATCCGTTCGCAGCGTAGCGAGATCCTTGAACAGAATGGCAAGGTCGCGGCGCTCGCCGAGCACCGCCGGAGGGAAATTTTCGATCGCGCCGTACTGATTCAGTAGTTTCGCAGCACCGACGGCGCCGATGCCTGGAATGCCCGGGTATCCATCCGCGGCGTCTCCCACGAGGGCGAGGAAATCCGGTATCAGCGGAGGATCAACGCCGAATTTCTCGCGCACACCGGCTGCATTGCGTATCTTGTTGCTGCGCCGGTCCATTTGTACTACGCGGTCGACCGTGATGCACTGCGCGAGATCTTTATCCGGTGTCCAGATGCAAACTTTTTCCACGCGCTTGTCTTGCGACGCAATGCGTGCGGCCGAGGCAAGCGCATCGTCGGCCTCGAGCTCGGTCATCGCCCACACTGCGACGCCCATAGCGGTAAGCGCCTCTTCAAGCGGATGGAATTGAGTTAGCAGTGCGGGCTCGATGCCGTCGCTCGTCTTATACCCGGCCCACATCTGATTTCGGAACGACTCGATGACGTGATCGGTTGCGACGCCGATATGCGTCGCGCCCTGCTCGATCATTTGCAGCAGCGTCTGCAGCACGCCAACAACAGCCCCGTAGGGCCGGTCCTTGCCCTTATTGAAGCGGCGGGCGCCGTAGAAGTGACGGAATAATTCGTAAGTGCCGTCGACGACATGAACAATCATGCGTCATTATGCCGCGGCGCCAACGGGTCGATAGGATCTACCAGGTTCGAACGATTATCGTGGCAGCGGCATGCCGCGACGCTCGCACTGCATGCCAGTCAGGACGGCGGCTGAGCGGGGACCTGTTGCCACGTTTCCGGGCACTGCTTGACGTAAGGGTAATAACCACCGGCGCTCGAACAGTAGTACCACACGCCCTGCGATTGTTGTGCCGGGGCCTGCTCGACGTACGACTGTGGACCTGCTGCCACCGCAGAAGGGTAGTAATACGGCGCCCCATAATACGGATACCCGTAATAGTACGGATAGCCATAATAGTATCCGGGCCCGAACCAGGCCCCGCCGAAATAAACGCCCACGCTGCTGCCACCGTGACCGTGGTGCCCCCCGCCGTGGTGTCCGCCACCATGACCACCGCCGCCATGACCACCGCCGCCACCGCCGCCGCCATGACCACCGGCGGCGAGACCGGCGTTAGACGCGATTGCGGCGCCGGCGCAGAAAATCAGGCTGATCGTAATTTTGCGTAATGTCATATAGGCACCCCTCTGTAGGTGGTGACAGGGATTCGGTTAATATTATGAACCGTAAAAGCTGGCGCGGGCTAAATCAACGGGTCAACTTTGTAACAGTTGGTAAGCCGTTACGCCATCGACGCGTTGGCCTAAGTCTGCGAATACGCGGACTGTACGAACACCCCCAATGCGGGCAAGTAAGTGCCCTCAGACCGAACGGCGTGCGGATACGCGGGGCTCATCAGACCGGGGTCTGAAAGCGGTCGCCTTGGCGCTAACCCCGCTTCACAGGATATAATGCGCGTATGAACGAAGAACTGCCTTCCACAGAACAGCGCCGCGATATGTTGCCTGACGACACGCATCAAGAAGAGTCCCGATCGGCGGATGTCCGCACCGATGATCCGCGCCGTCGCCTGCGCGAACTGCTCGCCATCCCGGAACGTGACCGGACTGATGCGTCATGGGATGAAATTATCGGTCTCGAAATCCAGTTGGCACCGGAGAACCGTGTTCAATCCCAGCAGCAGGGCGATCAGGGCCGACGACAGGACGGCGGGCGCCGCCAGCAGGCGGGGCGAAACAACGGTGACCAGAGCCGGCGCCAGCAGCCACAGCAACCTCGTAACGGCCCGGGCGGTGGTGGCGGGCGTTTTTTCAAGAAGCGCAAACGCGGTCCCGGCACCTCGGCTTAGAGGTTTACAGCGTCGTCGCGGACCGGGCAGGGTCCAAGCATCGCTTCCTTTCTAGACGATCGTCTATCGCTGGTCCGCTGGCACCGGTCGGCCCTCTAAAGCCGGCGCAGGCGGCAGCCCCGTGACCTCGAGAATCTCCTGCTCGCCGAGCGTCTCACGTGAAAGCAGTGCTTCCACGAGCGCATTGAGCTGGGCGCGATGTACCCGCAGCAGGCGCAGCGCCTCATCGTAACTTTCCTGAATAATGCGGTGGACTTCCGCATCAATGACGCGCGCCGTTTCTTCGCCGAATGGCTTTGCGCCTTCGTAGCCGCCGGCCATGCCTAGGTACTGATTCTGACGTGGCGCGAGCTGCACGAGTCCCAGCGCATCGCTCATACCCCAGCGCGTCACCATGTTGCGCGCAAGGCTCGTTGCCTGCTCGATGTCGTTTTCGGCCCCGGTCGTGCGTGTCCCGTACACGAGTTCTTCGGCGGCGCGTCCACCCAGCATGCCGACAATCTTGCCTCGCAGATACGCTTCAGGATAGTTGTATCGGTCAGTCTGCGGCCGTTGGTAGGTGACGCCGAGCGCCTGGCCGCGGGGCACGATCGTCACGCGGTGCACAGGATCAGCGCCCGGCACGACGAGCCCGAGAATCGCATGGCCGCCTTCGTGATACGCGATGCGTTCGCGATCTTCCTGGCTTAGGAGCAGTGGTCGTTCGGGGCCGAGCACGATCTTCTCCAACGCATCCAGAAAATCCTTGTGGTGCACTTCGTTCTCTTCGCGCCGCGCGGCAAGCAGTGCCGCTTCGTTGACGAGGTTGCGAAGATCCGCGCCGGATAACCCCGGTGTCGCGGCGGCCAGCTGCTCAAGTTTGACGTCGCCGGCTAGCGGCACCTTGCGCGTATGCACTTTCAAAATCGCTTCACGGCCTGCCTTGTCCGGCAGATTTACGACGACGCGGCGGTCGAAGCGGCCAGGTCGCAGCAACGCGCGGTCCAGTACATCCGGTTGATTCGTCGCTGCGAGCACAATGATGCCCTCGCGACCCGAGAAACCATCCATTTCCGTCAGTATCTGGTTGAGCGTTTGCTCCTGTTCGCTCGAGCCGCCGAGCGCGACCTGGCCCCGCGCGCGCCCGATGGAATCGAGCTCGTCGATGAAAATGATGGCCGGCGCGTTCTCGCGCGCCTGCTTGAAGAGATCGCGTACTCTCGCAGCGCCAACGCCTACGATCATCTCGACGAACTCCGCCGCGCTCATCGAAAAGAAGGGCACGCCGGCTTCGCCTGCAACGGCTCGCGCGAGCAACGTTTTGCCGGTGCCGGGCGCGCCGACCAGCAGGACCCCTTTGGGCGCGCTTCCGCCCAGGCGCGTATATTTTTCCGGAGACTTGAGGAAGTCCACGATTTCGACGAGCTCGTTTTCCGCCTCGTCGATACCCGCCACATCGTTGAATGTGACTCTGGTATCCGCCTCCTGGTCGTAGCGTCGCGCCTTACTTCTGCCGATGCCCATCAATGCACCACCGAGCCCGCCGCCTTGTTGCGCCGCGCGCCGATAGAGCCAGAAATAAAAGCCGATGATGAGAATCGCGGGACCGAAACCGAAAAGGAGCGTGCCGAGCGCGTTTCCTTCATGGATTGGCACAGCGCTGATCTCGACGTTATGACCGATCAGAAAACTCTCGAGTCCGGGGTCTACGAACGCTGGCAGCTCAGTGTTGAAGGTGTTTGCCGTGCGCGGCTTGATGTTTGCCTGCGGACGCGACGGGCGACGCCCGACGTCCTTATTGTCGGCAGGCGGCCAGCTTATTGGCGTCGAGAAGCGGCCTTCTATGCTGGAGCCCTTGCTGTAGATGGCGCTGACGTTGCCCTTTGAAACTTCTTCCCTGAAGGCGGTGTACGGAACAGTTACCGGAACATCAGGGCCGGGGAAGACGTACCGGGTCACCAGATAGTTGATGAGGAGGATAGCGAGAAACGCTAGCCACATTCTGCCCGGCGGCATGTTTCGACGCGTGAACTCGGGCGTCTTGGCCGACTGAGTCGTCGAGGCAGTGCCGCGTTCCCGCACGGCCGTATCGCGCTTGCCTTGCGCCGGAGGTGTCAGCCAGCTGATGATATTCCCCGCAAATACGTGTTGAGGACGGGCAGGTGTTTATCGTTGAGTGCCAATGTAGAAGTATGGGCGCACTTGCAGTTCTGCAAGTGTCGTCTCGCGCCAGCGGGCTTTTTGTCGGACAACGTCTTACATGAGCTAGCGCGAATGAAGTTGATTCTCGTGCGGCCGTCCGACACGAAAAACAGCAAACCGCCGCTTTGCCACCTCGCTCAAGACAGCGACGATTGGTCGGTAACAGCCGACGGTCAGTGTTTTATCAAATGCGCACACACGACGACATAAAGCCCGGCGATCTGGTGGCCGTCGTTCGCGGCCATCAGTGTGTCATTAATGCGGTCGGCGGCATTCCCTTCGAGGTTGACTGCGTACACCGAGTGACGATCACCGGTGTTAGCTTCATCTGCGTGCGTTGTGGACATGCTGAGGCTGCAGGCGGCGTGCGCTTCGTACTCGACCGTCGCGGCAACACGTTACCGCTGCCCTGGCTCAAGAAATTTCCACCTCTCGAAGTTCCCGAAGTCTTCGAACGCGATGAGAAGGTGCGAGATTGAGTTTGGCGCGGGCCTGTTGCATCGCCGTCGATCTTGCATGCCTTAACCACTCATGAAAGCGTGTGAGCGCGGCCTTACGCTGCTCGAGTTGTTGGTTCTTGTCGCGATAGTTTGTATTCTCGCTGCTGTTGCAGTGCCTGCGTACCGCGACTACACAATCCGCGCTAAAGTGAGCGAACTGATCGTCGCCGCAGCTCCGTATAAAGCGTCCGTCGCCGATAAGGCGCAGCGCGAACACACATTGGCGCATGCGGGCGCCGGACTCACGGTAACGCCAACCGGTCGAATAAGCGGCGGTGAAGTCCGCGACGACGGGCGGATCGTAGTAACCGGCAACGATGCATCGGTGGGCGCCGCCGTATCGCTCAACTTCATGCCCTCCCTGTCACCGGGTGGACTCGTGTCGTGGACGTGCGCCACCAATGACTCCACACAGTGGAAATACGTGCCCCCTGATTGCCGCAAGTAAACGCGCACTTAAAAAAACGTCGAAAAAGCTCGCGCGATCCGCGGCGCTTGTACCACGGTCTCATCGATTCGATGCGTGACTGCCATGAAAGATAGAGGCCCCGGCGCTTAACGACGACGCATAAATCGCCGTGCATGCGCGCGCGTGTGTATTATTCGCGGATACCGGAGGACTGAGATCGGATGACCGGCGACGAAGCCAGCGAGCGGAATTCTCACCCGGAAGCGCCGCACCAAAGCATGGCGGTCCTGTTCGCTGACATCACGGACAGCACGAAGCTCTACAACACGCTGGGCGATGCTGCCGCCCGCGTGGTCATCAATGGGTGCCTGTTGGCGGTGGCCGACGTGGCCGAGCGCTACCGGGGGCGCGTCGTCAAGACGATAGGCGATGAAGCGCTTTGTATCTTTCGGCGCGCCGATGATGCCGTTCTCGCTGCAAGCGCAATGCAACCTGAGGTGGAAGCAAGGCGCCCGGGTAACTGCGCCATCCAGTTGCATATCGGTCTGCAATACGGCCCTGTGCTACTCGAAGAGCACGACGTATACGGTGATACGGTAAACGTCGCCGCCTACCTCACCGCGCTGGCAGCAGCAGAGCAGATCCTGACCACAGACGCGACCGAGCGATATGTGTCCGGTCCGCTCAAGGACAATTTGCGCGCGGTCTTCAAGGTCCAACTTAAAGGCAGTGCGGAGGAATCGACCGTCTATCAGGTGCTATTGGACAAGGACTTGTCCGGTGTCACTCAGGTGAACCTGCGCTGGCACAACATCCGGCCCGGCGGCCAGGGCGCGCTCATACTGTGGTATGCGAATGCCAGCGTGACCGTTGACGATGCGCGTCCTGATATTTCGCTTGGCCGTGGCGAAGACTGTGATCTCGTGATACGCGAGAGGCTCGCCTCGCGAAGGCATGCCAGCATCCGGCTCTTGCGGTCGCACTTTTATCTCGTGGACCACAGCCTGAATGGAACTTTCGTGGTCTTTGAAAGCGGCGAAGAAGTACACGTGCTGCACAGGGAGCTTCTGCTCGGCAGCCCCGGCAAGCTCACTCTCGGTTGCGGCATCGCGCATGGCGCCAAAGAAATCATAACCTTCACGCCGGATCGCAGATCCGTGTACGCGGTCGGATACGGCTAGCTATAGCCGCGACCATCCGCTCCGGTGCCATGCGAGCAGACCGATCCGCTGTCAGATACGAGTAGTCATGGCGGTTTTGGTTGAAGACAGTGCCCATTGCCGCCAAAAATGCGAAAATAACCGGCTCGATAACGTGTAACCGCGCTCATGGAAGAAAATCTAGCGGGTGAATTGACCGCATTTGCGCGCCGCCTTGCGGCCAGGCGTAACGCCATCCTCGTGAGCTGGCGCAGACGCGTGCAGGAAGATCCGGCTCTTGCGCATGCATCGCATTTGTCCCTCGCGCAGTTCTACGATCATGTGCCCACGCTGCTCGACCAGCTCGAGCGCGAGCTTTGCGCAACGGATCATGCAGAACAAGAGCGCGCGGTAGAAGAGGAGAAGCGCAGCTCCGCCGAACATGGAGTGGTGCGCTGGCAGCAGGGATACAACCTTGTCGAAGTCATGCACGAGTGGCGGCATCTGCACCTGTGCCTTGTCGATGAGCTTAATCTCGACTGCGCGGCGAATCCGGCAATGTCGCTGGCGGCGCAGGCGAGGGCCCGGGACAGCGTTGCCCGCTTTTTTGCAGACGGCATCTGCGAGAGCTCGCAGCAATATACGGAGCTGCGCCAAACCGAAGCGGCGGGCCGCGCGCAGTATCTGGAAGCGGCCATCAGCCGGCTTTACGACGGGGAACGGGAGCGCGCAAATGGATGGCGCGAGGCAGCGCATGATCTGCGCGGCAAGCTTGGCATTGTCAAGAACGCCGCGGATTTGCTCGGTCGCACCGAGTTAGCAGAAGAGGACCGAGCGAAATCGCTGCGCATGCTCACTGACGGCGTCGACTGGATGCGCTCGTTCCTGAATGAGCTCATGACTTTGTCGCGACTCGAAGCGGGTCATGAGCGGCGCACAATCGCGCGCCTGGATGCGGCTCAGCTCCTGAAGGATCTGTGCAATGCCATGCGCCACATTGCCGTCGAGCGGCGTCTGTTCCTGACGGTCGAGGGCGCCGCGCAGTTGTGGGTGGACGGCGACGAAGTGAAGATACGGCGTATTGCTCAAAACCTGCTGCAGAACGCGCTCCGCTACACGGAAGCGGGCGGCGTGAAAGTAACTTGGGATCTGGACACGACACTGGACACCGATCGATGGACATTCTGTGTGCAGGACACCGGTCCCGGACTCAACCACGGCACGGTAACTCCCATTGCGGATGCCTTAAAAGACGCGACTGATCTCGATAACGAAACCGTAGACGAACAACTCAAGGGCCAGGTGCCGTATACACCTCCTGCACCGACGCTGCGCTCGCAGTCACCGCAGCAATCGAGCGACGGCCCGTCAGGGGAAGGCGTGGGACTCGCGATCGTCAAGCGGTTATGCGACCTGCTCGACGCTACACTTGAGCTGCAGACTGCCCCGGGCAAGGGCACTACGTTTCGCGTAACGTTTCCCCAGAGATACGAGCGTGCAGAATGAGCGCGCGCCTTCCATCCTTGGGTGGCGGGGCGCGCTAACCAGTCGAGAAGTGAATCGGTAACCGATCACCGCCGCCGTGTTGACAGCGCGAGGTCGCCCGCCATGGAAATAGAGGTGTTGCAACTCGCGTCCGCGATCGGCGCCGAGATCAAATGCGGCGATGTAAAACGCCTCGATCACGAAGCGTTCACAAAAATCCAGCGCGCGTTTCTCGACCACCTTGTCTTGCTTATTCGCGATCAACAACTAAACGACGATGACCTCCTTGCATTTGGACGGCGTTTCGGAGAGTTGAGCCGACCGTCACCGGTGCACATTGGTCAGAAGCCGCGGGACGAAAAATATCCGGAGATCGCCGTCATCTCGAACGTGATCGAGAACGGCGTAGCTATCGGTGGTCTCGGCGATGGCGAAGCTGTGTGGCACACCGACAGTGCCTTCAACGAAGTTCCTCCCAGTTGCAGCATTCTTTATGCGATAGAGCTGCCGCCCTCAGGCGGAGATACAGGGTTCGCGAATATGTATCTCGCCTTGGAGACGCTGCCGGCGTCTCTGCGTTCGGCCATCGCTGACAAGACGATCAAGCACGACAAACGCTATACATCCGGCGGGCAGCTTCGTCCTGGATATTTGGCTGAGCAGGATTTGCGCACGAGTCCAGGTCTGACGCATCCGATCATACGCAGACATCCCGAGACCGGGCGCAGTGCGTTATACCTCGGGCGCCGGCCCCATGCTTACATCAACGGCCTGCCGCTTGCTGAATCAGAAGCGCTGCTCGATTCACTGTGGACTCACGCGACGCAGCCGCACTTCACGTGGCATCACCAGTGGCGGCTCGGGGACGTCCTCATCTGGGATAACCGGTGCGCGATGCACCGGCGCGATGCAATCGATCCATCGACGCGCCGGATAATGCATCGCACACAATGCAAAGGCTCGCCGGTCGTGCAGGGAATTTGATCCGGCGATTTGACGCACGAATTTGATGGTGGGCAACGCGCGCGTCGTAGCCCGCGCATCTCCCACCATACCTTCGCGGTCGTTCGAAGACCCGGCCAGTGAGCAACACGCGCCTCGCGGCGGTCTCGCTCTGCGAGTCAGGCAGCGTCGCTAAGCGGGCTCCCGTAATTCGTTGGTTGCATGAATATTCTCCGCGCCGGCAGTCGCGAGGATTTCCCGTGCACGCTGTTGCTGCTCGGCATCGCCCGTGTGCACAGATACCAGCGCACCGCCGCCGCGTACCGTATCGTTGTATACCTTTGCTTCGCGCTCCGGTATGCCCATTCCGACGAGCGCGCCGATCAAACCTCCGGTCGCACCGCCTAATGCGGCACCACCCAGCGCCGCCATGATCGGTCCGGCAGCAATGAACGGGCCCACTCCTGGAATTGCCAAAGAGCCGATGCCAGCAAGCCATCCGAGCACCGCCCCGATGCCCATGCCGGTTGCGCCGCCGGCGGTGGCGCCCTCTGGCGCTTTGGTGTTCGTCTCGTATGCGAAGTGCCGGGTCGCCGCTTTGTCTCCGAGCAGCACCGATACATCGCTGCCCGATATTCCCGCGTTGCGCAGAGCACTTACTATCCACTCCGCGCGTTCCCGCGTTGGCACGGTACCGTAAAGGGCTGGTCTGTTTGCGTCAGCCGACGGCTGCGCCACTTCAGCGCGCTGTCGCACAGGCTCGCTGCCAGGAGACGTTGGCCGTTCATCGACCGGTTCGACCTCCACTTCCGTATGGTGGACGGTGTCGTTTACGGTTTCGACATGGCTCGTGGCCTCTTTACTGATAACCACTTCTTCGACGACGCGTGCCCGTTTTGATACTACTGCTTCCTCCGCCGTTTCTCTCAGTTCGATTTCGCCTTCTTTAAACGCAGTGAAATCGCTGTCGGCAGCGGGCCGATCGACCGCACGGCGCTGCACTTTCGCCCGTTCTTCCTGTAACTCGACCGTTTCTTGTACCGGCGTTTCGACTGGCCGCGTACGGATTCGGACGCCGCCTCTTTGTGTTGCGCGCTTGCCCACAACCAGTTCTTCCTGCACGACGGGGATTACTGCATCTGTTCGTCCCGCTCCATCGGTCTGCTGTGCGTTGCTCGACGGCGCGGTGTCCGGCCGCGGTTCGGTATCACGCCCAACGCCCCGGCCGGTCGTCGGTTGCGCGTTGGTTTCACCCGTAGCGCGGTCAGGCGCATCGAGTTCGATGGGAGAGTGGCGCTCCATGATTTGCGCGGCGCGCTCTGCCTCGTTCTCATTCTCCGCGGCAACGGTGACCACGCTATATCCGCGGTGCATCGCTTGGGAATAGTATTCGTCGTCCTCGCGGCCACAGTTACCGGTAGCGGTGGACGCCGCACCGTTTCCGGATATGATGTGGATCGAATTCTGGTTGATGCCAGCGCCGATAAGGTCCGCGGCCACTTGCTCCGCCAGTCCGTATTCCTTGTATGTGGCGATTACCGTATGCGTTGCCATGGTGCGCTCCTTCCGTGCGTTTGAAAATCGATCCCGACGCGAGTAAATCACGTCGCGATCCATCGCTGCATCGGATGCGCGCCAATTGTGTTGTAAGGAAAAAAGAAACGATTGCAAATGGACGCGCATGGCCGCACGCGAGCAGGCCGCAGATTCGCTCGATGCTATTTTCAGCGGCGAAGAACACGCGTTATGAGGCTGGTGTTCCCTTTGTTTACCCGACGCCTGAAGTCATTTCGCAAGCCCGAGATCAGTCATTAGGCCGCGCAATTCCTCATTCTGCTCGTCCAGGAAGCGCCGCGTCTGTGCGCTGTTCATGTAGAAGTCGCTCCACAAATTTCGCTCGAGCTCGCGCTTCCATTCGTCTGTCCGCGCGAGACGCAGAAACACGTTGTCCCAATGTTCGACCTGCGCCGCAGTCATCGCGCGCGGCCCGATCATGCCGAACCAATTCCCATAAACTGCATCGACGCCGAGCTCACGCCACGTCGGCACATCGGCCATGCCTATCATGCGTTGCGGCGCGGTGACCGCAAGCGTGCGCAGGCGCCCAGACTTGACGAGTTCAGCGACGTTCGACGGCCGTGTCGCCAGCACATCGACATGGCCGCCCGCCACTGCAATCGCCGCGTCGCCCGTCGACTTGAACGCGACTACTGTCAGTTTTCTCATGTCGTGCTGAAAACCGGCCTTCTTGAGGACGAGCGCGAATGCAACATGCGGCAGGGTGCCGATGCTCGTGCCCGGTGTGATAGTCAGCGACAGCGGATCCTTCTTGAGCCTTTCTATCAGATCGCCAGCCGTTTTGATCGGTGAATCCGGTTTGACATGCATGCCCACATACTCGTTGAAGATCATCGGTAGCGCAGTAAAGTCAGTGTACTTGACGTCCATCTGGCCCATGATGTTGGCGCCGAGAATGGTGCCCGAAATGATCGAAAGTACATGGCCGTCGTTCGGGCGCTCGTTGAGATACCGCCAGCCGATTGCGCCGCCCGCGCCCGGCTTGTAGATAGCGACGACGCCATAGTCGACGAGCTTGCGTTCAGGCAGTATCTTCTGCAAGGGTCGAGCGAGATTGTCGTAGCCGCCGCCCGGCGTTGCGGCGATGATCAGCTCTACATTGCGCTCGGGCCGCCATTCGGCCGCACACGCCGGCATCAATGCGGTGAGCAGGACCGCGACGAGAATGGCGGTCACATCGCGAAACGGTATCCGCAGCGACAACTCGAGTGCCGTGCAGATCCGCACGCAGATATACGAGACAGACCGCAATTTGGTTTGCTAGATGTTCGAGCGCAAGACCCGCCCGGGGAATTGACCGGTATGCGTTCCGTTCGCGAACAGCGGCGTGCCGTTGACAATCACTTTCGAGACGCCTGCTGCTTCGGCTACAAGGCGGCCGCCGCCGGCAGGCAGGTCATACACCATCGTGCCGCGTGTGGGCGAATTGACAGTGACGGGATCGAATACGACGATATCGGCTGCGAGTCCGCGCTTGAGCCGTCCGCGATCGGTTATGGCAAAGAAGTCTGCGGGTTCCGACGTCATGCGCTTAACCGCGTGTTCCAGCGTCAGCGCTTTTTTCTCGCGTACCCAATGCGCAAGCATGTATGTGGTGTAACCGGCCTCGCAAAACATATCGACGTGCGCGCCGCCATCGGAAAGTCCGATCAGCGTGCGGTCCGATTCGCGCAGGAGATCCGGTATGCGTTCGGGATTCGTGTTCGCGCGTGGCAGGATGAACTTCGTTTCAAGCCGTTCGGCCAGTGCGAAATCGAAAAGACAGTCCAGCGGGTCGGCGTTGCGTTCGGCCGCAATGTCTCCGATGGTGCGACCTTCATAGCGCTGATTTAGCGGATCCGCTACCTTGAACACGCCGACGTTTTGCGCCTGGTTCGTGAACTTACGGCCGAGCTTGAGCTCTTCGCGAAACGCGTCACGGAACCCCCGATCGGCGTAAAGCGACATCTGCCGTTCCACCGGCTGGTTGAAGATGCCCTTTGCAGCAGCGATTTCCGCAAAGTTGAAAGGCGATTTAAGCGTCAGCTCCGCAATCAGCGGTCGAGTGAGAATCTGCGGCAGGCCCCGCCGCCGTATGAGTGAGTCCGCCTTGGCGAGTATTTCGGGAATTGCATTGGGTTTCTCGGTCAGGTTATGGAGCGACAGCCACGTGACCGGCCGCTCGCTGTGATCGAGCAGGTGCTTGAGCAAATCCATTTCATCTTCGGCGAGGGTCGCGAAGCGCTTGGTGAGCGCAAGCTCGATGACACCACGCTTCGCGCGTTGGAGCACTTGTGCGTACGCTGCGAGTTCATCGCGGCTCGCGGCGCGCGCTGAAAGCGGTTTGCCATGAAACCCGATGTGTGATCCGATCGCCGTCGTCGACCAGCCCCACGCGCCGGCTTCGATCGACGCTTCAAGCAGCCGGACGATTGCCCTGGTTTCATCTTGAGTAGCAGCGCGGTCTGGCGCTTCGAGGCCCATTACGTACGTGCGTGCCGGCGCGAGCGGCACCATAAACACGAGATTCGGACCGCTGCCGCGGCGCTCCGCCGCGTCCATGTACTCCGGAAAGCTTTCCCAGTCCCAGGCAATACCGGCGGCGAGCACCTCTGCCGACATGCCTTCGACGGTGACAAGGTCCTGGCGCAGCAAGTCATGATCGGCGGGCCGGCACGGCGCGACGCCGACACCGCAATTGCCCATCACAACGGTGGTAACGCCGTGCTGCGTTGAACTCGAGAGGACCTTGTCCCACGAGATCTGCGGATCGTAATGGGTATGCGGATCGATGAACCCCGGGCACACTATCTGTCCCCCGGCATCGATCACCTGGAGAGCCTCGCCGGCGGGCTTGCCGATTTCCGCAATGAGTCCGTTTTTTACGGCGACATCAGCGAGAAGGCCGGGGACGCCGGTACCGTCCACGACCGTGCCATTCTTGATTAGTAGATCGTAGCTCATGACGTCCTTCGTTTGATTCTGCCCGCCGCACACCGCCGGGGAGCTGTGATGTCACACGCACTCTCAGCGCTCCAGGCAGGAATATAGCATCGCACGGGACGGCGTCTGTGTATGAACTCGCCATCGTTGATTGCTTCGGTGATGGCATACACATACGACGCGGAGCATAACGGGACGCATCACCGCTGCGCCCTGCGTTTTGCGCAGCAGCGCCGAGGCAAACGGTTAGACGAGTGTTTTACAGGCGTGCGGCGGCGACTAGACTACAAATGTGCCGCAGCCTGACCGATGATGTGCGTGCGACGAGCTGCCGCAACACTCCATCATTGAGTGTTGTCTTTGTGCACGCTCGCTATCGTGCTTGGGGCCATCAGGCTCTTGAGAAATGCGATCGCCTGTGTCAGCTCATAGTCGTTATCCGAGATGACCTGACCTGGCTCGAGCGGCACTTTTTTCTCTTCCGGCTGCTTTACCCGGGGAGCGGGAACAAAGCGCAGACTTGTTTCAGTGCTCGCTGCTGTCATTAACGCAGGTTCGACCGCTGCGATCTTACTGAGGTGATTACTGAGGTTCGCCTCGCGCAGCCTAACCTTCGTGTCGCTGGTCGTACCATCGTCGAGGGCGATGTCGGGGGTTATGCCCGTTAGCTGGATCGACCGCCCTTTAGGAGTAAAGTAACGCGCAGTCGTAAATTTCACCGCGGTATCGTTATCAATCGGGAAAATGTTCTGCACCGACGCTTTGCCGAACGTTTGGGTTCCCATAACGACCGCGCGCTTGTAATCCTGCAACGCGCCAGCGACGATCTCAGACGCCGACGCTGAGCCGCTGTTCACTAGCACGACCATTGGCACGCTCTTCGTTTCCGGCGGCAGCGCGGCGAGATAATCGCGCTTGCTGTTAGAAGGCAGGTAATCGCGTGGCGACGCAATCAGTCGAAATTTCGCGCTGCCAGAGCGTCCTTCGGTATACACGACGAGCGAATCGCGCGGCAGGAAGGCCGCCGACACAGCTACTGCGCTGTACAGCAGGCCGCCCGGATCATTCCGCAGATCGAGCACAAGACCCTTGAGGGGAGCGCTATTCTGTTCGTACAGGGTCTTGATGGCATCAGCGAGCATTTCGCCGGTGTGTTCCTGGAACCGCGTTACGCGCAAGTAAGCGTAATCCGGTTCGACCAGTTGCGATTTGACGCTTTGCGTGCGGATCACCGCACGAGTCAACGTCAACGTGAATGGCAGATCCTGTCCTTTGCGCTCAAGCGTAAGCGTAAGCTCGGTGGAGGGTTTGCCGCGCATACGCTTGATAGCCTCGCTGAGCGTCATGCCTTTGACGGCTGTATCATCAAGCTTCACTATCATGTCGCCGGCCTGGATACCGGCACGCGCCGCCGGCGTGTCGTCGATTGGCGCTATAACTTTGATGCCGCCCTCTTCAACCGACATTTCGATTCCGACGCCGCCGTATTGCCCCTGCATGCCGGCTTGAGCATCGCGGAGCTCGTCCCGGTCCAGTACACGGAGTGCGCGTCTAGGCCGCTCACCATGCCGCGGATGGCGTCGGCGAACAGTTTCTTGTCGTCGACTTCGCCCACGTAGTCTTTTTTAATCAGGTCAAACGCGGCGCTGAAGGCCTTGAGCTCTTCGACGGGTAGGGCACGCTGGGGCCAGGCGCAGTGACTGAATGCGAGCGTGGCGACGAAACACAGTCCTACAAAGTTTTTGCCGCAGAGGACCCGCTTAACCATTTAAACCCCTTAAAGTAGGTTGCGTCCTACGCCACATCGAGCGTTACTCTTACGTCACATGCTAAGTTACCAGTTGTTAAATTTCAATACGTGACGCGCTGCGACAGAAAAAAAAGTTTGGGCGCCGTTTGATCGGCAAATGATCGGAACCGCACCGCTGCTCAGCGGTCGGCGGTGGTTGCCGGCCGTTCAGCTAGAATGCGACCGGTCTCGCAGTCCTCCGCCCCCCAAGTGCTTGCCATGGATCCCTTGATTTCGATTCGTAAGCTGTCCAAGACGTACGCCAGCGGTTTTTCGGCGCTTGCAGAGGTTGATCTCGACATCGAGCGCGGTGAGATTCTTGCGTTGCTCGGTCCGAACGGGGCGGGAAAAACAACGCTGATCAGCATCGTTTGCGGGATTGTGAATCCGTCCAGTGGCACGGTAACCGTCGACGGCTCTGACATCATTGCCGGCTATCGCGTGACGCGCTCACTCATCGGGCTCGTGCCGCAGGAATTGTCAACCGACGCGTTTGAAACCGTATGGGCGACGGTTTCTTTCAGCCGCGGACTGTTCGGCAAAAAAGCCGACCCCGGCTACATCGAGAAAGTGCTGCGTGAACTCACGCTATGGGATAAGCGAAACGCGAGAATCATGGAGCTGTCGGGCGGCATGAAGCGGCGTGTGATGATCGCGAAGGCCCTGTCGCATGAGCCGCGCATCCTGTTTCTGGACGAGCCGACGGCCGGCGTGGATGTAAACCTGCGCAAAGACATGTGGCAGCTTGTGCGCGCGCTGCGGGACTCGGGCGTAACGATAATTCTCACGACGCACTACATCGAGGAGGCCGAACAAATCGCGGACCGCATTGGCATCATCAACAAGGGCCGCCTCGTTTTGGTACAGCGAAAGGCGGACCTGATGCTTAAGCTCGGCAAGAAGCAGCTCATCCTGGAATTGCAGAGCGCGCTGGCGGTGATCCCCGACGCGCTGCGCCGTTATCGTCTCGAGCTGAGCGCGGATGGCCGGCAAGTGGTCTACACGTACAACGCACGCACCGAGCTCACGGGCATCCCGTCGTTATTGCATGATCTCACTTCTGCGGGCATCAGATTCAAAGATCTGACCACCGAACAGAGCTCGCTCGAAGACATATTCGTGACGCTGGTCAGCGAGGCCGCATGAACACTTATGCCGTGCATGCGATCTACCGGTTTGAAATGGCGCGAACGTGGCGGACCCTGTTTCAAAGCATCGTTTCGCCTGTAATCTCAACGTCGCTGTACTTTGTCGTTTTCGGGTCCGCGATCGGCTCGCGCATGGCGGAAATTGAAGGCGTGACTTACGGATCGTTTATCGTCCCGGGCCTCATCATGCTGTCGATACTGACGCAAAGTATTTCCAACGCGTCATTCGGTATTTTTTTCCCCAAGTTCACCGGCACTATCTATGAGCTTTTGTCCGCGCCCGTTTCGTATGTCGAAATCATTCTGGGTTATGTCGGAGCGGCAGCGACCAAGTCGATCATCCTCGGTCTGATCATACTTGCCACGGCGGCGCTCTTTGTACCCGTACACATTGCGCATCCGCTATGGATGATGATGTTCCTCGTGCTTACCGCGGTCACTTTCAGCCTCTTCGGATTCATTATCGGGGTATGGGCGGGCAATTTCGAGAAGCTGCAGATCATTCCATTGCTGATCGTCACTCCGCTCGCATTTCTGGGCGGCAGCTTCTATTCGGTCAGCATGCTGCCTCCATTCTGGCAAACGGTGACACTCGCCAATCCCGTTCTCTATCTGGTGAGCGGTTTTCGCTGGAGCTTCTACGAACTCGCCGATGTGAGCCTCGCAGTCAGCGTTGGCATGATCGCCGTTTTTCTCGGCTTGTGCATGTTCGCCGTGTGGTGGATCTTCAAGACCGGCTACCACGTAAAGAAATAGCACAGACGTCGGGCACGCCGCGAAAATGCGCCGCCGCTGGAGCGCCTACAGACGCAGTTTGTTTGTCCTATAGACGCCAGGCCGTGACGTCCCTAGCATGGAGTAAGAGGGGTCTGGTCATCTCTGGAGAGAGCACTATGCACAATTCACCCGTATCACGGCGTCGGATGCTGTCTTTGATCGCCGGCAGCGCCATCGTCATGCCAGCTGTATTGACCGCAGGCCGGGCGCACGCGGAGCAGAACAAGGCCATTCGCGACGCGCTGAAGTATCAGGATTCGCCGATGAAGGGGCAGCAATGCTCCGGTTGCATGCAGTTTGTCCCCGGCAAGACGCCGAAGGATCGCGGGGGCTGCAAAGTGATAGCGGGCGACACGGAGATTTCGCCGCAGGGCTGGTGTACCGCATGGGTCGCCGCACCCGCTAAGTGATCAAGCGCGGCCGGAGGCCGCGGCGTCTTTATGCGCTGCGCCTACGCTCACCGGTGTCTGTTAAAACGCCTGGGCGAGCGCAGTCGCGCCTGACTTACCAGTTTCCGTATGTCGTTTGGCAGGCGCGCTGGCATCATACGCATTGACCGCCTAAAGCGTCCGTACCCTGATGAAGATTGCCCAGGTCGCACCACTCTTCGAAAGTGTGCCACCCGCGGGTTATGGCGGCACCGAAAGGATCGTCTCTTACCTTACTGAGGAACTGGTCGCGCTTGGACACGAGGTCACGCTGTTTGCCAGCGGCGACTCGCTGACATCCGCGCGTCTCGTGCCAGTAATCGATCGCAGTCTGCGTTTGCATCCAAAGCGTCCTGATGGCGTTGCGCCACATATCGTCGAATGCGACATGGTGTTCCACGAGCCGCATGCGTTCGACATTATCCATTTCCACACCGATTTTTTTCACTTTCCGATTGCGCGTCGAGCACGGCTGCCGAGCGTCACGACTTTACATGGCAGGCTCGATCTGCCGTACCTCGAGGACTTCTACGGGAATTTCCATGAGCAACCGCTGATATCGATTTCCGATTCTCAGCGCGCGCCGCTTCCCGACGCTAATTGGCTTGGCACTGTCCACCACGGAATCCCGACAACGCTGTACGACTTCGTCGCCGAGCCTGAGAATTACTTTGTATTCCTGGGCCGCATTTCGCCTGAGAAGCGTGTTGACAGAGCAATCATGATTGCGCGCGCGTGCAGGACGCCACTCAAGATAGCCGCCAAGATTGATGTCGCCGACCAAGCCTATTTCGAGCGCAATATTCGCGCGCTGTTCGCCGATCCGCTGGTTGAATATCTCGGCGAAGTCGGTGACACGGAGAAGAACCGACTGCTCGGCAAGGCGCGCGCACTCCTGTTTCCGATCGACTGGCCGGAGCCATTCGGTCTGGTTTTGATCGAAGCATTCGCATGCGGGACACCGGTGGTTGCATACAACTCCGGCTCGGTTAGCGAGGTCATGGTCGACAGCATCACGGGTTACGTTGCTGAAACTGACCGGGAAGCGATTGCGGGCGCGCAAAAAATCGGCGCCATCAGCCGACAGGGGTGCCGCCAGGTTTTTGAAGAACGTTTCACCGCGCGGCGCATGGCCCTCGATTATCTATCGCTCTACCAACTGGCGAGTGCCGGCTACTCCTCCAACAAAGGAACGTGCCCGCATGACTGACTCAATACAGATCGGCGATAAGTGGTACATCTCCGCGCGTGTCGCGCATAGTGATCAGCGTGCGCAGATGATCAAGCACGACGGCACATTTGCGGTTCTTGACCGATTCGGCGACATACGGCCGTTCGATTCGGGAGACGGGCTGTACCAGCGCGATACGCGCTTTCTGTCGCGCCAGGAATTGCTGATCAACGGCGTTCGCCCGCTGTTCCTAAACTGCAATTTGAAAGACGATAGCAGCCTGCTTACGGTCGAGCTGATGAATCCCGACCTCGTGCGCGAAGGAGCGTCTCCGATTCCGAAAGGCACGCTGCACATTTTCAGGGCGAAGCTGCTGTGGTCGTCGGCATGTTACGAGCACATACGTATTGCAAACTTCGGCCTCGAAACGGTCAGCTTCGAGCTGCGGCTCAACTTTGCAGCCGATTATGCGGACATCTTTGAAGTGCGTGGTTCCACCCGGGCGCGTCGGGGGCGCACACTGCCTGTGGCAACTAACGGGTCCGATGTCACGCTCGGTTACTGCGGACTCGACGATATCAAGCGCACGACCTTAATTCACTTCGATCGAGCGCCGTCGGTTCTAGGACCAGATCACGCTGTCTTTGAGATCATGCTGGCACCCATGGGCGAGTGGCACTTGTATTCGCGCGTGCACTGCCAAACCGGTGCTGTTGCAATGCCTCCAGCGGGATATCATGAAGCACTGCGTCTATCCGCGGCGCAACGCTGCGCTGCGAATCGAGCGCAAAGCCAGATCACGACGTCGAACCCGTTGTTCAACAGATGGGTCGAACGGTCCGTGTCGGATCTCGCCATGCTGACGACGGCGCAACGCGATGGGCCTTATCCCTACGCCGGTGTGCCGTGGTACTCCACGACGTTCGGACGGGACGGGATTCTCACCGCACGTGAATGTTTGTGGCTTGATCCTGCGATCGCGCGCGGCGTCCTGTCGTTTCTTGCAGCGACGCAGGCTGACGCGATGCATCCGCAAAGCGACGCGGAGCCTGGAAAGATTTTGCACGAGGTACGCACCGGCGAGATGGCGATACTCGGTGAAGTCCCGTTCGGGCGGTACTATGGGTCGGTCGATGCGACGCCGCTTTTCGTTAGTCTTGCAGGCGCGTACTACGCGCGCACCGGCGATCTCGATTTCATCCGGTCCATCTGGGACAATATCGAACGTGCGCTTGGCTGGATAGACACGTACGGTGATGCGGACCGGGACGGCTTCGTCGAGTACGAACGGCGCAGCACCAACGGGCTCGATCAGCAAGGCTGGAAAGATTCGCAGGATTCCGTCTTCCATGCTGATGGCACGCTTGCCGCACCTCCCATTGCGCTTTGTGAAGTGCAAGCATACGTGTATGAAGCGAAGTGCGAGGCGGCAGTGCTGGCAAAGCTTCTTGGTCGGCGTGATCTGGCAGCGAGCCTGCGTTCAGCTGCCGCAGACCTTAAGCGAAAGTTCGAGCAGGCGTTCTGGTGCGAAGACATCGGCACGTATGCCATCGCACTCGACGGCAGCAAGCGGCAATGCAAAGTGCGGTCATCAAACGCCGGTCAGGTGCTGTGGAGCAATATCAGTTCGCCTCAGCATGCGCAGCGCGTGATCGAAGGTTTGCGCGAGCCCGATTTTTATTCGGGCTGGGGCGTGCGAACAATCGCCAGCGGGCAGTCGCGATATAACCCGATGTCCTACCACAATGGATCCGTGTGGCCGCATGACAACGCGCTGATCGCGGCTGGCATCGCCCAATACTCGCACACCGCGGACGCGCTGAAGATACTTGCGGGACTTTACGATGCAAGCCTCGCATTCGAACAGCACCGGCTGCCCGAGCTTTTCTGCGGATTTCCACGCCGTCCGGCCGAAGGACCGACCCTCTATCCGGTTGCCTGCTCGCCGCAGGCCTGGGCGTCCGGTGCCGTCTTTATGTTGATCCAAGCGAGTCTCGGACTCGAGTTCGACCTGGCGAGATGCGAGATACGTTTCAACGCGCCGCTGCTGCCTGATTTCATCGACTGGATGCAGATAAGCAACATCTCATTCGCCGGCGGCTGCGTGGATGTCATGCTCAGGCGATATGAGAAAACGGTCGGCGTCGATGTGATCCGGCAGAGCGGGAACATAGGCGTTGTATGTGCCAGTAAGCCTGCCAATGAGAGCCGTTATGAGAAAAGCGCGACCAGACGCAGCATGTGAAGCTGCAAGACGTCGACCGGACAACGACTTCGTAAAACGTCGCCCGAGCCTTTGCACTCGAACCGGGTTAGCCGGGCCGTGGCTCGCTGGCAGCAAATAACCGGTTTCCCCGGAACCTCGATCGGAATATCATCGTCCAAAGATTTAACCGCTTTCAGATGAAAGGGCCGCCATCATGGTACTCAAGTCATTCAGCGGATTTTGTTGCACCGGCATCCATCTCGTGGCTTTTGCCTGCGCGATCGGATGCATCTATTTTTTCCTCGGCTCCTTCGAGAATGTCCTAGTAGCAATCGTTTTGTTCTCGCTTGCACTTGGGCTTGAAGGCGTCGCCGCGGTGATCGCGGCGGATCGCCATCCGATACACCGGTAGCAGCACCTGACTTCCGGTGTTAGGCGGGGACATCCGCCGGAACGCCGGCGCGACGCGCGGCTGGACGGCTGCATGGCAAAGCGATGGCGTCTGGCTTAGTGTCCGGCGTGATGAACCAGTGGCGTTTGACATGCGCATGCGGGCTGATGATACTTCGGCTCTAATCATCGGTTGTCCCCATCTTCAAGCAGAGAGACACATGACCAGCGACCTGAAGGCATACAACATCTTCGACCTTCGCGATTTGGCGTTGCGACGCATACCGAAAGGCTTGTTCGAGTTTGTCGACCGCGGCACCGAAGACGAAGTATCGCTGCGCAACAATCGCGCCGTGTTCGATCGCATGCGTTTCAAGACCCGAACGATGGTCGACGTCTCGAAGCGCAATCAGGACACGACGATTTTCGGCGTCAAGCATAAGATGCCGCTCGTCATTGCGCCGACCGGCACCGCCGGGTTGATGTGGTATGAAGGCGAGATCGCACTGGCACGCGCGGCACGCGCGGCAGGCATTCCCTTCACGCTCGCGACCGGTTCCATGACCGCAATGGAGCGTGTGGCGGACGAAGCAGGCGGTGACCTGTGGTTTCAGCTCTATATGTGGCCGGATCGCGCGCTCTCGCATGAACTTGTGCAGCGCGCGAAGGCGGCGGGCTACAAGGCGCTTGTCGTTACTGTCGACGGCGTGTCATCCGGCAATCGCGAATACAATATTCGTAACGGCTTCACAATCCCTTTCACGTTTTCGACGCGCAACGTCGCTGACATGCTCGCGCATCCACGCTGGCTGTTCGGCGTCATGCTGCGCTATCTCGTGACGACCGGCATGCCGATGTATGCAAATTATCCGGCCGCCGCTAAGGCCAAGCTTACTGCCGGCCCGATGGGTAGATCGAGTCTGCGTACTGATTCCATCAGTTGGGGCGATCTCGACGCGTTGCGCAAGATCTGGCCGCATAAACTAATTGTGAAGGGCATACTCGATCCGCAGGATGCGGCGACCGCAGTCGATCACGGCGCTGACGGCATCGACGTGTCGAATCATGGCGGCCGCAATCTGGATGGCATTATCTCTCCCATGGAGGTGCTGCCCGAGATTGTCGATGCCGTCGCGAAGCGCGCGACTGTCTTCATCGATAGCGGCTTCCGGCGGGGAAGTGACGTGGTCAAGGCGCTCGCGCTTGGCGCACGCGCCGTAATGGTGGGCCGCTCGACGCTCTACGGTGTTGCGGCAGGCGGTGAGGCCGGCGCCGCGCGGGCGCTCGAAATATATCGTGAGGAAATCAACCGCGTACTTGCGCTGCTCGGTTGTTGCGGCATTGCAGATCTCGGCCCGCAGTACCTGCAGTTCGTCGACGCCCAGTTACGTCCACCGGCGTTGTCGCGCCCCACGTTGCGCTCGGTTACTGACAACAAAGCCGCCGTGGAGGCGTAAGTCCGCGCCTGTTTTCTCGCAGGTGCACCGCATAGTTGCAATAACCCGGACGCGTAGGCGTCGCCCGCCCGGTAATCACATAACCGGGGGAGGGCGCGGCTGGCCGGTTGTTATTCCGACGAATATAACGCCGACCGCATCGCTGAATCGTTTAGTCAAAGTGCCACCGCTGGCGCCACTCAGACGCAGGGGCTGGCAGTGAAGGTGGCGGTGGCGTTCGCGCACCATTAAGAGGCACCTGTACGGCGGCTTCTAGCGAATCGGCGCGCCCGGTTCTCTTGCAGGACGGCTGTAAAACAGTCTATTGCGACGCAAGTTGTTTCCGATAGGCAGCGGATTCGGAAAATGCGTACGACGTCTTTAGAGCGACGCTTTGCCTTGTGGGACCTAGGTCCAATTGTCGCGGCCGGTGCCGCCACGTATTTTCCTCATGCAACCCCGGCGCGCTCCCCGAAAGCGAATGATGCGCAAGACGTTCCTGCAATTTGCTAACTCGCGCAGTTTCGAGCGAACCGGCCGCTGGCGAGAACTTGCTGATATGCACATGAACACACACGGCTCGACGGGTCGGGTCCGCTGTCGCGTCACATTGTTTAGCGTCGCGCGATGACGGAGATCTAGCCGTGAATGCCCTCAGGTCGATGATCGCAAGTGCGCTGCGCAACGCCGCGCTTGCGGTGCTGGTCGCTGTGCTCGCCGGCTGCGCCTCGGCACCGCCACCCGCAGCGACTATCGATTACAAGAGCCGGGCCGTGACGCGTACAGAAGGTAACGTCCGCGTTTCCGCCGCCGTGCTGTCGGCGCAAGAGAGCCTGGCGGTGTACGGATTGCCGCTTGCTACGAAGTCGGTGCAACCGGTCTGGATCGAAGTCGAGAACCGCGAAGACCGCCCGTACTTTCTCCTATCGCCGGGCCTTGATCCGAATTTCTTCCCCGCTTCAGAAGCGGCTGAAGCATTTGCCACGGACGAGTCGCACGATAGCAGGGCCGAGCTTGACCGGCGCTTTCGCCAGCTTGCATTCCGCAATCCTGTCTTACCCGGTGCGACGACATCGGGATTCGTCTTGGCGAATCTCGACGAGGGTTTCAAGTTCGTTCAACTGGATCTTGTCGGGAACGGACGCACCAGAACGTTCTCGATCCTTACTCTGGTGCCCGGCTTCCGCGCCGATTACCACGCCAGCGAAGTGTTCAGGCGCGGCATGTATCCGTCGGAAAAAATCGTCAATTACACGGATGACGCCGTTTTCCGCGCAGCGCTGGAGGCGCTGCCATGCTGTGCGACAAACGCGGACGGCTCGAAGAACGGCGATCCACTCAATCTCGTGGTCGTGGGCGGCCTCGATGACGCTTTCCCTGCATTCGCGCGTCGCGGCTGGCGTCCGACCGAGGAAAAGTGGTCGGGATCAATCACGAAGATAGTGACCTCAGCGCTTTCGGGCGAGCGCTATCGCTATGCACCGGTGAGCGATCTCTACATGTTCGGGCGAGCCCAGGACCTGGCGCTGCAGAAGGCGCGCGACAACATTCACCAGCGCAACCATCTGCGGCTGTGGCTTAGCCCCATGCGTTACCACGGCAAGCAGGTATGGGTCGGCCAGATCAGCCGCGATATCGGCAGCCGTCTTACCCTTCATACGCCGACGTTTACGACGCACAAGATCGATCCCGACGTCGACGAAGCACGCGCGGCCCTGGCCCAAGACATGGCATATTCCTCAACCCTTACCAAAATCGGGTTTGTGAAAGGCGTCGGAGTCGCGCCGAAGAAAGCCCCGCGCGGCAACCTGACGACCGATCCGTACTACACCGATGGCCTGCGCTGCGTCCTCGTGTACGACCGACTGCCGGTCTCTTTGGCAGATATTGAGATCCTGCCGTGGGAAGCCGGGTATGACAAAGCCGGGCCTTCGACTAATCGAGTTGATCGATGAACTTGTTGCTGTCATTGCCGCGCCCATGCCGAGGATCGCAGCATGTGCTGCGTCGCCTGCTTGGCGACGTAACGTGCGTCGCGATGTTTTCGCTCGCCATGGCCGGTTGTGCGACATGGCAAGCGCCGACCGATGTCACGGACGCTGGCCCGCGGCAACGAGCCATGACCGAGACCAAGCGCGACGTGCGCGTGAGCGCCGCCGTGCTGAGCGCCGAAGACAGCCGCCGCATGCTCGGCTTCGAAATCGAGAAGACGCGCATGCAGCCCGTGTGGATCGAAGTCCACAATCAGACACCAGAGCCGTTGTGGCTGCTGGCATCGGGAACCGACCCCGATTACTTCTCGCCGCTCGAAGTGGCATGGTCGATGCACAAGCCGCTCGCCGGGGAAGCAAACGCGCGCATCGACGAGCACTTCGCCGCGCTCGGGTTCAAGAATCCGGTCCTGCCCGGCGCGACGAAGGCGGGAGTGCTTTTCGTCAACCCGGAGCGCGGCACGAGACTCCTCAACATCGATCTATTCCAGAGCAAAGCGTTGATACCGTTCTCCTTCTTCCTGAGCGTGCCGGATGACGCCGGAAACAAGCGTTTCGCTAAGAGTGCATTCGAGTACCCCACTTCCGAAATCAAGGACTACCAAGATCTTGCCGGCCTGCGTTCCGCGCTGTCGCAACTGCCATGCTGCGCGACCGATGCGCCCGGCACGGCAGGCGGCGATCCGCTCAATGTCATCTTCGTCGGTGACTTCCCCGACATCGCCTCGGCGCTGGTACGCCGCAGCTATCGCCGCGAATCGCGAGCGGCGGACGCCGTCCAACAGGTCTTTCGCCGCGGGCCGGACGCCGTCATCCGCAAGCAGGCTCAAGCAGGTGCGCCTGCGACCTGGGCGCGCCTGTGGCTCACGCCGCTGCGCTTCGAAGGTCGCGCCGTTTTTCTCGTGCAGGTTGGAAGACCCATCGGTGGGCGTTTCGCGGCCCCCGATAAGGAACCCGTCGTTCTCGATGAAGATGTGGATGAGGCGCGAAATCTTCTGATTCAGGACATGATGTACTCGGGCGGCCTCGACAAGCTGGGATTCGTCACTGGTGTCGGTGCGGCAACCGAGGTAAAGCCGCGAACAACATTCAGCGGCGCTCGCTACCATAGCGACGGTCTGCGCGCGGTGATGTTTTTTGCGACGCGGCCGCTCAGCCTCTCAGACGTGGAGTTTCTCGATTGGGAGCCCTATCTCGGCGGCGCGAGCCGGCCATAAGGGAGGAGCAGAATAATGCACGCAAATGACTCGATCATCGAATCGCATGAAGCCGTCGCTCCTCGAGCTGCCTGCACCGCGCGCGTGCGATTAAATGCCATTGGCATTGCATTGCTTGCCGTCGCCGGCTGCTTCGCCCTGGCCGCATGTGCGCCCCAGCCGCTGATGCCCTACTCGAGTGACACGCCGCCGCTTGTTCTCGTTCCAATTTCGCAGGGTGGTGTGGTCGACAAACGGGCGCGCTTTCGTGAGATCTACTGCGCGGTGCTGGAGACGCGCGGACGCGACCTTCCCGACTACCGCACTTGCGACGATGCGTTGACCCGTGTCGGCAGCGAGCCAGCCGGCACTGGCAGGCGCGTCGATCTTGGCCCGTCAAAACGACGCCTCACCGGCGCGATGGTAGCTGGCATCGGATACGAATGCTTCGAGCAGTGGCTTCAGGCGCCCGGCAGCGTAGCCCAGCACTTGCGCCAGTTCGGCTATGACCTCACGCTGATCAAGGTCGACGCGCTGTCGAGTTCCGCGCACAATGCACGCCAGATCCGCGACGCGGTAATGGCGATGCCAGCGGAGGCGGGTGGATCGCGTCTGGTGTTGATCGGCTATTCGAAGGGTGCGCCCGACATCCTCGAAGCGGTAGTTGCATACCCGGAGATGCGCAGCCGGGTGGCGGCCGTAGTCAGTGCTGCCGGCTCAGTCGGCGGGTCCGCCCTTGCCAATGATGCCGAGCAGTACGAGGCTGACCTGCTGCGGCACTTTCCCGGCGCCACGTGTTCGTCGGGTGACGGCGGTGCGGTGAACAGCCTGCGGCCCGCAACGCGCAAGAACTGGCTCGCGCAGAACCCGCTGCCGCCCGAGCTGCGCTACTACTCGCTCGTCACTTTCCCGCAGCCAGAGCGCATTTCGTCAATTCTCACATCGAGCTACAAAAAACTTGCACGCATCGACGCGCGCAACGACAGCCAGATGATCTTCTATGATCAGGTCGTGCCGGGAAGCACTCTCGTGGGCTATGTCAACGCCGACCACTGGGCACTCGCGGTGCCGATCGCTCGAACGCATGACACAATCGGCTCGTTATTCGTGACCCAGAATGCGTATCCGCGTGAGGCACTGGCGGAGTCGCTGCTGCGTTTTGTCGAGGAAGACCTGACGCTATCCAACCGTTAAATCGTCGCCTGGTCGATGCAACGCCGCCCTATGCAAACGGCATTGGGCGATGCAAATCGACCGCCAGGTCGATTATTCAGCGACCGAACACAAAGCAGCAAACCACAAGGGAAGCGCGAGAAACACTTAGAGCGCTGCCGCAGTCGTCAGGAAACTGTTATCGCGCAGTTTAACCGCGGGCGCAAATACAGATATCGAGCAGGGGATCCGCTACGAGCTATCAAAAGCGCGTTCGATGCAACATCACCGGCCCATGCGTCGATCATAACTATCGGACACCCGTTGAATCAGCCCGGGATCGCTGTTGTTTCCCTTTGAATCGAACTTGACCTGAATGCGACCGTCGGGCAACGTTTGAAGAATGATAGAGATGGTTGTGCCGCCGCGTTCGCCGCGGATGACGCCTGCGCCGCGATCCTGCGAGGCGATCGTCAAGCCCTGATCCGCCATTGCGCCAGTCGCAGCCGCCCAAGAACGGTCGAAGCGCTGTTGCAGCGTCGGTTGCGAAGCAACGGGAACGGGCTCATAGACGACGCAGGCGCTCAATGATAACAGCACAGAAACGAACACCAGCCGACTCAGTTTGCGACGCATATGCGCTCCTCGGGCTAGCCGTATGTTGCGATTGCACTCGGCCGATGTTTGTGAAGTAGACAACGGTCAAGCCAAGTATAGCGATGTGAGGAGCCGCACCAAGTGGGACCTAGGTCCAATTGTCCGCGGCGGTGCAGCCGCGTATTTTTAGCGTGCAATGTTGGTCGCGCGGTGGGCGGATTGTTCGCCACCGCGCCGGTCCTATCAGCCTTCATCTCTATTGTAAAAAGCGGTAACTTTGTCCTACAGGGGAAATGGGAAATGTCCCACAACCCGAACACAAGCGATTTAGCTAGACTGCGTTCGCCTCGACTGAGCCCAATTTACCATGCTGTATGTAGTCGCTTTTTTGATCACAGTGCTCTGGATATTCTTTTTAGTGAAAGCCTTAATCGCGGGCGGAGCTATCGTTATCATTCCCATTCTCGCGCTGGTTTTCCTTCTCTTCTACGTAATTTGCGGACCTGCGGTTGCTCACCCGGGTGAAGCGGGGGCGAGCGATCCTATCGACAGCAGACCGTGAATCCCGGTGCCACGCCGGAGCGCCGTCGGCATTCGCGCTCGCCGGTTAAGCTAAGAGCAGTGGGGTTGTTCGCGCGTCCGTTTCTGCGGCGCGAACTGTCGGTGCTTGACGTCTCGCCGGCCGGTGCCCGCGTTCAAGCCAAGGACGGGCGCGGCATTGTCCTCGGCGCGTGCTGCACCATCAAGATTCGTAGAGCGGGTTTGACGGAGGCGTTTACGATAGACGCAGTCGTCGTCAATATCGCGGGACCAAACCGGTTCGGTCTAGAAGTCAGCTCGCCGGACGCTATCCGTGAACTGCGCGATGCGCTCAATATCGAATGCGCGCCTGACGACCCCGGGACCGACGACCCGACCGCCGTGGGTTTTGCGCCTAGCTGAGTCTGCAGGCCGTCTTCGGCCCTATCAGGTCTCGTGTTCTGTTGGAGTCGCCACCTTCCGGGTGCGCAACGTTGCGCGTGCCTTGCGCGCTACCAGCCATGCCGCCAGCACTGACGCGATAATGCCTACCGCATAAGAAGCCCATTTCAATACGCTTACGTGACCGCCGGTCGCTGCCGAGCCCACGATGCCCAGGTAAACATCAAGCAACGTCCCGGGCACGATGCCGAACAGCATGGCAGAGAAGAAGTGCGTGAACCGGATATCGGAGATGCCAAATAAATAATTCTGCACACTGAATGGTGCAAACGGGCTCACGTAGAACAGAAACACGATGCGCCAGCCTTCATCATTGACGGCCGCACGAACCGCGTCGAGTCGCGGTCGCGCCGCAATCAGCTCGCCCACCCGGCGTCGCGCGAAATAACGCGCGATCAGGAATGCGGCCGAAGCGCCGATGGTCGCGCCAAGTACTGCAAGAGCAAATCCCCACGGACCTGTACAGTACGCCGGCCGCGACCGAGAAGACGGCGCCGGGTATCAGCGCGACAATCGCAATCACGTGAATCGCAACAAATATCAGCGGCGCCCACGGCCCAAGCTCGCTCAACCACTCCTGGACCAGGCGAACCCAGTGATGATGCGGCACCAGCAGCCAGCCGAACGCCGCGACCATAATGAGCGCGACAAGTACGTGCTTTTACGCGGGATATCCGCTGCTGCCGACTCCCGCGTTTTTTCAACGCTTACGCATGCACTGCGAGGCTCAAACATTCAACGCTATCACCTATCACTTCGATTACTTCCAATAGCGGCAGCCCAGCCCTGATCACCGATTGATCGATTGCACGCACGCGGCAACTTTAGTCCATGTGGCCATCGCGCTCAGAGTGCCCGCGCTCTCAAAACGATGTCGGCGGCGCACTCAGGTCGTACGGTCCCTGCGGAGTCTCCTACACATACTTGAGGAAGCGTCCGGTTATGGATTGGAATAGTCGGCCGCACAATCCACGTGTAAATCTCCAGGCCATCATCCATTCCGCAAGCCGAGCATGCATCCGCTATGTTTTTCGTCCAGCAGTCGAATACTCGTATTCGCACCTCATCCTGACGACGAATCGCTCGCAACCGGCGGCGTACTGTGGCACGCATCGCGCGCCGGCGCGGCGATACGAGTCGTCTTCGCAACGAGCGGCGAAAGTAACCCGTGGCCGCAGCGTGCGGCATTCCGCAAGTGGACGATCGGGGAACGCGAGAGACGCCGTTGGGCCGCGCTTCGCCGCCGGGAAGCGCGCTCGGCGCTGCGTGCCCTTGGCGTAGACGAGACGTGCGCCTTCTTTCTTAAATTTCCGGATTACGCTCTCACCGATTTACTCGTGCGCAATCAGGCCGCGCTGCAGGATCGCTTGCGCATGCACATCGAGGCGTTTCGGCCGACGATGCTTTTCGCGCCGTCATTGTCCGACTTGCATCCTGACCACAATGTGCTCGCTCTGCATACAGGCTACGCGCTGGAACGAAGCGCGGTGAAGGATGTGCTTGACCTTCGATACCGCATTCACGGCGGCTCGGTTGCGGGGCCGTCCGGCAAAATTCACCATCTCGTCCTTGGCGAGCCAGCGCTAGCTGCAAAACGCCGCGCGGTGATGGCACATGCCACACAGATGCTGCTGAGCCGCCGTCGATTCATGGGCTATGTAACCAGAGAAGAGCTGTTCTTCGAGCGCCCGGATGAAGAGTTGCAACCAGCGCTTCGTGTTTCGCTCGACGACGAGCGCAGGCTGCATGTGTATACGCCCGGGCATGTACTCGCAGGTGCCACGCTAACTTTGGCCGCGAGCACCGGCCGCGCATTCCAGATTTCGCTGCCCGGCAGGCTAGCCGGTTCTGGAATCCGGCGGCGTTCAGCGCGAGGCGCGGATGAAGCCGAGATTGATATCAAACCGCACTCGGCGGTGCTCAAGCTGCCGCCTGAAATCGACACGGGTTCGATGTGGATGAAGCTCACTGACCGGTGGCATTTCCGTGATGTGAGTGGATGGCAAAGGCCGCTTACGCCGGGCAAGCGAACGGGCCGCGTCTGTTGCGTAGTGCCCTGCTACAACGTTGAAAAATACTGCGGCGCTGTTGTGACTGCGGCCGCCTGCAACGCGGACCACGTTCTCGCAGTGGATGACGGATCGTGCGATAACACGCGCCGAGTACTCGAGGCGATTGCAGCGTCCGATCCACGCGTTGAAGTGCTGGTCCACACCCAAAATTGCGGCAAGGGCGCCGCGCTGCGCTCCGCCTTTCGCTATGCGTTGGCAAACGTCGATTTCGGAATTCTGGTGACGCTCGACGGCGACAGCCAGCACAGCCCTGAGGATATACCACGTCTTGTCGCCGCCATGCGAAGAAGCGGTGCAGACCTTTGCATCGGCGAGCGCAATGCGTTCAAGGCGATGCCGTTGCGCAGCAGGATCGGCAACGAAACAACCGCGGCTTTGCTGCGTCTGCTTTATCCCAATTCGCCGCAAGACACTCAGTCCGGCTTTCGCGCGTTCTCTCGCAGCCTTGCTGGTGTTGTGGCACACGAAATGGAAGGTCGTCGCTACGATCTGGAGCTGCGCATTTTGCTCGAGGCACTGCAGGCCGAACGCGCCGTCGCCACGGTGCCTATCGAAACGGTCTACATCGACGGCAATCGTTCATCTCACTTCGACCCCGTGCGCGATTCTCTGCGTATCATGTGGGTGCTGTTGAAGTGGCAGGTCGCTCATCTGTTTTCCTTCGAGCGTCCGGCTGCAAAAGTGTTCGCGCGGCCTCGCGTGCTTTGAGCGGGACATAGTAAGCGCGTGCGATCCCGTCGTTAGCGCCCTCGGGGTCGGCCGGTCAACGCCCGCGAGTAAGCGGAGTCCCCAGGAAGGCGGTTGTGGAGGGCATCGGGTTATCATACGATGCGCGCACTCGTCGTGCACCGTATGCGGCCCGGCTCACGGGCCGTTTGCTCACAAGGGAATCTGATGCCCGTCACCGGTTCTGAACTCGTTGCCCAGGCGCTCGAACGTCATGGCGTAAAGACATTTTTCTTTCTCATGGGCGCGCCGATGCTGGGCGCCGAAAAGGCGTGCCTCGATCACGGCATGCGCGGAATCGACGTTCGACATGAGCAGGCGGCAGCGATGATGGCCCATGCATATTCGCGCGTCACGCGCACAACCGGCGTCTGCATGGCATGCTCAGGGCCAGGCACGATAAATCTGGCCAGCGGCATTGCAACTGCGCTCGTTGATTGCGCGCCGGTCGTCGCGCTTGGCGGATCGAGCCCGTGGAACGAATGGGGCACAGGCGGATTCCAGGAGATCAATCAGGTCGCTATCATGCGGCCCGTTACCAAATGGGCGGAGCGCTGCTACGAGACGCGCCGTATCCCGGAACTCATCGATCAGGCGTTTCGCATTGCGTGGTCCGGCAAACCCGGTCCCGTATACATCGACTTGCCAACGGATGTGCTGCTGAATTCAATCGAGGAGTCGGCGGTCGTGTGGCCGCGCTTCGTCGGTCCGCGTAGAACGCGTCCGCTGGCGGATGCCGCTCAGGTCGCCATAGCAGTCGATCTGATCGCCACAGCAATCAAGCCGGTGATCGTCTCGGGCAGCGGTGTGATCTGGTCGGACGCGGCAGCGGAATTTCAGTCGTGGGTCGAACTTTCGGGAATTCCGTTTTACACGACGCCGCAAGGCAGAGGCGTAGTGCCTGAAGATCACCAGCTGTGTTTTCCGCATGCGCGATCAACGGCGCTGAAGGAAGCGGACGTCATTCTCGTCGTCGGCACGCGCGTCAATTACGTGTTTGGACATCTGCGCCCGCCACGCTTTCGCGCCGATGCAAAAATAATTCGCATCGACATAGATCCCGCCGAGATCGGCGCCACACATCGCCTCGATGTTGGTTTGATCGGCGATGCCAAGGCGGTGTTGCAGCAACTTTCTGCCGCAGCCGCCGCGAAGATAGAACCGGCGCGCTATTCCGGTTGGCGAGATCAACTGCGGGCGATCAATACCGAAAAAGCGATCGCTCAGGAACGCGAGATAAGCAACGACCAGACCCCGATCCATCCGCTGCGCCTGTGCAAGGAAGTTCGCGACTTCATGCAGCGCGACGCCATCTTGTGCGTCGACGGCCAGGAGATTTTGAATTACGGCCGGCAGTCGATTCCAACATACGTCGCGGGTAATCGGCTCAACTCGGGTCCTTTCGGCACCATGGGCGTCGGTCTGCCATTCGCCATCGGCGCCAAGACCGCGCGTCCTGGCAAACAGGTGATCGTTTTGCACGGCGATGGTTCTTTCGGTTTGAATGGTCTGGAGCTCGATACCGCTGCACGCCATAAAATTCCTGTGCTAGTCGTCATCAGCCTCAACGGCGGCTGGACCGCCGACGCCAACCGGGAGAAACCGGGACGCGAGCTCGGTTACACGCGTTTCGATGAGATGGCGCGCGCTCTCGGCTGTCACGGTGAGTACGTCGAGAAACCGCAGGATATTCGGCCGGCGCTCGAGCGAGCGCAGCAGGCGGTAGACTCCGGCCGGCCGGCAGTCGTCAACGTCGTGACCGATTATCGCGCTCGCGCAGTCACAGTACGGTTCTCAGCAATGAATACTTAGGAGCTCGATATGGCGCTACGTTTGCTGCTGAGTTTTCACCTGCTGCTTATCGGAACAGCGCATGTCTGCGCGCAAAACTATCCGGCGAAACCGGTGCGGATCATGGTGGGCTACGCTGCGGGCGGCAGTGTCGACATCGTGGGACGTATCTTTGCGCAGAAGCTCAGCGAATATTTCGGGCAGCAATTTGTCGTCGACAATCGGCCGGGTGCCGCGAGCAATGTGGCAGCGGATCTCGTTGCCAAGTCGGCGCCGGACGGTTACACGCTGCTCGTGAGCAGCAGCGGCTCGCTAGGAACCAACATGGCTATCTATTCAAGGATGCCCTACGACCCGCTCAAGGATCTGGCGCCGATTGCACTACTGCTTCATCAGGGAAATGTGCTGATCGTCAATCCATCGGTTCCTGCGAGGAGCGTTAAAGAGCTCATTGCGCTCGCCAAATCGAGAAAAGGGCAGCTCAATTACGGCTCGGGCGGCAGCGGCTCGTCGCAGCATATGGCGTCGGAGCTCTTCCAGAACGTGACGGGCGTGCAGATTGTGCATGTCCCGTACAAAGGCGGTGCACCGGCCATCGCGGACCTCGTCGGTGGCCAGATCGATCTCATATTTGCACCGATGCCGGAAGCGCTGCCTTACGCGCGCAGCTCACGCGTGCGCGCGCTGGGCGTCACAACGAGCAAGCGTTCGATGATGTTGCCGGATGTGCCGACGGTCGCCGAAGCCGGCGTTCCCGGCTACGAGTTCGATGGATGGATGGGCATAGCCGGCCCGGCGGGCATGCCGCGCGACCTGGTGATGCGCGTCAACACTGAAGTGAACAAAGCGCTGACTGCACCCGACGTGAAAACCCGCTTGCAGGATCTCGGTGTCGAGCTTGCAGGCGGAACACCCGAGCAACTCGGATCGTATATGCGCGAGCAGTCCGCAAAAATGATCAAGCTTGCGCGTGACGCAGGGATCAAGCCCGTCGACTAGACGGCCGGTTCGTCACTGAGAATGATTCGCGCGTCCGCGACGGTGTAGCCATCGTCGTGCGCAATCACCGGATTGATATCAATCTCCGCGATTGCGGGAAAGGCGGCTGCCAGCGCAGACACTTTCAGCAGCAGCTCGATGATCGCGTGCCTGTTTACCTTGGGCAGTCCGCGTGCACCTTCGAGCATGCCTTGAAAGTGAATGTCGCCGATCATTTCTTCCGCATCCGCTCGTGCAATCGGCACGGCGCGGAACACAACGTCCTTCAGCGTTTCTACGAATAGGCCGCCGAGCCCAAACAAGATTACCGGGCCGAACTGCGCATCGCGCATGATTCCGATGATCAACTCCACACCCGCTCGCGCCATGGGCGCGGCGAGGATGCCGTCGATCGATGCAGCGGGATAGTGCAAGCGAACGTTTCGCTATGATGTCAGCCATCGCAGTCTTGATAGCAGCAGCGCCCGACACATTGAGCATTACGCCGCCGGCATCTGATTTATGCAGGACATCTTTAGAGACGACTTTGAGCGCCAGCGGTCCGCTTCCCAAGACATCGATGGCATTGCTGGCGTCTGCGTCGGAAGTGAGCAACACGCATTTCGCCATCTGCACTCCGCTCGCACCGAGCAGTTCCCGTGCCTCCGTTTCGAGGAGCGCTGTGCGGCCGGCCGCGCGCGCGCCAGCAATCAATTGCTGGGAAGACGCTGAGCGCGGGTTACGTATCGTCTCCACATCTGACGTCTCATCGAGCCGGCGGCACATTTCGGAATAGTCAGCGAGCGAGGCGAGACACTGCGACGCAATCTCTATCGAGCGATAGTACGGAACGCCCGCCTTGCGCAGAAGATCCAGTGCGGGGGTTTTAAAGTGGGCGTAGTGCGATTGCACGACGACCGCTTTGTTGTGTCGCCTCATCAAATCCGCAAGTTCGATACAAACACGATTCTCCGTCTCGACGACCGAGTCGCCATATCGTCGCGCATAGCCGCCGAAAAATCCGACGCAGAGCAGGGCATCGACATTCGGATCTTCGAGTATCGCGCGGCCGCATAAGCCGTAGTACTCGGCCCGCGGGTCGGTTCCGCCACCGGCATCGACCGGGTTCGAGAGAGCAGAGGCCGCGGGAACTATGGATTTCAGTTTGCGCTGCGTCTCTTCGGTCAGTTGCGATAGCACCATGCCGCGTTCAGCCAATGCTTCGGCAGCGACGGTGATAACGCCGCCGCCTTCTGAAAGAATCGCGACGCGCCGTGTGCGCATCGGCGGCAGCAGAGCCAACGCTTCAGCGACCGGAAAGAGACAGTCAGACCGCGTGACCATCACGATGCCTGCCTGCTTGATTACGCCGCTCGCGACGGCGTAGTCCCCGGCAAGCGAGCCGCTATGTGACTTCGCCGCGCGCACACCTTCCCGCGTCCGGCCGGCCTTGAACATAACGATAGGCTTTGCGCGGCTCACGCGGCGTGCGACATTGAAGAAGGCGCGTCCATCCTTGAAGCCTTCGATGTACGAAATCACTGCTCGCGTATCTGCATCTTCAGCGAGGGACTGCAGGCACTCGTGAAACTGAATGTCAGCCTGGTTGCCGAGCGGCAGGAGCGTGCTGAATCCGAAGTGGCGATGGACCTGAGCTTCCGTCACGACGGACAACATGACATTTGCGCTGTTCGCAATCATGGCGAGCGGGCCGCGCGGAAGATCGAACCATCCGATGGCATTGCAGCCGTAGCGGGCGCTGAACATACCGTTGGTATTGGGGCCTATCAGGCGAACGCCATATTCGCGTGCGATGGCGACCGTTTCATTTTCGAGAATCCGGCCGGCTTCGCTCGCTTCGCTGAATCCGCCCGCGAGCAGCAGCGCGCCCTTGACGCCTTTTTTGCCACAACTGCGCACCACGTCCGGCACGGTCTTCGCCGCTGTGCAGACGAGCGCCAGGTCGATGTCGCCGGGAACATCATCGAGCGTCGCATAGCATTTCAGACCGAGAATCTCGTTGGCTCGCGGATTGATCGGAATGATACTGCCCTCGTAGTTGTCGGCCATTAACGTCTTGATGGCGCGATAGCCGCGTTTTTCCGGGTCGTTAGAGGCGCCGATGACTGCAAGCACGCGCGGATTGAAGATGCGATCGAGCGGATGCGACATGAAACTCCTGTCAGAGAACGATATGGTGGATACGGCTCGCTTCCGCACCGAGCCGCGGTTGAAAGTCTTCGCCGGATCAGTCCGGCTTCATACCGGACGCCTTGACGATTTTGCGGTGCAGTTCAATTTCGTCTCTGATGAATTGCGCGAATTGGTCAGGCGCACCAGCGACGACGTCAAAAGCCATATCGCGAAACTGCGCCGCAAGTCCACCCTGGTTGATGGCGCGCACCACTTCTGCATTCAATCGGCTGACGATCTCGGCAGGCGTGCCGGCGGGGGCGAGCAAGCCTATCCAGCCGCGATACTCATATTGGCCAACGCCCGCTTCGCGTATCGTCGGCAGTTCCGGGAAAGCGTGTGAGCGCTGAGGGGTCGTGATGCCGAGCGCACGAAGTTTGCCGGTCTTTGCATATGGCATCGCGGTCGGTATCGTTTCGAACATCAAATCGATTTGTCCACCGGCGAGGTCGATCAAGGCTGGCGCGCCGCCCTTATAAGGCACATGAATCATTTTGACGCCCGCATAGTGCGAGAAAAGTTCCGCCGCCATATGCTGCGAGCTCCCAAGGCCACTGGAGCCGTAGTTCAATATCGCCGGCCGGCTTTTCGCAAGCACAATGAATTCGCGTACCGTCTTCGCCGGGATCGTCGGGTGCACGACCAGAATGTTGGGCTGGATGACGATTAACGAGATCGGCGCAAAGTCACGCGCGGAATCGAACGGCATCTTCGCGTAAATGGCCGGATTAGAAGCGAGCGCCGCGGCGCTTCCCATGAGCAGCGTATAACCGTCCGCCGGTGACTTCGCCACAAAGTCAGTGCCGATGTTTCCACCGGCCCCCGATCTGTTTTCAACCACGAACGAGCGGCCGGTGCTCTCGCTGAACTTCTGGCCTACGAGGCGCGCAACGACATCGACACTGCCACCGGCCGGATACGCAACGATCACGCGCACGGGTTTGGCGGGGTAGGGTTGCGCGATCGCTGCGCCGCAGACGGCGCAGGCGGCAATGCAAGCAAGCCGGTGCCACTTGTTCATCGATGCTCCCCTTTTTCTTATTTTAGCCGGCGCAAACGTATGCCAGGGAACGCAACGTCGCTGTTTCACGCCAAGTCATTCAACGTCAACGTTTACGTTTAACCATACCGAGCTCAGTGAAGATATCCTCGAACAGTTTCCCCTGCTCTTCGACATACCGCCGCGCCGCATCGCCGGTCGTGAAATTAGCGGACCAGAAATTGCGTTCCAGATCTTTTTGCCAGTCATTAGTCTTCACGACTGTCGCCAGCGTATCTTCCCAATAAGCGACGTGTTCGGGTGCCATGCGCTTCGGACCCACGACGCTGCGCCATGTCGTAAATATGGCGTCTATGCCTTGTTCTCTCAGCGTGGGAGCGTCGGCCATTGAGCCGCCGAGGCGGCGCGGCGCTGTGATGGCGATAACGCGGATACGCCGGGCCGCGACCTGGGACGGATAATTCGCGACGGTTCCGGCAGCAACGTCGACGTCACCGCCGATTGCCGCAGTCATTGCTTCACCGGCGGACTTATAGACGACAAAGCGCACGTCGCGAATGCGCACGCCGGCAGCTTTGAGGCCGACGACCGTACCGATGTGCGCGCCGCCGCCCATCGCGGGCCCCACTGCAATTGTCAGCGCGGCCGGATCCTTGCGCAGACGTTCAACGACGTCGCGCATCGATTTCAACGGCGAATCGGTGCGCACGACAAGTGCTGTGTAGTCGTCGAATAGCAGCGCGATAGTCGTTACGTCCCGGTATCCGGTCGCGTGCGCGCCGAGAATGGGGTTCGATGCGAGATTCGGTCCGCCAAGCGCGATGGCATGCCCGTCGTTGCCGCGATCCTGCATGTAGTCCCATGCTATGCCCTGACCAGCGCCCGGCTTATTTAGTACAACGATCGGCGTTGGCGCGAGCTTATGCTGCCCGCAGATGTGTTGAATCAGCCGCGCTGTTAAGTCCAGACTGCCGCCGGGTGTCGCACCAACCACAAGAGCTACAGGTCGTGTCGGTTTCCAACTCTCGGCGTGCGCTGAATGTGAAACACTGCACGCAAGGAAGAGACCAAGTGCCGAACGTATCGCCGGTTCAAACGCCTGCATGCTTTGCATTCCGCATCCGGTTTCGATGCGTGAGCCTAGCATGGAAGACCTTAGAGAAAGCCGCCTCTGGCTCTTCTAGCGCCGCGTTTGTCTACATGCAGAACAGCGCAAGCGCGCTCCGGGCGCCCGCGCGGCTCTTATGCCGCGTGGTGGCTCGTTCCGTGGGGTCGATTTGGTGTCTGCGGCTGCAGTGCAGAGATGTCCCATGCATAGACCGCGCTGAGCACCAATCCATACACCAGCGCTACGGCGAGAGTAACGCCAGGCACGATGGGACTGCGGTGCATGGCGAAGAAGCCGCCGCCTGCAAGCGGGACGAGCACCATCATCATCCCAAGCCATACCAGGACGCCAAACATCAATCCCTTGAGCAGATTGACCTTTATCCGGATACGCGGCGTAAGCACGGCGAAGAGGGGCCCCAATACGAAAGTACCAATCATAAAAAATGCAATCCAGCCGATAATCGCGTGGTTCGTCGTGCCGAGCACTGTATTAAGTGTCTTTGCGATGTGCAGTTCCGGTACCTTACCTATCGCGTTGTTCATTATCATGATGGCAGACGCCGCGAAGGTGCCCGCAAAACCGCCTTGGATACCGCTCCTGATGGAAACCATAACATCGCTCCTTTGGTGTGGTGCCCGTTGCCGGGCTTTTCATGATGAAACCGCCACGGGCAGGGAATGCCGCCAGGCGGGAAACAAGTGGCTGTCATTTGTATTGTTGGCAATGCAAATGTCCAGCTTCGACCGCACGCCGCAAAACTAGTTCTCGATTGGGAGATAGGCATGAGTAGAGTGCGCCGCGCGGCTGCGCCGCCACCGAAGACCAAGCCGGGGGCGGATGCCGCAGGCACGCCGCTGCCATTGCAAGTGCTCATGAAATTCCGCCTTATCATCAATACCGCGAAGCAGCACTTCAAGTGGGTCGAAGAGCGATGCGGCATCAACGGCACGCAGTTGTGGGTCCTCTGCGAGCTGCGCCGCTCACCGCGCATGGGCGTATCCGAGCTTGCCGCAGCAATGGCTATGCATCAGTCCACCGTAAGCATCCTTGTCAACAAGCTGGTCACGGCGAAGCTCGTGAAGCGCGTGCGATCCACTGTCGATCAGCGTGCAGTGACGCTGTCAATCACAGAATCCGGCAGCCGGCTTCTGGCGAAAGCGCCGCAACCGGCGCGCGGCATGCTGTACGAATCGCTGCATAGACTTCCCGAACACACGCTGTTGTCGCTCGACGGCTTGCTCGGACAGGTTCTCGGCCGCATGAAACCGGTGGACGAACAGTCGATGAAGCGGCCGTTGCCGCACATACTCAACGATAAGTAATGGAATGTGTTGTTGAGATCGCATGCCCGCGCGAAGCTGATATCGGGATGCGAACCACCCGCAGCGGTGTTGGTCTCAAGATGAATGTCGTCACGCATTGAAGACTATGCCCTCATCGGGGATTGCCAGACGTCTGCATTAGTCAGTCGTGACGGGTCCGTCGACTGGCTATGCTGGCCGCGCTTCGATTCGGACGCGTGTTTTGCCGCGTTGCTTGGAAACGCAGACAACGGGCGCTGGTCGATTGCGCCGGCTGCCGATAATGTAAAAACTACCCGCCGTTACCGCGACGGCACATTGATACTCGAAACAGAGTTCTCGACGGCGGATGCGACAGCAACCGTAGTCGATTTCATGCCATTGCGTGACTCCGCATCGGACCTGTGCCGCATCGTCTACGGGCGGCGCGGACGTATGCCGATGCGGATGGAACTTACTCTGCGTTTCAATTACGGCGCGACCGTGCCGTGGGTCAGCCGTCTGCCTGACCGCAGTCTGCGCGCGATTGCAGGACCTGCTATGACAGTTCTGCGCACCACAGCCCATCTATCGAGCGCGGATCTGAAGACAGTCGCGGACTTCTCCGTGTCTGCCGGAGAGTCTGTGCCCTTTGTGCTTACCTATGCACCGTCGCATCTCGATGTGCCGCGTGCCATCGATGCTGAAGCCGCTTTGCATGCGACCGAGAAGTTCTGGCGTGATTGGTCGGACCACGGCAAGTCGTCAGGAAAATGGTCGCAGGCGGTGCAGCGATCACTGATAACTCTCAAAGCGTTGACGTACGAGCCGACTGGCGGACTGGTTGCCGCGCCCACGACTTCGCTTCCCGAGCGCATCGGCGGCGTTCGCAATTGGGACTATCGCTACTGCTGGCTGCGCGACGCTACGCTGACACTGCTGGCGCTCATGAACGCAAACTGCTTCGATGAAGCTGCCGCCTGGCGGCGCTGGCTGCAGCGTGCAGTGGCCGGCAGTCCGGAGCAGATGCAGATCATGTACGGGCTGGCCGGCGAGCGCCGGCTTGAAGAGTGGACAGTGCCGTGGCTCTCCGGCTATGAGAACTCGAAACCGGTGCGCATCGGCAACGCCGCAGCATCACAACTGCAACTCGACGTCTATGGAGAAGTCATGGACGCCCTGCACCAGGCACGCAAAGGCGGATTGGACTCTGACCCGGTGACGTGGGCGATTCAGCGCAAGATGCTTGATCATCTCACCCAAGTCTGGTCGCAGCCGGATCAGGGCATATGGGAGGTACGGGATGGTCCACGGCATTTCACTTACTCAAAGGTGATGGCGTGGGTTGCCGTTGATCGTGCGATAAAAAGCATTGAAAGTTTTGGTTTGAAAGGGCCGTTGCAGGAATGGCGTGCGCTGCGCCGGCTGATTCACGACGACGTGTGTAATCATGCGTACGACGCGGAGCTTGGCAGCTTCGTGCAAAGCTATGGCTCGAAGGAACTCGATGCGAGCCTGCTCCTGATTCCTCTCACCGGGTTTCTTCCGCATCATGATGCGCGCGTCCGTGGCACGGTCGCCGCGATCGAGCGTGAATTGACCGTCGACGGCTTCGTCAAGCGATACCACACCGCGCGAACGCCGGATGGATTGCCGGAGGGTGAAGGTGTGTTTCTCGCATGCAGCTTTTGGCTGGTCGATAACCTCGTGCTGCAGGGACGCATGGAGGAGGCGACAAGATTGTTCGAGAAGCTGCTCGCGCTACGAAATGATGTCGGCCTGCTTGCCGAAGAGTATGACGTCGTTGCGAAGCGATTCACGGGTAATTTCCCGCAGGCATTCACTCACGTCGGCCTCGTGAACAGCGCTTTTAATCTGTCGCGCCATGCAAAACCCGCCAAGCAGCGCGGCCACAACGAATCGCCTGGCGCGCCACATACAGACGAGGCCAAGGTGTGACACGCGATAGTTCACGCTCTAATACGACGCAACGCGCACGCAGGCAACACGAAGATGCGTCGTTACGCTCGTCGTCATTGAAAGAGCCGCCTGTAGCGCCAATGAAAGTGCTGGTTGTGGATGTCGGCGGCAGCCACGTAAAGTGCCTCGTATCGGGTGTAAGAAAGCATCGTCAGTTCGATTCATCCCCGACGATGACAGCCCAACAGATGGTAGACGCGGTACTCAAACTCGTCGAAGACTGGAGGTACGATGCTGTCTCGGTGGGTTATCCCGGGACAGTCGTCAACAATGTGCCGTCAAAAGAGCCACACAATCTCGGCTGCGGATGGCGGCGATTTGATTTTCAACGCGCATTCGGCTGTCCGGCAAAAGTCCTCAACGATTCCGCGATGCAGGCGCTCGGCGCATATCACGGCGGCAAGATGTTGTTCCTGGGCCTCGGCACCGGGCTCGGATCGGCCATGATAGTCAACGGTACTATCGTGCCGATGGAGCTCGCGCATTTACCGTACAGGAAGGGCCACAGCTACGAGCACTATGTCGGCAAGGCGGGTCTTGAGCGCCAGGGCAACAAAAAGTGGCGCAAGCATGTTAAAGAAGTTGTCGCCTTGTTGTGCGCAGCTCTCCTGCCCGACTACGTTGCGTTGGGCGGAGGAAACTCGGGCAAAGCGTCCGGGCTGCCCGATAACGTGAAGATCATCACCAACGAAGCGGCATTCATCGGTGGATTCAAATTGTGGAGCGGCGTCACTCATAAGGCGGGTAAGTAATTGTCCCGTTATGCACTTGCGCGAATGACGTCAACCGGTGTTGCTGGCTGCGTTTTGCAGTGACGATCTCGTCAACACGCAGCCCTCGTATCACCAACGCATCCGCGATCAGCGAACGATGACAACGCCATGGGACGGCTTCGGCGCACATCAGAGCCACGCGCTCAGTCCTCGACCTCTCGACCAAGGCGTCGAGGTGCTGCAAAAACGGTTTTGTCTGCATGTAGTCGGCGTAGCCGCGAAATGACGCGTTTCTCCAGCCGCCATTCGGCGAGTCGGGCTTGGCCCGTCGGAAGCCGCCAAGTTCGGGCACGTGTGCATAGCGCACGCCGACCTTGCTCATGCTCGCACCGAGCGATTCCATGTTGTACTGCGGATTGTGACCTGAACGCGGCACGGTTCGCACGTCGGTGAGACAACTGACGGCATGCGCATTGAGCAGAGCGATGAACTCGTCGAGCGGGCGAGTCGAATGTCCGATTGTAAAAATTCGGCACTCGTCGGGTGCTGCCATATGCTGTCGTTTCGGCATCTGATTTTGACCGCAACGGTGTGCGATGTTCAATGCATGCTAAAAATTCCCATTAACCTTGTCACATGAACGATATCGCTGGACACTGCAACGGAGGCCCGCCCGACATCCGCGGGCGTCGTGGTTGTGCGGCGTCAGGATGACGGCTGGCGAGTGTTGTTGCTGCGCGCCTACCGCAACTGGGACTTTCCCAAGGGCATGATAGAAGCCGGCGAAGCACCGTTCAGCGCGGCAGTGCGTGAAGTCGAAGAAGAGACATCAATCAATGCCCTGGCGTTTCCATGGGGCGAGGTGTTCCGCGAGACAACGCCTTATGCGCGTGGAAAAATCGCGCGCTACTACGTTGGGTTAACAAGCAGTGAGCGGGTGAGCCTGCCGATCAACGCCGCGCTTGGGCGCGCTGAACACCACGAGTACCGCTGGGTCACTTTCGATGTGGCGCGTGAATTGGCGCCGCCGCGCTTGCAACCGATCTTAGAGTGGGCGCACAGTGTAATTGCAGAACAGCATGACGTCTGACGTAGTGTCGAAATTATTTCATCGATCTGCAGTGAACTGTCGCTGTAGACCCGGTGTCTCTTTGGGCAGTAAGCAGATCTGATGGAGGAGACACACATGGCAGAGAGCACGTTGCTACACACCGGAGAAGAAGAACCGGACGTCGGTAAAGGACATGGCACCGGCGCGCTTGGACCCAGCGACAGTTCAGATTCGGGCAGCGACGTTCAGGGCGGCCCCGGACTTTCACTCAATGAGGATACCGTCCTCGACGGCGCTTTGTCGGCCGGGGTTGACCTGGGCGAATCTCATGACACCGCAGGTCCTGATATCGGCGATTCGGACCTGGATTCCGACACGGATGCGTCCGGCACGGGAGAGCGCGCAGCGGCTGGTCGCGACGCTATGGCGCCGGATGGTCAGGATATCGCCGTCGACCGCGTCGTCGAGGCCGAGGAGCTCGGAATAAACGACGATCACCCGGATGAGGTAGAGCAGGGCGTCGGCGAGTCCGGGTAGCACGCTTAAGCGCCGCTTGGCGTGCGCGCTTGGAAGCACGCTCTTTTCGAATCCGGTTAGTCTCCATCGACTTCACGCAATGCGCGAAGTCGATCCATCCCCAAGGTCTTGAACGGCGTCGAGGTTAACTTAACCCGCGCGTCGTTCAGCATTTCGCGCATCTCCTGCATCGCCGCCCGCTTGTTGTTGTAGGCATGCAGGTACATCTCAAGAGCGGTTTTCTTGTCACCTCACCCACTGGCGACCCGCAAACATGCAGATTAGTATGTGCGTCCTCGTCGACTAGAAGGAGCACTTAGTGAGCTGCATCGGAATCGTCGGACTGGGTCTCATGGGTAACGCGATCGCGGCAGCGTCTGCGGACCGCCGGCATGTCGACCGCGGGTTACGACGTCGACGCACAGAAGCGTCATGCGTTCGCAACGGCCGGCGGCACACCGGTTGCATCGCTTGCTGAACTTGCGCAGAAGTGCGACACAATTTTTCTCGCCGTCTTTAACACCGATCAGGTCGAAGAGGTGCTCGAAGGTGACGGCGGATTGATAGGCAGCCGAAAGTCTTCGACGCGGCTCACTGTCGTGTGTACGAGCACCTGCGACCCCGACCGTATCATGCAGCTTGCTGCGCGCATTGAGTCGCCGCGCGTTGGTTTTATCGAGATGCCGGTCTCTGGAACAAGCGGCCAGGTTGCGAAGGGCGACGGCGTTGGACTTATCGCCGGTGCGCGGGACGTCGTTGACGCCGCGATGAACGCGCTTGAAGCAGTGTGTCCGCGGCGTCAGTTACTGGGCGCACCCGGGAACGGCGGCAAAGCCAAACTCGCAATCAATCTCGTGCTCGGACTTAATCGCGGTGCGATGGCAGAGGGGCTTGTGCTGGCTGAGCGGGCGGGACTCGATCCTGTCGCGTTCCTCGACGTGTTGCGGAATTCAGCTGCTTATTCACAGGTGATGGACGTCAAGGGGCCGTTGATGGCGCGGCGCGAATTTCAAAAGCCACAAAGCCGGGTCGATCAGAGCTACAAGGACTTTTCGCTGATGCTCGATTACTCGCGAACGCTGGGTCAGAAGCTGCCGTTTGCGGAGGTGTATGCGGAGCTCCTGCGCGGGTGCATCGAACAGGGAGAGGCGCAGTCGGATAACGCGGCAATCATCAACGAAATTGCGCGGCGACGCTATTGACCGGTGCGTTCCAGCGGTGCTAAGCGCCGCGTTGCTTGCAATTGAAGATTACTTCGTAGGCTTTTTCCGCAATGCTGTCGTCGCTAAGGCAGGCGATCGCGGCAATAAAATCCTTCGGCGCATCGCCGATGACTAGATCGGTGATCCAGTTATGGACCATCGCCTGGCGTTTTTCGTCGGGAAAGGAAAGCAGCCGCTCGAGTTGCGAATTGATCGTCTTATCTTGAATGCGACGCGCAACAGCCGAATGAAGCTTTCTATTTCAGCGACAGATCTCGGCACATCGGATTGCATGGTCGTCATTATATGAGCAAGCGTAACCACAAGTACGTTGCTACTCAATGCGGCTAAATACGTCTGCGGAATTCGCTAGAATCGTCGGACCGCCTATTGAAACGGCATAACGCGCCGATGCTTCGTACATTCCTTACTAGTCTCGCCGCTATTTTGATCACGTGCGGATTGGCCGCGGCGCAATCTTATCCGGCTCGCCCCGTTCGTATCATCGTGCCGTTTCCTGCAGGCGGCGGCGCCGATTTCATGGCGCGCGCTGTCGGGCAGAAGCTTGGTGATGCGCTAGGTCAGTCGTTTGTCATTGACAACCGCGCAGGAGCCGCCGGCATCATCGGCACCGAACTCGTAGCAAAGTCACCGCCGGATGGGTATATGTTGTTGCTCGGCACGACCGGTACCCACGCGACGAATCCCGCCGTCCTTCCCAGCGTACCTTACGAGCCGGTCAAAGACTTCGCGCCGATTTCGATCTTTGCCAATGCACCGTTCATGCTTTGTGTGCATCCTTCGCTGCCTGTCAGGAACGTCCGCGAGCTCATCACGTTCGCAAAATCGCATCCGGGCGAACTGACTTATGGCTCCGCCGGTATCGGCAGCTCGACGCATCTAGGCTTCGAGCTTTTCGCGCTGTCAGCAGGTATCAAGATCCGCCACATTCCGTATAAGGGCCTGCCGCTGGCCATGATCGATCTGGTCGCGGGAAACACCGCGCTCGTCTTCGATGCGATTCCCAGCGCGATGCCGCACATCAGGTCTGGACGCGTGCGCGTGCTCGCAATTGGCAGCCTCGAGCGATCTGCCGCGGCGCCGGAAGTCCCGACCGTGAGCGAGTCGGGCTTGCCCGGCTATGAGATGGGTTCGTGGTACGGGTTGTTCGCACCTGCTGCGACGCCGAAGGATATCGTGCAGCGGTTGGCGGCGGAAACCGCCAAGGCATTGAGTGCTGCTGATTTGCGCACGCGCTTCAAAAATCTGGGCGCGGACCCGATCGGCTTATCGACAGAAGACTCCGTTGCGCTATTGGGGCGTGAGTTACAACGCTGGTCGAAAGTTGCAAAGCAGGCGCAGGTCAGAGCGGAATGACGAGGTCTGGCCGTATGTAGACCTGAAAGCGATGCCATGCGCGCAGATTCGTGCATGCGGTCGAATCGGGTAAGATTATCTCTTCACGACCCGAGGAGAGTTCTATGGCCATCGCCGGCTTTCAGCATCTCAACATCCGCTGCGCAGAAACCGATCTGCCCGCGATCGAGAAGTTCTATGGTGAAGTACTCTGGGCTCAAGGCAGGAAAGCGCCCGCCGTTCCCGTTTCCCGGACTATGGCTATATGACGGCGCTGATCCGATCGTTCATGTGAGCGGTCGATTCCCGAAAGGCTCGATCGTGCAGGATACGCATAATGGCAGCGTCGACCACATGGCGTTCCGGGCAATCGGGGCGATCGAGTTTCGCGCGCGCCTCAAGAAGCTTGATGTGTATTTCGAAGAGCAGAACATTCCGAACGCAGGCTACCAGGTCTTTCTGCACGACCCGGTTGGTACCAAGCTGGAATTCAATTTTCCCGCGACCGAAACACCGCCCGAATTACCGTCGGGCACACGCGCGGCGATGCAGCTCGGCGCATGAGCCAGCGTCGCTCGCCTGGAGAAACTATTCGGTTGCTGAAATTTTGCTATCGCGGACCACCTTACCCCATAGCGCCATTTCGCGGCTGATATAGCGCGCAAACTCATCGGGCGTTGACGCGCGCACCGTCGCGCCGAGTTGTTCGAGCCGCTCCCGGGTTTCCGGTGCAGTCACAACGACGCGGAGCGCGGTCTGAAGTTGCCGCAATATTGATTGCGGGACGCCGGCAGGGGCCACCAGCCCCCACCACGAGTGCACTTCGTATCCGGCGAAGCCCTGTTCTGCGACGGTCGGGATCTCAGGTAATTGCGACATGCGCGCCGACGATGTCACCGCGAGACCGCGGACACGCTGCGATTTGATAAACGGCGACACAAATAGAAACGTTCCCATTTGCATCGTGATCTGCCCGCCGATCACGTCCGTAATGGCCTGCGCAGGGCCGCGGTAGGGAACCTGTGTAATTTTGAAACCGGCGCGCTGTTCGAGCAGCGCCATTGCAAGGTGCCCACGGCTGCCGACGCCGCTAGACCCCAGTGTGAGCTCGCCGGGTCTGGCCTTTGCTGCTGCGATCAGCTCAGTAAGCGATCTATAAGGCGACGACGGCTGCACGACGAGACCATAAGGCGAAGTCGCAATGAGCATGACTGGTGTGAACAGCTTTGACCGTATCGTACGGAATATTCCTCTGCAGGCTCGGATTCGTCGCATGTGAATCGAAAACGACGAGGTAGTTGTAGCCATCGGCCGGCGCATTCGCGGCTAGTGCCGTGCCGGCAACCCCGTTTCCACCGGTGCGATTGTCGATGATGAACTGTTGCCCCAGCGCTGCCGTCAGCCGCTCCGCGACGATGCGCGCGATCTGGTCGGACGAGCCTCCGGCGGCAAATGCAGTAATCAGGCGCACCGGCCGTTGCGGCCAGTTCTGCCCGCAGGCACTGTGAGTGACACCGAAGCATACGATTAAAGCGAGCCATCTCCGTTGCGCCTTGCACGCAGCCCGGCAAACGCCTCTACGCTGAAACATCATTCACCGGCACTGATATTACTTTCACGCACGATCGTGCCCCAGAACTGCATCTCATTGGCGATGAATGTTTTGAATTCGCCAGCCGACGACGCGCGCGCGTCGAGACCAAGCTGCGCCAGGCGTTCCTTCATCGCCGCGCTTCTAAAGATCGTCGCAAGCTCAGCGTTCATCCGCTGCATGACAGGTTTAGGTACGCCCGACGGTGCCAGGATTCCCCACCATGAGATGACGTCATAGCCGGGGTAGCCCTGCTCCGCGACGGTCGGCACGTCGGGCAACTGCTCGACGCGCGTACCTACGGTCACGGCGAGCGCGCGCAGGCGCTGTGATTTCACGTAGGGCGCAACAAAAAACACTGTGCCCATCTGCATCGTGATCTGTTTTGCGATCAGATCCGTCGTAATCAGCGATGTCCCGCGATAGGGCACTTGCGTGATTTTGAAGCCCGCACGCCGTTCGAGCGACGCCACTGCAAGATGGCCGCGGCTGCCGACACCGCCCGACCCTAGAATCAGTTCACCTGGCCTCGCCTTCGCGGCGGCAATGAGATCACTCAAATTCCGATAGGAACTCGTTGCGTTGACGACAAGCGCCATCGGCGACGTCGCAAGCAATGAGATCGGCGCAAAATCTTTCACTGTGTCGTAAGGCAGATGTTTCTGCAGACTCGGATTGGTCGCGTGGCTGTCGAAAACGATGAGGTAGTTGTACCCGTCCGCTGATGACTTTGCAGCGAGCGCAGTCCCGAGCACACCATTTCCGCCGGCCCGATTGTCAATGATGATCTGCTGGCCGAGCGTAGTCGACAATCGGTCACCGAGTACTCGAGCGACGAGGTCAGTTGAGCCGCCGGCTGCAAACGGGACGATGAATCGCAGCGGTTTGGCGGGCCATTCCTGCGCTGTCACAGCAAGCGGGCATTGCAACGCGCAGGCCAACACGACCGTCGCCGTTATTCTCGGCATTCATTTCTCCTCGCACTGTACACTCACTTGATGGATTCGGTACCGTGCATGCTTACGGCTACAATGTAGTCTATCGTGGTTTGCGCAAGAATATAACTTGCTCGATTCGTAACCCTTAGCCGCCTGTCCCATTGGCCGAGTGCAGCGTATAGAGCAATTGAGTTATCAGCGGTATTTGAACGCCATGCAACTATCTTCGCGTGCGTTGCCAATGAAAGCACCGCCGCCCACGCGTCGCCTTAGAAACGTCTCAGCCTGGAATCGCGAATGACCGGAACAACGCTTGCGCATTGCCGTGGACATCGGCGGCACGTTTACCGACCTGGTCATATTGAATGAGCACACCGGCGAAATACAAACGCTGAAAGTGACTTCGACACCGCGCGATCCGTCGGGCGCAGTATTGAACGGCGTGCGCAAGGCGCGTGATGAGCTTAAGCTTGAACTTGCGCGGGTCAGCCAGTTTACGCACGCAGGTACCGTCGCTTCAAACACCGTGTTGCAGGCAGCGGGTGCCCGCACCGGCCTGCTGGTGACTGCAGGATTTCGTGATCTGCTCGAGATTCAGCGCCATAAGCGGTACCGTCTGTTCGAGCAGGATTATCAAAAAACGCCGCCGCTCGTTCCGCGCCGGCTTTCATTCGGTGTTCCCGAGCGCATTGGTAGCGACGGCACAATCGTGCAAGCGCTCGATGAAGCGGCTCTCAGAGAAGCATTGACCGCATTAGCGGCGCACAAGATAGAAGCGCTCGGCATCTGCTTTCTGTTTTCGTTCAAGAACGCCATTCATGAAAAGCGCGCCGGCGAAATAGCGACGGAGATGCTGCCCGGGTGCTTCATTACGCTGTCGAGCGAGATATATCCGCAATATCGCGAATATGAGCGGACCAGCACGACAGTCGTCAATGCTTACCTGGGCCCGACTGTATCCACTTACCTCGAGCGCATGAGCGGCGCGCTCGAACGCGAAGGCATAAAAGTGCCGCTGCATATGCTGCAATCAAATGGCGGCATCATCGCATGGGGTCAAGCGACGAAGATGCCGTGCCGTATCGTCGAGTCCGGCCCCGCGGCGGGCGTCATCGCTGCTGCGCATTTCGGTCAACTTGCCGGACGCAAAAATCTCATCTCTTTTGACATGGGTGGCACCACGGCCAAGGCGGGACTGATAGAGAATGGCGAAGTGCGTCAGTCACCCGGACAGGAGCTCGGTGCCGGCATCAACATCTCGCGCATCTTGCAAGGCGGCGGATACTTTGTCGGCGCAGCCACTGTCGATCTGGCCGAAGTCGGTGCGGGCGGCGGATCGATCGCATGGCTGGACAGCGGCGGCGTATTAAAGGTCGGCCCGCACAGCGCAGGCGCTGATCCAGGTCCGATCGCATATGGCTTGGGCGGAGATCGTGTCACGGTTTCTGATGCTAATTTCCTGTTAGGGCGCATTCCAGCCGAGTATTTTCTGGGCGGTGAAATGCGCCTCGATCTTGAAAAAGCGCGCGGTATTGTGCAGGATCAACTGGCAAAGCCGCTGAACATCACTGTTGAAGAAGCATGTGCGGCGGTGGTGGAAGTGGCGAATGCCAACATGCTCAAGATGCTGCGAATTGTGACGGTGGAGAAGGGCTGTGATCCGGCCGATTTTTCGCTGGTCGCTTTCGGCGGCAATGGGCCGGTACACGGCATCGAGCTCGCCAGCGATCTCGGCGTGCGTGAGGTAATCATTCCGCCCGCCCCGGGCCTGCTTTCAGCGCAAGGTTTGCTCGTTGCGGACATACGCTACGACTTCCGCCAGACTCACGTCGAAGCAGTGCTAGGCGGCAACATCGACGATGTCGAGCGGGTATTTGCCGCACTCGAGCAACGCGGCAGGGACGCTTTGCGGTTGTATGGCCTCGCCGACAGCACCATCACATTCCAGCGCTCGGCGGATATGCGTTACCGGCGGCAGGCATACGAGATCAACATGCGGCTACCCGATCGCGCCCTGACGGCCGCTGACCAGGCCATTATCGCGGAAGATTTTCACCAGTTGCACGAGCGCATGTATGGGCGTCGCGATACTGCAGGAGTCATTCAGTTCGTCACATTGGCGGTGACCGCCGTGGGTAATACGCGACGGCTTGAAAACAAACCTCTCGAGAGGGGCGATACAACGGCGAGCAAGGCGCGCCGACCCGCACAGAAAGTATATTTCCGCGACCGCGGAATGCTTGAATGTCCCTGCTACGACCGCGCGTTGTTGCTCGCCGGGGATCGATTTACGGGTCCGGCCCTCATCGAAGCGGTCGACTCGACGACTGTCGTGCCGCCGGATTGGGAAGTGAATTGCGACGCCGTCGGCAATCTGATGATCACGCATGAAAGGTAAACGATCATGAACGCGCCCCGTCATACCACGCTCGATGCATTTCGTCTCGAGATACTTTCTAATGCGCTGAACGCAATCACTGAAGAGATTCAGCTGACGCTGCTGCGATCGGCATACTCACAGGTAGTCAAGGAAGCGCAAGATGCTTCGTGTGCGATCTTTACCGCCGCAGGACGCATCGTTGCGCAGCCGGTCGTCGTGCCCGGGCATCTCGGTTCGATGCGATTCATGCTCCAGGAAGTGCTGAAAGAGTTCCCCGCTGACACCATGCGGCCGGGCGACGTTTATATGAACAACGACCCGTACCGCGGCGGCAGCCATTTGCCGGACATCGCCGTATTCCGGCCGATCTTTCACGAGCAGCGGCTTATCGTGTTTGCCGGCTGCATTATCCATTACACGGACGTTGGCGGTATGGTTCCCGGCAGTAATCCCATGACTGCCACCGAGTTGTATCAGGAAGGACTCGTGCTTCCACCGGTCAAGCTATTTGACGCGGGACGTGAAAACAAGACGCTGATCGACATGATTCGCGCGAACGTGCGCGGCCCCGAGATTTTCATGGGCGATTTGCGCGCGCAGGAGGGGGCCTTGCTCAAAGGCGAGCAGCGCCTTGCCGATCTACTCGAGCGCTATGGCTATGACGGTGTGAGCCGGGCAATGGAATTACTGATCGAATATGCCGAGAAGAAAGCGCGCGAAGCGATACGAGAAATACCAAACGGCGTTTTCGAGTTCACCGATTACATGGACCATGACGGCGTCGACCTGACCAAGCCGATCAAGATTCATGTTCGTCTCGAGGTTCTGGATGACAGCTTCAGATTCGATTTCACGGGCTCCGACCCGCAAGTGCGCGGGCCGCTCAATTCACCGCTGTCAAAGGCCTGGACGACCGTCTTTTATTGCGTGCGCTGCGTGCTGCCTGACGATATTCCTTTCAACGACGGGTTGACCCGCGTGGTAGACGTGTATGCGCCCGAAGGAACGCTCCTCAATCCTCGCCATCCGGCACCGGTCAACGCGCGTTCAGTGACCGTGAACCGCATCGCCGACACTGTGATGGGCGCATTGGCACTGGCCGTGCCCGCGCGCGTGGGCGCTCAATGCTGCGGCGTACCCGTGGGCGTTTCCTTTGGCGGCGTCGACCCGCGCACCGGTAAAAACTTTGTCTTCTACGAAAGCTACAACGGCGGTATGGGCGGCAGCCAGACGACCGACGGAGCGGACGCCGTAAGCACGGGCACCTCGAACGCGATGAATATTCCCGTTGAGTCGATTGAGATGGATTATCCGGTGCGCGTTTCGCGGTACGAGCTTGTGCCGGACTCCGGCGGCAGCGGAAAATTCCGCGGCGGTCTTGGCATACTTCGCGAGTACGAAATGCTTGCCGAACGCGCGACTGTCAACGTCCGGGGCGATCGCGCAGCCTTCGCGCCGCGCGGTCTCTATAACGGCGGCAACGGCAGCTTCAGCACATTCTTTCTCGAAGAAGATGGCGGCAGCCGCAAAAAGATAGCAAGCAAGTTCAGCGGTCAGATCAAGCGCGGTCAGCATCTGTGCATCATGACGCCGGGCGGCGGCGGCTTCGGCGAACCGGCCGAACGGCAGCGGGACGCGCTGCTGAACGATTACCTGGACGGCAAAATTACGGCCGAGAAAATCAAGCGCGACTACGGGGTCGATATGCTGTCGGGAACCGGGCCCGACTAACAGCGTCCTTTGCTGCGCTGCGTGCGGCGCGGTTTCGCAACCGCGCATTGCCTTCGCCTGCCTATGCGCTTAGACTGCTCTTTGGTCATAAAGGAGGAGTCGATCTTGAAATCAATCAATAACAGCAGCTGTCTCAAATACTCGCTTCTCGCACTCGCACTTGCCGCGCTGCCGGCATCCGCCGAGACGACGCGCGTTTACGTCACGAACAGCGCGGGCGATAACATACACGTGATCGATCCGGCCACGAACAAAGTCGTGCAGGTCATCAAAGGCATCGAGGCCTCGCACGGCGTCGGCTTTTCGCCCGACGGCAAAACCGTTTATATCAGCAATGAGTCCGAAAGCACGCTCGAGGTGGTCGACCAGAAGTCCGGCAAGATCACCAAGCACATACCGTTGAGCGGGCGGCCGAACAACATCGCGGTGACCAACGATGGTAAGCGCGTCGTGGTGGCGATTACCGAACCTGCCGCAATCGACATCGTCGACACCGCTGCTCAGAAGGTCAGCAAGAGCATTCCCATGAACAGCCGTATGCACAATACGTACGTAACGCCCGACGGAAAATACGCGGTCTCGGGTTCGGTGCGCGGCAAGTTCATGAACGTTGTCGATTTGCAGACCGAGACCACGGCTTGGGAGATCAAGTTCGATGGCGGCGTGCGCCCCATGGCAATCGAGAAAGCCGCGGACGGCTCGACGAGCCGTGTGTTCGTGCAGCTCTCGGGTCTTAATGGATTCGCGGTCGTGGATTTTCCGTCCAAAAAAGAAGTCGCGAGAATTACGTTCCCTGATCAGCCGAATGGTTATGGCACGATTGAAGGACGCGTCGGTGCAGGCGTGCCGTCACATGGCATCGGCATTGCTCCCGACGGTAAGAGCCTGTGGGCCAACAGTCATGTTGCGAACGCGGTGTTTGCATACTCGCTGCCCGACCTGAAGCCGATGGGATACGCTGCGTTGCCCGACTTGAAGCTCAACGGCAAACCGGCCATTGGAGCAATCCCCGACTGGCTTACCTTCGGGCCAAACGGCAGCAACACCATTTACGTAGGCAACTCGACATTCAACTCTGTCAGCGCGATTGATATGAAGACCATGAAAGTCGTCGCAACTATTCCAGTCGGCGAAGTGCCGAAGCGGATGAACACGCTCGTTATGCGGTAGACGACGTTAGCAAACGAAACGGCGGTGTCCTTGCGGACACCGCCGTTTTCGTTTGTGCCCCGCTAACGTCGGCTATACCTGACTACTTCTTGGCAGGCGCCTTCGCTCCATCAACCCACTGCGCGAGGACTTTCCAGTCGGGGTCATCCCTGTTGGCGAACTGACGGCCGCCGGAATGGTAAGGATTACCGCCGGCTTGCGGCGCAAGCGGCTGCAACAGCAGCCGGCTTTTGTCCCGATCGCCCGGCACCGCAAGGCTGGAAGCCGACTGGAAGTTCTTCCGTGATTGTTCATCCGACCAGAAGTTACTTCCCGGCGAGAGCTTCTCCAGGCGGAATGCGTTATTGCTTTCCGAATGGCAGGTGTAGCAGCGCGCGTGAGTGTCCCTCTTTTTTAGGAAGATGGGCTCGACCCGGCTCGTAAAAAATCCATAATCGAGTGTTTTGTCCTGCCCGATTGCAGACCCGGCTTGCAAGGACAGTGCCGCTGCGGCGACGACAGCAAACGAACGCATCTTCATATTTTTCTCCCCAGCTTCGGTTCATGCGAGATCTGTTTCAACTATTCTTTTAACATAGCATGGTGAGCGTCGCAATACACACGTGGATGCTGCGCTGCGTCACCTATCGTTCGTCGCTATTAACGAAGCTACATTCGCGATATGCAAATGGCTGACATCGACTGCATGTGATTCGAACAGTGCAAGTCGAACGCCGCTATCATAATCAAGAATCGCGTTGGTCACTGCGTGTGTGCTACCAGGGGAGAAATCTGATGCGTTTGTTTGCGGTTCTATTGCTATGCCTGCTTATTAACGTCGATGCGTTTGCGCAGCCCGCTGACGCACCCGATCTCGATTACGCCGCTGTCACTGAGTCCTTCGCTCTGCCGGCTGGATATAACTTCGGCGCCGTGTCCGGCGTGGCCATCAGCTCGAAAGGCAATGTGTTCGTGCTCAATCGCGGTCCGCATCCGATTATGGAGTTCGAGCCGGGCGGCCGTTTCGTCCGTTCGCTGGGCGAAGGGCTATTCGATCGGCCGCATGGGTTGCGCATCGACGCGCGAAGATAATATCTGGGCCACGGACGGCGGCGCACATGTCGTCATCAAATTCAATCCGCAGGGCCGCATCCTGCTTGTGCTTGGCGTCAAAGGCTCGCCGGGCGAGTGGCATGAAGCCGGATTTCTGCGCTTGTTCAACGAGCCGAATGATGTTGCGATCGGTCCAGCGGGTGAAATCTTCGTCACACAGGGGCATGGCAAGGGCGATTCGCGCGTGCTCAAGTTCGACAAGGAAGGAAATTTCATCAAGACGTGGGGTGGCAAGGGCGCAGCGCCCGGCCAATTCAATGTTCCCCATTCCATCGCAGTCGACTCCCGAGGACGTTTGCACGTCGCTGATCGTGGCAACAAGCGGATTCAGATCTTCGACATGGATGGTACATTCCTCGAAGAGCGTGTGTATTTCGGCACGCCATGCGGTTTGCATATCAATCGCGATGGCAACGTATATCTTGCGAATGGACATACCGGGCAGATCATCAAGCTCGATGCGGCGGGCAAAATTCTTGGTATGACCGGTAAGCCGGGAAAGGGCCTCGGACAGTTTGGCGAGGCGCACTTTATTGCGCTCGGCAAAAGAGACGATCTCTATGTCGCCGACACCCTCAACTGGCGCGTGCAGAAATACATGAAGAAATGAGAGTGCGAGACCGCTTACTCGAGCGTAATATTTTGTGTACGGATGACCTTGTTCCAACGGTCGATCTCAGTGCGGATCCAATGATCCAACTGTGCAGGTGTGCTTCCCACCGTTTCGAGACCGAACTCGGCGAAGCGCGCTTTCATGTCTGCTTGTCCGAGGATTTTGCTTAGTTCGCTCGAGAGACGGGCGATAATTTCCGGCGGCGTCTTTGCGGGTGCGAGCATTCCCGACCACACCTCGGTGCGAAAACCCGGATATGTTTCGGCCATCGCAGGCAGTCCCGGCGCAAATGCACTTCGCTGGTCGGAAGTAACTGCAAGTGCGCGCAAACGCCCGGACTTCACAAATCCACCCGCGCTCGAAAACGCAGCGAACATTGCATCGACTTGTCCGGACATCAGATCAGTGAGCGCGAGGTTCGCACCTTTGTACGGCACCATCGTGACGTCAATGCGTGCTTCAAGCTTGAGCAATTCCATCATCAAACGCGCCGGCGATCCCGGGCCGACTGTCGCGAAGTTAAGCGCACCCGGCCGCGATTTTGCGAGACGTTCGAAGTCGCGGACCGTTTTCACTGCCGGAAGCGCCGGATGTGTCACGAAAAGCATCGGCCCGCGCGCGAGCAGAGACACGGGCGCAAAGTCGCGCAGCGTGTCATATTCGAGATTTCGGAAGAGGCTCGGATTCGTTGCATGGCTGTCGAATACAACGATGACCGTGTAACCGTCTGCTGATGATCTCGCGGCCGCGGCCGTGCCGAGAGTGCCGCCGGCGCCAATCCGGTTATCGACGATGAATTGCTGCCCGAGCGCCTCTGACAGTTTTGCGGCGACCAGACGGGCGCTGAAATCCGCAACGCCGGCCGGCGCATTCGGCACGATGATCTTGACCGGTCGAAGCGGATACTGTTGCGCACTCGCAAGGCATGCGGCGAGGCCGATTACGAGTGCGCCTATACAATGTCTCAATCGCATCTTGGTTGACTGCGGTGATGCTCCAATAAGCGCCCGGACGCCACGCTGGATCATATCGTCGGCCGCCATCACGTAGAGGCTGCATGTTAGAGTAACGGCGAAGATTAGCGCGGAGGCGCGATGAAGCCAACACTCCTGAAAAAACCTTCATTAGTTCGTGAACGCGTGACCGACGCCGAGTGGCAGCTCCGCTGTGAGCTCGCCGCAGCGCATCGTCTCGTCGCACATTTCGTTTTCGTCGACATGACGTACAACCACATCTCGGCGCGCGTCCCAGGCGAGGCGAGCCACTTTCTCGTCAAGGCCGATAATGTTTTCATGGAGCAAGTCACCGCATCCAATCTCGTCAAGGACCATGTCGACGGCAACAAAGTCATGGAGTCCGAGTATGCGGCGAGTCCCGCCGCCTATAACGTCCACGCTGCAGTAATGAAGGCACGGCCGGATATTATGGCGGCGGTTCACACGCACTCACCGGCCAATCTCGCCGTCTCCGCACAAAAATGTGGCTTGCTGCCAATCACTCAGCAGGCGATGCGCTTCTATAATCGTATTGCGTATTATCCGAACGAAGTCGATGACACGACGCCCGAAGGCACCCGGTTGCTTGCGCAATCGCTTGGTGACAAATGGGTCATGATTCTCGAGAATCATGGCGCGCTGGTGGCGGGTACTTCCCTGCCGGAAGCGTATATCTTTCATCATTTCTTCGAGCTTGCCTGCCGCGCGCAGATTGGTGCGCTGGCCGGTGGCACACCGGTGATCACGCCGCCGCCGCACGTGTGCGAAGAGCGCGTTAAAAAATTCGGACGCATGGGACAGTACACGACCCAAAGCCGTGACTGGGTCGCGAGCATGCGGCTCGTCGACGACCTTTTTCCGCAATGCAAGGAATGACTAACCGTGACGCGTGAATCCGCAATCTCGCGCGCGACGCGGCATTTCGATGAAGGCGCATTCATGGCAGATCTCGCCCGCCGCATCGCGTTCCGCACGGAAAGCCAGGTTCCGGAATCGCATCCGCATCTCACAGAATACCTGGAGCTCGAACTTCGTCCGGCGTTCGAGCGCATCGGCTTCACGGTCGAGATCATCGACAATCCCGTCATCGGTGCTGGCCCATTTCTGTTCGCCGAGCGGATCGAAGCCCCCGAACTGCCGACAGTGCTTTCGTATGGACACGGCGACGTCATACGCGGATTGGCGGAACAATGGCGTGAAGGCTTGTCGCCGTGGACTTTGAAACAGGAGGGCAGCCGTTATTACGGACGCGGCGCCGCAGACAACAAGGCACAGCATTCCATCAATATGGCTGCGCTCGCGACGGTCATTGAAGAGCGCGGCAAGCTCGGCTTCAACTCGAAGTTTGTTATCGAGACGGGTGAGGAAGTCGGCTCGCCCGGGTTGCAGCAACTGTGTGCGCGCGAAAGTGAGCGATTAAAAGCGGATGTCCTCATTGCGTCCGATGGACCGCGATTGTCGGCGCAGCGGCCGACGATCTATCTGGGCTCGCGTGGCGCAATCAATATGGACTTCACGGTCGATTTGCGTGAAGGCGCCCACCATTCCGGAAACTGGGGCGGCCTGCTCGCGAATCCCGGCATTGTTCTCGCGCATGCGCTCGCGAGCATCGTGACACGCGACGGCAAAGTGCTCGTGCGCGAGTTGTTGCCCGAGCGTATACCGGAATCCGTGCTGAACGCGCTCGCTGACTGCGAGGTCGAGCCCGGCGAAGACGAGCCCGCAGTCGACGACTGGTGGGGCGAACCGGGTTTTTCGCGAGCGCAGAAAGTCTACGCGTGGCATACCTTTGAGGTGCTCGCATTCAGGACGGGCAACCCGGAGAATCCAGTCAATGCCATCCCCGGCCGCGCGACGGCGCACTGTCAGATCCGTTTCGTGGCCGGAGCAAAGCCGGAAAATTTCGTTGCCATATTGCAGCGTCATCTCGATGCGCATGGATTCCAAACTGTGAAAGTCGCCCAAGCCAAGAAAGGATTCTTTCACGCAACGCGTCTGGACCCTGATCATCCATGGGTGCGCTGGGCGGCAGAGTCGATCACCCGCACGACCGGCGCGAGGCCGGCGATCCTGCCGAACATCGGTGGTTCGCTGCCGAACGAATGTTTCGCGGACACGCTGGGTTTGCCGACGATCTGGGTGCCGCATTCATATGCGGGATGTTCTCAGCATGCGCCCGACGAACATGTCCTGGCGCCGATCGTGCGCGAAGGCTTGCAGATGATGACAGGACTCTTCTGGGATCTTGCTGATAACGGGGTGCCGCAGTGATACCAGTGCCAACGTGTGCTCGGAAATTGCAATAACCAAAACGACGCATCGCGAACGCCGGCGTCCGGTCTATCTGCTTATGGTCGCTGGCCTATAGGACCGGTTTGACGGCGAGTGATCTGAGTATCGCCGTCCACTTAACGGCTTCACTCTTCAGGTAAGCGGAAAACTCTTCGGGCGTTGAGGTAAAGACATCTACGCCGCGGCTGCCGAGAAATTGCCGCACCTCCCCGTCGTTCATTGCAGCAACGATTTCGGCATTCAACCGGCGCACGACGGGCTGCGCAGTATGGGCCGGTGCAACGATGCCGTACCAGTTCGTCGCTTCGTAACCCGGCACGCCCGCCTCGGCGATAGTTGGCACGTCAGGCAGGGCAGCGGTTCGCTTGCCGCCGGTTACGCCGTACGCTTTGGCTTTGCCAGCCTGCACATGTGGGACCGCCGTCGAGATGACTGCCATGAATGTCTCGACGTGTCCCGCCAGCAGATCATTGATTGCAAGTCCACCGCCCTTGTACGGGATGTGGACGATGTCGATTCCTGTCATGCTTTTGAGCAGTTCTCCAGCAAAATGCCCGGTTCCGCCATCGCCGGAGCTTGCGTAGTTGAGTTTGCCGGGTCGCGCTTTTGCAAGAGCGATGAACTCTTTGAGCGTGCGTGCGGGCACTGTGGGATGCGCAATCAATATATTCTGAACCTGCGCAAGGCGTGCAATCGGGACGAATTCTTTGAGCGGGTCGTAAGGCAGGTTGCGCAGTAGCGGACTCAATACGAGTGCGGTCAGGGACGTGAGCGTGATGGTATAGCCATCGGGTGTTGACTTCGCGACCATGTCGCGGGCGATAAGGCCGTCGGCGCCCGGGCGATTGTCGACGATCACCTGCTGCCCAAGTGAATTGGAGAGACGCGGCGAAATCAGGCGCGCAATGAGGTCGTTCGAGCCGCCCGGTGGAAATCCCAGCACAAAGCGGATCGGCTTGGACGGGAAAGTCTGTGCCTGACCGTGAGGCGCACACATCGTGCACATCAACAAAGCCGTGAGCGCGGCACGCACAACTTCAAACATGCGAACGGTTCCTTATGCAAAAGGTGGAACAGAATGCTATCGTGACGTTACGCTGCAAACAATCGATCTCACCGTTTGCAATCTTCCATATTCGAGCCATTGTGTTAGCTGCTAGCCACTGGCTATAAACTGCCATGAACAGCATAAAAAAACTCGAGGCGGGACTTCACGGGAGCGTCGAAATTATCGTCGGCGAGCAGCACACTGCGCCGCACGTCGGCAGCGGCCGTGTGCACGTCCTCGCAACGCCCGTCATGGTTAATCTCATGGAGGCAGCTGCGCTGCAAGCCGTCGAGGGCCTGCTGCCGCCGGGACACCAGACAGTCGGCACGCATCTCGACATTACGCACACCGCAGCGACACCGGTAGGAATGCGTGTGAAAGCTCATGCCGAACTCACCCGCGTCGACAAACGGACGCTTACGTTCAGCGTGCACGCCGAAGATCAGAAAGAACGCATCGGTGGCGGCATACATGAGCGCATCATTATCGACCTGGCGCGATTCGACATTCGTCTGCAGGAAAAGCTGAAACTGATCTGATCTCTTGACGCTGTGCAGTGCCCTTTATGTGTGCACGCGCCCAATTCTTGCGCGCAATCGAATTGTTCGTAACAAGAATTGCGGACCGCTCAAGCAACGCACAGTCACAACCGCATAGCAACTTGATGCCCGCATACGCTACACCGCGAGGGTATCGATAGTTAATTCCCCGCTCTGACGTTTCCGAGCGCATCCTTTCGCTGGCATGGCAGTTGCTGTAAGCAGCACCATGAATCGTATAGCGTCCATCGATGGTTTCACTTCAGTCCGTGACGCGCGAACTGTGTGGACACCGCGCTCTCGCGGCGCATCAGCACCGATCGGTCCATCTGCAGATAAGCACCCCCGCATTTCGTTGCTGACGATTGCGCCGCGTTATCGGCCATCTCTGTATGTGTTGCTCGGCGCGATGCTTGCGGCGATCCTCTTCTATATCCATACAGCAACAGCCCCTGCGTCACGGCCGCTAACGCAGCGCGATATCGACGCATCGGTGACGCGTGCTTTAAGCAGCACGGTTATTCCTTCCAATGCTGCACGCGCCTACGACACGGTGAAAGATTCGGTCGTGCGCATCCGAGCAGCGAGCGGTGGCGCCGACACGCAAAAAAGAGCGGCATGGGATGTCGGCACGGGCGTAATCATCCTGCAGGATGGAACCATACTGACTAACTTCCATGTGGTTGCTGCAAGCAAGCAACTTAGAGTGGTATTCCCTGACGGTTCGGAGTCGGAAGCGAAAGTGCTCAGCACCAAACCCGAGCACGATCTGGCAGTGATCAGGGCGGCGAACACACCGCATAAGGTCGTGCCGGCAATCCTGCATTCTTCCGCGGACCTGCATGCGGGCGACGAGGCGGTTGCTGTGGGCTTTCCATTCGGCATTGGTCCCTCGCTCTCGTCCGGCGTCATCTCCGGCGTCCATCGCGAATATCTCGCGCCGGATGGCAAGCACATGCTTACAAATCTGATTCAGTTCGACGCTGCTGCAAACCCCGGTAACTCCGGTGGCCCGTTGGCGACAGCGCGCGGTGAAGTGGTTGGCATCGTCACTGCGATCATCAGCCCCGGAAGAACCGCGGGCTCCGTCGGCATCGGATTCGCAGTCCCCATAGAAAGTGCGGCAACGGTGATCGGTCTGCCGCCGTTTTGATACAACGAGGTCTGGATTGGATTCCATAGAGTCAAACCGCCGCGATACCACTGCGCTTATGGAGCGCATCCTTTACGAGGTCAAGAAAGTGGTCGTCGGTCAGGATCACTTCCTCGAGCGCATGCTTGTTGCAATTCTTGCGCAGGGTCATTTGCTGGTCGAAGGCGTCCCTGGCCTCGCGAAGACGCTCACTGTCAAAACGCTCGCGCAAACCATTCGCGGAAGCTTCCGGCGCATTCAATTTACGCCGGATCTGGTGCCGTCCGATCTCATCGGCAACCGCATATACAACGCCAAGACATGCGATTTCACAACATCACTCGGGCCGGTATTTGCGAACCTTTTGCTCGCGGATGAAATCAACCGTGCCCCCGCGAAGGTGCAGAGTGCGCTGCTCGAAGTCATGCAGGAGCGCCAGGTGACAATCGCCGGCGAATCGCACATGCTTCCCGCGCCGTTTCTCGTGATGGCTACGCAGAATCCGATCGAGAGCGAAGGCACGTATGCGCTGCCCGAGGCTCAGATCGACCGGTTCATGATGAAAGTCATCGTCGGGTATCCGAGCGAAGAAGAGGAATTCGTTATCGTTGAACGCGTCACCGGCATGGCAAAGACTGTCGCTCAAGTTGCGACGACAGATCAGCTTGCCGCGCTCCAACAGACTTGCCGTGCCCTCTATGTCGACCCCTCATTGATGCAGTATGCCGTGCGGCTGACCGCGGCGACGCGAGCGCCGAAAGAGTCAGCAGTCAGCGATATCTCGCAGTATCTCTCGTGCGGCGCGAGTCCACGCGCATCTGTTCATCTCATCGAGAGCGCACGCGCGCTGGCGTGTTTGCGCGGCAGGGATTATGTCGTTCGTGACGATGTTGTGGATGTCGCACCGGATGTGCTGCGGCACCGGTTGGTAATCAGCTATGATGCGCAGGCGGAAAACGTCACAGCTGACGATCTGATCGCGAGACTCCTCGAGATGATTCCAATGCCTAAGAATGTGCTGAACAGCCGTGTCTCATCGGTTATCAGAAGCTGAAGCGCTGCTTCGTCATACCGAATGGACCGTGATTCGCAGGCTGGACGGTTTACTAGCGGGCGACTGCCGCAATCTGTTTTACGGACCCGGTGTCGAGTTGGCGGCGCTGCGCGAATACAACGTCGATGATGACACGCGCCACATGGACTGGAACGCGACCGCACGGCTGCAGATCCCGCATGTCCAACAACACATAGCGGAGCGCGTCCTGACGGCGTGGTTCCTGCTGGATCTGAGCGCATCGTCCGAATTCGGATCACGCCATGTAACGAAGCGCACGACTGCTATCCAGTTTGTCGCAGCAATCGCGGGATTGCTGGCACGCGGCGGCAATCGCATCGGCGCACTTATCTATGGCGACTCTCTTGAAGCCGTCATGCCGCCTCGAACCGGGCGGGCGCATGTTCGTTTCTTGCTCGAGCAAATCCTCGCACGGTCGGTCAGCCCAAATCCAGCACCGACAAATCTGCGCGACTTCTTCGGCGCTGCGCTGCCCGTGTTGCGCCGGCGATCGGTCGTGTTTGTCGTTTCTGATTTCATTAGCGCAACGGGGTGGACGGACTTGTTCGCCCGACTCGCGCAGCGTCATGAAACAGTAGCGGTAACATTGTCCGATCCCGCTGAAATCGAATTGCCCGAGATCGGACTTGCGACGCTGCGGGACATGGAAACGGGTGAGTCGCTCTTCGTGGATACGCGTGACGAGAGTTTTCGTGCACGCTTTTCGGCTATCGTGCAGCGGCGCAAAGCGGAACTGCATACCTCGTTTCGGCGCGCGGGTGCTGACATACTCGAGCTGTCCACGGCCAGCGACGTATCGACGAGCGTCCTCAGGTTCGTGGATTCCCGCAAGCGCCGCAGTCGGATAACCGGTGTGCGCGGCAGACCGCAATACGTTGCGTGAACCATGACATTCCTGTGGTCTGAAGCGCTGTGGCTGCTCAGCGCTGTCCCTCTGCTTAGCGCAGCCTATGTGTATGTACTGCGACACCGGGTGAAGGCAACCGCGCGGTATACGGGAATGACGTGGTACCGGCCGTCTGACGCCCTCATGCATGCAGTCAAGAATCGTCTTCCTGCATGTCTACTGTTGATTGCATTGATCGCAATGATCATCGCGATTGCGCGGCCGGTCGCAACTGTAACGCTGCCGGCCACGTTCTCGACCGTCGTGCTGGCGTTGGATGTGTCGGCCAGTATGCGCGCAACGGATGTGAAACCAACGCGGCTCGGTGCTGCACAGGCCGCCGCCCGATCGTTTGTGAACGATCAGCCGCAAGGCACACGGATCGGCGTTGTGTCATTCGCGGAAAACGCAGCAGTCTTGCAACGCCCTACGTCGGATAAGACAGAAGTATTGAGCGCGCTCGACCATCTCGAGATGCAGCGGGGTACCGCGCTTGGCAAGGCAGTCATGGCCTCGCTGAAGACGATATTTCCAGATGAGAAACTTATTGATGACCCGGCGAACACGGTTAAGGCGGGTGCCGATATCCGGCCGGAGCTTGCACTTCGTTCTGAAAAGGGCGCGGCGCTGGGGCAACCTGATAATTCAAGTGCAATCGTTCTAGTGAGCGATGGTGAAGATACCGCCGATTCACATGTGACAGCGGCTCTGCACCTGGCCGCGGAGCGCGGCGTCAGAATTTTCACCGTCGGAATCGGAACCCTGGACGGAGAAATCGTTACATTCGAAGGATGGCGCAGCCGTGTGCGCCTCGATGAAAAAATGCTTCAAAGCATGGCGGCGGCTACGGGCGGCGAATATTTCCATGCGGAAAGCGCGGCCGATCTGACAAAGATTTACCGTTCATTGAGCTCGCGATCCGTTTATGAGCGTCAGGATACGGAGGTCACCGTTCTGTTCGTCGCAGCAGGTGCATCGCTGCTTGCGCTATCGGCGCTGCTTTCGCTGGCATTCGCTCAGCGCATACTTTGAGGAACTCCGGTTACGCCAGCCGGCTGAACCATGTTAGGGAGAGTGCCGCGCCAAGCAGAGTCAACGCTATGGCCGCTGCGGTAAACACGGCGCTTATTTCAGTATTTTTCTTCTCAGGTACTGATACTCCAGTGAGATGCTCGTAGACGTCTTTAAGCGCATCCGCACTAGCGGCATAGTAATACTGACCGGCCGTTAAGCCCGCCACTTCCTTCAGCGTCGCTTCATCGAGACTGACTTCTACAGGCTGACCCTCGATGTTTACGGTTGTGCCCTCAATCGTGCCGATGCCGATGGTGTAGACGCGTACTCCTCGTTTGGCAGCAATTTGCGCAGCCGCAGCCGGCGCCATGCCCATGATGCTTTTGCCATCTGTCAGGAGAATGATCGCCGCTGAAGAATAGGATCCCGGGACGGCCGACTCGAAACCGAGGCGGGTAGTGCTGCTTCCGATCCGTGTGACCCGCTGCCCGCCGTCCTGCGCCCCCGCCATGCCAAATACATCAAACGGACCATCGAGCCCTGCACGCGGAAACAAGGCGACCAGCGCGGCCACGATGCCGCTGCCGATAGCCGTATTCGAGTCGAGCTCGAGGTGGTCGATTGCCTGGAACAGGTAGCGCCGGTTGCGGGTTGGGATCTGAACGATGTCCGCCGATCCCGCGAAGGCAATCAAGCCCACACGCACGTCACCGGGCAGCCGCGCGATGTACCCTTTTGCAGCAGCTTGTGCAGCCGCAAGCCGCGATGGCATGACGTCATTGGCGCCCATGCTTAAAGAAACGTCCAGCACAAGAATGACCGTGCGCTGCTCGGTAAGTGAGGTCAGGTCGGCCGACGGGCGCGCAGCGGCGACGATGAGCGCCGTTACAGCGACTAGATAGATCAATGGCGGCACATGGCGCCGCATCGAACGCGACGTGCCAAGCGCCTCGCGCAACAGTGCCACATTCGTATACCGGACTGCGGCCGTCTTACGATTCAGCAGCGCGACGTAGCCGCCAACCAGCGCCGGCACGCAAAGCAGCAACCAGAGAAGCTTGCTCCAGAGAAACGTCATGAACGCGTTGTCGACATGGAATGATAGGTGACCGATTCAAACGATGGTGCGCCACCGGGCATTAGCAGGATACGGGCCAGGAGGGAGCGGGCAGGCGACGCGCCCGTAGACGGCTTCGATTAATTCAAGCGTCGGATAGTCCGCGTGCGCCGTGTGTTTGCATGACGATGTACGAGCGAGGTGGTTCCGGCGTGGAACTAATCAACCTCGCTTCAGGCACAGTTCACCCGAATTTCAGTGTGGCTTCTCCGCGAAACGCACAGCTCCAAACGCCCGCACATTAAGCGGCCAGCTTCACCCAAACTGCATTGTCGTGAAACGCGGCGCCGCCGTTTGGTGCAACCGGGTCGGCGCCGACCAGGCTGTTAATGCCGATGCCGTTCTCGAAATCAGTATTGGGCCAGATGCCTTCAACGACTACAACGCCGGGCTGCAGACCATCGAATGCCTGTGCGTGGACCACTACTTCGCCGCGTCCATTGCCGATCACCAAGCGGTCACCGCTTTGGACGTTGAGTTTCGCGCAATCGCGCGGATGGATAAGCGCGGTAGGACGACGCTCGCGATTTCGCGAAGTGACGTTCTGATTGAACGTTGTGTTTAAAAAACTGCGAGCGGGTGCTGTCACAAGGCGAAACGGACAATCCGTATGCGCTAACTCGATGCTGTCCATGTGGTCGGGCAGCTCGGGCATACGTGCATGGTGTTTACCACGCGCTTTCCAGTCCGGCCGGAATTTAAATGTACCGCCAGGCGTCGGGAAGCCGTTGACGAAGTGCGCCGTATCAAAATTCGGTTGGCGGTCGATCCAACGATCGCGCTGCAGCGTCGCGGCATCTGGATAACCGGAACGCTTCAGCGTTTCTTCGATAATCTCCCAGGCGGTCATGGTGAAACCGCGGTGCTGTGCACCGAGCCGCTTGGCAAGCTCGCAAATAACGTAATGGTTCTCGCGCGCCTCCGCATACGGCTCGATCACCTTGCGCGTCACTTGCAAGAATGAATGGCCGCCGCCACGATAAATGTCGTCATGTTCGAGAAATGTCGTCGCCGGCAAAACGATGTCGGCAAGCTTCGCAGTGTCAGTCATGAACTGCTCGTGCACGCACACAAAAAGGTCGTCCCGCATGAAACCCGCGCGCACCCGTGTCGATTCCGGACAAACCGAAGCCGGGTTCATGTTCTGAATCAACATCGCCGTCACCGGCGGGCCGTCGCCGAGATCGTTCCTGTCGCCGGTAAGAATCGGCCCGACACGCGAAATATCAAGGATGCGCAGGGAAAAGTCGATGCGGTCGGTTGCTTTGATCAGGCAGTCATCGATCTTGTAGATATCGCCGTTGCTATAGAAGGAACCGCCGCCGCGATGACGCCATTTTCCGCCGACTGTGGCCAGGCACGCGACCGCATGTACGTTGGCAGCACCATTGCGCGATCGCGAAAAACCAAAACCGACACGTATGAAAGCGCGGGCGGTCGAGCCGTAAAGCGCGGCCAGCTCCTCAATCCGGGGAACCGGCAAGCCGGTGATAGCAGCGGCCCACTGTGGCGTACGCGTCTGCAGATGCCGTTCGAGCTCATCGGGCACATCCGCGTATGTGCGCATGTAATCGCGATCCGCATAGCCGTCACGAAACATCACATGCATCATGGCGCACGCGAGCGCCGCGTCAGTTCCCGGCCGCAATGCGATATGTATGTCAGCGACTTTCGCAGTCGGCGTTCGGTACGGATCGACGACGATAAGTCTTGCGCCGCGCTCTCGCCGTGCACGGGCGATATGCGTCATGACGTTGACTTGGGTGGAAGCGGGGTTGCTGCCCCATACGACAACTAGATCTGCATCGGCCATTTCGCGCGGGTCAGGACCCATCTTGGCGCCGACGCCGGCGATCCATCCCGCATCGACGACCGCGTTGCAGATCGTCGAGTGCTGACGCGAGTAACGCATGACGTTGCGGAGGCGATCAATGCCGTCGCGCTGCACCAGCCCCATCGTGCCCGCATAGAAGAGCGGCCATACGGCTGTCGTGCCATCGCGTTGCGCTGCCAGCATGAAACGCTCCGCTACTTCATCGAGCGCGGCCTCCCACGTCATCGGCTCAAACTCGCCACTACCCTTGCGCCCCCTGCGTCTTAAGGGCCGGGTGAGACGGTCCGGATGGTGCACGCGCTCAGCGTAGCGCGCCACCTTCGAACAGACGACGCCGGCGGTGTACGAATTTTCCTTTGAGCCGCGGATTCTGCCGATGTGATGACTATCGAGTTTCTCGACCTCGAGCGCGCAGGTGCTCGGACAATCGTGAGGGCAAGCGCTGTGAACGGTGCTGAAAGTAATTGAATCCGGCATGTCCAAATTAGAGCATGGGATGTACCTGGTGGCAACGAGACGGCCTGGATGTTCGCGTTACAATCAACGTGATGAAAGTCGTCATCGCGCGCCTCAATCACGAGACCAATACTTTCTCCCCGTTGCCAACGCCACTGAGTGCATTTGGCGCGGGCGATCCAGCCGGGCCGGCGTTTGGAGCTGCTGCTTATGTTGCCGGCAAAGGATCGGCTACTGCGATGGGCGCGTTCATCGAGCTCGCTGAAAAACGAGGATGGGCGGTTGACACACCGCTCTTTGCGATGGCGAATCCAAGCGGACCGGTCGATGCCCACGCTTTCGCAGTGATGAGCGACGCGATAACCGACGCGATTCGCCAAGGCTGCGACGCCATCATGCTCGACCTGCACGGTGCCATGGTGGTCGAAGGAATCGATGATGGCGAAGGTGAGCTGCTCGAGCGCATTCGCGCCATTGCGCCTGTCACGCCGCTGACGGTGGTGCTCGATCTGCACGGCAATGTGTCCGCGCGCATGGTGCGTCATGCCGACATCATCGTCGGATTCAAAACGTATCCACATGTCGACATGTACGATGCCGGCGCGCATGCTGCGCGTCTGCTGTTTGCAATGATCGATGGCAAGATTCGTCCGCACATCGCCATAGCGCGACCAGGAATTCTTGCTCAGACCTTGTGTCAAAACACTGAAATAGACGGTGCGATGCGGGATGCGGTCGGGCACGCCCGCTCCATCGAACGGCAAGGTGCGCTCGCCGCAACGGTGTTCGGAGGTTTTTATCTGGCTGATGTTCCGGCCGCCGGCATGAGTGTCGTCGTCGTGGCGAACGAAGCACTTGCGAAGGCGCAACGGTGGGCGGACGAATGCAGTGCACTATTGCGATCGCGAGCCGACGAATTCATTTTCCGCGAGACGCCGCTCTCGGCATCGGTAGCGCGTGCAAAAGTCATCAGACATGGGCTCGTGCTTCTGCTCGATCATGGCGACAACTGCATGTCCGGCGGCACCTGCGATACCATGGATGTGCTTCGCGAATGTCTCAAACAAGGTATCGACAATATCGCCGTGGGACCGGTCTGCGATCCCCAGGCCGTCGCGGCGCTTATCGAAGCCGGAGTAGGAAACAAAACGACGGTCGATTTAGGCAACAAAGTGTCGATGCCGGCGGTCTCGATGGCGCAGCGCGCACCGCTAAAAGTATCCGGGCGCGTGCTTGCGATCAGTGACGGCGAATATACAATCAGCGGGCCGATCTATACCGGCACGCGGTGCTACATGGGCCGCACCGTACTGCTGGATATCGGCCCGGCACAGATCGTCGTGACCGAGCACACTCAAGAGCCGTGGGATATCGGCGTTTTCGCGTGCGTTGGCCTAGAGCCTGCCCGCAAACGCTATCTGATCCTGAAATCGCGCATGTATTACCGGCCGGTATTTGCTCCACTCGCGACGACCATCATCGAATGTGCGAGCGCCGGCGTGTGCTCGTCCGATTTTTCTCTCTTCCGCTACGGCAATGTACGGCGGCCGATTTACCCGCTCGATCGATAATGATGGCTCGGTCCAAGGTACGAGTCTAATGATGAGGAGCATCTAGCGGCCGGCGCACAGTGCTTTCCGTCGGTGCGACGAAGTATGCGCTGCCGCCAGGCGCTACCCGGCACAGCATGTAATACAATAGCCCCCGAACGTCTCGAGGGTTCGCCCCGTGCGGGCGTGCAGTTAACAGCTGCGCAGGTAAATCGTCAAACCGTATGAATCCAACCAGGAGGGCACGATGAATACCTTGCTTCGTAGCATTGCCGGCGTAATTGCAACAGTGATTCTGTCGGCTTTGCCCGCAGGGTACGCCGCGGCTCAGCAGAAAGTTCTGAAGTTTATTCCGCAGGCGGATCTGCGCATCCTGGACCCGATCGCGACCACCGCATACATCACGCGTAATCACGGTTACATGGTGTATGACACCTTGTTTGCGATGGACGACAAGTTCGAGGTGAAGCCGCAGATGATAGATAAGTGGGACCTTTCGAAGGATCGGCTCACTTATACGTTCACGTTGCGCGATGGTCTTAAATTCCACGACGGTCAGCCGGTGAAGTCGGCAGACTGCATTGCTTCCATCGATCGTTGGAGCAAGCGCGATGCCCTGGGCCAGAAGCTGGCCGAAGCAACCGAAGCCTGG
>CAWHHJ010000020.1:0-16060 GCA_963829085.1 uncultured beta proteobacterium | reverse complement strand
AGACCAAGGTTTTCGCCGAGCCATCGTGCTGCACTACGATCATCGATGTGCGTTCTGCGGTACGCGCATCGTAACATCGGAAGGTCACACGGCCGTCGATGCTGGACACATCATCCCGTGGAGCGTCAGTCAGAACGACGACCTTCGCAATGGCATGGCTCTATGCAAGCTGTGCCATTGGGGCTTCGATGGAAGGCTTAATGGGCGTCTCCGACACCTACGCAGTCATTATCTCAAGCCAAGTCGCGCAAATTCACAACGTGCAGCTGGAGTGCTATTGAATCTGGGCGATCGGAATATTCTCGGTCCTCGAGACAGGGCACTGTGGCCTCACCAGATTCACCTCGAGTGGCACCGCAGCACGTTTAGGTTGTAACTGCCGCCTTCAGAAATACGTAATTTCGGTGAAACTCTAGAAATTGCTTCTGTCCTTCTGAAAACGCACCCACGTTTACGCGTCCGCAGGTCGGCACATTCATTCGATTGAGAGACCCGTGGTGCGCTACCGGTGAAATCAAAAGTTCTCCGTTGTTTTCAAACGATATAAACCCCCGATCGAATAGATGGTCAATACTACAGTAAGCAGCAAACCATTTTCTCCGTTTAGCCTCTCACTGCTTGTCACACAATCGCGCCAAGGCTTGCAGTGACTCGCCCGCAGGAGTTCCGCACGGTCAACTTTGGTAACCCGGCAAGATCGTTCAATGTGTTGGACGTTTTGGCGAAACAATCCCTGGCCTCGGCGAGCCATAATGATTTGCTCTTTTTCTGAAGTCCTGGTCAATCGTATTGTCGGAATTAATCCTGTCGCGGAGATGCTCTTCCCAATCCAATATCGATTTCCCATAGTTGCCAATAGATGAAGCAACAGAAAGTCACCTGAATGGTGTCTTGAACTTCGTGTCCGATGAGACTAGCCAACACCTGCATCAGGCTTTCGGACACCGGCGTTAAGTAAACGCCTTGCTGCCCGTGACCGTTCGCTTGAAGCGGAGAATAACGGTTCGGCAGCCGGGGAGCGATAGCAGCCATATGATCAGCCGGGCGCAATTGGGAAGTTAGGTGTCTGTATTGGACATCCACTTTCCAACCGATGTTGTCCCAATTAGGTCCAGTCGTTCCGAATTCGGCAGGTTTTGGGCACTCATAGCAGTATGAGATGACGATTCCTAAAGCTCGTATATAGGTACCCTCGAATGAAAGCACTAGATCGTCTGGTGCAACTTCACGCATGAATTCATAAAAAGGATTTCGGCCACCAGCAGCATTTCGTTTCGGCGACCATAGAAAGCCACCAGCACGTTCCTGCCGAAATGTTTGATTTTGGTTTACCCACCAATACCGCATGAATTACGTCAAATACTTATTTTCGTTATGCCACCGAATGAAACCCGATGTCGGATGATCCTGCGGTGCTCTTGGAATGCCAAGCTTGGTGCCGTGGAAAGGATAATACGTCCGGCCATTATCATAGTCCGCTTTCAGACGCGGGCTCACCTCTAAGCGATGATCGGTGGTAATCGTTAAGTAACCTTGATCAAAGAGTCGATGCAGATCTGCCCGAAGCAGTATCCCGTTCCGTATGTCGTGCGGGCCATTGTCTGAATATGATTGAATGTGCGCAGCCTCCAAGGCAGGCAGCGAATGCTCACGCGTCACGGCACAACAGCGTTGATACGCGTCCGTCACTGTGACACGAAAAGTCCCTTGACCTAAACGCGGCGCGATGAGCTGCGGTGAACCATATCGACCTTCTTGTTGTTGTAGTGCGGCACTTTCGTTTGTCTTGAGCGTTAACTTTCCGCTCGTTCGTGCCAAGCATTCTTGCCAAATGCGGCGACCCTCACCGCTCGTAAGGTCGTATCTTTTATGTCTGAGGTTTGCTGGTGGCCAATCGTCGGGACCTACGATCCAAGCATCCTCGGAAAAAAATGTCGGCTGAACTATAAGAATGCAACCGATTTCGCTTTTGTGCCGGTCGCTATGAAAATCGATGCGATCTCGAATGGCACCAATCCGCTGGCGCATGACGCCGAGCGTTTCGCAACCGTTCCTTATATTAAACGCGTCCCACGCAAGCCAGTCAGGTAGGCGCGAGAACTGAGCAAAGAAGCCGAAGCCGCAAACTGCATGCTTATACTTCGCTTTCAGTTTGAAGATAAATGGCGAGGTACTTCTCACCTCTAAACGCAAAGTGCGCAGAAGGCGTCCAAAAATTTGTCTCCTCTACGCACTTCTGTCCAAGCAGCGACTCATACCAGCCGAAATCTGTGATTGCGACCGTACCGTCCATGGCTTTCTTATTCTGAAGTCATCGAACGTAGATTCTGCCTCGATTGGGTCGGCGTCAAGCAGATATAAGCTTCAGCGGATGCCGAGGCCAAAAAAGTTTTTGGTAGGCTCTAAAGCGACGCCAATTGCTTGCCTATGTCATGCTGCTTGCTCCGTCTGCGACACGCCTCTCCCGGAGGCAGAGGGAGTAAAAAAAAAGGCGGCGCGATTTCACGCCGATGCGCATCCGTCTCGAACGTAAACCGATCAAGACTGATACGCCTTAGGCGCAACGTTTCTACAGCGCCGATCGAGTGGGCGGCAAATTCGGTGAATCTGTGCGCTGGACAGCTCCACCGCGCGCCTTCCCAACAGATAGTCGCGGTACTTCTCTGCCGCTCAATACAGGAATCTCTTGAATGCCGGTTCTCTTAATGAACCAGCCCAGTAGTATAAGAATCGGTTTGGCCCAATCGGTTCGCCGACAGCAGTAGTTAGCCAATCGCTCAGCCACTTCGCCTGTCGCGTTGCTTGCTTGAGCGGTTCAGATTCTCTCCAGACAGGAAAGGCCAAACTCTTTCCATCGCATATCACTTCAGCACCTCCGCCTTCAGCTAGTTTTACTTTGGGCCTGCCCTTTGTTTCAACCGCATATACACCTGATCTGCCGACGACTACGTGATCGATGTTGAAGTTCTGGGCTGGCAGATCATGAAATACCGAGTAACCATCGAGCATTAGCTGATTTAGTTCTTGTCCAGCAGCCATTTCTGCGTCCATCCCTAACTGTAGAATGCGTCTCTGCTTGAACAAGCGCGTCATCCAGCAGAGGCCGAATAACCAAGTGAAATGCCGGCACCTGCAATGATTTCAAAGATCGCGAGGCCGCTAGGCCCGTTCTCGACAAAAAGATAGTTTAGATAGCACGCGTATAGGGCGGTTGGTATGCCGCATACCAGTAGCAATAGTGCAATCGTCCTTGCTCGCAGATCATTCAGGTTTTCTTGCAGAGACTGGCCCGGTGCTCTCAGCAATTCCCCGACGGTACGGGTGAACGTCGGTCACGCCGTCGGGTGACGGCGGTCCATAGCTCGACTATGGTTATAAATGCACCTAACGGAACGATGAACAAGACGAGCGGCAGTAGATATGTCATATGGTTTCCAACGAGGCCAAAGACAGACTATGTGTCATGTCGCTCATAAACAGCAGGGTAAAAATGCCTCGTGCGAACCTGAGCACTCGAACGCATGCACTTCTCCGGCGGTTGCGGGCGTTCATAATTGGGTGAGTCGATCCTGATGAGAGCATCGTTCAGGTATCTCATGGACCGCGCTGACATCATTGTGAAAGCGTGCGAGCTTCTGCAGGCGGGAAACACGGATGCCGCACCAGAGACCGTCGCAAGTCAGTACCCGACTCCAGAAGCATTGAGAACCATAGATCGGGCGCGGCGTGCGCACGCTATGCGGGGGAGTATCATGGGACTTATGCAACTCGCGACTGGTACAGTCGTCGGTGGAAAGGTGGTCATGGACGGGGACCCCCTACCCGAGGGGACTATCGTAACCATCCTCGCGCGCGAAGCGGATGAAAAGTTCGAGGTTCCCCCGGAGCTCGCAGCAGACTTAGCAGAATCGATCGCCCAAGCAAAACGAGGTGAGACTATCTCCGCGCATGCGATGATCGAGCGCGTGCGCCGTATCACCTGAGTCAACTACTCGACATTAAGGTAACCCCTCGCGCTGCAACTCAGATTGAGGCAGCAGCGGTTCGGTGGGCGAAGAATAGACCGGCAGCGCCGATGCTATCCGACTCGATCTCCAGGATGCGATTAAACTTTTAGCTCGAGAGCCAAGTCTGGGCGCGAGATCGAACACGGATCGCATCCCGCAATTGCGGCGGCTGCACCTGTCCAGGGTCCGGTATCATATTTACTACCAGGTGTTCGCTGAGAAACTAGTCATCGTCGCGTTCTGGCATTGAAGTCGCGGCGGCGGCCCAAATGTGTAGACGAGGATCAGCCAAACGCTGTGCTTGACGTCACTTGGTGGTAAGGAGCAGCGATCAGTGATTCGGCTATCCACGATCACTAAGCCGAGTTCGAGATTTGTATGTGCCCTATTCGCCAGCTTCTTGACCGCAACGGCGAGCGCCGACGACTACCCCACCAAACCCATCCGTTTCATAGCAGGCGCCGGCCCCGGCGGCGCATCCGACATACTCGCGCGAGCGCTCGCGCTGAAGCTCACCGATAAGTTTGGCCGTCAGGTCATCGTAGACAACCGCCCGGGCGCGGGCCAGAACATTGCCGCCGATATCACTGCGAAGTCAGTCGCCGACGGCTACACGATTTTTATGGCGGCCTCTGCGTTCACGATCAACCCGTCGATCTACCGCAACCTGCCGTTCGATCCAGTGCGCGATTTCACCCCCATCGGCATGGTAGCGAACGTGCCGAACATGCTGGTGGTGCAGCCGTCGACGGGGGCGAAGTCAGTCAATGACTTGATCGGCCTCGCGCGCGCCGCGCCGGGCAAACTTGTCTTCGGATCGGGCGGTGTCGGGTCGGCGAGTCATCTCGCAGGCGAATTGCTCATGCTGCTGACTCACGTGCAGTTTACGCACGTGCCGTACAAGAGCCAGGGCCTCACGATGATCGATCTCCTGGGCGGCCAGATACAGCTCGCGTTTCCTTCGATTCCGGCTTCCATCCAGTTCGTCAAAGCCGGTAAGCTGACCGCACTCGGCATCGCGACGCTGCGGCGTTCATCGGCGATGCCCGACGTGCCCACCATCGATGAAGCAGGCGTGAAGGGCTATGACGTCAGCGGCTGGTATGGCGTCATCGGTCCTGCGCGGCTGCCGAAACCGATCGTGGCGAGGCTCAATCAGGAAATCAACCGCATACTCGGGGACGCGGCCATGCGCGATACGTTGTCGCGTGAGGGGTCGGATGCCGTGGGCGGTACGCCGGAGGAGTTTGCGCGCATCATCGCTCACGATCTTGCGAAGTGGGCGAAGGTGGTGAAGGCGGCGAATATCCGGTTGGAGTAGTGGGGGCCCCGACCTTAAGACAAACGTCTGCCTTTCGGCTCGCGCTTCAGCGTCCGACAGACACGCGCAACCACCTGGTAATAAGCTGATGCAGGGTATGCGACGTCTGTGCTGCTTGCTGCGTCATAATGCGGACGGCCGGACTGATAGAAGCGGGGAGCATCGATTATGGAAGACTTGATCGCGGCACTGCACGATAAGATCGCCGAGCTGCTCGAGCAGGCGCAGGACCTCGACGCGGCGCTCCAGAACGCGCCTCAAAGCGAGTCGACGGTCGAAAAAGTTGCCGATTTGCTGAAACGCGTCTGCAACGCGCTCAGCGAAACGCTCAAGATGCTGAATGATCCCCAGTCGCCGCTGCACGTGCTGGCGCGGCGCCTGGAGAACACGCCATTGGGCGCGTTACCGCAAACGCTCGGAAAATTCCTCGAAGAGCATCGGCAGTTCTTCGAAAAAATCGTGCGTGTGCCCGGTCCAACCGTCGACAGGATCATCGACTACCTGAAAGACGAAACTGAAGCACGCTACACCGACGTCGATGTTTTCGATTCCGCCGATCTCATCAAAACGCTGGAGTCGTTTCGCGACCTCGTGTGCGAGATAAGCGGGTACGCGCATGACCTTGCATTTGTCTGGGACCCGCAGCTCATCAAGCCGATTGTGAAAGGCGTCATCGGCACATGCATGGCCGTCGGCGATGTGACCGGCGCGATCATCGCTCACCAGGATCCCACCGGCTGGGTGCTGGTCAAGGCGATCAAATCAACGGTGTCCGGCGTGCGCATGGTGAAGAAATCCGTCAATGCGATCAAAGAGCGATTGCCGGGATGGCTAAGCAAGGTCAAGCAGGATCGTATGCAGCGAAATAACCCGCCACCGCCGAGGCTGTAAGCGCCGTCGATCCGAACAAGGCTTGCCGCAATTACTCCGCTATGAGGGCCAGCGCCGCTTCACGTTCGTGCGGCCGCACGTGATGCTCCAAAGATAAACGGGTGCGCCATGTGCAGAGCGAGAGTTGCATTGCACCGGCATCTGCGCGAGGCGCTGACTCCTGGCAATCGCGTGTGATCAGCGCGGTCTCTCAGCCGCGAGTCCACTCCGCGTAATCTTTTTCGACTGCTGCGGCGGCAACTTTGGCGGCTGCGTGCAGCCAATCGGCTGGACGTTTGTCGAGGTCTTTGCGGATGCGAGCGGCTGCCCCATCCGTCGCCGCGTGTATCGATCCGATATCCAATCCCATCGCCTTCAACAGCTTCACCGACACTGCGGCCCCGGCGCTGTCGCCGAGCTCGACCTTGCGTGCATCGGCCGCAACCCGGCGCAGCACGTAGCCGTTCTTCACTGCAAGCGAGGGATCGGGTGAGCGGTATTTTCCGTTTGCAAGCTCGAGAAAGCGGTTGGGTTCGACGGCGCCGCCGCACGCCCAGCTCCACGCCGACGGCACCAGCGCCTTCGCCTCGCGCACCACGCGGCCGCCGCGCCACGCCGCGATGACGAGATAGCGCGGCCGGCCGAGGCCTCCGCCGCCTTTGACACGCGTGGCGTAGCGCAGTACGGAGGCGCTCTCCGGAATGGCGTTCCTCAGATTCGCAGCAACCTCGGCTGGCGGATCGCACTTCGGACAGGCGTCGATCTCCTCCCAGAACTTCCGGCGATCGTCGTCCGTGCAGGCCACATAAGGGCGCATCCATGTTTCCGCTTCATCGAGCAGACTCGGACGCGGTCGCGCGAGGCCCGCAGCATATCCGTCGAGGATCGCGGCAGCCGCAGCGCTGTTTGCAACGCCGGTTTTCGGCGAGAGGCGGACGCTCGTAGCAAGGCGCAAGAGATCGAACGCGTACGCCATCGTTGCCGCCTCGTCGAAATCGTTGACGCCCCACACGAGGCGGCTCTCTGCGTCGCGCCACGTACCGAAATTCTCGACGTGCATGTCGCCGACGGACAAGACCGCGGGCGCATCCTTCAATTCCGGACAGAGCTCCGTGATCGAGCGCGCCCAGCGGAAATAGGTTGCGCGAAGAAACACGAACGCACTCTTCTTCATCCGCTCGTGTTTGTATGCGAGGTCGGCATCGACTACCGCACATTGCGTCCGCAGCCACGTCTCATACGCGGCGTTGTCGTCCCGCACCGATCGTTTCACGCTTGGCAACGCTGTTGTTCACTCGCCGACGAGATGCAGCGCGACTTCGCGTTCATGCGGCCGCAGCCGGTGCTCCCAGAGATAGATGCCTTGCCACGTGCCGAGCGCGAGGCGGGCGCCGGCGAGCGGAATCGAAAGCTGGACGGCGGTCAGCGCGGCGCGAACGTGAGCAGGCATGTCGTCCGGACCTTCGTCGCGATGACGGAAGAGCGCATCGCCATCGGGCACGAGGCGCGCGAGGAAACGCTCGAGGTCGCCGCGCACGTCGGGATCGGCATTTTCCTGGATGATGAGGCTCGCCGAGGTGTGGCGCACGAAGAGCGTGAGCAGACCGGTTTCGATGCCGGTTTCCTTCACCCAATCAGAAACGGGTTTGGTTATTTCGAGGAGCCCTCGGGCGCGGGTGTTGAACGCGAGCGAGGTATTGCATTGGCGGAGCATCGGGAAGTTACATCAAGGCGGTTGCGCCGATTATAGAACTGCGGTTGAGTTCTTAAGGAGCGTGGAAGCAAGGAGCATCCCTCACCCCTGCCGGCGCGTGTGACGCACGATGAGCACTGCACAGGCTGCGACACGCATTTCCTGCGAGGTAGAGGGGAGCATGCACAATCATTCGATCACTCTGTCCGCGCGCAATAGTACGGATTTTGGAATGGTGATGCCTAGAGCCTTCGCTGTTTTCATGTTGATGGCGAGCTCGAATTTAGTCGGCTGCACAATGGGCAGATCTCCCGGCTTCGCGCCCTTGAATATCTTGTCGACGATAACGGCCGTTTGTCGCAGCATATCGGCTTTGTCTGTGCCGTAGCTCATGAGGCCGCCCTCCTCGACGGCCGGTGCATTCGCAAACGCGGTGGGAAGTTTCTGCCGCAGGGCCATCGCGGCGATTTGCGGTGCGAGGCCGTTCAGTATGGCGTCGTCCGAAATGATGAGACCGCCGACGCGTTCACGCGCCAGCACGGTGAATGCGCCTTCCAGCTCCTCTTCTGTATTCGCTTTGCTGATGGTGATTCGCTTGCCTGTTTTGGCCGCTGCTTGCATAAAACCCGGTATGAGGCTCATGGTCGCGGAGTTAGCGGGATTGATCAGCCAGGCGACGCGGTTCGCCTTCGGCAGCACCGACGCGAGACTTTCGAGTCGTTTGGCGTATAGCTCTTCGCCGAGGTTCGACAGGCCGGTGATGTTGCCGCCGGGCCGTGCGAGGCTCTGCGCAAAACCGCTGCCGACCGGATCCGAAAAAGATGCGCTGACGATGGGAATGCGTTCGGTTGCAAGCTTGGCCGCCTGAACCGCCGGCGTGCCCCTCGTTACGATTACGTCAACGTTGCTGTTGACGAGGTCTGCGGCGAGGACAGCGAAATCTTCCCATTTGCTGTTCGCAAAGCGCCGTTCGAACATCACATTGCTGCGTTCGACGTAGCCGAGATTGCTTAGCTGAATTACGAAGATGCCCCAGAGGTCGCGATCCCACGAGGCCGGCGATCCGCTCGATAGAACGCCGATCCGCCATACCTTGCGCGGCTGCGACCAGCAGATTGCCGGCGCCAGCAGGCCTGCAGTGAGCGTGGCGAGCAATTCACGGCGTGTAATCACTCAATCCCTCGTTTGTTTGGCGTCAGGAAAAGCCCGTGCCGGGCTGATTCGAGCGCTGCGCTCAGTGCATGTCGAAGGTGCAATGCCATCCCTCAGGCAGTGACTCAACGGAAGCGATTCTATCGATTTTCGGCGGTCTCGCGTATGAGCGCGCGCGGTCCGCAAACAGCGTATTCAAGCGCCGCTCGCAAGCGTGCTGATGCGACGGTGTCTCTTACCCTGGCGCCTCTCCGGGAGGGGCGCGAGCTTACGGACGCTTGTATCGCGCCTTGTCCGGAAAAATCCAGCGCACACCGCCTTGCGGATCGCTGCGATCGCCCTTATAGCGCGGCATCAAGTGCCAGTGCAGATGCGGAATCGTCTGCCCGGCCGCTGCGCCGTCGTTGAGGCCGATGTTATAAGCATCGGGATGCAGCTCCGCGTCGAGCATGCGCTTCGCCTGATCCATGAGTTCAAACATCGACAGGCGCTCTTCCTTCGTCGTCTCGAACAAAGTGCCGAGGTGCCTGCGCAGGATGATGAGCGTGTGGCCCGGCGACACGGGAAAGGAGTCGCGAACCACGTATGCAAACTTATCCTCGAGGAGGATGCGCTGTTCGGGCAGGTTGCAGAAGCGGCAGGGCCCGGGTGTGGTGATCGTCATATCTGCTTACGTCGTCGATACAAGCATTTTGCCTGAACTGAATGATCGTGCGGATATGCGAGAGGGAGACCGATAGCTACGCTGGTGCGTGATAACAGGCTGATCGAGAGCGAAACCAACAGCTGCGCCGAGGCGCATGACGCCGGCAGTTAGCGTTTCTCCGGCGGGATGTTTTTAATGGAAGCGGCAAACTTCGCATGAGCTGCCGGGTCGACGGGTCTGTGCTTGACCTTCGTGCTGGCGGGATCTTTGCCTAGATAGTTGTCGCCCTTCCAGTTGTTCGATGGCCGGATCGGACGCGGCATGAATCCGCCGCCGCAGTTCGAACAGACATTGCTGAGCACGCTGTCGACGCACGTCGCGCAGAATGTGCATTCATAAGTGCAGATGCGCGCTTCGAGCGAGTCGGGTGGCAGCGGCTTATTGCAGTTTTCGCAGGTCGGACGAAGTTCGAGCATTGTCGTCTTTAGCGGTGATTGAATTCAATGTGGACGATGATTGTAAACGCGTCGTCGGTGCAACAGTTCCAGCGCTCAGCTCGGCTTTCGGTTTAGTGGCTTGCAAGTCCTGCGCACGAGATTGCGGTGACTGATGACAATCCAGGTTTATTCACCGCTGGAATTGACGTGCCGGTGCAGACCGGAATCCAGGCGACCTCACAACATCACCCTGGAATCAGTGCGGCTCGAGGCTGCCAATTAACGCGGCAGCGGCTCGGTAATCGGTTCTGATTTCGCTAATTCAACTTCTGCGAGCATGATGCCGTAGGCGAGCGACATTACCGCAAGGGCGGCGATCACGCGTATCGCCACGTACCATGCTGTATCGATGACTGCGTTGATTGTCTTGAGAGCGCGGGGAGCGATCAGGGTTGCTTGAGCGGTGTTGTTCATGGTGTTCTCCGGGTTGTCTGTCATTAATCGGTCGTTGGATTCGCCCGGATTTTTTGGCTGGAAACACTGTCCGTTTGCGTGAAATCATTCTCACGCTATCCCGGTCGCGACAAAATAACCTGGACGTCATAGGACCCGCGCTGGGTGTGACGGACCAAACGGCGATATGGGGAGCGATTCGCCTGCAGAAAACCGCGTTAAGCGTGATCGGGAGGTGTTGGTTGACGAGTGACACGTGGACTAGACCCTACGTCATAGTCGTTAAATGCGCCCTCGCAAAAGTCAGATTTTTGCGCACTTTTTGAGTCGGGAACGCGTCTCCGGCGACAGATTGAGATAGACGCCAGCTCTTTCCGGCCTTCGCAGTGGGATGATGAGAAAACAGTCCCCCATAGAATCGCGCGTAAACGCATCTGGTTCCGATTGTTTTCCCTCATCCCCGGCCCGGCGAGGTATGAGGCACGATAAGTTGTGTCGGCGATGAAATGTATTCAGCGCTGGGAACATCGTGCCGCCCGCCGGATGTGCGTGCCTCCACGGTCGCATCCCGCAAGCGGGTCCCTGCTCCGCGCTGCGACACGCCTTCTCCCGGAGGCAGAAGGGAGGCAACCGTTCCGGCTCGAGTGCAACCGAATAAAGCGCCCCGAACATCGACGCGAATTAAAACGCAGCTCCCGAAGGCAGGCACCGGTCAGGCCTGATTGCCATAAGACCGGTGCCGCCCTCTCGCCGGCGCGCCGAGCTACGGCGCGACTAAGCGGCTGCGCGTTGCGGTATATCTTCTTCCGCGATGGTCAGTCCTGAGCCGCCCATCTCTTTCGGCACGTCCTTCATCTTCGGCAGGCCGTCCTTGATGCACAGCTTTGTCTCCTGATAATTCACATGCACGCCGGCCTGATACGGGAAATCGGGAATCACCGCCGCATATACATCGGTCAGTCCCCAGATCGGGTGTTCGGTGAAGACATGCCCGCCGCACGATTTGCACCATTTGCGATAACTCTTCGGCGTCTTGTTATAGGTCCCGATTTTGTCCGCGCCCTGCGTGACGCGCACCGCTTCGGGTTTCCACAAGGTGAAGGCGTTCACCGGACCCGCGGACCAGGTCCGGCATGACTCGCAATGGCAATAACCCATCGCAGCCGGCGCGCCGGTCACTGTGAATTGAACCGCGCCGCAGAAGCAGGCGCCTTTGTATGTTTTCTCGTTGCTCATGATGATCTCCTGATCGATTGTTGTTGCCGGTTTATACGGGTGCTAGTATCTGCGCCCGGGTTTTATTCATAAATGACCGGGCGTCCAGATCTATTGCGCGGGACGCCTGAACTGAGGGCCTGCTCATGGATGCCGTGTCGGACGTGCTGCGCCTCGTACGCCTGGGCGGTGCGGTCTACCTTGATGGCGAGTTCACAGCGCCGTGGTGCGTAATCGGCAAGACCGATGGCGCGCTTTGCGCGGGCTACCTTCCGCCATCCGATCGCGTGGTGTCATTCCATCTCATCGTCGAAGGAACCTGCGAGGCGCGCCTCGCCGACGATCCCGACTCGGCCGTGCATGTGCGTGCCGGCGAGCTGCTCGTTGTGCCGCAGGGAGAAGCGCATATCATGGGCAGCACGCTCGATGATGCTCCCGTGTCGTTCGGACCGCTGATGGCGGATCATCTGGAGACAGCGCCCGGCGAGGTGATGAAGCTGTCGTATGGCGGGGGAGGTGCGGTAACGCGCACTGTGTGCGGCTTTCTCGTGTGCGACGAGGCGGTGCGCAATCCGCTGCTTTCAGCGCTGCCACCGATTTTTACAGTCGATATGCGCAACGACCCGCGCTCGGCATGGCTCGAGTCATCACTGCGATTCGCTGCCGCAGAGGCGGCCAACTCGCGTGCCGGCAGCTCGATCGTGCTTGGCAAGTTATCGGAGCTGCTGTTTGTCGAGGCGCTGCGGCACTGCATCGATGCGCTGCCCGAAGATCGCAAAGGATGGCTCGCAGCCGCGCGCGATCGATTCGTCGGCCGTGCGCTATCGATGATGCACGCGCAGCCGGCTCACGCGTGGACAGTCGATGAGCTCGGGCGAAACGTCGGTCTCTCGCGCTCGGCGATGGCGCAACGGTTCACTGATCTGGTGGGACAACCGCCGATGCAATATCTCGCGCACTGGCGCCTGCAGATTGCGGCGCAGGAACTCATGAGCGAGCGCAAATCGCTGGCGGCGGTTGCCGAACAGGTCGGCTACGAATCCGAAGCCGCGTTCAATCGCGCGTTCAAACGCGAATTCGGAATGCCGCCGGCGGGCTGGCGCAAGAATCGCCGCAGCGCTGATGGCGCTGCCGCAAGCTGCAAACGCTACGTGAGCCCGTATCTCAACTTTCAACCAGCAAAATCCTTAACTTTAGTAAATGAAGAAGCCGCCCAAGATTTATCTCATACACGCCGCGGATGTGGCCATGCCGCCGATCACTGCAAGTTTTCGCGCGAACTGGCCCGAGGCGCGCATCGTCAACCTGCTCGAAGACGGGCTGATGACCGGTCTTGCCGAAGACGGCCGCCTCACCGACGCCATGATCGACCGCTTCGTGCACATCGGCCAGTACTGCGTGAAGGCGTCAGCAAACGCGATTCTGTTCACGTGCTCGGCGTTCGGCGTCGCCATCGAAGAATGCCGGCGGCAGGTTTCGATTCCGGTGTTGAAACCCAACGAAGCGATGTACGAAGAGCTGGTTGCAAGGGACGGAACCGTCAGCCTGCTCGCCACCTTTGCGCCATCGCTGCCTTCGATGGTGGCCGAGATCGAGAGTTGCGCGCAGGCGAAAGGCACGAAGGTCAACTTGAAACCGCAGCTCGTCGAAGGTGCGCTGGATGCGCTGCTCGCCCATCGTCCGGACGAGCACAACGAGCTGATTGCAGCATCCGTCGGGAAGCAGAATGGCTGCGACGTCATTGCGCTCGCGCAGTTTTCGATGGCGCCGGCGAAAGCGCTCGCTGCGAAGCTCACGTCCAAGCCGATACTGACTACACCCGATAGTGCGGTTGCGAAGCTGAGGGCGCTGCTGGGTTAGGTTTGCGGCCGACCGGCCTTCGCTGATCGCTTGAACACCCGACGGGATCACCACCAAGGAGTGGTACTGATCTAACCGTTGGTGCTTTCCGCTTGTCGTTCATAACCAAATGAACGATTTACAGCGGAAAACCCGATTTCACATGTGCAATCGTTCCGACTGGCTAATGAGGTAACCCAAGCTGATTGGGTTTTGTGCTAACATGCCAACCGTAGCTTTGATCGGGTCGTTGCGCGTAGTTGTATACCCAAACGACCACCGGCCCGCGCACGTTCATGTGATAGGTGCGGGACGAGAGGCGGTTTTTAACTTAAATTGCCCCAGCGGCCCTGTTGAACTGCGAGAAAACTTTGGGTTTTCGATGCGTCAGATAAATAAGATGATGACTGCGCTTAGCAAAAATCTGCAGCGCCTTTGTGCAGAATGGAAGCGAATCCATGAAGGTGAGTAAACTCAAATTCGAGTCGGCCAAGACGCGCGCGGCCGCGCGTCTTCATAAAACCGCCTCTGCAAAGAACGCACACTATCAACGCAATACTGATCGCGTGGTCATTGAGTTGAGCACAGGAATCGAAGTCGCTTTCCGGCCCCGGGATGCCCAAGGCTTGGAACACGCAAAACCTAACCAGCTAGACACGATCAAAATCTCGCCGTCGGGATTGGGTATTCACTTTCCCAAGCTCAACGCCGACATATATCTCCCCGCGTTGCTTGAAGGATTTCTCGGCTCGCGGCGGTGGATGGCGGCAGAACACGGCAAACTCGGTGGCAGTGTGTCGTCGAAGCTAAAAGCGGAAGCAGCACGACGAAACGGAAAGCTCGGCGGAAGGCCGAGAAAGATGCAAGAAACAGCGTAACTACGCTAGAAACCAGCACAGCATCCGCGCGGCCTGTTACTCCGGCACGATCGCCGGTTTGGTCGGATCCGACACTGAAATAACGAGATACTTTACGACTTGCGTCGAGCTGCCGTTGCGTGAGACCGCGTGCAATGCGCCTGGCGGTTCATAAAATGTTTCGCCAGGTCCAAGTTTTTGCAGCGGACCGTCGTTCACTTTCACTTCGTAAGTGCCTTCGAGCACATAGCCGAACGTGTGGCTGCCGGGATGACGGTGCGGATCGCCTCCCACGCCGGGATCGCGCTCGGTTCTGCGGATCGTGACCACGCGGCCTAACACGTCGCTCATCGTTGTTTTGAAAAGATCGGTTTGTCGAGTGCCGGTTGCAGGCGGAGTCTGTGCGTGCGCCTGCGACGGCACCAGCGCTTGCGGCCATCCGGCGATCGACACATACGTAGCGACAGACGCGAGCAATGCGGTTGCGGCGCCGACTGCCGCATGCGATGCAATGGTTTTATTCATGGCTGGCTCCCTTGCGATGTGGACAGGACCGCGTGCCCGGTGCCCGGCGGCGGTTTGCAAAGTATACGCAGCTATGTGCGCGAGGGAAGCGGGCCGCTCAGTCGATGAACATTGCGCCCGCGACCTGGTCGAGGAACACGAGTATGTTCAGCACGTTGATCAGAAAAATCGCCGCCCACAGCAGCGCCTTGCCGCGGGCGCCCAGGATAGGACAACGCTCGAACGGCGTAAGCTTCATCGCGGTCGCAATCCTGAACTGACGATTCAGATGCCGTTGCGCCGCCTCGCTGTCGTAGACCGCTGAGCCGATGATAAGAACGACCAGGATGCTGGCGAACGCGGTGACGATCGCCGAGCGGAAATAATCAAGATCGAGCCAATAAACGACGAACAAGTACACGCATTCGATCACGCCGACGCCGACAAATTTCATCCAGCGCAGCGTGTCCTGATGACGGTACTGCCGCCACTCCTGCTCGTACGCAATTCTCAAATCTGCGGGATCGATGTTGTCCGGGTCAGTCATGTGCGATTGTCACGTCGATACGTCAAGGATTGTCAATAACGCGCTCGTCGTTTTGACGAAGCCGCAAACCATAGCTGTAAATCGCTTGATACCGGCTTTTCGCGGCGAGATGTTGATACGAACGTTCAAGACTCTACGCTCGCACGCCGCCCGCCGCGAGCCGTATCCACTTCACGATGATGACTGTTCGCACCGCGCATCGTCGTCATTGGAACTCCACGGTGTCGCATCCCACAAACGAACCGACGTCGAGCGGCGTTTGCTTTGCGGTAGAGCGATCTGACGAAGTGTCGAGTGTTGTCAGCGCTTCGCCGCAGGCGGTCATGCGAGTGCTCTGAATGCGGCTCTTGGTGCGTGCGGTCTCGCGCACCGTGGTATCCGCGGTTATGGAAAACATATTCGCGTCGTTGCGCATTTGAACCGCTTTTAGCAGACCGGGATAGCTGCGCACTTCTGCGGTTTGTGCATTGGAAGAAGCAGAGCATGCGACCAGTCCGACAGCAAACATCGCTGCTGCAT
>CAWHHJ010000019.1:0-102715 GCA_963829085.1 uncultured beta proteobacterium | reverse complement strand
GGTGACGCAAGTAACCAGTGCGCCCAACATCATCGTCGTGCATCCGTCGTTGCCTGCAAGGACGGTTAAGGAATTAGTGGCACTCGCCAAAGCCAGGCCGGGCAAGATCGATTATGCATCGTCGGGAAACGGCAGTACGCAGCATCTCACTGGCGCCCTGTTTTGCAAGATGGCCGGCATCGAGATGACGCACATCCCATATCGCGGCAGCGGACCGGCCACCGCAGACCTGCTCAGCGGCCAGGTGACGGTCGGTTTTCCTGGAATCGCGGGCATGCTACCGCAGATCAAGGCAGGAAAGCTGAGGGCGCTTGCCGTGACAAGCGCTAAGCGTTCACCCGAGTTGCCGCAGACTCCAACGGTCGCAGAAGCAGGCATCAAGGGCTACGACGTAACGGCATGGTTCGGTGTGGCGGGACCCAAAGCCATGCCGCGTGAGATTGTTTCCAAGCTGCACACTGAACTGCTGCGGATACTCAAGAATGCGGACGTGCAGAAACTGCTTTTAAATGCGGGACAGGAAGTCGCCTGGCAGGAAACGCCGGAACAGTTTGGCGAGATGCTGAAAGTAGAGGCGGCGAAATGGGCACGCATGGTGAGCGAGTCAGGCGCACAGGTTAACTAGGCGATAGTCACCGAACAACTAGCGTCGCTTCTGCCGCATGCCATGAAACAGGAGGCAAGCATCATGCGCGTTGTCGGTCGTCAGTGCGCGATACCTGCGATGCTTGTTTGCATTGCTCGCCGCTTTGTCTTCGTATGCACAAACGTATCCGGCGCGGCCAATACGCATGATCGTGCCGTTCTCTCCCGGCGGGGCCACCGATGTACCCGCACGAATTCTGGGACAGCGAATGTCGGAGGCGCTTGCTCAGCAAGTCATCGTGGACAACCGGCCCGGCGCGGGCAGCGTGCTCGGGGCGGATGCAGTCGCTAAGGCCAATCCCGACGGCTACACATTGCTGCTGACTGCAACGACGCATGTCATCAGCGCCAGCCTTTACAAAAAGCTGCCGTACGACGCGATTCGCGATTTCGCTGCGATCATGCAAATCGGTTCAGGACCGAACGTCCTCACCGTTCACCCGTCGCTGCCGGCGAAATCCGTGCTTGAGCTTGTCGCGCTCGCGCGAAGCCGTCCCGGCAAAATCGATTACGCATCCTCGGGCAATGGCAGCGCGCAGCACTTGTTCGGCGCTCTGTTCATGTCGCAGGCAAAGATAACGCTCATGCACATCCCGTACAAAGGAAGCGCACCGGCGATGACCGATCTCATGAGCGGCCAGGTATCCGTGGGGTTTCCCGGCATTGCGCTCGCTTTGCCGCACACCAAAGCGGGGCGCCTGCGTTCCCTCGCAGTGACGAGTGCCGCGCGCTCGAAAGCGATGGCTGACGTGCCTACCATCGACGAGGCAGGCGTTAAGGGCTACGCAGCAACCTTATGGTTAGGTCTGCTCGCGCCCAAAGGTACGCCGCCGGAAATCATCAACCGGTTATATGAAGAGATTGCCCGCTTGCTGCGACAACCGGATGTCGAGAGTATCTATCTGGCTACTGGCACCGACGTGACGATTACCACGCCAGAACAGTTCGGTCAGTTCATCAAAGCCGAGTACGAGAAATGGGCGACGGTGATTAAAGCAGTCGACGCCCAGGTAAACTGAACGCCTGCCGTGCGCTGACTGGTTGTCGCTTTTGTAATCAGTGCGCGAAACTGCGAAAGCGTGCGTCGTCATCGCGTTCGATCTGCTTGACGAGATTCACTTCCCAGGTGAGATAGTCTTTCATCGCTTCCTCGACGTTTGCTGTGCGGTCATATGGCCGGTACCACACATCGTCCGTCGTGTCCGCGACTTGGCTCATGCCTTCCTGCATAGGCAGGCGCTCTGAACGCCACGCATCCGTGCCGCCTTGCAGAACTTTCACTGGAACACTGGTGAGACGTTGTGCTTCCGGTGCAGCGAGCCTTGCGATAACCCCATCGCCGGACGTCAGCACCAGCAACGAACCGGGCGCGACACGCCGCAGATTCGTTTCCAGATTGGCGCGAATGCCCAGCCAGGCGCCAGGCACATGGCCGTCGCGATAGCGCAAGCTGGTCTCGAAGTCGATTACCGTCGCGTTGCCGTTGTCGAGCGCTACTTTCAACCCGGATGGACTGATGTAATCGCACGTGATGTTGCTCAAACCCAGCGGCTCTGGCGTGTGCACATCCTTGTGAAGCGGCCCGGATTCGAGCGCGTTCTTAACCACGAACACATCTTGCCAGCCCATCTGTATCAGCCATGAGGCAGTCATCGTCGCACGCACGCCATGATCGTCGATCAGCGCGATCCTGGCATTGCGAGTGGCGGCATACATATCGGTCGCCTGCACCAATTGTCCGCCCGGCGCGTTAAGCGTACTGTGTAAATGGCCTGCGGCGTACCTGCAGGACTACGCACATCAAAAAGGTAGAGCGTACGGCGATCCATCTCGCGCGCAAACCGGGCGACGGTCGCGACATCGATGTACTTAACGCCGAATCGTTTTGCTACACGCGCGGCGGCTGCCTTGGCTTTATCAAGACCGTCGGGCGAAGGTGCCGGCGCTTCTTTTGTCTGCTTGCGGGCAAGCTCGAAGCCGGCGAGGTGCCATCCCATTGTGCCATCTTTCAGGGCCACGACTCGATTCGGCAGGCCCGCGTTGATGAGCGACTGCGCACCGATGATGCTGCGGGTGCGGCCCGCACAATTGACAACCACCAGCGTGTCAGGTGAATCGACGAGATCATGCACGCGGTAGGCCAGCTCCGCGCCCGGACAGTCGATGCCCCCCGGTATGCTCATCTTCGTATATTCGGTGAGTGGCCGGCTGTCGAGGATGACGACTTTTTCGCCGGCATCGAGTTTCGCCTTGATCTCCTGCGCCGGCATGCGCGGTGTATTCTCGGCGTGCTCGACGAATTCGCCGAACGCTTTACTCGGAACATTGATGCCGCTGTACAGCTCGAAGCCTTCCGCTGCCCATGCGTCTATGCCGCCGTTCAGGATGCGCACGTCGACGTATCCATGTTCACCCAGCTTTCGCGCGGCGCGCTCGGCAAGGCCCTCCCTGGCGTCACAAATGACCACACGCGTCGTGCGCCGCGGCACTAAGACCGGCACGCGGACTTCGAGACGCGACAGAGGTACCGAAGCAGCCAGCAGTAAATGCCGTTTGGCGAAGACCCCTTCTTCTCGCACATCGAGAACAGCTATCTCATCGCCATCGTGCAACATCGTCTTTAGCTCGCGAGCACTGACATACGGTGCGGCGGCGGGCGGGCGAATGGTCATGTTCGGCTCCTTCTTTGGTTATATGTGATCTACCGGTTGCTTTACGATAGTGGCAGCATCGCCGTAAGGTCGCGGAGTATGATGCGACTAACAGCCATTAACGAAATCCTCCGGGGCCGCATCAGCGCAACTTTGAGACGGGGCAACTATGGCAACGCATAGACATTCTCAACGCGGCACGATACTTGTTCATCCGGGCGTCGTGCGCGTAACGCATTGGATAAATGTTATAGCTATGGCGGTAATGATATCCAGCGGCTGGCGCATTTATAACGCATCGCCACTCTTCGATTTTAAAATCCCGGCGCAGTTCACCCTCGGCGGTTGGTTGGCGGGCGCATTGCAGTGGCATTTTGCTGCAATGTGGGTGATCGCAATCAACGGCCTTGTGTACCTGCTTTACGGATTGCTGTCGGGTCATTTTAGGACAGATTTATTACCCCTGACCCGGGCATCGGTATGGGGTGAATTCAAAAATGCGTTGCGTGGCCGGATCGAGCATAAAGTCGGCGTCTACAATGCCGTGCAGCGCGCCGCTTATGTCGGCATTATCTGCGTCATTGTTGCGCTGGTGCTGTCCGGACTTTCGATTTGGAAGCCTGTGCAGTTTCAAACTCTGGCTGCTCTGATGGGCGGCTACGAAGGTGCCCGGCTTGTCCATTTCATCGCGATGTCTCTCGTTGTGGTATTCATCGTGATACATGTATTCATGGTTGCGTTAGTGCCGCGTACATTCCTGCCCATGGTGACGGGGCGCGCGAAAGTCGGCACGGCGGAACACGGAGGCTGATATGACCGAGCTACGTAAAAAGTTGAATCGCACCCTGGTAGCGCCGACGCGCGAGATCGTAAAGCTGGAGCGGCGCTTGTTTCTCAAGCAAACCCTCAGTCTCGGCGCATTGACGTTATTGTCGGGTTGCGATGTCACTGATGACGACAACGTACAACGAGTCCTGTCTACGATATCGCGCTGGAACGACGGTGTGCAGGCGGCAATCTTCGATCCAAATAGACTCGCGCCGGTATATCCCGAAAGCGCGATCACGAAGCCGTTTCCATTTAATGCGTTTTACTCAGAACCCGAAGCGCCGCGCGTCGACGGCAACACTTACAAGCTGGAGCTTGGCGGCTTGATACGCGACAAGACCGCATGGACGCTCGATAAACTACACGCGCTGCCGCAAACCAGTCAGGTCACGCGCCATATCTGCGTTGAAGGCTGGAGCGCAATTGGCAAGTGGGGAGGCGTCACCTTCAAGACGTTCCTCGAGAGAGTAGGGGCAGATCTTACTGCCAAGTATGTCGGCTTCAAATGTGCCGACGATTACTACACCAGTATCGACATGCCCACCGCGTTGCATCCGCAGACGCTCCTGACCTTCAAGTTCGCGGATGAGATATTACCGGCTAGCTATGGCTTTCCGATGAAGCTGCGAATACCGACCAAGCTCGGTTTCAAGAATCCGAAACACATCATGGCGCTTTTCGTGACCAACGATTATCCGGGCGGCTATTGGGAGGACCAGGGCTACAACTGGTTCAGCGGTTCTTGAGCCGGGATCAACGGCCTTACGCCTTCTTCAGCGCCAGGCCTCCCAGCAGAGCAGCGGTTGGACGGCGGGTCTTTGCGTGCGCGCGGGGATGGTGAGCGGTAGCGGGTGTTGATGGCTTGTCGCTCTGCTTGGCTTCATACGGCTTACTGAAATCGAAGCCCCCCGGCAGCGGTGGCGAAGGTGCTTTGTGATGTGGCTTAGGCTGGGGCTTCGCGTGCGTCTGCCTGTGAGTCGACCCGTGACGCGGCGGGTGCCGTTCTTCCGTGTGCTCTCGTGTGCGCCCGGCAGCGAACGCCGGTACGGGTAACCGTTCGAGCTTGCGCTTCAGTTCGCGCTCTATATCGTCGAGCATGCGGTGCTCCTCCGCACATACGAGCGATATTGCCTCGCCGGTACTGCCCGCGCGCCCCGTGCGGCCGATGCGGTGGATATAGTCTTCAGCGGCATACGGCAACTCGTAATTGATTACGAAGGGCAGAAGTTCGATGTCGAGCCCGCGTGCCGCAATATCGGTCGCGACGAGTACGTTTACACTGCCCTGCTTGAAGTCTTCGAGAGCTTGCGTGCGCTCGCCCTGAGTGCGGTCGCTGTGGATCGCGGTCGCTGCTACACCATCCCGTATCAGTTCGCGCATCAGGCGATTGGCGTCACGCTTCGTCCGCACGAATACGAGCACCTGACGCATATCGCGGGTCTTGATCAAGTGTGTGAGCAACGGACGTTTATGCGCAGCATCGACCTCATACATCTGATGCGTGACAAGATCGGCGGGCGCATTGCGACGCGCAACTTCGATTGAAACGGGTGAGCGCAGGATCTGGTTGGCGAGCCGTTTGATCTCATCGGAGAACGTTGCCGAAAAAAGCAGGTTCTGGCGTTTGGCCGGTAACAGCGCGATGATGCGTTTGATATCGGGCATGAATCCCATATCGAGCATGCGATCCGCTTCGTCGAGCACGAGTATTTCTACGCGCGAGAGATTGACCGTCTTCTGCTGAACATGGTCGAGCAGCCGGCCTGGCGTTGCGACCAGGATCTCGACTCCTTCACGCAGCGCTTTTATCTGCGGATTGATATCGACGCCGCCGTATACAACGGTCGAACGAAGCGAGAGGTACTTACCGTAATTGCGGACACTTTCTTCGACCTGAGCAGCGAGCTCGCGCGTCGGCGTAAGAATGAGAGCGCGTATGGAATGGCGGGCTGGCGACGGGCTGGTATTTTGATGCGGCGCGAGAATTTGCAGTATTGGCAACGCGAAACCGGCGGTCTTGCCGGTGCCGGTTTGTGCGCATCCCATGATGTCCTGATGAGCGAGAACCGGCGGGATCGCTTTCTGCTGTATCGGGGAAGGTTCGGTGTAACCTTGATCGGAAATAGCGCGCAACAACTCCGGCAATAAGCCGAGTGAATCAAACGACATATGGATCGAGACTCCTGGGGGCCGCCGGGCACAGCGCAAATCGCTTCGCTTGATTGCGACCGGTGTTGCTGACGGGCCGCAGTTCTGCGCGGGGCAGAAGATTTGGAAAGATGTTACTAAGCACTTGTTTTGAAATTATAACCTCTGGTGTTCAAACGCGCCAGTGCGCTGGGACGCTATCAGGATGAGCGCGTTTGCAATCTGCTAGGCGAACGTTGGCGACGTGGCTTCTCCTTAGAAAACGAACGATTGCTCACGCGTAGCATTACGTCGCCGAGCTTGCCCTTTGAAAAATCACGGGAAATCTAGAAATCTGGTAAATTGTCGAATCTAATTGCCTTGCCGATGAGGACCGCCCCTAAATCGCATGTATGCAGACGAGTAATTCACCGCAAGCGCCGAAAGCAGGCATGTTCCCATTGATACTGACGCTCGACACGAATGGTGTCCCGCATCGCTGGATCACCTGGGAACACGCATGTTTTTATTATGCGAAGGACCAGATCGCGTGGACGACCGGCGAACATGCGTTCACGGTGCTCGGCGGCTACAACCGCGTATCCGGTGCCCGCTCACAGATATCGGCGAGCAGCATCATCGCGATCAAAGGCAAAGCCATGGCAGTGCGCGCCTTCAGTCAGGTGCCGCCGCTCAACAACCGCGAGTTATTTCACCGGGATCGTTATCTGTGTGCGTTTTGCGGCAGTAATCTGCCCGCATCGAAGCTCACGCGCGATCACGTGATTCCGTTTTCTCGCGGCGGCAAAGATACCTGGATGAACGTCGTAACCGCGTGCCGGTCGTGTAATGAGCGCAAGAGCGATCGCACGCCCGAAATGGCGCGCATGGAACTCTTGTATCTGCCGTACGTGCCGAATCGCGCCGAATACTTGATTCTCACGAATCGCCGCATACTCGCTGACCAGATGGAGTTTCTCGCACAGCACGTGCCGGCGCAGAGCCGACTGCACCAAACAGCTTAGCGCTTCGCAAGCGGGGGCGCCGCCTCGTTCATCTGACGCAAGCTGGAACAATGCGGCGGGAAACATCTATACCGTGCGCTTGCGCATTCTCTCCAGCAACCTCGATTGCATCTCCGGTGATGCCACGAGCTCCCGCTTGTCGCGAAAGATCAGCCAGAACAGGGCGCCGTTCGCCAGGACGAACATCACTTCGATGTACAGGATCGCAGTGACCACCATATGGTGTGGCTGGCGGGCGAACAGGAAATAAAATCCTTCGAAGGAAGGAAGGGAAGCGCGGGTGATCGCGAACACCGACTCGAACGGCGGAAACAGAACGATCACTACAAGATTCACAGCGACGACAATCAGCGTGGCTCGCTGCAGGCGCATGCCGTCTTGTGAAAGATCCACTCTCCTGTCCGCCAGCAGCAATATGCCAATGAACGTATTGATGAGAACGACTACCAATTCTATAAATAGCAGACTCGTGTTCACGATCATGTCCGGACCATGTCCGAGATAGAAAGAAAAGCCGCTGAATACCGGCATTTGAGTTTTAGCATTCAGGTAGGTGTCGAACGGCGGGAACGCCAGCATCAACACAATGTTGGCCGCAGCAACCGCGATTGCTATTATTTGATTCCGGTTCACCAGGCGCTACCTCGGGTCCATCCGGAGTTGCGGATGCGTTTGGCATTATAGACAAGCTGCTATACCTATGGTGGGACGGCTTGCAACGCGGCAAGGTAGTTGACGCTCAAGGACATTGCATACTCAGCGCCTGCAGCACATCACCCGTTCGCGGGTCCTGCACAAAAGCAGCAAGCCGAAGGTCTGCGCCCTTCCAGTCCGACTGCAGCACAAAGTCTTGCTTGTGGCTTAGATGCGCGCGCCGCATCATCAGCGGACCGACCAACGAGCGCACTACGTAGTCATGCTTGAGTGTGACGCCTTTATTTTCTCCGGCTTTGATCGCACTAAGAAGATTATTCTCGTAAAGCGCGACATAGACTTGCGAGTCTTGTTGCACACCATCCACAAGCGAAACCTCGATCGTCGATTCGATGGAGGAACCGCGGTTGATAGCACGCATGCTAAGTTCCGCAGCAGGGCTCGACCGGTTTATACCGCGCACGGTCGCTTCAATGTCATCGAACAGGACGCCGCGCCGGTAGTCGCGTCCGTTTAGGAGTAACTGCGGAGTAACCACGAAGCCGACAGCGCGCCGTCTGCTTTGCTCGCGCTGACGCTCGCTGAACGCGGCTTGCGAAAAGGCGTCGCGCCAGCCCAGCTGATTCCAATAGTCGACGTGGAAGGCAAGGGTTAGTAATCGGTCTGCGGCGAGTTTCTTCGCTGGTAATTGGGCGACCCATCTATCCGCAGGCGGGCAGCTATCGCAGCCTTCGGAGGTGTAGAGCTCTAGAAGCGCTACGCGTAGCGAGCCGCTCGACGCGACGCACTCGCCGGCTGCGCCCGCACGGACCGGCATAACCAGACAAGCCGTTAAGCTCCACGCGCAAATTTGGCGAAAGGCAGTGGTTTTGCGCATGATGTTTAGTCGCGATATCCAGCCGACGATTACACAGTGCCTTACTAAATTATGTAGAGACGTCGCGTATGGTAGAATTCCCGTTTGATTACAAACCGTTGGCTGCTTTACTTCGCCAATTGCGGAACTTCAATTGCTGAACATCGACCTTCACTGCCACTCGAACTTTTCCGACGGAACGCTGCCGCCGGACGAACTCGTTGCGCGCGCCGCCGGCCGGGGCGTAGCAGCGCTCGCCTTGACTGATCACGACGATACCAGCGGCTTGCCGCTGGCCCGGCTTGCCGCGATTCGCCACGGGATAACGCTCCTGAATGGCGTCGAAATATCCGTGACGTGGAACGATCACACCATTCACGTCGTCGGGCTCGGCATCGATCCTGACAATGAGGTGTTGCAAGCGGGCTTATCTGCCACTCGCCACGGGCGACTTGCGCGCTCCGAGCAGATGAGCGCTGCCTTCGACGAGATGGGTGTCACAGGCACCCGGGAAGGCATCAAGGAGTTCATCGCCAATCAGAATATGGTATCGCGTACCCATTTCGCGCGCTTTTTGGTGAAGCAGCGCATCGTGAAGGACATGAATGCTGCCTTCAGGCGCTTCCTTGGCAACGGCCAACCCTGCTGTGTGCCTCATCGATGGGCAAGCCTTCCTGATGCGGTGCGCTGGATTACAGGAAGCGGCGGTATTGCGGTGATTGCTCATCCCGGGCGCTACCCGCTCGACACGGCGGAGATGCGATCGTTGCTGTCAGAGTTTCGTGATCTCGGAGGACAGGGGCTCGAAGTCGTGACGAGCAGCCATAAGCCGAGCCAGTATTCGACGTTTGCGGGCCATGCGCAGTACGATGGTCTGAAGGCGTCGAGCGGCTCGGATTTTCACTCACCGGGCGAGAGCTATCACGACTTGGGCGGATTGCCGCCCACTCCGCACGGCGTCGGTCATGTCTGGGATGTGCTCAACGGTTGATCGTGGCCGCATGAAATCGACGCCACTTCTGCAGTCAACTCGAACCTCTTCCCGTGCCACAACTGTTTTCCATACATCCCGAAAATCCTCAGGCGCGTTTGATCCGGCACGCGGTCGAAATCATTCGAGACGGCGGCGTTACCGTATATCCGACGGACTCCTGTTATGCGCTGGGCTGCCACGTTGGCGACAAGAACGCGATGGAACGCATACGCGCCATACGCGGAGTCGACGCGCGCCATCACTTCGGGCTGTTGTGCCGGGATTTGGCCGAGGCCGCCATCTACGCGCGCATCGATAACCGGCAGTTTCGCCTGATGAAGGCGGCGACGCCGGGCAGTTATACATTCATTCTGCAGGCGACCCGTGAAGTCCCGCGGCGGCTTCTGCACCCGCGGCGTAAAACAATCGGCGTTCGGATACCTGCGCACCGCGTGGTGCACGCACTGCTCACTGAACTCGGTGAGCCGCTGTTGTCGTCGACGCTGATCCTGCCGGGCGAATCGTCGCCGCTCGATGACGTAGACGAGATCCGCGCGAAGCTTGGCAAACGGGTCGACCTGATAGTTGAAAGCGGCTCTTGTGGAACGGTCCCTACGACTGTCGTCGATCTTACAACTGACGTGCCGGTCGTCACACGTCAGGGCAAGGGTGCAGCGGCGCTTACCGGAGAACTGGTTGGAGCTTAGCGCCGTTCAGAAACTCGCTGTCTTTGCGTTGCCTGTATTGTTTGCCATTACGCTTCACGAAGCAGCGCATGGTTACGTCGCGAAACATTTCGGCGATTTGACGGCTTACGCCGCCGGCCGCGTCAGTCTGAATCCCCTGCGTCACATTGATCTGATCGGTACCATCATCGTTCCGCTGATCAGCCTGCTGGCCGCTGATATCTTGTTCGGATGGGCAAAGCCGGTGCCCGTTAATTTTGCCAATCTGCGTCGACCGAAGCAGGATATGTTTTGGGTAGCAGCGGCCGGACCTTTCAGCAATCTCGCGATGTCGCTGGCATGGGCGTGCGCATACAAGATCGGCAGCGGTCTTGTTGCGACTAATCCAGCAGTCACATGGCTCGTGCTCGTCGGTGCGTGCGGCATTTTTGTCAACGTCATCTTCATGGTGCTCAACCTGTTGCCGTTGCCGCCGCTCGACGGCGGCAGAATAGCGGTAAGCTTGCTGCCGCACCGTCTCGCCTGGCAACTGTCGCGGGTCGAGCGCTATGGATTCATCATTCTCATTGTCTTGCTCGTAACCGGTCTGCTCGGGCACGTCCTATGGCCCATGATCGGTGTTTCGGTTGCTGCGATCGGTGGCCTGTTTCGCATTGCACCCGCGGATCTGTTCGGCCTGATACAGGCCTTGTGAGCTAGGAACTGCCTCATGTTCGTCGATCGCGTTCTGTCCGGCATGCGCCCCACCGGCGCCCTTCATCTAGGTCACTACCATGGCGTTCTGAAGAATTGGATCAGACTCCAGCACGAATTCGAGTGCCTTTTTTTCGTCGCCGACTGGCATGCGCTGACGACGCATTACGACACGCCAGAGATCATTGAGCAGAATACGTGGGACATGACCATCGACTGGCTGGCGGCGGGCGTCGATCCGTCGCAGGCAACCATTTTTATCCAGTCACGCGTGGCGCAGCATGCCGAGCTCCATCTGCTGCTCTCAATGATCACGCCGCTCGGCTGGCTCGAGCGTGTTCCGACGTATAAGGATCAGCAGGAAAAGCTGTCCGATAAGGATCTATCGACGTACGGCTTTCTTGGCTATCCTTTGCTGCAAAGCGCGGACATCCTGATTTACCGCGCCAACAGGGTGCCCGTTGGCGAAGATCAGGTGCCGCATATCGAATTCACGCGCGAGATCGCACGGCGCTTCAATCATGTCTATGGGCGGGAGGCCGGTTTCGAGCAGAAAGCGGAAGCCGCGATCAAGAAGCTGGGATCGAAGCGCGCGCGGTCTTACCGGGAAATGCGAACGAAGTTCCTCGAGCATGGCGACACGAAGGCACTCGAGGCGGCACGCGCTCTATTAGACAGGGCGCAGAATCTGGCGCTGGGCGATCGCGAGCGGTTGTTTGGTTATATCGAAGGTGGCGGCAAAGTCATACTCACTGAGCCACAGGCGCTATTGACGGAAGCGTCGAAGATGCCCGGGCTGGACGGTCAAAAAATGTCCAAGTCCTATAACAACACGATCAGCCTGCGCGATGCGCCGGACGACGTGACCAAGAAAATTCGCACCATGCCGACTGATCCGGCGCGTGTTAAACGCACCGACCCCGGCGATCCCGAGAAGTGTCCAGTCTGGCAGCTCCATCTTGTTTACTCGGATGATGCGCGCAAGCAATGGGTGCAGGAAGGCTGTCGCAGCGCGGGCATCGGCTGTCTGGACTGCAAGCAACCGGTAATCGACAGTGTGCTGGCCGAGCTCAAGCCTATGCGTGAGCGCGCGCAGCGTTTCGTGGAGGATCCGACACTCGTGAAAAGTATTATTGCAGACGGTTGCGAGAAAGCGCAGAAGCGTGCCGAAGAGACCATGCGTGACGTTCGGGACGTGATGGGACTCAAGCAGACGTGAAGCAGCGCGCCCGGCGACGTCGTCACCATGCTGCCTCGTCTGATCGCGAAAAATACATTTGCGTCGTTCCGTCTGGCTCGCGTTTGAGGCTAAACTACCGCATGCTGCATCGCCTTGAGATTGTCCCGCCCACATCCGCGCCGCGCCTTGAGTCGCGGCAGTGCAAACGCCGGAAACCTGTCGTCGCATGATAGAAGGCGTTGACGCAGCTTCGTCTACTTCCGTCGCGAAGTTTCGCGGTGAACCGCTGCTCGAACTGCCGCAAGATTTATATATTCCGCCGGACGCGCTCGAAGTCTTCCTCGATACCTTCGAAGGGCCGCTCGACCTTTTGCTATATCTGATCCGCAAGCACAATCTCGATGTTCTGGACATTCCGATGGCGCGGTTGACCGCGCAATATCTGGAGTATGTCGAGTTGATGAGGCAGAAGAGCCTTGAGCTTGCAGGCGATTATCTGGTGATGGCCGCTGTCCTGATCGAGATCAAGTCGCGCATGCTTTTGCCGCGTCCAGCTCCCGCGTCAGCCGAGGAACTCGATCCGCGTGCGGAGCTCGTGCGTCGGCTGCTCGTCTATGAGCAGATGAAGCTCGCCGCGCACAAACTCGACGAGCTGCCGCATGCCGGTCGGGATTTCATGCTGGTTCAGGTGTGGATCGACAAAGCAGTGGGCGAGGCTTTGCCGGATGTCAATGCCGAAGATCTGCGTCAGGCATGGCTGTGGCTCGTGCAGCGTGCCAACGTCAATCAACATCACCGGGTCACGCGCGACCAGTTATCGGTGCGCGAGCACATGAGCGCAATCCTGCGACGGCTGCAGGACGTAAAACTTATCGAGTTCACGCAGTTATTCAGTCCGACTGACGGCGTGCCGAAGCTCGTTGTGACATTCCTTGCGATTCTCGAGCTCGCGCGCGAGACTTTGATCGAAGTGACGCAGCAGCAGGCGTATTCTCCTATTTATGTGAAACCGACCCATGGACTCACTGTCGTTTGATGTGCATGAAGTAAAGCGCGTGCTCGAAGCCGCGCTGCTGACAAGTGCGGAGCCTCTGCAGTTGTCCGACTTGAAGAAACTGTTCGACGAGGAGTTGGGTAATGACGTGCTGCGCAATATCATTGCCGAGCTTGCGTCCGACTGGCAGGGCCGCAGCGTCGAGCTCATCAACGTCGCCAGCGGCTGGCGGTTTCGCGCACGCCTCGAATATACAAAATTCCTCGACCGTCTAAGTCCGCAAAAGCCACCGCGCTACTCGCGAGCGGTAATGGAAACGCTCGCGATCATCGCTTACAAGCAGCCGGTTACGCGCGGGGACATCGAGGACATTCGCGGCGTCATCGTGTCGAGCAACATCATCAAAGCTTTGCAGGCGCGGGGCTGGATTGATGCGGTCGGACATCGCGAAGTGCCGGGACGTCCCGAGCTTTTTGCGACGACCAGGCAATTTCTCGACGATCTCGGATTGCGCTCACTCAGTGAATTGCCGCCCTTGGACGATCTCGGCCAGCTCGTCGATACGGTTACCCACGGCGCGCAGGTCGGCGGCGATCTGATGCCGCCAAATGAAGACAAGGCCGCCGAAGACGCCGATCTTGAGACGGAAAGTGTCGAAGAAAGCGCGCCGCGAACTTTGAACTAGCCGGACGTGGGCCGCGCGAGCTTATCGTAAGAGTTGATCGGCCCGCTGCGGTCACTTCATCAGCGGCGGAGTCTCAAAGCTGTGATAGGGCGCAGGCGAGGGCAGCGTCCATTCCAGCGTATCCGCGCCTTCCCAAGGCTTCGCAGGCGCGGGCACGCCGCCACGCACACACTTGATGACTACCCACACTAGAATGAGCTGGGTAAGCGCGAAGCCGAACGCCGCGATCGATATCAACAAGTTGAAGTCGGCAAACTGCAATGAGTAATCGGGGATACGGCGCGGCATGCCGGCGAGACCCAGGAAATGCATGGGGAAAAAGGTGACATTGAAGAAAATCATCGAGAGCCAGAAGTGCCACTTGCCGAGGGTCTCGTCGTACATATGTCCCGTCCACTTCGGCAGCCAGAAGTAGACGCCCGCAAAAATCGCAAACAGTGAGCCCGCCACCAGCACGTAGTGAAAGTGGGCGACGACGTAATAAGTATCCTGCACCTGAATGTCCACGGGTGCGATCGACAGGATCAGTCCGCTGAAGCCGCCGATTGTAAAAACCCAGATGAAGCCGATGGCGAAAAGCATCGGTGTTTCGAACGAAAGCGAGCCTTTCCACATGGTCGCTACCCAGTTGAAGACTTTCACGCCGGTGGGCACCGCGATCAGCATCGTCGAGTACATGAAGTAGAGCTGTCCGGCCGCCGGTAATCCGGTCGCGAACATGTGGTGCGCCCACACGATGAAAGACAGCACGGCAATCGAGCTGCCTGCATAGACCATCGATGCGTAGCCAAATAGTGGTTTGCGCGAGAACGCGGGAACCACCTGCGAGATGATCCCGAACGCGGGCAGAATCATGATGTACACCTCCGGGTGGCCGAAAAACCAGAAGATGTGCTGGAACATGACCGGATCGCCGCCGCCGGCGGCGTTGAAGAAGGTAGTGCCGAAGTGCCGATCGGTCAGCACCATGGTGACCGCGCACGCGAGGACCGGCATGACCGCAATCAGCAAGTACGCCGTTATCAGCCACATCCATACAAACAGCGGCATCTTCATGAGCGGCATGCCGGGAGCGCGCATGTTCAGTATCGTGGTGATGATATTGATCGATCCCATGATCGACGAAATACCCATGACGTGAATGGCAAAGATGCCGAGATCCATGCCCGGTCCCATTTGCGTCGATAACGGCGCATACATGGTCCAACCCGCACCCGGCGCACCGCCCGGCGCAAAGAACGAACCGACAAGCAGCACAGCGCCCACCGGCAGCAGCCAGAAGCTCCAGTTATTCAGCCGTGCGAATGCCATGTCCGGCGCGCCGATCATCATCGGTATCTGCCAATTCGCGAAGCCGACAAACGCGGGCATGATTGCGCCAAAGATCATAATGAGCCCGTGCATGCTGACGAGTTCGTTGAAAAATTCCGGGTTCCAGAATTGCAGACCCGGCTGCAACAGCTCAAGGCGTATGCCGACTGCGAGAACGCCGCCGACGAGGAACATCGTCATACTGAAGATGAGATAAAGCGTGCCGATGTCTTTGTGATTGGTCGTCGTTATCCAGCGCAGCAAGCCGTGCGGGTGAGCAGCATGGCCATGATGATCAAGTGCGACTCCGTTATGTGTCATTTCCATGATTCGTTTCCAACACGCAGGCAGTGACCGCCGCTGCGTTTTGTCTGCTAGTTTCGTTTGAGTGTTTCTCTCAGAACGCGCGCCAGCGCGAGGCGCTGATCATGCGTTAGTCCGCTGCCGAATTCGACTTCGCGGCCGTGCGAACGTACCGCGAGGCGCCGGCCATCGCGCTCACAGATGATCTGTGCCCACCAGCGATTGAATTCATATCGCTTGACCTTGTCTGCATCGGCGATCTCGATCTCGACGCGATCGCCCGTAAGCGTCAGCCGTTCGTAATCATCGGCGTGCAGCTGCGCATCACGCAGAGCAAGAAAGAGGACAAACGCCTCGCCGGCTGCGAAGAGCAGCACCGGCCATGCGCCAAGCGCCGCGAAGGCGAGTCCAATCGCGAGCAGAAGGCCAATGGTAAACGCGCAGATAAGCGATCGTGTATTCGAGCTTAGCGAGTTATTGCGCCGCGCTGCGACAGAGCGGCTGGCACCCTTCTCGAACACGACGAATCCGGATGCAGGAAGATAGGCGGGATCGGCGTTCATAGTGCGGTGTGTCCACGCTGCCCCGATAATCTTTGATGGCACGACCCCGGTCTATGGCGGACATTCTGATTCGCCGGTAGGAGCGAACCGCGATGCTAGGAATAGAGGCAGTGCGCAAGTTCGTGATTGGGAGGAGCGAGCGGGACGCCAGTCTGGAACGTTCCATGCGAACGCGGTTGCAAACGACGCTATGCGTCGCCGCGAACTGTTGAAGGTGCCCGAACGTGCGGCGAGTGCTGCTGGTTAAGCGACGGTCGGTGGCGCTTTGGCGTGCGGGGCCGTCTTCGCGTGCTGAAGTCGAATCACGGTCGCATTCCCGAACCGGGAATCTCCGACTTGCAGCGCTACGCTCTGAGTCGCTGCGCGGGATGACATCTCGACGAACGCATAGCGCTGGCCGTCCTGGTCCACATCGCCGACGATCCGGATTTGCTTCACTGTGCCGAACTTCGCGCACTTCTCGCGAACGATCTTTCTCACTTCAAAGTCCGGCAGGCGGAGATCAACGGTCAGCATTCGCGCTTCTGGATGTTGTCAGGTATTTGGCTGTAGAGCGTGCGCACGAGAGTACCCTTGGGCGATCGATTGTCTCTTGTGGCCGCTGCAACGGTCAGTTGTCATGGTCTGATTACCACGTAGGACGGACGTGCGAAGTCGTACTACGGATGAATCGTTGCGCTGGCCGTCCTATAAACAAACGCGTTTTCGGTGGGCGCCCTACGTGGCAAACCGATCCAGTCTTAGGCACCCCATGCAATTGCCGCATTAATCTCCAGGTGCACCCGCACGCATTTCTTTTCTACAGAGGAGCAGAACATGGATCGAAAAATTATCAACGCACTTGCAACGGGCGTTGTCACCGCGTCATTGGCTTTACCGGTCTATGCGGCGGATAGCGCGGATCGGACAGGAACCTCAGGAAGCTCCGGCAGCGCCAGCCAGTCCACATCCCGAAATACTTCGGCAGGCTCCACGACGCATTCGAGTTCAAAAAAAGCGAAATCGAGCAAGAAATCCGCGTCGCATAAATCGTCGACGAATACGACAGCGCAACCTCGCAACGATAATGAGACGGCGGGGCCGGGCATTCCATCACCATCGCCTACGGCCAACTCTCAAGGCGGCGCAAACGCACCACGCAGCGCAGGTTCGGCGACAAGATAAGATCGCTCAGCCGAAAAAAATCGGCCCGCCAGGGCCGATTTTTATTGTTCCACCACGCTGTATCGTTCGACCTGGCGCGGACTTGCACGACGTTACGTCCCAAGCCGAATCAGCGATGCCTGTCACCTCGAACCGTGAGTCAGCGCAACTCCAGAAAGCTATGTAATGCCGGCGATAAGGCCGTGAGCCAGCGCTTCGCGAGCATCGAGGTACCAGTTTGTGGAAGCACGCGCCGCAACCTCGTCGATCGTCATAGAACTTCCTTTGATGAGCGCTGCGTAACCCTCGAGTTCGAGTTTGCGGCCGCACTCGAGTTGCGATAGCAGCTCACGGACGATCTGCAGATTGGCGGTCGTTGGCCCGGGCAGGTGTACGTTCTGCGTCAGGCGCCGCTCATGTAACAGAAAAACGGTATCGCGCGCCGCGAACCGGCGGTCGACGGGCACACTTGCCATGATCGTCATGCCAGCCGAGTAGACAAGCGTTTTGCCGAGGAAGTAGACCTCCCGGTGTTCTGTTTCCTGAACGAGTTGGATTTCGAGCGCAATGCGCCGCGCCGTATCAGCATCGCCTCCGCTTGTCATGAGTTCGACGACGATCGGAGCGCCCGCTTGCCTGGCAGACGACAGTTGCGTGTTGAAGTCGCGCAGCATAGCTTCATCGACTGCGCCGAGCAGGCGCACATCAGCCGCTGATACTGGAAGTGACGCCAACCCGGAATCCGAAGAGGGAGAAGTGGGACTGGCGCGCGACGATAAACAGCTCGCCGAGCCCGCGCCTAATTGAATAAACCCGCGGCAGCCGCGGACTGTATTACCGGGGCCGCCGCAGATCAACGGTCCTTGAAGGAGGACCAGACAACAAACAAACGGGTACTTACTTGCTGGAGCTCGATGAAGTATCGCTGCCGGAACTGCCGGTCGTGCTACCGCTGCTGCCACCGCTCATGCTTCCGGTGCCAGTGCTGCTGCCGCTGCCCGACGTACTGCCGCTGCCGCTCGTTCCCATGCCGCTCGTCGTGCTGCTTGAGCTTCCCGGGCTCGTGCTGGCGGTTCCACTGCCTGAAGTGCCTGATCCACTGGTGCCCGCGCCGGCACTGCTGCTTGGTGAGCTCGAAGAACCGGATGACGGTGAGGTCGCGTCGCGCTTACACGCTGTCAAAGCGAGACAGCCTGCAACGAGCACGCCGAATATCATAGATTTGCTGTTAGTCATGTTGAGTCCTTGTGGAGTTTGTCGAGATGTGACGCACAACAAGTTTCCCAGCAATCAAAATTGAACGCAGTCGGCCGGATTCTTTTAATTAGGTGGGGAGACACTTACGTCGCCACACACGAGTCCCGCTGTCCGTCATTTGTCGGCCGCTTGGTTGCACATCCGCGAAAACAATGAAGGCCGCGAGTCGTCCGTTCGCGCATGTGAAGCAGCGGTTCCTGGTACGGCGCACCTACAAGGAAAATGGCGGGCATCCGATATGGAGAGATTTACACATCACGTATCGTTGCGCTTCCTCTTAATAATTAGGTGCTAAGACAATGAAAGAAGCTAAATCTCAGCCGCTCACGAGCGTCGGCAAGGGGGGCCGCGTGGCTCTACTGCCGCGCGCCGGTGACCGCAGCACCCGCCAGACGGACCATAGCGAAACGGTCCGCATGGCACGCGCACAGCAACTGTCCATTATCGTCCACTGTCACCTGCGATGGGATTTCGTATGGCAGCGACCGCAGCAAATATTTTCAAGGCTTTCAGCAAATCATCCCATCCTGTTTCTGGAGGACCCCGTGGGTGCCACCGGCGAGGCGCGCCTAGAAGTTTCCGAACCGCATCCGAATGTTGTGCGAGCTGTGCCCGTGCTGCCCGGATGTGAGACCTTGAATGCGGACGCACAATGCAAGCAGGTCTTGCCATTGCTGCTGCGCGCGCTCGACGAACATCCGCTCATGGCGGGGCGGTTTGAGAGACGCGTGCAGTGGTTTTATTCCCCGATGTCGGCGCCGGCGTTTTTAGGGCGTTTAGGCGCGGTGGCCACTGTCTACGACTGCATGGACGAACTCGCAAACTTCCGCTTTGCGCCGCCTGATATTGGCAAGCGCGAGCAACTTCTGCTATCGCAGGCAGATGTCGTTTTCACCGGGGGTTACAAGCTGTATCAGGCTAAGTCAAAGCGCCATTCGAATACGCATTTCTATGGTTGCGGCGTTGATGTAGGCCATTTCGGCAAAGCCCGGCTCGCTGAAACAGTTCTGCCGGAAGAAGTTGCCCATCTGCCTCGTCCGGTCCTTGGCTATTTCGGTGTGATCGATGAGCGTCTCGACTACCCCTTGATCGCGCGGCTGGCAAAGAACTTTCCCAATGCGTCGATTGTGATGGCAGGGCCAACTGCCAAGATTGACCCGACCACGCTGCCTTGCCCGCCGAACGTCTACTGGCTGGGTCAGCGCGATTATTCGGATCTGCCGGCGCTCGTTAAAGGTTTCGATGTTTGCCTGATGCCCTTCGCGCTCAACGAAGCAACGCAATACATCAATCCAACCAAGACGCTCGAGTACATGGCTGCAGGCAAACCGATCGTCTCCACTGCAGTGCCGGATGTGATACGAAATTTCACACCGATAGTAAACGTCGCTTACTCACATGACGAATTCATTGCCGGCATCAGGGAAACGCTGCGTCACCCTGATCCAAAGCTCATTGCACAGGGCATCGAATGCGCAAGCGCTGCGTCGTGGGAGTCAATCGTCGCCGCCATGCGCATGCATATACTCGACGCGCTGCCGGCACCGTACGTCGTGACCGGCGACGCTTCTGCCATGGAGTACGGGTACCGCGAAGACGGCGCCGCGTGTCTCTCCACGAAAGACTGCGAGACCCGCCATCTCTACCGGTGTGTCGCCGTCCACATTTTCAGCTGACTCTTCCTGGGGGAGGGCCACTGCAAATGACGCGTAAAACGGACGTTCTCGTAGTCGGCGCGGGCTTTTCCGGAGCAGTCGTAGCTGAACGATTGGCGGCTCATGGGATGTCGGTGCTTGTAATCGACAAGCGTCCGCATATCGGCGGCAATGCGTACGACGTGCTCGATAAGCACGGCGTGCTTATCCATCCGTACGGCCCGCACATCTTTCACACTAACGGCGATCGCATCGCGAGTTATCTTTCAAGGTTCACCAGCTGGCGGCCTTACGAGCACCGCGTGCTGGCGAAGGCGGGAGAGCAGTTCGTACCGATTCCAATCAACATCGACACCGTCAATCGCCTGTATGGCCTCGACCTCAATGAGGCATCAATCCAGGCGTTCTACGACAGCGTGCGCGAGCCCCGCAACCCCATCAAGACCAGCGAAGACGTCGTAATCAATGCCGTTGGTACGGACTTGTATGAAAAATTCTTCCGGGGCTACACACGCAAGCAATGGGGTCTTGATCCGTCCGAATTATCGGCTTCAGTAGCGGCGCGCATCCCCACCCGAACGAACCGCGACGACCGCTACTTCACCGATACGTTCCAAAACATGCCCACTGAGGGCTACACGGCGATGTTCGAGCGCATTCTGGATGATCCGGGTATCAGCGTCGAAGTCGGTGTCGACTTCTTCAAGCTGAAATCAACAATGCGCGTGAAACATGTCGTGTACACGGGGCCGATAGACGCATATTTCGGATATTGCTATGGCAAGCTTCCGTACCGCTCCCTACATTTCGAACATGAACATTTTTCCGACATCAGTCGATTCCAGCCGGTGGGTACCGTAAATTATCCGAACGACTACGAGTACACCCGCATTACGGAATTCAAGCATTTGACGGGTCAGCAGCACAACGGCACATCGATTGTGCGCGAATATCCCCGCGCTGAAGGCGACCCCTATTATCCGGTGCCGCGTCCCGAGAACGAAGCGGTATTCAAGCGCTACGAAGCGCTCGCGCGCAAGGAAGAGAAGACTACTTTCGTGGGCCGTCTCGCCCAATATCGTTACTACAACATGGATCAGTGTGTCGGGGCCGCTCTCAAGGCGGCAGACACGCTGCTCGAGCGCCTCGGTGCGGAGCCGCTGCAGCTTGCGGAAACCGCGAGCCGGGTCAACAGTGCAAGTGTAATGGCGGCGCCCTCGTGACGACAGCAACACGTAATGCCGCGCCGCCTCACAAGGCGGGCAGCACGAATCTAGAAGTGTGGGGCGGCATTGAATGCACAGTGAACCGTGTGCGTGGCGAGTACTTCAGCCAGATGCATCGGAGTGGCCACGCGGCGCGGATCGAGGACCTGGATCGCGCTGCGGCACTGGGCATTAAAGCATTGCGTTATCCGGTATTGTGGGAACTCGTTGCGCCGAATGATATAGCGCACGCCCAGTGGTCGTGGCCCGACGAGCGATTGAAACGATTGCGCCAGCTTGGCGTTAAACCTATTGTCGGGCTGGTTCACCATGGCAGCGGGCCGGCCCATACCAGTCTTGTCGACCCGGCGTTCCCCGAAAAGCTCGCTGTATATGCGGCCGCCGTGGCGCGCCGCTATCCATGGGTTGAGTACTACACTCCGGTCAATGAACCGCTGACCACCGCGCGCTTCAGCGGACTCTATGGCTTCTGGCATCCGCATGGACGCGATGAGCGCACATTCAAGGACGCGTTGCTCGGGCAATGCCGCGCCATCGTGCTGGCGATGCGTGCGATCAGGCAAGTCAATCCGGATGCGAAGCTTGTGCAGACCGAAGATCTCGGCAAAACGTACAGCACGCCGTTGCTCGCTTATCAGGCGGCGCACAATAATGAAATGCGCTGGCTAAGCTGGGACCTGCTTTGCGGGCGCGTCGATACCGGTCATCCGATATGGAACTGGCTCACGAACACCTGCGGCGCAACGAGGGCCGAGCTTGCCTGGTTCCTTGAGAACACCTGTCCTCCGGACATCATCGGTGCAAACTATTACATCACCAGCGAGCGCTTCATCGACGAGAATCTCGCCGATTACCCAGCGCGCTATCACGGCGGTAACGGACGTCATCGATACGCAGACATAGAGGCGGCGCGAGCGTTGTGTACGTCGACGGGCGGAATTTCTGCGCTGCTGCAGGAAGCGTGGCAACGATACCAGCTGCCGCTCGCTGTGACCGAAGTGCACATGGATACCACGCGCGATGACCAATTGCGCTGGCTCGCGGAAATGTGGCGCGGCACTGTTGCTGCAAAGAATGCAGGCGCGGATGTGCGGGCGCTGACGGTATGGGCGTTACTGGGTTCGTACGACTGGAACTGTCTCGTCACTGAATGCCGCGGATATTACGAGCCGGGTCCGTTCGACGTGCGAGGGCCACGGCCGCGCGCGACCGCCGTTGCTGCGCTCACGCGCGAACTGGCCACGGGCGTTACGCCGCAGCATCCAGTGCATGCGGGTCCGGGGTGGTGGAAGCGGCCGCAGCGGTTCTTTTGCCCGCCGGTATCGCTCCGTGATTGCGGAGGAGATAGCATGGAAGCCGTTGCTGAGAGACAGCCGCCTGTATTGATTACCGGCGCTACGGGCACGCTCGGCAACGCTTTCGCGAGAACCTGTGAGCAGCGCGGGCTTGCGTTCCGCTTACTGAATCGTAACGAGATGGACATTGCAGATGAGAGCTCTGTCGAGCGGGCTCTCGCCCGTTATGAGCCGTGGGCGATCGTGAATGCGGCCGGTTACGTCCGGGTCGACCATGCCGAGCATGATGTAGACCGCTGCTTCCGGGAGAACACGCTGGGTCCGAAGACGCTGGCGGCACTTTGCGCCAGGCACAAAGTGGGGCTTGTCACATTTTCCTCCGATCTCGTCTTCGACGGCAGGCGACAGTCACCGTATGTGGAGACCGATGCTGTTGCGCCGCTGAATGTCTACGGCCGCAGCAAGGCCGAGGCCGAGCAGTACGTGCTCGATACGCATCCTGCATCGCTCGTCGTACGAACGAGCGCGTTTTTCGGACCCTGGGACTCGTACAACTTTATCGCGGTGCTTCTGCGGACGCTACGCGAAGGCCGGCCATTTAACGCGGCGAGCGACATGACAGTTACACCGACGTATGTGCCGGATCTGGCTCACGCGTGTCTCGATCTGCTCATCGACGGCGAGGGCGGCATCTGGCATCTGACCAATGGCGATGCAATTACATGGGCTGGTTTGGCAATGCGCGCTGCGGAGCTCGCGCGCATCGGTGCGAGCGGTATCAAAGCGTGCACCAGCGCCGCGCTCGGGTTCGTGGCGCCGCGTCCGACTTATAGTGCGCTCGGCAGCGGCCGCTTGTTTTCAATGCCGAGCCTCGACAATGCGCTGACGCGCTTTCTGCAGCATCAATAAAACTAGGACGGCACAAGCAGCCGGCCACAACGCCCGTCTTGGTTGTATTTTTCGAGAACGCGCGCTGCGGCGGCTTTCGATTTACCCACCTGACATAGCGCCACCACTGCGCCGCCAAAACCGGCACCCGTGAGCTTGGCACCGTACACCGAGGGATCTTGTTGCAGTATGTGCGCAAGCGTATCGAGTTCGGTCGTTGAGACCGCATAGTCGTCGCGGAGGCTCGCGTGAGAAGCATTCATGAGTTCGCCAAATTCAACGGCGCTAACGCCTCTTGCCGCCGCGAGCACGCGGGCGTTTTCGCTGACGACGTGACGCGCTCGCTCGCGGTAAGGCGGCGCTAGCCGCGTCAGATCGCCAAGCGCAGCTTCGCGCAGTGTGTCTATTCCGAGCATCCGCGCTGCTACTGCGCATTCTTCGCGACGCCGGTTGTAATCGCTACCAGCGAGCGATCGCTCGACGCCGGAATGCACAACAAGAATTTCCGATGCTTTAGGCAGCGGCAACATTTTGCGCTCGAGCGTTTGAGTGTCGAGAAAAAGCATTTTGCCGTCTACGCCGAGGCTCGATGCCATCTGATCCATGATGCCGGAATTGACACCGGCATGACGGACCTCAGCGCATTGAGCGAGTTGAGCGATCTTGACGTCATCAACGTGTACACCCGATATTTCCCGTAGACCGCGCAGGGTGGCGACTTCGAGCGCGGCGCTCGACGACAGTCCTGCACCCATGGGCACTTCCGACTCTACAAACACGTCGAGCGGCGCGAATGTCCCCGCATGCTGACAAAATTCGAGAACGCACCCGTAAACGTAGGTCGCGAAACGCTCTTGCGGCGGGACTGCGAGCGTAAACTGCGATCGCTCGTCGAGGTTTGCCGAGTAAAGACGAAAGACCGACTGGTCGTTGGGCGCCACGCACACAGTCGTTTTCTGCGGAATCACAGTGGGCAGCACGTAGCCTGCGTTGTAATCTGTGTGCTCGCCCAGCAGGTTTACGCGCCCCGGTGCACACGCGACGACTTCGGGCTCGCCGTCGAACACATCGCCGAAAGATTTCATGGGCGATCGATGTCGACTTTCACGGCCTGCAATTCGCGCGCCTTGTCTTCCGGTAGCGCGTCCATCGCGAACATGCCGGCGGCCAGCTCGGTTCCTGCCAGATACTTAAGCTTGTCGCGCGCACGGGAAGGCGGGTAGAACTCGGCGTGCAGGTGACACTCGGGATGCGGCTCTCCGTCGGTCGGCGCTTGATACCACGCCATGAGATACGGAAAACGGCGCTGCCACAGCGCATCGTATTTGAGCAAAACAGTTTTAAGTGCACGGGCAAGATCGCGACGCTGGTCTGCGGTTAACCGCGTAAAATCTGCGACCGGCTCGAGTGTCCCGACCCAGACTTCGTACGGGTAACGCGCGCACACCGGTACGAACGCCGCGGCGTGCGTGCCAACATATATGACGCGCTCTTTCGCATCGATTTCTTTGCGCATGAGATCAGTGAGTAGTGGGCTGCCGTTCTTCCGGTAGTGCTCGATCTCGCACTGCTGCATGCGCGCAGGCACCGGGGGGACAAATGGATAGGCGTAGATTTGGCCGTGCGGATGATGCAGGGTCACACCCACTTCGGCGCCGCGATTTTCGAATGGCAACACGTACTGTATGCCCGTGACGGCCTTGAGCCGCGCCGTGCGGTCGGCCCATACTTCGAGCAGGAGCTCAATATGGTCGAGTGCTAACTCGCCGAGCGACGAATCCGCATCCTGCGTAAATACCACGACCTCGCAGCGGCCCTTCGCCGGCGCGGACGGCACGATAAGTTGCGGGGAGGCGCCTGCACCGGTGCTAAGGGAGGGGAAGCGGTTCTCGAACACTGCGACGTCCCAATTTCCCCGCGGCACTTCGGTCGGACGCGACGCGTCTGCAGTGACGGCGAGCGGGTTGTACTCGCGCGGCGGAAGGAAAGTCCGGTCCTGACGATACGCCGCGTACGTAATCCACTCGCCGCGCAACGGGTTCCACCGCAAATGCGGGTTCGCATGCAATGGCGCAGGAAACGGACTTGGTGCCTGGATGCCGGACGCCAGCGGCTGGCGCCCGTATAGCGTCAACTCGCGACCATCGGGCTTGATGAGCTCGACCGTGTGCATGCTGCTACTAGCCTGCTAGACCACTCCGGGGATGTAGTTCCGCGAGATAATCGTTGCCTTCCGGATATCGCTCAGCGGAATTTTCGGTGTGCGATCGGCGCGCAAGAGGCCGTTGATCTCCTGAAACGTATCAGCAAACTGCGTGTAGCAGAAACCGCTGAACAGAGGCGCGTGAGCAACTGCCTTCACCAGGTTTTGATAGCGCTGCGACAAGTCGTCCTCCGAGGAGGCGAGGAAATATCCCCAGTTCTTAGTAGCTCCTGGCGAAGGGTGCTTCTCGTACGCGATACCGCCAAACTCGGTCAACATCACGGGCTGGCCGCGGTGCGGGTATCCATCGAGTGTCAGCACCCGACCGCCGGGACGACGCCGGTCGAACAGTTCCTGCCAGTCTGCTTTATGTCCGTAGCGCTCGCGCATCCGGTTCGCACTCGGGTCGTAGTCGTGAATGCCGATGATGTCCGTCGCGCCGCTTTCCCAACCATCATTGGCTAGTACCGGCCGCGTCGGGTCAAGCGTCTTGGTCAGGTGGTATAGCGCCTCAACCGCATGCCGATGCGCTTTGATGCTCGGCAGCTCGGGAACGCCCCACGATTCGTTGAAAGGTACCCAGACGATAATGCAAGGATGACTGTAGTCCCGCTCAATCGCTTCCGTCCACTCCCTTACTGTGCGTTGGATTGCCGTACGAGTGAACCGGTACGCCGAAGGCATCTCTGCCCAGACGAGCAAACCGAGCTTATCGGCCCAATACAGGTAGCGCGGAATTTCGATTTTCTGGTGCTTGCGCACGCCGTTGAATCCCATTGCCTTGGCAAGTTCGACGTCCTTGCGCAATGCGTCATCACTGGGCGCCGCCAGTAACGTATCCGGCCAATAACCCTGATCAAGCACAAGCCGCAGGGAATACGGCCGCCCGTTGAGCATCAGCCGATCGCGCACGATGTCGACCGAGCGCAGTGCGGTGTATGACTTGAATTCATCGAGCACCACATCGCCTCGCCGCAGACGCAGATTCGCGTCGAGCAAGGTCGGGCGCTCGGGACTCCATAGCAGCTCGTTCCGGTAATCGTCGATGCCGGGATCGGAGAGAACGATGCGCCGGTCCGCTTCGCCATCGATGACTGCATAGGAGTCCTGCGCGAGCACCCGCGTTCCGTGCAAAAGCAGAACGTCGACCGTGAGGTTATCGACCGGTTCGCCGCCGATGTCCGGCTCGAGGCTGATCGCGAAACCGTCGAGATGCGGAGTCCAGCGGATGCTTTCTATGTAAGTCGATGAAACGCATTCGAGCCATACGGTCTGCCAGATACCGGAGGTGCGCGGATACCACATCGAGTGCGGCTCAAGCTGCCAGTCCTGTTTGCCGCGCGGCTTGGTGAGCTCATGCGGATCATCGTACGCCATCACCGTAACGGTTTGCTCTTTTGTATCCTTCAAGGCAAACGTGATGTCTGCCCAGAACGGTGTGTGCCCGCCCTCGTGGCTCGCGACGAGGCGTCCGTTCAGCCACACGCTCGCGTAATAATCGACCGCGCCGAAGTGAAGCAGGACGCGCTTACCTTCGGGCGCTATTTCGAACTCGCGCTCGTACCAGCATGCGAGGTGGTAGCCGCGGTCGCCGATGCCGCTCGCGTTCGATTCCGGCGGGAAGGGCACCTCGATTGACAGAGGCCAACTTGCTATGTCGGCCGGTTGCCGGTACCGCCGGTCATTGTCGAACAAGAACCGCCAGCGGCCGTTCAGTGAGATCCAGTGGGGGCGCTCTAGTTGGGGACGCGGATATTCAAATTGCAATTCGACCTCAAGGTTCCCGTCCACCGCACGACCTGGCGGGCGCGGGTCAGTGGCGGATTAGTTATTGGTGCGAGCATTTTACAGTCGCTCATGGAAAGGTCTCAATGACACGCTGTAATAAAGAGTCGATTACCACACGGGCTAACAACGAGCGCACGGTCAGTCGCCTGCAATGCGCGCTTCGATCGCACCTCATTCGAGGAAACTGATTACTGCGTTTTACTTTTTTGCTGGACAGCTCTCGGCGAGGTCCAGATGTGCGTTGAGCATCGGCAGCATGCGCGAGATAAACGCTTTCACGTCGGCATCCGAGGCCGCGGCCAATTGCTTGTTGAAGTCTTTGACATCGACTTCATGCTCATCGATATTGTAGTCAACAAACCGCGTATTGAATTCCGGACCGGACAGTCTTTTTATCGCCGCAAGTACGGACTTCTGCTTGTCCGAAATGTCCCGTGGAAGAGGGATTGATAGCTTGCCCGCCAGCGTCTCGAGTTCCTGCGCAGCCGCCGTATGGTCGTCAAGCATGCGGCGGGCGAGCGTTTTGACTTCACCGTCGGACGATTGGTCCAGCGCAAGCTTGCACAATTGCACTTCCGCCAGGCTGTCCTGGTAGGCGGACGCGAGGAATTTATTGCGCTCGGCGTTCGATGGAACGCATGCCGTCGCGATCGAGGTCAACACGAAGAACAGAGCGCGCTTTAGATAGCACGTCCAGGTGCGGTGAATTTCCGGCTGCAAGGCGATGCGAGGGAGATAACACGACATGGCGCGCGTCCGGAACGGGCACAGGCAAGCCGCACCACTCACGACATGATGACTCGAGCCCCACTCGCTGACAACGTGCCGGACTCCTCAAATGCCGTCAGTCGACGTCCTACACGCAGTCTCGCGCGGGATCGTCGCACGACGTCGGTTGCAGGGCATTTCGCACTCGCGAGACATCCGGCTGAGATTGACAAGCTTGGCAAAGTGTATACAGTCCAGTAGACACTTAATATACCAACAACCATCGCGGCGCTGGCTTCACCGTCAGGCCGTGGGCCCAAGTCGAACGTGCAGACAGCGCCAATTGAGACTCTCGCAGCATCGTCGGCCGGGCTGACCTTGCGCCTCGCAGCGCTGATTACGCAGGCGCGCGATAAGCCCTTACCGAAGCATGTTGGGGCCGCGGCCGCGCGCGCCTTTGCAAACTGGCTGGGATGCGCGCTCGGTGCACAACGCGATCCGGCAGTTATCGCCGTTCGCAAAGTTGCGAGCGCAACCGGCAGCGATCCGCAGTCCTCACTGATAGGCCGCCATGAGATGCTTGATGCGGTGAACGCGGCTCTGGTAAATGCCGTCGCCGCCAACGCGCTCGACTATGACGACATGCATGTGCCAACCCTCATCCATGCTACGGGGGCAGTCGCCGCGGCTGCATACGCCATGGCTGAATATCAGCACGCAGCGGGCGCAGCGCTCATCAAGGCAATCACGATCGGCATTGAGGTCGAATGCCGGCTCGGTGTTGCCCTATTCCCGTCTCATTACGATAGCGGCTGGCATATCACGGCGACGGTTGGCACGCTCGGCGCGGCAGCGGCGGCGTGTGTGATTGCGGGCCTCGATGTCGAGCGGACTGTACACGCGCTTGGCATTGCGTCGACCCAGGCGAGCGGGTTGAGAGCGATGCTGTCGAATCCGTGCAAGAGCTTCAACATAGGACGCGCGGCGTCCGCCGGACTGCTTGCCGCGCAGCTTTCCAGGGCGGGTCTCGATAGCGATCGCGACGCGCTTGAAGCGAAATTCGGTTTCCTGGACGTGTTCCGTGTTCGCTCAGACGTGGCACGAGTCACGCAAGATTTTGGATCACCATGGCTCGTCACGGATTTAAGCATCAAGCCGTATCCGTGCGGCGTCGTTATACACCCGCTTATCGATGCATGTCTCGAGATTTCGCGCGGCCGCAACGTCGTTCCGTCTGAGGTCCGAGCGATCACTGCATCGGTTCATGCGCGCGCGATTGATCTCGCGGGGCGCCGGCATCCCGGCAACGCAATCGGCGGTCGGTTCAGCCTCTACCATGCCGCAGCGTTGGCCTTAGCGCGCCAATCGGCCGGCATTTCTGCGTTTGACGATGCGGACGTCAATGACAGCGACCTGCGCACGCTGCGCGATCTGATGGTCATCGAATCCGATTCCTCCTTGTCGCCTCGCGCTGCGCGGGTGCGGATCGAGTTTAAAGACGGGACGTGCGTTGAGCGCGCGATTGAAGAGCCGAGCGGCAATTCCGCTCGATCGTTGAGCGACGGGCAATTGCGGGAGAAATTCATCGAGCTGGCACTGCGCGCCATGGACGAAGGACCGGCACAAGCGCTTTTCGATGAGTGTATGTCGCTGGCAGACTGTGCTGATGTAACGCATCTGCGCCGCTATTGGACGACGGTATAGCGCATGACATACAACTTGCTGCGACCGTTAGGCGCGACTGCTCTCTTTCTGATGATCGGCGCAGTGGCGTTTGCGCAGAATTTTACGGCCAAGCCGATACACTTCATCGTCGGTTTTCCACCGGGCGGAGTGGTGGATATCGTTGCTCGAACGGTTTCGCCTGCGCTGGCGGAAACATTGGGCGCCCAGATCGTCGTTGATAATCGCGGTGGTGCGAACGGCATAATCGGCGCTGAAGCGGTCGCGAAAGCAGCGCCCGACGGGAACACGATCGGACTTGTCAGCATTAGTTCGCTGGTGCTCAACGTTCATCTGTATAAAAACCTGTCGTATCACACACTGAAAGATTTCACGCCACTTTCAAACATCGGGCTCGTACCGTTTGCGCTGGCCGTCCATCCGGGCGTGCCGGTACGCTCACTGCAGCAGCTGATAGCGCTTGCGCGGTCGAAGCCCGGTATGCTGACATTTGGCACGCCTGGCGTCGGCGGGCTGCAGCATCTGACCATCGAGATGCTCAATTCGTCGGCAAAGATCAAACTGGAACACGTCCCGTACAAAGGTACGGGGCCTGTAATGATCGATGTTTTAGGCGGCCACATTGACGGGATGGTGACCGGAATCTCCGGTGTTATCGAATCCGCAAAGACAGGGAAGCTGCGGGTGCTCGCAATTACCGGCGATCAACGCTCCAGCGCATTGCCTCAAGTGCCGACCGCCCGGGAACAGGGGTTGCCGGATTTGGTGGTGGTGAACTGGTATGCGATCGTTGCACCGCCGCGTGTCACGCCTTCAATCACGACTGCGCTGCATGCGGCGATTGTGAAATCGGTCGCGCTCCCGGCTGTCAGCGACAAGTTGCTTGCAGCCGGCGTAGATCCGAAGACAGATGCGAGCGCTGCAGCGTTTGCACAATTTGTACATGAAGAATTTGATCGCTGGGGCAAGGTGGTGAAGGAATCGGGCATCAAGGTCGATTGAGGAACCGCATGACTATGCTAAGAGTGAGACTGAACACAACGATACGCGCAACAGAACGGCGATTGGCAGGCACCGTCGTCTCAACGATCTGTTTGGCGCTTTTAACTGTAGTGTCCTGCCCGGCGCAAGATTTTTCGGCCAAGCCGCTCCGGGTGGTCGTCGGCTTTGCGCCTGGCGGTTCTAACGACATCGTCGCACGCGTGCTTGCACCGCGCGTCGGAACAAGTCTTGGCCAGCAGGTGATTGTCGATAACCGGCCCGGCGCGAACGGCATCATCGCTGCGGAAGCGGTAGCAAAATCGCAGGCGGACGGCTACACGATGATTCTCACCGGGGTCAGCACTTATGTTCTCAATCCGCTCGTTTATATAAAGGTGCCGTACGATACTCTGCGCGATTTCGTGCCTGTAACGACGGTTGCGGTCATGCCGCAGATCATGGTTGCCCATCCGGGTTTGCCGGTGAAGTCGCTCAAAGACATCGTGGCGCTGGCACGCAGAGCACCGAATACGCTGACGGGAGCTTCACCGGGAATCGGCGGGCTTTCGCATCTCACGCTCGAACTGTTCAAAAGTCTGGCGAAGGTGGATATCGAGCATGTCGCATATAAGGGCACGTCGCCTGCGCTCGCAGATCTCGTCGGCGGCTATGTGCCGCTCCTGGTTTCCGATCTGCCTGCGCCATTGCCGCTCGTCAAAACCGGCAAGCTTCGCGCGATTGCTGTGACCGGAGAAACGCGGTCCCCGCTGCTGCCGGATGTCGCGACGGCGCGCGAACAGGGTTTTCCCGCGCTGCAGGCAACCAATTGGTTGGGCGTGATGGTGCCGGTTCGCACTGCCCCCGCAACCATCGCCCGTCTGCACAGCGCGTTGACGGCGGCCGTCGACGCACCCGAAAGCCGTGAACGCTACACGTCCATTGGCGTCGATCCGCTCACGTCCCCATCGACTGCGGCATTTACGACGTTTGTCCGCGAGGAGTTCGGACGCTGGGAAAAAGTTGTGCATCAGGCGGGCATTCAGTTGCAGCAGTGAAGATGTGCAGGAAACAAGCGGAGGAGTAAACGTGAAGTTGAAAGACATCAAAAGCGCGGACGTCGTCGTCGTCGGCGCGGGCAATGCGGCTTTGTGTGCTGCCCTCGGAGCGAAAGACGCCGGTGCCAACCCCGTCGTGCTCGAGACGGCGCCGTTTGACGAACGCGGCGGCAATACTTTTTTTGTCGCGGGTTCCACGCGCTGGATCTTCAATAACATCGAGGAGATCCAGGAAGTACTCGATTTGTCCGACGAAGAGTTGCGCATTGTCGATTTCGGCACCTACACGCGTGAGAACTTTCTCGAAGACATGGGGCGTGTCACGCAATATCGATGTGATCCCGATCTGACTGAAATACTTGTAGACAACGCGCGACCGACACTCGTGTGGATGCGAACCAAGGGCATACGCTTCGAGCCCATGTACAAGGGCCAGTCGCAAAAGATCGACGGCCGCGTTAAATTTTTCGGCGGGCAGGTGTGCAACTTCTGGGGCGGCGGGCCCGAGCTGACAGCGGGGCTTTTTCGCGCTGCGGAGAAAGCGCAGATACCGATTCTGTATGAGACGACCGCGACACAACTAATCTACGAACATGGCAAGGTTTGCGGCGTGGTTGCGCAGGCCGAGGGCGAGACACAGGAGATCCGCTCTAAAGCGGTGGTGCTGGCGTGCGGGGGCTTCGAGTCGAACGCAGAGATGCGCGCGCGCTATCTTGGTCCCGGCTACGAGCTTGCGAAAGTGCGAGGCACGCAATACAACAACGGCGCCGGAATCCGCATGGCGCTGGATATCGGCGCGATGTCCGCGGGTCACTGGTCCGGCGCGCATGCCGTTGGCTGGGACCGCAACGCGCCGCAGTTCGGTGACCGGGCAGTGGGCGACGGCTTCCAGAAGCATAGTTATATTTTCTCGATCATGGTCAACGCGAACGGCGAGCGCTTTGTCGACGAGGGCGCCGACTTTCGTAATTTCACGTATGCGAAGTACGGCCACGTCGTTCAGCAGCAGCCGGGCATGTTCGCGTGGCAGGTGTTCGACCAGAAAGTCGAGCATCTCTTGCGTGACGAGTACCGCATACGTCAGGTCACTAAGGTCACCGCAAATACGCTCCAAGAATTGGCAGGAAAGCTCGAGGGTGTCGATCCTAAGGCTTTCCTCGCGACAGTCACTGAATACAACCGGGCCGTGCAGACAGATGTGCCCTTCTCACCGGTGGTGAAGGACGGTCGCGGCACGACCGGCCTGCGTATTCCGAAAACCAACTGGGCAAACACCATTGATACGCCGCCGTTCCAGGCCTATGCGGTTGCGTGCGGTGTGACCTTTACGTTTGGCGGCGTCAAGATATCGCCGGACACGAACGTGCAAAACGTCGGCGGCAGAAACATACCCGGATTATTCGCTGCGGGTGAAATGGTCGGCGGCCTGTTCTACTTCAACTATCCGAGCGGCAGCGGACTTGTGTCGGGCGCGGTTTTCGGGCGTCGCGCGGGTACCAGCGCAGCACGATATGCGCGCGGCGCCGGCTAAATCGCCAATAGTTGGCAGACGCTCGCGGGCAGCGCCGGCAGGCACTGCGATGCCGGTGCGTACCGCGCGCGGAGCCGAAGAAACGTACGAGCGCATCAAGTCGATGGCGATCACGTTTGCAATCAGGCCGGATGCGCGCGTTAACGAGGTCGAGCTCGCTCGTGCATTGAACGTAAGCCGCACGCCGCTACGCGAAGCACTCAATCGCCTGATGATGGAAGGCTTCCTGGTGCGGGCGCCGAACAAGGGATTCATCGGGCGCGCACTGGATGCAAAACAGATTTTCGATTTATACGAGCTCAGACAGGCACTCGAGACGAATATAATCCGCATTGCGTGCGAACGCGCGACGGACCATGAACTTGCAGAGCTCGAAGACTTCGTCAAGGCGTCGATCGATCGGCGCGACCGCGAAAATGCAGCGAGTCTCCTCGCGCTCGACGAGCAATTCCACGAGCGCGTCGCGCAATTGACCCGTAACGATGAGATGGTTCGTCTGCTCAAGGCGATCAATGCGCGCATCCACTTCGTGCGCTGGCTTGACATGCACCGCCGCGACACGCAGCAGGATCATCTGCGCATCACCAAAGCGCTCAAAGCGCGGGATGCCGCCAAGGCGGTGAAATTAATCGAGGGCCACATCTCGCGCCGGCTTGATCAAATCGTGGACGTGATCCGCATGGGCTTTGCGGAAATTTACATGCGTGATCAGAACAAGGCGCACGAATGAGGCTTGCGCTGATCGGTTTTGGTGGAATCGGCAGCGTCGTCGTCGAAAAGCTGCGAGATGACGCGTCGCTGCAATTCGTCGGGATTGGCGCGCGACCTGCACAGCATGAGCGGATTCGTGCGTTGTTCAACGACACGCCGGTTTTTACCGCGCCCGGTGCGCTGATTCGTCTGAAGCCCGATCTGGTCGTTGAATGCGCGAGTCACTCGGCATTTCGTGAGTATGCAGAACCAGTGCTTGCGGCGGGTATAGATCTGATTGCCGTCTCGGTTGGCGTTTTGGCCGACGCGGATTATCGGGATCGAGTGTTGACTACCGCAAAGGGATCGGGTGCGAGCTTGGAGATCCCGGCGGGTGCCATCGGCGGTATCGACGCGATCGCCGCTGCACGTCATGCCGGGCTAACGCGCGTGACCTATATAACCCGTAAAAGTCCGCGCACATGGATGGGGACGCCAGCGGAGTCGATGCTCGACTTGAGCATAGTCAGCGAGCCGGTAATGTTCTTTGATCAGACGGCAGAACGCGCGGCACTGCTCTTCACTGAAAAAGCGAATGTCACGGCGACGCTCGCCTTGGCAGGCATTGGCTTTACGGCGACACGCGTTCAGTTTTGGGCCGATCCGGGTGTGAATAAAAGCATTCACCGCATCGAAGCCGCAGGCGCGTGCGGAACGCTCTCGATCGACCTGGCAAACGATGTGGCGCCGGGCGGCAAGGCTTCGCTGCAGACAGCGATGAGCATAACCCAGGCGGTGCGCCGCCGTGTTGCCGTTCTCAGGATCTGAATCGTGAACCATGCTGTCGAGTTGAATGAGCCGACGCTAGACGTAGCAGCGCCGAACCGCCTGTCATCGCCATATCGGAGTGAAGCAGATGCGGCGCATGCCTGTCTGCAGCGCTGCGAGGGAGCGCTCGATTGGCCATATGTGCAGGCCATTGCCGAGCCGTGGTTGGATGCCGTACGCCGGGGGCCGGCACCGTTTTGGGCGCTCGAGACATTGCTGCGCGAATACCCGCTGTCGAGCGCTGAAGGCACGGCGCTCATGCGTCTTGCTGAAGCGCTGTTGAGGGTGCCGGACCGCGAAACAGCGATTGCGCTCACCGCCGATCAGCTTGGCCGCGCTACATTCGATCCGCACGGGCATGGCTGGGCAGGGGCGCTTTCAGCACGCGCCTTGGCGTTAGCGAAAGCAATGCTGCCGCAGGGCGACTCGATTGGTGAAGGCCCACTCGGCAAATTCGGCAGTGAAGCAGTCGTCGCCATGGCGTTGCGGGCGGTGCAATTACTCGGCAGGCAATTCGTGCTCGGAGAAAGCATCGATGCGGCCATGTCGCGCGCAGACGCTTCGCACGCCAGACATCCCGGGGCGCGCTTCAGTTATGACATGCTGGGCGAGGGCGCACGCACGGATGCCGACGCGCAGCGGTATCTTGAACACTATCTCGGCGCGGTTCAGGCGCTGGCCCGCGGCAGCGACTCCATTCGCGCCCCTGAAGAACGCGATGGCATATCCATCAAGCTGTCGGCATTGTTCGCGCGCTATGAAGATGTGCAGCGCTCCCGTGTGCTCAACGAGCTTGTGCCACGGGCATGGCAACTCTGTGAGCACGCTGCGCGCGCCGGCATCAACCTTACAATCGACGCAGAAGAGAGTGAGCGGCTTGAGCTTTCGCTCGATGTTTTCGAGGCACTCGCGACCCGCATTGCTACTGAACATAGCGGGTGGCGCGGTTTTGGCCTTGCGATCCAGGCTTACCAGACGCGTGCTCTCGACGCGGTGTCTGAAGTCATCGCTATTGCAGATCGCTGCAAGCTTCGGCTGATGGTGCGCCTCGTCAAAGGCGCCTACTGGGATAGCGAGATCAAGCGGGCACAAGTGCTTGGCCTCAAAGCTTACCCGGTCTATACGCATAAACATCATACCGATCTAAGTTATCTCGCGTGCGCGCGCACGCTGCTCGCTGCGCCGAAACAAATCTATCCGCAGTTTGCGAGCCATAACGCGGGCACGATCGCTGCGGTTCTGGCATTGGCACGCGACGCGAATGTGCCCTTCGAGCTGCAGCGGCTGCACGGCATGGGCGAAAGTGTTTATCGCGAAGTGCTGGGAGGTTATGAGGTTCCTTATCGCGTTTATGCGCCGGTCGGCGAATACCGCGATCTGCTCGCATATCTAGTGCGCCGGTTGCTGGAAAATGGCGCGAACTCTTCGTTCGTGCATCAACTGGCTGATGCGACAGTACCGGTTTGCGCGCTCCTGGCGTCGCCGCTGCACGTCGATCCGACGTCCGGCATAACGCTGCCGCAAGACCTGTACGGCACCGGACGACGCAACAGCCGCGGCATGGACATCGCCTCGCGTGCGGATCGCAGAGCGCTGGTCGACATGTCTGCGCAAACTCACGTCCCGCTTGTTGCCGACATGGATGTGAGTCGAGTCGACGCCGTGATGGAGACCTTGAGCGGAGCGTATCGCGAATGGTCAGTCCGTACCGTCATCGAACGTGCGGCCGTGCTACGTGCTGCAGCGGATTTGTTGGAACGTCGCATGGAAAAGTTCTGCGCGTTGATCGTGCAGGAGGCGCATAGAACGTGGGACGATGCCGTCGCGGAAGTCCGCGAGGCAATCGATTTCCTGCGCTACTACGCCCACGACGTCGAGCGTGTGATGGCGCCGTTCCAATTGCCCGGACCTACCGGCGAATCGAACGAACTACGTTTGCGCGGACGGGGTGTATGGGTCTGCATATCGCCGTGGAATTTCCCGCTGGCGATCTTTACCGGACAGATTGCCGCTGCCCTCGTTACCGGTAACGCGGTCGCTGCTAAGCCCGCGGAGCAAACGCCCGGGATCGCGATGGCAATGGTGAATCTATTGTACGAAGCGGGCATGCCCGATAACGTCCTCGTACTATGCGCCGGTCGCGGCGAAACAGTCGGCGCCGCGCTGGTCGCACACGCGCGCACGGCCGGTGTGGTGTTTACCGGATCCACTGCCGTCGCCCAGACAATTGCGCAATCGCTCGCCCATGGTCCGGAGGGCGCGAAGTGCTCCACCATACCGCTGATTGCTGAGACGGGCGGCGTCAATGCGATGATCGTAGACTCGAGCGCGCTCCCGGAGCAGGTTGTAGACGCCGTAATCATGAGCGCATTCCGGTCTGCAGGTCAGCGATGCTCCGCGCTTCGCCTGCTGTGTCTGCATACTGCGACCGCTGATACCGTAATGGCAATGCTGCGCGGCGCGCTGGAACAGCTTGCCCTGGGCGATCCTGCGGATCCCGCCGTCGATGTCGGACCCGTTATAGATGCCGGAGCGAAGCAGCAATTGGGTAGGCAGATTGCTGATCTAGATCGTCGTGCACGGCTGGTGGCCCGTCTTAAAACGTCGACGCGTCTTGATGGCAATTACGTTGCGCCCTGCATTTACGAGATCAATGCGGTCGAAGCGGCAAATGAAGAAATCTTTGGTCCGGTGCTGCAGGTCGTGCGCTGGACGGGCGAGCCCGAAGCGCTCGTGGCGCGGATCAACACATTGGGATATGGCCTGACGCTCGGCATCCAAACGCGCGTCGACGGCCGCGCGCAACGCATTGCGAAGTGCGCTCGTGTTGGCAACGTCTACATCAATCGCAGCATGATAGGCGCAATCGTCGGGGTGCAGCCTTTCGGCGGCGAAGGCTTGAGCGGCACAGGTCCGAAGGCCGGCGGTCCGCACTATCTCGCGCGGTTTTGTGTCGAACAAACGGTCACCACGAACACCGCAGCAGCGGGCGGAAATGTCACACTGCTATCGTCGTCCGCATGAATTTACGACGGTTCCCGAGCGCCCGCGATTGTTCGCAAATACCAAAAAGGTTCCAAGAATGGAGAAGGCGATGAATCAAATGAATGGAGCCGAAGCCGCTGTTCGGATGCTGCAGGAAAACGGTGTGCGCCATATTTTCGGTTTGTGCGGTGACACGAGCCTGCCGTTTTATGATGCGCTCCATCAACTCGACCACGGCATGACGCATGTGCTCACGCGTGATGAGCGCAGCGCTGCGTACATGGCGGATGGATACGCGCGTGTCTCGGGGCGGCCGGGTATCTGCGAGGGGCCGAGCGGCGGCGGCGCGACTTACCTGCTGCCGGGAATCGTGGAGGCGAACGAATCGAGCATACCGGTGCTCGGCATTACGTCCGATGTGCCGGTGCTGTCGCGCGGGCGCTATCCGTTGACGGAACTCGATCAGAAAGCGTTGTACGCGCCGCTCACTAAATGGAACGCCGTTTGTGACCGCGCTGAGCAGGTGCCGCAAGCGTTTCGGTCAGCATTCCGCGCCATGACAACAGGCCGCCCGGGCGCTACGCATATCGGGTTGCCGTACGACGTCATGAAGCAGTCGGTCGATAGCGCGGAAGTATGGGCGCAACCCGGTCATGATCGTTTTCCGGCGTGGTCGTACGTAGCGGACCCTCAGGCGATTGCCGCTGCGGCCGCAGCGATACTTAAAGCGCGGAGTCCTATCTTCATTTGCGGCGGTGGGGTGGTGATTGCGCGCGCGATGGAAGTGCTTAGAGACATCGCTGAACTATTGAATGCACCGGTGTGCACTACCGTGAGCGGCAAGGGCAGTCTTGCCGAATCGCATCCGCTGTGCGCCGGCGTCGTGGGTGCAAACGGCGGCGTAGTACCGACACGCGAAGTGGTGCAGCAGGCGGACCTCGTCATATTCGTTGGTTGCCGGGCCGGTTCGACAACGACGGAGCATTGGAAGAATCCGGGCCGCGATATTCCGATCGTGCACATTGATATCGACCCATCAACGATCTCCGTAAATTACCGGACTGCCCATGCGCTCGTCGGCGATGCGCGTCTGGTGCTCGAAGCGCTGCACGTCCATCTCGTGAGTCACGCGCCAAGGCGCGAACGCACAGACTTTGACGGCCGCTCAGTGGTTGCACGCGCGCGCAAGGCCAAGTTTGATGCGTTTCACAAACTGGCATCGGAGCCGGCGAGGCCGATACGACCCGAGCGTGTGCTCGCCGATCTGCATCGCGTATTGCCCGACGACGCTATTGTCGTAGCGGATCCTGGCACACCTTGTCCGTACGTGGCAGGCTACTATGAGGTGCTCGAGCCGGGCCGTCACTTCATTACGAATCGGGCACATGGCGCCCTCGGCTATTCGATGTCCGCGGCTGTTGGCGCCTGGTTCGGACGACCGGGCACGAAATGCGTTTCGCTCATGGGCGATGGCAGTTTTGGCTTTTCGGTTGGCGAGCTTGAAACCGTTACGCGCCTGAAAATCCCGCTGCTGATGATCGTATTCTCGAATTCGAGCTACGGGTGGATCAAGGCGAGTCAGAAGGCAAGCTATGGCCAGCGCTACTTCTCCGTTGATTTCTCGCGCACAGAGCATGCGCGTGTCGCTGAACAATACGGCGTGCGCTCGTGGCGAGTGGAAGATCCGGATGCACTGCAAGCGGTATTGAAGCAAGCCGCTGAATACGGAGGCCCTGCGCTTGTCGACGTCATCGCTCAACCGCTGGAAGAAGCAAATGCACCGGTCTTGCAGTGGATGGGCTGACGAAAATCGCACGGTATGTTCAATGCGCTCAACGATGAAATGAAGCATGCCATTGCCTGACTGCGACATAGCGATTATTGGCGGCGGTGTCATCGGCTGTGCAGTTGCGTATTACTTGGCGAAGCAGGGCGCGAGCGTGGCAGTGATCGAACGGGCAGCAGTTGCCAGCGGCGCATCATCCGCGAATTCAGGCGTCATCTCAATGGCAACGAAGAAGGCTGGACTTTCGCTCGAGCTGGCAATGGCAAGTCAACGTATGTATCCGGGACTATCGGCGGAACTGGGCATGGACGTCGAGTATCTGGTGCAAGGAAATCTCATCGTCGCTGAATCGGAGACCGAAGCGGCGTACATAGAGGAGCTTGCAAAAGCGCAGCGCGATGCCGGGGTGCCGGTGGAAATGGTATCAGCGGAGCGCTGCCGGGAACTGAATGGCCTGCTTGAAGGCCGCTTGCTCTCGGGGATGTATTGCGCGACGGACGCGCAAGTGGATCCCTTCAAGGTCACTCACGCCTTCGCGCGTGCTGCGCAGAATCACGGCGCACGCATTTTCGCCGGAACACCGGTGCAGGGCATCGAGCGCGATGGCGCTCGCGTAACGACGGTTGTTACCTCGAAGGGCAACGTACGTGCCCAGTGGATAATAAATGCAGCAGGTGCTCATGCTGCGGAAATCGGCAAGATGGCGGGCGTCGTGCACCAAGTAAAGCCGCGGCGCGGACAGATTGTAATACTCGAGGCGAGGGATGCGATGCCCATTGTGCGCGTGTCGGGCGCGAGCCAGTTGCTCGCCAAGCATGGCGGCGCAAGTGCTCCGAGCGCCTTGGTGTCACTGGGTTACACGAATCGCGCCGTGAGCGGTACTATCATGCTCGGCAGCACAAACGAGTTCGTCGGTTTTGATAGTCGTACTACGCTCGAAGGCATCGCCGGTATATGTCGCAGCGCGGCCGACTTCATGCCGGGCCTTGCGAAGCTAAATGCAGTTCGCGCGTGGGCCGGGCTGCGGCCTTATTCATCGACAGGGCCGATACTCGGAAACGGCGGTGGTGCCGATCGATATGCGGTTGCAATTGGCCACGGCGGGGACGGCGTTGCGCTGGCGCCGATTACGGGTTTGTATATGGCCGATTACATTGCAAGCGAAGGGCGGCGCAGTGACCTGCCGGCATTCCTGAGTAGACTTAAAGCAGCGCATTGATACAGCGGGTTCGGTGGCAATGTTGCAACATGGGAAAGGACGGCATGGCCCTCCCGCCGATTACCGGTCTCTGTCTCGCCGCAGCGGTGGCTCGCAATGGAAAATGCGAACTCGGTCAATTTTTAGACGACCTTCAACTTGACGCTGCCGCATGAGCAGCAGCGTAACTGACTCTAGCCAAAGAGGAGGTAACTCAGTGAATACTGCGAGCGAGATAACGCCCGGCCCGCCAGTCACGTTCAGGTTGACGGCGAGCCGCTCGAAGCACGCAGCGGACAGACCGTAGCAGCCGCGATGCTTGCAGCGGGGCGCCGGGTGCTGCGTCATACCCGCCACCAAAGCAAGCCGCGTGGACTTTTTTGCGCGATGGGCGTCTGCTTCGATTGTGTGATGATCATCGACGGAGAAGCCGGCGTGCGCGCATGCATGACCAAAGTGCGCGACGGCATGCAGGTCGTTTCGCCGCGCAGCTTCGAGCCGTACGAATGCAAATCATGACGTTCCAGATCGAGACCGATATTGCGATCGTCGGCGCAGGGCCCGCTGGATTATCTGCGGCGATTGCGGCCACGAATGCCGGAGCGAGTGTCGTCGTCCTGGATGAGTACGCGGAGCCGGGCGGCCAGTTCTACAAACAGCTGCCTGCCGAATTCGCCGTCAGCGATCGCGCGCGGCTCGGGGATGACTATACGAAGGGTGATGCGCTGCTAGGAGCGGTTCGCAAGGCCGGGATGACAGTGTGGAACGAGACGTTGGTATGGGGCAGTTTTGATCCCGGCGTGTTGTCTGTGGTCCGAGGTGGCAAAGCGGGAACGATTAAAGCACGCAAGATCATTGTTGCGAGCGGCGCATACGAGCGCGCGATTGCGTTTCCGGGTTGGGACCTGCCGGGTGTAATGACGCCGGGCGGCGCCCAAACACTGGTTAAAAATCAGCAGCAGCTCCCCGGCAAGCGCATCGTACTCGCAGGCTCCGGGCCGTTTCTGCTGCCGGTCGCGAAAACCCTGCTGAATGCAGGCGCCAATATCGCCGCGATATTTGAAGCGACGCGGCCGCGTGAATGGGCACGTCACGCGCTACGCCTGTGGGGGCATTGGGACCGCGTTGCGGAGGCGCTGCAGTATCGGCGCACGCTTGCCGAAGCAAAACTGGCGATTCAGTTTGGTCGTATCGTCGTCAGAGCAGAAGGCAAAGATAGCGTTGAACGCGCCGTCGTCATGAACTGTGATGCGGCAGGACATCCCATTGCCGGTTCGGAACATGTGGAGCCGTGCGATACGCTGTGTGTGGGCTACGGTTTCATACCTCAAGTGCAACTCACGCGTTTGCTGGGTTGCGAGCATCGCTACGACGCGTTGCGCGGCGGTTGGATACCCAGGCACGGTCCCGACATGCGCACGACTGTGGAAGGCGTATTCGTTGCCGGTGAAGTTGCGGGCATTGGCGGTGCCTACGCTGCACTTGCCGAAGGCTGGCTCGCCGGATTGAACGCCGCGAGCGAGCTCGGACGGAGCGTACGCAGCAGTGCCGTGACGAGCGCATATCGCGATCGCAGCATGCGCCGCCGATTCGGCGATATCGTCAATAGCGCTTTTGCAGTTAAGCCCGGCGTGTTCGACGTCATCACCGACGATACGATCGTGTGTCGCTGTGAAGAAGTCACCGCTGGCGAGATTCGCGCCGCCGCATCTGCTTGGAGCGCGCAGGTCGGCGCGATCAAAGGCGTAACGCGTTGCGGCATGGGCTACTGTCAGGCGCGCATCTGCGGCCACTTGCTTGCGGAGTTGACCGCGCGCGCAACCGGATCGACTGTCGAGGACGTCGGCGGAATGAGCGTGCGTCCGCCATTGAAACCTGTGCGAGTCGGTGATCTCGCGGATCTTGCGCATAAAGCCGGCTCTTGAATGCAAGTGATTTCAAGGGCGCTGATTGGTAGGCCTTTGGCGCCTAACGCATGACGCCATGAGTTTCGATAGCGCTAAGACACTAACCGATCTGGTGGCGGGCGATCGGACATATCAATACTACAGTTTAGACGGCGCCGGCAACACGGCTCTCGGTGATGTGTCGAGACTGCCGTACACGCTCAAGATCATCCTTGAAAACCTTATTCGGCGCCACGCCGGGCAGCCGAGTTCACGCGACCGTCTCGAAGAGATGATTGTATCCGTCGCTGCGAATCGCGTTGGATGCGACGTCGAGTTTTGGCCCGTCCGCGTAATGATGGACGATACGGCCGGCATTCCGTTGATCGGTGATCTTGCGGCAATGCGCGAAGAAGCTGCGCGCCGTTGCGGCGATCCGCAACGCATCAATCCAGTCGTGCCCGTCGACTTCATCGTCGATCACTCGATAATGGCCGATCACGCTGCATCTCCGGCTGCGCTCGCTCGTAATGCGGAACTGGAATTCAATCGCAATCAGGAGCGCTTTCGTTTTCTGCGCTGGGGCGCACACGCACTGACGAATCTGCGCGTCGTGCCGCCGGGCAACGGCATATGTCATCAGATCAATCTGGAATATCTCGCCCGCGTAGTGTGCCTGCGCGATGACGGCAAACGAACGATCGCCTATCCGGATTCGATGATCGGCATCGACAGCCATACACCGATGATCAACGGCCTGGGCGTTGTCGGCTGGGGCGTGTCGGGACTCGAAGGCGTCGCTGCTGCGTTGGGTGAACCGGTGTCCTTACTCCTTCCAGAGGTAGTCGGCTGCCGTCTTAGCGGTAAGCTGAACCGGGGCGTGACGGCAACCGATCTGGTGCTCACGCTTACTCAGCGCCTGCGCGAGCAGAATGTGGTCGGCAAGTTCATCGAGTATTTCGGGCCGGGCCTGACAGCGCTTTCGCTGACCGACCGCGCGACAGTTGCCAACATGACGCCTGAAGCCGGCGCCACCATGAGCTACTTTCCCATCGACGCGGAGACCATTTGTTTCCTGCACGCCACGGGCAGGGGAGCAGCGCACGCGGAACTCGTGGAAGCCTACGCGCGTGCACAAGGTCTCTGGCATGACGGCTCTTCAACAGCGGCCGACTACGCGCAAATTGTGGAGATCGATCTCACAAGTATTGAGCCATCTATATCAGGACCGGGGCAGCCACATGAGCGCATCGCGTTACGCGACGCGCCCACTGCATTCAAACACGCGTCGCCGGCGCGGTCTGTGGCAACACCTCGTGGTGCTCAGCTACCGCTGACTGACGGCGACATCGTGATTGCCGCGATAACCAGCTGTACGAACACTTCCAATGCGACGGGAATGATTTCGGCCGGGTTGCTGGCCCGCAACGCGGTCGCGCGTGGACTTACCGTGAAGCCGTGGGTCAAGACGTCGCTCTCGCCAGGATCGCGAGTGGTGTCCGATTACCTCGCGAAATCAGGACTGCAGCAAAGCCTGGACGCCCTCGGCTTTCAGGTGACGGGCTTTGGCTGCATGACGTGTGTCGGTTTCTCGGGGCCACTCGCACCGCATATCACATCCGCCATTCGTGATCATGACATCTCGGTAGCGGCGGTGCTATCAGGCAACCGCAATTACAGAGGGCGGGTGCACGCGCAGGTTGAGGCCAGTTTTCTAGCGTCACCATCGCTGGTTGTTGCGTATGCAATCGCCGGGTCGATACTCAAAGACGTCTCGAGCGAACCGCTGGGCGTGGATGCGCAAGGCAAGAACGTTTATGTGCGTGATATCTGGCCGGAGAAAACAGAAGTGCGGACGGCGATCGAGCGCTTCATCAGCCCTGATCTTTATCGGAAGTCTTACGCAAACCTGTATACAGGCAGCAGCGAATGGCAGGCGCTTGACTACCAGCGGCACGCTCTATTTGCATGGGACCCGTCGAGTACCTGTCCTCCGCCGTCCGCCGCTGATCGAGGCGTCCACGTTCACCGCCATTCGGGGCGCGCGTATTCTGGCGATGTTTGGAGACTTCGTGACGACCGAGCACGTTTCTCCGATGGGTCATATTCCGGATGATGCGCCGGCCTCGCGTTATCTCGCGTCTGTAGGCGTCGACCGCGCGCACTTTGTAAGCTATGCGGCACGCAGGCTCAATCATGGTGTGATGCTACGAGGCACTTTCTCGAGCGCGCACCTCCATAACCGAATGACTCCCGGCATGCCCGGCGGCAGCACACATCATTTGCCCGACGATGAAGTGATGCCGACGTTCGAGGCGGCACAGCGCTATCGGGACGAAGGTGTACCGCTCGTGATCATCGCCGGTCGCTCATATGGCACCGGATCATCGCGGGACTGGGCGGCGAAGGGACCGCGCCTGCTTGGCGTGCGCGCGATCATCGCTGAATCGTTCGAGCGCATTCATCGCACGAATCTTGTCGCCGCAGGAATATTACCGCTCGAGTTTACCGATGGTCACAGCAGCCATACACTCCAACTAACCGGTCATGAAACTATCGACATTGAAGAAGGCATAGACGCAATCTCAGAGCCGATGACGACATTGACCTGCAATGTAACGCGCGCCGATGGAACTCACATCGCGGTAAACTTATTGGCAAGACTGGAAACGCAGCGCGAAATCCAATATTTCGCGCACGGCGGCATTATCAATTACCTTTTGCACCAGCGATGCAGCTAAGCGAAAGCACCGCCGGCACATTTAGACGTTAGTACGAACGGATGTCACTTCCCCGAGCTTGCGGCGTAGCATGAGCGGCTCGGCGATGCCGTGCAGCGGCTCGAGCGACGAGCCGGTGCCAACCACGGTCACATCGCCGTAGTTGAGCATACGTCCGAGCAATCCCTGATTTACGTGGATGCTCTCGATCTTGCCGAGATTCATCTCGATCGTGTTTCGCGAAACCAGCCCGCGTTTGACGATGATGCGCCGGTTGGTGAGAGCGAGCTCTGTCGTGCTTCGATTGATGATGGCAATCAAAATGAGCAGCAAACCGATCACCAGTGGTATCGCGGCCATGACCTGCGAGATGTCCTGCCGGTTCATGGAAACCACGAGCAAGCCGATGCCGCCCAGGACAAACAGCGTGCCGACGACATAAAGAAACAGAAAGTTCCAATGCGAAATTGTGGCGCGATGGATTATCGTTTCGCCTTCCCCGAGTACTGAATCGACATATGAGCTCATTGCATGCATCCGCTTTGCTGACCGTTAGCCCATCATGGTCGGACATTTGGCGGAGTGTTGCAAGGTGTTGCGCGAACTTCGCCGGGCTTCTCAAATTTGCAGATGATTTACATCAACCAAGCAGCGCGGCGAGTATGAAATAATCAAACTTCGTTACCGGTTTGAGAGGAGAAGCACCATGGCTGTTGCCGCAAAAGACACTACATCGGCGAAAAAGAGAGACATGCCCAAGGGGCTCGCGATACTGCGCGATCCATTACTGAACAAAGGAACGGCGTTTACGGAGAAGGAGCGTGATGCGCTCGGCCTGCGCGGACTGCTGCCGCCGCTGATCGCCACGCAGGAAGAGCAGGTTGCGCGCTTTCTGCAGTCGCTGCGCCGGCTGCCGGACGATCTCGAAAAATACATCGCGCTCAACGCGCTGCACGATCGTAATGAAGCGCTGTTTTTGCGCGTGGTCGTCGACCATATCGATGAGATGCAGCCGATTATTTACACGCCGGGTGTGGGCCTTGCGTGCCAGAAGTTCGGCTTAATTTTTCAGCGCCCGCGCGGCGTATTCATCTCGATCAACGACCGCGGCCATATCGCCGACATACTACGCAATTGGCCTCATCCCGCCGGTCTTATCGTAGTAACTGATGGCGAGCGCATTCTGGGACTCGGCGACCTTGGCGCCAACGGAATGGGCATACCGGTCGGCAAGCTTGCATTGTATTCGGCGTGCGCAGGCGTGAATCCCGAGCACTGTCTGCCGGTCATGATCGACGTCGGCACCGACAACGCCGAGCTGCTCACCGACCCCTTTTATATCGGTCTGCGTCAACGCCGGGTGCGCGGGGCCGCATACGATGAGATGATAGACGAATTCATGACGGCGGCCGAAGAAGTGTTCCCCGGCGTCGTCATTCAGTTCGAAGATTTCGCAAACCTCAATGCATTTCGGCTGCTCGACAAGTATCGCGATCGTCAATGCGTTTTCAATGACGATATCCAAGGCACTGCGGCGGTAGCGCTCGCGGGCATCTTTTCCGCCTTGCGCATTACCGGTGAAAAGCTCGAAGACCAGACCGTTCTCTTCCTGGGTGCGGGCGAGGCGGCAACGGGCATTGCCGATCTGATTTCCGCCTCGATGGTTGCGCAAGGCCTCACTGAGGAAGCAGCCCGTAACCGCTGCTGGCTGGTTGATTCACGCGGCCTGGTCGTCAAGAGCCGCACCGATCTTGCCGAGCACAAATTGCTTTACGCGCACGACCATGCGCCGGTAACCGATTTCCTCACCGCCATCCGCGAGCTCAAGCCGACCGCGATCATCGGCGTCGCAGCCGTCGGCGGTACCTTTACCAAAGAGGTGCTCGAGGAGATGGCACGCATCAACAAGCGTCCGATCATATTCGCGCTCTCGAACCCGACTTCAAAATCGGAGTGCACGGCGGAGGAGGCGTACCGTCACACCGGTGGACGCGCGCTTTTTGCGTGCGGCAGTCCGTTCAACCCCGTGACGCTTGATGGAAAAACGTTCGTGCCGCGGCAGGGCAACAACTCTTATATATTCCCGGGCATCGGGCTCGGCGCAATCATCAGCCGCTCGAAGCGCATCACGGATGAAATGTTCATGGCATCGGCGCATCAACTCGCCAATCTGACTACGGAAACCGATCTTGCGCAGGGTAGTTTGTACCCCTCGCTCGAGCGTGTGCGCGAAGTATCCGCGCATATCGCTGCGGGGCTCGCGAAGACCGCCCATCGTCGCGGCCTCGCATCCGTGCAAGAGCCTGACGATCTCTTAAAGCATGCGCAAGAGACTATGTACGATCCCCACTACGGGAGCTACGTTTGAGCCGGGTTGCGCTCAGTCCGCCCGCGCGCCTGATGACTTAACGACGCCGGCCCATTTTGCGGTTTCAGATCTCACGAAGTCGGCAAATTGAGCTTGGACGAGATTGCCAGGTGACGCGCCCTGATTCGCAAGCCCTGTCACCACATCCGATTGCTTGAGGGACTGGGCTGTTTCGTCAGCCAGTCGCGTCTGAACGTCGCGAGGCGTCGCAGCCGGCGCGAATATGCCATACCAATACTCGACATCGTAACCGGCCACGCCCGATTCGGCCACCGTCGGGGTGTCGGGCAGCGATGATGCGCGGCTTCGCGTAGAAACGGCAATCGGCTTGACGCGGTTGATCTTGATGAACGCCATCGCGGCAGGCAGCGATGAAAACATGACTTGCACCTGGCCGCTTGCGAGATCGGTCAGCGCGAGCGGTGCGCCCTTGTAAGGTACATGTGTCCACGTGACCTTTGTAATCGAGCGGAACAATTCGCCGGACAAGTGAGTAATGGTACCGGTGCCTGCGGACGCCACATTGATCGCGCCTGGCTTTGCGGCCGCAAGGGCAATGAGTCCTTTTACACTGCTGACCGGCAGCGACGGGTGAATGATGATCACCATCGGCGTTGATGCCACCATCGCGATGGCTGCCAGGTCTCTAACCGTGTCGTAGCTCAGTTTGCTGTACAGGCTGGGGTTGATAGATATTTCGGAGGTCGACGCAAGCACGGTTGTATAACCGTCGGGCGCCGATCGCACTGCCGCTTCAGTGCCAATTGATCCTCCGGCGCCGGCACGGTTATCAACGACCACCTGCTGTCCGAATCGCTCGGTCAGTTTTTGCGCGATGATGCGGCCGATCACGTCTGAGCCGCCGCCTGCAGGGAAAGGAACGATCAGCCGCACCGGCTTTGCGGGGAACGTCTGCGCGAGGACGGGAGTTCCTAATCCGAGTCCAAGCGCCGCGATGAGAAAGACGCGCAAGGCGTCAGGCGCCCAGCAATTGTTCGCGTGCGGCATCCACATCATCGACCACTTCGCTCAGGCGGCTGATGCTGTTTTCCAGCGATGCGGCAATCCGCTCGATGCCCAGCCTTGGCCCGTCCGGATACATCATGAGCCGCACCGCGGGCGCGCTGCCAGGCATCGAAACGGCACCGATAGTGAGGATGCCGTCCTGCTGAAGCATGTGCATCGCGACGAGACCCGCTGCTTCGACCGCGACGAGTTTCCGCTTCGCTGCGCCACCGCGCTGCTCGAGTGCAATTTCGAGCACGTCGTCACCGGCGATCGATACACCCGGCCCGCCAAGATACGCGCGCTTCGGGCCATATTGCTGCACCAGGACTTCGATCAGTTGTTTTGCGAGCTCGCCTGCTTGCTTGACCGCGCGAGGATCGAAATCGCGCAGGGCATTCGCGACGCCGGTGTATTGACCGGCTTGCGCTTCCAGGCCCAGCTCGTAGGCGCGCGATCCGATCGTGGTCACCAGGTCTTTGCGTCCAACCAGTACGCCGGCGCGCGGACCTGCGACATGTTTGTCGGTCGAGCACACCGCGAGATCGACATCGCCGACCTCATAGGTCCGCGGCTCATCGAAGAATGCGACGCGAGAAGCCATATGCGCGTCGTCCACAAATACGAGCGTATCGGCGGCGCGGGGCAGCGCCAGTGCACGCTTGAAGTCATCGAACGCGATGTGACGCTTCGAGGCGCTGATCGGCGTGATGAGGAGCAGCCGCGGCGCACCGTCTTCATGCCATGCTTTTTCGAGATCGGCATATGTGTGAAATTCTGCGAGTAGCGCGCCCGCCATTGAGATGGGGCGCACTGTCGAAGGATGCGATGAGCCGCCCTGCGGGGCAAAGGCAAGCACGCGATCACCCGCTTTCAGGAGAGTCGTGAGCGCAATGAAATTAGCAGCCGAGACGCGGTTGAGGATCAACGCACTGTGCGCATCAGGATTGCCGCCCATGTGTTTCAGCGCCAGCGGCTCGGTCTTGCCCTCGAATCGCTCGAAAAACGGGACATGGCTCGACAAGTGCGGCACATCGTCAGTCTTGATGCCGCTGCCGCGATTCATGCCCGAAAGATCGTAGATGCTTTCTTTGCCTTTGCTTTTTACGCGCTCGCCTACTATGTGGCGCGCATGCAACATACGCGCGACCTCTTCGTCAGTGCTTTTGAGTATGGTCCCGCGCGCATACCGCACAATCGGGTCGACGTGATTACCAAAGCGGTCTTGCGATTCTACGTCCGGCATTGCATTCTCCTTGAGTGACTCAGGTGCACTATGAGTTGTCCGGAAGCGTGCGGTCGCTGATGCCGGACTGACGCAAATTCTAACTTCGGTCGTTATTATCGTTCTATACAGTTGCGACCGGTGTCACCGGTGAGCCCGCTGCCCCGGGCATACGCAGTGGAGGCGCGGTCAGCAGGAAACGGCTGCGACGATGTTGTCGCAGCCACGCCGCGAGCTCCGTCAAGTACCACAGCTCGCCGAGGTTGATTCCGAGCTTGACCAGGCAGTGCTCGTGCAAGGGCAACTGAGGGCCCCGATGCGGCGCGCGCGGATCGGCACCGAGCGTCGACGACCGCTCGACGGCAAGATTGTCAGCTACGATCGCAGCAACGCCGGTATCAGCTATCCACTCAAGTAACCGCTTGTCGTAGCCATCCAGGACTGCGCACTGCGTTTTGATCGAGTCGTCCGGCTTGCCCGCTGCGTCTCGAATCAATTGGCCGAGGCCCGTATGTATGCAAAGGATGTCGCCTTCTTCGACGATAACTCCATCGTCCTGCATGATGTGCTCGAGCATTTCCCAGGTGACGGCCACCCGCTCATCACCGTAGTGATGGCGCAGGTCCACCATAACTGCTCTTCCCTGCACGCCAGTGACCGCCATCTCTGCAGCCGACAAAGCAACGGCCCCAAGCTCGCCGTACCGGCCGCGGCCCTGGCCATCCACGAGCTGGAAACCATTGTACGAAACCTTTTCTGCTATGCCATCGCCGTCGGCATCGAACACGGTTCCTTTGTGCGCGAGCGCATCCCAATGCGTGGAATACTGCGAGTGCATCATGATCGCTTCGTCGGAGCCCACATCGGTGAAGCGCGGATCGGTTTCACCCATTGCCAGATTGAAATAGGTGCGGCCTTTGCGCGTCACGGCGTGAAAAACCGGCGGCTTGCGAAATGCGTTCAGCACGCTCCCGCCAGGCAGATCGAGAGGATGCGACAGGCAGAAGACTTCACCTGTTCTTACTTCCTGTATCGCACGCAGTCTTCGCTCAGCACTTAGCAGGTTCAACCTTCCACGCTGATCGTCGTCTCCAAATTCGCCCCAGTTCGAACCTTCGGGCCGCTGCTGCCAACGCCTACTCATGCCTGTCGTCTCCTTCGATCGTATGCTTGATTATCCCACCTGGCGTGCGCCGTGTGGGATCATGCAGAGTGTTGAGCGCATCGGGCATCGACTGCACAGGACATGCTATGAATGAAGAAACGTTGTTACTCACGCCCGGCCCGGTTCAGGTCCCGCGCGCAGTGCTCGAGGCTGGCGCTGCACCTATGACGCACCATAACGCACCGGAATTTCAGGCGCTGTTGAAGCCGTTGCTGACTGACCTGCGGCCGTTCTTCGGTAATGACGGTCCGCTGCTCATACAAAATTCTTCGGGTCGCGGCGCGATGGAAGCGTCGCTCACTAATCTTTTCAACCCGGGCGACGCCGTGGCGGTAATGGTGAACGGCCGCTTCGGCTTGCGCTTCGCGGCGATTGCAAAAGACATGGGCCTTGTCGTGCATCCGGTAAGTCCGGAATGGGGCCGCACCGCAAGCGAAAGCCTCATCGTTGATACGCTTAGCCGGCATGGGGAGATCAAGGGATTGATCGGTTGCCTCTGCGAAACGGGGACGGGCGTCATGAACGACCTTGAGATGGTCGGCCGCATCGGGACGCACTTCGGTGTCATCACTGTTATGGATGCCGTTTCCGCGGCGGCAGGCATGCATATCGATATGCGCGAGCAGAACATCGATGTCTGTTTTTCAGGCATTCAAAAATGTTTCATGTGTCCGCCGGGCCTTGCGCTGATTGCGATCAATGAGCGCGTCTGGAAGACAATCGTCGATTGCAAGCACTATCGTCATTACTTCAACTGGGTAAAGATGCGTGACTGGATTGAGGCACCCAAGGCACGCATGATGGGTACTCCGCCGGAATCGTTGATACGCAGTCTGGCATGCGCGGTGTCAATGATGCACGCGGAGGGTCTAACGCGCGTGTACTCGCGGCACGCGCTGCTTGGCGACGCATTTCGAGCGTTCGTGCATGGTGCTGGGTGCGCGCTCGCAGCCAAAGAGCCGAAGCATTATTCGAATACTGTCTCGGCGATGGAATTACCTGCGGCAATCAGAGCCGCGGACGTAGTCAGGAAAGTGCGCGAAAACGATAATATCCTGATCGCCTCCGGCCAGGACAGCCTCAAAGAGACGGCGATTCGCGTGGGCCACATGGGGCCCGTGCAAACGGAGATGCTCGAGCGTGGCGTGCACGCAATCTCGCGCGCCCTCGGTCAATTGGGCATGCAGGCGAAGCGCCTCGAAAATGGCGTCGAAGCATGCGTCCGCGTGCTTCGCCAAACGACGCATAGTCAGAGCAGCTTCACCGTGAACGCAGAGAGATGAATATCCGGGATGAAACAGTTGTCGCGCTATGTGCGCTGATGTGTTCTACGGCGGTTGCCGCAGCCCAAGTATCCAGCGCGCAAGTGTCGGCAGCGCAGTATCCTGATAGACCGGTGCGCCTCATCGTTCCATCGCCGCCCGGTGGCGGCAATGACATCATGGCGCGTCTTGCAGCACAACGCCTGGCTGAAGCGTGGGGCAAACAATTCGTCATCGATAACCGGCCGGGAGCAGGCGGCGCGATTGCGTTTGAAATGGCGGCGCGCGCCGAGCCCGATGGCTATACGCTGTTGCTCGGCAGTACTAATCTTACGGTGCTGCCTGACATCACCAAGGTGAACTACGATCCAATCAGAAACTACGCGCCCGTTTCGCTGATGTCGACTTCAATGAACATTCTGCTCGTACATCCCAGCGTCGCCGCGCAATCGGTGAAGGAGCTCATAGCGCTGGCCAAAGCAAAACCCGGCCAGCTCAACTATGCGTCCGCGAGCGTTGCGACGTCTTCCCACCTGGCGGGCGAGTTGTTCAACCTGATGGCAGGCACGCGCATCGTGCACGTGCCCTACAAAGGCGCCGCGCCTGCACTGACTGATCTGATCGGCGGGCAGGTGCAGATGCTGTTTAGTAACCCCGCCGCTGCCTACGCACATGTGCAATCCGCGAAGCTGCGCGCGCTGGCGGTATCCGGTGACAAGCGCTTGTCAAGATTACCGGACGTGCCGACGGTTGCTGAGGCGGCGCTGCCCGGATTCGAGGCAAGCACATGGTGGGGCATACTGGCGCCGGCTCGAACATCTCCGGCAATTATCAGCAAGGTAAACGCGGAGCTGGCGCGGGCGCTCACGCTGCCTGATGTTCAGGAGCGCGTCGCCGCACTCGGCGCCGATATCGTCGGCGGGCCGCCCGGGCGGCTCGCGGATCATCTGGCTGCCGAAATCCCAAAATGGGGCAAAGTGATTCGAGCCGCCGATATTCGCTTGTAGTAACCTGCCATCTGCACCAATAACGTCGCCCGCATTGCACGAGCGGCTATAAAGTCAGCAGACAAACCACGGAGGAGCCATGTCAAGACGCATTCGTTATTTGATTCAGGCAACGATCACAATCGCCTTGCTGTATGCCAACCAGGGCGGTGCTGCGGACGCTGTAAAGCTGACAGTCGGCTATCAGCCCTATGACACCATTTCGTATTCGGCAGTCGTTATCCGCGCACTCGATTTATGGAAGAAATATTTGCCGCCCGGCAGCGAAGTCGAGTTTCAGAGCGCACTGCAGGGCTCCATCATCGTTAACCAGATGCTGGCCAACAAGCAGCAGATCGGCTATCTCGGTGACATGCCGGCAGTTGTTGCAACAACCAAGCGCAGCGTTGCGCCGATCAATCTCGTTGCGAACACCGGCATGTCGGCGGGGCAGCGGTGCAATGTGGTGATGGTGCGAGCGGACGCGCCAAAGTTTAAGTCTTCGGAAGAAGCGATCAAGTGGCTCGACGGCAAAGTGGTCGCCACCCCACAGGGAAGCTGCGCGCATCGCTTTCTGGGACTCATGATTGAAAAGACCAAGATCAAGCCTTCACAGATACTCAACCAGTCGATCGAAGTGATAGCGACAAACCTGCGCACCGGAAAAGTGGACGGCGCCGTACTGTGGGAGCCATCGGTTTCGCGCATCGGTGACATCGTCGGCGAAGGCTCGGCGCGCGTCGTCGCCACCGGATATACGTTCGGCATACCTGATGCAGGCGCGATTGCCATGCGCGAAGACTTTCTGAAACAGCGGCCGGATATCGCCGAAGCCTGGTTGAAGACGGAGCTGGAAGCGCAGCGCTATGTCCTCGATCCGAAGAACTGGACGAAAGTCGCGGAATTCGTCAAGGCGCAGACCGCAGGCATTACAGTGCCGATGGCGTGGTTTTCGATTTACGGCGCAATACCGCCGGCGGCCGGTGGCAGTCCGGTGCGCGATGAAAAACCTTTCGTGTTTGATGATCGCGTTCAGAAGTTGCTGACTGAGACTTATGTATATCTGTACGGCGCCAAGGTAATCGACACCGATAAAGCGGCGCCCGGCGCGATCGACGACTCGATTGCGCGTAAGGTGGTAAAGGACGCCAAGGTAACGACGCCGCTAGGGACGATTGCCGCGCAGGACGTTTCGAAAGCGCCGAAGTAATTGCACTGCGTTCGAGTATCACCGGTCGGCGCGCAGGCCGTGCATGAGCGCTGGAATTTCATCGACAATTTCGGCTGCCCGGTAACCGAGCGGTCCGAAGCGTGACTCGAGGCGGGCACCGGCGCGCGCGTGCATTAACACGCCCCATGCCGCTGCCTGCTCGAGCGTAGCGCCACGCGCAGCGAGTCCGACAATAATGCCCGCCAGCGCGTCACCCGAACCGGAAACGCCCAGACCCATGCTGCCGCCCTCATGTCGCCACATACGCCCATCGGCTGCCGCGATATGAGTTATGGCGCCTTTGAGCGCCACCACCGCCTTCCACCGGGCAGCCGCGTCGGCAGCGGTCGTCATCGGATCATCAGTGACTGAAGCTTTGTCGGCGCCGCTCAAGTGCGCCATTTCGCCGGCATGCGGTGTCAGTAAAAAGGGGGATGCGTCAGTGCCGTCGGCGCCGTCGTCCACGACGTTTCGATGCGCTCGCTCAGTAAACGGAAAGCTAGTCATATTCACGATCCCCATCGCGTAAGCATCGAGCACGACTTTGCTGCCCTGGAGGCGGGGCAGCATTGCACGGACAAAATCGTGTACGGAGCTTTCATCGACCATCCCCGGCCCGATGAGAGTCGCGTCCTGTTTGGTCGCGGCTTGCGCAAGCGTGCGGGCAGTTGCGGCGCCGAAGCCGCCAGCGGCGTTCTCGCGCAAACCAATGACGCGCGCCTCTGGAACGGCAGCGGCGACGAAGGGAGCCATGCGTTCGTTGGTTGCGATGGTGACCTTGCCTGCACCTGCACGCAGCGCGCCGATAGCAGCCAGAATCGCAGTGCCCGGCATCTGTTGCGAGCCGGCGATGATGAGCGCTTGTCCGCGTTCTTCCTTGTCTCCGTCGCCGCAGGGCATCGGCAACGGCCAGGCGCGCAACGCTTCTTCGTCGAGTCGCGAGACGCGTGCGTGAATCAACGCAAACTCATCGTCTGTATCACGACTTCGCCGCCGCATGTAGATCGGGTTCAGCGGTGACGGGTGTTCCTGAATCTTCGAGAGGCGCCACGAAGTTGATAAGCCGCGGCACGAGCTTTCCGTGCTTGCCGCGCGCCGGATCAAATTCATAGGAGGTTACCGCGCAGTTCGGCACGTCGCCCATGCGATCGATGTCGAGTATTTGTTGCTCGTCGAGACGTTCCAACAGGTAGCGAAAGCAATTCACGATGACCTGATGTGCAACGATGAGCACGCGTTCTTTGCGGTATTCGCGTGCGACCGTGTCGATGACGCTGCGCAGACGCAGTATCACGTCGCACCAGCTTTCGCCGCCCGGCGGTCGGAAGTAGAACTTTCCGACATGCCGACGCTGCTCGGCTAGCTCGGGAAATTTCTGCGCGATGCCGAATACCGTTAGCCGGTCGAGGATGCCAAATTCTTTTTCACGGAGGCGCTCATCCGCCAGTACCATTCGCGCCTCGGTCGACACGCCCCCTTCATCGATGATGTGCTGGGCAGTCATGCGTGCGCGCACATAAGGCGAGCTCAATACGATCGTTGGCCGCTGCGGGGACGGTAATTCAGCGAACCAGCGTCCCAGCGCCGTCGCCTGGTTTTCGCCGAGTTCCGACAGCGGGGTGTCGACGTCGCGTGTCTCGATCGCTATATGGAGCAGACGCGCAGCTTCGGCCGCGTCACGCGCGACATTACCCGCGCTCTGCCCGTGCCGTACGAGCCACAGGGTCTGCGGCCACTTTTGTTCCCTTGTCATATTGTTCATCGGTTGTTGGACGAACGGCCACAACGACTGGCCCGCGACATTTCGACTGACGCGGGCGCCGCGCGTTCAATGTAGGTCGCGGGGCGCTTTGTAAGAAAGGCGAAGCCACAAAAAACGGCGTGCTCCGACAGACAACACAAGCTTGCCGATCGACACTTTGCGTTTCACCTTCGGAGGTGCGCTTATGTCTCAACAACAGGAATCAAGTCGTGGCGACGGCCGCTCAAGCGCGCCGCCACAAATGCCCGCCGAGCCCAAGCCGCCGTTCGCTAAACAGCGGCAGGACGCTCCGGGAATCGAATCGGAACTGAAGCCGCGGCCTCGTTTTGAGGCGCCGCTATACAAGGCGGCCGGTAAACTGGAAGGCAAGGCTGCTTTGATCACCGGGGGCGATTCGGGAATCGGCCGCGCCGTCGCGCTTCTTTATGCGCGCGAGGGTGCAGATGTTGCGATCTCTTATTTGCCGCAGGAGCAGACCGACGCCGAGGAAACACGCCGCGCGGTCGAAGGCGAAGGCCGCCGCTGCCTGATGCTGCCCGGCGATCTGACTGAAGAAGGTATGTGCGACCACATCGTGCAGCGGACCGTAGACGAACTCGGCAAGCTCGACATTCTCGTATCTAACGCCGCGCACCAAAGCCGCAAAAAAAGCCTTGAAGAAGTGACCGATGAAGAATTCGATCGCACATTCCGCACGAATGTGTATTCGTATTTCAAGCTGTCCCGCGCGGCGCTTCGTCACATGAAACCCGGCAGCGCTATTATCGCTACGAGTTCCGAAACTTCGATATTCGGCTCCAAGGAACTGCCGGACTATTCGTCCACCAAGGGTGCGATCAACGCCTTCACTAAAACCCTCGCAGCACGTCTGATCGACAAGCAGATTCGCGTCAATGCCGTCGCCCCCGGACCGGTGTGGACGCCGCTCAATCCGTCGGACGAAGGCATGACGCCAGAGCGGGTCGCCGAGTTCGGAAAATCGAATCCCATGGGAAGGCCCGCGCAGCCCGAGGAATTGGCGCCTGCATATGTGTTTCTCGCGTCAAATGCCGATTCCTCGTACATTACCGGAATCATCCTCCCGGTCATGGGCGGTGAGACCACCGGCGGGTAGTTGGCGTCGCACGCGGTCGACGGCGCGCATCGTCGTTCATTAGGCAAGTGCTGCCGTCGCGGGTCGTCCGGCGTGGCGTGCCGCGTGCTAAAGTTGATTCCGCGAAGTGAACGATGAAAAAAATCTCGAAGCCTGACGCAGAATGGAAGCGGCAACTGACGCCGATGCAGTATGCAGTCACGCGCGAGGCAGCAACTGAGAGACCTGGCACCGGCGAATATGTCGATCATCACGAGCATGGTATCTACACGTGCGTATGCTGTGAGACGCCGCTGTTCGCGTCGGACGCAAAGTTCGATTCAGGATGCGGATGGCCGAGTTACTTCACAGCGCTCGATCCAGCCAACGTGCGCGAGGAGACCGACTTGCAACACGGCATGAAGCGCACGGAAATCATCTGCAATGTATGTGACGCTCACCTCGGGCATGTATTTCCGGACGGGCCGCCGCCGACCGGTTTGCGCTATTGCATTAACTCCGCAGCGCTTAAATTCGATCCGCAATAAGCGTTCTGCGGTTCTCGCAGGCCTTGTAGCCGAGGCATCCTCTGAACTGCGGATAACGAACTAACGCTGGTTTCCGGCGGCGAGATGCGTCTGGCGCCGGCTGTTCGGTGGATCTGATTTGCTAGAATCACGCGTTAGTAATCGCGCGCCTCAAAAAAAACGAATGGCAACGTCCACGCATTTCCTGCTCGAAGTAAATCCCCGGCTTCCGCCGCAACTTTCCAGACTTTCAGAGATAGCGTCCAATCTGTGGTACTGCTGGTCGCGGCCGACACGGCATCTACTTGCACGGCTGCATCCCCAGTTATGGGACGCGGTGAGTCACAGTCCGACCGCGTTTCTCAAACAGATCGACGAGTCACGCTTGCTGCAGGCGCTCGATGACGAGAGCTTTATGCGCGACTATCGTGAAGTTTGCAAGTCATATGACGATTACCACGCCGACACTGATATGCGCATCGGCGCCGGCGGCTGGCGGCAAGACGACCGGGTTGCATATTTTTGCGCGGAATTCGGTTTCCATGAAAGCCTGCCGATTTATTCCGGCGGCCTTGGCATCCTTGCCGGCGATCATTGCAAGGCCGCAAGCGACGCGCGGGTGCCCCTGATTGGCGTCGGACTTCTGTATCGGCAGGGCTTTTTTACGCAGACCATCGACGCCGCCGGCAATCAGGTCGTCTCGTATGCGGACTCTGATTTCGCCAACCTTCCCGTCGCGCCGGCGATGGTTGATGGCAAAGCGTTGACGGTTAGCGTCGACTTTCCGGGTCGTAGCGTCACGGCGCGCGTCTGGCAAGCGCGTGCAGGTCATGTGCTGCTGTATTTTCTCGATACTGACACGACGCAAAACAGCGATGCCGATCGCGATATCACGTATCGGCTCTACGGCGGCGACCGCCGTCGACGACTCGAGCAGGAGATCATATTGGGCGTGGCCGGGGTGCGCGCGCTCAATGCCCTGGGCATTACGCCTGCAGCTTGGCATATCAACGAAGGACACGCCGCATTCCTGATACTCGAGCGTGCGCGCGTGCTTACGGCAGCGGGTATGACATTTGCGGCTGCGATGGAACAAGTCGCCGCGAATGTCGTTTTCACAACCCATACACCGGTACCTGCAGGCCATGACCACTTCGATGCGGCTCTGCTCGAGCAGTACTTTGCCGATTTTTCGCGGGGCGCCAACATCGATTTCCCTGCGTTGTTCGCGCTGGGGAGATCGGACGGCAGTCCTGAGTTCAATATGACGGCGCTTGCCGCTCGCGGCTCGCGGTTTCGCAATGCGGTGTCGCGTGTGCATTGCGGCGTCGCATCGCAGATGCTCGGCGGGCTATGGCCACAAATCCCGCCCGAGGAAAACCCGATCGATTATGTGACTAATGGCGTACACGTTGCGACTTTTCTCGCGCCGGAATGGGCCGACACGTTCGAGCGTCATCTCGGAGACAGATGGCATGACCGAGCGGGGCAACGGGAATGGCTGGAGCGCCTGCTTGACGTGCCTGATCACGTCGTATGGGCGCTGCACCAGCGCCTCAAGTCGAAGATGCTCCATCTCGTGCGTCATCGTGTCAGTGTGCAGAACGCGCACAATCACGGCAGTGAAGCGCACGCCGAGCGCATGCTTAGGCTGGCGAATCCTGACTCCCCCGATGTGCTCACGATCGGGTTCGCCCGGCGGTTTGCGACTTATAAGCGCGCCGCCCTGTTGTTTCAGGATCGTGAGCGGCTGCTCAAGCTCATGTCGCAATCGAATCGTCCGGTTTTGCTCATCTTTGCCGGGAAAGCGCATCCCGCCGATCTGCCCGGTCAGGCGGTGATCCATGAGATTGCAGAGATCGCACGCACACCCGAATTCGAGGACAAGGTGTTGTTGCTCGAAGGCTATGACCTGCACCTGGCGCGGCGGCTCGTCTCGGGCGTCGACGTGTGGCTGAACAACCCGCTGTATCCGCTCGAAGCGTCGGGTACATCGGGCATGAAAGCAGGAATGAATGGCGTACTTAACCTCTCGGTGCTCGACGGGTGGTGGGCGGAAGGTTACGAGCGCGGCAACGGATGGGCGGTCAAACCCGTGCTACACGAGGCCAGTACCGAGTCGCGCGACCGCCAGGAAGCACGCGCGCTATATGAGATTTTGGAGGACCAGATCATCCCGCTTTACTACGCACGGGATGACTCCGCGTACTCCAAGGGCTGGGCGCGCATGGCGAAACATTCCATCGCCACCATTCTTCCGCGTTTCAACGCGACGCGCATGCTGAGCGAGTATTTGCACAAATTCTACATGCCTGCAGCAGGCGAGCACCATCGGTTCCACGAACGGCCGGATGATGCGACTCAGCTCGCCGCATGGAAAGACCGCGTGCGCTCAGCGTGGCCGCACGTAGCTGTGCGTCGCGTCGATACACCGCAGGCCCGCATCGTACTCGGCGAAACCATAACACTTGAAGTAATGGTGCGCCTGGCAGGGCTGTCCACCGCGGACCTTGCCGTGGAAGTCACTTTTACGCGCGCGCTTGCGGTCGATGACGTCCCTGTAGAGCAGAAATTCTTTTTCCGGCCAGATGGCGATCCGGCCGATGGCTGGCAGCGTTTCGTGATTCCGCTGGCGCCAGAGTTTTGCGGCCGCCTCGATTATGTGATTCGTATCTATCCAACGCATCATTTGCTCACCCATCGCTTCGAGCTCGGATTGATGGTTGCGGTATAGCGCCGCTGAGCAGTCGTTGATAGATATCGATGTAACATCGAGCCCCCGCCCCCCAACTGAAATCGCGGCGCATTCCGTTTATCTGCAGTTGGCGCCAGGCAGGTTTGTTTTCGTAGACGGCAATGGCACGCTGAATTGCGCTCAGGAATTGAGCCGGATCCGGCGCATGAAAGAGAAAGCCGGTCCCAGCTTGGGTGTCCAATGCAAACTCGGTCACCGTATCGACGAGCCCGCCGGTCGCATGTACGACGGGAACCGTACCGTAACGCTGGCTGTACATCTGGTTCATGCCGCACGGTTCGAAACGCGATGGCATCAAGAACATGTCCGCGCCCGCTTCAATCAGATGCGCGAGCGGCTCGCTGAAGTCGATGATAGCTTTGATGGCGTGGGGATGTGCCGCCGCAAGTGCGGTGAGCGACTCTTCCAACGTTGCATCACCGCGGCCAAGCACAACGAGTTGTCCCCCGATTCGTTCGATAGCAGTCGCGACATCGATAACCAGATCAATACCCTTCTGCGCCGTTAGCCGGCCGACCATCGCGAGCAGCGGTTTGTGGGACGGCGGCAGGCCGACGTGCGCCTCGAGGGCTCGCTTGTTGGCGCCTTTATTGTCCAGCGTGTCAGCTTGATACGGCACGGCAATGTGAGGATCGTGGGCCGGATTCCATGTGTCGGTATCGATGCCGTTCAAAATGCCGCTCAGGACAGAGCGCCGGTATGCGAGAAGGCCATGCAGGCCCATGCCGGATTCCGGCCGCTGGATTTCAATCGCGTAAGTGGGACTTACCGTGGTTATCGCGTCGGCGTAAGCCAATCCCGCCTTGAGAAACGATAGTTGCCCGTAGAATTCGGCGCCATTGATCGAAAACGATTCGCGCGGCAGATCTACGAGGTCCAACGTGCTGGCGGGGAACATTCCCTGAAACGCAAGATTGTGTATGGTCAATACGGTAGGTGTCGCGGAGCGAGGCGCGAAGTGAAAATAAGCCGGCACGAGACCCGACTGCCAATCGTTGCAATGAACAACTTGCGGTCGCCATGCTGATTCATCATCCGACGCCATGTGCACAGCGACGCGACACAGCTGTGCGAAGCGTTGCGCATTATCCGGAAAGTCGGCGCCTTGTTCATTCTGATACGGACCACCGCCTCGCTTGTACAAGGCCGGACAGTCGACCAGAAAGGCCGGCACTCCGTTTGGTAACACCGCTTGCAGCAGTCGTGCAGCCGGAAGGTGTGGCGAGGCGTTTATGACACTCACGCTACGAGCACCATCCAGCGGCACGCTCGAGTACGCCGGCATCAGGACGCGCACATCGGAACCAAGACCGCGCAACGCCGCCGGTAATGCTGCAGACACATCCGCGAGACCACCCGTTTTGCTCCACGGTGTGCACTCGGAAGTGACGAAGAGAATGCGCATCGCTTCAGCTATCGTTCAGCATTTCACGTGATTGACATTAGATGTCTAGACAGACGGGGATTTGCATCGAGCCGTTCAAGCAATAATCCCGCCGCTATGTTGATGAGCCATAAACCGAACGCGCATGCGCCCCGGTTGTCGTACCACCGGTTGTCGTTTTGAGTCACGGTGTTGCGGCGACGCACGTTTGTGGCCTTGTAACTTTTACCTGTCATCGAGGGCGGCTTTTGCCGATATTCATGATTGCTCAACTTTCGCGTGGCGCTGATTGCGTTGCTGCCGCATGCGCTTCATGGCTTCCTTCTTGCTACTGATTCGCAATGACTTTGATGCACGGGGAGCCCTCCTTGAATGACATGCACGTAGACGTTGATGCCGGTTATCGTGCATACAAGCAATACATGCCGGATGCGCCGACGATGGCGCACCTTGCGCGGCAGACGCTGGCAGTGGTACTCGCCGGCGGGCGTGGATCCCGCTTAGGGCCGCTGACTGATTGGCGCGCGAAGCCTGCCGTGCCCTTTGGCGGAAAATTCCGCATCATTGATTTCACTTTATCGAACTGCCTCAACTCCGGAATTCGTCGTATCGGCATCGCGACACAATACAAAGCGCAGAGCCTGATCCATCACGTTCAGCGCGGTTGGTCGTTCCTCGATGGCCGCTTCAGCGAGTTCATTGAGCTGCTGCCTGCGCAGCAGCGCATCACCGCCGACTGGTACAAAGGTACCGCGGACGCGGTGTTTCAGAATCTCGATATTCTTCGCCGCCATGATCCGCGCATCGTCCTCGTTCTGGCCGGGGATCATGTGTACAAAATGGATTACACACGCATGATAGACGAGCATGTGGCGCGGCGCGCAGACATGACGGTCGGCTGCGTTGAAGTGCCCGTCGCCGAAGCAACCCAGATGGGCGTGATGGAAGTCGATGACAATTATCAGGTGCTCGGCTTCGAGGAGAAACCCGCTGCGCCGCGTCCGTTGCCGGGACGCAATGATCTGGCGCTCGGCAGCATGGGCATTTATGTTTTCAACGCCCCTTTTCTCTATGCCCAGCTGATTCGCGACGCGCAGGACCCTGACTCTGCCCATGACTTCGGCCATAACCTGATTCCCTACCTCGTCGCTGAGGGGTATCGCGTGTCGGCGCACCGTCTCAAAGACAGTTGCACGCAACTCAACGACGGGCAGCCGTACTGGCGCGACGTCGGCACGATCGACGCCTATTGGGAAGCCAACATGGAGTTGACGCGCGTAAGCCCGGCGCTCGACTTATACGATGAATCGTGGCCCATATGGACCTATCAGGAACAGTTGCCTCCTGCGAAGTTCATCTTCGACGAAGACGGACGGCGCGGCGCAGCCGTCGACTCGATGGTTTCGGGCGGCTGCATTATCAGTGGATCGACCGTGAAGTGCTCGCTGCTCTTCTCCAGTGTTCGCGTGCACAGCTACTGCTCGATCGACGGGGCTGTCGTTTTGCCGAACGTCGAGATCGGGCGCGGCGCTGTTCTGCACCGCGTCGTCATCGATCGCGGAACGCGCATCCCGCCGGGTTTGCAGGTCGGTGTTGATCCCGAAGAAGACCGCAAGCGCTTCCATGTAACCAACAAGGGCATCACGCTTGTTACACCGGAGATGTTGGGTCAGCAACTGCATCACCTGCGGTAGGGCTGCGACCTGACAGGGGCGCCTGTCCCTGCGCATTATTCGACAACCACATCCGATCTATCTCATGCTCAGCGCCGACGATATCTATCTCTTCAGAGAAGGGACGCATAGCTCACTGTATCGCGAGATGGGGTGCCAGCTGCTTGCCGGCGATGAGGGCGCTCATTTCGCTGTGTGGGCGCCGAATGCTCAAGAAGTCTCGGTGATCGGGGACTGGAACGCGTGGCAGCCGCACGCTGATGCGCTGTCACCACGCTGGGACGGTTCGGGTATTTGGGAGGGTCGCGTGGCGGCGGTGCGGCGCGGCGCTTCATACAAATACCGCGTTACGTCCAAGCTGAGCGGACGTGTCGCCGACAAGGCAGATCCATTCGCCTTCTACGCGGAAGTGCCGCCGGCGCGCGCGTCGCGCGCCTGGTCGCTCGAGTACGCGTGGAACGACAGCGCCTGGATGGCGGAACGCTGGCGCCGCAATGCGCTCGATGCGCCGATGTCGATCTATGAGGTGCATCTTGGCTCGTGGCGGCGGGGCGACGATCAGCGCATGCTGTCTTACCGGGAGATTGCGCACCCGCTCGCTGAATACGCTGCGTCCCTGGGCTTCACCCACGTAGAACTCATGCCGGTAACGGAACACCCGTTCTATGGATCGTGGGGATATCAGACAACCGCATATTTCGCGCCTACCGCACGCTATGGCACGCCGCAGGATTTCATGTACTTCGTCGAGGTCATGCATCAGCACTCGCTTGGCGTTGTGCTCGATTGGGTGCCGGCGCATTTCCCGGGCGACGAGCACGGCCTTGCAATGTTCGACGGTACACGGCTCTACGAGCACGCGGATCCGCGGCAGGGTTTTCATCCCGAATGGAACAGCTACATCTTCAACTATGGACGCCATGAAGTGCACGCGTTTCTGCTTTCGAGCGCGCTATTCTGGCTTGACCGTTATCACATCGATGGACTGCGCGTGGATGGCGTCGCATCGATGCTTTACCTCGATTACGCCCGCAAGGCCGGCGAATGGGTCCCGAATGTCCACGGCGGACGCGAGAATCTCGAGGCGGTTGCATTCCTGCGCGATTTAAATGCTTCCGCATACCGCGAACATCCGGACATACAGGTCATCGCGGAAGAGTCCACCGCGTGGCCGCAGGTTTCGCATCCGGTGTACACAGGCGGCCTCGGCTTCGGTATGAAATGGAACATGGGATGGATGCACGACACGCTCGAGTACTTCCAACAGGATCCCGTGTTTCGTCGCTATCATCAGGACCGCATAACGTTTTCGCTTATCTACGCGTTCACTGAGAATTTCGTCCTGCCGCTGTCGCATGACGAAGTCGTGTACGGCAAGCACTCCCTGTGCGAAAAAATGCCCGGTGACTGGTGGCAGCAGTTTGCGAATCTGCGCCTGCTGTTCGGTTACATGTGGACGCACCCGGGCAAAAAGCTGCTGTTCATGGGCGGTGAGTTCGGGCAGCGGCGGGAATGGAACCACGACACTTCCCTCGACTGGGATCTCTGCCGGTATCCGGAGCACAGCGGTGTCCAACGCTGGATCGCTGATGTAAACCGCGTCTATCGGTCCGAGCCTGCGCTCTACGGGCTCGACTTCAGCGCCGCCGGTTTCGAATGGATCGATGCGCGTGATATCGAGGCGAGCGTCATCAGTTTTCTGCGCAAATCCGACAAGGGCGACATAGTGCTCGTCGTTTGCAATTTCACGCCGGTGGTGCGTCCCGGGTATCGCATTGGCGTACCGCGCGGCGGATGGTGGCAGGAGCTGCTCAACAGCGATGCAACGATCTACGGCGGGAGCGGCGTCGGCAATCTGGGCGGCAGCGAAGCCGCGCATGTGATGGCGCATGGTCGCCCGTATTCACTCGCCGTGACTTTGCCGCCGCTGGCCATCACGGTGTTCAAGGCCGGAGCCGCGGCATGATCGCGCGGCGGCCGTCGGCGCGTGTGGTAAGTGGACGCCAGCGCGTAGTCATCGAAGGCATTACGCCGCTGGTGGACGGGGGACGCTATCCGATTAAACGTGTGGTTGGTGAAGTCGTCGTCGTCGAGGCCGACTGCTTTGCAGATGGCCACGATGTGCTTTCGTGCATGCTCCAATATCGTCACGCAGAAGACGGCAAGTGGTCGGAAGTGGCGATGCGGGAGCTCGGCAACGATCGCTGGATCGCGTCCTTTGCGGTCGAGCGGATCGGCGAATGGCGCTATTGCGTCACAGCCTGGGTCGACCAACTGCAATCATGGGCGCATGACTTCGAGCGTCGCGTCGATCCCGAAGACCTGCTCGTCGCCGCGAAGTCCGGCGCCGACTTGATCGCCGGCGCTGCGGCCCGCGCTCCGACCAAAGAAGAACGCAAGAATCTTGAAACATGGGCACGATCGCTGCGAGAAGCATCCGCCGATCAGGTAAAGCAGATCGCTCACGATGATGCGCTCCTGGCGCTTGCCGTCCGGTACGCCGCACGCACAGGCGCGGTACGCACTTCATTAGATTTGCGGATCATCGTCGACCGCGAGCGGGCGCGTTTCAGCACTTGGTACGAAATGTTCCCGCGTTCGGCGTCCGATACATCGGGCACGCATGGCACGTTCGACGACGTGCGCAAGCGGCTCGACTATGTAAGCGGCATGGGTTTCGATGTGCTTTATCTGCCGCCGATACACCCGATCGGACGCATACGCCGCAAGGGCAAGAACAATGCGGTTACCGGCACGACCGAGGATCCGGGCAGTCCGTGGGCCATAGGCGCTGAGGAGGGCGGGCACAAGGATGTGCTGGCCGCGCTCGGCACACTGGACGATTTCAAGTCGCTGGTGGAGGACGCGCGTGCCCATCGTATCGAGATAGCACTGGACATCGCTTTCCAATGCGCGCCCGATCATCCGTACGTCGCCGCCCATCCGCAATGGTTTCGCTGGCGGCCCGACGGCACAGTGCAGTATGCGGAAAATCCGCCGAAGAAGTATCAGGACATCTATCCGCTTAACTTCGAGAGCGACGACTGGTCGGCATTGTGGGACGAATTGCGCAGCGTATTCGAATTCTGGATCGAAGCCGGCGTGCGCATTTTCCGTGTCGACAACCCGCACACCAAGCCGTTCCGCTTCTGGGAATGGGTCATCGCCGAGATCAAGCGGGAGTTTCCGGATGCGCTGTTTCTCGCTGAAGCGTTCACGCGTCCGAAAGTAATGCATCGCCTCGCCAAGCTTGGTTTTACACAGTCCTATACGTACTTCACGTGGCGCAATACAAAAGAGGAACTGATCGAGTACTTCACGGAGCTCGCGCAGGATCCTTCGCGCGAATATTTCCGTCCCAACTGCTGGCCGAATACGCCCGACATCCTTGCCGTTTCGCTGCGCAATGCCGGCGCACCGGCGTTCAGATTGCGTTTACTTCTGGCAGCCACGCTCGCCGCCAATTACGGCATCTATGGTCCGGCGTTTGAGCTGTTGGAGAACGCGCCGCGGGATGACGTCAGCGAGGAATATCTGAACTCGGAGAAATACGAGATACGCCACTGGGATCTGTCGCGCCCGGACAGCCTGGCGCCGTTTATATCGTCCGTAAACGCTATACGGCATGCAAACGCGGCGCTGCAATCGGACTGGAGTCTCATTTTTCACACCGTCGATAACAGCGAGCTCCTGTGTTACTCCAAACGCGTTGCTGACAATTGCATCGTCGTTGTCGCAAACCTCGATACACGTTATGCGCAAAGCGGTTGGGTCACTCTGGACCTCGATGCGCTCGACCTCGCATCGGGTACACCCTATGAAATGCACGATTTGTTGTCCGGTGCCCGTTACCAATGGCACGGCATGCGCAATTTCGTGCGCCTCGATCCGGCGCTGACGCCTGCTCATATATTTAGAGTGCTTGGCGAACCGCGCCCGGCTGCCGCCACTAGCTTGACAGTTTGACAGTCATGGACACAAACGCTCCGCAGGCCTCAGATCCCAACTCGACACCGGCCCCGACCGCCGTCACGAGCGATCCGCTCTGGTACAAGGACGCAATCATCTACCAGCTGCACGTGAAGGCTTTTTTCGATTCTAATCAGGACGGCGTTGGCGATTTTCATGGGCTGACAGAAAAGCTCGATTACATACGCGACCTCGGGGTCAACACCATCTGGCTGCTGCCGTTCTATCCGTCGCCGATGCTGGATGATGGATATGACGTCGCGGACTATGAAAACATCAATCCCGCTTTCGGCAACCGGCAGGACTTTCGTCATTTCGTGCGCGAAGCCCATCGCCGCGGACTGCGCATCATCACCGAGCTGATTATCAACCATACCTCGGACCAGCATCCATGGTTCCAGGCCGCGCGCCGCGCACCTAAAGGTTCGCTCAAGCGCGATTACTACGTCTGGAGCGACGATCCCAATAAGTACGCCGGCACGCGCATCATATTTACAGATACTGAATCCTCGAACTGGGCATGGGACAGCGTCGCGCAGTCGCACTACTGGCACCGGTTCTTCAGTCACCAGCCGGATCTCAACTTCGACAATCCGCAGGTGCTGAAAGCGGTCCTGCGCACCATGCGTTTCTGGCTCGATCTCGGGGTCGACGGATTCCGGCTCGACGCGATTCCCTACCTGGTTGAACGCGAAGGCACGAACAACGAAAACCTTCCCGAAACACACGTCGTCATCAAACAGATTCGAGCCGCACTCGACAGCCGCTACGAGGGAAAGCTGCTACTCGCGGAAGCGAATCAGTGGCCCGAGGACGTGCGCCAGTATTTCGGCGATGGCGATGAATGCCACATGGCGTATCACTTTCCGCTCATGCCGCGCCTCTTCATGTCGATCGCCATGGAGGATCGCCATCCTCTGGTAGAGATCATGGGGCAGACGCCCGACATCCCTGCCAACTGTCAATGGGCGATTTTCCTGCGCAATCATGATGAGCTGACGCTGGAAATGGTCACCGATCGTGAGCGCGATTACATGTATCAGATTTTTGCCAACGATCCGCGCATGCGGGTGAACGTCGGCATCCGCCGCCGGCTCGCGCCGCTACTTGAGAACAGCCGTCCGCAGATCGAGCTCATTTCATTCATGCTGATGACGCTGCCGGGCTCGCCCATTCTGTATTACGGCGATGAGATCGGCATGGGCGACAACATATATCTGGGCGACCGCAATGGCGTGCGCACGCCCATGCAATGGAGTCCCGATCGCAACGCGGGATTTTCACGCGCCGATCCGCAGCGCCTGTATTTGCCACCGATCATGGACGCCGTCTATGGCTATCAGTCCGTCAACGTCGAAGCGCAATTGCGCAGCTCTTCGTCGCTGCTGCACTGGACGCGCCGTCTGATTGCTACGCGCGCGAGTTATCGCGCTTTCGGGCGGGGCACGCTGACTTTTCTGGAGCCCGGCAATCGCAAAGTCATCGCATACCTGCGCGAGTATGAAAACGAGGCGATGCTGTGTGTGGCGAATCTATCGCGCGTGCCGCAAGCGGTCGAGCTCGACCTTGCACGCTTCGAGCAGAGAGTGCCTGTCGAAATCATGGGCAAGGCTTCGTTCGCGCCGATCGGAAAATTGCCATACCTTCTGACGTTGGCAGGGCATGGGTACTTTGCGTTCCAGTTGTCGGCAGACGCAAAACCTCCGGCGTGGCATGAGGAGCGGCTTCCGTACCGCCCGCTTCCAGTGCTCGTGCTCGCCGCAAACTGGCGCAGCGAATTGAACAGCACGGAGCGGGCGCGCGACGCACGGCGTCTCATTCTCAACATGACGCGCGAGCGCCTGCGCGACGAAATACTGGTGCCTTATCTGCGCAGCCGGCGCTGGTTTTCCGCGAAAAGCCAGCCGATCAAGGATGCGTTCTTCGGACAAATGTCGGAATGGAACACGCCCGAGGGTAGTTGGCTCATGGGCATACTCAACGTGGATCTCGCGGCGGGCGGCCGGCAGTACTATTTCTTTCCGCTGTCGATTGAATGGGAATCGCGCAACTACGATCCGCTGGAAAAGCTCGGCGCGTGGAGCTTCGCAAAAGTACGCCAGAAGGAGCGTATGGGCGTGCTGTATGCCGCATTTGGCAATCCGCGATTTGCGCGCGCGCTGGCGCGCGCCATGGGGACCAACGCCGAAGTGCCCCTGGGACGCGGGCGCCTGCGTTTCTCGTCCACATCGATCTATAGCGAGCTCGCATCGGCAATCGACGAGGACGTGAAGGTACCCACGCTCGAGCAAAGCAATACCGGTGTGTTCTTCGGCAGCCGCATGTATCTCAAGGGCTACGCCCGACTGCACGGTGGCGTAAACCCGGAATTCGAAGTCGGGCGCTTCCTCACTGACGTCTCGCCTTATTCAAACATAGCGCCGGTTGTCGGCGCGGTTGAATACGTCGGAGCCGACGGTGGCGACCCGCTCACACTCGCAATATTGCAGAAGTACATCGATAACCAGGGCGATGCGTGGGCTTACACGCTCCAGTATCTGGAGCGCAGCTTTGCGACGACTGCGGGCGCTGCCGCACCGCTGGGTGCCGATATCACTGCCGCAGGCACGATGTCGCCCGCTGCGGCACCCGAGGGCCGTCACGCATTTTACTTTTCGCAGCTCGCAGTGCTTGGCCGCCGCGTCGCCGAGATGCATCGTGCATTCGCCCATCACACCGGTGATCCCGGCTTCGAGCCCGAGGCCGTGACTTCCGACGACGTTGCCCAGTGGAAGGCAAGCGTGGTCAGCGAGGCCGAGCGCACGTTTGCCGCCCTTGCAAGCGCGAAGGTTCCCGCGGAAGTGCAGCCTGCGGTTGATGAATTGCTCGCCGCACGCGAGAGCCTGCTGGAAAGAATCTCCGCGCTCGGGATAGACGCTACCGGTTTATTTAAAACGCGGTATCACGGCGATCTTCACCTGGGACAGGTTCTGCTCGCGCAAAACGATTTCATCATCATTGACTTCGAAGGAGAGCCGGCGCGTCCCATCGACGAGCGCCGCCGCAAGCACAGTCCGCTGCGTGACGTCGCCGGTATGCTGCGTTCATTCAACTATGCATCGCACAGCGCGCTGCGCGCTGCATCGACCGGCGTGACCGACGCGCGGGCAACGCTCGCCGCAGCGATTGAAACCTGGGAGCGCGGAGCCGTCAGCGCTTTTCTCGCTGCGTACACCGATGCAGCGCAGGGTCTTGCGTCCGTACCTGCGCGGCCAGCCGATCTCAAGGCACTCACTGATTTATTTGTATTCGAGAAAGCTCTGTATGAATTGCGGTATGAACTGGATAACCGGCCGGACTGGATTCCGATTCCTGTGCAGGGGCTGCTGGCGCTGATGCGGCCATGAAAAAATCGTTGATGCAGCCGGTGACGGCGACGTGGCCGGGCCGGCCGTTTCCGCTCGGGGCCACTTGGGATGGACGCGGCGTCAATTTCGCGCTGTTCTCCGAGCACGCTGAGAAAGTCGAGCTCTGTCTGTTCGACGATAGCGGGCGGCGGGAAATACAACGCATACCGATTGGTGAACGCACGGACCAGGTATGGCATTGCTACCTGCCGGAAGCGCGTCCCGGCACACTGTACGGGTATCGCGTGCATGGACCCTATCAGCCTGATCAGGGACACCGGTTTAACCCGCATAAGCTGCTGCTTGACCCGTACGCGCGTGATATGACAGGCACGTTACGCTGGAGCGATGCGCACTATGGCTACACGATAGGACACAAGCGGGAAGATCTCTCCCTGGACCGGCGCGAGAGCGCCAGCGGCATGCCGAAGTGCCGTGTGGTCGATACGGCATTCAGCTGGGGCGATGACCGGCGGCCGAATGTCCCGTGGCACGACACAGTAATTTACGAGTTGCATGTGGGCGGCTACACCAGGCTGCATCCGCAAGTGCCGCCGCCGCTGCGCGGCACGTTTGCCGGCTTGAGCTGCCCCGCCATCATCGACCATCTGTGCGGCCTGGGCGTGACTTCTGTTGAGCTGATGCCCGTGCATGCCTTCGTCGATGACCGGCGACTGGTCGAGCAGGGCATGCGTAACTATTGGGGCTACAACACCATCGGATTCTTTGCGCCCGAGAAGCGCTATTGCGCGTCGGGCAGCATATCCGAGTTCAAAACGATGGTGAAGACACTGCACGCGGCAGGTCTCGAGGTCATCCTCGATGTTGTGTACAACCATACCGCGGAGGGCAATCACTGCGGAGCAACGCTGTGTTTTCGCGGCATCGATAACGCGGCGTACTATCGTCTGAATCCGGAGAGCCCACGCTATTACGTTGACTTCACGGGCTGCGGAAATACGCTGAACATGCAGCATCCACGCGTGCTACAGCTCATCATGGACTCACTGCGCTATTGGGTGAACGAGATGCACGTCGACGGTTTTCGCTTCGATCTCGCCGCCGCGCTCGCGCGGGAGCTGCATGAAGTTGATCGTCTGGGCGCCTTCTTCGACATTCTGCGGCAGGATCCGGTGCTATCGCAGGTCAAGCTGATTGCGGAACCGTGGGACCTCGGTGAGGGCGGCTACCAGGTCGGCAATTTTCCCGTCGGCTGGGCCGAATGGAACGACCAGTACCGCGACACCATGCGTGCGTATTGGAAAGGTGACGGCGGGCTGATTGGCGACTTCGCGCGGCGCCTGACGGGGTCGAGCGATCTCTACGGTCGCAACGGGCGCAGCCCCTGCGCCAGCATTAACTTCATTGCGGCGCACGACGGCTTCACATTGAATGATCTTGTTTCATACAACGACAAGCATAACGAAGCGAACGGCGAAGAGAACCGTGACGGACACAACAATAATCTCTCGTGGAATTGCGGCGTCGAGGGACCGACCGACGATCCGGTGATTCTCGATCTGCGCGAGCGCCAGAAGCGCAATCTGCTGGCAACGCTCTTTCTTTCGCAAGGCGTGCCGATGCTGCTCGCCGGGGATGAGATCAGCCGCAGTCAGCATGGCAACAACAACGCGTACTGTCAGGACAATGAGCTTGCGTGGCTCAATTGGCAACTCGGACCTGCGCAACAGCAACTGCTGAAATTTACGACCCACATGATCGAGTTGCGCCGCCAACATCCGATTTTCCGGCGCCGCGATTTCTTCCAGGGCCGGCCGCTGCATGGCGGCGCCGTCAAAGATATCGTTTGGCTCAAGCCCGACGGCATCGAGATGACGACCGAAGAGTGGACCAAGGATTTCGCGCGATGCCTGGGCGTTTATCTCTCGGGTGATGCACTCGAGGAGACGGACGCACATGGCCGTCCAATTGTTGACGAGAGTTTCCTCATGCTCTTCAATGCGCATCACGACGCGGTGCCATTCATGCTGCCGGAGTTCGTGCCCGGCGCGTCCTGGCTGGCCCGTATCGATACCTCATTCAGTGATGCGGTGCCGGAGCTCGAAACAGTCACGCCGCGCACGGAGTATCCGCTGCAGGGACGCTCGCTCGTGCTGCTGCAGCAACAGGAGCGCGGCGCGTGAGATACCGTCATCGCATGCCATTTGGTGCGGAATTCGAGCAAGGTCTCGCCCGTTTTCGCCTGTGGGCCCCCGGCGCCAGCGGCGTGAGGCTCGAAGTGACGCACGGTGAGAAGCGCATCGATGTGGCCATGCAGACGAATGGTGATGGCTGGCACTCCGCGCTAGTCAGCGACATGATAGCCGGCGCCCAATACAAATACCGCGTCAGCGACAGTCTCAGCGTCCCGGACCCCGCGTCGCGTTACAACCCTGAGGACGTGCACGGCCCGAGCGCGCTCGTTGACCCGTGCACGTTTGAATGGCCCCACGAGATGTGGAAGGGAAGGCCATGGGAAGAGGCGGTGATCTATGAGCTGCACGTCGGCACGTTTACGCCTGACGGCACATTCAACGCGGCCGTCGCACGACTTGATTATCTGGTCAGGCTCGGCATTACCGCGATCGAGATCATGCCGGTTGCCGATTTCCCGGGCCGGCGCAATTGGGGCTATGACGGCGTGCTGCCGTTTGCCCCCGACGCAAGCTATGGGACGCCCGACGATCTGAAGGGCCTCGTAGTCGCCGCTCATGCGCGCGGACTCATGGTGATACTCGACGTTGTCTACAACCACTTCGGTCCTGAAGGCAATTATTTGCACGCCTATGCGCCCCAGTTTTTCAATGCCAGGCATCAGACGCCATGGGGCGCCGCCATCAACTTCGATGGCGATCAGGCGCGTACCGTGCGCGATTACTTCATTCACAATGCGCTCTACTGGGTCGAGGAATTCAATCTCGATGGGCTGCGCCTGGACGCGGTGCATGCGATTGCCGACGACTCGCGTCCCGACATCGTGACTGAAATCGCCGCAGCGCTGCATCAAGGCCCTGGCAGCGAACGCCATGTGCATCTGATCCTCGAAAATGATCGCAATCAGGCCCGTTACCTCACGCGCGCGACCGATCGCGCGGCGCCCGTTTGCGCGAGCGCGCAATGGAATGATGACTTTCATCATGCACTGCATATATTGACTACCGGTGAACGCGACGGCTATTACTGTGACTATTCAGAACGCGCGCTGTGGTTTCTGGCACGCACGCTCGCCGAAGGGTTTGCTTTTCAGGGCGAGGTATCTGCGCATCGCGGCGGTCAGCCGCGCGGCGAGGTTTCGAAGCAATTGCCATCGACGGCATTCATAATATTCACGCAGACACATGACCAGGTCGGCAACCGCGCGATGGGCGAGCGCATCGCGGCGCTCGCCCTTCAGAACGCGCTGCGGGTCGGCGTCATCTGTTTTCTGCTCGCGCCTTCAATTCCAATGTTATTTATGGGCGAAGAATTCGCGGCCAGCACGCCGTTTCTTTTCTTCTGCGATTTCGGTGCTGAACTCGCGACCGCAGTGCGTGATGGGCGACGTAAGGAATTCTCGGCGTTTGAGCGATTTTCCGATCCCGCAAAACTCGCGTCGATTCCCGATCCTAACGCCGAGTCGACCTTTGCGTGCTCCAAGCTTAAGTGGAACGAGGTCGGCGAAGAGGGGCACCATGAGTGGCATCGACTCTACAGCGATCTGCTCGAAATACGCCGCAAGGCGATTGTTCCGCACCTGGCGGGGAGCGCGCATGCCGGCCACTTCCAGGTTATTGGCGAGAATAAGATCGGCGTCGACTGGGTCCTCGGCGACGGATCAGCGCTGCACCTGATTGCAAATTTCTCAGAACGCCCGTGGGAGCGATATCCGCGCCCGCGTGGCGAACTGCTGTTTCCTCTGGAGCTCGCGACGACAGATACGTTGCCTGCATGGAGCGCTCTGTGGACGCTGGAGCCCGTGCGTGCCTGATGCGCGACTTGCGGACCTCGCGAGCCGCTGCAATATCGATCTCGGGTATCACGATGTGTGGGGCAAATGGCATGACGCACCGGAGCGGACACTGCGTTTACTGCTGGCCGCACTGGGCGTCCGCGCGGACGACGACAGTGCAGTCGAATCTTCATTGCAGGAGTTCGAGCGCGACCGCTGGCAGTTGATACTGCCTGCCGCGATTGTCATTCAGCGCGATGCGCTCGTGCAGGGCGCACGCATACAGTTGCGCTGTGCGCTCGACGGCCGGGAGTTGGCGTGGCGCGTGACCGAAGAAAATGGCCACGCTCAGGCTGGTCAGTTCATGCCCGAAGCGCTGTCATCAGTGGAGCAAGCCAGTGTCGACGGAGAAAGTTTTCGTGCGGCACTACTGCCGTTGCCGGGCGAGCTGTCCTTCGGATATCACCGGATTGCGCTTTTCGATCAGGACAAACGCATTGCAGAAGCTGCATTGATCGTCGTTCCGAGCCGCTGCTATCAGCCTGAAGCGATTGCGCGCGGTGGCCGCGTGTGGGGCGGCGCATTGCAGCTTTATGGGGTGCGTTCGGAACGAAACTGGGGAATCGGCGACTTCACCGATCTGCGGCTGTATATCGACCAGTGGGCGGCGCGCGGCGCATCGCTGATCGGCATGAACCCGCTGCATGCCCTGTTTCTGCACAATCCGGCGCACGTCAGTCCCTACAGCCCGTCGAGCCGCCTGTTCCTAAATGTTTTGTATCTTGATGTCGAGGCCATTGAAGAGTTTCGCACGGCAAGCGCGGCACGCGAACTGGCGAACTCAGTAGCCTTTCGCGCCGAACTGAAAAGCCTGCGCGACGCGGAACTCGTCGATCACGTGGCCGTCGCAGCGGTCAAGCGCCCCGTGCTCGAGATGCTATATGCACATTTCAATGAGCATGAGCTGCGCGGTGGTACACGCCGCGCGCGCGCATTTCGCAACTATTGCGCCGGGCGCGGCAACGCTCTGCGCCGTTACGCGCTGTTTGAAGCGTTACAGGAATATATGCACCGTGAGCAGCCGGGCATCGGCGGCTGGCAGGAATGGCCTGAGCCTTTCCGCGATCCACGCTCAAGCGCGGTAACTGAGTTTGCGGAAGCGCACGTCTCGCGTGTTCAATTCTTCGAGTATCTGCAGTGGCAGGCAGATGAGCAGATCGCGGCCGCCGAAGCGCTGTGCTTTGAGCGCGGCCTTGGCATAGGGCTGTATACCGACCTTGCAATCTCGATCGACCGCAGCGGCGCAGATGCCTGGGCAAATCAGGATGTCTATGCTTTGACCGCGAGCGTGGGAGCGCCGCCGGACGCCTTCAACATCCCAGGCCAGAACTGGGGACTGCCGCCGCTCGTGCCGACGCGACTCCGCGAAGCGGCATATGCGCCGCTCATCGCTACCTTGGGTGCGAACATGACGCGCGCAGGCGCATTGCGGATCGATCACGTGATGGGACTTGCGCGGCTGTTTTGGGTGCTGCCGGGCATGGAGCCAGCACAGGGCACGTACGTGCGATATCCGTTCGCGGATATCCTCGGCATCGTCGCGCTCGAAAGCCACCGGCACCGTTGCCTGGTGATCGGCGAGGATCTCGGGACAGTTCCGGATGAAGTAAGGGCTGCGCTGCACGATGCGGGAGTACTTTCATATCGGCTGTTAATTTTCGAACGCGACAGCGCCGGCCATTTTCTGCCGCCTGACCGCTACCCCGCACAGGCGCTCGCCGCCTGCTCAACACATGATCTGCCGACGCTTGCCGGTTACTGGCACGGGCAGGACTTGCATGCGCGCGCAGCGCTCGGATTGTTTCCCACCAATGAAGTCCGCGAGCAGCAGGTTCTTGCCCGGGCGCAGGAACGCGCGGCGTTGCTGCTTGCGCTCGAACATGAAGGTCTGCTGCCGGCGGGCGTGAGCGTCGACCCCGCATCGATGCCGGAGATGACGCCCGAGTTTATCGTGGCCTTGCATATTTATCTGGCGCGGACGCCGGCGGCGATCATGATTGCGCAAGCGGAGGATGTGCTCGGCGTCATCGAGCAGCCGAACCTCCCCGGCACCGTCGGTCAGCATCCCAACTGGCGGCGTAAATTGCCGCTCACGCTCGAGCAATGGAGCGACGATGCGCGCTTTCGCCGTATCACCGATGCTATCAGCGGATTGCGCGGACAGCGGTCATTGCCGCGGCCGCGGCCGTCACGCCAGCTCACAGGCGCGAGCATTCCGCGCGCGACATACCGGCTGCAGCTGCACAGCAAGTTTACGTTTCGTGACGCGACGCAGCTCGTGCCCTATCTCTCATCGCTCGGCATCAGCCACGTCTATTGTTCGCCCTACCTGCGAGCGCGCAGCGGCAGTACGCATGGCTATGACATCATCGATCATCAGGCCCTGAACCCGGAAATTGGAACGCGGGCGCAGTTCGATGAATTCGTCGCGGCGCTGCATGCGCATGGCATGAACCAGATCATGGACATAGTCCCCAATCACATGGGTGTGATGGGCGCGGACAATGCGTGGTGGCTTGAAGTGCTCGAGAACGGTCAGGCGTCGCAATATGCGGACTTTTTCGATATCGACTGGCAGCCCGTCAGTGCCGATCTTGCGAATCGTGTGCTGCTGCCGGTGCTCGGCAACCACTACGGGTCAGTGCTGGCTGCAGGCGAGCTCAGTCTTGGTTTCGATGCACCAACCGGCTCGTTCAGCATCCACTATTACGACCACCGGTTCCCGATTGATCCGCGCGAGTACCCGCGCGTGCTTGACCGCGCTGCCGCTACGTTGACGCCGGCTGATGTTGCGGCAGATGCACTGGCTGAATTCAAGAGTCTGGTATCGGCGTTTGGTTATCTGCCGGCGCGCGATGAACGCGCCCCGGAACGTATTGCCGAGCGCGCGACGAACAAAGAAGTTCACAAGCGCCGCCTTGCGCAACTCGCGACTGAGCAAACACCCATCATGGAGGCGATTCGCGCGGGCGTGCGAACATTCAACGGCCGCAAAGATGACGCTGCAAGCTTCGACGATTTGCACGCGCTGCTGGAAGCGCAGGCCTACCGGCTGTCTTACTGGCGGGTCGCATCCGACGAAATCAATTACCGGCGGTTTTTCGATATCAATGATCTGGCCGCGCTGCGCATGGAAAACGAAACGGTGTTTGACGCCACGCACCGGTTTGCGTTCGAGTTGGTGCGCGAGGGCGCTGTCGAAGGGCTGCGCATAGATCATCCCGATGGGCTGTTTGATCCCGCGGCTTACTTCAAGCGCCTGCAGGATACGTACCGCCAGATGGCAGCGCTGCATAACAATCCGATGAGCGAAGAAGAGCAGCGCAGGCCGCTCTACGTGGTCGTCGAGAAAATCATCGCCCCGTTCGAGCATGTTCCCGAGACTTGGCCGATCTATGGCTCAACCGGCTACCGCTTCGCCAACGTGGTGAACGACCTGTTTGTCGACAGCGCCGCCGAGGCACGCTTCACGCGCATCTATCACGCATTCATTGGTGATAAGGTCACATTCGAAGCGGTGGCGAACCGCGCGAAGCATTCCATACTTCGCACGGCGCTCGCCAGTGAGCTTACGGTGCTCGCCAACCGCCTTTTCCGCATTGCGCGCGCCGATCGCACAACGCGCGACTACACGTTGAATACATTGCGGCAGGCATTGGCCGAGATCATTGCGTGGTTTCCGGTTTATCGCACCTATATCGCAGACGAAGTGCGGCCGGATGACCGGCGCTATATCGAATGGGCAGTAGCGAAGGCCAAACGCCATACGCGGGCGGCCGATTCTTCAATCTTCGAGTTCGTGAAATCGACGCTGCTATGCGAGACGTCGAATCCGGCGCTTCTCGCAGACGTCAATTATTTTGCGCGCAAATTCCAGCAGGTTACGGCCCCCGTAACCGCAAAAGGTGTGGAGGACACGAGCTTCTATATCTACAACCGGCTGGTATCGCTCAACGACGTTGGCGGCGACCCCACCGCATTCGGTTATAGCGTCGCGGGATTTCACGGCGCCAGCGCCGATCGCGCTGCCAAGTGGCCGCATACGATGATTGCTACTTCCACCCATGACAACAAGCGTTCCGCCGATGTTCGGGCGCGCATTAACGTGCTCTCTGAAATGTCTGCCGCATGGCGCCTGCAATTGCGCCGCTGGAGCCGCATGAACCGCCGGCGCAAGCGAATAATCGACGATCTGCCCGCGCCGACACCGAACGATGAATATCTGTTGTACCAAACGCTCATAGGCAGCTTTCCCCTGGGGCCGACAACCGGACCTGAGCTGCAGGCCTACTGTGCCCGCATTGAGCAATATATGCTGAAAGCGGTGCGCGAAGCGAAGGTCAACACCAGCTGGCTGAATCCGAACGAAGACTACGAGCAGGCCGTCGTGCAGTTTGTGCGCGGCTTGCTAAGCGAAACCGAACATAACCTCTTCCTGGATGATTTCCGCGCGTCTATCGTGCCGCTGTCATGGCTGGGCATGCTCAACAGCCTTTCGGTGTGCCTCATCACATTGACTTCGCCCGGCGTTCCAGACACGTACCAGGGCAGCGAATTGTGGGATTTTTCGCTCGTCGATCCGGACAATCGGCGGCCGGTGGATTACGAACAGCGCGAAGCGCTGCTTGCGCAACTTACTTCCATGGCGACAGACGCGCGCCGGCTGAAACAGCGTGTGCGCCGCCTGGTCGAAAACATGCCTGACGGGCGGGTGAAGCTGTATGTGATTTCCCGTCTCCTATTATTGCGCCGCGAGCATGCCGAGTTATTCCGCTACGGCAGCTACACGCCATTGCCGGTAAGCGGCAAACGGGCCGCTCATGTCGTTGCTTATGCGCGCGAGTATGGCAATGGCGGCGCGATCACCGTCGCCGGCCGTCTATTCGCCGGCCTCGGCACAGGCGCCGGAGAACTGCCTTGCGGTGAAAAGGCGTGGGGAGATACGCGGCTCGAATTGCCAAGCGGCGCAAAGGGCGTCGCATTGCGCAATGTTCTGACTAACGGCGCGCATACTGCTACTGACGGCGCAGTCAGCGTCGGTGAGCTCTTTGCGGACTTTCCCGGCGCAGTGCTGAGCTACGAACGGTGACGACGCGCTCGCGTCGCTAATTCAATTGGCGTATGGGGCTCGCCGGCCGTATCACGCGTGGCGGTGAACTCAGCCGCGACAGATGATCATCGTTTAGCGTACGCTGCGCATCGCGCAATGCGAGTGCATAGCTTTCGTTCAGCCGACGCTCGCAACTACCGTCGCGCGCGACCTCAATATCCCACAAGCCGCTGTGGTGCCAATGCGTCAGGTTCTCCCAGTCCGGACGATCGATAACAGGATAGAGACAGATGCCATGAACCGGTGTGCCGCGCTGTCGAGCGGTAGCTACTTCATCAGTGACCTCGCGGATCCACGGGCCTCTTCCAATACCTACGTGGCTGGTTTCGGCGATGATGAGTGGCCGCCGGTAACGCTGATAAACACGTTCGAGCATTGTGGCGAGCGGCTCACGGCGCGGATCGTCAAGCCGCCAGTCGAGCACTTGTCCGGTACCGAGCTCCCACTGGTTGGTCTGATAATAGTTCACACCGACGACATCCATATATGCGGGGTCGCCGCCGAGTTCCGGTTCGCGCTTTCCGCATAGCATGTCCCAGGCGCAATACTGTTCTTCGTCCAGATACGCGGCTAGCGATGCGAGATCACGGTGGCGTCGCGGCGGCACCACATGCATCAACGGATCGGGGTGCATGAAGCGCGCGCGAGGATCGACTGCACGTATCGCATCGCATGCCGCCAGCGCCGCTCTGACAAACTGCCGCCTCAACTCGCCTTTGCGATGTTTGAGGTAGTCGTTGCCGGCGTTGATGTGGCCGCTGTGACCGATCGCCCACGAGATAAAGGAAATTTCGTTGATGGGTGTATAGATCGGGACGCCGTGTGCGTAGTCCGCAAGAAATTCGGCAACCGCCTTCGCATAGCGCGCAAAGCGGTCCACGAAGCGGGCAGACAATGGATCGATGCCGGCCGGCCAGCCGGAAGAAAGCAGCGTCCATAGCGTTTGCATGCCGAGCCTCTTTGCCCCCGTGACGCGCGTCTGCAGCGATGAGAAATCGTAACGCCCGTTTCGCTCGATGATGCGCCAGCTCGCGCTTTCGCGAACGGTGCGAATTTCGAAGTCGGCGAGCCGCCGGTAGTCATCATCAACATGCGAGTCATGTTGCGTGAGCTCAGTCATCGACAATGCCACGCCAGAACTATTGATGTGATCGGCGCCGTCGAAACCGCCCATCCAGAACGACGTGAGTGGCACGTCGGTCGACCGGCGGAAATACACTTCAGCATGGGGCGCTGCCATCTCCTGTGCCGCCGTTGGTTTTTGATGAATCTGCAGGGGCGTGGCGCGCAGCAGAGACGGCGGCCCGTCTTTGGCTTGATTCAAGCGGCGGTCAGGGCGCATATCGGTGTCCTTTTCGGTCGATGGCCAAGCGGCGAAAACGCTGGCCGGCGAGACTGAATATAATTAGGATACGAAGCGAGACCGAGCTCGCCGGCAGGGAAGTAACTCAATCCGGTGCTGTGTGGCACGTTAAACGTGCCTCTGCAACAAGACCATCACCACGAGCAGAACCAATCTCACCGCGTTCTCCTTAGATTGCGTGCGCGCATTCACCGCGCTGCGGGTTGTTGTTGTACTGCCTCGCTGCCTCGTCGTCGCTACAACGATTGTAAAAATTAGCGCCAGCGCACAAAGCCGGTTGGATCCTGTTTATTTCGTAGGAAGCCGCCGGACACGCAGCCGCCAGACAGCGCCGACGCGAAGATACGCAGTTGCACTACAGGCAACACTTTGTTTTTCGCTGATACTCGCAATCCGCGCCGCTCGCCGGCTTTACTGACCATTTACGCGCTAAATGCGGTATCTCGCACTCGCTGCCGACTACGACGGCACCCTCGCGCACGACGGAGTGGTAGCCCCGCATGTCATCGAAGGGTTGCAGCGGCTCGCTGCGAGCGGACGTAAGCTGTTATTAGTAACCGGTCGGGAGCTTGACGAGCTGCTCGGGATCTTTCCCGAAATAACGCTATTCGATCGCGTCGTCGCCGAGAACGGCGCACTGCTTTATCGACCACGCACGAACGAGCGCCACTTGCTCACGGCCGAGCCTCCCCAAGTGTTCATCGATGAATTGCGGCGGCGGCGCGTTCCGCTGTCAGTGGGTAGTTCGATAGTCGCCACGGTACGCCCACACGAGACTGCCGTGCTAGAGACGATTCGTGACCTCGGTCTCGAACTGCAGGTGATCTTCAACAAGGGCGCCGTGATGGTTCTGCCGGCGAGCGTCAACAAGGCCACCGGTTTGCTGGAAGCGCTCAAAGAGCTTGGTCTGTCCCTGCACAACGTCGTGGCCGTGGGCGACGGAGAGAATGACCATGCGATGCTTGATGCAGCGGAATTCTCGACTGCGGTTGCGAACGCTGTTCCGTTCCTTCAGGAGAAGGCGGACTTTATTACTCAGCGAACGCATGGCGATGGCGTACTGGAGTTGATCGATGGGCTCCTCGCAAACGATCTGGCAGACAAGATCGGTCGTCAGCGACGGTTTATCGTTCTCGGCCATGACCTCAAGGGCGGCTCAATTCAAGTCCCGCCGGCGAACTTTTCCATGCTCATTGCAGGTCCTTCCGGCAGCGGCAAGTCAACGCTGACTAGCGGAATAATCGAAGAGTTGAGTGACCAGAAATATCAGTGGTGCGTAATTGATCCCGAGGGCGATCACGACGACTCTCACGATGCGGTTATTTTTGGCACGTCGAATCGTGCGCCATCGGCGGATGAGATCGTCGCGGCGCTCGAAAAGCCGGACGTAAACCTGGTCATCAACTTGACCGGTGTGTCGGAGCGGGACCGGCCTGCTTTCTTTGATTCGCTGTTGCCGCGACTGAAGGAAGTGCGCGCGCAGACCGGTCGGCCGCACTGGATCGTGGTCGAAGAAGCTCATCACCTGCTGCCGCCGGAGCGCCCCGCGACCGCGGCGCGACTCTTTGATGACTTCACGGGCATCGTATACGTGACTGTAAGTCCAGCGTCGATAACCGCTACCGTCCTTAAGAGTGTGAGCATAGCAGCGGCGCTCGGCGACGGCGCCGGAGCAACGCTAACCGAATTTGCGCGACACGGCGGCGTGTCGATACCGCAGAGTTCCGCGGAGGTCAAAGATGGCGAGGCCTTGCTTTGGCTGCGAGGCGGCGACGAGAATCCGCGCGCAATACGATTCAGGGCGGCGAAGGCGGACCGCGCGCAGCATCGGCGCAAATATGCCGAGGGTGAGCTGCCACCCGACCGCAGCTTTTTCTTTCGGGGCCCCGAGTCCAAACTCAAATTGCGCGCGCAGAACCTGCTTCTTTTTAATCAGATTGCCGACGGTGTCGACGCCGATACGTGGCTCTATCACCTCAGGCAGGGCGATTATTCAAATTGGCTGCGCACATCGATCCATGACCAGACGCTTGCGGACGAGGTAGCGGCGATCGAACGCCGGGAAGCGCCCGATGCCGAAGAAACACGCCGTCTGATCAGGAGCGCAATCGAACAGCATTACACATTGCCAGCGTCCGGCCACGAGCGGGCGTGAGCAAGTTCCCCGGCTGCGCGGGCGCCGCGCCTTGTGCATCGAATCAAATATAAGCAACCAGCCGCTCACAAAAGGAAAAAACAAAATGTCAAAACGCGGTGCGATCGGCATCGACATCGGCGGCACCAAAAGTTTGTTTGCGCTGTTCGACGAAAAATTCAATGTCGTCGAAGAAATCAAGCTCAAGACGAATGCGGATAAGGGCAAGAAAGTATTTAGCGAAGCGCTGACTGGAGCGGTCGAGGCGCTCGTCGATAAGGCGCACAAGTCAGGGCTGGTGTTGGCAGGTGCGGGGGCCGGTGTCGCCGGTAGTATCGATTATCAGGAAGGCAAGATCATCTGCTGTCCCAACGTGCCGTTTCTCGATGACTATCCGTTCAAGGCGCGGCTGGCGAAATTGACGGGCGCCCATGCTTATGTTGTAAATGACGTACAGGCCGGTCTATACGGCGAGTACCACCTCGGAGCGGCCAAGGACGCGAAGCACGTGATCGGTGTCTTCATCGGCACTGGAATCGGCGGCGCCCTCATCATCAACGGTAAACTGCATGTCGGTGCGACAGGCCATGCCGGCGACATCGGAAACTACCTGTTACATGCGATAGGCCCCCTGGCGGGTTCGCAGCGTGAGGGCGTGCTCGACGACGTGGCAAGCCGCACGGCAATTGCCGGCGATGCGGCAATCATGGCGGTGAAGCAGTGGGCGCCCAACCTGCTCAAAAACGCTGGCACGGATGTGAGCAAGATCAAGAGCGGTGACATTGCCGAGGCCATCAAGGCTGGTGATACCGCCATCGAGGAATTGGTGCGCAGCCGCGCGCGCATTGTGGGCATTGCGTTATCGAACCTGGTCGATTTCATCAATCCGGACCGCGTCGTTCTCGGTGGCGGTCTGGTCGAAGCCATGCCTGAATTGTTGCGTGAAGAAATCAAGGCCGGCATTGAAAAGCACAGTTCGCCGGCCGCGTTCAAAGGCTTGAAAGTGGTGGTTGCAAGTCTCGAGAATCACGCCGTGACCACCGGTGCCGCAAAATTGGCCATCGATATGCTCTTGTCAGCAGCACCGATCGGCGACGATGTCCCGGCCAAAGCCTAAAGAGCAGTAGCGCTCGCGCTCGAGTACCGGTTCTCGCGGATGCAACCGGTCCGCTCTTCATCTTATTGCGTCAACGTTCGCGAGACGTTTGGCGGCTCGGGCTGGTCAAGCTTCTGCGGACCATCGATTGCTGCTAAAATTAAACGTTCGCAGGTCGCCGGCACGCTCGTGACTGATCGTCGGTATCAAGCGAGCTTGCACAATAACCCATTCGCTGTCACACACCATGTCCCCGCGTCCAAAATATCTCAACCTGCTGCAGATACGAATGCCGGCTCCGGCGGTGGTGTCGATCCTGCACCGCATCAGCGGCGCGTTGCTGTTTGCCGCGCTTCCAGTGCTGCTCTGGTGGCTGCAACAAAGTCTCGTCTCGCCGGATAGTTACGCGTCATACAGGTCGCTCTTCTCCGGATGGTTGTTCAAGATCATCGCGCTCGTGTTGGCGTGGGCTTATATACATCATGTTCTCGCCGGCATCCGCCATCTCAACATGGATATGCACATGGGACTCGACCTGCACAGCGCCAGGGCAACGAGTATGGTAGTGCTCGCGCTGAGCGTCGTGCTGACCATAGTGGCCGGAGCGCTCCTGTGGTGAACCGTCAAGTCGTCGGTGCGCATTACGGCTTACGCGATTGGCTCGCGCAGCGCATCACCGCAGTCGTGATGGTTATCTACACGATACTTTTTCTGGTGGCGGTAATAAGAGCTCCGCAACTGGATCATGCGGCATGGCGCGCTATATTCGTGCCCCAATGGATGAAGCTCGCGAGCCTTCTCTTCATGTTGTGCATCTTCATGCATGCGTGGGTTGGCATGCGCAACATCTTCATGGATTACGTCAAGGACATCAGCGTTCGTTTGACACTCTATGTCGTGACTATCGCCTGGCTGTTGATTTGCACCGGCTGGGCGATACAGATCTTGTGGAGCGTTAGATGAGCATCGCAAAACGGCAGTTCGACGCGGTTATAGTCGGCGCAGGCGGATCGGGTATGCGCGCTGCGCTGCATCTGGCCGAAGCGAATCTGAAGGTGGCAGTCTTATCGAAAGTTTTTCCGACACGGTCGCATACCGTCGCAGCGCAAGGTGGCGTCGCCGCGTCCCTGGGAAATGACGGTGAGGACAACTGGCATTGGCACATGTTCGACACGGTCAAAGGGTCGGACTACCTTGGTGACCAGGACGCGATCGAGTTCATGTGCCGCAAAGCGAATGAAGCGGTATACGAGCTCGAGCACTATGGCATGCCATTCGATCGCACGCCTGACGGCAGGATATATCAGCGCCCGTTCGGCGGCCAGACGCGCAACTATGGTGAAGGCCCGGTTAAGCGCTCTTGCGCCGCGGCGGATCGCACCGGGCACGCGATGTTGCATACGCTTTACCAGCGCAACGTGCGTGCGAAAACGCAGTTCTTCGTAGAGTGGATCGCGCTCGATCTGGTGCGTGATCAGGACGGCGATGTGCTCGGCGTCGTCGCGATGGAAATGGAATCCGGCGAAGTGATGATCCTGCAGGCGAAAGCCACGCTGCTTGCGACCGGCGGCGCGGGCCGCATCTACTCCGCCAGCACGAATGCGTTCATCAATACCGGTGATGGTCTGGGGATGGCGGCGCGCGCGGGCTTGCCGTTGGAAGACATGGAATTCTGGCAGTTTCATCCGACCGGCGTGGCGGGCGCCGGTGTGTTGATTACTGAAGGCGTGCGCGGCGAGGGCGGCTTCCTGCTGAACAAGAATGGCGAGCGGTTCATGGAACGCTATGCGCCAACCGTGAAAGATCTTGCATCACGCGACGTCGTATCGCGTGCAATGGCGACCGAGATCAAGGAAGGCCGCGGCGCCGGCAAGGACGGCGAGTACATTCTGCTCAAGCTCGATCATTTGGGCGCCGAGGTTATCGACAGGCGCCTGCCCGGCATACGTGAGATCGCGATCCAGTTTGCGAACGTCGATCCGGTCAAAGATCCGATTCCGGTAGTGCCGACTTGCCACTATCAGATGGGCGGTGTGCCGACCAACTACCACGGCCAGGTCTACGTTCCAAACGCCGGAGCCGAAAAAATCGTGCGCGGTCTGTATGCGGCCGGTGAGTGCTCGTGCGTGTCCGTGCATGGCGCGAATCGCCTGGGCACGAACTCGCTGCTCGACCTGCTCGTGTTCGGCAAAGCGTCCGGCGAGCAAGTCGTCAAGGACATCGCGGGCGACAAAGTCCATAAGGATCTGCCGAAAGACGCGGCGGATCGTGCGCTTGCGCGGCTCGCCCGCCTGGACGGCGCGACGTCGGGTGAAAGCGTGGCCGAAGTGGGTGCTGAGATGCGCCGGACGATGCAGTTACACTGCGGCGTATTTCGTTTTCCCGACAGTCTTGCCGAAGGCGTGCGAAAAATGCTCGCTGTCGCCGAACGTGTTAAGCACACCTATATTAAAGACAAGAGCAAGGTCTTCAATACGGCACGCGTCGAAGCGCTCGAGCTGGATAACCTCGTCGAAACGGCGGTCTCGACCATGATTTCCGCCAACGCACGCACCGAGAGCCGCGGGGCTCACGACCGCAGCGATCACCACGATCGGGACGACGTTAACTGGATGAAACATACATTCTGGTATAAGGACGGCAACCGCCTCGAGTACAAACCGGTCAAGCTGCAGCCGATCTCCGTAGAGTCCTTCAAACCCAAAGCGCGCGTTTATTAGGGTGCACGAATGAAATTTTCGATTTACCGCTACAACCCTGATGTCGATGCGAAGCCGCGCATGCAGGATTACGACATCGAGCTCGAGCCGACCGATCGCATGCTGCTCGATGCGCTGGTGCGGATTAAACAGTATGACGACAGCCTCTCGCTGCGGCGCTCGTGTCGCGAAGGCGTGTGCGGCTCGGATGCCATGAATATCAATGGCAAGAACGGGCTGGCGTGCATAACCAAGCTCGTAGACCTTAAACAGCCTGTCGTTATACGGCCGCTGCCCGGATTGCCAGTGATTCGCGATCTTGTAGTGGACATGTCGCAATTCTTCAAGCGAGTACCACTCGGTGCAGCCGTACCTGAAGAACGACACGCCACCGCCGGAAAAGGAGCGGCTGCAGTCCCCCGAGGATCGCGAGGAACTAAATGGCCTCTACGAATGCATACTGTGCGCGTGCTGTTCGACGTCGTGCCCGTCGTTCTGGTGGAATCCCGATAAATTTGTCGGACCCGCAGGTCTCCTGCAGGCATATCGCTTCATCGCGGATACCCGCGACGAAGCGATAAACGAGCGGCTCGACAATCTCGAGGACCCTTATCGCCTGTTTCGCTGTTATTCCATCATGAACTGTGTGGACGTGTGTCCGAAAGGACTCAACCCAACGCGCGCCATCGGCAAGATCAAAGACTTGTTGGTCAAGCGCACCGTATAAGTGCATGACCGCTGCAGAACTGGGCAGAATCCGTTGGCATTGCCGCCGCGGTCTGCTCGAGCTCGATTTGATTCTGGAAGAGTTTCAACGCCGCCATCTGGCAGGCCTCGACCACGAACAACTCGAGCGATTCAAGGAGCTGCTCGCTTTTCCTGACAATGACTTGCTGGATGCGATCATGGGCAGGATGCCGAGTCCTGATCAGCGCTTCGACAGCGTCCTGAGTTTGCTAAGGACTTCGATGGAACCGGCTGCGTAATAGCACAGGCACCAACATTTTCGCCGTGTCGCTTCACTGCCGTCTGGAGGCGCATCACTGTTGACGTATAATTTGGTCATCTTATTTTGCTAGAGAATCCTGGAGAAATGCATGGCTGAGAAGCTCGCAACGCTATCCTTCACGGATGGCACCCCCGCAATCGATTTCCCGGTCGTGGGCGGCACTGTCGGTCCTGACGTGATCGACATCCGGCCGCTGTACCTCGAAAACGAAGAAGTTCACGTATGACCCGGGGTTCATGTCGACCGCGAGCTGCTCCTCGAAGATCACCTACATCGACGGCGATGAAGGCATCCTCATGTACCGCGGTTATCCAATCGAGAATCTCGCGGAAAACTGCGACTTCCTGGAGGTCGCCTATCTCATACTGAACGGCGAACTGCCGAACCCGACGCAAAAGACGGAGTTTGATACCACCGTCATGCGCCATACGATGGTCCATGAACAGCTCTCGCGTTTCTACTCCGGTTTCCGGCGCGACGCGCACCCGATGGCGGTGCTGTGCGGTGTAGTCGGCGCGTTGTCCGCGTTTTATCACGACTCCCTCAACATCAATGATCCACGGCATCGTGAGATCTCCGCGTTCAGGCTGATCGCCAAGCTGCCCACGATCACCGCCATGTGCTACAAGTACAACGTCGGTATGCCGTTCATGTATCCGCGCAACAAGCTGTCGTACGTCGAGAATTTTCTGTACATGATGTTCGGCAACCCGTGTGAGGATTACAAACCGAATCCCGTGCTCACGCGCGCGATCGACCGCATCCTGATCCTGCACGCAGATCACGAGCAGAATGCGTCAACGTCCACTGTGCGTACGGCGGGGTCGTCAGGTGCGAATCCGTTCGCTTGTATTGCATCCGGAATCGCCAGCCTGTGGGGACCGGCGCACGGCGGCGCGAACGAAGCAGTGCTCAAGATGCTCGAGGAAATCGGCGACGAATCGCATATCGGCCCCTACATTAAACGTGTCAAGGACAAGGGCGATCACTCTGTGCTTTACGGCTTCGGCCACCGCGTTTACAAGAGCTACGATCCGCGCGCGAAGCTGATTCAGAAAACGTGCCACGAGGTGCTCGACGAACTCGATCTGCGCGATAACAAGCTCTTCAAGCTTGCCATGGCGCTGGAAAAAATCGCGCTCGAGGACGAGTACTTCGTTACGCGCAAGCTGTATCCTAACGTCGATTTCTATTCCGGCATCGTCTACAAGGCGCTGGGTATTCCGACGACCATGTTCACCGCGTTGTTTGCGGTGGCGCGCACGGTGGGCTGGATTGCGCAATGGAATGAAATGATCGGCGATACCGATCAAAAGATCGCACGTCCGCGTCAGCTCTACACCGGCCAGACGAAGCGCGCCTTTGTGCCGATGGAAAAACGCAAGTAGGTCGCAACACAGAATCACGTACCATGTTCAGCGAGCTGCGCGGCAATTCCTATCTATTCGGGTCGAATGCGCCTTTCATCGAGGCGCTGTACGATCGTTATCTTGAAGATCCGGCATCAGTCGAGCCGCGCTGGCGCGCGTACTTCGACGAGTTGCAGAAACTCGACGACGGCGCCCCGGATGTCTCGCACCTGCCCATTCAGGAGCATTTCGCTCACCTCGCAAGCGAGCGGCGTGCGCCGCGTGCCGCTGCGGTGGAAGGCGAGGGCGCGCTCAGCCAGAAGCAGCTTGGCGTGCTGCAGCTTATCAGTGCTTACCGTTTTCAGGGCGCGCGCATTGCCGATGTTGATCCTCTAAAACGCCAGGAGGCGCCCTCGATCGCGGAGCTCGATCCGGCATTTTACGGGCTGGGCGACGCCGATATGGACACCACGTTCGGCACCGGGTCGCTGGTCGGCCCGCGCGACATGAAGCTGCGGGATATTCTGCAACTCCTGCGCGACACGTATTGCCGCTCGATTGGTGTCGAGTACATGTATATCACCGACGTTCCCCAGAAACGCTGGATACAGGAGCGGCTGGAAACGATACGCTCCCAGCCGAACTACAGCGTTGATTACAAGAAACACATACTCGAGCGGCTGACCGCAGCCGAAACGCTCGAACGCTATCTGCATACCAAGTACGTCGGCCAAACGCGCTTTTCGCTCGAAGGCGGCGACAGCTTCATCCCGCTGCTCGATGACCTGCTGCAGCGCGCAGGCGCCGCCGGTGTGCAGGAGCTCGTAATCGGCATGGCGCATCGCGGGCGTCTGAACGTGCTGGTGAATACACTGGGCAAGATGCCGAAGGACCTGTTCGCCGAATTCGAAGGCAAGCACGACGAGTCCGCGCTCGCGGGCGACGTGAAATACCACGAAGGTTTTTCGTCGAACGTCATGACGCCCGGCGGACCGCTGCATCTGTCCCTCGCCTTCAATCCGTCGCATCTTGAAATCGTCGACCCGGTCGTCGAAGGCTCGGTACGGGCGCGTCAGCACCGCCGCCGTGATAAAGACGGGCAGCAGGTGCTGCCTGTTCTCATACACGGCGACGCGTCGTATTCCGGACAGGGCGTCGTAATGGAGACCCTGAATCTTGCACAGACGCGCGGCTTCGGGACCGGTGGCACGGTACACATCATCATCAACAACCAGATCGGTTTCACAACTTCGGATCTGCGCGATGCGAGATCCACGCTGTACTGCAGCGATGTATCGAAGATGCTCGAAGTGCCGATCTTCCACGTTAATGGCGATGATCCCGAAGCGGTGTGTCTCGTTACCGAGATCGCGCTGGACTATCGGATGAAGTTCCGCAAAGACGTCGTCATCGACCTCGTCTGCTACCGCCGGCTTGGCCACAACGAGCAGGACGAGCCGATGGTCACCCAGCCGCTCATGTATAAATCGATACACCAGCATCCGACGCCGCGTCAGATATATGGCGCCAAACTCGCTGGCGAAGGAACGCTCAGCGAGGCGGATGCTGAAGATATGGTCCGTACATATCGCGGCGCGCTGGACGCTGGTTATCACACGAACAAAACGATACTCTCGAATTACAAGCCGCCATTTGAAGTCGACTGGAAGCCGTATATCGGCACCCAGTGGAACGAAAAAGACGATACGCGATTGCCGCTCGATGTCTTGAAGCAACTCGGGCGGAAGATCGCCGAGGTGCCGCCCAACTTCAAGCTTCATCCTCGCGTCGAGAAGATCATGGCGGACCGCCGGCTCATGGCAGAAGGCAAGCTGCCGCTTGATTGGGGGATGGCGGAAAATCTCGCGTACGCGACCCTGCTCAGCGAAGGCTACTCGGTGCGCATTTCCGGGCAGGATGTAGGGCGCGGCACTTTCTTTCACCGGCATGCGGTGCTGCACGATCAGAATCGCGAGCGCTGGGACCAGGGAACGTATGTGCCTTTGCAGCACGTCACGGACAAACAGGGCGACTTCGTCATTATCGATTCCGTGCTGTCCGAGGAAGCGGTGCTCGGATTCGAATATGGCTATGCCACATCAGGACCGAATGAGTTGGTCATCTGGGAGGCGCAGTACGGCGATTTCGCGAATGGCGCGCAGGTAGTCATCGATCAATTCATAGCATCGGGGGAAATTAAGTGGGGCCGGCTCTGCGGGCTAACTATGATGCTGCCGCATGGTTATGAGGGGGCAGGGCCGGAACATTCGTCGGGCCGCATCGAGCGCTTCCTGCAATTGTGCGCTGATTACAACATGCAGGTTTGCGTGCCGGCGACTCCGGTGCAGATGTATTACCTGTTACGCAGGCAAATGGTGCGGCCATACCGGCGTCCGCTCATCATCTTCTCGCCGAAAAGTCTGCTGCGTCACAAGGAATCCGTTTCGCCGCTTGAAGAATTCGCCAACGACCGCTTCCACGCCGTCAATGAAGAATGGGATGACACCATCGATCCGTCGCAGGTCAGGCGCGTCGTCTTCTGCAGCGGCAAAGTGTTTTACGATCTGCGCGCCGCGCGCCGGGAGCGTGGTATCACCGACATTCCGCTGGTTCGCATTGCGCAGCTCTATCCGTTTGCGCACGACGAGTTCAAGGCGCAAATCGAGAAGTACAGCAAAGCCACCGAGATCGTGTGGTGTCAGGAAGAACCGCGCAACCAGGGCGCATGGCATCGCATACAACATTATCTGTTGCGTCATCTGCTGCCGCATCAGAAGCTGACGTACGCAGGCCGTGATTCCTGGGCGACACCAGCCGCAGGCTATAAGTCGCTGCACGAAAAACAGCAGAAGGAGCTCGTTAGTCTCGCTTTGACGGTGGGGGCCGTCTCGCCTGCGGATGGCACCACCTAGCAACTGAAGCCGGAACTGGAGCAATCATGTTAGTCGAAGTGAAAGTGCCGCAGCTCTCGGAGTCGGTGGCCGAGGCGACGCTCGTGTCGTGGCACAAGAAGGCCGGTGAGTACGTCAAGCGCGACGAGAATCTGGTCGATATCGAAACTGACAAGGTCGTGCTCGAAACGCCCGCGCCCGAGTCCGGTGTAATAACAAATATCAGCAAGGGCGATGGCGGCACTGTCGTCAGCAGCGAAGTCATTGCCACAATCGATACCGATGCCAAGCCCGCTGCCGGGGCAGCGGCCACTGCTGGAGCGTCCCCGGCGCCCGCCGCAAAACCCGCGGCCCCGACAGCTGCCGGGAAACCGCCCGCTTCGGCCGCGGCGGCCGTCATGCCAGCGGCGCAAAAAATCGCAGCGGACAACAAAATTGATGCGGCCGCTCTCAGCGGCAGCGGACGCGGCGGCAGGGTAACCAAGGGCGATGTGCTCGATGCGATGCAGAGTGCGCCGCCAGCAGCTAAACAGAGCCAGGTGTCGAAACCCGCCTCAGCGCCGTCGCGACTGCCTGCGCCGTCTGTCGATCTTGGCGCACTCGGAGACCGGCCCGAGCAGCGCGTGCCCATGTCGCGCCTGCGCGCCCGCATCGCCGAGCGGCTCGTGCAATCGCAGGCGACCGCTGCAATACTGACGACGTTCAATGAAGTCAACATGCAGCCGGTTATGGATCTGCGCAACCGGTATAAAGACAAATTCGAGAAAGCGCACGGCACGAAGCTCGGATTTATGTCGTTCTTCGTGAAGGCGGCGGTGGTTGCGCTCAAGCGCTATCCCGTTGTGAATGCTTCGATCGATGGCAATGATGTCATTTATCACGGCTACTATGACGTCGGCATAGCCGTCGGCAGCCCGCGCGGACTCGTGGTGCCGATCGTGCGCGACGCGGATCGTCTGTCGCTCGCGGATATCGAGAAGCAGATCGCTGATTTCGGCAAACGTGCGCAGGACGGAAAACTGACGCTCGAGGAACTGACAGGCGGCACGTTCTCGATTTCCAACGGCGGTGTGTTCGGTTCGATGCTCTCTACTCCGATCATCAATCCGCCGCAGAGCGCGATCCTGGGGGTTCACGCCACCAAAGAGCGGGCGGTGGTGGAAAACGGCCAGATCGTCATTCGTCCGATGAATTATCTGGCGCTTTCGTACGATCACCGCATCATCGACGGGCGTGAGGCTGTGCTTGCGCTGGTTGCAATGAAAGAGGCGCTCGAAGATCCCGCACGAATGTTGCTCGATATCTAAGGCAAGGCCTGCCAATGGCAAAGACATTTGATGTGGTAGTGATCGGCGGCGGTCCGGGCGGTTACATAGCAGCCATACGCGCCGGTCAACTCGGCATGAAGACGGCTTGCATAGACGCTGCGAGCACGCCGGACGGCAAGCCCGCGCTCGGCGGCACCTGTACGAACGTTGGCTGCATACCGTCCAAGGCGCTCCTGCAGTCGTCTGAGAATTACGAGCATGCCGGTCACCAGTTCGCGGACCACGGCATTCAGGTCAAGGGGCTGGGACTCGATCTTGCGCGAATGCTCGCGCGCAAATCCAACGTGGTCAAGCAGAACAATGACGGCATCACATATCTGTTCCGCAAAAATAAGGTCGAGTTCTTCCATGGGCACGGCAAATTCATAAAGTGCGGCGCCGATGGCTGCGAGATCAACGTGGTTGGAAAATCGAACGAGACGCTCGTCGGCCGCCATGTCATCGTCGCGACCGGATCAAATCCGCGTTCGCTGCCCGAGGCGTCCTTCGACGAGAAGCTGATTCTCTCGAACACCGGTGCACTGGATATTCCCGAAGTGCCCAAGCGCCTCGGCGTAATCGGTGCCGGCGTCATCGGACTTGAAATGGGCAGCGTCTGGCGGAGGCTCGGCTCACAAGTGACCATACTCGAGGCGCTGCCGGTTTTTCTCGGCGCCGTAGACGAACAGATCAGCAAAGAAGCGGCCAAGGTTTTCAGTAAACAGGGCCTCGTGATTCAGACGGGTATAAAGATAACCAGGGTCACGGCGAAAAAATCGGTGCAAGTCGATTACTCGGATAGCGCAGGCGCCGCGCAGAGTGCAACGTTCGATAAGTTGATCGTTTCAATCGGGCGCATTCCAAACACCGACGGACTCGAGGCAGCTGCCATCGGTCTCAAGCTCGACGAGCGAGGTTTCGTCGCCGTAGATGAAGAGTGCCGCACTAACGTAGCGAACGTATGGGCAATCGGAGATGTCGTGCGCGGACCCATGCTTGCGCATAAAGCGGAAGAAGAGGGTGTTGCCGTGGTCGAGCGTATTGCCGGGCATCATGGCCATGTGGATTTCAACACCGTACCCTGGGTGATTTACACATCCCCTGAGATCGCGTGGGTCGGCAAAACAGAACAGCAGCTCAAAGCGGAAGACATTGCGTATCGCGCAGGTACCTTTCCATTCATGGCCAACGGACGCGCGCGTGCGCTGGGCGACACGACCGGCATGGTGAAGGTCGTGGCGGACGCACGCACGGATCGCATTCTGGGCGTCCACATGATCGGCCCGATGGTGTCGGAGCTGATCGCAGAAGCCGTTGTGGCGATGGAATTCAGCGCGTCGTCCGAGGACATCGGGCTTATCTGTCACGCCCATCCTTCGTTGTCCGAGGCCATCAAGGAAGCAGCGCTGGCGGTCGACAAGCGGGCGCTCAACTTCTGAGCGCTGAAACGTCTTTGCAGTGAACGACGAGTCGCGAGCTGAAGGCGCCAACCGCTATGGGCACTTCGCCTTACCGGAAGACAGCTCAGACATTGTTGCATGGGTGCGGCAGCACGCGCGCGAGCACGGCTTCGAGCCGGACGAGTCGCGGTACGCAGCGTTGCAGCACTTGCAACGGGTCTACGAAGACCTCATAGCCCTCGAAAGACTCGAAGCTTCGCTGATACGGTTGCTCGCGCGCAAGCAGACAGTCAAAGGCGTATATCTGTGGGGTGGTGTCGGACGGGGCAAGAGCTTCCTCATGGACAGTTTTTTCAACTGTGCTCCGGTGACACGCAAGAAGCGCATCCATTTCCATCGCTTCATGCAGGAGATACATCAGGCGCTCAATCGCCATCAAGGCCAAGAAGAGCCGCTCGCGCTCATCGCGCGTGAGATCGCAAAAGAGACTCGTTTGTTGTGTCTCGATGAATTCCATGTCACCGACATTACGGATGCCATGCTGATGCGGCGCTTGCTCGAAGGCTTGTTCGAGCAGGGCGTCGTTCTCGTCACCACATCAAACCAGCACCCGGATCAGTTGTACAAGGACGGTTTGCAGCGCAGCCAGTTCCTGCCCGCAATCGAACTCATCAAGCGCAATCTCGAGATCGTAAATGTAGACGGCGGCACCGATTACCGGCTGCGCGAGCTCGAGCGCGCCGGCGTTTATCACATCGGCGCAAATGCGGACATGCGGCTCGATCAGGCATTCATGAAGATCGCGCGTCACGAATCGGCGGACATGTCAGCGCTCGAGATCGAAGGGCGCGTGATAAGCGCGCGGCGGCACGCGCGAGGTGTTGCCTGGTTCGATTTCAGCGATCTCTGTGATGGGCCGCGCGGCAAGGCGGATTACATCGAGCTCGCACGCCGCTATCACACCATATTGCTCTCTGGAATTCCGCGGTTCAAGCGCGATCAGGCGGACGTCATTCGCCGTTTTACATGGCTCGTCGATGAGTTTTATGACCGGCGAGTGAAGCTGATTATGTCCGCGGACGCGCCGCCTCCGGAACTTTATCCCTGGGCTGAAGGCGGCGACCAGTTTGAGCGAACCATCAGCCGCCTTACCGAAATGCAGACACGCGACTACCTGAGCGAACCGCATCTGCCCTGACGGAGCCGGCGATGCAAAAATTCAAGGCTTATCGCATATTCGACCATAACGGCAGGGGCGAGGGCCGTGTCGTCGAAATGGGCATGGACGAACTCGATCCGGGTGCCGTTGTAATAAAGATCGCCTATTCGAGCGTCAATTTCAAGGATGCGCTCGCCGGCACCGGCGCCGGAAAAATCATTCGGCGTTATCCCTGCGTCGGCGGCATCGATTTGAGCGGCACCGTGGTTTCGTCGAGCGACGAGCGCTTTGCGCCCGGGGACGAAGTGATCTGCACGAGCTATGACATGGCGATGGCGCACGACGGCGGCTATGCCAGCTATGCACGCGTGCCCGCCGAATGGATAGTGCCGCTGCCACGCGGTATGTCATTGTTCGACGCGATGGCGCTCGGTACCGCTGGTTACACTTCAGCGCTCGCCATACATCTTCTCGAGCACAACGGCATGGTCCCCGCAAACGGCAACGTCGTGGTGAATGGCGCCACCGGCGGTTGTGCGAGTCTTGCGATCGACATGCTGGCGCATCTCGGCTATCGCGTTACGGCCGTCACCGGCAAGGCGTCTGAGCAGTCATATCTCAAATCAATCGGCGCAGCGGAGGTCGTTGGCCGCGACGTATTAAAACCGGGTGCGCGTCCGCTAGAGCGAGGCATATGGGCAGCGGCATTCGATTCCGTTGGCGGCGAGCAGCTTTCGGCGCTTACGCGATGCATGCAGCAGCACGGTCTCATTGCAAGTTTCGGTAACGCGGGCGGTATCGAGCTCAGCACGACTGTGCTGCCATTTATCCTGCGCGGCGTGCGCCTGATCGGCGTCGACTCCGGCTACACGCCGATGACGATGAGGCGCGCGGTATGGCAGCGCCTGGCGACAGATCTCAAGCCGCGCCATTTGAAGGATATCGTGCACACGATAACACTCGAAGATCTGCCGGGGACTTTCGATCGAGTATTAAAGCAGCAGTCGAGGGGTAGAATCGTGGTGTCGCTGAACTGACGGCGTACCTTTAGCCCGGCGGCAGGATAACAACATGCCCACCTACCGCGAATTTCACCGAGCGTCGATCGAAAGGCCGGCCGAGTTCTGGCGCAATGAAGCGCGGCTCATCGATTGGCACAAGCCATTCACCAACGTTCTCGACTACAGCCGTCCGCCGTTCGCACGCTGGTTTGTGGGTGGCGAAACGAACCTTTGTCATAACGCGGTCGATCGTCATCTGGAAGACCGCGCTGATGAACGTGCGCTGATATACATCTCTACTGAAACAGATGAACAGCACACATACACATTTCGCGAGCTGCACCGCGAGATAAATCGCTGCGCGGCGATGTTGCAAGAGCAGGGTGTCGGCAAAGGCGATCGCATTCTGATCTATATGCCGATGATTCCTGAAGCAGTGTTTGCCATGCTTGCGTGCGTTCGTCTCGGCGCGATTCATTCGGTAGTTTTTGGAGGCTTCGCGTCGCAAAGCCTTGCTGCGCGCATCGACGACGCCAAGCCGCGCGTGCTATTCACTGCCGACGCAGGCATGCGCGGCGGCAAACCCATCGCTTATAAGGGTTTAGTCGACGAAGCAATCTGCCTGGCGAAATTTCCGCCGGCGAGCGTGATATTGGTTAATCGCGGCATAGATAGAGCGCTCAAGCTCGACCCGCAACGCGATCTCGACTACGCAGAGCTGCGCACAAAACATTTTTCAGCGCAAGTGACGGTCATATGGCTCGAGTCGAGCGAGCCTTCATACATACTTTACACATCCGGAACCACCGGCCAGCCCAAAGGCGTACAGCGGGATACCGGCGGCTATGCTGTCGCGCTCGCCGCCAGCATGCGGCACATTTACTGCGGCAAACCGGGCGAAGCGATGTTCACGACTTCGGATATCGGATGGGTAGTCGGCCACTCGTATATTGTGTACGCGCCGCTCATCAACGGCATGGCTACCGTGATGTACGAAGGACTGCCTATTCGTCCGGATCCCGGCATCTGGTGGAAGATCGTTGCCGATCACAATGTGTCAGTGATGTTTTCATCGCCAACCGCCATCCGTGTGCTGAAGAAACAGGACCCTTCGTATCTCAGCAAGTACGACGTCAGCTCACTGCGTTATCTCTTTCTCGCCGGTGAGCCGCTGGACGGGCCGACGGCTCGCTGGATCTCGGACGCGCTCAAGGTCCCCGTCATCGATCACTACTGGCAGACTGAAACCGGCTGGGCGATATTGTCGAGCATGCCCGGTGTCGAGGCGACGCCGACAAAGTTGGGCAGTCCCAGCTTCGCCGCCTATGGTTATAACGTAAAGCTTTTGCACGAAGGCACCGGCGCTGAAGTCGGTGCTAACGAAAAAGGCGTCGTTGCAATCGTGCCGCCGCTGCCGCCGGGCTGCATGACGACCGTATGGGGACAGGACGAGCGTTTTGTGCAGACATACTTTACGAGCTTCAGTAACCAGCTCGTTTACACGACGTTCGACTGGGGAATCCGCGACGGAGACGGCTACTATTTCATTCTTGGCCGCACCGATGATGTGATTAATGTGGCGGGCCATCGTCTCGGCACGCGCGAAATCGAAGAAGCGGTCAGCGGGCATCCGAATATCGCCGAGTGCGCGGTGGTCGGTGTGCACGACGAAATCAAGGGCCAGGTCCCGATTGCGTTCGCCGTATTGAAGGATCCGGCTCGAGCGACGGGCGCCGCGCGCGGAGCACTCGAGCAGGAAGTATTCGCAGTCGTTGTTTCTGCTCTGGGTGCAATCGGCCGTCCGGCCCGCGTGCACTTCGTAAATCTGCTGCCCAAGACGCGCTCTGGAAAAGTCTTGCGGCGAAGTATCCAGGCAATCGCGGAAGGCCGCGACCCGGGCGATCTCACCACGCTCGACGATCCTGCGGGCATCGACCAGATACGCATGGCGGTTGGCGGCACTCTCACCTAAGGCGGGCCGAGTTACGACGCGTGCCACGCGCGACGGCGCTAGCGGCGCTCCTACATGCAATCCGGTCGTCGTCCGATTTTATCGGCGTCTCTCCACGCGTCCAATGTAAGTTCAATATCACTCGGCCGCCTTCAGGCCGAAGGAGACGGACCGTGAGCGCAACGGTCAGTGATTTTCTCGTCCAGCGGCTGTCGTCGTGGGGCGTGAAGCGGGTCTACGGATATCCCGGCGACGGCATCAACGGCGTGATGGGAGCGCTCAATCGGGCCAACGGGCGCATCGAGTTCATACAGACGCGGCACGAAGAGATGGCCGCATTCATGGCGTGCGGTCATGCCAAGTTCACGGATGAACCGGGCGTCTGCATTGCGACGTCAGGTCCGGGCGCGATTCATTTGCTTGCCGGACTTTACGACGCGAAAGCGGATCGGCAACCCGTCGTTGCAATCGTCGGTCAGCAGCAGCGCAGCGCGCTTGGCGGACTCTATCAGCAGGAAGTAGATCTTCTGTCGCTGTTCAAGGATGTCTCCCACGAGTATCTGCAGATGGTCACGACCGCGACTCAGATGCGGCACGTTGTCGATCGCGCATTTCGCACCGCGTTGTCTGAACGCACGCCGGTGTGCATCATATTGCCGTCGGATGTGCAGGAGCTTGCTGCTGAGGATCCTCCGCATGAGCACGGCACTTTGCATTCCGGACTCGGGTTTAGCACACCACTCGTCGTACCTCAGCCGGCGGACCTGCGGCGCGCTGCGGACATACTTAATGCCGGCAGCCGCGTTGCAATACTGGTGGGCGCGGGCGCTTTGCATGCGACGCAAGAAGTGCTGGACGTTGCCGACAAGCTCGGCGCAGGCATCGCGAAGGCGCTGCTTGGCAAACCGGCCGTGCCGGATACATATCCGCATGTAACGGGCGGTATTGGTCTACTCGGCACCAAGCCAACGTACGAAATGATGACGGCCTGCGACACGCTGCTGATGGTGGGCTCGCGTTTCCCATATGCCGAATTCCTGCCGGAGGAGGGTCAGGCACGCGGTGTGCAAATCGATATCGATGGACGCATGCTCGGCATGCGTTATCCGATGGAGCTCAATCTCATCGGCGATAGCGCGAAGACGCTGCACCTGCTTGCGCCGCTGCTGCATTACAAAGCCGATCGCAGCTGGCGCGAAAAGATCGAGCGCAATGTGCGCGACTGGTGGCAGACGCTCGAGAAGCGCGCCATGCAGGATGCGAACCCGGTCAACCCGCAGCGCGTTGTGTGGGAGCTGTCGGCGCGGGTACCTGCCGACGCATTGGTGTCGTGCGATACGGGCTCCACTGTCTATTGGTACTCGCGCGATCTCAAAATGCAGGAAGGCATGCGTGCCGCGCATTCCGGAAATCTTGCATCGATGGGCGCAGGTGTGCCTTACGCGATCGCATCGAAGTTTGCTTATCCGCACCGCCCGGCGATCGCGCTCGTGGGCGACGGCGCGATGCAGATGAATGGCCTCAATGAGCTGATTACGGTGGCGAGGTACTGGAAGCACTGGGCCGACCCGCGCTTTATCGTCCTGGTGTTCAACAACCGCGATTTGAATATGGTGACATGGGAGCAGCGCGTCATGAACGCCGATCCAATGTTTCCGGCCTCGCAGGATCTGCCTGATTTTTCGTACGCGCACTATGCGGAGCAGTTGGGTATGCGCGGCATTGTCGTCGACGGCCCCGATAAAATCGGCCACGCATGGGACGAAGCGCTGGCGAGCGACCGGCCCGTGCTGGTGGAGGCTATCACCGACCCGGACGTGCCGCCGCTGCCGCCCCACATCACACCGAAGCAGGCACGCGGCTACCTGATGTCGATGGTGAAAGGCGACCCGCATGCGTTCAAAGTGATGAAGGCGTCGGTCAAGGAGTTGTTCGCTTGAATGCGATCAAATGTAGCGCGTATAAACCACTTTCGAGCAATCTTCCTTAAATGGTTCACTCGTAATGCCATTTAGTTATGCAACCATTCCAAACTGCGATGCTGAAAAAGAGCTCCGCAGAGCAACAGCCGACATGACATTAGCGCGGCTAGTAACTTACGCGACGCTTACAGAGATGAGATCGCCTTAACAAAAACGTGTTGAAGTCGGTGAGCGACCTACATACAATGCTCAGACGGAGCGTTTGATTGCTAGGGAGATGGCCATGCTGACCGTAGACACCAGCCTGCCGGACTGCGAATTACGAACAGTCATTGCTCGCGAGTGTGCAAAGTATGGCATCGTCAAGCATATTCGCATTGTCAGGCAACAGCGCCCTCCGAGATGCTTCGTTGAAATGTCTACGATCCCCGAAACACAAGCATTGCTTTCGGCTATCGCCGATTCGCCGTTCGGCATCGGTGCAGTCATCGAATTGCGGGCGCCTTCACCGCACTGAAGAAAGCCTCGATGTAATCACCGTGGCGGGCGCGACACCACGATGAGTGACTGAAGACAACCTCGTCGCGGCCGGGCATGAGCGCGCGGCAGGCGCGCGTACAGTCCATACCCGCTGCGAAATGCTTGCCGCAGATTAGCATTCGTCACCGGAGTCTGCGGTAGCAATCGCGCTAGTGTTCAATCTTCCCAGTAAAATGTGATTTTGAGAGCGCAGAGTTTGCTTGTGCCGCAAATTGGTTGTTGGCCGTTTTCATATGCGACCGCGAACCGCGCCCGCCTTCGCGCGGTCCCTTTGTGCGTAGGGGCAACTTGTCAGCCGCGCCGCCGCCGACTTCATTGTTTGACTTGTGTGGGCACGTTTGCGCGGCCGGTTGAAATCGCATGACAA
>CAWHHJ010000018.1:0-13371 GCA_963829085.1 uncultured beta proteobacterium | reverse complement strand
AAAATCGACATCGCGACGCAGGATGTTGGCGGCAGCTTCGGCGTGCGCGGCGCCGCATATCCCGAGTACTTCGCGATAATGCTCGCTGCACAGAAGCTCGCGCGTCCGGTCAAATGGGTGGCGACGCGCGCTGAAACATTCATGAGCGATTTCCAGGGCCGTGCGCTATCGTTGACCGGCGAGCTGGCGCTCGATGCGGACGGGAATTTTCTTGCAATCCGATTTGACGATCGCGCGGATCTTGGCGCATATGCTGCCGCGTTCGGCCCGTTTATCGCGACGAAAAATCTCACCATTACGATGGGCGGTGTTTACAAGTTTCCCGCGATGTACGGGCGCACGCGGCTCGCGTATACGAACATGGCGCCGGTATCCGCATACCGCGGTGCGGGGCGTCCTGACATCGCGTATGCAATCGAGCGCCTCGTCGACTTCGCAGCACGCGAACACGGCTTCGATGTGCTCGATCTGCGGCGGCGCAATTTCATTCCGCGCGAGGCGATGCCGTATACGACCGCCAATGGAACTGTATATGACTCCGGCGATTTCGCGGGTGTCATGGACGCCGCTCTCTCACATGCCGATTGGACCGGCTTTGCTGCCAGACAATCTGCAAGCAAGCGCGCCGGTAAGCTGCGCGGCATCGGCATCGCTACATACCTCGAAGCGGGCGGCGGTGGCAGCGCGCCCAAAGATCAGGTCGCTGTGGAATTTGATGATGAAGCGCGCATGACGCTGTATGCCGTTACGCATTCATCAGGTCAGGGTCACGAAACGGTTTTCCCCCAGATCGTTGCGAAGGCGCTGGGTATTGATCCCGCACCGATTCGCTTTCATCCAAGACCGCCGGAAGCGGAACTGATGGGCAGCGGTACGGGTGGCTCGCGCGGCGTGCTTGGCACGGGCAGCGCATTCAGCGTCCTCGCCGGCAAGCTCATTGATCTAGCGCGCCCGCATGCCGCGCGGCACTTGAATGTCGCGGAAAAGGAATTGCGTTATTCGAATGGGCGATTCAGCTCGGGAACCAAATCTGTTGGATTCGTCGAGCTCGCACGAACGCTCGCGACCGTGAAGCCGCATCCCCTGAATACCGTTGCAGAAGGCAGCTTCGGCGCGACATATCCGAATGGCTGTCATATCGCTGAAGTCGAGATCGATATCGAGACCGGCGCTGCATCAATTGCGCGCTATACCGCGGTCGACGATCTCGGCAACGTGATCAATCCGGTGCTGGTCGAAGGCCAGGTGCACGGGGGTGTTGTGCAAGGCGCCGGCCAGGTGTTCGGCGAGCATGCAGTCTACGATGCGACGACCGCGCAGTTGTTGACGGGAAGTTTTGCGGACTATCCCATGCCGCGTGCAAGCTGGCTGCATGACATCGCGGTGCATGATTTTCCGGTCCCCACGCCGACAAATGCGCTCGGTGCGAAAGGTGTCGGTGAGTCAGGCTGCAGCGGGTCGCTTCCCGCGCTCGTCAATGCAACGATCGATGCGCTGAGTCCGCTCGGCATCAAGCATCTCGACATGCCGTTTACGCCGGCAAAGTTATGGGAGGCGATGCGCAAGGCGCAGGCGACGTAGGGATCGATCGAACGTTCGCTACAAGCTGTATTATTGTCGCGAAACGTGATCAACACCCGTTTAACCGAAGGAGGAAGCTATGATCGACCAAACGCAAATCAATCTCGCGAAGACCTTCTGGGAGCAATCCAGAACCGCGGCTGTGCAGGCGCACCAGGCATGGGATCTCGTGATGAAGTCGCAGAAGACGCTGATGGATTCCATGCGCAGCGCAGGGCCGCCTTTTGCACTTGCGGCTGACCAGTTTGAAAAGCTGATGCAGTTTCATTCGGAGCAGTACAAGGCTGCGCTCGAATACATGGACAAGATGTCTGCCGAGTATCAAAGGGTCCTTGCCCAGGCCGGGAAGTGAACGCTAAGCCACTCGCGAGTGGCTGACGCGGCGAGAACGGGCTGAATGCTGGCGACGGCCTGTTCTCATGTGGCATCGAAGCGACGTCTCACCTGTGGCAATGCCCGGACTGCGCAAAGTGGCGACGGGCGCATGAGCGCTGAGCGACAGCTCGCTTACAGCGTGCTGGCAGCGGTCGTGTTGTCCATTGTCATTGCGCCCTCCGGGGCGCAGAACTATCCGGTAAAGCCGATCAGAATGCTGATCGGTTTCGCGCCAGGCGGCGGCGCTGACATCGTCGCCCGTTCAATCAGTCCGCGCCTCGTAGAAACACTCGGTCAGCAAATTATTATGGATAACCGGCCGGGCGCGAATGGAATCATCGCCGCGGAAGTCGCCGCCAAGGCAGCCGCAGACGGCTACACGCTGCTTGTCGCGCCCGGCAATTACGCCTTTGCGCCGGCGATGTATGCAACGCTGCCGTTTGACATGGCCAGCGCCTTTGCACCTGTCGGTCCCTTGGCGGAAACACCGCTCCTGGTTGTCGTCCATCCGTCGTTGCCAGTGAAAAGCATTCCCGAACTCGTCGCACTCGCCAAGTCGCACCGCGGCAAGCTTGCTTATGCGTCTGGCGGCATCGGCGGTTCGGCGCATCTTGCGACGGAGCTTTTTCGCACGCTGACACAAGTTGACCTCATACACATACCGTTCAAAGGCACCGGGGCGGCGATCAGTGATCTGATCGGCGGTCACGTGATGCTTTGTTTTTGCACGCTGCCGTCCGTTCTTCAGCAAGCGAAGAGTGGACGGCTGCGCGCTCTGGCGGTTACTACAGCGCACCGCGCGCCTGCAGCGCCGCACATACCTACGATCGCCGAAACTGGTATTGCAGGATATGAGATGAGCCAGTGGTACGGTTTGCTCGCGCCGGCCGCTACGCCGGAGGCTGTGATTCAGCGCCTCAACGTGGAAGTCGGTAAAGCGCTGCAGCATGCCGAAACGCGTACGCGTTTGCAGAGCGAGGGTGCCGAGCCGATGAGTGGCTCGCCTGAGCAATTCGGTGCGTTCTTCAAGTCCGAAATCGCAAAGTGGACGCGTGTCGCGGAGAAGGCAGGCATTCGCGCGCAATAGGAAGTTGGCACGTAATGACACAGTTCAATGCAGACACTAATGATGCAGTACATGTGCCCGGCGTGTAAACGAATGGTTCGAGCAGACCGGCCAAAACCCGGATGGCACTAAAACCCGCTAGGCGCACGCGTGCTACGATGCTCGCCAATCACTGATCACTGGAGGATGCGGGATGGTCAAACTCGATTTTCACGATCCGTCGGGCAGCATCGAAGTCACGCAGGCGCACGCGCGCCGTCTGAAAACGCTCGAAGGCAAGCGCATCGGCATCGTCACGAATGAGCAGTGGCAGGCGTTTCGTACACTTGCCCCTGCTCAAACAAATGCTCGAGCAGGATTTTCCGGGCGCGGAAGTGCTTGCAATTGATGCGTTCCCGCAGGGCAATGCACTGATCGGTGAGGAAGAAACCGCGAAGCTCGTCAAGCAGAGCGGTGTCGACGCCGTCATCATCGGCAACGCGGCTTGAGGGTCCTGCGCCACAGCATGCGGCCGTGCAGCCGCTAGAATCGAAGCGCAGGGCATTCCGACCGTCACCTTGACGCGCACCGACTTCGTCGGTGTCATGAAGAATGCGGTGTCAGGGCTGGGTCTCGCGCCCGATGCGGCGATGATTACTTTTCCGATCGACATGTTTCTGCCGGGCAGTGACATCGCACCGCTCAATGCACGCCGACATGAGTTCTACGCTGGACTGACGCAGTGGAAGTCAGCGTTCTCGCAATCGACGTCGGGCGCTGCGCCGCTTGTCAGTGTAGAAGGGGAGTCGTACGAAGACGCGCTCGATAAAGCAAATCATTTGCTGCTCACCAACTTATGGGGAGACGGACTACCGCTGTGGCCGGCCACGCGTGAACGTGTCGACCGCATTATTCGTGGCACGGTGCTGCCACGGACCCACGTGATCGGCAAGTTTCCACCGCGCGGCGGAATAACGACGGTTGAAACCTGCGCGATCGCGCTGGCAATGGCAGGCGGACGGCCGGAGTACCTGCCGGTATTGATCGCAGCGGTGGACGCTTTTCTCGATCCCGAGTCGAATGCGGAACAGTTGCAGGCCGCTTCCGGCAGCGCATTTCCCGTCGTTATCGTCAATGGACCGATCGCGAAACAGATACGGCTTAACTCCGGGTTCGGTTGTCTGGGCCCGGATCCGCAGCGTCCGGCAGGCGCGAGCATTGGACGAGCGCTGCGCCTGATACAACAAAACGTCGGTGGTGCGCTGCCGGGCATCGGCGCCATGGCGAACTACGGCGGGATGCGTTATACGAACGCAGTATTCGCCGAAGACGAGGACAGGCTGCCTGACGGCTGGCAACCGCATGCCACCGAACGACATGGTTATCAGCGCGGCGCGAATTCGATCTCGCTGGTGTTCGCAAACGGCGTTACGAATATCCGCAGGCGCGGCGCAAAAAAGGAAACTGCGGAGGAAGACACGCTGCAGGGCATGCATCGCATGGCCGATTTCATGCGCACACCGAATCTGGCAGGGCTCGCGGGATACGAGAAAGGCACGCCCGGTATTCTGATGATACCGGGTGTGGTTGCACAGACGATGGCAGGTCTCGGCTGGAGCAAAAAATCAATGCGCGAATTCTTCTGGGAGCATTCAAAAATTCCCGCGGCGGATCTGCGCCGGGCCGGCGGACCTGCATGGATCGAAATCGACGCCAATGCTATTACGCGCGAAAGTCTCAAGCTTGATCCATGGCCTATTACCGCGAAGCCCGATAATTTCGTGATTCTCGTCGCCGGCGGCGGTCATCCCACCAACAGCTATTGGCTGCAGGGATACACCCCACGAGTGATCGGGCGCGAAGTCCGCGTTCCGGAATCCTTCGAGCAACTGCTCGCCGAGGCGGATCGCGACCTTGGCTGCGGTTCAGACGCCTGCATGATCTAGCGGTTGAAACGCCGCCCGGCTCGACGACCCGGGCGAAAGCAAGCCGCACCGGCGCAAAGCACTCGCGTAGATGCACATGCGTCCACATCAGTGAGGCATGTGGGTGACGTTTACACCCGCATCCGTCTGACACGCCAATCCGCACGCGTCCGATACGGACCGCTCGCCCCCACCCTGATACTAGTTTCGTAGCATAAGCGGAGGCACTTGCTTTAACGGTGCCGACGTTTTCAATAAACGACAAACAAAGGAGATGTTATGAACTGGGATCGCATCGAGGGAAATTGGAAACAGGCAAAAGGCAAAATCAAAGAGCAGTGGGGCAAGCTCACTGACGATCATCTCGACACGATAGGCGGCAAGCGTGATCAGCTGGTCGGCAAGATTCAGGAACATTATGGCGTCGCGAAAGATGAAGCCGAACGCCAGGTCAACGATTGGGAAACGCGCACCCCTGACTCATATTGGGATAACACCGCCGACACCGATCGACGCCCGAGCATGAGCCGGTAAGACCCGCAAGCGCATTTCTATACAAACAACTGGAGGAAAGATGAAGAAGACACTTTTGGCAGTGGCATTGAGCGCTTTGGCTTTTGCGGGTCCCATCTTTGCGGCTGACAGTGCAGCAACCCGCGCCGACCGCGCAGAAATGACGAAGGACCGGGCCGACACCAAGGCTGATATGGCCGCGGACCAAGCGGATCGCAAAGCTCAGATCAAGAGCGATAAAGCCGATCTGAAAGCACAAGAATCAAAAGATAAAGCCGATTTGAAAGCCGCCAAGACTAAAGACAAGGCTGATGACCAGGCCGCGCGGCAAAGAGACAAAGCGGAAGCTTCCGCTGATCGGACGAAAGACCGCGCCGACCACAGGAATTAAGAATCCAGGCGCACGAACAAAGGCGGGGCATGTGCCCTGCCTTTCTTTTTTCCCGGATCGCTCAACGATTTATTACTTGTCCGAGATCCGCGCGGTCAATGGTTTGAAGATTGCCGAATTCGTCCCAGTACACATACAGGTCTGCCTTCGGCACGAGCTGCGGCCTCGTAGTCGAAATCAGTAGGCGCCCGTCCTTGGTCGCCATGACATACTCGTGTCTATCCGTTGCGCATCCCGTGGTCAGCATCGCTGCAAGCGTCAGCACGGGTAGTATTCGATTCATCCCGCCTCCGTTTCCAGCAAACCTTGATCGGCGCCACAGTACGCATCCGCCTCGCACGTGGCTTGAGATAAACGTCAATTGCGTACGTAGACAGGGAACGCAGAGCGCAAGTTCGTGTCAGCGTGAACAACGATGAAGAAAACGATTAGGGACAAGTGGGTTAAGGCACTGCGCGGCGGCAAGTATCGACAAGGCTCGTCGAATCTGCGCACCGAAGACATGTATTGCTGTCTCGGCGTGCTGTGCGATTTGCACTCACAGGCGGCATTTATGGCGTGGGAGTACGACGAAAAATCGGGGATCTACCGCTACATGGGCGAATCTGTCGTTCTGCCATTTGAAGTGTGCACTTGGGCGAGACTAAAGGACCCGAATCCGATTGCAGTGAAAATGGCGATGACTACCCACAACGATTCCGGCAAGAAGTCATTCAAGCGATTGGCCGCGCTGATCGAGCGCTACCTTTAGCGACTGGCTCGTGAATGGCGTGCGTCTAACGCGGGCGTGTCCTACGCAAACCCATGAAACCGATCACATCAGCGCGGCTCGAATCATAACGGCGCTATCGCCGTTACAGAATGGAGATGCGGACATGAAAACCAAAACGTTGGTGGCAGGCGCTGCAACGTTCGTAGTCTTATCCAGCGGAACTCCGTTGGCATTCGGCGCAGGTGCAAGCGGTGGCAGCGCCGGTGGCGCGATGGGAGGACCCACGGCTACTCCCGGGATAGGCGTCAATAACCCGGGTATGTCGCCGGGCACGCCGAGTACCGTTCCGCCCTCGGGTCCGATGGGGCAGCCGGCTGCGGTTGGCAGTCAACCCGGCCTCAGCGGCGCGCAGGCAGGCGCCGGATCAGATATTGCCGACCCGGGTCGACAGCGCGGATTGACTACCGCCCCTCCAGCTACCAACGACTCCAATGCGCCAGCGGACGTGAATGCCCGCGAACGCCAGCGCCAGGATGCGGTGATTCGTAATCAGCGCTGAGCGCCTCACTCAATGACTTGCGGGATCGAACGCCAGCGGCTCAACTGAGTCAATTCGTTTCCGTAGGAATTTTCGCGTCGCGAATCACTGCCGCCCACTTTGCGATTTCGCTTTTAACATAGGCGCTCAGCTCGTCGGGGGTGCTCGTCAGCGGCTCGTATCCCTGCTGACGCAAGCTGCTGTTCGACAGGCGGCAGCATCATCACCTTGCTGGCGTCTGCATTGAGCCGCGTAATGATTGGCCGTGGTGTACCGGCGGGGGCGAATAGCGCAAACCACGTCGCAGCTTCGAAGCCTTTGAGATACTCCGCGATCGCGGGTACCTCGGGCAAGGCACGGGTGCGCTTCGCGCCTGCGACGCCGAGCGCGCGTAGGCGCGATGTCTTTACGAATGGCAGCGCGGCACCAAGACCGGCGAACATTACCTGTACCTCCCCGGCGAGAAGATCCGTCGTTGCGGGCGCGGCGCCTTTATACGGGATGTGCACCATGTCGATGCCGGCCATCGACTTGAAAAGCTCGCCGGCAAGATGCGGCGCACCGCCGGTGCCGGCAGATGCGTAAGACAGCTTGCCGGGATAGTTTTTAGCGATTGCAATTAATTGCGGAATTGATCGCGCCGGCAGCGATGGGTGCACGACCAGCACGTTGGGACCTGTGCCGACAAGGCCGATCGACGCGAAATCGCGGACAGGATCGGTACGGCAGCTTCCGATACATGCTCGGGTTGATGGCCATGGTGCCAGTGATACCGAGAAAAAGTGTGTAGCCGTCGGGTGGAGATTTCGCCGCCAATTCTGCGCCGATGATCGTCCCTGCGCCTGGGCGGTTATCGATCAGCACTTGCTGGGCGAGGAGCTCGCTCAGATGCGGCGCCAAAACGCGCGCGATGATGTCACTTCCACCACCCGGCGCGAACGGAACAATAAGCCGGACCGGACGTGACGGATAAGTTTGCGCGAGCGCGCAGGGCCCGGCGAGCATTGTCGCCGCGTAGACCGAGGCCATGCACAAACGAGCTATGCATTTGGTCGACATGCTCACATCGTACGGCGCGTACTAAGTGCGTCGACCAGATCCGCTATTCTGTCCACGCGTTCGAGATTCGAGATCATGTCCACGGCTTCCGCTGCCTGGGCGTGCGAAAGTATGCCAGCGGTACATTCGAAGTCCTTCGCTCTCACGTCTTCCCATGTGACAGGATCCTCGGGCCAGCCCTTCGAATACGGCGTTGCTTTCTTCAATATCCGCCCATCCTTCAACTTGATCGTGAGACGGGACTCACCCCAATTGATGCCGTTTTCGCCCCACTGTCCCCGATGGTGCTTTAGATCGTGCGGCTGCTCGACCTTGATGCGACGCATCAGCGCGCGCACGTCATTGGCGGCGATACGCTCCACTTCGTATTGAGCCAGCCGCACGTCGCGGTCTATGAACGCGACAGCAAGCGAGTAGGGGATACAGAATTTGGCGCGATGCTCATCCGCGGGTTCCGCATAAGGCGCGATCGCGACGCATTGCGGCGTCATTTCGGCGATGATTTCATCGACATCATCGGCGCTTAGCGAATGCTCTTTGGCGAGCGCAATCATGCCGTCGACGGTAGAGCTTGGAGCCGTTGAACCCGGATGCATGCGCACCATGGTCGTGTTGCGTCCGATCTCGAGCTCCTCGCCAAGTTGATCCACCATGAGATTCAAACGGTAGCGCCCGATGCCGCTGAATGTGTCGGCAAGTCCGAACCGTTGATGGCCTTCGCCGCCGCCTCCATCGGCGCCTTCGATAATGTCCGGATCAACTGCAAAGCCGTCTTGCGCAAGAAATGCCGCGTATATGCCCGCGCGCACGCCGTGGCCAACATGAAACGCTTTGCCCATCGTGCCGACATTCTTGCGTACGCCGCCGCCGGAAGACGCCATGATCCCGATCGCCATTCTGGTCTGCCAAACACTGAGATCAAGCAAACGACTCGCCGCGACGGCAACGCCCTGACCACCGACAATGCCGATGGGATGCCAGCCGTTGTCGATCAACGCCGGACGCAGTCCTTTCGCAACACGCGCGGCGATTTCAAAACCTATGGCGAAAGCTTCGAGCAGCGCGCGTCCCGAGGCATTGGTTTCTTCTGCGACCGCCAGACAGCCCGGCACGAGGCAGACGCTCGCATGTCCGACGCCGCGTGTATTGTCATCGTATTCCAGTGCGTGCGCGCTCACGCCGTTGACGAAGCCGGCCTGAGGTGATGACGTCTTGTCGCCGCCGGTAAAGACGGTGGCCGCGCGGTTGCCGCAGAAACCGTGTCGCCCTGCGTTGCGCGATTTGCGCCGATGAATGGCGTGCGCCCTTGATCATCACGGCGATGGTATCGAGACACTTGAGCTTGGCCGATGCGAGGACTGCCGGGGTCAGGATACCCCGCGCCGCATTCGACGGCGAAGCGCGCCAGTTGTTCGGTGATACTCATCTTGTCTGAGCACTCCTGAAAGAAGGCGGACAGTATAGCTGCCGATGTTGGCGAAACATCTGGCAGTACCTCTGCGATCGCTCGCCCGAAAGGCGCGCTTTCGCGGCATAATCGGACCGCTTTTCGTTCGCAGTAACTCACATGGAGACTGGAAATGGAGACAGGTTCAAACACCCAGGTACAGGTGTTCCGGCGGCTTTGCGCGAGAATGAGATGAGCGAAGCCCAAACTCAAGGTCTATCGCGATCTTGCTTCCGGTCCGCGTGGCGGCGTGCGCGGTCCATTCAATGCGCTGTTGCGCAGCCCTGTATTAGCGGATCGCGCTCAGAAGCTCGGAGAATATCTGCGTTTCGAAAGTTCGATTCCATCGCGTCTCAATGAGTTTGCCATTCTGATTACGGCGCGCCACTGGAATGCCCAGTCCCAGAGTGGCATGCGCATCACATACACGCCATGAAAGCCGGGCTAAACGCCGCTGTCGCCGCCGATCTCGCACAGGGCAAGCGGCCCGCCAACATGCAGGAAGACGAGGCGGTACATGTGCCACGATTTCTGCACTGAGCTGCATCAGAATAAAACCGTCAGCGACGCTACCCAGAAAGCGGCATTCGACAAATTCGGCGAGCGCGGTGTCATCGATCTCGTCGAGTGCTCTCAGGTTACTACACGCTCGTCTCCATCGTGCTCAACGTCAATCGTCAGCCGCTGCCCCCGCCGTACGCCGCCTCCCCTGCAAATTCTGAACAAGTAAACGCGGACCGCAGCGTTGTGATGCATCATGACGTTCTCTGGAAAAAACTAATCGGCGCCATTAATATTTTCTCGCGCAGGAGCCGCGCAATGCGCGCCTTAAGCAGGCTCGTGTGTTTGATAACGGGGTAAAGCAACGATGTCGTCTAATCTCAATCGGCGTGCCGGTGGAATCGGTGCGTCAGCGAAGAGAACCATTGTGTTTGCGGCTTGTGCGACGACAGTGATCCTGTCTACGCAGTCGCCAGTCGCCGGTGCCGCCGACACAAAAGCCGCGAAGGGCGCAGTGGTCGAATCGATCCGCCGGCAGCGATCAGATCAGCCGTGGGCGCTATCTGGTCACGGTCGGTAACTGCAATGATTGTCATACGGCGGATTTCGCACCTAAAGATGGCAAGGTTGCAGAAAAAGATTGGTTGATGGGCAGTGGTCCGCTCCGGTTCCGCGGGCCCTCGGGTACCACTTATCCGACGAACCTGCGCATCAATGTGCTCGAAGATGAGTGAAGCCGAATGGGTGAAGATGGCAAAGACGCTCAAGGCGCGTCCGCCAATGCCATGGTTCAATCTCAATCAATGGCATGACAGCGACTTGAAAGCGCTGTATCGAGTACCACCAAACGGCTGGGACCGGTTGTGAGCCTTCAAAAGCGCCGCTGCCACCGGGTGAGGAGGCCTAAGCCGCCATTCATTCAGTGGCCATCGCCGCCTAAGTAACGACAGCTTTGTGGGACGTGATTCCGCACGGCGGGAGTAAGGAAGTGCCGGCCACGGTTCCCTGCCGGAGTTGTGATCTCTTCATTGTTTGCGATGATCGCAGCGTTGTACGCAGGATTGCACGCTGCACCGTCGCCGCCATGGTCGGCATCGCGTTAACAAACATCGCAGGCATCACTCCGCGCAACCGAGCTATCCGGTCAGACCGATACGGCTTATCGTGCCATACCCGCCGGGCGGTCCTACCGATCTCATCGCAAGAACCATCAATGAGCCGCTCGCGCGGCGCCTTGGCCAACAAGTAGTGATCGATAATCGCGGCGGTGCGGCGACCGTAATCAGCGCGACCTGGCAGCGCATGCGCCGGCCGACGGCTACACGCTGCTCGTCGCCACGATCACAACGCTCGCCGTCGATCCGGCGCTTAACAAGCGGCTTCCCTACGATGTCGAGCGCGATTTCGTGCCGGTGACCATGTTGGCGACTCAGCCTTATCTCCTCGCGACGACAGCGTCACTGCCCGTTACTTCTGTTTCTAATCTCATCGCGTATGCGAAGGCGAACCCGGGGAAGTTAAGCTTTGCGTCTGCAGGCGTCGGCGCAGGCGCCCATCTCGCCGGCGAGCTGTTCAAATACATGGCGCACATCGACGTTGTCCATGTACCGTATAAAGGCAGCGGCCCGGCCATCACCGATCTTATCGGCGGGCAGGTTGCGTATCAGTTTGCCGGGGTTTCGGTCTTGATGCCGTTTGCGCTAAGCGGCAAGCTGCGCGCGCTTGCGGTCTCAACTGCCAAGCGCTCGGCGATCGTGCCGGAAATTCCTACGGTCGCCGAGAGCGGCCTTGCCGGTTACGACCAGCTCGTGGAATTCGCTCGTAACAGCGCCGCGGCACCACCTCGCCACGTCATTGAACGCCTGCATTCAGACGTCGTTGCTACGCTCAATCAACCGGATATACGCGAGCGCTTCAGGCAGCAGGGAGTCGATGCGGATCCGGGCACGCCGGCTGAGCTTGCGGCGCACATCAAAGCCGAGAGCGCGCGTTTCGATAAGCTGATCAAGTCGATCGGGCTCAAGGTTGAATAGGAAACAGCACTCGAAACACACATCTCGATCGACATCAACGGGCTATGGCGGAAACTTGAATTACACTGCTGTTGTGTCATTCGCCCGCATGAACAAATCACTTCTAGTTTGGCTTGCTTGCGCCGGCGTTGCGCCGTGCACTGCGTCAGCGGCCGAAGTTTATCCATCAAAGGCGATACGCTTTATCGTGCCGCAGGCACCGGGTGGCGCATCCGACATCGTCGGGCGCATGGTAGCGGTGAAGCTGAGCGAAGCGGTCAAGCAGCCCGTGATCGTCGACAACCGCAACGGTGCGAGCGGGACGATCGGTAGCGCGATCGCCGCAAAGGCGCCTGCAGACGGCTACACGATTCTCCTTGCTTACACGGTGCACACAACGTCGCCCGCGCTTTATGCGCGCTTGCCATACGACCCTGTGCGATCGTTCTCAACAATCACCATACTGGCTGCGGCCCCGCTGGTGCTCGTCGTGCCGCCGAAGGTTCCGGTCACCACGCTGGCTGAGTTCATTCGCTATGCCAAGACGGGCGGACGTCCGCTGACTTTTGGTTCGGCAGGCAACGGCAGCGGCGGTCATCTCGCTGGAGAACTTCTACGCGTGATGTCCCAGGCGCCGGTCGCACACGTGCCCTATAAAGGAACCGGACCGGCACTCACCGAGTTGATAGGCGGCCAAATCGATTTCATGTTCGCCGCAATCGTGCCGGTGCAGCCGCATATAAAGTCGGGACGCCTGCGTGCGATAGCGGTGAGCAGCAGCAAACGTGCGATCACCGCACCGGAGATTCCGACGGTTGCCGAATCCGGATTGCCCGGTTTCGAGTACGTCGGGTGGTACGGTGTCCTCGCACCGACGGGTACACCGCGAGCGATCATCGATAGATTGCACGCCGAACTCGTGCAGATTCTGCAGATTCCCGACATGCGCGAGCGCTTGCTCGCCGATGGCGCCGAACCGATTGGTAATACGCCGGCCGCATTCGAGGCGTATCTGAAAGCGGAGCTCGAACGGTGGACACGGGTGATCAAAGAGTCCGGCACCAAAATCGATTGATTACGAGATGTTGATCACTGATGCGCAGGTGCACATTTGGGCGGCGGATTCGGCGGCGCGTCCGTGGCCCGCGATTGTCGATGCAAGCCAAAGCCGCGCACATAAACCGCAACCGATCACTAAGGACGATATGCTGCGCGAAATGGATGCGGCAGGCGTTGCTCGCGCCGTCATTGCGCCTCCGGTCTGGGAAGGCG
>CAWHHJ010000017.1:0-352934 GCA_963829085.1 uncultured beta proteobacterium | reverse complement strand
TGTGACCGGCGGCACGCCTGAGCAGGCGGACGCGCATGTGCAGGCGGAAGTCAAACGGTGGGGACCGGTAATCAAGTCGGCCGGCATTAAAGCGGAATAGGCGCTCATGAAAATATTCGACGTGCATTCGCATTGGGGCACCGAACGCGGCTATCCGCTGCGCACCAAGGAAGCGCTTGCCCTGCAGAAGAAGAACTGGAATTCCGAGACGAGTTACCACACCGAAGACGAGATGGCGGCGTATTTCCGTAAAAATAACGTGCGCACTATTCTCGATTTCGGTTTCACCAAGAAGCTCGCGATAGAAGAAGTGGTTCCATACCACGACTACGCCATCGAAACGCAGCGCAAGTACTCTGACGTCATCCATGGCTTTTGGGCGCAGATCGACCCCGTACCGGTCGTGAAGGCGCGGACGAGCTCAAGCGTTGCATGAAAGCAAGCAGCGGCTTTGTGAGCTACTGCGTAGTCGGCGCCGGTATGGGTTATCCCGCGAGTGATCCCATCTATGCGCCTTTTACGAAACGGCGCTCGAAGCAAATCTGCCCGTGCTCGTCATGGTCGGGTATACAGGCGCGGGCGCAGGTCAGCGCGGCGGCGCCGGCATACAGCTCGATTTATCGCACCCGCGCTATATCGATGAGCTCGCGATTCAGTATCCGGACCTCAAGATCATTTCGTCGCGTCCGGCATGGCCATGGCAGGACGAGATGATCGCCATCATGCTGCACAAGCCGAATGTGTGGGCGGAGATGCACGGATGGTCGCCCAAGTACTATACGGACGCCCTGAAGCGCGAGATCCGCAATCGGCTGAAGAACCGTGTCATGTTCGGCGCTGATTATCCGCTGCTGCAGGACGCAGCGGCTGGTCACCGACTGGCAGGCGCTCGGCTACGATGAAGCGGTTCTCGAACGCGTTTTTATAAGAACGCTGAAACGCTGTTCGGTATCACGGCCGCCGTATGAATCATCCGGCCGGCAGTATCTTCGACGATATTCCAAGCCCGCCGCTTTCTCGCGGTCGATCGACTTCGAGCGCCTATACGGATATCCGCCGGCGCCGAAATACTTCCACAGCGTGCACAATGCACGCCGCACGAATACGCGCGCTGCAGCAGCGTAGATTCCTCGAACAGGTCGCGCGTGCCTGGCGAGTCCCGTTCTACCAGAAGCGTTGGAGCGAAGCAGGTCTTGCGGATGAGTGATATCCACTGCCTCGACGACATAGAAAAAATTCCGCCGATACACGGTCCACGATGCGCGAGAGCATCGAGCGCGATCCAGCCATGGGGCGACTCGGTGTCTCGCTCGACGATGGCGCGAAGATGCCGCTGGTGCTGCAACAGCGGCGGCGCGACCGGATTGCCGCGACCGATGATTTATGCGCCGCGTGATCGCGGAAGTGATGTCGATCATCGGCGCCCGCCGGCTGCTGATGCAGGCGTGCGCCGGCGACCTCGTGCAGGTGACAATGTCGCTCGGCCTTACCAATGCGGGCATGATGGTGCGCGAATACCTGTGGAAGATACCGCCGGTGCCAATTGCCCTCACCGACCAGGAGCAGGCACAGCGACACCCGCCGCGCCAGATCGAGCTCGCGCAGGCCTGGAAAACAACGTGATGCTCGGCATACCTTCATCATCCGGCATTCTCGGCATTGTTCGCGCGACGAAATGAAGATTGATCCGCGCTCTCTCGGTATCCGGCTGATCTGCTGCGACTAGGTCCCGAGACGCGTGACACGCTCGAAAGGTATGGGGCGCCAAGGTCATGCAGCAGTACCGCACGCAACGAATGGGCATGATGTCCGCCGAATGTCCGTTCCAGTACAGGCTTTCACATCTTCGAGGAGCGTATCTGCTCGATCGCGGACCCGGAGACGCGTGGCCCGTTCCCATGGCGAAAAAGGCGATACCTACGTCACGTGCCTTTACAGGTACCACGGCGCCGGTCATTCGTTTTGATTCCAACGATGTCTCCACGTTTTGCACCGATACCTGTCCCTGTGGCGGTACACATCGCCGCATGCAGGGCATCTTCAGCCGTGCCGACGACATGGTGTCGGCTGCGCGGCATCAATGTTTCCCGGAAGCGATCGCGACGGTACTCGCCGGTGATCAGCGCTCCGATGGCGAATGTTTCTGCGTCGTCGATACCGTCGGCGAGGCGCGCCGCGACGAAATGACCGTTAAGGTCGAGTGTACCAGGGACTCAGTGGATCGAACCGCTCTCGAACAGGTCTCGAGCACCACTTCGAGGAATGCTGTCGGTGAGGATAGACGTCGAAGTCGTCGAGAGTGGCGCGCTCGATCATTGTCTGGCTCTCGCAGACTTCCAGTTCGAGCGCCTCGCCGACCAACCGGAAACCGAACAAATGATCGTCGTTTGTCGTTGGCTGTCGAATTCTTCCTAGCGCTGTGCGATGGAGTGCCTGGTCATGTCCATAGCGCTTCTGACCGCACCGGCGGGGGCTGCGGACTGGAAACCGGACAAGCGATCGAGCTCATCGTGGGAACGGGGCCCGGCAGCGGCGTCGACGATACCGCGCGGGTCGCGCAGGTCGATTCTGCAGATGCAGAAACTCGTCGAGCCGCAGATCACCGTGAACAACCAACCCGGCGGTCCTACGCGGTCGCCTTCAACTATCTGTCGCAGTTTCCGGGGACGGCGCGAAGCTGGTGATCCAGACCTCCACGCCGCTTGCCGCGCTGGTAACGGGGCAGCTTCACCGTCAATTGTTTTGACTTTACGCCGATCGCCGACCTGATCACGGAGCCGATTCTCTTCATGGTCCGCACGGAATCACCGATCGCTAACAGCAAAGACCTCGCGCAGCGCCTGAAGGCGGATCCGTCGGCGCTCAGCATCGCGCTCGCCACCGCGCGCGGCAATGCGTTCCACATCACCGCCGCATTGTTTGCGCGGGCGGCCGGCGCGGACACGAAGAAGCTCAAGATCGTCGTCTACAATTCTTCGGCGACGCCGTCGCGGCACTGCTCGGCGGACACGTCGATATCGTCGCTGTGACGCCCGGCAATTTCCTGCCGCTCTTCGAAGCGAAGAAAATCCGCATCCTCGGCATCGGCTCGGTGCGCCGGTCGAGCGGTCTCCTTGCAACCGTGCCAACTTTCAAAGAGCAGGGATTCGATGTTGTGTTCGATCTGCCACGCAGCGTGATGGGCGCCAAGGGCCTGAAGCCGGAGCAAATTCGTTTTCGGGACAACGCGTTCGGCCGCATGGTCAAGACCGCTGAATGGCGACAGGCCGTAGAGAAGAACCAGTGGGAAGACGATTACATGAACAGCGCCGAACTCGCGAAAAGTCTCAAGGCGCAGAATGAAATTCTGAAAGATGTGCTCACTGAGATTGGAATGGCGAAACCTTAGTCGGACCGAGACTGTTCGCATCGTTTGCTTTCCTAAGCGCAGATGGCTCGGATGGCACGAGGGACAGCAACGAGCAGCGGCGCGAGCGCAAGTCGAGACGCGGATGGGTTAAAGTTCATGCAGCGCTGATTAGTCCCGTTTCACCAGTCCCTCCCTTCTGCGAAATCCGTTGCGGCTAGGAAGCAGTACACGAAATGCTTTCTGATAATCGAAAACCCGGGAATGCAAATGCCTGAAATAAACGACGGCTATTACGAAGCATACTGGCCGCGCGGCGTTCGTCAGCAGCGCACCCGTGCGCTCGCACCGCGCATGCACACGCTCGAAGGTAAAACTGTCGCCCAGCTGTGGGACTATCTCTTCAAAGGCGACGAAGTTTTCGCGCTGCTCGAAGAAGGACTCAAGGCGCGGTTCCCGGGTGTGAAGTTCGTAGCTGGCGCGACTTCGGCAGCGCGCACGGCGGCGAAGAGAAGGAGGCGCTCGCCGCGCTGCCGCAACGCTTCAAGGACCTCGGCGTCGACGCGGTGATTTCAGGAATGGCGTGTTGAGGAAGCTGCACGCCCGCCGTGTTGCGGGCAAGTGCGGCGTGTGAAGCGGCGGGCTACCCCACGTCGTCTCTCACGTGCGAGGGATTTTTCAAGCAGGCCTCTGCAACGTCTATTGGACTTGGCATGCCGAACATTCCACTCGCGCTCGTGCCGGGCCATATCGGCAATAAAAGTAAAGACACGCTGCGTCGGGATGTGCTCGGCGTGACATTGCAAGCCGTCGTCGACAACCTCACGCAGGCTCCAGCCTTGAGAGGCGAGCTGTCAGAGCCGGGCGCCCGCGATATCGTGGTCAAGGGCGGGTTCAAGGCGGATAAATCATTATTTCTACGACCACGAATATTCAGATGGTCTGCCGATAGTGCCGCCGACAGCGAGGAAATCGGATCGTTCCTGCGCTTCACCGATCGGTCGCCCGATGAAGTGCTGCGGCGTGCTGCTGCCCGATAAGCGCGCGGCGACGGTATGGAATGTCGCTGTAAATGGTGTGATGGCCGATGTCGACCCGAGTATATGCCAGTGCTGGTCGGCGCTGATCGAAGCCATGTCGACCCGTTGTACGGCGTCGAGCATAGCGGCAACACGCCGGGCAGCGACACTCTGATCATACTGGACGGTGCGATTATCGAAGAGCTCAATTTCAACTACACGCAGGGCGCGCTGCGCGATGGATTTGCGGCGAATACATCGGTCGGCCGCTTCTGGCGCCTGTATCTGCGCAACGTCGCCGGCTTCCTCCTGCACAAAACGGACAAGGCGACGTATGGCGACACCTGGCGCGTGGTGCTCGCTGAAAACGAAGACGTGCTGCGACAAATCGGTTGGCAACCCAATAGCGTCGAAATGGGTTTTGCTGCGGCGACAATACGGTCACTATCGCCCGCTACACGGCGGCGGCTCGCTGTCATCGGTCACGGGCGGCACGCCAGAAGAAATGCTACCGTATCTGGCCGATTCTCTGCTCAAGTTCAACAACTGGCAGATCACGTTCACGACGGGCCATGGCAACGGCACCTTTCGTCCGCTCGCGATTATTCGTCCGATCATCGCCGAGACGATTGCCAGAGCCGGCTGGAGCAAGGCGGACGTGAAGAAGTTTCTGTATGGGCACGCGCGGCTGCCTGCGTGCGAATTGAGCGGCGACTACGCGATTGGAATATCCACAGAGTTTCGGGATCTCGAAAGACGACGTGACTGCAGGGCGCATCCCGCCCGTGTTTTATGAATCGGACGATCCGAACCGACGGTGCCGATCGTCTGGAAAGCTGAGGATTTCATCATTGCGGTGGGCGGCGATCCGTTGCGCAACAATGCGTATGTATTCGCGCATGATCGGCTTCCTTCGATATCCGGTTCGAAAAAAGATAGATCTCCCGCAAGACTGGAACCGCAAACTCAGCGCTGCGCGGATAATCTAGATGTCTATCCGCACATCCCTTCTGCCTCAGTTCACGGTCATCCTGTGCCTCTTCATAGCTGCTGATGCATATGCGCAGATGGGCGGCGGCTCAAAGGGCGGCCGTCGACGCGCAGACCGCTCGCCGCCCGCAGACGTTCCGATGCGGCCGTCGTCGGGCGACAACCTCGTCGAGCTGACGGAGTATCGCCTGGTAGCGATGGAAGAGGACTTGCGGCTTACGCCTGCTCAGCAGAAGACGTTCACTGCTTACGCCGATAAAGTAAGGGCCATTGCCGCCGACATCGCACGTGATCGTGCGCGCCCTCCGAGCGGTCCACAACCAACGATGGTGCAGCAGGCAGACCGCGCCGTGGCGATCGCGCGCAATCGTATGACGGCGCTGGAGGACATCGCCGGTAGTGCCAAGGTGTTTTACGAAGGGTTACTGCCGGAACAGAAGCTGCTCGCCGACTCCCGTTTTGCCACGATCATGCCGCTGATCGCAGGAACTGCGGTTGTCGGCACGCCTCCAGCAACGGAAAAACCGCGCACGCCGTAGCGCCGTATTCCCTATCCGCTCCGGCGGCCTTATTCCATCGCGACGCCCAGCATCGCGTCTTTCAAGCGCGCATCGCGGGGACGGTCGCCGATCCATACGCGTAACAGCGCGCGATGAAAGTCGATGCCTGGAATGCGGCCGAGTTCTTCATCACCGACTTTGATAACCGTGCCCGTCTTCGGCAGGTAGTCGATCAGAATCTGGGTTCCCTTCGGCACTTCCGATAGCGATTCGAAATACGAGCCGAATTGGCGCAGACGGGACTCGAGCGGAGGACGCTGTTCCGGTGTCAATGATTCCCGTATCGCCGCGTCCATCGACGACACAATCTCGTTCGCGGTGAGGTTGCGCAGTATATGGAGCGATATGCGCGAAGCGCGGTTATCACCGAGTATTTTTGTGCTATCGCTGCTTCTCGAAGGCAGGTACAGCGCGGCTACGTACAAGTTGAAAATCGCTTTGGTGCGAACACCAGCACCGTTCAGGACGAGCTCGGGTCCGCCGGCGAGTTGCACACGCTCCGGAAGGTTGACGCCCTCTACCTGCGCGGCAAACGCCGAATTGCCCCCGAGCAGGCAGACCGCCGTCATGAGCAGCAGACGAAGCAAACTGTTGCACACCTCAATACCGGCAACCGGCGAAGGTATCGAACCGGGAAACAAGGGTGTGCGTGGCGGCGACAGGCGACTTAAAGGCCTGGGCGCCTCACGCGTGACGGTGGCGGCGATGAAATCCGCGGATTGCGCACAAACGGCCATGCGCTCGGCAGCTGTCCGAGCCGTACATTTCGCCTCTTCGAGGCGCGTGCGCGTTGCGCCTCACTCAGCACAATCGGGGCGCCGGCATCTCGCGTCTGCCGATTGCGGTTTTGATATAACCATGCGCCGATCGCGATGATGAAGCTGCCGGGGACCAGCAGAATTCCGAGCACCACGCCGAGCCGTATTACAAATTTAAGCATCTTATCGATTCTAAAGAGAGCGTCCTGTGGGACCCGTCAGGTATTTAACGATTCAACCGTGGGATACGGCTGACCGGATTCGAGCGAAGCGATCAAAAAAAATGCGTCATGCCGAAGCGCGACGCATTCATGCCCTCGAGGGGCTTATTAAGGCCTGGCGTTATTCTTCTATGCGGCCAGTGCCTCTCCCTTTAACCCGTCCGCTATGCAAGCGGCCACTACTTCCCCACTAACTGTTTCATGCTCGAGCAACTCTGCGGTCAATCGATCCAGCGCCCGCCGATTCTCGTGCAGCAGCTCAGCACACTGGCGCTCGATGCCTTTGATGATCTCACGCGCTTCGGCAATTGCTTCGGGGTGGCTGCCCGCCTGGCGCTCGCTGTCCGGCAAGCCCGCGTAGCTGAACGGACCAATCGCTTTGCTGAATCCAAACTCAGTCACCATGCGATAAGCCATGCTCGAAATGCGCTCCAGGTCGTTGGCAGCGCCTGTGGACACGGTTTTCAACACGAGGATCTCGGCCGCGCGCCCCCCCATCAGCATCGTCATGCGCGCACGCACCTGCGGTTCGCTTTGCAGCGTGAGATCCTCGTCATTGGTGACCAGCGTGACGCCGAGCGCACGTCCGCGCTTGAGAATGCTCACCTTCTCGACCAGGCCAACGTTCAATAGATTCGCGACGATCGCGTGTCCCGCTTCGTGCACGGCTATGCGCTCGCGCTCGTCCTCTTTCAGTGCGGCCTGCCCTGCAACCGCCGGCCCACCCATAAGCTGCTGTTCCAGAACGCGATGGAGGTGATGTTCAGTGACTGAGGTGGCGTCTTCCTTGGCAGCAAGCAGCGCCGCACCATTCACGACATTAGCGATCGATGCGGGCGACAACCCGCTGGCGACGCGCGCCAACTGGCGAAAGTCGATGGCGCCAGCCGTGCGCAGTTTGCGCGCATACAGTGCAAACAGCGTCTCGCGCTCGTTGACATTTGGCAGGCCAAGCGTGCATGTCCGATCGAAGCGCCCAGCGCGGATCAGCGCCGCATCGAGGTTCTTGACGTTATTTGTCGCGCCCAGGACCACGATGCCGGTGGTAGGCGTAAAGCCATCGAGCTCGACGAGCAGCGTATTAATGATGCGATTGTTCTCCGTCTCGCCCGCAGAGCTGCCCGAAGTGCGATTGCCGAGTCCATCGATCTCGTCGATGAAGATCACGCACGGTGCCTGCTGCCGGGCCAACGCGAAAAGTTTTTTCACGCGGCGCACGCCGACGCCCAGAAACATGTCGCTGAAATCGCTGCCGGCCAACGCGATGAAAGGTACGCCCGCTTCACCTGCTACTGCGCGCGCGAGCAGCGTCTTGCCGGCGCCGTAATGACCTTCGAGCACGACACCCTTCGGCGGCATGCCGCCCAATTCAGAAAACTTCGCAGGGTTCTTGAGGTAAGCGACGATGTCCTGCAGCGCTTCTTTCGCTTCGTCTACACCCACGACATCACTGAAACGCGTCTGCGGTTTAGTCGCTGTGCGAAACATGCCGCCGGCGCCGCGTCCCGGATTCATCTGCCACAGGACGAGCAGAAGGATAAAGGGCCCGAGCAGTGCGAGCCATGAAGAATCGATGCGATGCGCGAGAGCAGCCAGTGGCGAACCCGGTGGCTGGACATCGCCGAGCGCAAAAACTGCTGGTGTCGTAGCGCCGGCAGCCGCTTTCAGCGTTTCCGTGACGAGCAGACGCTGGCCGTCGATGCGAACGTAATAGTGAGTGCCATCCGCGAGATCGACCAGCGCGTACTCTGCGGACAGTCCAATGCTGGTCGCCGTGCCTGCGTGCGTATCGCGGGCGAGCGCTGTGATATCACGTTCTACCGAAAAGTAAACGCTCGAGTTTCTTTCCATGGCGACCGACAGCGCGTTTCGCGCGCGCTCCGGCGCATTTACACTGGACCATACCAACGCAAGCGATGCGACAACCATCGCCAGTACCATTCCGGCCTTGAGTTGCTTTTTATACTTGCGCAAAGAGTTGATCAAAAATACCGCTCCTTGAATTGAAAGCCTGCAATGATGATTGTGCGTGTCTCAAACACGCGATCATTCAATGCTGCGAATAAGCGTCGTGTAAGTGTAGACGAGTATGCGGCGTAAGCGAACGCCCTACACAGGAATAATTGCACTGCCGATTCATGCGCGCGTCGACTGCAGCTTCGCACGACGCTCACAGATTATTTTCGCCGCCAATACGGCCGTGAATCAAGTAAAGGTTGTGCGTACCCGACGTTGCAGGTTATCGAGCGCTGACGACTGTAGGTATTTTCGTCCTACAGCTTTAGCTAGCGACGCGCACGTTTAATGATTACCTGACTGCAGCTTAGCGCTTGCGAGACAGAACAGTAGCGCGGCATCGTCGTCCGTGAACGACGCGGCGGCCTGCGGGGCGAAATGGAGCTTGAAAGCTGCCAGTGCCGCATCAGGAACAGTGACGTCGTAACCGATTGCCGCGAGCATCAAGTAGGGATCAGATCCCACCGGCGCCCGGGCGTACGGCGGCTCGCACCACAAACCAAATCCCACCGCTGCCAACCGCTGCCACGGAAACCAGCGGCCCGGATCGACTTTGCGCCGCGGCGCCACGTCACTATGTCCAAGGAAGTTCGCGGTTGGAATCGAGTAACGCTGTTGCAGGTCTACGAGGAGCAGCAGCAACGACGAAAGCAACGGCTCGCTGAATGCCTCACTGCCGTTATTGTCCAGTTCGATGCCGATCGATGCGGAGTTCATGTCTCGATTGCCGCCCCAATACGAATCGCCCGCGTGCCATGCGCGCCGTGATTCAGGCACGAGTGGATATACGATGCCATCGCGCGCAATCAGATAGTGCGCGCTCACCTTGCTTGTTGCACTGGTCAGGGTCGCAAGCGCCTGCTCGGCTGTATCGTCGCTCGTGTAATGGATGATCACGAAGTTTGGCCGCCGCTCATCGAAATTTGGCGAGAGCGCCTCCAGCGACGCCGGCGTGTGCGCACACGAAACGCATACCATGGTTGAAAACGCGAGGCCGATCTTCAAACAAGGGTGCACGTGATGTTGTATTGCAGAAGGCGCGTGCTGCAAACGGCGGCTATTGCGACTCGCAGATTGCGGCACGCAGCGATTTACTCTGCCTTTACACCAGCCGCTTTTACGACTTTCGCCCATTTGCCGATCTCACTCCGGACGAACTCACCGAACTGCGCCGGCGTGCTGGTTGTGGGCTCCATGCCTACGCTCAGCAACTTATCGCGTATGTCCGGCGTCGCGAGAATGAGCGCGAACTCGCGGTTCAGTTTCGTGATCACTGGCGCAGGCATCTTCACGGGGCCGGCCATTCCATACCAATTCGAGGCCTGGTAACCGGGCACTCCAGCTTCCGCGACGGTCGGCAAATCGGGCTCTGCGGGCGAGCGACGCGCACCCGTCACCGCGAGCGCGCGCAGTTTCCCGGACCGCGTCAGCGGCAATCCGCCGGCGATCGTAGGGATGCTCATCTGCAATTGCCCACCCATCACATCGGTGAGCGCAGGCGCCATCCCCTTATACGGCACGTGCACGATGTCGACGTTTGTCATCACTTTCAGCAACTCGACGGAGAGATGGCTCGGCGCGCCGCTTCCCGCAGAGCCAAAAAACACCTTGCCCGGGCGTGCCCGCGCATACGCAATCAAGTCATTGATCGATTTAATGGGCAAGCCAGGATTTACGACGACGATGCCAGGCCCTGACGTGATTGGGGCGATGAAGGCGAAATCGCGCGCCAGGTCGTACGGCAACTTCGGATACAGGCTCGGCTGCACCGCATTCGTCGCGGACATGAGAATCAGCGTATGACCATCAGGGTCGGCCTTGGCCGCAAGATCAGTACCGATGATGCCGCTCGCGCCGCCTCGATTGTCGATTACTGACGGCTGACCCCAAGCCTCGCTCAGTTTGATACCGATCAGGCGCGCCTGCATATCGCTTGGTCCGCCCGCCGGGTAAGGGACGATGATGCGTATCGGTTTGTGCGGAAACGTCTGCGCCGCCGACGCGAACGCAAACGCGGCAAGCGCAATGCCGGCTGTAGTTCTGCGCACGCATACACAAGAAAACGTTCGTGCTGTCATCGGTCCTCCGTTTATCACTGCTGTGCCGCTGGCGTAACCAGAGGGGCGCCGCAGTCCTGGCAAAACTTCGCCGTCGGCGCATGTCCAGAACTGCCACACGCAGGGCATGCGCGAACCGCGAGGATATTCGCCCAGCGCCGATGCGTCATCTCCGCGGTCACTATTCCGGTTGGAACGGCGAGAATGCCCCAACCGAGCAGCATCATGAGGCTTGCAATGAACCGTCCCATGTCGGTTTTCGGGGCAATATCGCCGAACCCCACCGTCGTCAGCGTCGAGATGGCCCAGTAAACCGATACCGGAATACTCGTGAACCCGTTTTGCGGGCCTTCAACTACATACATGACCGTACCGAGCAACACCACGATCATGAGCACAGTAAAAAGAAAGACGAAAATCTTGCGCCGGCTCGCGTGCAACGCATCGACGAGCCCGCCGACCTCGGTCACGTAAGCCGTCAGCTTCAAGATGCGGAACAGGCGCAACAGCCGCAGCAGCCGGATGTCGATCAGCGTATGGAGCTCGGGAATGACGAACTCGAGATACGTCGGCAGCACCGAAAGCAGATCCACAATGCCGAAAAAACTAGTCGCGTAGCGCAGCGGTCGCTGCACGCACACCAGCCGCGCGATGTACTCAATGGTGAAAAGGATTGTGATGGTCCACTCGATCACGTCCAAGCGGTTGCCGTAGCGACCGCCAACGCTGCTCACGCTGTCGAGCATGACGACAAGCACGCTCGCGAGAATTACCGCTACGAGCACGAGATCGAACAGCCGCCCTGCGAGCGTATCAGACTCGAACACGATGCCAAAAAGCCGGCGCCGCCAGCCGTGCGGCGGCCGGCCGAAGCGCTTTACTTCCGGCGATGTATCGCTTGTCGACATGATAGTGACGGCCGCTTGCTCATTGCCAAGAATAACCGGCATTGCCAGGCTGCGTCGATGATGCAACGTCAAACTACGGTCGAGCGCCAATATTGCTGACAGACTCAAACCCGCTTAACATGACCGTCCTCAAACGCGCGGAGCGATCTGCAAGTTCTTTCGAAAGGTAATCAGCATGGGTAAAGTGGTTACGTTTGCTTCTCTCAAGTACAGCCCGGCGGCAAAAGGTGTCAATACTGCCGCCGTCACGGGCACCGACGGCAAGGAAATGCAAGCAGAGATCGTGCAGCTTGCGCCGGGCGCAAAATTTACGGGGACGGTACCGCATGGCAGTGACCGATATTTCTTTACGCTGACCGGCGAAGCGAAGGTATCGAACGGCAGCGGCGGTGCGCAGCACATGCCGACGGAAACTTTTGCAACACTCGAAGAAGGCGCGCAATTCACACTCGAGAATCCCGGCCAGTCACAAGCTGAGCTGCTGAGTGTCACCGCGCCGCCGCCCGGCAAGGGGAACGCTCATCCCGGATTCAAAGGCGGACTGAAAGTTGCTGAGCGCAAGAAGCAACCGGTCGTCGACATTCCCGACCAGAAAAAGCATCGCATACATTTCGTCGACAAGAGCGCGGCGGCCTCCGAGCGCGGTCATGCGATGATCGTCGAGTACGAGCCGGAGACCGTAACGGGTATGCACATGCATCCGAACGCCGAAAGCATGTTCGTGATCCTGACCGGAAAAGTGCGATTCACCGTAAACGGCAAGGAAGAGATACTTTCGCGTGGTCAGGCCGCCCATTTTCCCGCGACCGACCGTCATGGGTTGCGCGGCGCGGAGGGCGACGTGAGCTTTCTCGAGTTTCACGTGCCGGGTGCCTTTACCTCCGTCCGCGGCTGATCACCATCAATCTGCGTTTGCTTATTGCGGGCGCGCTGACCGCGTGCGCCGCGTCTGATGCATGGTCGCAAGCAAAAGGGGCGGCCGCTGTCGACGTGTACCCGAATCGACCAGTACGCATGATCGCGCCGTTTCCGGCCGGCGGTCCCACCGACGTCGTCGCGCGGGTCATCGCACGTAAGTTGTCGGACAGCTGGGGCCAGCAGGTCATCGTCGACAACCGCGGCGGCGCGAATGGCGTCATCGCACAGGACCTGGCGGCGAAATCCGCGCCGGACGGCTACACGCTGTTCGTGCATTCGGTGGCTTTTGTAGTGAATTCGCTGATCTACAAGGTGCCCTATGACAACGAGCGGGATTTTGTACCCGTATCGCGTGTCGTCACGTTTCCGCTCACGTTGGTTATTCATCCCGCGGTTCCCGCGACTTCGGTCGGCGAGTTTGTCGCGTATGCCAAGGCGCGGCCGGGCAAACTCGACTATTCGTCGTACGGCCAGGGCAGCATCGCGCAGCTCGCAGCAGAAATGTTCAAGAATGCGGCCGGCATCGACCTGGTGCACGTGCTCTATAAAGGATCACCGCAGGGTCTCGCGGCCGTGGTTGCAAATGAAGTTCAGGCAAGCTTCCCGAGTATTGCGGCCGCACTGCCAATGGTGAAAGCGGGCCGTCTGAAGGCGCTCGCGGTGACCTCTCGCAGCCGCCTTTCGCTGATGGCTGAAACGCCCACCATGATCGAAGCGGGCATTGCGGATTTCGAAGCTACATCGTGGTTCGGCATGTTCTATCCACGCGGCATTTCGAAACCAATCGTATCCAAACTCCATGCCGACACGCTGAAGTTACTGACCTTACCGGACGTCCAGCAGAATTTTGCTGCGCAGGGTTTCGAGATCGTAAGCCTCGGCCCCAATGAGTTTCCGCAGTTCATCCGCAGCGAAACACGTAAATATGAGCAGGTCGTGAAGCTCGCCAACATCAAGGTCGAATAATGGCGAAGCCGCCGGTCGTCGATATCCACGCGCATTTCTATCCCGAAAGCTACATGCAGGTGCTCGCACAGCACGGCTACTCACCTGGCACGATCTACTCAGACGCTGCGCCCGCTGATGCAAGTTCGAAAAGCGCACACACGTATAAGCGGCCGGACCCCGCGTTCACTGACATTGCTCAGCGGATTGCTGCCATGGACTCTCAGGGTGTCACGGTGCAGGCGCTGTCCATCCCTTCACCCTGGATCTTCTGGAAAGACGACACGCTCGCAGTCAAACTCGCGCACGCCTATAACGATGCGGCGAGCGCGGCGCACATTGCGCATCCGAACCGTCTCGTCGGCCTAATCACGCTCCCGATGCATGATGCGAATCTCGCGCTCACAGAGCTTGACCGCGCGTCACGCTTGCCGGGTATGCGCGGCGTGGCGTTAGGAACGCATGCCGCGGGACGCGAGCTTTCAGATCGCATGTTTTTCCCCGTATATGAGCGTATTTCGGCGCTTGGATTGCCCATCTTTCTGCATTACGCTCCGCTGATGGTGATCGGCGGGAACGATCGTCTCAAGCAATTCCAGCTCGGCAATTTGATTGGCAATGCGGTTGAAACGGCAATCGCCGCCGCACATCTTATCTTTGGGGGCGTATTCGATACGTTTCCCGCGCTCGAAGTATGTCTGCCACACGCGGGCGGTGTGCTTCCGATTTTGATCGGTCGCTGGGACCAGGGGTATCGCGTGCGCAATGAATGCAAACACGTGCCGCATTCACCGAGCTATTACCTGCGGCGATTTACGTACGATACGGTCAGCCATTCCGATCTCATCATGGAATATCTCGTTAAGCTCGTGGGTGCGGATCGCATCATGCTCGGGAGCGATTATTGCTTCGATATGGGCTATGAGCGGCCGGTGGAAATGGTCGAGCGCCTGGCGGTGATTACCGATCGGGAACGCGAGCAGATTCTTGGCGCGACCGCGGCCCGCTTGTTGGCCTTGGGTTAACAGCATGCCTGCGTTCGAGAGTTCATGCGATCCACTGCAGCGCTGATTTTCGCGACGCTGTGCGTAAGCTCAGCCGGTTTGCGCGCCGCGGACACTGTTACATCCGATTATCCGAACCGGCCGCTCAGACTGATCACCGGCTTTTTGCCGGGCGGGATCAGTGACACGCTGGCGCGCGTCGTGGGCGAAAAGCTTGGCGAGCGCATAGGTCAGCGCGTCGTCATTGATGGCCGGCCGGGTGCGGGTGGACTCATCAGTCTGGAAATTGCAGCCGGTTCAACGCCCGATGGCTACACGCTTCTGCTCGGCACGCCGGCGGTAACCATCAGTCCGAGCTTCACCCGCAAGCTGTCCTTCGACCCGTTGAACAGCTTCGCCGCCGTCAGCATGCTTGGCTCTTCGCCGACGATCACTGTCGTTAATCCAGCAGTCCCCGCAGACTCAATGAAGGAACTGATCGCGCTTGCCAAAGCGAAACCCGGCCAGCTCAATTACGCATCGTCCGGCCAGGGCACAACGAATCACCTTGCGGGCGAGCTCTTGAAAACGATGGCCGGCATACAGATCACGCCGATCACCTATAAAGGCGCGGCGCTCACATTGCTGGCGACGATCAGCGGGGAAACGCAGCTTACATTCAGCCCGCTGCTGCCGGCGATCCCGCATATCAAATCGGGCAAGCTGCGCGGTCTCGCCGTCACGAGTGCAAAGCGCAGCACTGCGCTGCCCGACACGCCGGCAATCGCGGAAACGCTGCCTGGATATGACGTCACAAGCTGGTACGGGATTCTCGTTCCGGCAAAAACGCCGCAGGCAATCATCGCGCGACTGAATACCGAAATTAATAGAGTGCTTGAAACACGCGACGTGAAAGAGCGGCTTACCGCTCAGGGCGTCGAGGTGGCCGGCAGCTCGTCGGTTGAGCTGGCGGCGTTCATCAAGAACGATGCAGTCAGATGGGCGAAGCTCGTCAAGGAATCGGGGATACGGCTCGATTGAGCAGCCGCTCCGCGTTCAACGCAGCCTAGCTCTTACGATGTTTCAGGATAAATTCGCGTGTCTCCTGCGCGCAGCGGTCTGCATCCGTCGCCGCCACATGATATGAGTCGCCGGGCAGCACGCGCAGCTCCGAGTTTGGAATGGTTTGCTGCCACGCGCGTGTTGACTCGACCGAGCCTAACGCGCTTCCTTCCGTCATCAGCACTAAGGTAGGACATTTAATGCGCGGCAGGTCGTCCGTGATATCCGTGTAAGGAATCGTTTCGCCGAAGCCGATCATCGTCGAAGTCGCGGTTCGTCCCATCATCCGGGTCCACCATTCGACGCCTTCGGCGGGAAAATTGCTGCCCAGGCGCTTGCTCATGTTCTTGCGCGCCCAGGCTTCAACGCCGATCTTCGCGAGTTCTTCAGTCGAGTGTGCGGCTTTCGCGCCCATGCGATCCCATTTGGGCGGCGGCGTGCCGACGACAGTCAAGCTCAACACCTGCTGCGGGCAGCGTGCCGCAAAATGGCGAGCAATCGTGCCGCCGAGCTTTGCAGCGATGACATGAAACTGCGCGATACCAAGCTGCTTCATGAGGCTCAGATAATCATCGACTATCAAGTCGATCGTCCATTTGAAGTCGCGCGGCATCGCCGTTGACTCGCCGAAGCCGCGTGTGTCCGGTCGCACTATGCGGAACTCGCGCGCGAGCGTCGGCACCCAGCCGTACCACGCCTGGCCGCGCTCGGCATTGCCGTGAATCATCAATATGGTTTCCGCTTCGCGCCAGGGATCTGTGAAATCGTCGATCTCGTAATGCATGTCCAGGTCCGGCGTAACGCGAGCTGTTGGCATGGTTTTAAGCGTTCGTTATAAAGGGCTTTATTGTAACCGTCGCACGTCCCGCGCCGTCTTCTCTTCATTGGTCGATAGGCTCGTGGACACGTGTTGCAACTTCCCCGCCTTTTCGTCCCTCTAATAGCCGCGCAATGCGGTTGCTGCAATGTTTGTTACGCGCTGTCGGGCACAGTGCCGCATCTGATCCAGCCACATGTTCAAGTGCTCGCAACTCGCCCGAACGCGACGCCCTCATGCGTTTTGTGGCACTGTAGACGTTCAGTTCAGGCTAGGTATTCAGTCCGGAGGCGGCCCATGCCGGTAGTGGCGCTACTGTTGGTTTGCTGGTCGGCGCTGGCCGTCGCGCAGCCATCCGCTCCAGTGCTGGTACTCACGCAAAGCGGCGCGATCGGACCTGCCAACGCGGATTATCTCCAGCGTGGCCTGGCCAAAGCTGATGCTATGAAAGCGCAGCTCGTCGTGCTCAAGATGGATACACCGGGCGGTCTCGATGTCTCGATGCGGGCAATCATCAAGGACATTCTTGCGTCGCCGGTGCCGGTTGCAAGCTACGTTACGCCGAATGGCGCCCGCGCTGCCAGCGCAGGAACCTACATCCTCTACGCAAGCCATATTGCGGCGATGGCGCCGGCAACGAATCTCGGCGCGGCGACGCCCGTCTCGCTCGGCGGCGAGACGCAACCGACAACCCCCGCGCCCAAGCCCGCTAAGGGGGATGCGACAGGTAAAGACGCTCCGCCTCAATCAATGACAACGATGATGCGCAAGCAAATGAATGATTCCGTCGCTTACATTCGCGGGCTCGCGCAGCTGCGCGGCCGCAACGTCGACTGGGCTGAACAAGCGGTGCGTGAAGCTGTCAGTTTGTCGGCCGAGGATGCGCTCAAGTCAAAGGTAATAGACCTCATCGCGGTCGACGTTCCACAACTCATGAAGCAGCTCGATGGCAGGAAAATCACAGTGCTCGGCACTGAGCGGCAGCTCACGACGGCGGCCGCCGCAATTGTTGAGTTCGAACCGGACTGGCGCACGCGTTTCCTGGCGGTAATCACAGATCCGAGCATCGCATATGTTTTGCTCATGATCGGCTTCTACGGTTTGCTGTTTGAATTCTACAGTCCGGGTCTCGTCGCGCCGGGCGTCATCGGCGGCATCAGTCTGTTGCTTGCACTGTTTGCATTACACCTGTTGCCGGTCAGTTATGCAGGGCTTGCGCTGATCGGATTGGGTGTGGGATTGATGTTAGCCGAGCACTTCGCACCCGGGTTCGGGCTGCTCGGCATCGGCGGCGTTGTAGCGTTTGCCATCGGCTCCGTCATGCTGATTGACACTGACATCCCGGGCTACCGGATTCCGTGGCAGCTGATTGGCGTCATCACTGCGGCAAGCGCCGCATTTCTGCTTGTCGTGCTGCACTTCGCGCTGCGTTCGCGCCGGCAGCCGGTGGTCAGCGGCCGCGAGCAGATGATCAACGCGACCGGCGAAATCGTCGATTGCTCCGGCGGCGAAGCATATGCGCGTATACAGGGCGAGACGTGGAAAGTGCGCGCGCCAATTCCGCTCGAGCGCGGCGAATTGATACGCGTGACAGGCATCGACGGACTGGTACTCGCAGTCGAACCGGTAGCGAAACAAGGAGAAGCAGGATGAATGTGGATTCGGGATGGATAGGGCTGGCGGTCATCGTCGTTTTTGCGGTGGTATTTTTGTTCAACGCCGTTCGCATCTTTCGCGAGTATGAGCGCGGTGTGGTATTCACATTGGGACGGTTCTGGAAGGTCAAGGGACCCGGGCTGGTAATCATCGTGCCCTTCCTTCAGCAGGTCGTGCGGGTGGACTTGCGCACCATGGTGCTGGAAGTGCCGACGCAGGACGTGATTTCGCGCGACAACGTGTCGGTCAAGGTGAGCGCCGTTGTCTATCTGCGTGTCATCGACCCGCAGAAGTCGGTCATTCAGGTCGTCGATTACCTCAATGCGACCAGCCAGATTGCGCAGACCATGTTGCGCTCCGTGCTGGGCAAACACCAGCTGGACGACATGCTCGCCGAGCGCGAGAAACTGAATCTCGATATCCAGCGCGCCCTGGACGCGCAGACCGATATGTGGGGAATCAAAGTCTCGAACGTGGAGATCAAGCAAGTCGATTTGACTGAATCAATGATTCGCGCCATCGCGCGCCAGGCCGAGGCCGAGCGTGAGCGCCGTGCCAAGGTAATTCACGCGGAAGGCGAACTGCAGGCTTCCGAGAAACTCTCGCAGGCCGCGCGCATACTCGCCCAGGAGCCGCAAGCGATTCAATTGCGCTATCTCGAAACGCTGACTGTCATCGGTGCAGACAAGAACACGACCATCGTGTTCCCGCTGCCGCTCGACCTCGTGAAACCGTTTATGGAGAAGCTGCGCTAACGCCCGTTTGCGCGCGGAATGATCGGCAGCAGCAGATACGACTCGCGGCCTTGTCCAGTATGAACGGTGACACGGCCGCCAAACAGCCCGGGCGGCCGGTTATCTAAATCGTTGTGCGTCATGCCGCCGGTGCCGCGCGTCCCATAATGAAATTTCTTCCCGAACTCTGAAAGATCGCCTTCGTATTCGTAGTCTTTTCCGCGTATCGTCAGCGCGACGCGCCAGCCTGCCGGCACGACGATACAGCTCGTCACAATCTCGACGTCACATTCATAGATTTCACCCGGCGCGAGCGGTTCCGAACGGTCATGCGGATGATAAGGCCGGTAGGGTTTGCTTTTCTGCGCATCAAGGCGGCGATGCGATGCGCGCAGCCAGCCATTAGCGATCGGCGTGTTGGGATCCGTCGATCCCATGAAGGTAAGCTCCTTGCCTTGTGGATCGAAAACGCGAACGATAACGAAGATATCAGCGTCGGCCGTCGACGATGATACATAGAGCCGGGTCATCATTGGCCCGGTGATCTCCGTGTCGACTTTCAGCGGCGCTGTCGAAAACGTCACACCATTACCCGCGGCGTCATACTCGATGGCCTGCGGTTCTGAGGCGGCTTGTGCGCCTAGCACCATGCCTTTCGTATCCAGGTAGAACTTCGTCCACTGTGTGCGCGCGAGCGGCCATTCGTTCTCGTGCCGCAGTTCAAAGCGCTCGCCGGGATGACGTATGTTGAGCTGCACGGGCGGCTGTTTGTCCCATCCGTTAGCGACGCCCTTGAGAAAATGATCGAAGAAGCGCTTTTGCAGGGCGACGCCATAACCGCTCGAGAACATCGACCAGTGTGAATCGCCGTGCACCTCGAGCCACTTCGGCGTGTCGTGCGGCGTTTCAGTGTAGCCATTGAAATTGCCGCGCGGATGTATGCCCTGCCCGCCCCAGTTCGCGCAGGTTAAGAGCGGCGTGCGCACGAGCGAAAGATCCGCCGTACGAGAATGGTGCCAGTCATCATCGAACGGATGCTTCTTCAATTCTTCGAACGCGTCCACTCGATTCCTGGCGAGTTCGTCATCGCTGAGCGTAACCGGGCCCGCGACGGATTCACCGGTGTTGGGATTCTTCATCGCCTTGTCGCCGCGGCCATATTGAACGTTCACCACCTGATGCTTGGCCCACCGCTGCTGAAACTGGCACAGAATTCCCCCGTGGTAGCCGGAGTCGCGGTAACGGTCGTTCTGTCCTTCCCACGGAATGATGGCAGCCAGATGCGGCGGACACAGACCGGCGACGCGCCATTGGTTGCTCGCGTAATACGAAATGCCCAGCATGCCGACCTTGCCGTTGCTCCAGGGCTGCGTGCCGGCCCATTCGATGCACTCGTAGAGGTCCTCAGTCTCTTTTTGTGAGCCGGGATCCATGAAACCCGGCGACCAGCCGGCGCCGCGCGAGTCCACGCGTACAGATCGCGTAGCCATCTGGGACCCAGCACTCGGGATCCGTCGTCTCCCAGTTCTGATACTTGTTTGACGACATCTTCAGAATCTCCGGATGGTCCTCGACCATCTTTCCCCATTGCAGAGGATAGCCTTCCTGATAACTCAGGCCCTTCGCATAAATACCGTACGTAAGGATGACCGGGCATTGAATATCTTCGATCGGGCGATAGACATCGGCGCGCAGCACAAGTCCATCCTGCGCGGTGATGCGTTGATGCCAGGTAATGCGCATGCCATCGCGCACTTCCGTACGCTCGTACGGATCAGCGGCCGTATTCATGTAACGATCCTCTTCAATGTTTGGTTAGGCCAGATACGAAACCGCATAACGATTGCTTACTGCGGTTGCAAGCCGATGGTACGAATGAGCTTGCCATACTTCTCGTAATCACTGCGCAGCGTCTGTGCAAATGACTCGGGCGTTTCGGCAACGACCGTGAGCCCGATCGCAGTCAGCTTTTCCCTGACGTCAGGCATCATCATCGCGCGATTGATTTCACGATTGAGCAGCGCGACGATCTTCGGCGGCGTCTTTGCAGGCGCAAGATAGCCGAACCAGCCGCGCGAATCGTAGCCGGGCAGCACTTCGGCGACAGCAGGCACATCCGGGAAGAGTTCAGAACGCTGCGGGCTCGTCACTGCAAGTAAACGCACACGGCCCGAGCGTATGAACGGCGTGAGCGCGCCGATGCCGAGTATCGTCGCGTCGACGCGCCCACCCATCATTTCAGTCAGTATCTGTGACGCTGCCCTTGTACGGTATGTGCAGATAATCGAAGCCGGCCTGCACGCGCAGCATTTCAATCGCCATATGCGGAAAGCCGCCCTCGCCGTTCGATCCAATAGTGAGTTTTCCAGAATTCGCTTTACCGTATGCGATGAGGTCCTTGAGCGTTTTGTACGGCAGACTGGGATTGATCACGAGTGCAAGGAAGTTGGTGGTCGAGATCGCTACCGGTGCAAAATCCTTGAGCGGGTCGTAAGGCAATTTCTTGTACGTATGCGGCTGCACCACGAGATTGCCGCCCTGACCGCCAACCAGCGTATAACCATCAGCGGGCGCGTGAGCGCCGAGCTCGAGGCCTAGTTGACCTGCGGCACCCGCGCGATTGTCGACGACAACGTTTTGTCCGAGCCGCTCGAGAAGCGTCGGCGCGATCAGCCGCGACATCGTATCGAGCGAATCTCCCGGCGGAAACGGCACAATGATGCGAATGGCTTTGGACGGATACTGCTGTGCATGAAGCAGGGGCACAATTGCCAGCACAACCGCAAATACAGCTAATCGACGCATTGCGCTCCCCTGCAATAAGACCGAGCTGCGAATTTTGCGGGGCAGACTCTTACTTGTAAACCACTATTGATTTCAGGACAAAGTCGTTGTGCGCTCTCACTGCGCGATGTCGAACACGCGTATGCCATCGCCCCACGCTTCACCGGCGCCCCACTCAGTAGTCGCAAACGTGCGTCGCGCATCGGCAAGACCTGCCTCCCACAGTTCGTCCACCGTTCCCCGCGAGAAGTCGTTGTCCTTGGAAGCGAGCGTGTACGCGTAGCGGCGGTTGATGAGGTGCACGATATCGACTTGCGCACCGGCAGTGAGCGACTTCAGGAGCGCTACGTCTTCGTCTGAGCCAAGCTCCGCCGGCAGCTTCTTGAGTACGCGCTGAACCGTGCTGCGCAACTCTTCTTCCTCGAGGATGCGCCGCGTGTTGAAGCGCGTCTTGCTGGAATACATGATGTCTTTCTGCCGCTCCATGGTCTGATCGATATTGGCGGGCAATGCACCACTCGCGCTGAAGAGATCGATCTGGATGACCAGGCCCTTCAAGTGCGGCTCCTCATCGAGCACCTGGGAGAGCGGGGAATTGGAAACGATGCCGCCGTCCCAGAAATAATCATTGCCGACTTTGACCGGCCCGAATGCGGGCGGCAGGGCCCCGCTCGCCATCACGTGCTCAGGTCCGATATGGTCATGGCCGTTGTCGAAGTACTGCGAATTCCCGGTCGCAACGTTGACTGCACCCATGCTGAGACGCATATGTTTCTGTTTGATGATAGTGAAATTGACTAGATGCTCGAGCGTTTGTCTCAAGGGTCGTGTGTCATAAAAGCTGCTCGCATCGGGATGTCCGTCCGGCAGCAGGGTTGGCGGCGGGACACGGGGCGTATAAAAGCCGGGCACGCCGAATACTGCGCTGAGCGCCGCGCTCGTCCGGTTGAAGAGGCTGTGCAGCGGAGGAAAGTAAACCGGTACACTAACGGGAACGGCGGACGACACTGTATCCCAGAATTCACGCAGCCGTTGCACGCGGTGAGCCGCTGTATTGCCGGCGATCAACGCTGCATTGATCGCGCCGATCGATACGCCGACCACCCAATCGGGAACATAACCGGTTTCAACGAGGCCTTCGAATACGCCCGCCTGGTACGCACCCATCGCGCCGCCGCCCTGTAAAACAAGTACGGTGCGGTCATACTGCGGCTTGATGCGCATGCCTGGCGGTGCATCGCCGGGTCTCATTCGAATCGTCTGCGTTTTTATCGGTTTCACATGAAGTCTCTTTGAAGACGCTCCGCGCGAGTTTAGCAAATGAGCATTTGACAGATGAAAGCACTGCCGCCATAAGCTGCGACGACACGGCCGTCACATCGAGTCCATGCATCATCGCCGCACATCGCAACACGCGTATTATTGAATAGGCGCTTACGCTCGAATTCACAACGGAACCATAACCGGAGCAATGCATGACAACTTTGAACGGCGTATACACGGCCATCGTTACCAGTAACGTCGACCCGCAAAACAGCGGACGCGTAAAAGTCCGCGTACCTGCGATCGCGCCTCCCAGCGCCGAAGTGTGGGCACGCGTCGCAACCCTGACGGCGGGAAAAAATCGAGGATCATGGTTCATGCCCGATGTTAACGATGAAGTGCTGGTGGCGTTCGAAGCCGGAGATGCGAGACGCCCTTTTGTGCTTGGCGCTTTATGGAGTTCGACTGCTCCTCCGCCGGAGACCGTGGACGCCACGAACACCAGGAAGACCCTACGCTCACGCAATGGCGTAAAGCTGACGATGAACGACCAGACAGGTCACGACAGCTTCATCCTCGAAACACCGGGCGGCCAAAAGATTACGCTCAGGGACGGCCCATCGACGATCGAGATAACCGACAACAATGGAAACTCGGTGCGGCTTGGAATGGACGGTGTCACGGTGAAAGCAGCTGCCAAAGTCATCATTAGTACCGCTCAATTACAAATCAATGCGGCCAGTTCGAAGTTCAGCGGCACGCTTCAATGCGATACGCTGATCAGCAATAGCGTAGTCAGCGCAAATTACTCACCCGGCGCCGGGAATATCATGTGAACGCGATGAAAGGACAACCCTTCAAATGACGAATACCGCGCGCGATCCGGCGCTCGAGTCCGCTCCCGACTCACGCGCCAGACGCCTGACTCGCAAGAGCTAACGCATGCGCCAGACAGCCGCAGTAATCTCCAGCTTAATTCTTTTTCTGATTGCCGCTGCCGCCTTCCCGCAGTCATATCCCTTACGCGCGATCCGCATAGTTTCGCTCGGCCCGGCTGGCGGCGGCACAGACGTGGCCGCCCGGCTGATCGGTCAAAAGCTCACCGAGGAATGGGGCCAAGCAGTTGTTGTAGACAATCGGGGAGGCGCCGGTGGAACAATCGGCATGGAACTCGTCGCGAAGTCACCACCCGACGGCTACACGCTGGTGCTCATCTATGGCAGTTTCTTCATAGCGCCGGCCGTATATTCGAAGCTTGGTTTCGATCCAGTCCGCGACTTTGCGCCAGTGATCCAGCTGTTCAACGCGCCGATCATGCTCTCGGTGAACCCGCGAGTGCCGGCGCGCAATGTAAGGGAGTTGATTGCGCTAGCGAAACGAAGGCCGGACGCCATCACATACGGAACACCCGGCATCGGCAGTGGCTCTCATCTCGCCGGCGAGCTGCTCAACAAAATGGCGGGCGTGAAACTCGTGCATGTACCTTACAAAGGCACAGCGCCGGCGCTCACCGATACCATTGGCGGCCAACTCGATATCCTCATTACCGCCGTTCAAAATACAGTGCCGCATGTGCGGGCCGGTAGACTCGCCGCGATTGGCACGACTGCACTCAAGCGTACCGCCGTGCTGCCGGACGTGCCCGCTGTCGCTGAGACGTTGCCCGGTTACGAAGTGATATCGCCGTACGGTGTTCTGGCCCCGGGGCGTACGCCCGCGTGAAATCGTTGACAAGCTGAACGCGCGCATCGGCGCAGCGCTCGCGAACCCGGAATTCCGGCGGCAATTCGAGCAGGATGGCGTCGAAATCATCGGCGGGACGCCGGATCAGTTCAGGGAACGTATAGGCTTGTACTTGCCACAGTATGCGAAGCTCGTTCAGTCAGCCGGGGTAAAAAGTGAGTAACGAATAAAGTCTGCGTGCACATTGCGTCGGCGAACTCAGTCTACGTTTCAGCATCTTAAACATGCATGAGTGACACGGCCGGCCCACGCGCCACACCAGGCAGCAAAGAGCGGTGTGCTGACGCACTGATCGAAACGGATATCCCCGCGCGACTCGATCGACTGTACCTGGAGCCGCTTTCATACTCTGGTCGTGGCGGCGCTTGGTATTACATGGGTGCTCGATGGACTGGAGGTGACGCTCGCCGGCGCTGTAGCGGGCGCACTCATGGAAAGTCCCAGTCTTCGCTTGACCGAAGCTCAGATCGGCGCGTCGGCCAGCGCTTATCTCGCCGGTGCCGTGCTGGGTGCCTTTTTCTTCGGCTGGCTCACTGACCGGTTAGGCCGCAAGCGGCTCTTCTCGATTACGCTCGGGTTGTATCTCGCGGCGACACTCGCCAGCGCGCTCGCGCCGGACTTTGCTGCCTTTATGGTGTTCCGCTTTCTGACCGGTGCCGGGATCGGCGGCGAATACACCGCGATCAATTCCGCGATACAGGAGCTCGTGCCTGCGCGTTATCGTGGTCGCACCGACCTTGCCATCAATGGCAGCTTCTGGCTCGGCGCGGCGTTCGGCGCCATTGGCACCGTGATATTACTTGAGCCGGGACGATTGCCGCCAGATGTTGGTTGGCGCCTCGCGTTCGGCATCGGCGCCGCGCTGGGTGTGGGTGTATTGATGCTGCGCCGCCTGCTTCCGGAGAGTCCGCGCTGGCTGCTCATTCATGGCCGTGTCGCCGAAGCTGAAGTAATCATGCAGGCGATAGAGGCGCACAGCGCTCAGCTCGCATCCGCAGTGCAACCGCCGGTCGTTCCGCTGCGCATGCGAATCCGCAGCAACGCTATCAGCTTCGTCGATCTTGGCATTAGTCTCTTCCACCGGTATCCGCGGCGCGCCGTGCTCGGCCTCGTGCTCATGACGGCTCAAGCGTTCTGCTACAACGCGATCTTTTTCACTTACGCGCTCGTTCTCACGCAGTTCTTCGCTGTGCCTTCGCAGGATGTCGGCTTTTATCTGCTGCCATTTGCGATCAGCAATTTCATCGGTCCGTTGGTGCTTGGACCGCTCTTTGACACGTGGGGGCGTCGCCCCATGATTTCCTCGAGCTATGCGATTTCGGGGTTGCTCCTGGGCGTGACCGCGCTCCTGTTCAAGTCCGGCGTCATGACAGCCGCTACGCAGACAGCCGCGTGGATGGCGGTATTCTTTTTTGCGTCGGCGGCAGCAAGCTCAGCGTATCTGACCGTCAGCGAAAGCTTCCCGCTCGAAGTGCGCGCGCTTTCAATCGCGCTTTTTTATGCGCTGGGTCACTGCGCTGGGCGGCGTCGCGGCACCCTGGATCTTCGGTGTGCTCATCGGCAGCGGAGACCCGGCAGCCATTGCATGGGGCTATGGATTCGCCGCGCTCCTCATGCTCGTCGCGGCAGGCACAGCGCTGTGGCTGGGCGTGGCCGCGGAGCGGCGCTCACTCGAGGATGTGGCTGCACCGCTTTCCGCCGCTTAGTCGTTACACGTCTGCAATTATCGGCGGCGTGCGCTATTTCACGTGGTGCAAACCTATTATTGCGGGCTGCGCGAGCCTCCCGTGACCGCAACCAATCACAGGTAGTCCTTAAGAACTACCTATAAATTAAATGACGCAAAGATGCCGACTGCATAGGCCATGATCGTGTAGACTTTCCAGCGGCGTCAGGAGCGCCCCCGCGCATCACAAGACTAAAAATGCGGGCGCAGTTTCAGGGATGTTTCATGAGAAACGTGGTCACACGTAACCGCTTAATGCTGCTGCTCGTGTTTGCAGCCATGGCAGCGCTTACGCTGGCAATTTACAGCAGCCTTGCCCAGCGCGGTGCGGCGCAATCCCACGCGCGCCAGGAAATCGGCAATCTCGCGCGCGTCGCCGCGGAACAGCAGGCGCAGATTATCGAAGAAGCGAAGCAAATGCTGATCGGGTTTTCGCTTATCCCGTCCAGTATCCGTGACGACCGGCTGCAATGCGGCCAATATGTCGAGCAATTGCTGAAGAAATCGCCGCGTCAGTATATCGCCATGGGACTCAACGGCGCCGGCGGCGAAGTCTATTGCAGCGGCACTACGCGCGAACGCTCCGCGCAGCCGATCGTTGAGACGGGCAAATTCTCGATCGGTGAATACCAGGCAACAGCGGCGAACAAACTGGAAGGCCTCACGTTGAGCCACCCGATCACGGAAACGCGAGGCGTTACCCGGCTTGCATTCGTGACCATCGATCTGGCCGAATTCGAAAAGGTTGCCGCCAAACTGCCGATCTCGACGGCCGGCCTGGTGATGGTGCTGGATCGCAATGGCATCGTCCTCGCCCGTAACCCGCGCCGTGTCGAACTCATCGGTCAAAAGCTCGAATCGGCATCGGTCATTGAAAAACTCGCGGGCGGGAAGAACGGCGTTTTCTATGACAACGGCGCCGACGGAAGCCCGCAACTTTTTGCCTATGAGAATGTCGTCGACGACCCGACGGATTCCGCTGCCCTGCGCGTGTTGCTAAGCATACCGACGAGCGTCATACACGCTCAAGCGAATGAGACGCTCGTACGCAACCTCGTCGCAGCCGTTTTTCTCACGCTGTTGCTGCTGGTCGGCAGTTGGTATGGCGCCGAGTTTTTCTTCATGCGCAATGTACGCACGCTGCTTGAAACCGCGCAACGGGTGCGTGGCGGTGACCTTGGCGCGCGCACCGGCATGCGTTACGGAAACGACGAGCTCAGCAAAATAGGCAAAGCGTTCGATGAAATGGCGGATGCATTGCAGGAACGCCAGAAAGGTATCGAGCGCGCGATGCACAACCTGCATCAGCAGGCGATCACCGATTCGCTGACCAGCCTGCATAACCGGCGCTACCTCTATGAGCTGCTGCCGCGTGAGCTGGTGCGCGCCAAGCGCAACTCGACGGCGATGAGTGTCGTCATCATCGATCTTGACCATTTCAAGCGCGTCAACGATACGTCCGGCCATGAAGCCGGCGACCTCGTATTGCGCGAGGTAGGCGGCTTGCTGATGAAAAGCGTAAGGGGCAGCGACATTGTGTGCCGCTATGGTGGCGAAGAGTTTTGTCTGGTGCTGCCCGATGCGCCGCTCGCGACGACGCTTGCCAAGGCTGATGACATCCGCCTTGCGCTCGAGAGACTGCACATCAATTACTGCGGTAAATCGCTGAGGATGACCGCTTCCCTCGGCATCGCCGTATATCCGCAACATGGGGCGGATTCGGATGCGCTGCTACGCGCGGCGGACGAAGCACTCTATGAAGCGAAGGCCGCGGGCCGCAATCGAGTCGCGGTCTACAACAAGGAATCGGTGACAGTACAGGCACGCATGAGCGCAGCGCCCGGTAGTGACCGCGGTGCCGCCGTCGCTCAGGTTGCGACGGACACGACGTCGGCGGGCGTCAGCGATATCACGAGTATCGCGGCGCGCCGCGGACATACGCCGCCGCTGCGCACCGTCGACAATGTCAGCAAGCCCGAGCGGGTCGCCGCCTTGCAATTTCTCACCGGCACGACGATCGGCGAGGAAGTGCCGCTCGTCAACAAGGTTACGACCGTCGGCCAGCAAGGCGGGGAGATCGCTGTCATCAATCGCACATCGCAAGGTTATTTCATCACGCACATCGAAGGCCCGAAATATCCGATCGTCAATGGCAGCACGATCGAATCGCGTGCACGCTACCTGCATGACCGCGACGTCGTCGAAATCGCCGGCGTAAAAATGGTGTTCTTCTATAAATAGCGGAGCAACGCCGCTCACTCGACCTTTATGCCGGCCGCTTTGACAAGCCGCGCGTATTTCGCAATTTCTTCCTTGATGAAAGCTGCCAGCCCAGCCGGCGTGCTGCCGACAATATCGACGCCTTGACTCTCGAGTCGCGGACGGACGTCAGGCGCGTTCACGATACGCACGACCTCGCCATTGAGCTTGTCGATCACGCTTTGCGGCGTGCCGGCCGGCGCGAGCAACGCGTGCCAGGCAACCAATGCGTAGTTCGGCACGCCGGACTCGGCGATCGATGGGAGTTCAGGCGCCGCTGCGGCGCGCTTTGCGCTGGTAACGCCAAGCGCGCGTAATTTATTGCTGCGCACGAACGGCAGTGCGCTCGGCAGGCTGCTGAAATACATCGTCACCTGTCCACCCAAAAGATCGGTGATCGCCGGGCCGCCGCCTTTGTAGGGCACATGTACGATATCTACGCCCGCGAGCAACTTGAAGAGCTCCCCTGACAGATGGTTCGAGCTCGCGTTTCCGGATGAAGCGTATGTGAGCTGTCCGGGCCGCGACTTGGCGAATGCAATGAGATCCTTTACCGACCGTACCGGCAGCGACGGATGGACGACCAGAATGTTGGCGGAAGTACCCATCAGAACGACCGGTGCGAAGTCCTTGGTGACGTCGTACGGCATCTTCGCGTAGAGACTGGCGTTAACCGTATTCGCAGGACTGCCCATGAGCAGCGTATAGCCATCGGGCGCAGCTTTGGCGACATATTCACTTCCGATATTCGCTGCGCCACCGGCGCGATTGTCTACCAGCACGGGCTGCCCGAATGATTCGGACATCTTCTGGCCGACTAAGCGCGCGACGACATCAGCAGCACCACCCGCGAGGTACGGCACGACAATGCGAATCGGCTTCGATGGATAGACCGCGGCCGGTTGACCATGCGCAGCGCCGCTCATTGCCATCAACAGGGCGCCTATGAGCGCAACACAGAGAGCGTTTTCTGCCGCGATCGCAGGTTGGTGACTTATCGCCCTCCGATTGGCGTGAGAGGTCATAGTGCTTTGGTGCGGGACGCACTGAAGATTTTTCGGCGCAGGGCGATTTCATCGCGCACCATGCGATCGAAAGCTTCCGGCGTGGAATGCTTGACCGCGCCGCCTTGCGCAACCACTTTCTCGGAGATGTCCGGCAGCTCAAGTATGCGTGCAATTTCCTGCGACAACGCGGTGACGATCGCCTGCGGTGTTGTGGACTGGACGAATACGCCGTACCAGCCGTCGCACTCCGCATCCGGCAATCCGGCTTCAATCAGTGTTGGAACACCCGGCAGTGTCGGCGCGCGTTGCGACGTCGACACCGCGAGCGCCAGAATGCGACCGCTCTTGACCAGCGGCACGACCGGCACGATGGATGCCATCGAATACTGCACTCTTCCGGCAATCGTATCGTTGATGGCTTCCGGCGTGCCTTTATAAGGCACGTGCACGGTGTCGAGATGCGCGGCAAGCTTAAACCGCTCGCCGGCATAGTGCGTGCCGCTGCCGATACCGGCCGACGAGAAACTCAACTGGCCGGGTTTCTGACGCGCAAGCGCGATCAAGTCACCTACGGTTTTCACACCGAGGCTGGCTGGCACGATGAGGACGAAAGGCGTGCTGGCAAGTTGCGTGATACCGCGAAAGTCCTTGATCGGATCATAGGGCAGCTTGTCATAGAGTGCCGCACCGCCTGCAAACACCGCAGACGCAACGAGTAGCGTGTGACCGTCCGCTGCGGCAGTCGCAACGATGGTGCCGGCGACCGTTCCGCCGGCGCTTGGGCGGTTATCGACAACCACCTGCTGTCCCCAATGTTCGGCCATCTTAGGGCCAAGCAAGCGCGCCATGATGTCAGTGGAGCTTCCGGCAGTGAATGGAACCACCATTCGTATCGGTTTGCTCGGGTATCCGCGCGCCTCGCGTTGTGCACCGGTTGCGTCGTTGATCGCAATCACCGCCACGGCCATCGCGGTGACAGCTACCAGTCGCACGGTCAATGTCGGCCACATCATCTGCAGATGCCAAACTCTACGCAGCTTTGGGCAGGACCTCCGCGAGCACGTCGTCCACAGTACGGCCCAACTTGTCGATGATTTCGGCGATGTGCGACTCAGTGGCGATGAAGGGCGGCGCCAGCATCACATGGTCGCCCCTTTTGCCATCAACGATGCCGCCCATCGGATAGCAGATCAAGCCATTAGCCATCGCGCGTTCCTTCATCCTGCCGCTGATCTTGAAGGCCGGATCGAAAGTCTGTTTGCTGCGGCGGTCAGCCACGAATTCGATCGCCATGAAAAGTCCGCGTCCCCGGATATCGCCGACATTCGGGTGCTTGCCGAAACGATCGATCAACGCGGCGTGCAACGCGTCGCCCTGCCGCCGCACGTTTGCCAGCAGGTCCTGATCACGGATCTCTTGCTGAGTAGCAAGCGCAGCAGCACACGCCGTCGGATGTCCTGTGAAAGTGTGCCCGTGCATCACGACATTGCTGCCGCGCTCGATCACACGATGTATTTTCTCCGCGATCAGCACTGCACCGATAGGCATATAGCCGGCGCCCAAGCCTTTCGCGACGGCGATCATGTCGGGTACCACGCCTTCCTGCTCGCACGCGTAGCGTGTGCCGGTGCGGCCCATGCCGCACATTACTTCGTCGAGGATCAAGAGCACACCATACCGATCGCAGATCTCACGAACACGGCGGAAGTAGCCGGGCGCGGCAGTTACTGCGCCGAGCGTTGCACCGACGACGGTTTCGGCGATGAACGCGGCGACATTTTGTGCGCGCAGCTCGAGGATTTTTGCTTCGAGCTCGTTCGCGACGCGCAGGCCATACGCTTCAAGCGTTTCATCCGGAGTCTGATACCGATACGCGAAGCACGGCGAAATATGCTGCATGGACTGAATGAGCACCGGCTCAAATTGACGGCGTCGCCAGATATTGCCGCTGGCGGACAAGGCGCCGAAGGTGTTGCCGTGATAGCCCTGCTGCCGCGCGATAACGAATTTGCGCTCGGACTGCCCGCTCTCAACGAAATACTGGCGCATGATCTTCAGCGCCGCTTCCACCGATTCCGAGCCGCCGCACGTGAACCACACCTTGTTCAGGCCGGCCGGGCCGCCAGTCACGAGATTGTCCGCCAGCCGTTCTGCGGCTTCCGTCGTGAAGAACCGTGTATGCGCAAACGCAAGACGATCGACCTGATCGTGTATCGCTTTGCGCACCGCTTCATTGCTATGGCCGAGGCAGGACACCGCGGCACCGCCCGAAGCGTCCAGATACCGCTTGCCCGCTGCATCAATCAAATAACAATCATCACCCGCGACCGCTATGGGTAGATCGCGATCGAGATTTTCGCGATACAGAATGTGCGACATCGAAGTCTCCTGGTGTGACGGCAAGAGTGGAACATACCGCTGATAGTCGCGTGACGTCCAGTGACGGGCGCCATAAGCCACCATTCGCACCCGCAAAGCGTGGCCAGCCGCATGCTAAGCTCTTTGCAGGTCTAGGGGAGGCAGCCGTGCGCGGACAGTTGTGCAGGTGATCACATTGCTATGCATGGGCGTGCTGACAGTGGCGCAAGGTGCCCACGCCGCAGAGCCTGTGGCAATTCCGGAACAAACGAGTTTGCTTGGCGACCAGGCTCATGCGCTCGATCAGGCTGCACGCCTCGCTCTCGAAGCGCGTTTGCGCGCGATTCAGTCATCGGCTCGCGCACAGGTTGCAATACTCATCTCGAGCGGAATTGGGGAAGAGCCGCTCTCTGACTATGCGCTGCGCGTCGCCGAGCACTGGCAGCTCGGCCGGGCGAAGCGCGACGATGGCTTGCTCATCGTTATCGTGCCATCGATCAACGCTGCGCGTATCGAAGTCGGTTATGGTCTGGAAGGAGATATTCCCGATGCCCGCGCGTCACGCTGGATCGATGAGTTACTGCCCGCGATAAAAAATAAAGAACTTGCTGCGGGCCTCAGTCACCTGCTCGATGAGATCGATGCTACGCTACCTGCGGCGGCACAAAAAAAGCCTGCGAACGAAGATGATTTCCTGTTTCCCGACCATCCCGAATGGCGGCTGCCGTTTGTGCTCGTGGTCTTTTCGCTGTTCGCAGTCTTCCCGTTGATGTTCGGACGCTGGGGCAGCATCGCCAGCGCCGCGTTGCTCGCCGCGTTTTATGGCGGCGCCGCGTGGGCATTATGGAGTTCGCAGCGCGCGGGATTCGCTGCCGCCGGGATTGCGTTTCCACTGCCGCTGTTATGGGGACTCAATTGGGCGGACAACGAACGGCTGCCGCGCGCCCTGCAACACGCGAAATCACTCGGAAACCTCTGCGCAGTGGCCATGTTCTTTGCGATTCTTACGCTGTTTGTTGGCGTAGGGCTGCACGCGAGCGGCGCTGAAGAATTATGGGCCGCGCCGATTTTCGCCGGACTGCTCGCTGTCGGCCTCGCTGCATTTCTGTTTCCCGGAGAGCCCGCGCGCTATCTCATGATTGTCCTGCGAAGTGCCGGACATTTCGTCATCGTCTTGATTATCGCTTATCTCGGTCTCCAGCCGTTTATCGCGCATCCGGTGAGCATCGCTTTTACCGTAGCCGGGATATTCACGGCGCTAATTGCACTTTCGCTTTATCTCGACAACCGGGAGCGCAGCCGTCCAGGCACAACACGGTGGTCACTCTGGCTCGTGGGCATCGCGCTCGTCATCGCGCTTCCGTTTGGTCTCTTGCTGCTTGTGCAGGCAGCGCTCGGCGCGGATTTTGAGACGCGCATCGCGCAGGCCGCTGCGGGCGGCGGATCGCTGGGCGGCGTCTTGTGGTGGGCGGCGCGTCATGGCTTGTTTAGCGCGCTCAAAATTGGTTTGGGTGGACGATTCGGCGGCGGCGGCGCCGGCCGGGCGGACTGAGTGTACTGTCGTAGCAGCGGATCAGGACTTCATGCCGGTTTTACGCACGAGTTCGCGCCACTTTTCGTATTCTGCTTTCACTTCGGCGGCAAATTCCTGCGCTGAGTTCCCCACCACGTCCGTGCCTTCGACTTCCATGCGGCGGGCGACTTCGGGACTTTGCAATGCGCGCTTCGCCTCGGCGTTCAGCCTGGCGATGATTGCTGGCGGCACTTTCGCGGGCGCAAACATGCCGAACCACGCGACCACGTTATAACCGGCGAGACCGCTTTCCGCGACGGTCGGTAATTCAGGCAGCGCTTTGCTGCGCACCAAGCTCGTCACCGCGATCGCTTTGAGCCGGCCGCCGCGAATCAGTGGCAATGCCGAGAGCGGACTGCCGATCATCCAGTCAGCTTGGCCTGCAGCAACCGCCGGATATGCATCCGCAACGCCTTTGTAGGGCACGTGCGTCATCGGCACGCCGGCCATTACGCTCAATAGTTCGGCACCCATGTGCACGATGCTGCCGATGCCGGCGGACGCAAAGCTGATGCCACCGGATTTCGTTTTCGCAAGCGCGACCAACTCTTTGATGTTGGATACGGGCAACGTCGGCGTCGTAATCACGATATACGGATTCGAAGTGAGCTTAGTGATCGGCTCGAGATCGTGCACCGGATCGTAGCTTTGCGGACGCAATGCGGCATTCGTGACGACACCGCTGCTGGTAACGAGCAACGTGTACCCGTCAGGCGCGGCCTTCGCGACCATCTCGACGCCAATGCTGCCGCCCGCCCCCGTGCGGTTGTCGACGACGAACGGCTGGCCCCAGATCCGGGTGTAATGCTGGCCGGCAATGCGCGCCAGCGCATCCACGCCACCGCCCGCGCTTACGTTCACGATCATGCGCACCGGACGCTGCGGATATTGCTGTGCGCATACATCGTGCGGGATGACAACGAGCGTCGTCGCCATTGCGACATAGATTGCGAGCGCGCGATGTGAATCAAGCATACTGGCTCCGGTTGTTGCGCGCGCTAGTCACGATGCCGCGACTCTCAGCACTGATGCAAACTCAAAAACATTGGCGCGCGGAACTGTTGAGCGTTCGGCCGTATCATACAGGGAGCCGCGAGCCAGGAATTCGGCTGGTGTTGCGCGAGCTGTGCACGGAGGTAGGACATGGCCCATATCGACACCAGCGAAGTGATACGCGCTTCGATCTGGATACGGCCGACAGGCGATGCGTTGACGAAAGTCGAAGATGCGATACGGATAGCGAACAAGCGCGGCGGCGGACCACGTGTCGATCCACACATAACTGTCTTGTCCGGTATCGAGCGTACACACGCGAGCGCTGAAGAAAAACTGAAGCAGCTTGCGATGCGCATCCGTCCGTTCACGGTCAAACTAAGCAAGATCGAGTGGCGTCACGACTATTTCAAAAGCTTATACGCAACGGTCGACGACGGGACTGAGCTCGAGGCCGTGCACCGCGACGCTCACGATGTGTTCGAAATGAATCCGCCTGATCCGTTCACTGCGCACATGAGCCTTCTCTATGCAGACGCTGACGAAGCGCTCAAGCAGGAAATCGCTCGAGAAATCGGCAGCCTTGATGTCTCGTTTGAGGTCAACGCTGTTCATCTTGTCAACGCTTCAGCAAGTCTGCCGGTAACGAAATGGCGTGATCTCGCTCGGCATGACGTCGGACGCAAATGACAACCGATGTCGCCGCGGGCGCCGTCATCGAGGTGCTGCGCGGCGCGTTGACGCCGGTCGCCGGCAAGATTTCTGCCGCATTCATCTATGGCCCGCTTGCACGGGGCGCCGCGAAACCCAATTGCGATGTCGATATCTTCATTGTCGGCGAGGCGCTCAAGCACATCGATGTACTGCCGCATCTCGTGCGCGCGGAAAATACAATGAACCGCCGCATCCATATCAGTATCTATGCACCCGATGAAGTCATCGATAAACTGTCTCACCGCAACGCCTTCCACGTCGCGGTGATGAACCAGCCGAAGATCATGCTAATCGGCGCTGAGCGCGATCTCCCCGCAATAAACCGGCATTAGCGCCAACAAAATGCGGTAGGCTAACGTCCGCAGCCGCGCCAGCGTGCACTGCGGAACGTTAAAAAGGGGATAGCATGAACAGACTATGGGCAGTACTTTGCGCCGGCGCGCTGATGCACGCGGCATCGCTCGCAGTGTGTGCCGAAACAGTACATGAACTGAAAGCTTCACCTGCGACGGTCCACCGCGGCTTCTTCGATGGCACGTTAAAGCCGGTGCTCACCATCGATTCCGGTGATGTGGTCAAGCTATGGACCGCAACGGGAAATCCGAAGTACTACGAAGGTCTCGGCGTTCCTAAGGAAAAGATCCCGCCTGAACTCTACGCGGCATACGAAGGCGTCAAAGACGATGGACGCGGCGATCAATCATTAAACGGGCCGATTGCGGTGCGCGGGGCCGAACCGGGTGACATGCTCGAAATCAGAATACGCTCGATCGAGGTCTGGCTGCCGATTGCCGCGATGAGTTTCCGTCCCAACCGCAGTTCGCTGCCGGAGGATTTCCCTTACTCACGCGACAAAGTGCTGTGGATGGACCTCGATAAGAAGACCATCGACTTTGCACCGGGCATCGTGATACCCATGAAACCATTCTGGGGCGACATCGGCGTTGCGCCGCCGACCGCGCTCGGCCGCATTAACGCGAGCATACCGAACGTGCACGGCGGCAATATGGATAACCATGATCTCGTCGCCGGCACTACGCTTTACCTGCCGGTGCATGTGCCCGGCGGCAACCTCTCGATCGGCGACGGGCACGCGGCGCAGGGCGGCGGTGAAGTGGGACTCTCGGCTGTCGAATCGTCCCTCAAGGGAGAAATCCAGATCGTGCTGCACAAAAAGGCACGCATCACATGGCCGCGCGCGGAAACGCCGACGCATTACATGGCCATCGGTTTGCATGAAGATCTGAATCAGGCCGCGAAAATAGCGATCCGCGAAATGCTTAACTTCATCGTCGAGACCAAGGGACTATCGCGGGACGATGCGTTCATGCTGTTGAGCGCCCAGGCTGATTTGCATGTGACCCAAGTGGTCGACAGCACGAAAGGCGTCCACGTCCTGATGCCAAAGGCGATCTTCAAGAAGTAACGAAACCGTCACCGTAGCCCGAGAAGCCTCAGCTCAGTTTGTTTGCAATACTTTGAGCCCGAGTTCGTCGCGCGTCTTGCTGCAAACGTCGAGAATAAGCGACGTATAGACTTTCGCCGTACTCGTAAGATCATCGATCGAAAGGTGCTCGCCGACGTCCGGATCCCAGTTCTCCTTGCCGGTGACCGTGCGGCCGCTGGGCCCGTAGTTCACTGCCGGAATGCCGTACGCCTGCAGGTGGCTTGCGTCCGAGTAGAAAAGCCCGACGCCTTCTTCCGGCTTGCCGCCGGTTACGGCCATATGCGCATCGCGCATACGGTTGGCAATGATGGATGTCGAGCAATCCTGCGCCGGCGGCAGAGTGACAAAAAACTCCGTGTCGAATTCGATTCCCGGCTTTTTGCCGCGCACCATCGCAATCAGGCGCTCGACTTCCAGCGGCACTTCGTTCACTTTCTGATTGGGCAGCAATCTGAACTCGAGAAACACGTGACAGAAAAACGGCACGCGATTGCACCGGTACGGCCAGCCGCCTTCGATCGAATGCATATGCACCGAGGACGAGCAGCCTTTGTAGTGATGCCGGCCCGCATACTCGCGCGCAAAATCGTCGAAGACATCGATTAGTACGCGCATCTTGCGGATTGCATCGTCGCCATGATCTGCGACTCGCAGCGGCGCAGGCTTGCCGCGTGTCGTAATCCGCACGCCGACGGAGCCAACGTGCTCGTTCACGAGCATCATGCGCGTCGGCTCTCCCACCACCGCCATGTCGGCAATACCGCCGTTGTTCACAAAGTGCTTGGTCCCGCAACCGCCGCCGCGATAGGTGGCACCCTGGTAGTGAATAACGGCGTGGCGCTCGATCTCTCCGCCTACGAATGCGAGCAGCACGTTCCCGTTGAGCTTGACACCCGATTTGACGACCGCTTCGGCGGCGGCGAGAAAGGCGGCACAGCCCCCTTTCATATTGTGTACGCCCATGCCGTAGATCCAGCCGTCTTTCACCACGGCCTTGGGCTTATAGCCCGGCGCATTCGGCAGATATTTCTCATTCCCGGCAAACGAGATGTCCATGTGGCCGTTCAAGAGCAGCGTTGCGCCATTGCCCGACCCTTTGACATTGCCGATGGTGTTGAACCGGTCCGGCTCGAATTCCTGCAGGTACGAATCGATGCCGATCTCGTTGAGCAGTCGCAGCACGCATTCCGCTATCGGCCGCTCATTGCCGGTAAGACTGGGAATGTCGACGAGCGTAACTGCAAGCTCCGTGCAGCGTTCCGGCCTAACGGAATCGATGATTGCTTTGCTGCGGCCAGCTTCCATGGGCCTCCTGACGGTTAGATAACGGTGGGTTTATCGCTGCCGAACCACGCAATGGCGGTAATCGACATGCGCGTACCGGCAACCGGACTCGGTGAGGGCACTTCGAGAGCGATGATGGCAGGCCGCCACTTTCCGCAAGCCTTGGCGAGCAGACGCTCGACTGTGCGGCGTTGACCGATATCCTGCATGTACACGGTGAGGTGTACTACTCTCGTCAGGTCATGACCCGCCGCTAACAAACGCGTCTTGAGATGATCAATGCACGCAAGACATTGCAGCGCGATGTGATCGCGTGACAGTACGCCTGATGCCTGCGCGCGCAGCGCCCGCGGAAGAACGCGCGCCGATTGCACCGGCTCGCCCGCATCGTCGACGCCGACGATGCCGGAAAGGAACGCCAGACCGCCGGCCTCGACCATCTCGCTCATGTGCGCAGGTGCGCGCGATTCCGGCAAATTGAACACCTTGCGCTCCACTCCGGCGCCGCGCACGATCGCGGTTGGCTCGATCTCTATCAGCGTGCCTTTATGGCCGACCTCACTCACTTCGATTACCGTTAACGCCGGCGGTTTGCCCGGGAAGAATCGCTCATGGACGCGATGGAACGTCGGGAAATCGCGCATGTCCTGGAGATAGACGATGAGGTTGAGAATGTCGCCGAGTGACGACTCCGCAGCCTCAAGGTGTTGGCGAATCAAATCATAAGTGAACCAGGTTTGCGCCGCGATCGGACCGTTACGTGCATCTTCGTGACTGCGGCCGCGCGCAAGGAAGCGCCCTTCCTCCGGAACGTCATCGTAATTTCGTATGAGCGGCGCACCGGGCTTCGACGCGTCGATTGGTATCTGCCCCGCGAGAAACAGGAATGGCCCGGTCCCTATCACATGAGAGAAGGTTGCAGCCGCAGTATGTGCGGCCGCGCCGCCGCGGACTTCGCGTGGCCCCAGCGTTCTTTCAGCCGCAGGCCGCAATGCAATCGCATCGATGCATAGACGCGCTTTGTCGGTGATTTCGAAGCGCCCCATGCCGACCGCAGTACTGGAGGGCGGAGCCGTCTCATAGTCGCGACGTACGCGATCGAAAACGGGGAAGAAACGTTTATCCCGCTGATAGATGTGATAGCGGAGCAGATGCTTGAGATCACCATCTTGGCGCGCCAACAGGTTCCGGTACTGCTCGTAGATGGCAATGCCTTGCGCGCCTACCGACGCCTCCATGCGATCGACCCATGCAAAATCGCTGGACTGCGCAGGGCCTTTGCCCGCGACATCTGCATAGCTGGCGCAAAATTGTCCTTTCGTAGTACGGCCCATCTGACCGCTGAAAAACAGAAAAGGACCGGCAGCAACACACACCGGCCAGCCTGCGGCCGCGGATGAAGAAGTTTTTTTCATGGGCATGTATCCGGGATAACGAACAGCGACTGATTGTAACGTGCATATAAGTTGCGAACTTGCGACGGCACTGAAACGCGTCCGCATGAAGCCTTCTGCACCTTGCGCGATTCCGCTAACATGCCGAATGAAAGCGGCGACGTTCCAATGATTGGAGATCTCGGATGCTCATACGACCAGTATGCGGTAGCGTAAATCTCAACGTGCTCGTTACGGTTGCGGCTATCGCGATCACGTGCAGCATGGGCGTGCGCGCCGCAGACGATTACCCGAGCCGCCCGGTGCGCATTGTCGCGCCGTACGGCGCCGGCGGGTCGTACGACATTGTTTCGCGCACGATTGCGCAAAAACTTTCGGAGCAGATCAACCAGCAGGTCGTGGTCGATAACCGCCCGGGAGCTACCGGCCGTATCGGTATGGAAATCGGCGTGAAATCGCCGCCTGACGGCTACACCATGATCACCGTCGGCAGCAGTCAGACCATCGCACCGAGCGTGCACATCAGCGTTCCGTATGACCTCGCGCGCAGCATTGCACCAATCATCCTGCACGGAACGATTAGTTACGCACTCGTGATACATCCGAGCGTGCCCGCCCAGACAGTCAGCGAATTTGTTGCGCTATCCAAAGCGAAACCGGGCACGTTGCGCTACGGATCCGGCGGCACCGGCGGCATCACGCATCTCGCGGGTGAGCTTTTCAATAATCTCACCGGCGCCGATATTGCGCACGTTCCTTACAAATCGGGCGCGCTGGCGACCAATGCGCTGCTCGGCAACGAGGTGCAGATGAATGTCCTCAACATGCTCAATACGCTGCCGCATATTCAGTCAGGACGCATACGCGGGCTGGGAGTAACGGGATTGAAGCGGTCGCAATTCCTGCCGTCGCTGCCCACGCTCGACGAAGCGGGCGTGAAAGGCTATGAAATGATCGAGTTTCACGGCTTCGCGTTTCCGGCAGGAACCCCGCGCCCAATCGTGATGCGCATGCATGATGAGCTGGTCAAAGCATTGAGGTCAGATGATCTGAGACAGCGCCTCGCGCAGCAGGCTGTCGAGCCGCTGCTGACGTCCCCTGAAGAATTCGGAAGCTATCTGCTCGCCGAACAGGCGAAATACGCGAAGATCGTCAAGACGATCGGGCTCAAGCCGGATTAGCAACACGCATCGTTGCTCACTCACGCGCCCGTTTTCAGGCGCTCCGGCTCGATAATCGCTTCTACTTCAATCTCGACCATCGCCTCCGGATGGCCGAGGCGTGATACTTCGATGAGCACGCTCGCCGGACGATTCCTGCGAAAAAATTTGAAACGTTCGTCCGAGCATTTGTAGTACGCATTGATGTCGGTAACGTACGTAGTTGCACGTACCACGTCATCGAATGTCGCGCCGGCATACGCAAGACCTTTTTCTATGTTCTCGCAGGTCGTGCGGATCTGCGCCCGCATGTCGCCCTTGGTCACGATTTCACCAGTCACCTTGCGCGCCATTTGTCCGGCCAGATAAACGTGCGCATGATCGGAGCCATGCACTGTGACTACCGGCACATAAAGCAATTCTCCGTTTTCGACGCGGGCCCACATATCCTTCGGCTGCATGAACTGTCGCTTGATCATCGATATATTCTCCGGTGAAAGTTATGTGTCTGCCGCGGCGTATCAGCGCAACGGTCCTGGTTGAATTATGGAAGCCGGATCGGGCAACGTCGCCGGCCGCCGCTTGTGACCGGATTGCAATTGTAAGCAGCGCCATCGAATGATGCCCCGCGACGGTCAAGTCTGTGAGTCATCACGGAAGCGGATAATTTGACGACGCTCGCGCTTCGTAGGGCGGCCTTTGCGTTCGCCCCATCCGCTGCCTTGAGCCCGGCGATCCGCGGCCTGCGCGAGACGACGCGCACGACTGTCGTCAGTCTCGACATAAAGTTTTTGCGCGACGGTGGCGGGACCGCGCTGAGATGAAATGCCAGCGACGGTAATCGTCCATTCGAATTCGCCGATTCGTATCGCAAGCTCGTCTCCGACTTTGACTTCTTTCGCGGCCTTCACGCGTTCGTCCATCAACTTAACTTTGCCGGCGGCAACCGCTGCCTGCGCGAGCGCACGCGTTTTGTAGAAGCGCGCGGCCCACAGCCACTTGTCGATCCGCACGCTCTCCTGTCCGGTATCAGTCGTCTGAGTTCGTTCAGCCATTGCGTCGAATGCGGCTCATCAGTAAATGCCCATCGCCAGCCCGGCCGCCAGCGCGGCACCGGTCTCTTCACAGCGACGCAAATCGTCGACCGGGATCGTCTTGGTTGCGAGAATGGCCTGCGGTGTCTGCGCATGTGTGCAGACGATGAGCGGCTCAGCGATCGGCTTCAGACGCCAGCCGAGCGCGATGCGGGCCAGTTGCCGCGCCGCACCTTCGCCGTCGCTGCCGGCGCAAATCAACGCCGCATACGGCCGCGCGGCAATTTTATCGAGCACAGGATAGTAAGTGCGGTCGAAGAAGTCTTTCATCATCCCGGCCATCGCGGCGAGATTTTCCGGCGTAATGAACAGGTAACCGTCCGCATGCAGCACGTCGTCAGGGCCCGCTTGCACTGCCATCAACAGTCGCACCCGTACTTCGCTTTCTTGTGCTGCCCCGCGGGCCGCGGCATGCGCCATCTGACGTGCACCGTCCGTCACCGAATGAAAAACGATCAGCAGTTCTTTCATGATCTGTTCACACGCGACGATGCGGAAAGTCAGATCCCTGCCAATACACTGCGCAATACCACCATGATCGAGGCGCTTATTTCACAAGGCCGAGTTCAGTCAGTATGGCCTTGTATTGAGCGTACTGAGCGTCCAGAAATTTGCGGCTGTCGACACTGTTCATATAGACACTGTCGCGCTCCGTTTCGTCGAGCTCCTTTTTCCAGGCGTCACTGCGCGTAAGGCGGGCGATCGCGTTGTCCCAGAATGCAGTTTGCGCGGGTGTAAGGCCTCGCGGGGCGATCAGCGTGCGAAAACTGGGCATGACGACATTGATGCCCTGCTCCTTCCAAGTGGGCACTGCCGCATACTGTCCGCCGACGCGGGCAGGTGCGGCGATCGCGATAATGCGAACCTTGCCCGTTCCCATCACCGGATCGTAGGTTGACGCCGGTGTCGCGACGGCATCCACGTGTCCGCCCATCATCGCGGTCGTTGCATCGATCGACGCCTTGAACAGAACGATCTTGAGTTTCGTAGCGTCGATGCCGGCTGCCTTCATAACGAGCGCCAGTGCGATGTGATTGCCGTTGCCGCGGCTTGTCGCGATTGCAAAACTCACGGAATCAGGATTCTTTCTGACCCGCTCGATGAGGTCATTGCCGGATCGGATCGAGCTTTCGGCATTCACCGCGAAGGCTATGTATTCGCTGGTCAGCACGCTCAAGGTAGTGAAATCCGTGTAGTTAAACGGGCTGATGCCGAGTATATGATTCGTAAGCAGCGTCGGCGTCATCGTTGCAAGGTAATGCCCGTCGCCAGCCACCTGGTTTAAGTATGTGTAAGCGAGATTGCCGCCGCCACCCGCTTTGTTCACAACGTTGATCGGCACATTGACCGTGCCGCTATCGCGCCAGATTTTCTGCATCACACGGGCAGTGCGATCCGGACCACCCCCGGCACCGCCCGGAATGATGATCTCGATGGGTTTATCGGGTTTCCACGCCTGCGCAAACACAGTGGGCGTCGAGCCGCATGTCGCGATGACTGCGGCGATCAGCGGTATAAGCACCGCTCGCGCAATGCAGCTTGCGGCAGCGCCAATCACACCCATGTGTGCGCATCGAACGCATGGCGTTCGGCGCTTCCCGCCTGCTGCATATACGCGCCGTCGCTGGTGGTCTTGCACGCCCACGTCTGCTGTGCAAATCCGGGCGCGAGCGACAACGCCCTCATCTTGAGCACAGCTCCGCAGACGCCACTCGCTATCCGCGCGGAGCAATAGCGTATCCACGCGACCTCCCGTTCGCGCGCAGCCTGGGCCAGGCTCTGGCAGTCCACATAATCGCTTTTGTGCCGCCACGAGCGTTGCGCGCTGTTCCAGGGCTTCGAAGTCAGATCTATGCAGGCTCCGTTCACGCGCGCCTTGAAAAACGTATGTTGTGTATGCAGCGCGCTCGCCGCTAATGCAGTGCTGTCCATGAGGAAGCGCCATTTCCAGTAGGCGACTTCCGCCAGTGCTGTTTCGAGTTCCTCCGCGCCATACCAGAGCCCAGGCTCACCGACGCGTCCAAATCGCGAGATGCGCGGTGCCCGGTACCGAAACGGTGTAAAGACAAGGTAGTGCTGCCCAGCGGCTTCGGGCGGCAGCGCCGGCTTACTCGTTTCAAGCAGATCCTCCAACACGCGCTGTTCATCGACCGAGTCGACGAGCCGCATCGTGGAGATTACATGCTGCGCCTCGACCCCCCGCCAAAGCTCGGCTTTGCGCGCTTGAACACCGGTATTGAACCAGCCTGCCTTCCATGGCGGTGTCACGCCGGCGCACGCATCGCATCCAGATAGGACACGACGACCACCAGCCCTTCCGCGCTCTGGATGAGCTCTGCAGGTTTGCCATTGAGGGCACGATTGAAGCCGGTCATCCAGGCGATGCGCTGACCCGCATCGGTGCCCACAAGCGCATCAAGTGAGCGGTACGCGCGCACGAGCAGTAAGGCGAGCTCGCCTTCCTTGCTCGCAGGTTCTAGCGTCCGGGCGCCGGAGCTAAGCCGTGAGATGCTCGCTTCACTGACCCCCAATACGCGCGCCAGAGTCGAAGCAGACAAGCCCAGCAGGCTCGAAGCCCGCAACAAGGCCTTGGTCAGTACCGCGGCCGGATCGGGCTTTTGATTTGCGGAGGGGCGAGGCGCTTTTGCAGGTGAAGAGGGCGTCATGAACGGTCCTTTCATATGAAAGGATAGCGCGTATTATATGCAAATGCAATATGCGCGCTTTGATGCTATTCGAGCTTGAGGTTCGCCGCGGCGGCAAGCTTGCGCCATTTTTCGATTTCCGCCCTGATATGCGCACTGAACTGCTCCGGCGTCGAGCCGACCGGTGTCGACCCGTCGCTGCCAAGACGCTGAATGACCTCCGGCGATTTCAGCGCCTGCACGATGCCCGCGTGCACTTTTCTTACGATGGCCGGCGACACCTGAGCGCTCGTAATCACCCCATACCACTGATCGACTTCATATCCGGGCAGCGTTTCAGCGACCGTCGGCAGTTCGGGCGCCGACGGCGAGCGTTTAGCCGCCGTGATTGCGAGTCCGCGCAGCCGGCCATTGGCGAGATATGGCTTGACGCCCAGCAGGGTCGAGAAGCCGACCTGGATCTCGCCGGACAGATTGGCAAGTATTGCGGCACCGGCGCCTTTGTACGGTATATGCACCATCCGCGTACCCGCGAGATGATTGAACATCTCGCCGGCAAAATGCTGGAGGCCGCCGGTGCCCGACGAGCCGAAGTTCAGCTTGCCGGCATTCGCCTTCGCATAACTGATAAGTTCCCTGACGTTGTTCGCGGGGAGCGACGGATTAACGTAGACCGCATAAAACAAGGATGTCGCCTGGGTGATACCCCGCAAGTCTTTCGTCAAATCGTACGGCAGGCTCTTACTAACTGCGGCATTTACGGCATGCGATGCCGAAATAAGGCAGATCGTGTAGCCGTCGTTGGTATGGGCGGTGATATCGACGCCGATGGTACCGGTCGCGCCGGTGCGATTATCGACTACGACTTGCTGCCCCCACAATTCTGATAACTTCGCCGCGATCACACGGCCCGTCGTGTCGGTGCCTGCGCCAGCAACGAACGGCACAATGAAGCGGACCGGCTTGGTCGGATAGTTTTTGGCATCGTCCGTTGCGGCGGCATGGACCGAACTTCCAAAAGCTGCGGCAGATATCAGCGCTGCAGTCGCGTAATCTTTAAAGCTGCAAGACACGGGTGCTCCTCTGTGGTCAGCGCTAAGACAACGCTCGCGAAAGCAGCCGCTGCTAGACGTCGCCGATTTCCTCGATCTCGGTGTGCACCTGGAGCCAACGATGCTCCGCTTCTTCGATCAGACGCGCAACCTCCGCCTGGCGCTTCGCCTGCTCAGCGTAACGCTGATTGGTGGACGCATTGCGCGCAGGTTCCGCGAGCTCGGCGTCGAGCGCACGGGTCTCCTCCTGCCAGCGCGCTATCTTGCGCTCGAGCTGCTCGCTTTCTCTAACGAGTGGACGGCGTCGGGTAAGCTTTTGCTCGCGCGTAGGCGCCTTTACTGAGGGAACCGGCGCCAGAGAAGCGTTCGCAGGCGTTGCCGCAGCGTTTGCTGCAGCCTGCGCGCTGCGTCGTGCATTGAGCCAGGCCATATAGTCGTCCAGATCGCCATCGAAGGGCACGACGCCACCGTCGGCGACAATCAGGAATTCATCGCAAACCGTCCGCAGCAGCGCCCGATCGTGCGAGACGAGCACGAGACTGCCTGCGTACTGCGCAAGCGCGCGGGTGAGTGCATGCCTCATTTCCAGGTCCAAATGGTTCGTCGGCTCATCCAGCAGGAGAAGATTCGGACGCAAGCGCACGAGCAGCGCCAATGCAAGCCGTGATTTCTCGCCGCCGGAGAATGGCTCGACCTTGGTGTCCGCCATTTGGCCCCGGAAGTCGAATCCGCCGAGATAATCGCGCAGCAATTGTTCTTTCGTACGCGGCTCCTGACGCGCCAGATGCCACAGCGGCGACTCGTCGGAGCGCAACTGCTCGAGCTGGTGCTGCGCGAAATAGCCAATGGAGAGTCCTTTGCCTTCGGTGCGCAAACCCGCGTGCGGCGCAAGTTCATCCGCCAGCACCTTGATAAGCGTCGACTTGCCGGCGCCGTTCGGCCCGAGCAAACCGATGCGCGCACCGGGACGCAGCGTGAGCTCGATCGTATCGAGCACCGTGCCCTCTTCATAACCGGCGGACAGATGGTCAAGCACCAGCAAAGGGTCAGGCGAGCGCACGGGCTCACGGAATTCGAAATCGAACGGCGTATCTACATGCGCCGCGCTGATGCGCTCCATGCGGTCGAGCGCCTTGAGACGACTTTGCGCCTGACGCGCCTTGGTCGCTTTGGCGCGAAAGCGCTCGACGTAGCGCTCGAGGTGGGCGATTTCACGCTGCTGTTTCGCATACATCGCCGCCTGCATAGCGAGCCGCGTTGCACGCTGCTCCTCGAACCCCGAATAATTTCCCGTCGTGAGCGTAAGCTCTTGCGCATACAGATTCGCGATATGCGTGACGCACGCATCAAGGAAATCCCGGTCATGCGACACGAGTATCAGCGTGCCGCGATAACTCGCCAGCCATTTCTCCAGCCAGACGACGGCTTCCAGATCCAGGTGATTGGTCGGCTCATCGAGTAGCAGGAGATCCGAACGGCTGATAAGCGCCTGTGCGAGATTAAGCCGCATGCGCCAGCCGCCGGAAAAAGATGAAACCGGCCGGGTGAATTCCGCATCCGCAAAACCCAAACCTGCGAGCAGCGACGCGGCGCGCGCCTTAGCGCTGTAACCGTCGATCTCCGCGTAGCGAGCGTGCAATTCACCCAGCCGATGGCCATCGCTGACATGGTCGGGCGTTGCTTCCTCGGCACCCTCGAGCTCCACAAGCTCGTGCTCGATCGCGCGCAGCTCGGCATCGCCATCGAGCACGTACTCAATAGCGGGGGTCGCCAGGGCCGGCGTGTCTTGCGCTACGGAGGCAATCAGCCAACGCGCGGGAATTTCACAATCGCCGCGATCGGCGTGAAGTTCGCCCCGCAGCAGCGCAAACAGGCTGGACTTACCGCTGCCGTTGGCGCCGACCAGACCGACGCGCCAGCCCGGATGAATCTGCAGCGTCGCGTTTTCGATCAGGCGCCGGGCGCCGCGCGCGAGCGCGAGGTTGCGAAACTGAATCACGGTCTATGCTTCGAAAAGCGCGCATTTTAGCGGAGATAACGCCGGTTCGGCATTCGCCGCCGCGCAATACACCCGCGCACCACTCGAGCGATCCAAGCGCCGATTAACTGCCGGACAGGTTATGGATCTCCGGAAAGAACATATCCTTCCACGATTGCGGCTTGACTTTGATGTGACCGACTTCCGCCATAAAGCCGACGATCTTCATCATGTTCTGCGGCGTCATCGTGTACTCGATTTCCGGATCGCTGATCAGCTCGAGCACCTCATCCACGGTGATCTTTTCCTTGGTAACGCGCACATAAATCTCGGCGGCCGCCCGACGATCCTTGTTTATCTCTTGAATCGCTTCGCTAAAGCCCGCGAGAAACGCCTGATACGTCTTCGGGTTCTCGGCGTGGAACCTGGCGGTCGTCCACACCAGGTTATAGGTGGTTTTGCCGCCGAGCACATCGTATGACTTGAGGATGCGGCGCACACCCGCTTTTTTCAGCTCCTGATACTGGAACGGTGGTTCGGAAAAATGATTGTTGATCTCTGCGGCGCCCGACAGTAGCGCGGCTGTCGCGTCCGGCGTGGGCATGGCAACCTGCAGGTTATCGTATTTGAATTCGGTGCCAGGACCGAATTCCTTCTGCGTCGCCATCTGCAGAATGATCGCCTGACCGGACACTTTGGTGGCGGGCATTGCAATCTTGTCCTTATCGGTGAAGTCGCGAATGGACTTGATGCGTGCTTCGCGGGTCAGTAGCATGATCGGTGCGCAGTTCTTGGCACTGATCGCCTTTACTTCATTGGCGGTACCGCGTGTGCGCGCCCAGAACACTGCGAAAGGCGGCACGCCGCCGGAAGCGATCTGGATGCTGCCCGCCAGTAGCGCATCGTTGACGCTCGTGCCACCCGAAATCTGCATATACGTCGCCGTGCTGTCCAGCCCTGCGGCCTTGGCATGTTTCTCAAACAGTTTCTTCTCCTGCATGACCATGAGCGGAAGAAACGAGATGCCAAACTGGCGGGCGACCTTTAATTCGCTGATCTCGGCGTGCGCCGGCGTGACGCCCGCGATCAGCGCCAGCGCAAGCACGGCGAGCGCCCCTATGGTTTTACAGTGCATGAACGGTCTCCTCCGGACGATTGCTTAGTTACACGTATGACGCGCTGTCGTTCAATTATGTGCCAACCATTCGCGCCGGCATAGCTTCGAATAAGCCGGGCGGCCGGCCCGCTGTCGAGGATGGAACAACCGCCTCATCTTTTCCGTAAAGAGCCGGCCGCTGTGCGCATATCACCGTCCACCTTCGAGTTATCATTCGCTCGATGGCGTTACGTTTCTCTCTCTTGCTATGTGCAACCATGCTGAGTGCGTGTGGAGGCACAGGCACGGCGCCGCAGAAGCCGGCCGGCGGCTTCCAGCCATCGCAAATCGCGAAGACCGATGTTGATCGCGTCGCCGAGACGCATCAACGCGAGATTTTTTCCAACCTGAAGATACTCACGGAAAAACTCTACCGGCGCAATCCGCAGGAGCTCCGCAAGAGCGGACATACGTCGGTCGCTTCCGGCGTTGCCCGTATTTTTCAAGGCGAGCATGCATGGAAATTTCCCGAGCTGCAGGGTAAGCGTGGGGCGGACGCCATTCAGCTCGCGTTTCGCGACGATTACCGGGGCGATCGAGTGCTTGCCTTCGCCGCGGGTCTCGGCAGCATGGTGCAGATCGCGTTCAATGATAAGACGGAATTCTTCGTGCTCGACGATCTCAACGCGCAGGCTTTATACAACGCCGCGCGAAATGTCGAGATCGCGGTCTGGAAGCTTTCGAACACGCGCTCGATTCAAGGCGACTATTTTCTTCTGTCCAATGAAGGCGCAGGACCGGTCCATAACCTGAGCTTTGAACGGGAATTCGGAAAAATGATCGGCGGACTGGATGTGCTCGCGAAAATCATGGCCGACAAGGATAATCGTACCATCGTCAAAGTTATTCAGACACTGGCGACGGCGGTGTTTTTGCCCGTGAAGTAACCGACTGAATGTAATCGAGGGCGCGGCTCGTGCGCGCTCGGTGGGCAAAAAAAGCAGCGCGATAGCGTTAACCGCTAATCGGCCCGAATGCCCGCGTCGCGGATCACTTTTCCAAGCCGCGAGATGTCGTTCTTGATCAGTGCTGCGAATGCCGCGGGCGAACTGCCGACGACTTCAAAACCCGCCGCAAGCAAGCGCTCGCGTGTGTCGGGTACGTGGCTCACACGCACCACTTCGGCATGGATTTGTTCAACGATGTCTGCGGGCGTGCCGCGCGGCACGAGAACGCCCGTCCACGAATCAGCTTCGTAACCCGGCAGGTTCTGCTCAGCGATGGTGGGAATATCCGATGTTGCGCTGGTGCGTTTGGTGCCCGTAGTGCCGAGAATGCGCAGGCGCCCGTTGCGGTGATAGGGCAGCGACTGCGGAAGTCCCGTGAACGCCATCGGCACTTGTCCGGCGAGCACATCGTTGAACGCCGGTGTGATGCCTTTATATACGACGTGAACGAGCTTCATCCCGGTCATGGCTTCGAGCAGTTCCATGGGGATGTGCTGCGCGCTGCCGATGCCGCCCGATGCGTAGTTCAGCTGGCCCGGCCGCTTCTTCGCGAGATCGACGAGCTCGGGGACGGATTTGACCGGCAACGAGGGGTGCACCATAAGACAGTTGCCGATCGTCGCCGTCAGCGAGACAGGGATGAAATCTCGCACCGAGTCATATGGCAATTTCGCGTACATGCTCGGATTCACCGCCAGCGTCGCAATGTTCGCCATGCCGATCGTGTACCCGTCGGGCGTCGAGCGTGCGATCGCCTCCATGCCGATAATTCCGTTGGCACCGGTCCGGTTGTCAATCACCACCTGCTGATTCCAGTTCTCGCTCATACGTTGTGCGTAAAGCCGCGCCAGCACGTCGACTGCGCTGCCCGCGGCAAATGGCAGTATCAGCCGTACAGGGCGCACCGGATACTTCGATTGCGCGCCTGCGCAAGCTGGCAAGATCATGGCGGCGATTACTATGATTGCGCTTGCGAACCGACTTCTGACCTCGCTGTTGCTCATGCGCCGCCCTGCAGTGCGCGGCTGCTCATATAAATCCGTGCAGCACGCCCCACGCCGATCCGAGCGTCAGTATCGCGATCACCAGCATGGAGAGGCCATACGGCGGTGCGCGCTTGTTCGCCGCGCGCTGGTAGGCGAGGACATACCAGGCGCGCGCGGCAAGCCAAACGACGCCCAGTAATGCGGACCAGATGCCGCTCACGAAGGCGGCAAACAGCCACAACGCCGGCAGGAACATCAGCACGTTTTCGATCGTATTCATCTGCACGCGTACTGCGCGTTCGAAAGCCGGATGCCCGGTCATGGCGGGTGCGATTATCTTGTACCTAACCCGTGCCTGAACGACCCGCCAGGCGACAACGATCAGCAGCACTTGCACCGCCAGGGTGATCAGCGCCGGCCAGCGAAAGTCGTGCATTGCTGCTTCTCCCCCGGTAGTACGTCGACTGGCTACACTTTACTCTGCCGGCCGCAGAATCGAAACTGCAGCGGTGGCCGGGATGCATCGCGGCTCATCATCCGGCGATATACTGATGCACGAAGTAGTGAACCGAAGCGAGGTGAACCGTCGTGGATTTGATACCGTTGGGTCCCGGCTTCGCCGCCGAAGTGCGCGGCGCAGGCCTTGCCGATGTCGCCGTGAATGACACGGCATACCGGTTCGTGCGCGCGGCGTTCGAAGCGCACTCCGTGCTGCTCTTTCGCAAGCAGCCGGTCAGCAACGAACTGCAGGTCGCCTACTCACAACGCTTCGGGCCGCTCGAGATTGCGAAGGCGGCATCGCTAGGCGAAGGCACGCCGTTCAGCATCTTGACCAACATCGACCGCGCAACCGGCAAGCTCGTGCCCCCGGATCACAAGGAAGCGCTGCGCGCCCGCGCGAACCAGCTGTGGCACACGGACAGTTCGTTCAAGATTCCGCCGGCGCTCGCCTCGGTGCTGTCTGCACGCGTCATTCCGCCGCACGGCGGCGAAACGGAATTCGCCTCGATGCGTCGCGCCTGGCGAGAGTTGCGGGATGCGATGCGCGACCGGCTTTCCAACGCCGTTGCGTGGCACGATTATGCGCATTCACGCGGCAAAATCGCGCCGCATCTTGCGTCCGAGCGTGAACGTTCTACGATGCCGCCGGTCGCCTGGCGCATGCACTGGCGCAATCCAGTCAACGGGCATGAGTCGTTGTACGTGGCCTCGCATACTTTCAGCATCGACGGCATGGACAAGGCCGAAGCCGCGGCGCTTATCGATGAGCTTATCGATGACGCAACGCGACCGGAACTGACGTACACGCATCGGTGGCAAGCCGGCGATGTGGTGATGTGGGACAACCGCGCGATTCTGCATCGCGGTCATCCGTGGCCGGACGACATGCCACGCCACATGGTACGCACAACGATCTCAGCTACGGATGCCGACGGCGTCGCCGATCTGCGGCCGGCACGCGCCACTGCCTGACCGCTGTTGCACACTCCTGCTCGCACGCGGCCGTTGCGCCTCGTCCTCGATACCAACGTATGGCTGGACTGGATCGTATTTGACGACGCCGGCATTGCTCCGATCAAACACGCGGTTAAGCACGCGCAAGCGCAAATCTTTGCGGACGAACCGTGCCTGCAAGAGCTCAGGCGCGTACTTGGCTATCGCCTGCGGCGCGAGGTCATGACGCGCGAGCTGCAAGAGGAGTGTGTCGCAGAATGCCGGCGCGTGGTCCAGCTTACTGCGCCACTTTCAGTGATCAACCGGACTTTGCCGGTATGTCGCGACAGCGACGACCAGAAATTCCTGGAGCTTGCGCGTGATTGCGAAGCGGATTACCTGGTCAGCAAAGATCGCCAACTGCTGATTCTGTCAGCACGCCGGCGCCCGCTGTTGCCATTCGACGTGGTTACGCCGCGACGGCTAAATGATGTCCTTGTTTCGATGGCGTGACGGCATCATGCGGCAACGGAGCCCTGCGCGAGCTTGTCGCGCACAAACCGGATGTGTTCCCGCAGGACGTAAACCTGGTCGGCAAATGCAAGCGGCATTTTGGTGTTATTGACGGCGCGCTCCACGTCGTCGAGACGCTGTATCAGCTGCTGACGTTCCTGCGGCCGCGTCGCGTCCATCGCGCTGCGCTCGAGCGCCATCAGCTCGCCGTAACGCCGGAACAGACGCGAGCGAATGCGCCATGTGTAGAGCCATGGCACCATCCGCAGGCCCGGAATCAGCAGGACAATCACAGGCACGATGAGTACGAGCATGCGGTCTGCGAGGCTGGCGAGCCAGAACGGCAGCGACCGATAGAGAAATCCCTTGCCGGATTTGTAATAGCGCGTCGCGTCGTCGCTGATGCGAAACTCGTGTTCGAGCGGCGCTGGAAATTCGCCTGCGCGCCGAAAGAGACTCGCGCCGCCATGGACTTCACGCGCCGCTTCGATGAGCATATCGGAAAGCGCCGGGTGCAGTGTATCGCGTGCGATCAGCTCTACTGTGGGACCGATCATCGTCATCGATTCCATCGGCGTATTGGTTGCGAGATCGAACACGCCCATCGGCAGCGTGAACTTGCTCAAGTAGGGGAAGCGGCGCACATAGGCGTCCGCCTGAGTGAAATCGGCGAGCCGCACGCCGGGCGTAAGCAGCAGCTTGCGCATCACCGGCGGCGTTGCCGAGTCACCCATCAGGAAGGCGGCGTCAATTCGTTCGTCGATCAACGCTTGCGCCGCATCCTCGCCTTGCAAATCGGAGAAGGTCGTCGCAGCACCCGCCTCTATGCCATTTGCCTTGAGCAAAGCAATCGAGAGTGCGCGGGTACCGCTGCCCTCGGCACCGATCGCGAGCTTCTTACCCGACAGCTCGGACAAGCGCGTGAGTGGGCGCGTGCTGCGATAGTAAATCGCCAGTGGTTCGTAGAAGAGACTGCCGAGCGATGCAAGGTTATCGAAGGACTTTCCTCCTGCCACACCGCCCTGGACGAATCCGACGTCGACCCGGAACTGAGGGTCATTTAAACGCTGCAGGTTTTGTAATGAGCCGCTCGAAGGCAGCACTTTAAGTTTCACGCCGTTGCGTGCAAGTATCTGCCGGGTACTGCTCAGCGCGGCTTGCGAAGGTGCTGCCCTCTGGTCCGCCCGTCAACGTAATGGTATCGGGCGGCGCGGGACGCACGAAATACAAAGCAGCCCATAAGGCGATTAAGGTGGCGACGACCGCCGGGCCAGCGGATACGGCCACATCGCGCCACCAAATCGCGCTCAGACGAAACAGCACCGACGCGGGCAGCAGTTTGTGCAGGATGTTCCGGATCAAGACGCCTCCCCTGTCCTGCGTTTGGCAACTTACGCGAACGTAGAACCGCTCAATCTCAATATTCGGAGGTGCCCTGCTGCCTGCTGGCAGACAACGGCTGCCTCACTTATGGCGCGGCCTTCCTCTCGTCACCCCTTATTCTAGCCGCATACGCCGCGTCGAATTTTTCTTCGAGGTAACGGCTCACTCCGCGGCAGCCCTCGACCACTGCATAGGCCCACGCATAATAGTCGTGAACACGCTGCGTGTTCCAGCCGCTCGGAGGACTGACAGCGAGCGCAAGCAGGTTTGCGGTCTTGTCCGCAATCTTGAGCATTTTTGCCCGGTCACACTTGTGTGGCGACTGTTCGATCTGCAACCGCTTGCGATCTACTTTGGGCAGCGCCTTGTCATCGGTAACATCACGCACCAGGCCGGCGATGTCCGCACCGAAGAGCGTTACCAGATCATCGTACGTCACAGCCTGATCTTCGATGCAGTCATGCAGCAAACCTGCAATCACGAGATTGGCGTCGGCGCCGCCCGTCGCTTCAGCGAGCAACAGCGCGACTTCAGACAAATGATTGATGTACGGTTCCTGCGCAACGCCTTTCCGGCGCTGGTTGACATGCGTGCGCGCTGCAAAATCGAGAGCCCGGCATACACGCAATACATCGTCACTCATGCGGATGCTTTCTTACGAATTCGATATGCGAGTCACAAATTTTACGCGCTCATGAATGACGTTTGGTGTGCGTATTCTGCTCATTTAGGAGGCGGTGCGACCTGAATAAGATCCATACGAGCGCCGCCCGGCAGCGGCGTCGAAATAGCGGATTCAAGCGCGTCCAGCTTGCGGATATGAGGACACAGGTTGTCGAAATCCGGCTGCAGAACTTCGAGTTTGGCGTGCATGCGTTTATCCAGCGACGGCCGCAACGCAGCGGCGCGCTCCGTCAACGCTGCGGCCTGCGTGAGATTGCCCTGCAGCGTTGCCTGCAGCGCGTCCTGCGCCAGGTCTCCGGCGATCAACGGCAACACGTCGCCCAGAATATTGGCGATGTAACCGTTGAACGCCGCGCCGCGCCAGTCCTTGCTGCTGAAACTGCCGGCAATGCGCGCCTTGAGCTCGCGGGCGCGTGCATCGAGTTGCGCGTTGAGTTTTGGGTTGGCGGCGGACTTGGGCGAGGCGCTGGCGGCTTCCTCGCGCACCGCAGCCGCGGCAAGATCAACTGCCCGTTGCGCTGTCGTTTTTATCATCGGCACAAGCATACGCACGGTCTGCTCGATAGACGTTATACGCGAGCGGTCTGCCGCGTTGAGCGGCACTGCAGCTCCATTCACGGCCAATCCGCCGCTGCGCATTTCGATCCGTTGAGGAGGCGCTGATGTGCGCTCGAACAGCAATGCCGTATCTCGCACGGTCAGGTCATAGTTGCTGCGTACCGGGCAGTTCGCATCGAGGTCTTTGGCGACCGTCGAGTGATTAACAAGTAATGTGAGTAAGGCCGCGGTGAGTAAGCTCGTTGCATATCGAATCATGCGCAATTGATTGTCCAGTCAGCTTAAGTAAACGGTCTCGACTCGTTCGACACCAAAACTGCGAAATGTTTCGCCTGATTGCCGCCCGGGGCCGACGTGCCACGCGGGAGTTGCTACTTTATTCGGGCACAAGCCACCGGATGCTCGGCGCTCCTTCTCCATCGCAGGAAAGCACTGGCCATAACCACCCAACGATCTCCCGCGCGGCCGTCTCGAATCCGAACGGTGGATTAACGACGAGCATGCCGCATCCGCGCATATTGCCAACCCAGTCCGCGCCATGTACCGCCAATTCGAGCTGCAGTATCTTGTGTATGCCGGTGGCTACCAGGCGCCGCTCGAAAGCGCGCATTGCAGTGGGCTCCATGAGCGGATACCAAAGCGCATAGACGCCCGTCGCGAATTTTGCGTAGCCAGCGACGAGGCCGCGTGACAGCCGCTCGAATTCCTGCGCGCGATCGAATGAGGAATCAATAAATATGAGGCCACGCCGTTCGGGCGGCGGCAAAAAAGCTTTCAGCGCCTGGTAGCCATCGAGCAAGCGCACCTGCACATGCCGGTCTTGCGCGAACAGCGCTTCGAGCGCCGCAAAATCCTTCTTGTTGAGTTCAGTAAGGACGGCGCGGTCGTTGCTGCGCATGAGCCTGCGCGCGATGCGTGGCGAGCCGGGGTAGTGCTGCAACTTGCCGTCGGCGTTGTCAGCCCGCACCGCTTCAACGTAGGGCAGCAGCGCGGGCGGCACGTCCTTGCGCACCCAAACCCGCGCGATGCCGTCTTTGTGTTCGGCATTCTTGCGCGCCCATTCCTGGGTGAGATCGTAGCGCCCGATGCCAGCATGCGTATCCAGATAGAAAAAAGGTTTTCCTTTGCGTGTGAGCCCGAGCAGGAGCTGAGTCAACAGCGCATGCTTGAATACGTCCGCAAAATTTCCTGCATGGAATAAATGGCGATACGCAAGCATCAGTCAACACCGACGTACATTCGGAAGCGCATCGGGATCGCCCGCAACGCTAACGATGGGAGAGGCTTATGCGTATAACGTCACCTCACGCCGAATTTAGCGCGATAGTGTTTGCCGAGCATCTTGCGTGTTTGTTGATTGAAGTTCGGGTTCAGCGCAAAGGGATTTCTGCTCTTAGCAGGTGGGCGTGCAGTGGGCATCGTAGATTTCCTCTTTGCGGAGTTTTTATTAGCCATAAGTCGCTCGCTGTTAATCTCCGGAGTATGCCCGATCCTCTGCATCGCAGCGCTCAAATTGCCTTACTTCAGCAGACCTTCCGCCTTGAGCGCCGCCTGGACCTGCGGCCTCGCCGCGACCCGTGCTACATACTTCTGTAAAACAGGCCACTTACTCATGTCGAGCTTGAGTACATCGCCCCAGTTAAGGACTGTAAAGAGATAGGCGTCCGCAATCGTAAACACATCACCGGTCAGATACTGCTTGTTTTTGAGCTGATCGACGACGTAATCAAACCGCTTGCCCAGCAGATTGACTTGCGTCTGCCGCGTCTCTTGCGGTGTGCTGGGCTTGAACAACGGACCGAATTGCTTGTGCAGTTCCGTGCTGATGAAATTAAGCCACTCGATCAGATGATAACGTTCCATCGTACCGTTCGCTGGCGCGAGCCCCGAGGTCGGCTTCTTGTCCGCCAGGTACTGATCGATGGCCGGACCTTCGGTCAGCATGTGGCCGTCATCGAGTTTGAGGACCGGCACATACCCCTTGGGATTTATTTGCGTGAAATCTTCGCCGCTTGCGGTTTTATTCGCAGCGAGACTCACTTTCTCGAGGTCGAATTCAAACCCTGCTTCGCGCAGTACCATATGGGGCGCCAGCGAACACGCGCCGGGAGAGTAATAGAGCTTCATGCGACTTCCTTTCTGCTGTTTGTCCGCGCGCAATCGCCTTCCCGCGAATTGCCGGGCATTCTCATTGAGATGGGGATCGCGGGACCGGGTTCAACCGTCGAAGGAGTGCGCTGCATGCTATCATGCATTTTCCCATTTGCGCCCGTGCCAAGCATCGTGGCCCATGCACGCGCTGTCCAGCGACTGCCATTACAAGTTGATTGAGGCGGCCATTGACGGCACGGTGCCGTCGGCACCACTGTAGTCTCGCCATACCAGCCGCGGTGTTTGCAGGCGGCTGCTCGTCCCGCGCAGCATGCTAGACTTATTTTGATTGCGGCCCACAGCGCGTTTTGTTTGCGTTCGAGGAGTGAATCATGAAGCTGACAGCGGCTCAGATGGAGCAGTACCAGCGCGAAGGCTACTTGTTTTTTCCTGCGCTGTTTTCGTCAATCGAAGTCAAGGCGCTCAAGGACGAAGTTCCGGCTCTATATGCCGAGCGCCGGCCCGAGAATGTGCGCGAAAAAGGCAGCGAAGCAGTGCGCACGAACTTTGCAGCCCATACTTACAACGACGCCTATCGCCGCCTTGGACGCCATCCCCGCCTCATCGAGCCGGCGCGCCAGATACTCGGCGACGATGTGTACATCCATCAGTTCAAGATCAACGGCAAGGCCGCCTTTGACGGCGATGTCTGGCAGTGGCACCAGGATTATGGAACATGGTTCAACGATGACGACATGCCCGAACCGCGCGCGATGAACATCGCCGTTTTTCTCGAAGACGTGAATGAGTTCAACGGACCGCTCATGTTCATTCCGCGCTCGCATTGTGAGGGCCGCCAGCAGGCCGGACACGACATCACAACCACAAGCTACCCGCTGTGGACGATCGATAACGCGACGATCACACGGCTCGTCAATAACGGCGGCATCATTGCGCCCAAAGGTCGCGCCGGCTCCATGATGATGTTTCACTGCAATCTTGTGCATGCCTCCGGCAGCAATCTCACTCCATGGAATCGCACGATTGTTTATCTGAGCCTTAACTCCTGCCGAAATCATATCCGCCGTTTCAAGCGGCCGGACTACATCGCGCACCGCGACTTCTCGCCGATAGAATGCCTGCCCGACGACTGCCTGCAGACATCGGTGCACGCCTGAAGGCCCGGTAACGGCCCGCCGTCACGGGAAAACTGAATCCGCGATGAACATTGCCGACGTGCGCCAGGAATACATGAGGGCATCGCTCGACGATCGCGATCTGGCCGCCGATCCGTACCTTCAATTCGATCGCTGGTTCAGCGACGCAGTCGCAGCGCGCATGCCGATGCTGAATGCAATGACGCTGGCGACGGTGGCGGCGTCCGGCCGGCCGTCGGCACGCATTGTCCTGCTCAAAGGCGTCGATGCGCGCGGGTTTGTGTTCTACACGAATTATCAATCGCGCAAAGGCGCTGAGCTCGCGGCCAACAGCGCTGCAGCGCTGCTCTTTTACTGGACAGAGCTCGAACGCGAAGTGCGCATCGAAGGAACCGTCGAAAAAGTTTCAGCACGCGAGTCGGACGAATACTTTGCGAGCCGGCCTTTGGCAAGCCGCTATGCGGCGATTGCTTCACCGCAAAGCGAAGTCGTGGAAGATCGTGCCGCACTTGAAGCACGTTTTATTGCGACCGAGCGACAGCTCGGCGCCGATCCGCCGCGGCCTGCACACTGGGGCGGCTATCGGGTGGTTCCTGATGCCGTCGAATTCTGGCAGGGACGCCCGAACCGCTTGCACGACCGTGTGCTCTACACCCGCACAAAGAGCGGGTGGACGCTCGCGCGGCTCGCTCCATAGTCGCCGCTCGCACTCTGCGCTCATGCGTTTGACCGCGCCTGCGAACTGTCACAGAATCGGCGCGTGACCATGCAGCAACACGCTTATGTCCTCCGGGAGAGCACCTTAATGTGCGTGATTCACTTGCCTCTGCGCGTTGCACTGATGACAACCGTTGCGCTGGCGGGCGCCGCACATGCCGAATATCCTGACCGTCCGATCCGGCTGATCATTTCATCCGCGGCCGGTGGTTCGCCCGATATCGTCATGCGCATACTTGCCATCGAGCTCGTTAAACAAATGGGCCAACAGATTATTATCGATAACCGGCCTGGAGCGGCGCAGACGATCGGGACCGAAATGGTTGTGCATGCGGCGCCGGACGGTTACACGATCGGCTACGCGAACGTGGTTACCCTGGCCATAAACAAGGCGCTGCTGCCCAAGCAACCGTACGATCCCGACAAGGATCTCGTGATCGTGAGCCAGGTATTGTCGACTTACAATTTGCTTGCAGTCACCAATTCCCTACCGGTTAAATCAGTGAAGGAGTTGATCGACTACGCGAAAAAGAATCCAGGTAAGTTGTCTAACGCCTCCGCGGGTAATGGCACGACCGGTCATCTCGGCGGTGAGCTTTTCAAGATTATGACCGGCACACAGATTGTGCATGTCCCGTACAAAGGAAGTCCGCAGGGCATTGCTGACCTGATCGCAGGGCAGGTTCACCTGATGTTCGATAACCTCACGTCGATCTCGCAGTCGGTTAAGTCGGGCAAGATCCGCGGCCTGGGCGTAAGCAGCCTTAAACGTACACCCGTGTTTCCGGATATACCGACCATATCTGAAGCAGGTGTGCCCGGTTATGAAACCAATTCCTGGGGTGGCGTGGTCGTTCCTGTCGGGACGCCGCGTCCTATCGTTACTAAACTAAATGCGGAAATCAATAAGGCGTTGCTATCGCCGGCCGTGAAGGAACGATATGCGGCGATCGAGGCGGAGCCGGTCGGAGGCAGTGCTGCGGAATTTGCAGCGTTCGTCAAAAAAGAGACCGTGAAGTGGGCGGACGTAGTGAAGAAATCCGGCGCGAAACTCGACTGAACCTACGCGGTCCTGCCGTCATCTATGAACCTAACCCTGTAGACGCGCGAAAGCATTCGGATGTCTGCTGACCAGCATTACGATCTGATTGTGCGCAATGCGACGATTATCGACGGCGCGCGCACGCCGCGCTTTCAAGGCGAGATCGGTGTGCGTGACGGAAAGATTGCGAGCATTGGAAACCTCGACCGTGCGAGTGCGGACACAGAAATCGATGCCTCCGGCCTGATTGCGGCGCCCGGCTTCATAGACGCGCACACGCACGATGACCGCCTGCTGTTATCCGACCGTAATATGACCCCCAAAGTGAGTCAGGGGGTGACGACTGTGGTCACCGGCAACTGCGGCATCAGTCTCGCGCACTCGCCTGCGCCCGCGGGTGGGGCCATTACACCGCCGCTCGATCTGCTCGATGGCAACGGCGAATGGTTCCGCTTTCCGACCTTCCGTGCCTATCGCGAAGAACTGGATGCGAAGCCGGCGGCGATAAATGCAACATGCCTTGTCGGGCACACGACTTTTCGTGTGGCCACGATGGATCGTCTCGACCGGCCTGCAACTGCCGCCGAGATCGCGCGCATGCGTGATATGGCGCATGAGTCGCTGGCGTCGGGTGCGATCGGCGTCTCCACCGGGACCGCGTATCCGCCGGCGGCCTGCGCGCCGACCGAAGAAATCGTCGAGATAAGCCGTCCGCTGAGTGAGTTCAACGGTCTATATGTGACGCACATGCGCAACGAAGATGATCAGGTCGTCGAATCCATCGAAGAAACGTGCCTGATCGGTCGCACGCTCAACGTCCCGGTAGTGATCTCACATCACAAGACGGTCGGTATCCGCAATCATGGCCGCTCGGTGGAAACGCTCAAACTCATTGCGCAGCGCATGAACGAGCAGCCGATGGCGCTCGACTGCTATCCCTACATTGCGTCGTCGACGGTGCTGCGTTATGACCGGCTCGAACAGTCGTCGCGCATCATCATTACGTGGTCGAAGCCCTATCCGCAATTCTCCGGCGTCGATCTCGACGAAGTGGCAAGACAGCTGAAGATGACCAAAGCCGAAGCTGTCGAGGCGATCAAACCTGCGGGCGCCATTTATTTCATGTTGGACGAGAAGGATGTGCAGCGCATTCTTGCTTTCGGCGAGACCATGATCGGTTCTGACGGTCTTCCGCACGACGCCAAGCCGCATCCCCGCCTGTGGGGAACGTTCCCGCGCGTGCTAGGCCATTACTCGCGCGACCTCAAGCTTTTTCCGCTCGAAACGGCGGTATATAAGATGACCGGGCTCACCGCGCGCAAGTTTGGCCTTGAGGGTCGGGGGGTGCTGCGCGCAGGTATGCATGCTGACATTACGTTATTCGATGCGGGGAGCGTCATCGACGCCGCAGACTTCGAGCACTCGATGCGGCCTGCACACGGCATCAGCACCGTTATCGTGAATGGTGAGCCCGTATGGGCGAACGGTGCATCAACTGGAGCGCGGCCCGGCCAACTGCTGCTGCGCACGGCGCACTAGAAGCACACCTGCAGCGGGGCGTGAGACTGCTGCCTACCGGTGACCGGGCGCAACTTTCCGGCGACAGAGCGCAATGAAGGCAACCTCGCATTGCTGACGTTTACCCGTAACTGCGCGGAAGCGGCGCGTGTTGCTGTGTTCATGCGTCCGCGCGCCGACCGACTGACGGCGTCGTGGGCACAAGCGTTGACCTTCGCAGTCGTTGCGGCGCTGATACCGACCGCTATCGATGTCGCCCGCATCGGGGTCGGGGGACAGTTTGCGCAATCGTCGCTGCCGGAGTTTGCGTTCGGGTTCGCCGTGGTCACGGCAACGGCCGTCGCACTCGCGTTGATCGGACGCGCAACGGACGATCTCGCGCGACTTGCGGTGCTTTTGTTCGGCGTCGCGCTGGTGATCGACGCTGCCGTGCTGGCCGTCTACTACATCGCTTACTTCGTGCATCCGCAGATCCGGCGGCTGCCTGCCATTGGTTACTTGTACTATCGTCTTCCTGCCGCTTGGCTAGCGCTGGCAGCGCTGCTGGCCGCCGTGCGCCTTCTCGAAATACCGCCGGCGCGTCGGGTCGCCGCACTGGTCGTCTGCACGCTTTTCATGGGCCTTCCGTTATCGGCGTATCACGAGCGGTCATTGTGGATACCGGCGGACAACGACGAGAACGAAGGCGATGCTTCGCGCGGTTCGCCCGCCGGTGAAGAGACGCTATACGGAGAAGCCGCGCTGCTCGATCGGGAGCTTGCGGCCATCCAGCCAGGTCGGCCGGGCATAGCAGACCTCTACTTCATTGGTGTGGCCGGCTATGCGCATCAGGATGTTTTCCGCAAGGAAGTGCAGTGGGTAGCCAAGATGTTCGATGAACGCTTTGATGCGCAGGGCCGCTCGATTCAGCTTGTGAATAACGCTCGTACGCTCAAGATCAGTCCGGTCGCGAGCAGCACCAGTCTCGCGCGCGCTTTGAAGCGGGTCGGCGAAGTTATGAACACCGACGAAGACCTGCTGTTTCTGTTTTTGAGCACTCACGGCTCAGAAGACCACCGGCTGGCACTTGACTTCCGCCCGCTGGAACTGAAAGATGTCGACCCAGGAAGTTTGCGCGCGATGCTCGACGCGTCCGGCATCAAGAACCGGGTGATCGTAGTGTCCGCATGTTACTCAGGAGGCTTCATCGACGCACTGCGTGACGACCATACCCTGGTGATCACCGCATCGGCGGCCGACCGCAATTCGTTCGGCTGCAGCAACGACGCTGACTTTACTTATTTTGGCAAAGCCTATTTCAACGACGCGTTGCAGCAGACCTATTCTTTCGAGGAAGCGTTCCGCTCGGCGCTGCCACTGATTGCAGCGCGCGAGAAAGAAAACGGTTATGATGCGTCTGATCCGCGCATCGCGATGGGCAGTGCCATCGCACCGTTATTACAGAATTATGCGCGCGAGCGTGTGGCTGCCGCCAAGGCCCGCGCGTCCGCCCCGGCTCATGAATGATGTGCGCGATGGTTGATAGTGAACGCCAAAACAGCCGGAACCGTTTTGGTTCCGCACGTGAAGCGCCGCTGTTTTAGCGATCACATGAGTAGAGCTCCGAATGGCATAGCTGTTGCTGAGCGCGGAATAACTGGCAGCACCAATAAAAACTGCAGCACCGCAATACTTTTTGTTTTTCCTCTGTCAGAGCACGAAGGCGTGAAAGCAGTTGCTTTCAGCCCGCCGGAGGCAAACAATAAGCGGCGTAGCCCGCGCACACGCGTGTGCTTTTTAATATCACTCTTCAAAAGGAAATCAGCATGCTTCAACGCGAATCATTCTTCGGGCGTCAGGACGCAAAACCGGAAAACAACTCCACCAAGCCCGGCGCCACTCCAGCGCCCGCGAATGTGCGCAGTTCGCTGTCGCATGAAGCGAATGACGAAAGTCAGCGCGCGGCCCGCGCTTCCGCCAGTAAAGAGGGCGAAGGACGCGGCAGCCAGCTGATTGTCGGTCCGAACATCCGCATGAAGGGCGTCGAGATCACCGATTGCGATACGCTGGTCGTTGAAGGGCATATCGAGGCGACGATGGACAGCCGCATGATTCAGATCGCGCCGGGCGGTACATTCCAAGGCACCGCGGGTCTCGACAGCGCGGAAATCCGCGGCTCCTTCACCGGCGAGCTGACGGTCCGCAAAACGCTCACCGTCTACGCGACGGGCAGGGTCTCCGGCAAGATTACGTACAAGAAGCTGATCGTCGAAGAAGGCGGTGAAATTGCCGGCGAAGTGAGCAAACTCGCGGACGATGGCAAATCCGTGCGCAGCTCACCCTCGACCTCGAGCAGTATTCGCACCGGCCAACAGCCAGCCGCGACTTCGTCGCTCAGCAGCTAAGACGCTGCGACCGGCGGCATTGAGCGGCCGGTCACATGTAAAGGCGGGCAAGCCACCACGCCATGGCGGCAACAAAGGCGGAGCATGGAATGGTGAATATCCATGCCCACACGATGTTGCCTGCCACCCCCCACCGCACTGCTGAAAGTTTTTGCACCGACCCGACGCCGACCACGGCGCCGGTGATCGTGTGCGTGGTGGACACCGGTACTCCGAGCGCGGTTGCCAGGAACAGCGTGATCGCTCCGCCAGTCTCAGCGCAAAAGCCGCTCACAGGTTTCAGCTTGGTGATGCGCTGGCCCATCGTCTTTACAATGCGCCAGCCGCCAAACAGCGTTCCCAGCGAAATCGTGCCGTAGCACGCAAATACCACCCACAGCGGCAAATCATCAGACGCCTGCAGGCTGCCGCCCGCGATCAGCAGCATCCAGATGATGCCCATAGTCTTCTGCGCATCATTGCCGCCGTGTCCAAGACTATATAAGCCCGCGGACACCAGTTGGAGCCGGCGAAACCAGCGATCGACCCTGCGCGGCGTCTGGCGTGCGCACATCCATGAGACGGCAACCATGAGCAATGTGCCCAGGAAAAAGCCAAGGGCGGGTGACAGCACGATAGCGAATGCGGTCTTGATAAGACCGCTGGCAACGAGCGTGTGCACCCCGCCTTTGGCCACCGCTGCCCCGGCCAAACCGCCGATCAGGGCGTGAGAAGAACTCGATGGGATGCCGTAAATCCACGTGATGATATTCCATGAGATGGCGCCTACCAGCGCGCCGAAGATAAGGTAATGGTCGACGATTTTCGGATCGATTATTCCTTTGCCGATCGTTGCCGCCACGGCGGCGCCAAACAAGAGGAATGCAACGAAGTTGAAAAAAGCGGCCCAGGCTACGGCCCATTGCGGTCGCAGCACGCGCGTTGAAACCACTGTTGCAATGGAGTTCGCGGCGTCGTGAAAACCGTTCATGAAGTCGAACGCCAGTGCAACGAGTATGAGCAAGATGAGGACGTGGATACTCATGCCAATGAGATCGTGTGCGCTGGTAATGCAGGAAAGGCTGATAACCGCCCGAAGCCGATCGGCGCGATCACGAGTTCTCGAGCACGATGCCCTGAATGATATTCGCGACGTCTTCGCAACGGTCGGTCACCGTTTCCAGATGTTCGTAAACGGTGCGCAGCTTGATCAGTTCGCGCACGTCCGGCTCCTCGCGGAAAAGCCGCGCGATAGCTGCACGCATTACATGGTCGGCTTCCGACTCGAGCCTATCGATATCCGCACAAATCGCCATGATCCTGGCCGCATTGTCCATGTTTGAGAGCAGCGTTACCGCGTCTTTCACTTTCTCACAGCACGTAACGCAGATGTCCGCGAGTTTTTTCGCCTCAGCCGTGGGAACGTGCACGTCATACAAAAACATGAGTTGAGCCGCATCCTCGATCAAGTCGAGGATGTCATCCATCTTGCTGATAAGCTGATGGATGTCTTCGCGGTCGAGCGGCGTAATGAAAGTCTTATGCAGCAGCTCAATTGTGTTGCGCGCGATGCGGTCGGCGCGTTTCTCGATCGATTCGATATTGTGGGCGCGCCGCTGCAGATCATCGCCGCTCGACATGAGCGCAGCAAGTTCACCACTCGCAAGCACGATCTGCTGCGCGTGCTCGCTGAATAAATCGAAAAATCTGCCTTCGCGAGGCATGAGGCGGCTGAACATCGTCTTCTCCAATCTGCGCACCACTGAAGCTTGCCATCGGTGCTCTGAACAGGGCGGTAGTTTAGCCGGTTTGCCGTCGACCGTAGACCGTTTCACGCAAGGTATACTCGCGCGCACGATGTGACCAACCAGCGCTCCCCGCGTGACTACACGATTATCAGATCACCGCTGGTTCGATTCATTTCTCGCCTGGTACTTCGTCACCATCTGGGGATCGGGATTCCTCGCCTCGAAGATCGGCATGCTGTATGCGCCGCCGTTCTCATTTCTTACCCTGCGATTCATCTTCGGTATCCTGTGCATGCTGCCGCTCGTGCTCATCACGCGGCCGTTGTGGCCGGCGTCGCGTCCGGAGCTCGGGCATGTCATCGTTGCGGGACTGCTCATGCACGCGATGCATCTCGGCGGCAGCCACTACACGCAATATCTCGGGGTATCGGCCGGAATCACCGCAGTGCTGCTCACTGTGCAGCCGCTGCTGACCGCATTCATCGCGTCGCGCTGGTTAGGTGAGCGGCTGTCGCCACGCCAATGGGCCGGCATCGCGGTTGGTTTTGCGGGCGTCGTGCTCGTCGTGTGGCACAAAATCGATATCCGCGAGATGACGCTCGGCAGCCTGATCGCCGTCATCGTGGCACTGCTGGCGGTCACTGCGGGTACGCTGTATCAGCGCGTGTTTTGTCCGCGTGTGGATTTACGGACATCGACACTCATTCAGTTCATCGCCTCGGCCGTGGTGCTGGCACCGCTCGCCTGGATCGTGGAAGGCTTCAGCGTCCGCTGGGCGTGGCCCATGTTTGCGGCGATTGTATTTCTGGTGATATGCGCCTCGATACTCGCCGTAAGCGCGCTCCACACATTGATGCGTCATGGCGAGGCGACGCGCGTGACGAGCCTTTTTTATCTGACCCCGATATTCGCGGTAGTGCTCGAGTTCGCACTATTCAAAGTCGTGCCGACGGCAGTGAGCGTTATCGGGATTGCCGTGACGTGCGCCGGCGTTGCATTAGTAGCCTGGAAACGCGATCAGCCTGCACCCGAGTAGCGTGCATGACGATACACGGGTCAACGCAATAACTCGTCCGTTCAGTCGACGGTGGCGCCGGACTCCTTGACGACCTTCGCCCACTTGACCATGTCCTCGTGCGCAATTTTGGTAAATTGCTCGGGTGTGCTGGCAAATGGTACGGCCCCGAGGCCGGTGAAGCGTTCAATTACGTCTTTCTGCGCCAGCATCTGATTCACATCGCTGTTGATCTTTTTGATAACGGCGGATGGCGAACCGGCCGTAAGCAGAATGCCGAACCACGGATTGACGTCGAAACCCGGATAGCCGGATTCAGCAATTGTCGGTACATCCTTAAGCGCATCCGAGCGTCGCGCGCTGGTTACGGCGATGGCGCGCACTGCACCGGCGCGCACTTGCTGCACAACTGACGGCATGCTGGCGTAGTAGAGCTGGACTTGCCCGCTGATAGTGTCAGTGAGCGCGGCAGCGGCACCCCGGTAGGGGACATGTACGATGTTGACGCCGCCGAGCGAGTTCAACATTACACCGATTAAATGATTGACGGATCCGCTGCCGGCGGAGCCGTACGAGAGACCGCCGGGCTTCGCTTTTGCAAGCGCTATCAGATCCTGCACGTTTTTGACGGGCAGATTATTGTTGACGATGACGAGGAACGGAAGTGTAGCGAGTGTTGCCGCCGGCGCAAAATCCTTGTCCGGATTGAAAGGCAGTTTTTTGTATAGCGCGGCGTTGATCGCGTGCGTGCCGACGTAAGCCAGCAACCAGGTGTAGCCATCGGGGGGACTCTTCGCTGCGATGTCGGTACCGATGTTGCCGCCGGCGCCGCCCCGATTGTCGATGACGATCTGCTGCCCCCACTGATCGCCGAGCTTCTGCGCGGTAATCCGCGCGAGCGTGTCAGAGGCACCACCGGGCGTCTGCGGCACGATGAAGCGTATCGGCCGTTCGGGAAATGTTTGTGCATGCGTCGGGACGAGGCAGCAAGCGGCGAGCGATGATGCTGCAATCCGCACAAACGTCATCTTCATGGTCACCTCTTTAACACGGCTAGGTAACGGTACGCGATCCGCGCGGCCGATCGCCTTTGAGTGTCACGCGATGCATGACCCGGCGGAAGCCATGGTAGTCGTTGACCGGATGATGCTGCGCGCAGCGATTATCCCAGAATGCAATGGAGCCCGGCTCCCAACTGAACCGGCAGGTGAACTCTGGCTTCGTTTGATGCTGAAAGAGGAAATTGAGCAGCGGCGCGCTTTCATCCGCTGTCCATCCCTTGAAGCGTGCGGTGTGGCCAACATTGACATAAAGCGCTTTGCGTCCGGTCTCGGGATGCACGCGCACCACCGGATGCTCGGCACTGTATTCCTTCAGCGCATCATCGCGGCCATCCGTCTTGACGCGGTCTTCACGCGTTTTGCTCACGTCCGCCTTCGACGAGCTTGCAATCGCCATCAAGCCCTCGAGCGTTTGCTTGAGTCCGTCAGATAAGGTTTCGTACGCAAGATACTGATTGGCGAATAACGTATCGCCGCCGACCGGCGGCACTTCAAGCGCGAGCAGCAGCGTGCCCATCGGCGGCGCGTCGAGATAGGTCGTGTCGGAATGCCAGATGCCGCCGAAATTGGTGCGTTCGTGCTCGAGCTTCACGACCGGCGTGATCTGCGGAAAACCGTCGATGCCTTTCACAAACGGATACTCGATTGGTGTGCCGAAGTGTGCTGCCACCTTGAGAAACTTCGCGGGACTCAACTGCTGGCGGCGGAAGAAGATGACACAGTGCTCGAGCCATGCGCGACGCAGCGAATGCACGATCGACTCATCAAGCTCACCAGTGAGATCGATGCCGGTCACCTCGGCACCGAGCGCCCCCGCAATCTGCCTGATGTGCATTTCGCGTTGTGACATGTGTTGCTAACGCCGCTGCGGCCTTCGATTTGGAATGAAAGAGTATAACAAGCAGCGCGCGGGCAATGATGCAGCACGTCTTGCCCGTATAGTTCGCGACCCCGCGCTGGTAGACGGGTAAAATCGTCCTTTACCTGCGTAGCTCCTCGCGTGTCATCACTCTTCTTTGTTCTACCCCTGACCATCATGCTGCATCTCGCCTATGCGGGATGCCGGGTGACTTTGTCGCTGTTCGCTTTAAAGCTGGACGCTTCGCCATTTACCGTTGGCATGTTGCTCTCGCTGTTTGCGCTGGTGCCAATGACGTTTTCAGTTCCGGTCGGACGCTTGATCGACCGCGTCGGTGTGCGCCGGCCGATGTTGATCGCGGCCGCATTGGAATTTGCCGGCATCATGGTCGCTGTAGCGTGGCCCGCGTTGCCGGCGCTTTTCATCACGAGCTGCGTTGTCGGCTCGGGATTTATACTGCTGCATATCGCCGTCAATTACTTTTCCGCGGTGGTCGGTAAGCCGGAAGACCGTGTCCGCAATTTCAGCTGGCTCGCTCTGGGCTTTTCGACCTCAGGCTTCCTCGGACCGATGATCGCGGGCTTTGCGATCGATTGGATCGGTCATCGCCTGACAATGTTGCTGCTCGCATGTTTTGCGCTCGCGGCACTGGTCGGGCTTTATCTGAAGCACATCGAGGTGCCGCGTCAGCCCGCCGACGCGCATGGCGCACGCCAGCGCAGGCTGGTCGACCTGTTGCGCAGTCCCGGCATGCGGCGCGTCTTCATCGTCAGTGGTCTGTTATCGATGGTGTGGGATCTGTTTTCGTTCGTCGTGCCGATCCACGGCTCGACGATTCACCTGTCCGCGTCTACGATTGGACTTATTCTCGGCGCCTTCGGCGGCGCGGTATTCGTGGTGCGACTGGCGATGCCGCTAATCGTCAATCGCGTGAGCGAATGGCAGATGTTGATTGGCGCAATGATATCGACCGGCATTGCGCTGTTTATTTTCCCATTGGTGAAGACCGCGGCGGTTCTCATCGCGCTCGCTTTTTTTCTGGGCATTGGGCTCGGTGGCGCACAGCCCATGATCATGACGCTGCTTTACAACAAAGCACCGCAGGGACGCGGCGCCGAAGCGATCGGTGTCCGCACTTTTCTGATCAACATCAGCCAGAGCGCAATTCCGCTCATGTTTGGCGCGCTGGGCGCGGCACTCGGCATGACGCCGGTATTCTGGACAATGGCGATAGCGCTTGTTGCGGGTGGCTGGGTATTGCGCAAACCGGCGGCATAACGCCCCCGGCGCAATAAAAAACGGCCGCGCTGCTGCTGCAGTCGCGGCCGTTATCCGGAAGTAGGGCGTTTACTTGAGGTGTTTGCTGACCAGTTTGGTCATGTCGAACATCGACACCTGCTTTTTGCCGCCGAACACTTCTCTGAGTTTGTCATCGCCGTTGATCATACGGCGGTTCTTGCTGTCTTGAAGACCGTGCTTCTTGATGTATCCCCATAGTTTTTTGGTGACTTCAGTACGCGGATAGGGACCGGCGCCAATCACTGCCCCGAGGGAACCGGAGATTTGCATCGGCTTCATGAATGCTGCGCTTGGTTTGCGTCCTGATTTTTTCTTTGCGGCTTTCTTGCTAGCTTTTTTCTTAGCGGCCATCGTCTGTTCTCCTTGACAGTATAGACTGGGTGTCACCCAAAATTATTTGGGTTCGGGGGATTGTAATCCAATCTTTGCGCTTGTGGTGGCTATCTTAGAGAGAAAATATGGCCTGTCTCCCAATGAAAATCGACTGTTTTCCAATGTTCGACGACGCGCCTGCAACGCTGGTTTCGCTTGTTGATATGGCCCGCATTAAGTAATAAAGTGGAGCGACCCATCATCAGGAGTTGCATCCTGTTTATAGCAGCGCTCGAGGGACAAGGGGAGAAACTGGTGATGCCATCCACTCACACCCTCGCGCTGCAAGCCACCGCCATTGGGGACATCGCGTCCAGATACGGCGTGCGCAAAACGTCAGCGCGGGACGCGCTTCCCGCCTCAGGAAACACCGGATAACAAGCGGTCGCTCAGGGACACGGCGCCCTGGCGGCGCCGTCTTTTTTGGAACTAAGCGAGGTCGCGCGCGAGGCGTATGCCGCTGAACTGCCAGCGTGCCGCCGCCGGGAAAAAATTGCGATACGTTGCGCGAATGTGCGAGGCGGGCGTCGCGCATGAGCCGCCGCGCAAGACGTATTGGTTTGACATGAATTTGCCGTTGTACTCGCCGACGGCACCGGGCGCGGTTCGATACCCCGGATAAGGCTCATAGGCGCTGCGTGTCCACTGCCAGACATTGCCGTAGACATCGTTGGAGCCCGCATTCGAGCTGACATTTATGGGTACGGGATGAAAGCGCCCGTCTTCCAGGAAGTTTCCTGAGATGGCATGCGTGCCCGCGAAGCACTCCCATTCGGCCTCTGTAGGCAGCCGGGTCTGCGCCCAACGCGCGTACGCATCCGCCTCGAAGAAACTGACATGACACACGGGTGCATGCGGATCGACGGTCTGCATTCCATTGAGAGTGAATGCCTGCCAGCCGCCGTCGCCCGCTTCCCAATAGAGCGGCGCATTCCAGCCCTGGGCGTTTTTCACATCCCACCCTTCGGACAACCAGAATTCGGCACGCGAATACCCATCGTCAGCGATGAACTGCGCAAACTCCGCGTTGCTGACCGGCTGCGATGCAATCTCGAAAGCATTGATAAACACCCGATGCCGGGGGCCCTCATTGTCAAAGTGAAAGCCGTCACCTTGGTGACCGATTTGTCGAATGCCATCCGGCGATGCCCTCCACGAGATAGGAGACATCGTTCCCTGCACCGTAATGGCACTGGCCCGATAGCGTGGTCTGAGCGGATTGCGGGAAAGTAAGTGCTTCAAGTCCGTTACTATCAATTCCTGATGCTGCTGCTCGTGGTTAATGCCGAGTTCGATCAAGTCGATCACGGCAGCGTGCAGCGAAACGTCCGCTAACAGTGCTGTCATATGGTTATCGACATGTTGACGATATGCGCACACTTCATCAAGCGATGGGCGCGACAGCAGGCCGCGCTCGGGTCGCGGATGGCGCGGACCGACCGCGACATAGTACGAATTGAACAGAACACGGAAATGCGGATTGAATAACCGGTAGCCCGGCGCAAAACGCTCGAGCACAAACGTTTCAAAGAACCAGGTCGTGTGCGCGAGATGCCATTTGACAGGGCTCGCGTCCGGCATTGACTGCAGCGCGCAATCTTCGGCTGACAGCGGCTGTGCAAGCCGCAGTGTTTGCGCGCGCACGGTTGCGTACTGAAGCGCAATCCTGGAAACGCGTGTTGCGGTCAGCGCGTCATGAAGCTCTATGGGATGTGCGGGGATGTTCGGTTGGGGTTTCATGCGGGGTATCTCTCGGTCGCCGGCGGCAGGCGCAGGGAGGGGCATGCTAGCATGGGCCCCCGAGCGCCGGTGTCGGAGAGACTCGCATAATGGTTACTAACGAGCGTCAGCGTTACCTGCACTTCGTTTACGCTCGACGGTGTGCAGCCAATCCGCCAACCCCTGAGCGTTGAGCTCGATGTCACCATCGAAAACGCGCAGCACGTCGTCATCCGTTAGGCGCCAATCGTAACGTCTTGCTTCGTCCAGAATCATCGATACGATCCCGGCTTTAAGGCGCTCATGCCGCCCGGCAGTCGGGCGCTGTTCGCGGCTCGCCAGTTCCGCATGTGCGTCGACGAGCCGATGCATGTCGGCGGCCAGGCGCGGGATGTCGCGCACTTGCCCGTAATGCGTGACGTACACTGCTTGCGGATTGAGTGACTCGATCAAGTCAAGCGATCGATGCTCGGCTGCCGGGTCGAACTGTGTCGGGCTTGATGTCGGAAAAATGAATTGCCGCCCGTGATGATCGAGTTCGCGATACGACAGCCCGAACGTATCGCCCGCGAACACGTGCCCCGATAAGGTGTCGAGCATCGAAACGTGGTGACGCGCGTGTCCCGGTGTATCGAAGAAAACCAACTCCCGTCCGTTCAGCTTGATTTGATATTCATGTGGTGTCTCGATAATCCGGTCCCGCGGCACCGGTACGATACGACCGTGTGTGCGCGCCATTGCTTCCGCGCCATACACGGCGACCGTGCTCGCCTCGAGCTTGCCCGGGTCGATCATGTGAACAGCGCCCCTCGGATGCACAGTCAACATCGCATTGGGTAGCTGCTGCATCAGCAGCCCGGCGCCGCCGGCATGATCGAGATGGATATGCGTGAGAATCACATACTCCACCTGCGCGGGCGCAATGGCCTTCGCTTGCAATGCATCGAGCACCCGCGGCACAGAACTGTTCACACCGGTATCGACGATCGCCGCTCGATCGCCTTCGACTATCATATGAATTGCATCCAGCTGCGGCCGCTGATACCCCGAATCGACAGCGCTGATGCCGTATTCATATTCAACGATATGAGTCATAAGCTAAAGCGAAGCGAGCGCCAGCCTCAGACGTGCGAATAGACGGCGCACGCGGGCGCTGTAGAGAATTGATGCGCTGTAATACGGTTGTAATACTTTGAGATTAACGTGCGCGGTTGGGAGCCACCGGGAAAACACCGTGTGCGCTGCGCCGGCCCATAGCGGCGATATCTCTGTCCGTATCAAGCCGCCGCTAAAGGGCCGGTCAAAAAACGATTATGAAAACGGTTAAGGTAACACACGGTCAATATCGCGCGCTGCAAAAATTGACCCGCAGGGATCTCAGCACGCTCAAGAAGTATCCGAAAATACTGTCCGAAGCACGCAGCCTGCTTCACGCCTGCAAGAAAGTGATCAAACGAATTGAAGCGCTTCCCGAGCATGCCAGCCGCCGCAAGCGTCAGACGGCGTACAAACGTATCGTCGGCGTCTGCCAGAAGACGATAGACCGGGTTGAAAAGTAGCAGTGCCCGAGTGCAAAGTCAGGACACACCGCACCATCCGCGATTAAAGGCATCAGCAGCGGAGGGCTTCCATTGCTTGGACGCATTCGCGGTTGTGATCATTTGTGAACGGGCGATCAGTACGGTGATCAACCGTCACCAATCACTGCAGTGACCGCAAATGACACGTCAAGGCTCCCACGGTTAACGTCATTGCTCGTGCTGGCGAGACCGCTGAATATCATTCAGCTGGCACCGGCGTCCTCGCTATGTGCTTTGACGATGTACTTATCTTTACCTTTCGACCACTTGAGGCGATAGTCGGTGCCAAGAGCGCTCGCAACGTTACGCAGGCGCTTAACCTCTTTGCCCTTGTTGTTCTTCTGCCCCTTCTTCGCCAGTTTCTTGAGACGCCTCCTCACCAGCTCCACTACGATGCGTGATTGATCGCGGTCGAGCAGCACTTTCGCCGCCGCCGGCTTCTTGCCCGGTTGTCCGGTTTCCGTCTTCCCGTTGCCATTCGATGCCGCTTGCCTTGTGCCATCCTCTTTTTTGCGCATAAAGCCTCCAGGTGCGTGAAAAAATCAGTTCTTCGGCGTCCTCATTCGCGGGCGCCGATGCTCTTTTCCTGTGCGACGGTTGCGGCGGCGACGTCGCGATCCTGTTCCACACTCGCTTTCTTCAAAACCTTCCTGACGTCGTTTCTGCCTTCAAACCTGGTCAAAGCGCCCGCGTAATGTTCGCTGCGCAATGCATCGCAATAATCTGCCCAATTCATTTGGTCATTAATAACGTTCCGATCTGTCTTCATAACAAGTCCTGTAAAAGAATTTGATGAGGGCTACTTTTGAGGACGCAATTACGGATGCTGCGGAGGGGAGTTACGGTGGTGATAAACCGACTTAAGTATCATGCTCGATGTCCGCGTCTTACTACGCCTGACGATGTTAGCGAGGGATGCGGAGCAGACGGTGCAAAGAGACGGTGTTGCTATTAGTAGAGACTCGCGACTGCCCCTTACGGACGGCGCACTCAATTATCATTTTCTAAGAGCTCATGGATAATTTAGGCAATCCTGAAGGCGTCTTCAAGTCTTTTTTTTGGGGGCCTGGGTTCCTCGCGCAAGACACCGATCAAATTCCGAATTTGCTTAAAACGTAATCAGCGCCCTGCAATCCTTTACGGAATAGTAATTTGGCTCTTTACATCGCGCTTAATGCACAAGCTTATCCACAGATTCTGTGACTCGTTTTTGCGGGAAAAAAATGTGCATTGACAGAGCTCACCGCGATGCTGTTAATCCGCGCAAGATCGGCAGTTATCGCCAAAGCGATCCGTTCCGGCACTGCGACCGGACCCGCACCTGCGCCGTAACTATGGCGTAGAATGTAATCAACCGGAAGACGCCACCGCCCAGCACGGGTTAGCCGCGATGGGCGACACAGGCCGACAGACTAGCGGCCGCATTATTCTGTGGACGCGCCTGTCCCCTGCCGATGATACGAACACAGATCGCCCGATGCCAAAGCGTCACGTCCCGCCTGATCTGTACCTGAACCGCGAGCTCGGTCAGCTCGAATTCAACCGACGCGTTCTGGCGCTCGCCGAAGACCGCAATATTCCTGCGCTCGAACGGCTGCGCTTCCTGTGCATAGTCGACAGCAACATGGATGAATTCTTCGAGATCAGAGTAGCCGGGCTCAAGGAGGAGATTGCTGCAAACGCGCCCGAGGGGCCGGATGGTTTGCCACTTACGGAGGTCTTTCGGCTCGTCTCTCAGAAAGCGCAGGCTCTGGTCGCGCGCCAATACCAGGTGCTGAATGAGGAGCTGCTGCCACAACTGGCAGCCGAAGGCATCCGCTTCCTGCGCCGGAGTAAGTGGAATGCGGCGCAGAAAGACTGGGTAAAGGATTATTTTTTTCGCGAGCTGCTGCCCGTGCTGACGCCGCTCGGCCTTGACCCCGCCCATCCGTTTCCACGTTTACTGAATAAAAGCCTGAATTTCGCGGTTGAGCTCGAGGGCAAGGACGCCTTCGGCCGCAAATCGAGCATGGCAATCGTGCAGGCGCCGCGCGTGCTGCCGCGCGTTATCGCCATGCCGCGCTCGATCTCGGGCTGCGAGCATGGTTTCGTTTTTCTTTCGTCCGTGCTGCACGCACACGTCGCAGAACTGTTTCCCGGAATGACGGTTGTGGGCTGTTACCAGTTTCAGCTCACCCGCAACAGCGATCTCTACATCGACGAAGAGGAATTGCGCGAGCTCAAAAGCCTGCGTAAAGCTCTGCAGGGCGAGCTGTCACAGCGCCAGTACGGCGACAGTGTGCGTCTGGAGGTGGCCGATCTTTGTCCGCCGCGCATGGCCGAAGCGCTACTACAGCAGTTCGGACTCACGCACGACGATCTGTATCAAGTGAATGGTCCGGTCAATATGGTACGGCTGATACAGATTCCCGAACAAGTGGACCGGCCTGATCTTAAGTTTCCGCCCTTCATTCCGTCGATGCCGGGCGCTCTTGCCAAGGACCAGAACATTTTCGCGGCGATTCGCAAAAGCGACATCCTGCTGCATCAGCCGTATCAGTCATTTGCGCCGGTAGTAAATTTTCTCGAGCAGGCAGCGAACGATCCGCACGTGGTCGCCATCAAGCAGACGGTGTATCGCACGGGACCGCAGTCGGAGATGATGGAGCTGCTGATTCAAGCGGCGCGCAATGGCAAGGCGGTCACGGTCGTGCTTGAGCTGCTGGCGCGCTTTGACGAAGAGGCAAATATCAATTGGGCTCAGAGCCTCGAGGAAGTGGGGGCGCACGTCGTTTATGGCGTGGTCGGACACAAAACACATGCGAAGATGGCATTGGTGGTCCGCCGGGAGGACAACCAGTTGCGGCGCTACGCACATCTTGCGACCGGCAACTACCACTCGCGGACCGCCCGCATTTATACCGACTTCGGGCTATTTACCTGCAACGATGAGCTCTGTTCGGACGTGAGCGATGTATTCATGCAGCTCACCGGATTGGGCAAGGCGCTGAAGCTGAAGCATCTGTGGCAATCGCCGTTTACACTGCACCAGCGGATCATCAAAGCGATCGAAAACGAGACGCGCCATGCGCGTGAGGGCAAAAAATCCCGCATCACAGCACGCATGAATGCGCTGCTTGAACCGGAGATCATCGGTGCGCTGTATCTGGCATCGCAAGCCGGCGTGAAAATCGAGTTGCTGATACGCGGCGTGTGTGCGCTTCGCCCGGGCGTTGCCGGCGTGTCTGAAAACATTCGCGTGCGCTCGGTGCTCGGACGTTTTCTCGAGCATTCGCGCGTGTTCTATTTTTATAATGGCGGCGCCGAGGATGTATATCTGTCGAGCGCTGACTGGATGGACCGGAATTTCTTCCGCCGGATCGAAATCTGTTTCCCCGTGCTGGATCGACGCCTGAAGAAGCGCGTCATACGGGAAGCGTTCAAGCCGTTCTTCGATCGCACAAGCGATGCCTGGGACATGGCTTCGGACGGCACGTACCGGCACCGTACAGGCAGCAAAAAACTGCATCCTCAGAGGCTGCTGCTCGAGCTGCTCACGAATAGCCCGCCTGGCTGAGAAGCTACGCTCGCCACGCTCGCGGCGTCTATGCGGCCTGAGCTTCTATACCCGCTTCGAGCTCGCGCAAGGACCTGATATCTAATTTGAAGCCTGCCGCATCCCAATCGCCGATTTCTTCGTGCAAGGCAGTCACCGTCAATGGATTGCTCGCAAGCCAGTCGCGGTCGATATTCAAGCGCAGGGTGCGGCCATTCACTTTTGCTTCGACGGCGGGCAATGGAATGTCCGCGCGGCTGCGGTAGATGAGCGCGGCTAAGCGCAACGCCATGACCATTCGCCAATCGACCAGCTCGACGTAGTCCGCAAATAGCTTCTTGAGCGTTCGACGATGCGAGAGCACGAGCGTCGCCAGCCGCCATTGCTCTATCCTCGAGAAGCCCGGCATGTCCGCGTTCTGCACGATGTATGCCGAATGCTTGTGGTACCCGCTGTAAGCGACGGAAATTCCAATTTCGTGCAGCTTCGCCGCCCACGCGATGTAATGCGGCGCGGCGTCGTCGCTCGCTTCTTCATCGCCGATGAAACGGCGATACAGCGTTAGCGCAAAATTCGCCACCCGCCGCGCTTGCTTCGAGTCCACGTGATAGCGCTGCATGAACTGCGAGACGGTGATGTCCCGCATATCCTTGTGCAGAAAGCGGCCCAGGAGATCGTAGAGAATTCCCTGACGCATGGAGCCGCTGGCTACAAGCATTGATTCTATGCCCAACTCTGCAAGTGCGGCGCTCATGATCGCAAGGCCGCCAGGCAAAACCGGCAGCCGATCGCTGCGCAGGCCTTCGAGACCGAGTCGTTGCACGTCGCCTGCCTTTATCATCACCGTGCGCAAGCGGTCCAGACCGTCCGGCGTGATGCCCGTGGCCGACAATCCATTGAGCTGGAGTATCTCGGACAAGGCGCGCGCTGTTCCCGATGATCCGACCGCCTGCTGCCAGTTCCCGTGCGAGAAGCGCGTCGCCATTGTCTGCAATTCATTGCGCGCAGCAAGTTCGGCCTGCTTCATCGCACTCTTAGAAATCCTGCCGTCCGGAAAATACTTGAGGCTGTAGCTCACACAGCCCATGTAAAGACTGTCCAATCGCAGCGGCTTGAGGGCTCGCCCGATGATGAATTCCGTCGAGCCGCCGCCGATGTCGACGACGAGACGTTTGTCCTTCGATAAAGGAAGGCTATGTGCAACGCCAACGTAGATGAGCCGCGCCTCCTCACGGCCCGCCACGACTTCGATGGGGAAGCCAAGCGCCGCTTCGGCGCTTTTAAGGAATGCCGCGGCGTTCTTCGCGACACGCAGCGTATTGGTGCCGACCGCCCGCACACCTCGCAGGTCGAAACCGCGCAAGCGTTCGCCAAAGCGCTTCAGGCATTCGAGCGCACGCTGCTGCGATTCTTCATTGAGGCGCTTCTCGCGATTCAGTCCGGCGCCAAGACGGATCGGTTCCCGCAACGAATCCAATGGATAGATCTGATCACCGACGACACGCGCAACCTGCAGGTGGAAAGAGTTTGACCCGAGGTCAACTGCGGCGACCGTGGAATAAACCGCCATGTCGTGTGAGCCCGTCCTTCATCAGTATGTGCGTGTCGCGAGCAATGCAGCCTGTGCGCAGTATAGATAACTTCCTCTGCGCATACTATGCAATTCTAGGGACAGTCCGCGCGCCGGCACCGCAGTAACAAAAATTTAATTTGGTTGGGTGCCCGGGCTACAGAACTTCGGCGTGCTTGTCGTCCGCTACGAGAATGCGGATCATCAGCAAGCACGTTGATTCGGTGTGCCGCCTTCATATTTACGTAATGTCCACGCGGTACATTTCAGCTTCGGCTCACTTACGGACTAATAACTATGAGAGGCGACGAATTTGAGACTGCTTGCCTTCGTAGGCTCGGAGTTTTCGAGCGTCCGAGCCGGGCGGCCTGCAGACTCAGGCGCTGAGGCAGGCGTCATCTCTTGGACACGCTGGTCGCACCGTGGTGACGAGTGAGAGGCACAAAAGGGGAAACGCTATGACGGTATGGGAGGGAGCAGTGCTCCTATACGCGTCGTTAGGCCGTCATGCACCAGCGGTTATCTTTGAACTTTTTTTGCTAACTTGCCTTCTGGTGCTTCGCATGTTCTTACCAGCATCGCGCAGCGGTAAGACAACCGATGACCTAGAGACCGTTAACGTATTAGGGCAGTCAGATCAGTAGGTGGCGCAGCACATTGCTGCGGTCGCCTATTGCCATACTTCGGAACGCGCCCGGACATTGACTGCAAAGACTGCTGCGACGTGCGGTGCCAATTTAAGGTGCATCCGTGTCGAATGTGCGCACTGAGTGTGCGTGCCAAGCGAGCAAAGTGTGAACCGCGTTCTGGCGATAGCGAGTCTATCTATTGCACGGTGCTACGGAACATCGTAGCGCCAGGACTGGAGAGCATACGACCGCTTTGTGGCACGGGCATTGCGTGGGTAGCGGCCCGATCCCTCATATGAGACCCTTCCTCCTCTTTGTTGTCGTGATATGCATGGCCGGATGGATAACGTTCCTGGTCACTGCCTTCATAGTGTTGGGCGTTTGGGCCATTCCGCTCATACTCGCGCTCGTTTGTCTTATGTACGCGCTTGTCTTTGGCTACGCTCATGGACGACACAGCGACGCCAACGCGGTGGCGCATCCGGAGTCTGATATCAGCGGCAGCTAGTGCAAAGGAATCGCGATGCAGACCTTGGGAGCAATGGGAAAATCTGCGTCCGGTTACGCACCAGCGCCCGCATAGGCGCACCGTTATTGCCCGCTTGGACGGGCAGCATGGCGCCGGTGATCTGTTTTCGGTCGGCCATCTTCATAGCACCGCCGCTTCGAGCGTAGACGGCAGGTCGGGATTGACCGTCTCCAGGCTGGTCCATTGCACTTTCCTTGGCTATCGGAAGGTTTACGCCGCTAAAACAGGCTGTCCGGTTGTCTGTTTATTGCTACCTGAGCGCTCAACTCGGAACCATGCTGCGTACAGCGCCGGCACGAAGAAGATCGTCAGCAACGTTGCAACCGTGAGTCCGCCCATGATTGCGATCGCCATCGGCCCCCAGAACACGCTGCGAGTGAGCGGAACCATCGCGAGTACCGTTGCTGCTGCGGTCAGCATCACGGGACGCGTCCGGTGCACGGCCGCATCGACGATCGCCGTCCAGGTGTCGCGACCTGCGTCGATTTCGGCCTGCACCTGATCGACCAGGATCACCGAATTGCGCATGATCATCCCGGAGAGTGCGGTGATCCCCAGGATTGCAACGAACCCGAGCGGCGCATGGAAGACGAGCAGCGCGGCAACCACGCCGATCAATCCGAGCGGCGCAGTGAGAAACACCATGAACATCTTCGAGAAACTCTGCAGCTGGAGCATGAGGATGGTGAGAATAGTGATCAGCATGATCGGTGCAACGGCCGCAAGCGCGCGGTTCGCCTTCTCGCTCTCCTCGACTGCACCACCGACGTCGATGCGATAACCGAACGGCAGCTTCGCTTCGATGGGCTTTAACTGCGGCAGAATTGATTGCGTTGTCGATACGCCCTGCTCCCCATCCTGCACGTCCGCACGAACGGTGATCGCCATGTCGCGATTGCGCCGCCATAGCACCGGCTCTTCGAGCTCGGCCCTGACGCGCGCCACCTGCGAGAGCGGCACGACTGTGCCCTGACGCGTGTAGAGATCGATGTCCTTCAGGGTATCGACGTTGAGCCGCTCCGACGGTACGGCGCGTGCGACGATATCGATCAGGTCTTCGCGCTCGCGCAACTGCGAGAGCGTCGCGCCGTTCATGACGGTCTGAGTCACGAGCGCCACATCGGCCGGCGCCAGTCCAAGCGCGCGCGCTTTGTCCTGGTCGATGTCAATCCGCATCGTGCGAACCGGATCGTTCCAGTCGAGCTGAACATCGCGCACCTTCGGACTCGCGGCGACCACCGCTTCGACCTCGCGCGCGATCTCGCGCACTTTCTGCGTATCCGGACCGACCACCCGGAACTGGACGGGGTAGCCGACTGCCGGTCCGAGCTCGAGACGCGTAACCCGGACCCACACGCCCGGGAACTGCTCGTCTACGCTGGCCATCAGTCGCGAGCGCACTCGTTCACGTGCCTCGAGGCCGCGCGTCATGACGATGAATGCGGCGTAGCCCGGGTTCGGCAACTCCGGATCGAGCGCGAGATAGAACCGCGGCTGGCCGGCGCCCGTGTAGGCGGTGAAGAAGCGAATGTCCTCATCCTTCGCAAAGACCGCTTCCATTTTTTTGACCTGCTCGGTCGTCGCGGCAAATGACGAGCCTTCCTTCAGCCGCAATTCGACGATGAGCTCGGGGCGATCGCTGTTCGGGAAAAACTGCTGCGGCACAAGCGGTGCGGCGAGGATCGCAACGCCGAGCGCGGCGACGGTTGCACCGATGACCCACCAGCGGCGCGCGAGCGCGAAGTCGATGAAGCCGCGCAGCTTGCGGTAAAACGGCGTTGCGTACGGATCGGCGCCATGATTCTGCTTGCCGAAATCCTTCGGCAGCATCTTGACCGCGAGGTAGGGTGTGATCACCCCGGAGACGAACCATGACAACACCACGGCCGTCCCGACGATCCAGAAGATGCCGCCTGCATATTCGCCGGTTGTGGATTTCGACAAGCCGACCGGCATGAATGCGGCGACCGTGATCAGCGCACCCGTGAGCCGCGGCATCGCGGTCGACGCATAAGAAAAAGCGGCCGCCTTAAGCCGGTCGCAGCCCTCCTCCATCTTGACGACCATCATCTCAACGGCAATGATGCCGTCGTCCACCAGGAGGCCGAGCGCGATAATGAGCGACCCGAGCGAAATGCGCTCCAGGTTCCAGCCCATCGCCAACATGACGAGCGCAACACCGCCGAGCACGATCGGCACTGAGAGTCCGACGACGATGCCGGTGCGGAAGCCGAGACTTAGGAGGCTGACGACCAGGACAATCGCGAGCGCTTCCATCAGAGAGCGTTCGAATTCCCAGATCGATTCGCTGACGACGGTCGGCTGATCGGCGACGCGCTCGAGCTCGATGCCGTGAGGCAGCTCGGTCTCGAGGTGGGCGACCGTCTGCTGGAGTGCTTTGCCGAGGTCGACGATGTTGCCGTCGTCGGTCATCACGATGCCGAGCATCAGCACTTGCTGCCCGTTGTGGCGCACCGTATACGTAGGCGGGTCTTCGTACCCGCGCGTGATCGTCGTGAAGTCGCCGAGCTTGATGAGCCGTCCGCCGGCGGCGATCGGCACGCTGCGGATTTCTTCCAGATTGGTGAACTGGCCGCTCACGCGGACCATGACCCGGTCGCCGCTGGTGTCGATCTGGCCGCTTGCCATCAGGCTGTTCTGATTGCGCAGGCTCTCCGCAATCATCAGCGGCGTGATGCCAAGCGCGGCGAGCTTCTGGTGTGAAAACTCGATGTACACTTTCTTCGCTTGCTTGCCGTAGACGTCCACTTTCTTGACCATCGGCACTTTGAGAAGCCGCCGCTTGAGGTCTTCCGCCGTGTCGGAAAGCTCGGCATGACTGATGCCGTCGCCCTTTAGCGCGTAGAGGAGCCCGGTCACGTCGCCGAATTCATCGTTGAACATTGGACCGATGACGCCTTCGGGCAAGTCGTTCTTGACGTCGCTGAATTTCTTGCGCGCCTGGTACCAGGCCTCGCGCTGTTGTGCCTTCGAAGTGCCGCCGACGACGCTGAGGATCATGCCACCGTAACCCTGCCGTGCGTAGGTCTTGACCTTCTCGAAGTGGTCGAGCTGCTCGAACTTCTTTTCCATCCGGTTGAGCACCTCGTCCTGGATCTGCTGCGCAGTCGCGCCGGGCCACATGACGACGATGCTCATGGACGGCACGGAAAAATTCGGGTCTTCGAGCTGGCCGAGCCTGGTGAAACTCAACATGCCGCCCAGCCCGATCACGAGGATGAGAAAGAGCACGATGGCGCGATGGTTCAACGCCCATTCGGTCAGGTTGAACGATTTCATCGCTTCGCCTCCTTGATCGTTGCAGTCGCCGCAAGATCGGGCAGGGCGACGCGTTTTCCGGGCGCCATCTTTTGGACGCCGGCGGTCACGATGAGGGAACCGGCTGCGGGGCCGGACAAGAGCACGTCCTCATTGCGATACCCCTTGACTGTGACAGGGGCGAGTTCGACTGTTCCAGCAGCCTCGGTGCCGGTGCGACGTACGATCCACACCGCCGGTGCGCCCTTATCCTGGGTGATCGCACTTGCCGGGATTACCGCTGTCTGCTGATCGGACGCCGCGCGCTCTGCGACGAGTGTGGCAGTCCCGCCGAGCGGCAGTGGCATCGGCGTCCGCGGCTTCAAGCGGGCGCGATACGTTCGGGTCTGTGCCACCGCCTGCGGCGAGAGCTCGCGCAGCACGACGTCGAACACGCGGTCGGACGCGGAGGCGAGTGAGGCACGATACCGAGCTGCCTTGAACCAGAGGAGGTGGTCTTCCGGAACATCGACCACGATCTCGGGCTCGCCTTCGGCCGCGATCGAGACGACCGACTGCCCCTCCGGGACGACCTGTCCGACCTCGAACCGGACCGCCGTGACGACACCGCTGCGCGGTGCTCGGAGCACTGTGTAAGCGAGCCGGTTGCGCGCGAGCTCGAGCTGCTGCGCCTGCGCGTCAGCGGCGGCCTTTGACTGCTGGGCCGCGCTGCGAGCGCGCTCATCATCCGCTACGCTCACGGAACCGTCGCGCTTCAATGCTTCGAGCCGCTGGCGGTCGGATTCGGCTTGCCGCGCCGCCGTCTGCGCCGCGACCAGTTGCTGGCGCGCAGCTTCCTCGGCATGACGGTAATCGGTGTCGTCGAGCACTGCAATGACATCGCCCTCGTGAACGGCCTGGCCGACATCGACCTTGCGCTGCGCCACTTTGCCGCCGACGCGAAACGCCTGTTCCACTTCGTGACGAGCCTGCACAGTACCCGACATAGCGGTTGGCGTCCTGGGCGCCGTCATAGCGCAGTTCGACCGTGCGCACCGGGCGCATCGGTTCGGCCGGCGGAACAGCCGGACCACAGGCGGCGAGCAGGCCGGCGATGGGAGCGGCGAGCAACGCCGCGCAAGAAAAGGTTTTCATCGTCATCTCTCTTTCGTAAATTTCATGAATTTGGATTTCGCTCAGCGCTTCCGGTCGTCGGCTCAAAAAATTGCCAGCCGCCACCGAGCGCTTTATAGAGTTGAACCGCGTCAAGCAGCAACTGCGTATTGCTGTCGTTAGCGCTCAGGCTGACATTGAGGCGGACACGCTGAGCATCGAGGAGCGGCAGCAAATCGATCTGCCCGCGGTCGTACAGCGATTGGGCACGACTCAGCGCGGATTCGGCGGAAGCGGCCCCGTTATTCAGCGTCTGCGAGCGGCGCCGCTCGTCCTGCAGTGAGACGAGCGCGTTTTCTACATCTTCGAGCGCGCGCACGATGCTGTGCTCGTAACGGAGCAGCGCTTCCGACTGTGCGCTCTCCGCCTGGATGTTGATCGCCTCGGTGCGCCCGGCGTTGAAGATCGGCATCGCGAGCAGGCCGATCACGTTGGTGAAGCGTGCACTGCCGATACTCATACCGTTGAGCTCGGTGCCGGTGCCGCCGAATGCCGCACCCAGCAAAAGGCGCGGAAAATATTCAGCCTTTGCCTGCCGGCGACGGGCGTTCGCGGCATCGAGCTGCGCTTTGGCCGCAAGCAAATCGGGCCGGCGCTCGAGGAGGGCGGCGGGCTGCCCCGTCTGCACAACCGGTGCGGTCACGTTGCCGCTCCACGGTTTGATGGCGTCGGCGTGGAAAGCCTGATCTCCAGTCAGCACCGCGATACGGTGCCGCGACGATGCAGCGAGCGTCTCGAGCGGCGGTATCGCCGCGTGCGCTTGCGAAGCGTCGGTCTGCGCGCGCTCGACGTCGAAGGCCGTCGCGAGCCCTGCGCGCTCGCGGGCGGTGACGAGGCGCAGCGTTTCATCGTGCGCCGCCGCGATCGCACGCACCGTCTCGAGCTGACGCAATGCGCCGACGAGTGTGAAGTAGCTCGTCGCGACGTCGGTCATGACGAGCAGACGCACGCCGCGCGCGCCGTATGCCGCGGCGAGCGTATCCGCCGAGGCGGCCGTCGCGCCGCTGCTCAGCCGCCCGGTAATGTCCGGTTCCCATGCGACGTTTACGCCGGCGGTAGCGCTTTTGATATTCGCTGCCGACGGCACGCTCTGGCGCGTCGCCGCATCAAAGCCGGTCCTGTAATCGGATCCGGTAGCGCTTATCCCGATGCTGGGAAACAGCGCCGAACGGCTGATCGTTTCGGCGGCGCGGGCGGCCCGGACGCGTTCCGCGGCAATCTTCACATCGCGGTTTTCGCGCGCGGCACGCTTGATCAACTCCGAGAGGACCGGATCGCCGAAGCTTTCCCACCACGCGGCTTCGGGCTCATCGCTCGATGCAGCCACCGCCGCATACTTTGGAGGGACGTCGACCGATTGCTCCAACACAGGGGTCGAGCACGCTGTTGTGAGGACGAGAACCAGAGCGGCAATGACAAAGTAAGAAACCGATGGCGACGCTTTCCCGCCGGAGCGCGAACCCCGCTTCGGCGGCGTAAGGTATCCGTTACAGACTTTGAATGAGGTCATGGCTTTTAAGGGGTGATGAGAATCGATGTGATCAGGATAAATTGACATCGATGAAGAAGTCGTCAGTGAAACGTCGTGATTCGGTCGCCGTTTAATCCTGAGCTGTGAGCGAAACGTCGAGGTCGCCTGTCGGTTAAAGCGCGGCGCGCATGGATTTAAGCTCAGCGCGGCACACGTCGCCGAACGGCTTGAGCGGGTCTGGATCGGGCGAGTGCGTTAGCGTGCGCATGTCGTCGAATGTCAGGTTGCGGGCGAAATATTGATCGGTGATGCGCCTCATCAAGCGATCAGCCTCGGCCAGCACCGGCTGAGATGCGCACAAGCGGATACGATTGATCAACGAATATGCCGACAGCACGACTTCCGGCTTTTCGAGCATGTGCGTATATGCGTCGACCAGCAGCCTCGTGCATTCGCCAATGAACTCGCCATACAGTGCCTCGCGCTTGCGAATCTCGCGCTGAATCAACTCGCGCTTGCTCTGTGTCTTTTGGGTGACCCATGCCGTCGCAATCGTCGCCGAGCCGCCCACGAGCGACCCCAATACTCCCGAGAGCGCGCTGATCATAGTGATATCCATCCTTTTTCCCTTTGCTCGATCCGTTTATCCGCGCGGCAACTTCTCCGATAGCATTAGAAATGATTTCTTCAGTCGCTCGATAATGTAGGCTTCGATGCGCGCGGTATGCGCTTGACCGAATGCCTTCGCCGACTTGTCGCGTATGGCAAAATGCAGCATGAGAAGCCCCTGCAATTTCGAGAAAGCGGAAGAATTGGCGGTGCCGCATACGGATGCGTCTTTTCTTAGCACTCGACGCACTACACCCGGATCGAGAAGCCGTATCTCGCACAACATTGCAAGCCGCGCGATTTCACGGTCGACGTCTTCGAGATCCTGCGTCGACCAGCCGATCGGAAATTCGGTTCTTTCTGTTGTCATGACGTCACCATTCATGTTGTGGATATGTCGCCGCCGGCCGATATGTCTTCGGCGATCGAGTCCAGGAGCTGCGAGGCAGAGGCAAATTCCGTCTGCCGGCCGGTGGCCAGGTTTTCGAGCCGGCCTGTGATAGCGCCCGGCTTCGCGTCGCTGCGCAACTTGAGCACGTACGCGCGGCGATTCGGATATTTCGGTTCGGAGTTGAAGGACATCTTTTTTCCTCGCTAGATTGTCGGGCGTTGGTTGGCGTTCCTTGATCGGTGCAACGGATCAGGGGGCGGGGGCACGCAACTGGCGACGCTGCGGCGCGCCGAGGACCTCACGGATTCGCGCCAGCATCGCTGTCTGTTCCTTGCTCGGCGCGATGCGCTGAACGCGGGTGTCCGCCAGCATGCGCTCGAGCAGCGTCAGCAGGCGCTCGCGGTCCGCCCGTCGGGGGAGTAACAGTGGCAGTGTCTCGACGGCGCGCTCGCGCTCGTAGCGGGCGATGATCTCCTGCAGGCCGCCGATGCGGCGCACTTCGTCGGGTGGCAGCTCCGGCAGCAGCTCGCGATACTCTTCCAAAAGCTCGTGCGCAAGGTGCAGCCGTGCGAGCGGGAGCGGCTCATCCTTGTGCGCGAGGAGGTACGCAACGCGCGCGAGCGCTTCGGGGTATCCGCCTTTATCAATCGACTCCAGCGCTGTCTTCACATATGGCAGCTCACGTGGATTAACTGGCCGCTCGGTCGTATCTGGCGCGGGCTGGCCGCCTCCAGACAGCGAGAACAAGCTGCCGTAGATCTGGAAAAAGGCGGCTTCGCCGAACGCGTCACGCAGCGCGCGATAGCAGTCGAGCGAAGCGCTGAGCAGCTCGGACGCCGTCGACTCAAGCTTGCGCATGTAGTTCTCGGGTGATGCAGTGCGGCGATTCTCTGCCACTGTCCGCGCGGTGGGCGATAGCCACCAAACCCAAGGATTCAAGTCCGATAAGGCCCATCGTTGTGCGCGCAACGGGTGTATCGCGCGCGACAGTTTGGCGCCCTCTTCAGTAGCCAGAGCCTGCACGACCGGCCGGCCGAAGAGTTCGTAGGCGCGCTGATTGAATTCCGACACAACTTGCATCGCCTCGAACGGTTTTTCGTCCATGCGCTTGTAGCGGTTGAGCCGGGCCGCGACATCTTCCAGGCGCAACTCGACGAAACTGACGTCGTACTCGGCCTCGCCGCCGTTCGATTTGCGCTCCTTGATCTGCATTCCGTAAAGGCCTGCGGGCAGTGCCTCGATCGACTTCAGAACCGAGACGATCTGCGCGTGCTCTTTCCTGGCGACCTTTCCGGATACAAAAATTCCCAGGTGGCCGACGTCTTCATGCATGAGGCCGACGATCGTCTGGCCACTTAATTTGATTTCCTCTGTGCTGCCGTAAACGTCCGCTACCCAGTTGAACGCCTGCTGCGGCGGGGTGATGTTGTCGCCGAGCGAAGCGAACAAAACGATCGGCACCTTTATTTTCCGCAAGTCGAGCGCGCTGCCGGTCCCCGCTTTGACGGCACCTGACCATAGCTTGTTGCCGACGAAAAGATTCTGGGTGATCCACTCGATCTCTTCGCGATTCAGCAGGAAATAGCCGCCCCACCAGCGTTCGAATTCGAGAAAGCGCGCCTTCTCGGTGTCGATGTTCGCGAACGCGTTGTAGGTACTTGTTCCAGAACGTGTTGGCGGGATTCAGGTTCTCGAAATTTTGCACGAGCCACGCGCCATCGAATCTGCCGGCGCCAAGATCGGACGCGAGCGATGCGAGCCACGCGCCTCCAAGCAAACCGCCGGCGTAGCGCATCGGATTGTCACCTTCGCCTTCGCGCCACGCGCCGCCCCAATACGACATTGGCGCGCCGACGATCACGATGGGGCCGGTGTCGTCGGGGTTGGCCGCCGCCAGCATCATGGCGGCCCAACCTGCCTGACAGTTGCCGACAACCGCCGGCTTTGCGGCGTGCGGATGGAGCTCGCGCACTTTCTTTACAAACTGGCGTTCCGCCTCGCAGACGTCGATCAACGTTTGTCCGGGCTCGGGTTCGCGAAAAAAAGTCACGAAGTAAACGGGATGGCCTTCGCGCAGCGCGACACCCACTTGGGAGTCGTCCTTGAATCCGCCAATGCCGGGACCGTGCCCGCCGCGCGGGTCGATGATTACATACGGGCGTCGCGCGGCGTCGACCGTGACGCCGTGCGGAGGAACGATGCGCAGCAGCGCGTAATTGACGGGACGCGCAAACGTGCGGCCGTCCATGATCATCTCGTGATCGAAGTGCAGCACGGGTGGCAATCCCTGCCGCTCGTGCTCGACGAAGTTATTGCCGCGTTCGCGCAGCATGTCGCAGAAGAGAACAGAGCGCTGAGCGCAATCGACGACATATTCGACGGCCTGCGTCCATGCATCTGACGCCGCAAGCGGCGTCGCTGTCGGATTCGCGAGCTGGCCGGAAGTGGCTTTCTTCGCGCGCTCGCTGTAGCGCTCCACCGCGCCCTCAATGCGGCTTTTCAACACTTCCGCGACCTTCGTTGAAACGTCGCAGACCTGCGGGACTTGATGCAGTGGATTGCTCATACGTTTTTCCTTTATTGGCAATAAGTGGCTTGCAAGCATTAATTGCGAGCGCCGTATTCAAAAAAGCCGCGTCCGGTTTTACGGCCGAGATGGCCCGCCGCTACCATTTCTTTCAGCAGTGGCGCCGGCCGGTATTTCGCGTCGTCGAAATCGCGATGCAGAACTTCCATGATGGCGAGCACGACATCGAGTCCGATGAGATCGCATAGCGCCAGGGGACCGATCGGATGATTGCAGCCGAGTTTCATTGCTTCATCGATGTCGCGGGCGCTTGCGACTGATTCGCTGTATGCGAATACCGCTTCGTTTAGCATCGGGCACAAGAGCCGGTTCACGACGAAACCCGGAGAATCGTTTACGAGGACCGGCGTTTTGCCGAGGCGCTTCGCAAGTTCGACCGCTGCATCCACGGTCGCCGAGGCCGTATGCCGGCAGGTAACCACTTCGACCAGCCCCATGACCGGAACCGGATTGAAGAAGTGCAGGCCGACGAAGGCTGCCGGACGCTTCATGACCGCGGCGAGCTTGGCGATCGAAATCGAGGAAGTATTCGTGGCGACGACGGTGCGTGCATCGATGACTTCGTCGATCTTCCTCAGCAGTTGGACTTTAAGCGCTTCGCTTTCCGTTGCTGCTTCGATGATGAATTCGCAGCCGCGCAGTTCTGCGTACGCTGTTGTGCCGCGCAGACGCGCGATCGCGGCATCGCGTTCAGGAGCGGAAAGTTTGGCCTTGTGAACCAGCTTGTCCAAAGCGCCGGCCACACTCTGACGAGCGCCTGTGACGCGCTTATCATCGATGTCGATCAGCGCAACCGGAATACCGGCAGTCACGCACGTTTGCGCAATGCCGGCGCCCATGATTCCGGCGCCAATAACGCCGACTGTCTGAGGAACTGTCATCTGGTGCTCCTTCGTTGAAATCTGCATGGGCACACATTAGCCCCGCGCAGGCGGCGAGTCGTCAGCGAAACGTCCGGATTTGGTCGCGATTGCGATTGTGCGAACAGCGTCGGGCGGCAGCGGACAAATAGGCGCAAATCCATGGCATGGCGGCAAATGACCGAACGGCGACCATTTTCTGACGACTCGCAAGGCACGCTTGCTTAGGATGGCTGTGACCCGGCGGCAGCGACGCTTCCCGTTCGCGCGCCGTATGGCAGCTGGTTTTGAGGATGCGACGATGAATATCAAAATTTCTACAGCGTGGTTCTACGGCGCGCTAATCGTCGCGTTGTCGATTCTCGTGCTGCGCGTTTTTCTGCCGTCGCTCGTGATTGCGTGCGTAACCGCCGTCGCGAGCTGGCCGCTATACAGCCGTTTTGCAGCGCCGGCTCGGGCACGCCTCGGCTGCACCGCGGCGCCGCTGCTGTTTACCGTACTCATCACGGTTTTCGTTCTCGCGCCGATGATGTTTGCGGCAGGTGCGCTGCTCGTTGAAGCGAACGCGTTGTTGCGGGATATCGCGGCTGCCGATCAAAACGGCAGTGCGGCGCCTCAGTGGCTAACAAGAGTTGCCGCTCGCGGGTCATTGGTTGAGTGAGCGTTGGCAGTTCGAGTTGTCGCAGCCCGGCGTTTGCCGCGGGCGTAGAACGCATGCAGCCCGCGCAGTTGCTCAACTGGGCACAATCGCTCGGGCAGTTCATGGGCCGGCACGGTTTCATCATTGCATTCGCAATCCTCACGCTGTTTTTTCTATACGATCACGGCGAGTCGATTGCACATGAATTAAGGTGCGTGCTCCGCGAGCGTCTCGGCGAGCGTGCAGGAGCGTATCTTCAGCTGGCAACGTGCGCATTGCGCGCGTCAGTGGACAGCATGCTCGTCGTAGGTCTGTTCGACGGCGCGGCGGCGTGGATCGCTTATTCCACCGCTGCTGTCCAGCACGCCGGCGTGTGGGCTGCGATCACCGGCGCGCTTGCGCTCGTACCGTTTCTCGGTTATCTGGCGGTCGTTGCCCTTGCGCTGCAGTTGTCCGTGAGCGGCGCCGGTAGTTCTGCGGCGCTGGTGCTCGGGGTCGGGACGGTTATCTTGTTTGCAGGCGACAAGGTGGTGCGCCCGGCTGTCGCGCGCGATGGCACCCGGCTGCCTTTCGTGTGGGTGCTGATGGCTTGTCTGCGCGGATTCGAAGCGTTCGGCCTGATCGGCCTCGTCATCGGTCCGGTCGCGCTGACCCTCACGCGCGAACTGTGGGAGCAGCGCGTGCAGGAACTGGAAGTGCAGCGAGAAACCGCCGCGACGCCTGGGTCAGCTAAGCATGTTTCCCGGCTTGCAGACAGGCGCGCGCTTTTTTGAGCGCAGCAGTCTCTGCTGCTTCGGGCAACTGCGCGATCAGTTTGCTCAAGGTGCGGCGTTCTTCAGCGGTCGCGTGCTTGTTGATGCATAGTTCAGTCAGAGCCACCAGTTCATGCCACGGCGCTTCTTGTGCGCGCGCTTCGTCGAGAGCGCGTCGGATCGAGCGCTCGCTGTCGGCAGCATTACCCTGCGCGCGTGCCATTGACGCTTGGAGCAGGAACAACTGCGGTAGATAAACGCCTTCGGCACGCGCGTCCGCAATCGCCAGCGCCTGCTCGAGCTCCATTGCCGCCGCGTGCCAGTTTTTCGCGAGCACGAGCGCTTCGACCGCATATCCGAGCGTCTCGCTTTCGCCGGCGCGCATGCCTAATTGAGCGTTTTCATCGTGCGCTTCGCGGATCTGGCGATAACCTTCGAGCGGATCGCCGAGCCGCGCCTCGGCCCAGCCGGCAAACCAGCGGCAGGCGGTCCTGCCTTGCCCAAGCGAGAATTCGTCGACCAGGGCTTGCATCTTTGCTGCAAGCGCACGGACGTTTTCGGGATGGTCCAGCCGTATTTCGAACAATGCGTCGATCCAAAGCGCGACCAGGCGGGTCATGGGCTGTGCAAGCTTTTGCGCCCTTGCATGAGCTTCTTCCAGTCTGGCGCGCGCCTGCTTGATTAATCCGAGCGGAAGCAACTGCAGTGCGAGCAGACCGAGCAGCGTAACTTTTGGATCGGCGACGAAAGTTTCGCCGGCCGGCGAATCTACGGTGTCGATCAGCGCAAGCCCGCGCTCGATCCACCTGCGTGCCGAGCTTGACCGGCCCTGCAGTTGGTCGACTTCGCCGTGCGTAACGCATGCCACAATCAGCAGCACCGGGTCGTTCAGGTCGGTCGAGAGTGCTTCTGCCTGATCGGCGACAGCGAGCGCCTCTGCGTAATGCGCGCGCAGCCAAAGCACGAAACCGAAACCATGCACGAGGCGGCGGCGCATCGCATGATGGGGCACTTGCCCGAGCAGCTTGTACGCGCGCTGAAACGCTGCCTGCGCGTCTTCGGTAATCCCCAAGACGTGACTTGCCGCGATACCTTGGAGCGTCGACAATGAGATTTCCATGGAAGCTCGCTCGACGCTGTCAGCGACATGCTGCAGCAGGCTCAAGCCTTTCTCGCTCAGCGTCATGCATTCTGCCGGGCTCAGGTTGGCAAGCGCGGATTCAGCGGCCTCGAGGTAGTAACGCAAAGCGGTCGCCAACTCGCGCGCGCGTTCGAAGTGAGAAGCGATTTCGGCCGCCGTGACGATGGTCCCGCGCGACCGCTCGCGCTCGAGCAGGCGGCCGATCGTGCGGTGAGACTCAACACGAACGGAGGCCGGCGTTCTCTCGTACAACACTTGCCGAAAAAGCGCATGCCTGAATGTGTACGGCTGTTCGGGTACGTCGCCGCTCGCCCGATCGCGTGGGTGTACGAGCCATAGGTGCTGGCGCGCGAGGCCGTCGCAGATTTCGCCGACCTTCGAAACGTCCTGCTCGATCATTTCGGCGATCGTGGTCACGCAGAACTCCATGCCGAAAGTCGCCGCTGCCGACAACACGTGGCGCTGCATGCTCTCGAGCTTCGCGATGTAGTGGTCAATGATGGCCGCAAGATTTTCGGGTACGGCGCGGAGCGCGATCGCGCCGTCTACTGATTCGCTGTCCTTTTCAGTGGACTCGCGCGACATGACTTCTTCCATGACCGCCGAGAGAAACAGCGGCACTCCGTCAGTGCGCTCGTGCAGCGAGCGCACGAACACCTCATTCTCAGCGAGTGCAGGCGCCCGCTGCTTGACGAACTCGCCGACATCGGCCTCCGAGAACGGATCGAGCATGATTTCCTGCGACAAGCGATGCACGCGGAGTTCATGACGCAGTGAATTCACCGGATGCTCGGCGGCAACCACTTCGCTAATACGGAAACTCCCGAGGCACATCAGCCGTGCGCTGCGTCGCCTGCGTGCAATGAAGTCGAGCAGGTGGACGGTGGCGGTGTCGCTCCAATGCAGGTCTTCGAGCACCAGCAACAAGGGCCGGCGTTCGCTGTAGCGGTCGAGTGCCTCGCCCATTTCGCGTGCCATGCGTTCGGGCGCGACGCCTGCAAGATCCCTGCGCAGCGCATCGCGCTCTTCAGCCGTGCTCAGCCAGGGCATCTGCAGCAGCCACGTCGGTGCCACTTGGCGGAGTAGCGCGGACAGCGTCGGGTCGGTGCGGCAAAGCTCCGCAATTGCCTCGAGTACCGGTAAGTAGGGTTCGCCGCTACCATAATGCTCTACGCACTGACCGCGTGCGACCGCGGCATCACCAAGCGCCGCGGCGAACTGCTCGATCAGCATCGTCTTGCCAATACCCGGTTCTCCAGCGACCCAGACGATAGCGCGTTTCCCGCTGCACGCTAGATCCCATGCCTGCTGCAGGCATAACAACGCTTCGCCGCGGCCGATGAAGGCCGGGTCGCGCGAAGATGCTGGCACGGCCGCAGGCCCGGTGATGTGCGCGATTGGCGCGGGCTTTGCGATGAAGCGATACCCCTTCCGCGATACGGTCTCGATCAAGCGCGGCTTGCGCGGATCATCCTTTAGCGCAGAGCGCAAGTCGCTGATCGCGGTCTTCAATACTGATTCGCTGACAAACCGATGTCCCCATACGCTGTCCAGCAACGCCTCTTTGGTAAGCAGGTTCGCCGGTTGCCGCGCCAACGCACAAAGCACTGCAAATGGAGTCGGTGCGAGATTCATGGGCTCCCCGGCGTGCAACAACAGCGCATTCGCTTCATCCAATTCGAATGCATCGAACCGGATGCGGAGGGCATTCGGCGGAACTTGTGACCGGGGCGGGACTGTGCGGATCGCCATGCGGAAATCGCGTCTCTGGGTTGAGACAGTCTACCGCGAAGGCAAGGCGAACACCCGCATAGTCTCGTTAATGGGAATGAGATGCGCATTCGAATTTATGCCGCTGTCTCATTAGAAAAAGCAGCCACGATGCCGGCGTGCCAAACGCTGATAAACGCAGGCCATCTTTGCCATGAAGGGTCCACAAACAATGGATCCGCGAGTGCAACCTCCTTCTGCACCGACCAACCCGCGAGAATCCGGGCGCAATGCGCTCACACCTGTGTCGTTCTCGACCGGATTGCTGAACGACTATGCAGCGTGCGCGTACTCTGAGCTCAGGCAACGTGATGCTCTCTACATCGAGCATCGTCAGTTGACAGACCGCGGCGCCAAATGCGCGGAGCGCTTCGATGATGACAATAAGTGCGGACTGATCGATCTTGCTCGACGGCTCGAGGAGTGCAGAGATAAGGTGGCGAAAACGTTGCGCGACGTCTGACCGGCCGCCGATCGGCAGCCTGGTCACTAACAGCCGCAACCTACAGCCATTCTGATGACGGCGCATTGTTTCTATGTAGTCGGTGAGTAATAAGTAAACGGCGGCTTCAGTTTTGCAACTGCGTATGAGGTCGGCGATCATCACACCTCCTTGTTCCATAGCGGTCTTAGGCGGCCGCACAGTCCCAGTACCAGACGAATATCACAGAAAGTCGGACGCTGCCTCACAAGTTATAGGTCGATGATGACAAACCTTGTCGGGTTTCGGATAGTTGCTCACCGCACGCCGCCGCCAGGGTTTCCTAAGCGCTCCTTTCATTCTTTCCCGGGTATCGTCCGGCGTCGAAAGGTGAACCGGTATTAAGCGCACGCCAAGCGCGATGCACTTAGCCTTTCATCTGTTTCGAGGCGCTACTCGCTGAAGCCGCCGCCCGCACGATACGCCTCGCGGGAAAGCGCGCAGCGAAGTGACTGCCCTTGCCAGGCTCGCTGCGAATATCAAGTGTGGCCTGATGCCGCGTCAGGATGTGCTTTACGATCGCAAGCCCAAGTCCGGTGCCGCCGGTTTCACGCGAGCGGCCCCGGTCCACGCGATAGAAGCGTTCGGTGAGCCTCGAGATATGTTCGGGCGCTATCCCGATTCCTGTGTCCTCTACTGCGAATTCCGCAGCGTCCGCGCAGGCACGCCAAATGAGCTTTACCTCGCCGCCGTCGGGCGTGTAACGAATGGCGTTGCTGACAAGATTACTGAATGCGCTGGCAACCTCGCGTTCAGCACCAAGTACATCGAAGCCGCCCTCCGCTTCGAGCACGATGCGGTGATGTCCAGCGCTCAAGGCGCTGGCTTCGGCGCGTATCCGCTCAAGGAGCGGCATCATAGCAATACGTTCATCAAGAGGCGGGCTGGGGGCCGATTCGAGCGTGGAGAGGGCCAGCAAGTCATCCACGATATGCTGCATGCGTTTGCTCTGCTCGGCCATCAGGCTCATATAGTCGCGCGAGCGCTGGGGGTCGAGATTGAGCTCTCTGATCGTCTCGAGAAACCCCGATAACACAGTGAGCGGGGTGCGCAACTCGTGCGACACGTTGGCTACGAAATCGCGCCGCATGCTCTCCAGACGCTCGAAGCGGGTAATGTCCCTTGAGAGCAGCAATTTCTGAGCATCACCATATGGGATTAGCTGAAGTGAAAGGACCACACCGCCCCGCCGCTGCAGACGCAGCACCAGCGGATGCGAATAGTCACCGCTGTCCATGTAGTCGACAAATTCGCGCTGACGTAAAAGGTTAGCGACCGGCTGCCCGGCATCCTTCGCCAGGCTCAAGTCAAAATGGATCTCCGCCGTGTCGTTGCACCATTCGATGCGGTTGTCCGCGTTCAGTATCACTACTCCGTCAGGCAGCGCGCGGCCCGCCTGCCGAAAACGGACCAGCGCTTTGGCGAGCTGTTGATAATCCGCGCCGCGAGTCCGTTCATAGCGATAGATCAGCGAAAAGATGTAATCCCACGTTCCGCTGACAAGCGGCAGCTTGTCCGCGTCCGGCTCCCGCAGCCAGTCAGCGAGCAACTGCATGTGCCTTACGTGATGGAAGAGCAGCACCAAAACACCGATAGCGCCCGCGGACCAGCCGACGGTCGCGCCGAAGCCCATTCCAATTACATACGCAGCACTCCCCATCAATGCGACCAGCGAGGCGGTGCGAAGGAGGAAGTGATTCAAGCGGCGTTTAGCAGCGCGAGGATGCTGTCAGTGCCTACCCGCCGGAATTCCACACAAACTGGAATCAAGCGTGCAGCCGGTAACCGGCGCCTCGCACTGTCTCGATGAGTCGATCGTGGCCGCTGGGCTCAAGCGCTTGACGCAGCCGCCGGATGTGAACATCGACGGTGCGCTCTTCGACAAATACATGATCGCCCCATACCTGGTCGAGCAATTGCATGCGGCTATAAACGCGCTCGGGGTGCGTCATGAAAAAATGCAGCAGCTTGAATTCAGTGGGGCCCAGGTGGAGTTGGGTCTCATTGCACGCCACACGGTGGGCTGCCGGATCGAGCTGCAGACCGGCGACTTCGATCAGTTCATCAGTAAGCTGGGGTGAGCGGCGCCGCAGAACTGCTTTGATGCGGGCGAGCAGCTCCTTGATAGAAAACGGCTTGGTGATGTAGTCATCCGCACCGGCATCGAGCCCCTCCACTTTGTCATGTTCTTGCGCACGGGCTGTCAACATGATGATGGGGATGTCTTTACTGCGCGCGTCCGCGCGCAGCCTGCGCGCGAGCGCAGTACCGGCAAGGTCCGGCAACATCCAGTCGAGAAGGATGAGATCCGGTCTGATATCCCGTATCAAGGCATCTGCCTCACTCGCGCTATGTGCGCGCTGCACGTGATGGCCGGCGTGCTCGAGATTTACGGCAATCAATTCCTGGATGGCCGGCTCATCCTCGACGACGAGTATCTCGCTGCCCATTAACATGCCTTGTTAATTTAGTGCTTCGCGCTCGAGCTCTTCGACGGTCGTATGGCGCACATCCGTGCCTTTGACGATGTAAATAACCTGCTCCGCCATGTTCTTGGCATGATCACCGATGCGCTCGATCGCTTTAGCGATCCACAAGATCTCAAGTGCTTCAGTTATAGTGCGCGGATCTTCCATCATAAATGTAATGAGCTGACGCACGATCGCAAGAAACTCTTGATCGATCGCAAAATCTTCACGCACGATTGACGCGGCAGCAACGGTATCAAGGCGTGCCAGCGCGTCCAGCGCTTTACGCAGCATGCCGAGGGCAATGTCTCCAACATGCTGGATCGGAGCTGTTGGCGCGCGCGGCAGCCGCGGATGTGCCTGACTCTGCTTGCCCATGCGCGCAATTTTCGCGGCCTCGTCGCCGATGCGCTCGAGATCCGTCACGATCTTGATGATCGCGAGCACCATCCGCAAGTCACCGGCTGCCGGTTGGCGGCGCGCGATCAGATGGCTGCAATCGGTATCGATGCTCACTTCCAGCGCATTCACACGATGGTCTTCTGCGACGACCGCATCGAGCGCACGAATATCACCGGACATGAGGCCGTTAATGGCCGCCAGGATTTGTGATTCGACCAGACCGCCCATCTCAAGGACCCGCGAGCGCAATCCCTCCAGGTCAAGATCGTACTGCTTCAGGGAATGTTCGGTTTGCGCCATTCTTGTGCTCCTGTCGGCCTCAACCAAACCGGCCGGTTATATAGTCTTCTGTTTCCTTGCGCTTGGGCTTGATGAAGATATTGTTGGTTGCGCCGTACTCGATCAGCTCGCCGAGATACATATACGCAGTATAGTCGGACACGCGCGCCGCCTGCTGCATGTTGTGCGTAACGATCACTACGGTGTAGTCCTCTTTTAATTCGTGCACGAGCTCCTCGATGCGCGCCGTGGAGATCGGGTCGAGCGCTGAACATGGCTCATCGAGGAGCAGCACTTCCGGTTTGATTGCGATACCGCGGGCAATGCACAGCCGCTGCTGCTGCCCGCCGGAAAGACTGGTACCGCTTTGGTTGAGCTTGTCCTTCACTTCCTTCCACAGTGCGGCTTTGGTGAGCGCCCATTCGATGCGCTCTTCCATCTGCCCCCGGCTCAGACGCTCATACAAGCGTACGCCGAATGCGATGTTTTCGTAGATCGACATGGGAAACGGCGTCGGTTTCTGAAACACCATGCCGACCTTCGCACGCAAGAGTGTGATGTCCTGTTTGCGGTCGAGGATGTTGTCGCCGTCGAGCCGGATTTCGCCTTCCGCGCGCTGCCCCGGATAAAGCTCATAAAGGCGGTTGAACGTGCGCAGCAAGGTCGACTTGCCGCAGCCTGAGGGACCAATGAATGCAGTAACCTTGTTCGCACAAATGTCCATCGACACCTGCTTGATCGCCTGGAACTTGCCATAGTAGAAATTCAAGTCGTTGACTTTGAGCTTCGGGTTATCAAATTGCACTTGTTGGCTCATGCGCCTTTCCGTGTTAGCGAGCGTTGCGGACATCATCGTCTGAACATCGCGCGCGCAAGTATGTTGAGCCCCAGCACACCAAGCGTAATGAGAATGGCCCCGCCCCAGGCAAGGCGATGCCAGTCAGGGTAGGGACTCATTGCAAATTGAAATATGACGACGGGCAAGTTAGCGGTCGGCTGGTTGAGATTCAAAGACCAGAATTGGTTGTTGAGTGCAGTAAACAGGAGCGGCGCCGTCTCGCCGCTGATGCGGGCGACTGCGAGCAGAATGCCGGTGACGATGCCGGCGCGCGCCGCACGGTAGGAAATAAACACAATCATCTTCCAGGCAGGAGCGCCAAGCGCGACTGCGGCCTCGCGCAAGCTGTCCGGTACGAGCTTGAGCATGTCATCAGTTGTGCGCACCACTACCGGAATCACGATCAATGACAACGCAAATGCGCCAGCCCAGCCGGAGAAGTGCCGAACCTGCGCGACATACGCCGAGTAGATAAACAGACCGATCACTATCGATGGCGCGGAAAGAAGGATATCGTTGATGAATCGCGTCGCGGGCGATAGCCAGCCGCGCCGGCCGAATTCCGCAAGGTAGGTGCCTGCGAGTATTCCAATCGGTGTCCCAATCAAAGTGGCCATCGTTGCCATCAGCAGACTGCCGACGATCGCGTTGAGCAACCCGCCGCTGCTACCCGGCGGCGGCGTCATCTGGGTGAACAGTGCCGGACCGAGTGCGCTGAATCCTTCATACACGAGGGTCAACAATATCCAGGCGAGCCAGAAAAGCCCGAATGCCATGGTGAAACCTGAGATGCCCAGCATCAACGCATTCACCCGGCGGCGCCTGCCGTATATATGAGGAAGAGGGACGGCCATTCTTAGATCACGTTTTTTTGCCTTCGCGCTTGGCAAGCTGCAGGAGCAGCAGCTTCGAGAGCGCTAATACGATCGTCGTGATCAGGAAGAGGATAAGGCCTAACTCGATCAGCGCCGATGAATGCAGGTCGCCTACAGCCTCGGTGAATTCGTTGGCGAGTGACGACGCGATGCTATTGCCCGGCGCCAGCAGCGATGCGCTGAGGCGATGCGAATTACCGATTACGAAGGTCACGGCCATCGTTTCGCCCAATGCGCGGCCAAGCCCGAGCATGACGCCGCCGACAACGCCGATCTTCGTATAAGGCAGGACCACGCGCCAGACGACCTCCCATGTCGTGGAGCCGAGGGCGTACGCGGACTCCTTCAACAACGGCGGCACGAGGTCAAATACGTCACGCATGACCGCGGTTATGAAGGGGATGACCATGATCGCGAGGATGATGCCGGCCGTCAGCATACCTATGCCCATCGCCGGTCCCTTGAATAATGGGCTGACGATGGGTACTGCACCCAATGTTTTGATGAGCGCCGGTTGTACATATTCCGCGAACAGCGGCGCAAACACGAACAAGCCCCACATACCGTAGATGATGCTGGGAATGGCGGCGAGCATCTCGATCGCTGTACCGAGCGGCCGCTTAAGCCAGGTCGGAGAAAGCTCCGTGAGGAACAATGCGATGCCAAAGCTCACCGGTATGCCGATGATCATCGCAATGGCGGAGCTCACCAGCGTGCCATAAATCGGCACGAGTGCACCAAACTCCTCGGTTACCGGATTCCATTCGGCATTCGACAAAAAGTCGAACCTGAACTTCGACAGCGTGAGCTGGCTGTGAAAGAGCAGGGAGATGAGGATGGCGGCGAGGATCGAGAAAACAAAAAACGCAAAGAAGCGCGTCAGATTCTTGAAAAACGCATCCATCCAGGGCTGCCGCGTCGGAAGATTGGGCGCCTCATTATAGTCGGCTTGAGCACGCGGCTCGAAACGTCGCTCGATCGCGACTGCGTCCGTGGGTGGCATGGCTTTGCTAAAAAACAGGGGCCTGAAGCCCCTCACTGCTACAGTCCAAATGAAGAGGACTTTGATCAATAAACCGGCTTGCCGTTTGCATCCTGGATCTTCTTCCACTCGGATTTAACGAGTTTTACGACATTGTCGGGCATAGGAATATAGTCGAGGTCGAGCGCAAGCTGGTCGCCGCCATCATAGGCCCACTCAAAAAACTTCAGTGCGATTGCCGCGTTTTCAGGCTTGTCCTGTTTTTTATGCATGAGAATAAAAGTTGCGCCGGTGATCGGCCAGCTTTCCTTGCCCGCCTGCTCGGTCAGCAGAAGATAGAATCCCGGCGACTTCTCCCACTGCGCGTTGCTGGCAGCCGCACGAAAACTCTTATCGTTCGGTGCGACGAAACTGCCATCTTTATTCTGAAGCTGCACATATGACATTTTGTTCTGCAGCGCATAGGCATATTCCACATACCCGATCGAACCTGGCAGCCGCTGCACATACGCGGCGACGCCTTCATTCCCCTTACCGGACACGCCCGCGGGCCACTTGACGGAAGTATTGTTGCCGGCTTTTTCCTTCCATTCAGCACTCACTTTGGAAAGATAATTGGTGAATATGAATGTCGTGCCCGAGCCATCGGAACGCGCAACGACAGTGATGTCCTGATCCGGCAGTTTCAGGTCTTTATTGAGGGCCGCAATGGGCGCTGCATTCCACTTCGCGACCTTGCCGAGATAGATGTCTGCAAGCAGGGGGCCGGTCAACCGCAATGCACCCGGCTTGATACCCGGCAGGTTATAAACCGGCACCACACCGCCCATGACCGTCGGAAACTGCACGAGCCCATTCTTATCGAGCTCAGCACTTTCCAGTGGCGCATCCGATGCGCCGAAGTCGACGGTCTTCGCAATGATCTGCTTGATACCGCCACCGGATCCGATTGACTGATAGTTAAGGCCAACGCCCGTCTTGGCCTTGTAAGCTTCAGCCCATTTCGAATACAGCGGGTACGGGAAAGTGGCTCCTGCACCCGTTATATCCGAGGCGGCAGCCGGTGCAGTCACACCCGCCGCTGTCACTCCTATAGTCAGCGCCAGGGCTGCGCATGACAAAACACGTTCGATAAATTGCGACTTCATGACTGATCTCCGTTGAGGCAGGCAGGACTTGCTCACGGGCGTCATGATAGCGACCCATTATTACAAGATTGTGACGGCGCGCTGCGAGTGCGGGACGGTCGATCGCTTCTATTACGGTCGCGGATGACACTCGGTCCCGTGAAGGCTTTGCGCGCATTCGGCTCGGTAAAATATCGCTCGGCCACGGCCTTTTGCTCAGGTGAGCGGTTAAAAATCGCCGATCGGTACTGCGTACCTGTGTAATTGGCTCCGCATTATTGTGCGTAGTTCAAGGCGCGGGCGTTTGTGACGCGCTGCTAATATGCGAGACTGCAAGGAACTGCGGCTTCCGGCGACTAATGCGGGAACACAATCCAATAGGAGAACGCAATGAAGATTCGCTACCTACTATTCGCGTTGTGCAGCGCCATTTTGTTGTGCGGCGCAGCCTCAACGCATGCGCAAACTGCGAAGCCCGCGGGCGGCACCGAGTATTCGAAAGCGATATTTGCAGGCGGCTGCTTCTGGTGCATGGAGCATCCGTTCGATATCCTGGATGGTGTAATTTCGACTACCTCGGGTTACACGGGCGGTCAGAAAGTGAACCCGACCTATGAAGAGGTATCGTCCGGACGCACCGGGCATACCGAAGCCGTGCAAGTCGTCTACGATCCGAAAAAAGTGAGCTACGAAAAACTGCTCGATGTGTTTTGGCACAACATCGATCCAACCGTTAAAGATCAGCAGTTCTGCGACAGAGGCACGCAATACCGGAGCGGGATCTTTTATTTGGACGACAATCAGAAGCGACTTGCCGAGACATCGAAAGCGGCGCTCGAAGGTAATAAGCCGTTCAAAGGTCCCATCCTGACAGAGATAACACGCGCCGGCGCGTTTTATCCGGCCGAAGATTACCACCAGGATTTTTACAAAACGAATCCGCTGCGATACAAATACTATCGCAGCGGTTGCGGACGCGATGAACGGCTGAAGCAACTGTGGGGCAAGGCACCGGACTAGCCGCGGTCGAGCGTTATAGATCGATCCAAGTCGCGCATCATGATCTGGCGCGCGTAGGGTCCTCTCTGCACCCGAGCGTTTCGGTCGCGGGAATCGCGTGAGTTGTACGGGTTCAGCCGTGGCCTCGCCGATATCGCACATGACGCCGGCGAGCCCCTAGCTCGCAATGACGCAGCGTAGCATCAAGCGCCTGCTGTTGATCGGCGGGGGACACAGTCATGTCGAAGTACTGCGTCAGCTTGGTAACAATCCTATCGACAACGCCGACGTGACTTTGGTCAGCGATGCGCCCTGCATGACGTATTCCGGTATGGTGCCTGGCGTCTTGGCCGGACACTACGAGCGCGAGCAGTGTCAGATCGATCTGCAAGCCCTCGCGCAACACGCCCGCTGCACATTCATCGAGGGTGCATGTACGCACATTGATGCCTCCAGGCGCCAAGCGCGTCTGTTGAGTGGTTTCGACATTGAGTACGACGTACTCTCTCTCAATGTGGGTAGCTCAACCGCGATACCGGGTAACGCGCTCCATTCCAACAGCGTGTTGGCAGTTCGACCGCTCGATGCGTTTCTCCACAAGTATGAAAGTCTGGTCTTGCGCGCCCGCGCCGGACAGTTATCGACCATTGCGGTCGTCGGGGGTGGCGCAGGCGGCGTCGAAGTGCTGCTTGCGATTCAGCATCGGCTGCAAAAGCTTGGCGCGACGATTAAGTACATTTTACTTACGGACAGTGACCGCATATTGCCGGGTCACAATCGGCGAGTGCAACGGTTATTCGAGCGCATCCTCGTCGAGCGTAACATCGAAGTACATTTGCTCACGAAAGTCGTGGACGTCAATGACGTTTGCATTACGCTGGAAAGCGGTCAGCGCATAGTAGCTGATACCGTCGTATATGCAACCGGACCTACGCCATGGCCGTGGATGCATGCTTCAGGCCTCGCGGTCGACCCCGCGGGATTTTTAATGATCGATTCAAACCTGCAATCGATATCGGCCACTGCCGTGTTTGCGGCGGGGGATTGCGCAGTAATGCACCCGCGTGATTATCCGAAGTCTGGTGTATACGCCGTGCGTCAGGGGTCTCCGCTTGCACGAAATCTCCGAAGCACGTTGACGAACAATTCCCTAAGCCCTTATCGGCCGCAAGCGCGTGCGCTGGCGTTGATCAGTACTGGTGACAAGCGCGCCGTACTGTCGTACGGACCTTTGGCGCTGGAAGGCGCTTGGGTGTGGCGATGGAAGGATGGCATCGATCGAACTTTCGTGCGCCGCTATCGCATGAGTCTTTGACACAGAGTACCAGAGGCCTTTCAGCTCGCGCTCAGGTGATAGTCACGCGCGCGAATTTACGCTTGCCGACCTGCAACACCACTTCAGCGCCGCGTTCGAGCTTCAACGACTTATCGCTGATTTTCTCGCCATTCAGCTTCACGCCGCCTTGCGCGATCATTCTGAACGCTTCGGACGTACTTGGCGTGAGGCCGGCTTCTTTCAACACATGTGCAATGCCTGCACCGTCTGCAGATGCTTTCACGGAGACCGCCGCAATGTCATGCGGTATCTCGCCTTGTTTAAAGCGCGCTTCGAAATCCGTTAGCGCGTCGCGGGCCGCGTCATCGCTGTGGAAACGCGCGACAATCTCCTGCGCAAAGGTGACCTTAATGTCGCGGGGATTGCGACCGGCGGCGACTTCGCTCTTCCATTGCGCGACCCGTGACAGCGGCGCGAAGGAAAGCAGGTCAATATAACGCCACATCAAATCGTCTGAAACCGACATTAGCTTGCCGAAAATTTCGCGCGGGCTCTCGTCAATTCCAACGTAATTGCCGAGCGATTTGGACATCTTGTTGACGCCATCGAGACCTTCGAGCAGCGGCATCGTCAATACACACTGGGGCGGTTGGCCGTAGTGTTTCTGGAGTTCGCGACCGACGAGCAGATTAAATTTCTGATCGGTGCCGCCGAGTTCGAGATCTGCCTTGAGCGCGACCGAGTCGTAGCCCTGTACCAACGGGTAGAGAAATTCATGGATTGCAATCGGTTGATTCGCTTTATAGCGCTTGCCGAAATCATCGCGCTCGAGCATGCGCGCGACGGTGTGCGTGGCCGCTAGTTTGACCATGTCCGACGAGCTGAATGCATCCATCCAAGTAGAGTTGTACGCGATTTCCGTTTTTCGCTCGTCCAGAATCTTGAAGACCTGCGCCTTATATGTTTCCGCATTGCGCGCCACTTCAGCGCGTGTGAGCGGCGGTCGCGTGGCGTTCTTGCCGGTCGGATCGCCGATCATGCCGGTGAAATCGCCGATCAGGAATATGACGTGATGACCTAATCCTTGGATTTGCCGTAGCTTGTTCATGAGCACGGTGTGGCCCAGATGAAGATCGGGCGCCGTCGGGTCGAAACCCGCCTTGACGCGCAGGGGCCTATCGGACTTGAGTTTTTCGACGAGTTCGGACTCGACAAGCACCTCGTCGCTGCCGCGTTTGATAGTCGCCAGGTGCTCCTGAAGCGTTGCCATTTTGGCCAATCCCCGACTACATCGTGTGGAATCCGGCGCTTGCACGCGGGCACGGTTCTGCTAAGCTTGCGCCGTCGCTCAAAGGCAGGCCCTTGAGGACACTCGGCTAAAACGATGATTTTAGCCCACAAAACACGAATCTAACACGCGAGGATGGCATGCATCGTCGACTCAGAGCTTTGCTTTTCGCGCTGCCTTGTTGCGCAATAGTCGCTGCGTTCGGGATCGCGCCCGAAACGACCGTCGAGAACGTCACTTTCCAGAACGTTATCGAGGAATTGAAGCTGCCCCCGCTGGAGTCGACGTCTGACGCCAATGCGACATTCGTGCGCGAAGAGCGTATTCAGCGCGGCGACACCGTTGCATCACTGCTTAGCCGTCTGCGCGTGGATGACGCGCCTGCATCGCAATATCTGCGCACCAGTAATCAATTCAAAGCGCTGCACCAGCTAATCCCCGGTCGCATCGTGCGCGCGACTACCGATGCGGACGGCAAGCTGCTCAGCTTGCGCTATCTGAACTCGGGAAATCTGCTATCGATCGATCGCAATGGCGATGCCCTCGCCGCAAAGGAAGAACCAGCGAAGCTCGAGCAGCGCGTCGTCATGAGTTCTGGCGAAATCAAAAGTTCGCTGTTTGGAGCAACGGATGCCGCCGGTCTCCCGGACGCAATTGCCGTGCAGATCGCCGATATCTTTTCTACGGACATCGACTTTCACCGCGATCTGCGCAAGGGAGATCGCTTCAGCGTCGTTTATGAAGTCTGGTACCACGAAGGCGAGCCCGTCCGCTACGGGCGGGTGCTGGCGGCCGAGTTCATTAATCAGGGCAAGAGCTACCAGGTCGTGTATTACAACTACGCCGACAATCAAGGCGGCTATTACACGCTCGACGGCAAGAGCGCACGCAAGCAGTTCCTGCGCTCGCCGCTCGAGTTCTCACGCGTTACCTCCGGTTTTTCAAGCGCGCGTTTCCACCCCGTATTGCAAGCCTGGCGTGCACATAAGGGCGTTGATTACGGCGCCCCGACGGGAACACGCATCAAGGCTGCCGGCGACGGCGTCGTTGAGTTCGCCGGCAAGCAAGGCGGCTATGGCAACGTCGTCATCATGCGTCATCAATCGAAATACACGACGTTGTATGGACATCTTTCAGGGTTCGCGAAGGGTTTGCACAAGGGCACACGGGTCTCGCAGGGAGACGTGATTGCCTATGTCGGCGCGACCGGACTGGCAACCGGACCGCATCTGCACTATGAATTCCGCATTGATGGCGTTCAGCAAAATCCGCTGCGTATCGCAATGCCGGCGGCACCTCACATCCTGCCGGAACAAAAGCCGGAGTTCGATCAGGCTGCGAAACGCTACGCCGACCGCTTCCAACTCCTGCGCACGACCAACCTCGCCCGTCTCGACTGACCGCTGATGCCCGGTTTGTACGTCGGGCTGATGTCCGGGACGAGTCTCGACGGCGTTGATGCGGTACTCGTTGATCTCAGCGGCCGTCAACCCCGCCTCGTCGCACATCAGCATGAACCTTTCGAGTCCGGTTTGCGCTCCGAACTCCTTGCACTGAATCATTCATCGCATGACGAATTGCGGCGCGCGGCGCGCGCGGCAAACGAGCTCGCCCGCGTTTATGCGTCGATTGTTACTGCTTTGCTTGAACGGACCGGTATCACGCCACTTGCAGTCGAGGCGATCGGCTGCCATGGTCAAACCGTGCGCCATCAGCCGGCCGACGGCTACACGATACAACTGGTGAACGGTTCACTGCTGGCAGAGCTTACAGCCATCAGCGTCGTTTGCGACTTTCGGAGCCGCGATGTCGCTGCCGGGGGCCAGGGTGCGCCGCTCGTATCGGCGTTTCATGAGGCGGTGTTTCGTGACACGAAAATCAGCCGCGCGATCGTGAATATCGGGGGCATCGCGAACATTACCGCTTTGCCGGCGCACGGTCACGTGATCGGTTTTGATTGTGGCCCCGGCAACATGCTGCTTGATGCGTGGGTGAAGCGCCATCGGCAGTTGTCGTTCGATCGCGATGGCGAGTGGGCGCGCAGTGGCAAAGTGATTGACGGTTTGCTCGCGCGGCTTCGCGACGACGCCTACTTCCAGCTTCTTCCGCCCAAAAGCACCGGACGCGAAGCGTTCGATCTCAATTGGCTTACCTCGAAACTGGATGAAAGCGAGAAGCCGAACGACGTTCAGGCGACGCTGCTTGCACTGACCGCCGAGTGCATCGCGGACGCCATCGAGAAGTTCTGCAAGGAAACGCAGGAAGTCTATCTATGCGGCGGCGGCGCGCGAAATGCAGCACTCGTCGAGACACTCAGTGCCCGGTTGGCGCCCCATAAGGTTGCTGCAAGCGACGAACTCGGCACTAACGCCGAGCATGTAGAAGCGCTCGCCTTTGCATGGCTGGCTCAGCAGGCGCTCGCTGCACGACCCGGCAATCTACCCACCGTCACCGGGGCACGCGGTCCACGCACTCTCGGCGCGATTTACCGCGCTTGAAAATAAAAAGGGCGCTGGCGCCCTTTTTCATTGCCGCATCAAAGCTTATGCAGAGAAGGACGATCCGCATCCGCAGGTAGAAGTCGCGTTCGGATTCTTGATCACGAACTGAGCGCCTTCGATGCCTTCCTGATAGTCGATCTCTGCGCCGCCCAGGTACTGCAAACTCATGGGGTCGATCAGCAACGTGACCCCGTTTTTTTCCATCGACGTATCGTCTTCGCTGACGGCCTCATCGAAAGTAAATCCGTACTGGAAACCAGAGCAGCCACCGCCCGTGACGAACACGCGCAGCTTCAACTCCTGATTGCCTTCTTCATCAATCAGCTGTTTCACCTTCGCTGCCGCGCTATCGGTGAACACCAGGGGTGCCGGCATTTCGGTAACTGCATTCATTTTTGAGCTCCTGCCGCTTCCGTTCGGTTGTTGCTGCGCCGCGACTGATGTCAGTCGCACGACGTTTTGGGCTTGCCATCAGCTTCCTGCACCAAGCGACCATACACTATAGCACCCAACCGCATCCCCGAGCGTGCGGTGGCAGCACCCTTGTGACATTTGCCTTGGGCCGCAGTTCCTCATACTCAGGCAACACCGGCACCCCTGCGCGAACCGACAGGCGGTGTTGAGATGCCGAATATGCGCTTGAGCTTCCAAGTTACGGCAACAATGCAATCTGGTCTAATCCCATCGCTTCCGGCAGTCCGCACATCAAATTCATGTTCTGCACTGCCTGACCCGCCGCGCCCTTGGTCAGGTTGTCGATGACCGATAGCACAACTGCGATGTCGCCGCCTTCCGGCTGGTGAACGGCAATGCGGCACATGTTCGAGCCACGCACGGAGCGCGTGTCAGGATGGCTCGCCGCCGGCATTACGTCGACGAACGGCTCGCGTGCGTAATGGTCTTCATACAATTTCTGCAAATCAACCGCGCCTGTAAGGTTTGCATATAACGTGGCATGTATGCCGCGGATCAACGGCGTCAGATGCGGGACAAAAATTAACCGCACATCGCGCTTGGCCATCGCGGCTAAACCTTGCGAGATTTCCGGATGATGGCGGTGGCCCCTCACGCCGTACGCTTTGAAGTTGTCAGACGCTTCGCTGAAGAGCGTGTGGACCTCCGCCTTACGCCCCGCTCCACTGACCCCGGATTTCGCATCGGCGATCAGATGATCGAGGTCAACTTTGCCGCTTGCGATGAGCGGCAGAAAACCCAGTTGCACGGAGGTCGGGTAGCAGCCCGGATTGGCGACTATGCGCGCGCCTTTGATCGCGTCGCGATTGACCTCAGGCAGTCCGTAAACCGCGTCGGCGACAAGTTCGGGGCATGCATGTTTGGTGCCGTACCATTTTTCCCACGTGGGAATATCCTTGATGCGGAAGTCTGCGGCGATGTCGATGATCCTGACACCCGCCTCAAACAGCATGCGCGCCTGCGTCATGGCGACACCGTTCGGAGTTGCGAAGAATACGACGTCGCAACGCCTGAGCTCATCGTCGGATGGCGCCGTGAAGTTGAGATCGACATGGCCGCGCAGGCTCTGGAACATCGCAGCGACCGGCGTTCCGGCCTCCTGTCGCGACGTGATCACAGTAAGCTCGCACCGCGGATGGTGTGCGAGCAAGCGCAGTAGCTCGACGCCCGTATAACCGGTGCCGCCGACGATTCCAATCTTAATTTTTTTGTCTGCCATTCTGATCACACACGCAGCGGGGAACCGCTCGCGTCATTGTAAGATGCAAATGGAAAAGCCGCCCGCAGGCGGCTTTTTTACGGCCCAACCGGACGGTTAGCGTTTCGAGAATTGTTTGCGGCGTCGCGCCTTGTGCAAGCCGACTTTCTTGCGCTCGACCTCGCGCGCATCGCGCGTTACGAGGCCGGCCTTTTTAAGCACCGGCTTGAGCGCGGCGTCATACTCGATCAGCGCCCGCGTGATGCCATGACGCACGGCGCCTGCTTGTCCGGACTCGCCGCCACCATCCACGTTGACCATGATGTCGAACGCGTTAAGCTTATCCGTTAGTACCAGCGGCTGACGCACGATCATGCGGCCCGTTTCGCGCGAAAAAAACACGTCGACCGGTTTCTCGTTCACGACGATGTCGCCTTTACCCGGCTTGATGAAAACACGCGCGACCGCGCTCTTGCGGCGGCCGGTGCCGTAGTTGTACTGCGGTTGCTTGACAGCCATGAGATCAGGCCCTTATTTCGAGAGGTTTGGGAAGCTGAGCGGCGTGCGGGTGAGCAGTGCCCGTATACACTTTCAGTTTTTTGAGCATCGCATAACCGAGCGGCCCTTTCGGCAACATGCCCTTCACGGCCATTTCGAGCACACGCCGGGGATGGCGTGCATGCAGCTTGCCGAAGTTCGTCGTGTAAATTCCGCCGGGATACGTGCTGTGGCGGTGATAAAGCTTGTCGCGCGCTTTGCTACCGGTAACGCGCAGCTTATCGACATTCACGACGACGATATAATCGCCTACATCGACGTGGGGCGTGAATTCGGGCTTGTGCTTGCCGCGCAAACGATGCGCGAGTGTTGAAGCGAGCCGACCGAGCACTTTATCCTGCGCATCGACGACGTACCAGTCGTGCGTGACTTCGTGTGGCTTCGCGGTGAAAGTCTTCATAACAAACCCGTGTCTTGTAAGTAGTGTGAATTACAGAAAGCTTTGGATTGTATGGCAAAATTCGCTTAACTGTCAAACCTTTTGAGGGCGACGTACGCTCTCCGGGAAGCGTATGAAAGCAAGGATCAAGTGGGTGGAAAACGTGTGTTTCATGGGCGAGTCCGAGAGCGGACACGCGATTGTGATGGACGGCGCCGCGGAAGGCGGCGGCCGCAACCTCGGAATGCGACCGATGGAAACCGTGCTGCTCGGCGCCGGCGGCTGTACCGCATACGACGTCATTCATATTCTTAAAAAGTCGCGCGCCGCAGTCACGGACTGTACCGTCGACATCACTGCTGATCGCGCCGGGGAAGACCCGAAGGTATTTACGAAGATACATTTTCACTTCGTCGTGAGCGGGAAGGATCTTAAGCCGCAACAAGTTGAGCGCGCCGTGCACCTGTCCGCGGAGAAGTATTGTTCGGCCTCAATAATGCTAGGCAAGACGGCCGCGATCACGCACGACTTCGAGATCGCGAACGTTTGAGGCTGATCACTGACCTGGTCGCCTCAGTTAGCGGATTGGGCGCTTTGCCAGAGGAAGGCGCGCGAATGCGAACCAGCATGCGAGTCCGCCGATGACCAGCAGCAGCATCGAACACGCGAGTCCGATACCCGTACCGGCCACAAACGGGGAAAGCAAGCCGGCCGCCAGTCCGGTGAACAAACTCTGTTGAGCGCCCTGGAGCGAGGCCGCAAGACCCCGGTTCTCTGGAAAAAGATCGAGGACGAGTATCGTGATACTCGGCATGGCGGTCGACATACCAATCGTATAGATCATGAGCGGCACGACCGTCCATGGCAGCGACGGCGGCCATATGCTGTGATACATGACATTGAGTAGCGCCGATGCGCACATGATCGTGTAACCGAGGCGAACAGTGCGTCGCGGCGACCACCTGCCGGCCAGCCGTCCGGAAATGAACGCGCCCGTTATTACGCCGGTTATTCCGGGCACGAACAGCCATCCGAACTGATTTTCGTTGAGCCCGAGCAGTCCGTAGACAACCGCCGGAGCGGATGCGATATACACAAAAAAGCCGGTGAAATTGAAAGCGACCGCGGAAGACAGGAGAGCGAAGCGAAGGCTGGCCAGCAGTTTGATGTAGTTCGCGAACAGCGGTTTTACAGCGAACGGCTGGCGGCCGGAGTGCGGCAAGGATTCGGCGATCTTGTGCCAGCAACTCACGAAAAGAACAGCCGCGAATAGCGCCAGAAACGCAAATATCGAACGCCAACCAAACCACACCTCGAGCCATCCGCCGAGTATCGGCGCCACTGCCGGCGCGAGACCGAATATCATGGTCACCATCGACATGACCCGCTGCGCCTGGTGGCCCGCGTAGATATCGCGAATCATTGCGCGACCCGCCACCATGCCGGTTCCCGACGACATGCCTTGCAGTGCGCGGAACGCGAGCATCTGAGGCAAACTTTGGGCGAACGCGCAACCGATCGATGCACATGCAAATACCACGAGACCGACGAGAATGACCGGCCGGCGCCCGAATGAATCGGCGAGCGCGCCATGAAACAGCATCATTGCCGAGAACGGTATGAGGTATGCGGTCAACGTTTGCTGCATCTCGAGCGGCGAGGCGCCAAAGCTGCGTCCGATCGATGGAAACGATGGCATGTACGTATCGATCGCAAACGGTCCCAACGTCGACAAGCCTGCCAGCATGACCGCAAGCACGATGGTGGTGCGGTCAGAAGAACTACGTGAAGGGAGCATCAGGCCAGCGACAGGGAAAAATGCGGAAACCGGGTTTGGGGTTTATATCAGTGAGCGGCAAAACGCATACTAGATGAGAGTAATCCCCTGCCGCTGCGCTTTAGTCTTGCCACGTTACAACATACCGGTAGCCGATTTGCATTGCTTAAGTTCACTCCGGTGCATCGGAGCGGATTCCGACCTATCCGCTCTTGCCGCAACCGCACTTGCGCGTCGTGAGCGGTGCGCGCTGGCGCCACACGTTTAGCGAGGTGAGGCGTCGAAACGGCGGTATTGGATGGCTTCTGCGATTTGTTCGCTCGTGATCGAACCGCAACCCGCGAGGTCGGCGATGGTGCGGGCGACTTTTAATATCCGGTGATAGGCGCGTGCTGACAGTCCAAGCCGGCTGATGGCCTGTTTCAACATGGTAACGCCCGCATCGTTGAGCACGCAGTGAATGTCGATTTCGCGGGTCGACAGTTTCGAGTTGGGCTTATCCTGGCGCTCGAGCTGGCGACGGTACGCCGTTGCTACGCGTGCGGCGATTACAGCGCTCGCTTCGCCTTGCGCGGTCTTCAGTAGGTCACTGTCGCCGACCGCCGGCACCTCGATCTGCAAATCGATGCGGTCGAGTAACGGTCCGGAAATTTTCCTGCGGTAGCGAACCACCTGGTCCGGACTGCATCGGCATTTGCCGCTGTAATGGCCGAGATAGCCGCACGGGCAGGGATTCATCGCTGCTACGAGCTGGAACTCGGCGGGGAACTCAACTTGCCGCGCGGCGCGCGACACGCTGATGCGGCCGGATTCGAGCGGCTGCCACAGCACTTCCAACACGTCGCGATTGAACTCGGCCGCTTCGTCGAGAAAGAGGACGCCATGCATGGCCATCGAGATTTCACCCGGACGGGGATTGCCGCCGCCGCCGACGAGCGCGACACCGGACGCTGTGTCATGCGGCGCGCGAAAGGGCCGGCGCTGCCAGTTACGCACATCGAAGCCGGCCGTGCCGAGCGATTGCACGGCCGCGGACTCAAGGGCCTGTTCTTGCGTCATCGACGGCAAAATTCCAGGCAAGCGCATTGCGAGCATCGTTTTGCCGGCGCCGGGCGGGCCGACCATGATGAGGCTGTGGCCTCCGGCAGCCGCAATCTCGAGGGCGCGCTTCGCTTGCGGCTGTCCCTTTACATCGGCGAGATCGGGATACGGATCATCGTTCGCCGCAGGCTTATCGGTGCAACGGGTGAGCAGTTCGCGCCCGGAAAGGTGAGCGCATACTTCCAGCAACAACCGGGCCGGGTATACATGTGCACCTTCGACCAATGCCGCCTCGGGCCCATTGGCGTGCGGCACAACGAACGCCCGTCGCGCCCGACTGGCACCGCACATCATTGCCAAAGTGCCGCGGATCGGCCGCAGTTCCCGGTCAGCGCCAACTCGCCGGCAAATTCGTACTGATCGAGCTTTTCTGCGGGTAACTGGTCCGAAGCGGCGAGGATGCCAAGCGCAATCGGCAAGTCGAAGCGCCCGCTTTCCTTCGGCAAGTCAGCGGGCGCAAGATTGATAGTGATGCGACGCGCCGGAAATTCGAACCGCGCGTTCTGCAACGCGGCACGCACACGGTCCTTCGCTTCTTTTACTTCAATCTCCGGTAATCCGACGATCGTAAAGCTTGGTAGGCCGTTCGCGAGGTGCGCCTCCACAGTGACAAGTGGCGCGTCCATGCCAGTAAGTGACCGGCTATACAAAACGGCGAGGGACATGCAGGCCGTGCATCAAGGCGTTGAATACGAGCGGCATGCACGATCTAACGTCCCACAAGACAGATGGAGCGACACACGACGCTAGGCCATTGGTCATAGGTGTCGCTTCGCGGCGACCGGTTCTACATCGCCGCGCGCTGAATCACTTGGCCGGTTCGCCGGTCTGCCGCTTCTCAATCTCCGCGAGCCGGGCTTCGAGCGCGCTTAATTTTTCGCGGGTTCGGACCAGCAAATCGGTTTGAACATCGAATTCCTGGCGGCTCACCAGGTCGAGTCGCGTGAACGTCGAGGACAGCATCGCGCGCACATTCGTCTCGATGTCGCGAGCGGGACTCTGCGCCAGAATCTGCCGTATCTTCGCTCCGATTTCGTCCAGGATATTTTGGTTGAGCATAGGGCCACTCCGTATGTGAGACAGAGGTTTCAATTTACCATTTGTGCGCCGAGCGAATCCGTCCGCAATGTTCTCATTTCGCTATTCTCCGTTTTAATTTGTACGGCCAAGCACTAAAAAAGTGCATCGTCGCACAGCATGCCTTATCGAGGTGCGCTAAGCCCTCTTACTGAATCGTGCTGCTGCCGTTTAATCATTACGTTTCAGTCGCTTACAGTAATGGCACGATACGTGCTGATAGCGCGTCCGGCAATACTAATCCGCGCGTACACTTGAAAGGGCAAGCATGATCAGGGAAACACTCGTTGCATCGGTGGCGGCCGTATCGCTGGCACTACCGCTCTTCGCCTTAGGGCAAGCCGCCCCCGAGGGCAAACCACCGGGCGAAGCGAAACCGGAAGAACCGAAAGCGCCTTACACGCTGACCGGCAACTTCGGCTTATTCAGCCAATACATATTTCGTGGTCTGACCCAGACTAACCACAACCCCGCTGCGCAAGGTGGTTTCGACTATGCACACCAGTCCGGATTCTATGCGGGGACCTGGGCTTCGAACATCAGTTGGCTAAAGGAAGGCCTTTCCAACCTGACGCCTGGGGTGAGCCAGGGCTTATACGGCAGCGGCGGTAGCCTCGAGTGGGACTTTTACGGCGGCTATAAGTGGAATCTGCCGAACGATTTCGTGCTTGATGTGGGAACTTTGTATTACTGGTATCCCGGCAAGATCAACCCCAACGCAATAAGTTCGGCTGCGCCCAATAACGTGCCAAACGCCGACACATGGGAGATCTACCTCGCGCCAAGCTGGAAGTGGCTTACCTTCAAAGGGTCGTACAACGTGCTGGACCACACCTTTGGTGTTGATCAATCGCGTGGCACCTATTACCTCGACCTGGCAGCGAATATTCCGCTCGGCGATGTAATGACCAAATCGCTCGAAGGTGTGACGGTCAATCTCCACTGGGGATATCAGAAATACAAAGGCACCGATCCACGTAACGTCTTCAACGGCCGCGTTCAGAGTAACGACGAGATCTTCAGCTATAAAGACGTGAAAGTGGGCTTGACGTACGCGTTGCCGAAAGATTTCAGCGTCGGCGCGTTCTGGACGAAAACCTTCAGCGAAAACAGCCTTGGCTACGGCTCTACATCGGAAGGCGGATCGTATCCGACCAACCTTGGCAAGAGCACGGGCACCATCTTTGTTCAAAAAACTTTTTAACAGCTCAAATTACGGAGCCTGCAACTCAGGCTCCGCTTCCCGGGGAACATCATGAAACTAGTCACTGCAATCATCAAGCCGTTCAAGCTTGACGAAGTCAGGGAGGCCCTGTCCGCCATCGGCGTACAAGGCATTACCGTGACAGAAGTTAAGGGCTTCGGTCGTCAGAAGGGCCACACAGAGCTCTATCGCGGCGCCGAATATGTCGTCGACTTTCTGCCGAAGGTCAAAATCGACGCAGCGATTAAAAGCGAGATGCTCGAGCAAGTTGTCGAGGCCATCGAAAAATCTGCGAACACCGGCAAGATCGGTGACGGCAAGATCTTTGTGTTCGAGCTCGAACAGGTTTACCGCATCCGCACCGGTGAGACCGGCGCTGACGCGTTATAAGGGAGAATCCGATGAAACGTGTTTTAACAATACTCGCCCTGATCGGCGCCTTTGGCTTCGGTACCGGCACGCCTGCCTTTGCGCAGGACAAGGCTGCCGACAAGCCGGTCGCTGCGGCGCCCGCGACAGCAGCAGCGCCGGCAGCAACCACGGCGGCGCCCGCTCCCGCAGAGGCAAAAAAGGTCGAACCTAACAAGGGCGATACCGCATGGATGATCGTGGCCACTGCCCTAGTGCTCATGATGTCGATTCCCGGACTTGCATTGTTTTACGGCGGTCTCGTGCGCACGAAGAACATGCTCTCGGTCCTGATGCAGGTGTTCGTCGTGTGCTGCTTGTTGACGGTGTTATGGTTTGTTTACGGCTATAGCATCGCGTTCACCGAAGGGAACGCTTTTTTCGGCGGGTTCGATCGGCTGTTTCTCAAGGGCCTGACGCCGGATTCGACTTCGGCAACGTTCAGTAAAGGTGTGATGATTCCGGAATACATTTACATGGTATTTCAGTGCACGTTCGCAATTATCACGCCGTGCCTGATCGTCGGTGCATTCGCCGAGCGCATGAAATTCTCTGCGGTTCTAATGTTCATGGTCCTGTGGTTTACGTTCTCGTACCTGCCGATCGCACACATGGTGTGGTTCTGGGCGGGCCCCGACGTGTACACCGACGCCGCAGCCGCAGACAAAGCGCAGGCCATTGCCGGTTTCATCTTCCAGAAAGGCGCGCTCGATTTCGCGGGCGGAACAGTGGTGCACATCAACGCCGGTATCGCAGGTCTCGTGGGTGCATTGCTCGTGGGTAAGCGCATCGGCTATGGCCGGGAAGCGATGGCGCCGCACAGCCTGACGATGACGATGATTGGAGCCTCTTTGCTGTGGGTGGGCTGGTTCGGATTCAACGCCGGCTCTAACCTCGAAGCCAATGGCACGACGGCGCTCGTGTTCGCCAACACCTTCGTCGCGACCGCAGCCGCAGCGCTTTCATGGATGTTCCTTGAGTGGATGTTCAAGGGAAAACCGTCCATGCTCGGCGCCGCGTCGGGCGCAGTTGCAGGACTGGTTGCAATTACGCCTGCCTGCGGATGGCTTGGGCCCATGGGGTCGATCGCACTGGGTCTCATCGCCGGCGCCATCTGCCTGTGGGCCGTCAACGGCCTGAAGAAGATCTTTGGCTACGATGACGCGCTTGATGTGTTCGGCGTCCATTGCATCGGCGGTATCGTCGGCGCACTTGGCGTCGGCGTGTTCGCAGCGCCCTCGTTGGGCGGCACCGGCGTCTACGATTACGTCGCCAATAAAGTTGCCGACTACGACATGGGAACGCAGCTGATCAGCCAGGCCTGGGGCGTCGGAACAACGGTCGTATGGTCAGCAGTGGTCGCCTTCATCTGTTACAAGATCGTCGACATCGTCATTGGCCTGCGCGTTACCGAAGAAGTGGAGCGTGAAGGTCTCGACGTCAACGAGCACGGCGAGACTGCCTATCATATGTAAGCGCACGCGTGTTACATCAAAATGGGCGCCTTAAGGCGCCCATTTTTTTGGACCTGCATACAGCCGCGTTGCTAGCGCTATTCGTGTTGACGGATGGACTGGCGGCGGACGATCAGCTGAGTACTGCGCCAGCTGAGTGAGGCGTAAAAGAAGTCAGCGCTTTCGTTTTCCTGATCGGCCACAAGCTGCGCCCGAGTCGCGCCCCGCGCCTTCGCCCACTCGAGCAGATTTCCGATCAACATGCTGCCGATGCCCTGACGGCGATGCTCGGGATGCACGATAACGTCTTCGATCCATGCCGACAGCGCGCCTTCCGCCGTAGATACAATCAACTGTGCGGTGGCCATGCCGACAGGTATTCCAGCATCATTCCTTGCGACAGCGATCGTCTGACGGTCGTACTTCGCCGCCTCGCTCATCAGCATTTCCAGGCCACGCATCTGACGCGTGGCATCGGCCGTAAAGTCGAGCTCGATACCGAACAGGTTGTTCAGTAGTTCTACCAAACGCGGTATATCTTCGGGTTTAGCGGGTTCTATGATCACACTCATTGGCACCGGGCTCCGGCAATAGCGAATTTGCAACAAGACTAGCATTGAGCGTTCTACAGCGATAGGACGTCGTCGCCGAACGTGCCCGCGGTAGTCTTCTCGTGCATCGCGTCGTGGGGTTCACCGCAGACGGGTTTGCTACAATACGTCCCCGCTCAAGTTACACGCCCCCATGACGACTGTTCCCCGCTTGACGACCGCTCTATCCGGACCTCTGCTGGATCTCGAGCGCAGAATTCTTACTGCGATGCCCGACATCGAACATTGGTTCCGCACCAAGTGGCAGGAACACGAAACGCCCTTTTATGCATCGGTCGATCTGCGCAACAGCGGTTTCAAACTGGCGCCCGTTGATACGAACCTCTATCCGGGCGGCTTCAACAATCTCAATCCGGAATTCGACGCGCTGTGTGTGCAGGCGACCATGGCAGCGGTGGAGAAAATTTGTCCCGATGCGCGCGGCATCTTACTTATTCCAGAGAATCACACGCGCAACACTTTCTATCTGCAAAATGTCGCCGCGCTGCAGAAGATATTGCGCCACGCGGGCATGATCGTCCGTATCGGCAGTCTGCTGCCGGATTTGTCCGCGCCCACGGACATCGAGCTGCCGGACGGCAGCAAACTCAAGCTCGAGCCGCTTGAACGCAATGGCAATCGCATTGGCGTCGCCGGGTTTGATCCCTGTGCAGTACTCATCAACAACGATCTCTCCGCGGGACTGCCCGACATACTCAAGAATCTCGAGCAAACAGTACTGCCGCCGTTACATGCCGGATGGTTCATGCGGCGCAAGTCGAACCATTTTGCAGTCTATCGAGACGTCGCGACCGAGTTTGCTGAGCTCATCGGTGTCGATCCCTGGTTCATTAATCCATTCTTCGAAAAATGTGGCCGCATCAACTTCCAGGAACGTCAGGGCGAAGAATGTCTTGAGGGCTATGTGTCGGAAATCCTTACCGACATCCGCGCGAAGTACTCCGAATACGGTATCACCTCGGAACCATTCGTCATCGTGAAGGCTGATGCAGGCACCTATGGCATGGGCATATTGACGATAAAGGACGCGTCCGAAGTTCGCGCGCTAAACCGCAAGCAACGTAACAAGATGGCTGTCGTCAAAGAAGGTCTCGAGGTGCACGAAGTCCTGGTGCAGGAGGGTATTCCGACGAGTGAGGTCGTCAACGGAGCAGCAGCGGAAGCGGTTGTGTACATGATTGACCACTTCGTCGTCGGCGGCTTCTACCGCGTCCATTCGAGCCGCGGCCAGGATCAGAGTCTCAACGCTCCCGGCATGCAATTCGTTCCGCTTGCGTTCGAGAAACCATGCTACTCCCCCGATCTCGACGATCCCGACTGCCCGCCAAACCGGTTTTACGCTTACGGCGTTATAGCCAGGCTCGCGTTGGTCGCTGCCGCAGTCGAGCTCGAACGGACACAACAAAGTTTCGCACCCTATTCCGCATCAGCGGCGGCATAACCGTGCGCACGGGCGGTCCGTTGTCATGAAGATCGCTTTCATCGTCGATCCGCTCGACGAGTTCAAGACGTATAAAGATTCCACCTACGCCATGATGCGTGAAGCCGCAGCGCGCAGTCATGAGCTTTACGTCATGCAGCAGGAAGACATGATGTGGCGTGACAGCGTTGTCATAGCGCGTGCCCAATTGCTCACGTTGAGCAATCAGTCGGATCCTTGGTACCGGGTCAATGATAGCGAGGAGATCGCGCTCAAGGACTTCGATGCAATCCTGATGCGTAAGGATCCGCCGTTCGACATGGAGTATCTATACAGCACATACCTCCTCGAGCTCGCACAGGAACAAGGCGCCCGTGTTTTTAACGATGCGCGCGCGATCCGCGACTGCAATGAGAAGCTGACGATCGCGCGCTTTCCGCAATTCACCGCGCCAACGCTCGTTACGCGCGACGCCGCGTTGATTCATGGCTTCATTGAATCGCACGGCGACGCGATCTTGAAACCGCTCGATGGCATGGGTGGAACATCGATATTCCGGGTAAATCCTAAGGATCCGAACATCAATGTCATCGTTGAGACCATTACGCACTACGGCCGGCGGACGGTGATGGCCCAACGTTACATCCCGGCGATTCGCGACGGCGATAAACGCATACTGGTGATTGCCGGCAGGCCGGTGCCATACGCTCTTGCGCGGATCCCGAAATCCGGCGAAACCCGCGGCAATCTGGCGGCCGGCGGCACGGGCGTGGCGCGTGAACTTACAGCGCGCGATCGGGAAATCGCGCAAACGCTGGGTCCGCTGTTGCATGCGCAGGGACTGCTGCTCGTGGGCCTCGATGTAATCGGCGATTATCTCACCGAAGTAAATGTAACCAGTCCGACCTGCTTCCAGGAAATTACCGAACAGACCGGCTTCAATGTCGCCGGCATGATGCTCGATGCGTTGGAGCACGCAATCGAGAGTCATTGACCGGACTTGAAGACGGGGTTGCGAAGTGCGGCGATTATGCGGACGAGGCTTACTTAATGCCATTGTTCGCCGGACGTGCTGTTTGCCACGCTCGAAGCGAGCAGCCCGCGGAGTATAATTTGCTATTAACCGCTGCGAAATCGCGCGCATGATCGGCATACTGATAATTACTCACGGCATGCTGGGCGAGAGCCTCATTCACTGCGCAAGCCACGTGCTCAATAAACGCCCGCCGCGCCTCAAGCAGCTTGGTGTCACTGCGCAGGATGATCCGGCGCTCCTTCTGCCGCAAGCCCGCACGCTCGTCAAGGAACTCGATGAAGGCACCGGCGTGCTGATCCTGTCCGATATGTACGGCGGGACCCCGAGCAACATGGCCTCAAAGCTCGTGGCGCCGGGCAAAGTAGAGGCCGTGGCTGGTGTGAGCCTGCCAATGCTCATCCGTGTGCTCACTTATCGTGACCGTGATCTGCAGACGATCGTAACGAAAGCTATCAGCGGCGGATGCGAGGGCGTGATGCGAGTACCGATGTTCAAGTTGCACAATGCTGCATCGGGAAGCTGAAATCATCAACAAGCTCGGCCTGCACGCGCGAGCGTCGGCCAAGTTGACGCAGCTCGCCGGCCAGTTTGAAAGCAACATCTGGATCGAGCGTAATGGTAGACGCGTAAACGCGAAAAGCATTATGGGCGTGATGATGCTCGCGGCGGCCAAAGGCGCCACGATCACGATCGAAACCGAGGGTCCCGATGAAGAGGCGGCGATGACAGCTCTGCATGGACTCATCGCCGATTGCTTCGGCGAAGGCGAGTAGACGCGGAATGCATTGTGAGACGACATCGACCTCTCGCAACCGCCCAATCAGCCGCGCCTTGCTGTACGTGCGGCCTCGCTGATACTGCGGGGTTAGCATGAGTTTTACCATGCACGGCATTCCGGTGGCAGGTGGAATTGCCATCGGCCACGCGCATCTCGTATCGCACGCGAAGCTCGAAGTCGCGCACTACCTCATATCGCAGCGCCAGATTGCCGCCGAGATTGCGCGCTTCGATGCGGCGCTCAAGACGGTTAATGACGAACTCGAGGCGCTGCGCACGCAAATCCCCGTGAATGCGCCGCAGGAGTTCGACGCGTTTCTGAACCTCCACCTGATGATACTCAACGATTCGACGCTATCGAAGGCGCCGCGTGAGATTATAAAAACGGAGCTATGCAACGCCGAGTGGGCGCTCCAGGTGCAGATGGATGCGCTGCTCGAGCAGTTCGACGAGATCGAGGACGGTTACTTGCGCGAGCGCAAGGCCGACGTGATCCAGGTTGTAGAACGGCTGATGAAGGTGCTGTTTGGCCAATCGGGTTATGCCCCGCCGGCAATCGCAGGCGATGAGCACAACCTGATTCTCGTAGCCCGAGATCTCTCGCCCGCAGACGTCATCCAGTTCAAGCAGCACCAGTTCGGCAGCTTCATCACCGATCTCGGCGGGACCACTTCGCACACGGCGATTGTGGCGCGCAGTCTCAACATTCCATCGATCGTTGCGCTTCATCACTCGCGCCAGCTCATACGCGAGAACGAGTTGCTGATCATCGACGGAACACAAGGCGTCGTCATTGTCGACCCGGACCAACAAGCCCTGGCCGAATACAAACTAAGACAGCACCAGTGGGACCTCGAGCGCAGGAAACTGAAGCGTCTGCGGGACATGCGGGCCACGACACTCGACGAAGTCGTAGTCGATCTGCAGGCGAATATCGAGTTACCTGACGACGTCAGCGCGGTCAAAGAAAACGGCGCGACCGGCATCGGGCTGTTTCGAACCGAGTTCCTGTTTTTTGAACCGGAAGGATCTGCCGGACGAGGACGAGCAATTTGAAGCATATCGCAGGGTGCTGCGCGAGATGGACGGCTTGCCCGTGACGATTCGCACTTACGATCTCGGCGCCGATAAACAGATCAATGGCGCGGTTGCAACGGGCACCAACCCGGCGCTCGGATTGCGGGCGATAAGACTATCGCTTACCGAGCCGCAAATGTTTCTCGTGCAGTTGCGGGCGCTGTTGCGTGCTTCGCATTACGGCAAGCTCAAAATTCTCATTCCGATGCTGATGAGCACGCCCGAAATCGTGCAAACGCTGACGTATCTCGCGCAGGCCAAGCAGACACTGCAGGACAAGTACACACCCTATGACCGCGGCGTCACCGTCGGTGGGATGATCGAAATTCCAGCCGCAGCGCTCGCACTCAATACATTCATCAATAAACTCGATTTCCTGTCGATAGGCACCAACGACCTTATTCAATACACGCTGGCGATCGACCGCACCGACGATACTGTCGCGCATCTGTATGACCCGCTGCATCCGGCAGTACTCAATCTCGTGGCGCACATCATCAAGACCTGCAACAAAGCCCACAAACCGGTCGCACTATGCGGTGAAATGGCCGGCGACGTGCAGCTCACTCGATTGTTGCTCGGCTTCGGTCTGCGTCAGCTCTCGATGCATCCGGCGTCGCTGCTCGAAGTGAAGCAGCAGGTGCTGAAGTCAAACCTGCGCGATATAGCACCGCTGGTGGCTCGCATGCTCAGGGCAGAGGACCCCGACCAGTTGCGAACGCTGCTATCACGACTTAACGCCTGATCCGCCGCTTCCGTCTAATGTCCAACGGTCATTCCCGGCACGACGCGTTAAGAGCGCGTATTTGACAACCCGGTGAGGTGGCGTTAATGTTCTTAAAGCTTTTGTGCGCCGATTTGAGTTCAGCTTGCGGGCGCCTAATAAATCCGGCTAAAGAGAAAGACAACCCGGTTTAGCGCAAGCGGACCGGGTTTTTTATTGTGGATAGCACGAACGATCAACAATCAGTCGGCGCTGTAACGCCGCGCATCGCAACATTCGCCGAGCCGCTAAAGCTCAAGAGCGGCGCACGGCTGCCCGCGTATGAGCTCGCTTACGAAATGTACGGCGCGCTGAATGCCGACAAATCGAATGCGGTGCTCGTCTGCCATGCTCTAAACGCATCACACCACGTCGCGGGCTATTATGCGGACGACCCGCAAAATATCGGCTGGTGGGACAACCTGATCGGGCCGGGAAAACCGCTCGATACGAACCGGTTCTGCGTCATCGGGGTGAACAATCTGGGCGGCTGCTTCGGCTCGACCGGCCCTTCTTCAATTAACCCGGCAACGCGCAAACCGTGGGGTGCCGACTTTCCGGTAGTGACCGTTGAAGACTGGGTAACGACGCAAGCGCGTCTTGCCGACCAGCTCGGAATTCAACGCTTCGCAGCAATAATCGGCGGCAGTCTGGGCGCCATGCAAGCGCTCTCATGGACGATCCAGTTTCCCGAGCGCATCGGTCACGCCATTGTCATCGCGTGCGCGCCAAATCTCTCTGCCCAGAACATCGCATTCAATGAAGTCGCGCGGCTCGCAATTATCACAGACCCGGACTTTCATGCAGGCCACTATTATGAACACGGCGTGCGGCCGACACGCGGCCTGCGCGTGGCACGTATGGTCGGCCACATTACCTATCTGTCCGATGACGAGATGGCGAGCAAATTCGGCCGTCAGTTGCGATATGGCAAGCTGGGCTATACGTTCGGAGTCGAATTTGAGATCGAATCGTATCTGCGCCATCAGGCCGAAAAATTTTCCGGTTACTTCGACGCCAACACTTACCTACGCATCACAAAAGCGCTCGATTACTTCGATCCTGCGGCCGATCACGGTGGCAACTTGAGCCTCGCGCTCGAGCCGGCGACTGCAAGCTTCCTCGTCATTTCGTTTACCACTGACTGGCGGTTTTCGCCTGAACGCTCACGGGAAATCGTCAAGGCCTTGCTCGACAACCGCCGTGACGTCGCATATGCTGAAATCGAGGCGCCGCATGGACACGACGCGTTTTTGCTTGACGACCCGCGCTATCACCGTTTGATCGCTGCGTATTTCGCGCGTATCGCCAATCGGGTGGTCACATGAACACGCGTGCGATGGAGCGCGCCGACTTCAGAGCGATTGCCCACTGGATCAAGCCTGCAGCGCGTGTCCTCGATCTGGGCTGCGGCGACGGCACGCTACTGCGCTATCTAGCTGACGAACGCGAGAGTATCGGCTATGGCGTCGAAATCGACGATGACGGAATTCTCGCGTGCGTCAACAACGGCGTAAACGTCATTCAAGGTGACCTCGAACGGGGACTCTCAGGCTTCGCGGATGGGTCCTTCGACTACGTCATCCTGTCGCAAACACTGCAAGCTGTGCGCAGCAGCGAGCGCGTGGTGCGCGAGATGTTGCGCGTTGGCCGTGAAGGCGTGGTTACATTTCCGAACTTCGGTTATTGGCCTAACCGGCTGCAAGTCATGCGCGGGAAGATGCCGCTATCCGATAATCTGCCGTATGCATGGTTTGACACACCGAACATTCATTTGTGCACCATCACGGACTTCGAGAATTTCTGCCGTACCCACGGCGTGCGTATACTCGAGCGCATCGTGATGCGCGACGGCAAGAAGGTCTCGGTGTTACCAAATGTGCTCGGCAGCCTTGCGGTGTATCGTTTTGAGCGCGCCTGACAATTGATGGCGGCCAGCGTTCCCGCGCCGATTACATGGCGCCAGGCGCTTTTCAACCGGCGCATGCTGATCTGCGTGTGCACCGGATTCAGCTCAGGGCTGCCGCTATACATTCTGTTGAGCCTGCTCCCTGCCTGGCTACGGTCCGAGCATGTCGATCTGCGCGCGATCGGATTATTTGCGCTCGTTCAATTCCCGTACAACTGGAAATTCCTGTGGTCGCCGCTGCTTGACCGTTATGCGCTGCCTGCATTCGGCCGGCGGCGCGGCTGGATGCTGCTCTCGCAGATTGCACTGATCGTTGCGCTGCCCGCCTTCGGAGCGCTGAATCCGCAAATCGATTTGATGGCCATTGCCCTGCTCGCGACGACTGTCGCGTTCTTCAGCGCAACGCAGGACATCGTGCTCGACGCCTACCGGCGCGAGATATTGCCCGATCCAGAGCTCGGGCTCGGAAATTCGATACATGTGAACGCTTACCGTATCGCCGGTCTGATACCCGGTTCGCTGTCATTGATACTTGCTGACATCCTGCCGTGGCGCAGCGTTTTTTTTATCACCGCTCTTTTCATGCTGCCCGGAATCCTTATGACTCTAGTCGTGCGTGAGCCGTCTGTAGCGGGCACCAAACCGCGAACGTTGCGTGAAGCGGTAGTCGAGCCGTTCCGGGAATTCATGTCGCGCCAGGGCGTTCGTCCCGCGCTCCTCATGCTCACATTCATGGTGCTGTACAAACTGGGCGACAGCATGGCGACCGCGCTCGCGACACCGTTCTATCTCGACATGGGTTTTACAAAAACGGAAATCGGGCTGATTGCCAAGCATGCAGGTTTATGGCCGGCAGTGATCGGCGGCCTTCTCGGTGGTTTGTGGATGCTGAAACTCGGCATCAATCGGGCCTTGTGGATTTTCGGCGTAGTGCAGGCGATTTCGATACCGGGCTTTGCACTTCTTACCGCATTCCCTCAGGACCGCATCATGCTCGCTGTGGCCATCGGGTTCGAAGCGCTTGGCGTGGGGCTCGGAACGGTTGCGTTCGTCGCGTTCATTGCGCGCGCCACGCATCCGCTTTATACCGCGACGCAATTCGCCTTATTCACGAGCCTTGCCACAGCACCGCGCGTTCTCATCAATTCAGTGACGGGCGCGCTCGTCGAGCAAGTCGGGTGGCTGCATTTCTTTATGATTTGCACACTGCTTGCGCTGCCGGGCATGCTGCTACTGCCAAAGGTCGCGCCGTGGAACGGCGACAAAAAAATCGAGCGCGGTGACGCCGCATCTGATCGCTAACTTGTCCAGTGCTGTTTTTTTGTGCGGTGCTTTGCAGAACAGGTTACAAGAGCGCTCCGCGCGCCGTAACCGGCCATAACGCTTCGACCCGGCCGTTACGCACGCACACATACCGGTCGTACAAGTTAACTGTCGGATCGCAGTGGCCGGGGATAAGCAGGAGCTTGTCGCCCACCTTGAAACGCGTGGCGCCGGTCAGATTGAGCACTCCGTGTTCATCCGATGCCTTCACATATTCGACGTCTGTCTGCTGAGCAACACGCGGCATCCCCGAGTCAATGCTGGACGCCTTGAGGCCTGCGTCGACCACTGCACGCGCCGGTGCAGGCGTACTCATTACCGTCGTCCAAACAAAAAGGCTGTGCTCGAACTGCGGCATGCCGCTTTCAGTCCAGTCGTTTTTTGCGTAGTCGGCGTCCATGAAGATATACGAGCCGGCCTGTATCTCGTGATAGACGTTACTTGCGGCCTCGAACATATAGCTTCCCGTACCCGCGCCCGTCACATACTCGCACTTCATCCCCGCTTCTGTAAGCATGCGGGTCGTCATGCGCACGTAATCGACTGCGCGGGTAATTGCCTCTTGACGCTCGCCTACGCTACGGATGTGCTGCGCCGAACCTTGATATGCCTGCAGTCCGGCAAACCGCAGGTTGGAGGCTCGCGAAATCTGTGCCGCGAGGGCGACGGCGGGGCCGCCCGGTTGTACGCCGCAGCGATTTGCCCCCACATCGACTTCAACCAGCACGTCGAGCGACAAACCGGCTGCTCGTGCTGCTGCATCGAGTGCGCTCACGTTGCCGGCATCATCAGCGCAGACAGCTACATGTGCACGCCGGTTTAGCCCCGCAAGCAATTCAAGCTTCGGCGCGCCGACAACTTCGTTCGCGATCAGGATATCTTTGACGCCCGCCTCTATAAGCGCCGCAGCCTCACTCACTTTTTTGTACGCATACGCCTGCGGCGCCCAGCGCGATCTGTCGCAGCGCGATGTCCGCCGATTTATGGCTCTTGGCATGCGGCCGCAGCCGCACATCCCGACCTTTCAATGAATCCGGCAGACGGCGTAAGTTTCGCTCGAAAGCATCGAGCTCCAACATCAGGCACGGAGTATCGACTTGGCTGAGCGGCATGCCAACTTCGGCGGCAGCAGGGATGGTCATGGTGAGCGCCTCAAGTGTTGTTGGTCTGTCCCAAGGTAGCGCGGACTTGGCAAGTTGCGATAGCGATACCTCGATTCACAAATCGAAGTCGTAATCGATCGTCAATGGCGCATGATCCGAAAACCGCCGGTCTTTATATATTTTTACTTTGCGGGCGCATGCTGCGATCGCCGGTGTTGCAATCTGATAATCGATGCGCCAGCCGACGTTCTTGGCCCATGCCTGGCCGCGGTTCGACCACCATGTGTACTGATCCGCACGCTGGTCGACGCGGCGGAAGACATCGACGAACTGCACTTGCTCGAATATGCGGCTCAGCCATTCGCGCTCTTCAGGCAAAAATCCCGAGTTCTTGCGGTTGCCGCGCCAGTTTTTTAAGTCGATCTCTTTGTGTGCGATGTTCCAGTCACCACACAAGATGAATTCCCGGCCTTCCTTAACGAGTTTTTCAAGACACGGGTAGAACTCGGCCATGAAGCGGAACTTCGATTGTTGGCGATGTTCGCCGCTTGAACCGGAAGGCAGATAAGCGGATATGACTGATAGCTTGCCGAAATCAGCTCGCACGTAGCGGCCTTCGTCATCGAATTCCCGCACACCGATTCCTTCACTTATGCGGGTCGGTTTCTGCTTGGTGTAAAGCCCAACACCGCTGTAGCCTTTCTTCTGCGCATAATGGAAACAGCCGTGAAAGCCGCGCGGTGCAAGCATGGCGTCCGTCATATCCGCTTCCTGCGCCTTCAACTCCTGCACGCAGACAATATCTGCCCTTTGACGCGCGAGCCAATCGAACAAACCTTTGCGGCTCGCCGAGCGGATGCCGTTGAGGTTCAAAGTGATTACGCGTAACATAATGTTTCTGCGGCTTTAAATTCTTAAACTAAAATTCATGGCGGAAAGCCTGCGGCAGGACTTCATTCAGTTCGTCGTGGCACAGAAAGTGCTGCACTTCGGCGAATTCAAAACCAAGGCTGGCCGCATGTCGCCGTATTTTTTTGATGCCGGGCTGTTCTACGACGGTGAGGCGCTGCGCAGCCTCGCAAGATTTTACGCGAAAGCGATTTTGGCCGCGGACGTCGAGTTCGACATGCTGTTTGGACCGGCGTACAAGGGAATCCCGCTGGTTGCGGCTGTTGCAATTGCGCTCGCAGATGCCGGACGCAATGTGCGCTACAGCTTCAATCGCAAGGAAATTAAAGATCACGGCGAAGGTGGCATGGTGGTGGGCGCGCCGCTCACAGGCCGGGTGCTGATCATAGATGATGTAATTTCGGCCGGCACCTCAGTTCGGCAATCAGTCGAAATCATCAAGGCCGCTGGCGCCGTGCCCTGTGGCGTTGTCATTGCGCTGGACCGAATGGAGCGCGGCAGCAGTGAATTGTCCGCCGTGCAGGAGGTCGAGCGCTACTATCGCATCCCGGTCGTGAGCGTGGCTACGCTCGACGACCTGGTTCGCTACTTGCAAACCGATACCCGCATGGATGCGGATCTGGCGGCAGTGAGCAAATATCGCGAAAAATATGGAGTAACCGCGAATGCATAAGCGCGTGCTGAGTGCACTTGTCATGCTAGTGGTTGTTAGCGGCGCCTATGCGCAGCAACAATCGGCGCCTGGCAAGATCGTGTGCTGGAAAGACAAGTCCGGGAAGATCTTGGGGTGCGGCGACAAAGTGCCGCCGGAATATCAGGACTATGCAACGAAAGAGTTGAATCATCGCGGAGTTACGGTCAAATCGAGCGATGCCGCGCTCACGGCAGAGCAGAAAAAAACTTTGGAAGACCAGGCCGAACGCAAAAAACTCGCAGACTCGAAGACATCGGAGCAGCAGCGCAAAGACCGTGCGCTGCTTGAAACATTCACGACGAGCAAAGAGATCGATCTGAAACGCGGCCGCGATATCCAGCAGATAGAAATGAACATCGAAGCGCTGCAAAACAATCTGAAGAATGCGATCGATAGGCAGGCCGACCTGCGAGCGCGCATGGAACCGTACAGGAAAGAAAATAAGCCGGTACCCGCGTCCTTTCAGGAGGACTACGATCGCACTGAGTCAAGCAAGGCGAAACTGCAGGCGCAGGTCGCGGCGAAGCGCAAAGACATAGCTGATATCAACGTGCAGTACGATGACATGAAAAAGCGCTTTGCGGAGTTAACCGGCGCGCCATCCGAGACAGCAATATCGTCGAGCGCCGCTGCCAGACCGGATATTCCGCTAGCTGCCACGACCGGCGCGAATACTAAAAAGTGATATCGCTTAGTCGCTGAGCTTTCGTTTCAGCACCAGGTTGACCTGCGCGGGATTCGCCTTGCCGCGCGTCGCCTTCATCACCTGCCCGACCATCGAGTTAAAAGCCTTTTCCTTCCCGCTTTTGTAGTCAGCGACCTGAGTCGGGTTGCCAGCAACCACCTGATCGACAATTTTTTCGATCTCCGCAGAGTCGGAAACCTGCTCCAATCCGCGTGCGGCAATGATGCTGGCCGCATCGCCTTCGCCATTCCACATCGCGTGGAACACTTCTTTCGCCGTTTTTGAAGACAATGTCTGGTTCGCGAGTCGGCGCAGCAAGTCGGCGAGGGCCTGAGGGGTCACCGTAGATTGCGAAATTTCGATTTCGGATCGCTTGAGCGCCGCCGCGAGTTCTCCATTCATCCAGTTCGCCACATCTTTTGCGCCAGCCGTCAAATGATCGGGATTGAGCGCTTGCAAGGTCGCCTCGAAGTAATCGGACGCATCACGGCTGTTGACCAGCAGCGCTGAGTCATACGCCGATAGCTTGTATTGCTCCATGTATTTCTGTTTTCGGCTGCTCGGCGTGCCGATGGCATGCAAAGACCTCGTCGCCTGGGCCATCCATTCGTCGGACACTACCAACGGCAATAGATCCGGATCCGGAAAATAACGGTAGTCCATGGCGTCTTCCTTGGAGCGCATGGGTCGCGTCTCATTCCTGTCGGCGTCGTAAAGCCGCGTCTCTTGAATCACGACACGCCCCTCCTCCAGCAGGTCAGTCTGGCGGCGCACTTCAAAATCGATCGCCTGCTCGATGAAGCGGAAGGAGTTCAGATTTTTTATCTCGCAGCGAGTGCCCAGTTTCTCGTCGCCCGCTCGCCGCACGGAAACGTTGGCATCGCAGCGAAACGATCCCTCCTGCATGTTGCCATCGCAGATGTCAATCCAGCGCACGAGCGCATGCAAAGTCCTGGCATAAGCGACCGCCTCTGCGGAACTGCGCATCTCGGGTTCACTGACTATTTCGAGCAATGGGGTGCCGGCGCGGTTAAGATCGATGCCGGTCATGCCCTCGAACGCTTCATGCAGAGACTTACCGGCGTCTTCCTCGAGGTGCGCTCGCGTGAGCTGCACTTTAATGTCGCCGCGCGTAGGCGACACGATCGCTATCTCCCCGCCTTCGACGATGGGCAGTTCGTACCTGGCTTATTTGATAGCCTTTTGGCAAGTCCGGATAAAAATAATTCTTGCGCGCGAAGATCGAGCGGCGATTAATACGGGCGCCGATCGCGAGCCCGAACCGTATGGCACGCTCGACGGCGCCTCGATTCAGAACAGGCAGCACGCCTGGCAGTGCAATATCAACGGCGCTGGCCTGTGAGTTGGGCGTGGCGCCGAATGCGGTCGGAGCACCGGAAAATATCTTGGAGCAGGTGGACAACTGCGCGTGCGACTCCAGTCCGATTACAGTCTCCCATTTCATACAACTGATCCCATGAAAGAGAGGACTGCGCTCGTCTGTGCGACATGTTGACTAGCGGCGGACCGGGTCGCACTCATCGCAGTTCTGCCTTGTCCTTCCCGGGCATGCGCATATGCCAGTCAGTGGCGCGCTGATATTGATGCGCGACGTTGAGCATCCGCGCTTCATCAAAGTAGTTTCCTATAATCTGCAAGCCGACCGGGAGCGCCGGCTGGTTGCGGACGTCGCTCTTTTCAGCAAACCCGCAAGGGATCGACATGCCCGGTAACCCGGCAAGATTCACTGCAATCGTATAAATGTCGGACAAGTACATCTGCACAGGATCGCCGGCCTTTTCGCCGATATCGAATGCAGTGGTGGGTGTCGTCGGGCCGATCATCACATCACACCGCTTAAAAGCGTCGCTAAAATCCCCGGCGATGAGCCGCCGCAGTTTCTGTGCCTTAATGTAATAAGCGTCGTAGTAACCATGCGACAATACATAGGTGCCGATCAAAATACGGCGCTTGACCTCGGCGCCGAATCCCTGCGCGCGGGTCTTTTTATACATGTCGTTGAGATCGGTATACTCCGGCGCCCGATGCCCATACCGCACGCCGTCAAAGCGCGACAAATTGCTTGACGCCTCGGCAGGGGCCAACACGTAATAGACGGGAACCGAAAGCTTCATGTTCGGCAGCGACACGTCGACCATGTTGCAGCCGAGCCGCTTGAACTCGCGCACTGCGGCATCGATGGCACGTCCTACCTCGGGCGCGACACCTTCGGCAAAAAACTCGGCGGGCAAGCCAATACGCAATCCTTCAAGAGGCCGTGCGCCCCCGGCAGCAACGTTGGCGTTAATCTCCCGTGCGTAGTCTTCACGATCGCGCTGCAGGCTGGTCGAATCGCGCTCATCAAACCCTGCCATGACATTCATCATCAATGCGAGATCTTCAGCCGTCTTGCCGAAAGGTCCTGCCTGGTCGAGGCTCGAAGCAAAGGCAATCATGCCGTAGCGCGAGACCACGCCGTACGTCGGCTTCAATCCACATACGCCTGAGAATGCTGCCGGCTGCCGGATTGATCCGCCGGTATCCGTGCCGGTTGCTGCCGGAACGAGGCGCGCGGCGACGGCTGCCGCTGATCCGCCCGAGCTGCCGCCGGGCACTGCGTCAAGGTGCCAAGGATTGCGTACGCAGCCGAAAAAGGACGTCTCGTTGGACGAGCCCATCGCAAACTCGTCCATGTTGGTTTTGCCGGCAATGACGGCGCCTGCCTGTTCGAACTGCTCTATGACATGTGCGTCATAGGGCGCGACAAAATTCCCGAGCATGCGCGAGCCGCAGGTAGTGAGCCACCCCTTCGTACAAAAGATGTCTTTGTGTGCGATTGGTATGCCGGTCATTGGCCCGGCGCTGCCCTTTGCAAGCATTACGTCCGCGTTACGCGCAGCCTGAAGGCTGCGCTCCGGATCCACGGTAATAAAAGCGTTGAGCGTTTTGCCGAGCGCGTCGATGCGAGCGAGAAAGAACTTGGTTAATTCGACGCTCGAGACGCGCCGGTCAGCCAGGTCAGCGGCAAGTTCTTTCAGTGTGGCGTTCAACATGTGGTGACAGTGCGGACAGAACCCCGAGTGCGCGGACGAAGCTCAGCGCCGGCGCAGCCATGCCGCCGTTAGAAGCGTCGTTGCTACTCTATTACCTTGGGGACCAGATAAAGATCTGCTTCGACCTGCGGCGCGATCGATTGATAAGACGTGTGCTCGTCTGTTGCGGTAACGATGTCGTCACGCGTGCGCAGGTCCAAGTCCTGAGCATGCGACATCGGTTCAACGCCGTTGGTGTCGACAGCGCGCATTTGTTCAATGAGAGTGAATATTCCACCCATTCGGCTGTGCACTTCTGCCGCTTCAGCGGCCGACACATCGATGCGGGCGAGGTGCGCGATGCGCGTTACATCGTCGAGCGTCAGCGCCATGAGATCGCATTTTCCCTTAAAAAAACACTTATGATGGGGTATTATACAGCGCTAATTTGGTGCGCTTTTCCTTTCTTCGGAACCAGTTATGTTCGGTTTTTTAAGCGGCTACTTCAATAACGATCTCGCGATTGATCTCGGCACCGCCAATACTCTGATCTATGTCCGCGGCAAGGGAATCGTACTCGACGAACCTTCGGTTGTCGCCATTCGACAGGAAGGCGGGCCGAACGGGAAGAAAGTGATACAGGAAGTCGGGCTTTCCGCGAAACAGATGCTCGGTCGCACCCCCGGCAATATCACAGCCATCCGACCGATGAAAGACGGCGTCATCGCCGACTTTACGGTCACCGAACAGATGCTGAAGCACTTCATCAAGAAAGTGCATGACTCGCGCTTGTTCTCACCGTCGCCGCGCATCATTATCTGCGTGCCCTGCGGCTCGACGCAGGTTGAGCGGCGCGCGATCCGCGAATCCGCGATTGGTGCCGGCGCATCGCGGGTTTACCTGATCGAAGAGCCCATGGCCGCAGCAATCGGCGCCGATCTGCCGGTCGGAGAAGCAACCGGCTCCATGGTAGTAGATATCGGCGGGGGCACGACAGAAGTCGGTGTCATCGCGCTCGGTGGCCTCGTATACAAAGGCTCAGTGCGCGTCGGCGGCGACAAGTTCGATGAAGCGATCATCAACTATATCCGGCGCAACTATGGAATGCTGATCGGCGAGACCACGGCCGAACAGATCAAGAAAGAGATCGGCTCGGCGTTCCCCGGCTCGGAAGTGCGCGAGAAAGAAGTAAAAGGCCGCAACCTGGCCGAGGGCATACCGCGCAGCTTCACGATTTCATCGAATGAAATACTCGAAGCGCTGACCGAGCCGCTTAACAGTATCGTCAGCGCGGTCAAGTCGGCGCTCGAACAAACGCCGCCCGAACTCGCCGCCGACATCGCAGAAAAAGGCATGGTGCTGACTGGAGGCGGTGCGCTGTTGCGCGATATTGACCGGCTGCTTATGGAAGAGACCGGCTTGCCCGTCATCGTTGCCGAAGATCCCCTGACATGCGTTGTCCGCGGCTCGGGCATGGCGCTCGAGAAAATGGAAAAACTTGTCAGCATCTTCACTGACGATTGAGCGCGGCCACGCTCAACCGTGAACGATGAGGCGACAACCAGCCGTATCGGCGCCGCCCCGCTTTCACTGCTACACCCCCGCTGCTGATGGAATACAATCCGCCGCCATTTTTTAAACGCGGGCCCACACCTTTAATTCGTCTGTTGTTGTGTTCGCTGCTGTCCATCGTGATGCTGATAACAGACGTTCGCTACCGGTATCTCGACAATATCCGGCAGGCGGTTTCGGTAGCGATCTATCCTTTGCTGCGACTAGCTGCCGCGCCGCGGGCGCTCCTCGACAATGTGGGCGAATTTTTTGTAACGCAGGCGGCACTGCGCAACGAGAACGCGAAGCTCACGGCATTGAGCCTGCGTGATGCGGCGATTCTCAGAAAATATGAAGCGGTCGCCGCGGAAAATGCACATTTACGCGAACTGGTGGCCGCGCGCGAGCGCTTTCCCGGCAGTGTCATTTTTGCGGAAGTACTCTACGCCGGACGCGACATATTCAGTCGGAAGATCGTCGTCGACAAAGGCGAGCAACAGGGCGTCAAAGCCGGGCTCCCCGTCATGGACAACGTCGGTATTATTGGCCAGGTAACTCGCATTTATCCGTGGATCGCGGAAATCACGTTGATTACGGATAAAGACCAGGCAGTGCCGGTGCAGAATTTGCGTAACGGTCTGCGTGCGGTCATCGGCGGCACAGGCAACGCCGCGCAACTCGAGCTCAAATACATTCCGTTGAATGCGGATTTTCAGAATGGTGACCAGCTGGTCACGTCCGGCATCGACGGCGTCTATCCGCCCGGTCTGCCGGTGGCCGAGGTTACAGATGTCGAACGCAACGCCGCATTTATGTTTGCGCATATCCGCTGCAAACCCGTGGCGGGCGTCACCAACTATGCGCAGGTTCTGATTCTGGACTGGGATAGCAAAATACCGCCGCGTCCGCCCGAGGAAGTCCGGACGGCACGTACTAAGAAACCGCGAAGGGGCGGCTGATGGCGATGCGCGGGCGCCTTTCAAACGATTTGCTGCTGCCGGTCGGCGGTGCCTTTATCGTGTCAACGCTCATCGTGGCGCTGATGATAAATCTTCTGCCCTGGTCCGGCGTGTGGCTTCAGGTCAAGCCGGATTTCGTCGCGCTGGTTGTCTTGTACTGGTGCATACATCAGCCGCGCAAGGTCGGCTTTACCGTGGCTTTCTCGCTCGGTCTGATCATGGACGTTGCCGAAGGCAGTGTTTTTGGCCAACATGCGCTCGCCTACTCAGTGCTGGCGTATGCCGGGCTGGTGCTGCATCGGCGTGTACAGAACTTCACGCTCAAGGGCCAGGTTTTACATGTGCTGGCCATCCTTTTACTCAACGACACGATCGTGCTTGCAGGACGCATGCTGGCAGGCGGCCCCTTTCCCGGCTTCTACTACTTCGTCGGCAGCTTCGTCGGCGCGGCGCTGTGGCCGGTAATCGTCTACCTGTTCAAGATGCCGCTGCGGCCCGCGATCGACCCTGACCGTGGCTGAACTGACGATCAATCCCGGCTTCGAGCTGCGCAACTCGCGGCTCGAGATCCATCATTTTCGTCTGCGTCTTGCGATCGCCTCGACTGCCGTGCTTTGCATGTTCAGCTTGTTGTTTGCGCGCTTCTTCTATCTGCAAGTCGTGCAGCACAGTTACTACACAACACTTGCCGAGGCGAACCGCATTTCGATTGTGCCCATTGTGCCGAATCGGGGCATTATCGTAGACCGCAATGGCGTTTTACTGGCGAGTAATTACTCCGCTTATACACTCGAAATCACGCCCGGCAAGGTGGAAGACCTCGATGCGGTCATCGACGACGTCGCAACTGTCGTGGAGATTACGCCGCGCGATCGGCGCCGGTTTAAGAAACTGCTGGAGGAAAGCAAGAGCTTCGAAAGCCTGCCGATCCGCACGCGCCTGTCGGATGAAGAAATCGCGCGCTTCGCCGCCAACCGCTATCGATTTCCGGGCGTTGACATGAACGCACGCCTCTTCCGCCAATATCCACAGGGCGAGCTTTTCTCTCACGTCGTCGGCCATATCGGTCGAATCAACCAGCGCGAGCTGGACCAGTTAGACGACGATGGCTTCGCCGCAAATTATCGCGGCACTGATTACATCGGCAAGGTCGGCCTCGAGCAAAGTTATGAGGCATCTTTGCACGGCACGACGGGCGTTGAACAGGTCGAAGTGGATTCGGGTGGGCGTCCGGTGCGCACATTGTCGCGAACAATGCCGGTGTCCGGCAATAATCTGGTGCTCAACCTGGATGCGAAGCTGCAGGAAGTCATTTACGAGGCGTTCGGCGATTATCGCGGTGCGTTAGTGGCGGTCGATCCGAAAACCGGCGGCGTGCTTGCATTCGTTTCCAAGCCCGGCTTCGATCCAAACCTGTTCGTTGATGGCATTGATCCGCAGAACTGGAAGGAGCTCAACGAGTCAATCGACCGCCCCATGGTGAACCGCGCGCTGGCGGGCACCTATCCACCCGGTTCGACGTTCAAGCCCTATATGGCGCTTGCCGCTCTGACGTACGGCAAACGCCGGCCCGAGCAGAGGATCAGCGATGGCGGCGGTTTCAATTTCGGCGGCCGCTTTTTCCGCGACGATAAGGTCGGCGGTCATGGACTCGTCGATATGTATAAATCCATCGTCGTGTCCTGCGATACCTATTACTACATGCTGGCGAACGATCTCGGCATCGATAACATTTCAAACTTCATGCGGCAGTTTGGATTCGGCAGCCGCACGGGCATCGACGTCACCGGTGAAGCGGGCGGGATCCTGCCATCGCAGGAATGGAAACAACGGCGTTATAAGCAGAAGTGGTATGCGGGCGAAACCATCAGTATAGGGATCGGCCAGGGCTACAATGCATACACGCCGTTGCAGCTCGCGCAGGCGGTGGCGACGCTTGCCAATGATGGCGTTATGTTCCGGCCGCACATCGTTAACTACGTAGAAGATACCGTCACCCGCAAGCGTACGGTTGTCGAACCGCAACCATTGCGCACGATCGATCTAAAGCCGGAGCATCTGAAGGTGGTCAAGAACGCGATGGTCGGCGTTAACAAGGAAGGCACCGGCGCTCGCGCTTACGCAGGTGCGCCGTACGTCAGTGCGGGCAAAACGGGCACCGCACAGGTCGTCGCGATCAAGCAGGGCGAAAAATACGTTGAAAGCCGTGTGCAGGAACGAAATCGCGATCACGCGCTATTCATCGCTTATGCGCCGGCCGACGACCCTAAAATCGCGCTGGCTGTGCTCGTAGAAAACGCAGGATTCGGCGCGAGAACAGCAGCACCGATCTCGCGCCAGGTGTTCGACTACTACCTGCTGGGCAAGAAACCGACGCCTTTGAAAGCGGGGAAAGAGAATCCCAATGACCCCGCGGATTAGACGCTTCACGCGGTTGTTGACCGCACACATCGACGGGCCGCTGCTGATGGTCATGATGGTGCTGATGGGAATCGGCCTGACCGTCATCTACAGCGGGTCAAACCAGGGTATCTCGCGCGTATCGAGCCAGATGCTGAACATGCTGGTCGCCCTGACGGTCATGTATGTATTCGCGAACATATCGCCGCATGCGCTCACCCGGATAGCGCTGCCGCTTTACCTGCTGGGCGTACTTCTGCTCGTCTGCGTGGCGCTATTCGGGGAAGTGGTTAACGGAGCCCGGCGCTGGCTTTTCATTGGCGTCACACGCATACAGCCGTCGGAAATCATGAAGATCGCGGTGCCGCTCATGCTAGCGTGGTATTTCGATCGCTATCAATCCGCGCTCAAGCTGAAGAATTACATCATCGCAGTTCTGCTCCTGATTGTTCCGGTCGGTCTTGTCGTTCGGCAACCGGACCTCGGTACCGCACTATTGATATCTGCCGCCGGCGCTTATGTCTTATTCCTGGCCGGACTCTCCTGGCGCATCATTCTCGGCGTCGCGGCGGCCGGCGCGGCGTGCATGCCTTTCGTGTGGTCGATGATGCATGACTATCAGCGCCAGCGCATCCTGACGCTCATCGATCCAACCCAGGATCCGCTCGGGTCGGGCTATCACACCATACAGTCGACCATCGCACTCGGTTCGGGCGGCGTGTTCGGAAAGGGCTGGCTCCAGGGTAGCCAGACACATCTCGACTTCATCCCGGAGCGCACTACTGACTTTATCTTTGCCGTCTTCTCCGAGGAATTCGGCTTGATCGGCAATTCGCTGCTGCTCGTGCTCTTTCTGCTGATCATCGCCCGCGGCGTTGTGATTACGGCCAATGCGCCGACCTTGTTCACACGTTTGTTTGGCGGCGCGATCACGCTCACGTTCTTTACGTATGCGTTTGTGAACATGGGAATGGTCAGCGGCATTCTGCCGGTCGTCGGCGTACCGCTGCCTCTCATTAGCTATGGGGGCACATCAATGGTCACCGTATGCCTCGGGCTCGGTATCCTGATGAGCATACAGACGCATAAGAAGCTTGTTCAATCGTGAAGGTGCTCCACGGCGAAACCGACGTGCAACGCGATCAGTGCTGCGTTCGGACACTCGCTCGCAGTACTTTATGTGCTGTCGCTGGCGCGCTGATCGTTGCGTTAAGCGGATGCGGCAGCGCGCCGACTCGCGAAACGACGGATCCGGTTGCGCGAGCGCCGGACGGCGTGTCGCCGCAGGGCCGCAGACCTTTGCGTGGCGGCGGTTATTACCTGGACGATGGGCCGGGCGACAATCCGCCGGCTAACATCGACCAGATTCCAGATGCGGTGCCGCGCAAGGAACCGTTGCACCGCGGCGCCATGCGCCCATATACGGTCATGGGCCAGAATTACGCCCCGATGACACAAATCGTGCCTTACCGCGCACGTGGCGTCGCAAGCTGGTACGGACGCCGCTACCACGGTCAGAAAACATCATCCGGTGAGATCTACGATATGTACGGCATGACCGCCGCTCATACAGTATTGCCGATACCGAGTTACGCGCGCGTTACGAATGTCGCGAACAATAAATCGATCGTGGTGCGCATCAATGATCGGGGGCCGTTCCATGCCGACCGGCTGATCGATTTGTCGTACACCGCGGCGCACAAACTAGGTGTATTGGGTGGCGGCAGAGCGATGGTCGATGTCGAGACCATCATCGTCGATGCAGGCACCCCCACTACGCCAACCGTCGCAGTGGAACCGGCGGCGCCGATCACACCTACCCCGCCGACAGATACATCGCGCCTGACGGTCGTGACGCCGTTATCATCATCAGCTGGCAACGTACCCGCGGGCACTGAGCTCGCTTCCGCCGCGCCAGCGACGTCTGTCACTCCGTCGGCGCCGATCATTGCATTGATCCCCGAACAAAAAGGCTTGTTCCTGCAGTTGGCCGCGTTCGGGTCACAGGACAACGCCGATAACTTTTTGCTGCGTCTGCGCACGCAGATCGACTGGCTGGCGTCAACGCTGCACGTATATAATCGCGACGGCCTTTACCGCGTGCACGCCGGACCCTACAAGGATTCAGTCGATGCACGCGCCGCGGCCGACCGTATCAGCGACGCGCTCGGCATCAAGCCGATGGTGATAACGCGCTGACGCAGCGACGGCTTCGTTGCGCCACTTTGTCTATCGTCTTACCGGTTACAAGACGTAGCGCGCAAGGTCCTCACTTTGCGCAAGCCCCTTCAAGCGCTCATCTACATATGCGCCGTCCACGACTACGGTGCCGGTATGTTTCCCCGCATCGAATGAAATTTCCTCTAGCAGTTTTTCCATGACGGTGTACAGGCGGCGGGCGCCGATGTTTTCCGTTTTCTCGTTCACCTGCCAAGCGATCTCGGCGAGCCGTTTGATTGCGGTCGGCTGAAAGTCGAGCTGTACGCCTTCAGTAGCTAGTAGCGCTTCGTACTGACGGGTAAGACAGGCGTCGGTATTGGTTAGGATCTGCTCAAAATCGCCGACCGACAAGCTGGCGAGCTCTACCCGGATCGGAAACCGGCCTTGCAGCTCCGGAATGAGATCGGACGGTTTTGCAAGGTGGAACGCGCCACTCGCAATGAACAATATGTGGTCGGTTTTGATCATGCCGTATTTCGTTGAGACCGTCGTCCCTTCGACGAGCGGCAGCAAGTCGCGCTGCACACCCTGGCGCGAAACCTCGGCGCCCGACGCTTCCCCGCGGCTCGTGATCTTGTCGATCTCATCGAGAAAAACAATGCCGTTCTGCTCGACGTTGGTGACCGCGCGGGATTTCAGATCGTCGTCATTCACGAGCTTGCCGGCTTCTTCGTCGACCAGGAGCTTCATCGCCTCGCGCACCTTCAGCTTGCGCGCCTTGCGCCGTGCGCCGCCCAAATTCTGAAACATGCCCTGAATTTGCGAAGTCATGTCTTCCATGCCGGGCGGCGCGAAGATTTCCATATGCGCCTGCGGCGCGACGACCTCGATCTCGACTTCCTTGTCATCGAGTTCACCCTCGCGCAGCTTCTTGCGAAATTTCTGGCGCGTCGCATTGTCGCTCTCGCTCGCCTGGCTGACGGCATCGCGCCCTGCAGGCAGCAACACATCAAGTATGCGTTCTTCGGCCTGGTCTTCCGCCTGGTGGCGCACCTTGCGGGTTGCCTGCTCGCGCGTCTGCTTGATCGCTGTTTCAACGAGGTCGCGAATGATCGTGTCCACATCGCGTCCGACGTAGCCAACCTCCGTAAACTTGGTCGCTTCCACCTTGATGAACGGCGCATCTGCGAGCCGTGCCAGCCGGCGTGCGATTTCCGTTTTACCAACGCCGGTGGGTCCGATCATCAGTATATTTTTAGGCGTAATCTCCTGGCGCAGCGGCTCGGCCACCTGCTGGCGGCGCCAGCGGTTCCGCAATGCAATCGCGACCGCGCGCTTGGCGGCGTCCTGTCCGATGATATGTTTATCGAGTTCGTGGACGATTTCCTGGGGTGTCATTTGGCTCATGTGTTCAATCGTGAGATGTCGGTGCTGAAGGTGCAGTCACCAGGCGCCGACGCAGAGTGAGGCGTTGAAGTCGCAAACGGGTCGGCGGCGCGAGCTAACGTTTTAGCGGCGCCTCACTCGAGTATTTCGATCGTGTGCTGCTGATTCGTATAAATGCATAAATCGCCGGCAATGCCGAGCGCCTTCTTTACGATTTCCTCGGGCGGCAGCGGCGTATTTTCAAGCAGCGCGCGTGCGGCCGCCTGCGCGTAAGCGCCGCCGCTGCCGATGGCGACGAGCCCCTGCTCGGGTTCCAGCACGTCGCCGTTGCCCGATATAATCAGTGAACTCTGCGCATCGCATACGACCAGCATCGCCTCCAACCGTCGCAGCATGCGATCGGTCCGCCAGTCCTTTGCGAGCTCGACTGCGGAGCGCAGCAGGTTGCCCTGATGCTTATCGAGCTTGGACTCGAAACGCTCGAACAAAGTGAAGGCGTCGGCCGTCCCGCCTGCGAACCCCGCGAGTATCTTTTCGTTATGCAGTCTGCGAACCTTGCGCGCGCTGGCTTTGAGAACTACGTTACCGAGTGTGACCTGTCCGTCGCCGCCCAGCGCCACCCGTGCTCCGCGGCGCGCGGATACGATAGTGGTGCCGTGAAATTGCTCCATGTGGGACCCAATGTGAAATGAAAGAGGACACCGGCGCGGCTCGCTGCCTTGACTACCGGGCGCCGCTAGCAAACCGGTTAGTTTGCGATCATATGGGGCGTGTCGTGCGCGAATTCAACACGCGGTCCACTGCATTACACCACATGATCCGGTGCGAGCACGCAGGGGTGCGCAGTGCCGCCGGTTTCGATCTGTATGGTTGTATGTCCGATATGGAAGTTGTGCTCTATATGGCGAACGACGTCCTGAAAAAACGCGTCACCGGGATGGCCGCCGGGCATTACGAGATGCACGGTTAGCGCGGTCTCTGTGGTGCTCATGCCCCAGATATGTAGATCGTGCACTTCAGCGACGCCACCCAAGGCCGCCAGATAGCGACGTACTTCCGCCGGATTAACGTTCTCGGGCGCCGCATGCAGCGCGAGTTTTACCGAGTCACGCAGCAGACCCCAAGTGCCGGCAAAGATCGCAACGACAATCAACAGCGTTACCGCCGGATCGAGCCACGCGAACCCCGTATACCAGATGCCGATCGCAGCGAGCGCAACGCCGAGTGATATGGCGGCATCCGCAGCCATGTGCAGATAGGCGCCCCTCACATTGAGGTCCGACTTGCGGTCTGCCATGAAAAGCCACGCCGTGCCGCCGTTAATCACAACACCGAGCAAGGCGATCCAAAACATCAGCGTCTCGTTGATCGGGTCCGGATGCTGCAAGCGCAGCAACGCTTCCCACGCTATGCCGCCGGTGACAACCAGCAGCAGCATCGCGTTTGCGAGGGCGGCGAGTATGGTAGACCCGCGGAAGCCATACGTGAAACGCGCCGAGGGCGGCCGCTGCGCAAGCGCCGTCGCGCCCCACGCAAGCACAAGACCAACGACGTCGCTCATATTATGCGCAGCGTCCGCAAGCAGCGCGAGCGAATTTGCGAGCAGACCGCACACAACTTCCAGAGCAACAAAACCGATGTTCAACGCAATGCCGATCGCGAACGCGCGGCCGAGCCGCGACGAGTGCGTGTGATGATGTCCGTGGTGATGGGCGTGCGAATGAGAGTGCATCAACGAGTTCCGAGTCCGAGCCTATATTATTTCATCAAACCGGCCCTCGAATTCGGCGCTGGCGCCGCGCGCACGCGACTGCAAGCCTGGTAAACCAGGGTTGCGGAGTCGTCTACTGGCGAATGGCGAACTGACTTGTGCCGCGCGAACGCGGACCGAGTGCAAATACGCCTATCGCCAGCGCGGTCATGACCCAGACAATGGACGGTCCCGACGGCCAATCCGACAGAGCGGATATCACGAGGCCAAGCACATAGCCTGCAATCCCTACGACGTAACCCGCGGCGATCCTGCCGCGAGTCATCCGTCGCGTCGCGAGTGCTGGCACGATCAACGTTGTAAAAACGAGGTAAAGGCCGACCAGTTGAACTGAGACAGTCACTGCACATGCGAACAGTAGATAGAACAGCACCCGGCCCGAGCGTCCGCCGAACATGAACCATAGCGCCAGTATCACGGCGTAGACCAGAGCAACGAATGGCAGACGTCCCGGATCCACCCATAAAACCTGGCCGACTAGCAAGTCCTTGAGATGCTCGGCCCCGTGCGGATTACTCGCGAGCACGATGAGTGCACCGCTTGCTGCAAGTATAAAGACCACGCCGATCACGGCTTCCTGTACTTCAGGCCAGTGCTTCTCCGTCCAGGTGAGCAGCAGCGCGCCGGCGAGTGCCGAAAGCAACGCCGCGCCCTGAACGCCCCACCCCTGCGGTTCGAAACCGAGCCAATCAGCGCATATGACTCCCAGTCCCGCGATTTGCGCGATGGCGAGATCGATGAATACGATGCCACGGCTCAGCACCTGAATGCCAAGCGGCACGTGAGTTGCGGTAACGAGAATACCAGCGAGGAACGCCGGCCAGAGGATGTGAACATCAATCGCGCCGGTATTCATTTGGCGACCGCCACTAAACGCTCGATCGTGTCGTCAAACAAACCGAAGAGATCTTTTGCCTTATCCGTGCCGCCCACCGTAAATGGCAGCATAACCGCTGGAATCCTCGCTTGTTGCGACAACCACTCCACCGCGCGCGGCTCGTTATAAGCCGCCCGCACCACCGCTTTAGCGGGCTCCTTTTCCAGGCGGCCCAGCAACTCACTGAGGTGTGCAGTCGTCGGCGGCAGGCCGGGCTTCGGCTCGATTTCGCCGACCTCGCGTATGCCCAGCCAGGCGTCGAGATAAGTCATGTTCTTGTGATAGACAACGACCTTCATGCCCTTCACGGGCGCCGCCTCTTTTTCCCAGCGTGTTATTGCCTGTTGCCAGCGCTCCAGAAACTTCTGCGCCCGCCCGCGATAACCGTCGGCGTCAGCGGAATCGAGTTGCGCCATGCGCTCGGCGAGCGCGCTCGCAATCTTGCTTATGTTGCGCGGATCGAGATGGATATGCGGGTTGCCGCCCGGGTGGACGTCGCCCTGTGAGCGATCGACGCTTGACGGCACTTCGAGCATATTGACTAGCCGCGATGCCTCGAAATATCCGGGTTGCCCGACCTGAATTTTCGAATTGCCGGCCTGCGTCATGACGAGCGGCAGCCAGCCGATCTCGAGTTGCGCACCGGTGCAGACGACTAGATCGGCGCTGCGCGCGCGCGCGATGAGGCTCGGCCGCGCTTCGACGTGATGCGGATCCTGCAAAGCGTTGGTGGCGATGTAGACATTTGCTTTGTCGCCAGCCAGTTCCTTACTGAGCGCGCCCCATTCCGGCGTGCAGGTAAAAATGTTCAGCGCCGTGAACGCCGGACCTGCTGAGAGTGAAAGCGCAAGAATTAAAACGATTCTGAATGTGTGCATGGCGTCGTCCTTTGCTCTAAAACTTGTGGGCGCCGTGCGCGCCGAGGCTATAGACGTACTGAAGCAGAACCTGGTTGTCGGTCAGCCCGAGACGGGATTTGTCTTGCGCCAATTGCAGTCGCAGCCGGCTAAATTCAGTGGGGTTCCAGTCGAGCATCACCGTATTCCGCGTCGGGCTATGACTCAACAAGAGCGGAAAGTCTGCTGCGCCCGGTCCAATCCCGGAGGTCACGATCCCATTGTTGAGAGAGCCGTAATTCAACCGGTCGTAGCGATAGCCGATGCGCCAGGTCGGAGCAAATTGCCAGACGCCCTGCCCGTACCACCCGGTCTGTGTCGCATTGAGCGGACCGGTTACCGAACCAAAGCGGCCACTGCCGGCAGCATCGTTGTAAGTGAGCGTGCCGTCCTGCGTAAAGCGGAAATACTCGCCTTGCAGCTTGAAGTTGTTCTGTCGTGAATTGCCATGCGGCGCCCATTTGAGAATTCCGTCGGCCACCCAAATTCGTGCGCGCCCGGAGAAACTATTGCTAACCGCGCCGCCGAGCGAGTCTATGTCTTGATAGCTGCGGTCGTTTGGAGACGTGGTCAGATAAGACACGCCGGAGCGCCAGGCGTAACTGTCGCCGATGTCGCCGCCGACATGAGCGAGCAGCGCACTGCCGCCGACGCCGTTCTTGTTGCGATCGTTACCGGGAAACTGGTCGCCGCTTGAAAGCTCGGCGCCTAACTCGACGAGCAGATCGGTTGGGGCCACCCACTTCAGTTGCACGCCGTCCTGCTTGAGCTGGCCGCCAAGGAATGCTTTGTATGGGAGCGGCGCGTCCTGAAAATCCCAGGCGTGCTGATGGATTTCATTCTGGTAGCCGATACCCGAAAAAAACCGGCCGCCTTTGAGCGTGAATCCCTTCGGCAATGCGAGTGTCTGGAAGTACGCTTCCTCGACATTGACGCCGCCTTCCGGTGCGAGGGATGCAATGGCCACCCCGCGGAAATAGGGATCGATGTTGGCCGTGACGTTTAATTCCGTTTCGCCGAGTCCGAAGCTGCGCTTGGGCGGCCCTACGTCGCCGCCGGACGGAAAGAATCCGGTGATGTGATAAGTGTTCGGGTCCTGCGAATCACGCGCATAGGTACCTTGCAGTATCAGTGACACCGCCGGGTTGAATGCATTCTCGCCGTTGCGCGCAGACACCGCTGCGGCGGTGGCCGATTCCGCTCTCGCGGCGTTCTGCTCTGCATTCGTTGCAGCGCTCTCTGCTTTGCCCGCCTTTGCTTCGGCCTCTGAAAGGCGCTGTTCGAGCGTCTGTATGCGCTTTTCGTAGCCCTCTTTCAGCTGCTTAATTTCCTCGCGTATCTTCGAAAGTTCAGATTCCTGCGCCCTCGCGGGATGCGCGAACGCCAGTACGACCGCCGCGGCGATCAGTTGTGATTTGAACACGTGGATTCTCCTCTGCAACACAAAAGAACACGACAACCGCATGGAAGCGGTTGCACCGGTGTTGTGTCAGAGAAGGGCGGGCGGGCCTCGTGAAGCAGGAATGATCGCCTGTGCGCGCAGGGCGCCCGACACATCCTGAACATCGGACTCCACTGCATTCGCGGCGATTCGCAGCACAGGGTCGGCGCAATTGACCGCCCCCAGAAGCTGTGCGAACGAAACATGAAAGTCGCACAATGCTTGATGTGCGGCTTGCTTGTCCTTGTTGGTGTTCTGTTGCGCGAGGCGGGCAGGATGGTCTGGCCCATGGCGCAGTTGGTGCATCAGCGCAACGTGCTGCGCAGCCAGCAGCAAAACTGCCAGCGCAACATGCAACATTCCGCGTTTGAAGGTCATTGGTCGCTGCCGCTGTGCTCCCGGCTCCGCAAATTAAAGCACAAGGTCAATTTGCGTGCAAAGCCGAGCATTCGAGCGGCTCTTACCTCAGGGAAAGCATACCGATGGTACTGACTTCACCTGCCCTATACTAACTCTTTCGTTTGTTTCAGCCGCAACCGTAATGAAGACCGTGCTTTTGTTTTTGATCAAAGCCTACCAATGGGTTCTGAGTCCATTGTTCGGCGGCCACTGCCGTTTCTACCCGAGTTGTTCGGCGTACGCGGCCGAAGCCATCGACTTGCACGGTGCAGCGCACGGTACATGGCTTGCGGCAAGACGGCTGCTGCGCTGTCACCCTTGGCACGAAGGCGGCGTCGATCCCGTGCCGCCGAAGGTCATTCCGCGCTAGCGATAATTCCGGGCGGCCCATGCAGTGATCGGCGAATAGGTGCTCACGCCACCCGGCACACAAAACCCTTGAGGTACTCCCCTTCCGGAAAATGCAAAGCGACCGGATGATCTGCGCCGGCGCTAAGCTGTTCAACGATTTGCGCATCGACACGCGCATCGATCGCGGCCCCCGCCACAATCTTTTGCAAAAGATCACGCGAGACGCCGCCGGAGCACGAAAAGGTGAACAGCAATCCACCCGGACGTAGCAGCTTGAGCGCGAGCAGATTGATGTCTTTATAGGCGCGCGACGCTTTTTCCGCATGTGCGGCTGTCGGCGCAAATTTCGGCGGGTCGAGAACGATCGCGTCAAAGCTTCGTGCCTGGTCGCGCATCTTGCGCAAGACCTGGAACACATCGCCTTCGATACGTTCCGCCATGGGCAGCTTATTGAGCTCGACGTTGCGCCTCAACAATTCAAGCGCCGGACCGGAACTGTCTACTGCCGTCACTTTGGCAGCACCGCCGACAAGTGCATTAACGGTAAAGCCGCCCGTGTATGCGAAGCAGTCGAGCACTTCGCGTTTTTCAGCGAGTTCACGTAATCGCAGACGGTTATCACGCTGGTCCAGGTAAAAGCCTGTCTTGTGTCCATGAGGCACGTCGACTTCAAACGCCGCGCCGGCTTCATATACGAAACTGTGGTCCGAAGGAGCGGCGCCATGCAAGATGCCGACACTCGGTTGCAGGCCCTCGAGTGCCAGGACGTCGGCGTCAGACCGCTCGTACAGGGTCTGTGGTGCCAGCAATTCCATAACCGCATCAGCGATCGCCGTGCGCCAACGCATTGCACCTGCGCTCGACAACTGCAGGACGACGACGTCGCCGTAGCGATCGATGACAACGCCTGGTACACCATCCGATTCTGCATGCACGAGGCGCAGCGTGTCCGTTGTAGGCAGCAACTGTGCACGCAACGCAAAGGCGCGTTGGAATTTCTCGCGAAAAAAGTCAGCATCGATGTTGCGACGCTGGAAGTCCCATGCACGCGCGGAGATTTGCGATTGCGGATTAAAGGCGGCGACGGCAAGAAACTCGCCGTCGCTACTGTGTACTTCGACCGTGTCGCCGCTGGCCGGCTTGCCCGTTAGCTTTGCGATTGCTCCTGAGAAAATCCACGGATGGCGACGCTTCAGCGACTTCTCGCGGCCCGGCTTTAAAACTAACTTATCCATTGAGCCGCAGATCACGCTGATGAACTACTCGAGGAAATACTGAAGTGCGCATGTATGGCTGGCTGGGGACGTTGCACATAGCCGTTTAAACCTATTACAACATCGATTTACCGCTTGAGGCATCTCACTTATCTGCCGTTGCGCGGCCGGCGGTTTCGTTTGCTTCCTTAGCGTGCTTTGCGCTCAGTTTTTCTCTTGGCGCGCGGGTGTGCGGCGTCGTAAACCTTTGCGAGATATTGAAAGTCGAGATGGGTGTACACCTGAGTCGTCGATATGCTTGCATGTCCGAGCATTTCCTGGACCGCGCGCAGATCGCCACTCGATTGCAGCACATGCGACGCGAAGGAGTGCCGAAGCACATGCGGATGCACATTGGCGGCAAGTCCGAGTTTGATACCCCAATGCTTCATCCGGTACTGAATCGCGCGCGGCGTGAGCCGCCGCCCCTGCGCATTCACGAAGAGCGCATCATCTGCCGACTTCACCAAAGGAGCGCGATCGCGCAGCCACGTCTGCAGCGCAGCGATCGCCTGAGTGCCGACCGGCACGACGCGTGTCTTGGCGCCCTTTCCAGTCACGCGAACCGTCGCATCGCTCAGGTTGATGTCCGCCGGCACAAGACCGGTCAATTCGGACAAGCGCAGTCCGGACGAGTAGAACAGCTCCAGCATCGCCTTATCACGCGTTGCGAGCTTATCGTCGTCCGGAAGCTCCATCATGCGGCCAGCCTCGTCCGGCGATAAAGCGTGCGGCAGCGACTTCTTGGCTTTCGGCGCCCGCAAACCCACGCACGGATTGCTCGTGTACCCGTGATCGCGGCAGAGATAACGAAAAAACCCTCGCCAGGCAGACAGCATGCGAGCAAGCGTTCTGCCATCGAGCCCGCGCGCATGAAGCTGTGCCATGAAGCGGCGTATCTGATGAAGCTGGAGGTTCGCGAGTAATGTGTCGCCGGCGAGCGCGATCAATTGCGTAACATCGCGTCCATAACTTGCGACTGTATGAGGACTTAAGCGGCGCTCATTGGCCAGGTGGCCGAGGAACGCGTCATGCAGTTTTTCAGCCGCGGTGACCTTATTGGATGTCACCTTCAAATGTGGTCTACGCGGGATAACGCAGCAGCGCCGACGCAGTGAGTTCGCCGAGACGCTTCAAGTAAAGGGTGCCCATCTCAGGATAAAAACGCTGTGCGTCCTCACTTGCAAGCGCAATCAAACCGAAAGCACGCGTATTTTTCAGCGGAATATAGGCAAACGAGCGCAAATGCGCCGCACTCTCGCCGAACCATTCAGCCGTATCAACCATTGCATGCGCGCCACAGGATGGGCTGCTGAGACTCTCCGCGAAATCGCGCGCTGCCGGGCTGACGGGTGCGAACTCGGGCAGCGCAGCATGACTGCCTTCCAACCATAACCGCAGCGCGGTATGCGGCACGGCAAAATCTTCACGTAAATTGAAATGCAACGCCGCCACCACCGCCTCGAGATCGCGTGCAGCGCTCAGCGCAAGGCCGAGGCGGTGCAGCTTTTCGCCGATGGCGTCATTCTGTTCGCCGAACTCGAGCAGTTCCCGGAGCTTATCTTCGAGCTGCCGGTTCTTATCACGCAATGTGAGAATCTGGCGCTCACTGATAGAGATCGCGCGGCCGCCGTGCGGATGCGGCGTGAAAATGGTCGCCAGAAAATCGGCATGTTCTTCGAAGAATTCAGGATGCTGCTTTAAATAACTCACCACCGCGTCCGGTGTCATATCACTCCCTTTTATATTTCTATCTCGCCTGTAAAAACGCTCACCGCAGGGCCGGTCATCGATACCGCTCGTGCCTCACCCGGCCATAGTATACCGAGCACGCCGCCGCGCGTATCAACGCTGACGTGATCGTCGAGCAGCCCAAGCTCGATACCTGCCACGACCGCCGCGCATGCGCCCGTGCCGCATGCGAGCGTCTCTCCGGCCCCGCGCTCATAAACGCGCAAGCGAATGTGTGACCGATCGACGATCTGCATATAACCGGCGTTGACGCGCTGTGGAAATCGCCGGTGACTTTCGATGAGCGGGCCCTGACTCGCGACCGGCGCCTGCTCGACATCGTTGACGATTTGCACAGCATGGGGGTTGCCCATCGACACCGCAAAGATCTCGATCTCATGTCCGCCTACATCGAGCGAATACAAGCGTGCGCGATGCGCCGCCGTGAAGGGTATTCGTGCCGGCTCGAGTTCGGGTATGCCCATGTCCACGGTCACCTGCCCATCGTCTTCAAGACGCGGCACGATCGTGCCTGAAAGCGTGCCGACACGGATCTCACTTTTGCGCGTCAGCCCGGCGTCGCGGACGTAACGCACAAAACAGCGTGCCCCATTGCCGCACTGTTCGACCTCGCCGCCATCCGCATTAAATATGCGATAGTAAAAATCCGTATCCGCATCGCGCGGTTTTTCCACCTGCAGGATCTGATCGCAGCCGATCCCGAAGTGGCGGTTGGCGATCTTGCGCAGTACGTTGCCACTTAGGTCAAGCGGCGCCTGCGTTGCGTCGAGCACCACAAAGTCATTGCCCAGTCCATGCATCTTGGTGAATTTGAGTTTCATGATCGACGCAATCTATAGCCTCTGGCGGCCCCGACCGAATGTTTCAATCACTCGGCGAGCTTGTATGAAACGTCAAACAGTGCGTTCCATGACGAAATCGTCCATCACGAATCCGCCGCCAATGTCCTGCACAATTGATGCAGTGACCTTGAAACCGTGTTTGGCATACGCCGCAACGGCGGCATCATTGCGCTTGTTCACCGTGAGCCTGATGGTTCGGCAATTTTTATTGCGTGCAGTCTTGCACGCGCGGCTCAGCATCAGCCCGCCAAACCCTCTACGCTGATAGCGGCCATGAACGTACAGCTTGTCGAGCTTCATCACGGGGACATCGGCGATCACGAAGCACGAGGAAAAACCCGCCATGCAATCATCGACGAGCAGTTTGTCCCACCATAAGTCTTCCCGCCCCAGTTCCGACTGAACGAGAGCTTCGTTGTAGCGTTGCTCGAGCATATATTCTATCTGCGCGCTACTTATAATGCGCGCGTAATGCGCATGCCATATGTCGGTCGCAAGGCGGCGCAACGAAGCGACATCATCCGCAGTCAGCGGCTTGATGTGACCGACCGGCTGGGACGTGGGCGGTTCATTCACAGCTTCACCCGTAGGGATTCATTTCGCCGGGCGGACGTGTCTTGAAACGCTTATGCAGCCAGTAATACTGCTCGGGCATCTCGCGCACGCGCGCCTCGATGAAATGCATTCATGCGATGAGCGTCAGCAACCGGGTCGTCGCTTGGAAAATCATTCCACGGTGGGTAAAAGCGGACGACATACCCGGCAGTGCCCGGCAATTGGCGGGTAACACACGGAATTATCGATCGCCCGACGTCAGTCGCGCAATGCGCGATAGCGCCGTGATGGTCGCCGTCTGCACGTTGAAGACCGGCGCGAAAACGGAATCGCCGCGCACCTAAATCCATATCCGGTAGATAGTAAAACGGTTCGCCGGCTTTCAGTGACTTGATCATTGGACGTATGCCATCCTGGCGCGCGAAGAGCGTGCTGTTGCCGAAGCGCATACGGCCGTGCATCAAAATCGCCTCAGCGGCGTCGCTTTTCTGGCGACTGTACGATCGGTACTCGAGCCGGTATTCGGTGACGAGGCGAATGCCGCCCATGTCAAGCCCGATAAAGTGCGGCGCCAGTAATATGACCGGTTTCTCAGCGATGTCGCGCCAGTGTTCGAGTCCCTCGATGCGAACGAGCTTTTGCACCTCGTCGCGCGAGCCCCACCATAGGATGCCGTGCTCGAGCAGGCTGCGCCCGAAAGCGCGAAAGTGCCGCGCGTCCAACCGGCGCCGCGCATCAGCATCCATTTCTGGAAAGCAGAGCTCGAGGTTCTTTAAGACCACGCGACGGCGTGCGCCCGCGAGCGCATACAGAAGCATGCCGATCCCTGCGCCGACCCGCGTCAGCAAGGCAAATGGCAATAAGCTCAGAAGCCGGATGACGGCAAGACCGAGTCGCATCATGACAAGGTCCAACGTGCGTCGACCCCATTTGACGTCGACATCAGCCCTAAGAAGGCGGCCGGGGGATATTTGCTATAATCCGCCGCTTTCTCACTTTTATCGGCAGCGTCTATGAGCGATTTCCTGTTTACTTCCGAATCGGTGTCGGAGGGTCATCCCGACAAAGTTGCGGACCAGATATCTGATGCGGTGCTTGACGCCATCTTAGCAAAGGACAAGCACGCACGCGTAGCCGCCGAAACGCTCGTCGCGACAGGCCTCGTGGTCATGGCCGGCCAGATTACGACCAGTGCTCAGGTGAATTACAGTGACATCGCGCGCGACGTCATCAAGAAGATCGGCTATGACGATTCGGCAATGGGATTCGACTATCGCAGCTGCGCGGTGCTTACTGCGTACGATGCACAGTCCGTGGACATTGCACAGGGCGTCGATGAAGGTAAGGGCCTGGATCTCGAGCAAGGCGCCGGCGACCAGGGGCTGATGTACGGATATGCGTGCGACGAGACGAAGCAACTCATGCCCGTGCCCATCTACTATGCACACCGTCTGATGGAACGTCATTCAGAGCTGCGCAAGGATGGCCGCCTCCCGTGGCTGCGTCCGGATGCAAAGTCGCAGGTGACAGTGCGCTACCTCGACGGCAAGCCTACCGAAGTAGAGACAGTCGTGATCTCTACACAGCACCATCCGGACATGACGCACGAGCAAATCAAGGAAGCGGTTGTCGAGGAAATCGTCAAACCGGTGTTTCCGAAGCACATGCTCAAGAGTGGCACGAAATACCTCATTAACCCGACCGGGCGATTCGTTATCGGCGGCCCGATGGGCGACACCGGACTTACCGGCCGCAAGATCATCGTCGATACGTACGGCGGTTATTCCCGCCACGGCGGTGGCGCGTTTTCAGGTAAGGATCCGTCGAAAGTTGATCGATCGGCGGCGTATGCGGCGCGCCACGTAGCCAAGAACATCGTGGCTGCGGGTCTCGCCAGTAAATGCGAAGTACAAGTGGCGTATGCCATCGGCGTCGCGCGTCCCGTCAGTGTGCTCGTCGATACGTTTGGCACCGGCAAAGTGGACGACGATAAGATCGGTAAGCTCGTCGAGAAGCACTTTGATCTACGTCCGAAGGGCATCATCCACGCGCTCAATCTGCTGCGCCCCATTTACCTCAAGACAGCAGCGCACGGACATTTCGGGCGCGACGAGCCGGAATTCACGTGGGAAACGACGGATAAGGCGCCGGCGCTCAGAGCGGAAGCCGGAATCCGGTAGACGCGGTTTATCGGCCGTCGCTCGCCTCGCACAACATCAACAACCGGCGCGTTTTCGTTACGCCTGAGCTAACTCGCACAAGACAGATTTTGGCCGCTGCGCTACAATGCGGCCCCTCCCGAGGAGCGTTGCGACGGCCGCTGCTATGCGGCCGCCAGGCTCGGGAGTTCTACCCACCGCAACGGCGCTCACGAACTTTTTTCTGCGATCTGGAAAGGAGCGCGTGATGAACGCCGCTACGCAAGCTAAATTCACCGATTACAAAGTCGCCGACATGGCGCAGGCCGCATTCGGCCGCAAGGAAATCGCGATTGCCGAGACCGAAATGCCCGGTCTTGTCGCAGTGCGTGAAGAGTTCAAAGGCAAGCAGCCGCTCAAAGGCGCGCGCATTGCGGGCTCGCTGCACATGACCATTCAAACCGCCGTTCTTATTGAGACGCTTGCTGCGCTGGGCGCGGACATTCGTTGGGCGTCTTGCAATATCTTCTCAACTCAAGATCACGCCGGCGGCTGCAATTGCAGCGCGCGGAATACCGGTCTTCGCGTACAAAGGCGAATCTCTCGAGGATTACTGGCAATACACCCACCGCATACTCGAATGGTCAGACGGCGGCACGCCCAACATGATCCTCGACGATGGCGGCGACGCGACGCTGCTCGTAACGCTCGGTGCAAAGCACGAGAAAGATGGCACGGTGCCGCCCGAAGGCAACAACGAGGAAGAACGCGTGCTGTTCGCCGCTATGCGCAAGCAGCTCAAAGAAAAACCCGGGTTCTACTCCGAAGTACAGGCGAACATCAAAGGAGTGACCGAGGAGACTACGACCGGCGTGCATCGTCTTTACCAGATGGAAAAAGAAGGCCGCCTGCCCTTCCCCGCCATCAATGTAAATGATTCCGTCACCAAATCGAAATTCGATAATCTCTACGGCTGTCGTGAGTCGCTTGTCGATGCGATAAAGCGCGCGACGGACGTTATGGTTGCCGGCAAGGTTGCAGTGGTCGCGGGCTACGGCGACGTCGGCAAAGGCAGCGCCGAGGCGCTGCGCGCGCTTTCCGCACAAGTGTGGATCACTGAGATCGATCCGATCTGCGCGCTGCAGGCGGCGATGGAAGGCTTTCGCGTCGTGACGATGGATTACGCAGCCGACAAGGCAGACATCTTCGTCACTGCGACCGGCAACCTCAGCGTGATCACGCACGACCACATGCAGCGCATGAAGCATAATGCGATCGTGTGCAATATCGGGCACTTCGATTCCGAGATTGATATCGCGAGCCTCAAAAAATATCAATGGGAAAACATCAAGCCACAGGTCGATCACATCGTTTTCCCAGACGGCAAGCGCCTGATCGTACTTGCTGAAGGACGTCTCGTGAATCTCGGCTGCGGCACCGGACACCCGTCGTTCGTGATGTCGAACTCTTTCACGAATCAGACCCTCGCGCAGTTAGAGCTCTACACGAAAGGCGACCAGTACGAGAACAAGGTCTACGTGCTACCGAAGCAGCTTGATGAGAAAGTGGCGCGCCTGCATCTGAAGAAACTCGGCGTCGAGCTTACGGTGCTGAACGAAAAGCAATGTGATTATCTGAACATACCGGTGGATGGGCCATTCAAGTCCGATCATTATCGGTATTAGGGAGGACAGCGAAGCTCGAAGATTTCGGGCCGTCGTTAATCACAAGTGGAATCACAAAAAAAATTCCCGCGCACTTACAGTTTTGAGTTCTTCCCGCCCAACACGGCAGAAGGACAAGAGAAACTGCGCGCGACGACCAAGCAACTAGCGCAGCTCAATCCGAAGTTCTTCTCGGTAACATATGGAGCCGGGGGCTCAACGCGTGAGCGCACGCTCGGCACGGTGCTCGACATTCGCACCATGGGTCATGCGGCCGCGCCGCATATTTCGTGCGTGGCATCGACGCGCGAAAACATCCGGGAGTGGCTGCAGCGTTATAAAGACCACGGCATACGTCATCTCGTTGCCTTGCGCGGTGACCTCCCTTCCGGGCTTGCTGCGGCGGGCGAATTTCGCTTTGCGAATGAGCTTGTCGACTTCATTCGCAAGGAATTCGGCAGGCACTTCATAGTTGAGGTTGCCGCCTATCCGGAAGTCCATCCGCAGGCGAAAAGTGCGCAGGAAGATCTCGCGGCATTCAAGCGCAAGGTTGACGCAGGTGCGGATTCGGCGATCACGCAATATTTCTACAATGCCGATGCGTACTATCGCTTCATCGACGAATGTGAAGCGGCAGGCATCGACATTCCCATTGTCCCCGGCATCATGCCGATCGGTCGCTTTTCGCAACTCGCGCGTTTCTCCGACGCGTGTGGTGCGGAGATACCGCGCTGGATGCGGAAAAAACTCGAAGGCTATGGTGACGACGTTGCATCGATTCGCGCTTTCGGCCTAGACGCTGTCACCGCGCTCTGCGACGATCTCCTGCAAAACGGTGCGCCGGGCCTGCATTTCTATACGCTCAATCAGGCGGGGCTCACGACAACGATCTGGCAGCGGCTCGCGCTAACGCACTGAGCGCGCGCGTGCGAGTCATCACGCGCCCGACGTTGTAATCACTGCCTCGTCGAAGGAAAATGTTGTGAGTTTTTACGCTGCACCGCCTGTCATCACCGCTAAGGTTTTCGCGCAAGTACCCGACCGGCTCAACAAGAGGGGCCAGCCATCGACGTGGATCGATGCGAATCATCCCGGCTCGAAGCTAGGCTCGTTCCTGGAAGGACCGGCATTCGATCGCGCAGGCAACTTGTACGTCGTTGACATTCCATTTGGACGCATACTGCGATTCACGCCGCGAGGCGATTGCGAAGTTGCGGCCGAGTACGATGGCTGGCCGAACGGGCTCGCCATACACCGCGATGGACGCGTGTTCATTGCAGACTACCGTCACGGCATCATGGTGTTCGATCCGAAGAGCGGCAAGGTTGCGCCGGTCGTCACGCATTGCCAATCGGAAAGCTTCAAAGGCTGCAACGACCTTACGTTCGGCCGCAACGGCGATCTCTACTTTACGGATCAGGGACAAACCGGCGTGCACGATCCCAGCGGCCGCGTCTACCGGCTCACCGCGGGCGGCAAACTCGAGCGATTGATCGATAACGGCCCGAGTCCGAATGGCATCGCGCTCGATCCTGACGAAAAAGTGCTCTACGTCGCCATGACGCGTGCAAACTGCATGTGGCATTTGCCGCTCAAGGACGGCGCTGTCTCGAAAGGTGGCGTATTCGGCTACTTACCGGGCATCCACGGCCCGGACGGACTCGCGACGGACGAGGCGGGCAATGTCGCTGTGTGTCACGCGCGTGTCGGCATCGTATGGCTGCTCAGCCCGCTGGGGGAGCCGCTTTTCCGCATCCAGGCGTCCGATGGCGTGAGCCGTCTCACCAACGCCGCGTATGGCAACGCCGACCGCAAGACGCTGTTTATCTGTGATTCATACAACGCGCGCATCCTCGCGGCGGAGTTGCCGGTCGCCGGTTCGACACTTTTTTCGCATCTATAGACGCTTTCGATGTGACGCCGCGCGGTCTACGCACTAGCGCTTGTCAGCCGTCCCCCTAGTACTTTTGGTCGTGTCACATCGCTGGCTTTGTAAGATTGGTATGCTTAAACTGTAGTTCGATTCTTACATCCTAAGCCGCGTACCGATCCGGGGGCGTGATGAGACGTTGGCATCAACTCGGCACCACACTTTTAGCCTTGAGCTGCGCCACCGCTTGGGGCCAAGGTTTCAAGTTCTCGCAGCAGGACAACAGCGGCAAGGCAGCAGAAGAGGCACGCCAGCAGGCGATTGCCGAACGGCTTTCGACGCCGTGCCGCGATCAGCTCAAAGACAAAAAAATCATGCTCATCATCGGTGAGCAGCAGTCGGGCGGCGGTGTCGAGGCGAATCAATCGAACTACGGGCCTCACTTCCAGGCCATTAATCAGCGCCTGCGGTCGCTGGGTCTGAGAACATATACGCCCGAGGAAATCAAAAAACAAATCGCACAGGCAGAGATTGATGCCTATTTCAAAGGCAATCCTGACGCTGCGCTTTCCGCCTCTAAGCGCCTCGGGGCGAGCTTTGTGTTGCGCGGACTCATTGATGCCCAGGCGTCGGTCAATCCCATCATTCGGGTGAATGAAGTCGTCGTGAACATGGGATTTTCGCTTGCTGACTCAAGCGGACGCCTCATTTCCGATGCGGGCGCGCAAGGCGGTTCTTATTCGGGAGCCGATATCCGCTCGACTGCCGCCCGACTCATTAATGAACAGGCGGATGAAGTCGTAGCGACACTCTATAGCGACTACTGCAGCAAGGCGGGCTTGAGTCAGCCATCACGTAAGAAATAGCGGCAGCTAACAGCAAGTAGAAGCAGCAAGTAGAAGCGGGTGGGGACAGCAGCGTTAACGAGCCATCAGGCATTCTTCAGGAGACCGTAATGAAAACTACTGTGGGCAAGTTCCTCACCGCGCTAAGCGGCGCATTTGTATTCGCGTTTTCGTTGAGCACTTACGCACAGCCGCGCTGGGGCTCGGAAAGCAGTCCGGCGCCGCAGACGTCGACCTCACAGAAAGCAAATGAGTCTGCCGACAAAGCCGTATACAAGTCGGTCGAATACACAAATGTTGCGAAGGCAGGACCACCGTTGATCGTGATTCCGGGCGAAATCAAAAGCAACAACGCGACGTTCGTACAGAAATTCGCACCGAACAACATTGCGGACTTCGCGGAGATCGAGTTGTCGAATGCGAACTTCCAGGTGCTGGAGCGGACGAATCTCGGCCCGTTGTTAAATGAATTCACGCTCGCTTATAACCTCGGCGACCCGGAGGCCGCACGGAAAACGCTCGGTCGCGGCAAGCTCAAGACCACAAAATGGGTCGTGAAATTTGACATCCTGAAAACCGAGCAGGTTGCGTCGGGACAGAAAGGCTTTGACGGCGCATCGATCGGACGCGTCATTGGGCTATTCGGCGGCCAAGGTGCCGCAATCGGCGGCACGGCCGTAGGCTCAGTCAAAACGCAGGACACGTCAGGCGTATGGATTATCGGCATGCGTTACAAGATCATGAACGCCGAGACGACTGAGCAGGTCGCGCAAGGTTATACGGAAGAAAAAATGGAAGTCGGCACGACGGCCACGTCGGTGCTCGGCGCATCCACAGCTGAGCAGGGTGGCGTATCGCTCGATACGATGGTTCAACGGCTCATTCAGAAGACGGTTTGGGAAATCGATAACAAATATAAATAGTCCGGGGAAGCAAGCGGACCTCTCGTCGTGAGCCAGCAACCCTCGAAGATCGGCAAATACGAGATCCTGCGCGAGCTTGGGCGTGGGGCGATGGGCATCGTGTATGAAGCGTTCGACCCCACAATCGAACGGACCGTCGCACTCAAGACGATACGTCGCGATCAGCTCGAGGGCGCCGAATCAGCCGACTTGATCGCGCGCTTCCAGCGTGAAGCGAAAGCAGCCGGGCGACTCAATCATCCGAACATCGTATCGATCTACGACTTCGGCGACGATCACAACACGCTTTTTATCGCGATGGAATTCGTGCATGGTCGCGAGCTCAAAAGCTACTTCGAAAAAGACGAGCGTTTCCCGATCGGCGATGTTGTGCGCATCATGAGTCAGTTGCTCGACGCGCTCGAGTATTCGCATAGCTTCGGCGTCGTACACCGCGACATCAAGCCTGCTAATATCATCATTCAGCCAGGCGGTCAGGTGAAGGTCGCTGATTTTGGTATCGCGCGCATCGAGTCGTCGCAGTACACGCAGGCCGGTACGGGTACTCGGCACACCGGCTTATATGTCGCCCGAGCAATTCATGGGTCAGACTGTCGATCGGCGCTCAGACATCTTTTCAGCCGGTGTCGTGCTGTATCAGTTTCTGACCGGCGAGCGCCCGTTTTCGGGTGCCGCGACGACGATCATGCATAAGGTTTTGAGCGTGGATCCGCCGCCGCCTTCCATGCTGAACGTGCAGGTGCCGAAACCGTTCGATGCGGTTATTGGCAAAGCGATCGCGAAGCGTCCCGAGGACCGATATCAGACAGCGCGCGAATTTGCCGACGCGATCCGCGCCGCAGCGGACAGCAGGACAGCAAACGTTGACGCGGATGGTACTGTTATCAACGCTGCGCCCGCAGTCTCGTCGAATGCGCCGTCGCTATCAGTCGCGGTCCCACCAGCGCTGCCATCCACGCCGCAAACAAGCAACAACGCCGGGGTTTCTGGAATGGCAGCGCCACCGGCATCCGCACGCAAGTCGCCCGTCGCGGCGATTGCTGCCATCGTGGTTGGCGTCATCTGCATCGGCATTGCCAGTTACTTTGTGATGCAACGCGGTCCGGCGGACATTGCATCGAGCAACAAGCCCTCTGCGGCCCCGACGAGCGCAGCCGAACCGGCGTCCGCAGCAGTTGCAGCCGCACCTTCAAACCCGGCACCTGTCAGTCCGCTGCCAATCGCAACAGAGCCGGGAACGATGATCATCAGCGCCGTCGGTCTCGCTGATCCGCGCGATCAACGCTATCAAGCTGACAAATCTCTGCTGAATACAGATCTGCGGCTGGACTCCAAAAGCCAGCTTGTAGAAAAGGCAATTGCCCTCTATCTCGATCAGGCGTCGCTCATAAAGAACTACGATCTGATTCGCGACAGACTGCTCTCCAGGAGCGGCGCATATATCTCGAGCATTTTGCAGGAAGACGAGCCGCGACTCGGGAAAGACGGACTGATGCACGTTACAACGCAAGCAGCTGTCAAGGTGCGGGAAATTCAGAAGTCGTTGAACAAGATGTCGCGCGACGAGCGCATCGAATTCATACGCAATAACGGTGATCCGAAGATTTCAGTGGCGATCAGCGTACGTGGCGATGGTCCGGAGGCGCCGCCACAGAATTCGCAGGTCGCGCAGAATCTACTAAAAGAACGCATTAAGTCGTTCGGCTTCCGCATCTGGTCGGACGATGGAAATGCGCCGCCTGTGCAGGGCAAAGGCGCCGACTTTGCGGTCATCGGCGAGGCAAAACTGAAACGATTGTCCGCGAGGCTGGCCGCCTCCGGCATTACAGTCGATAAATACGTGCTCACCTCATGGACCGTCAAGTGTGTCAACAAAGACAGCGGCGAGGAGATTTATTACAACAACAAGCTGCCGGTCGGTGCGGGCTCGTGGGCCAACGAAGAACAGGCGCTTGCCGATATTGGTCGCAAAATTGCCGATGAATTTTCACGAGACTTCTTCGCGCAGCACTTCAATGCGAGCGGACAAAAGCTCTCACTCAAGATCGACGGCTTGCCGGACAAAAGCGTCGACGACGCTGTCGCGCGCGAGCTCATTGGGCTGCAATCGGTTATCGCGTTGTCGCGAAGGCCGGGCGGCAGCCCCATTTATGACATACAGGTTTCGGGCGGCAACCGGCCGCTGACAGATCTCGTTGCGAGCGCAATACTCAAGCCTCTGAACGCCAAGTTGGGCCAGGCGTGCTTTAACCTCGGCGCGACAACGGGAGAGCAGGTCGCCATATCGTTGGACACTACCTGCGCTGACCAGTCAATATTGAGCCGACTCGATACCAATCCGCCCGCGTCGTTATATGCGGCGCCGCCCGCCCGTCAGCGCGCGGTGATCAAGGACGCTGACGCGATGAAGCGCCTTACAATTTGAGGCGGTAACTCAAGTCCACGCAAAAGTGACCGTCTCGCCGGCAGCAGCGCTCCGCAGCGAGTGTCCGAGGACAATAACGCCGCGTCCCCGCAACATGAATTGCTCGCGCTTGAGCATGATTTCCGCGTCACCCTCAGCGGTCACGTATGTCCCGTTGGTGCTTTGATCAGTCAGAAGGAATTTTCCGCGGCGGTACTCAATTCGTGCGTGCACGCGTGACGCCATCTTGTCGGCAATCACGAGGTCGTTGGTGGCATCGCGGCCGAGCGATGCCGAAGCGCGGGCCATTCCCATCACGATCGTATTACCGGCGTAGATAAGCGACAGCGTCGGCTCACGCGCATTGAGCGGCGCTTCGCGATTCGCCATCGTGGTCAAATCGGCACTGTCATGCCAGATGACTTCAGCAATGCGTATTTCGTCCTGTTTGCCTTTTACTGACATTGCATCAAGATCGCGGGTGGTCTGGCGCAGCAGCGGAGAAAGCGCGTCGACGGTGGGTCCGCTGGTGATGATCTGGCCGCTTTTGGCGAGCCCTGCCATGCGCGCGGCGGTGTTGACGGCATCGCCGAAGAAATCGCCAGCCTCCTGAAGTGCCGGTCCGAAGTGAAACCCGACGCGGATTGCGAGCTTGATATGGTCAAGCGGCGGAATGGCGGAGACGCGCATCTGCATGTCGCACGCGGCCTGCATCGCGGCGTCGGCGGAAGAGAATACCGCCATAACCTCATCGCCGATCGTCTTAATGACGCGGCCGTTTTGAATCGCTATGGATTTTCGTAATTCAGCGAGCACGGAGTCGATCGCAGCGAGGGCGCGTTGATCACCAAGCTTTTCATAGAGGCTGGTGCTTCCGCTCACATCGGCGAAGAGAATCGCAACCAGCTGAGACGCATCGCTCACGGCGGGATTATAACGTGACGCCCGCCGTGCACCGTGGGGGGCCCGCCCGCGCTATGCTGCGTGCATCAGTCGTTTTTTCTTCACTTGTGCCGCCTTAGCGTGCAACGAGGCATACGCCCCATGTGCTGCGGCTTCCGCGTCTCCAACGTGGATCGGCTCACCCATATCGGCCAGCACGGAACCGAGAGCAGACAGGCATAGCATTACATTTTCCGGCTTGCACGAGTAGCCCATCAGGCCGATGCGCCAGATCTTGCCTGCGAGCGGCCCAAGACCCGCACCGATTTCGAGATTGAATTCTGTCAACAGCGTTTTACGGACCTCCGCTTCCCGCGACACTATCGCTTCCGGAATGCGTATCGCATTCATCTGCGGCAGGCCAGCCCCTTCCTTCACCAGGAACTCGAGACCCATCGCTTCGAGTCCGGCCTTGAGCGCGATGTGGTGACGCATGTGGCGCGCCCATGAGTTTTCGATGCCTTCTTCCTTGAGAATCAGCAGAGCTTCATGCAAAGCGTACAAACTGTTGGTCGGCGCGGTGTGATGGTAAGTCCGCGTGGTTGCGCCCCAATAACCGAGCAGAAGATTCATATCCATGAACCAGCTGTGGATCTTGTCTTTGCGCGACTTTACGTAGTCGACAACCGCGTCCGAAAACGATACAGGCGATAAACCGGGCGTACATGAAAGGCACTTCTGGCTTGCCGAATAAACGGCGTCAACGTTCCATTCGTCAACCAGCACCGGCGTGCCGGCGAGCGAAGTCACGGCGTCCATAATCACCAGCGCGTCGTGTTTATGCGCGATCTCGATCAGCGTTTTTGCATCGGACTGCACGCCGGTAGACGTCTCGGCATGCACAAAAGCCACCACGCGGACATCCGGGTTTTTAGAGAGCGCGTCTTCCACTTTTTGCGAATCGATGGGTTCGCCCCAGGCGTCTTCCACGACAATCGGGATGCCCCCGCAGCGTTCGACATTCTCGATCATGCGTCCGCCGAACACGCCGTTGCGGCACACCACAACTTTATCGCCGGGCGCTACGAGATTCACGAAGCAATATTCCATCCCCACTGAGCCCGGGCCGGAAACAGGGAATGTAAGCGCATGCTTCGTTTGGAACGTATAGCGCAATAGCGACTTCAGTTCCTCCATCATCCCAACGAAGACCGGATCGAGATAACCAATCGCCGGCAGACTCATCGCCGCCATTACTCGCGGGTTGATTTCGGACGGACCCGGACCCAGCAGCGTGCGCTGCGGAGGGTGAAAGGAGTTAATGCGTTGCGCTGGCGAATAGGTGTTCATATTGTCATTCCCGGTGAGTGGCGATCCAAACAGACTTTCGCCGTCCGGACGCGATTTCATCCGCAGCGGCTTCCTGGCAGTTGCTTCATTGAGGACTTCGGCTGCGGTGATCTGGCCGGCGGAAGCGTTTTCTACTTCCATCGCCCACCGCGCAGGCACGTAGCCCGATTTCACCCAGTTGTTCACGACCGCGCGGTCCACCCGGAACTGACGGGCGACTTCGGCTTGCGATCCGAAAAAACCAACGAGGCGGTCGATGCAGGTCATGGTTTAGTCCCACTGCCAACTTACCATGACAAGATTATTTTGACAAGCTCGCCTTACAAGCTTCCGGAGACACTTACTCCATTGCGCTTGAGTCCTTCCGAACTAGTCTTCAACGCCGTCTACGGCGCGAGTGATTTCGTTGAAATTAAACAACTCGGTATCAAGTAGGTGGGACGGCCGGACATCTTGCAGGCTGCGAAAGATCGACTCCACGCGCCCGGGATACAAACGCTCCCAGTCGCGCATCAGCGCCTTGATCTGCTTGCGCTGCAAGGTCGGTTGCGACCCGCAAAGGTCGCACGGAATGATGGGAAAGCGCTGGCGCTCTGCGTACGAGGTGAGATCCTCTTCCTGAACGTATGCCAACGGGCGAATGACGATATGCGCACCATCGTCGGACAGGAGCTTCGGCGGCATGGCTTTCAACTTGCCGCCAAAGAACAGGTTGAGGAAGAAAGTTTCAAGAATGTCGTCGCGATGGTGGCCGAGCGCTATCTTGGTCGCACCGATCTCGCCCGCAACGCGGTAAAGCACACCTCTGCGCAGACGTGAACACAGCGAGCACATCGTCTTGCCCTCGGGAATCACTCGCTTAACCACCGAATACGTGTCCTGCACTTCGATGCGATACGGCACGCCAAGCGCCGCCAGGTAATCGGGGAGCACATTGGCCGGATATCCCGGATGGCGCTGATCCAGATTTACCGCAATGATTTCGAAATCGATCGGCGCATGCGTGCGCAAGCTGAGCAGCACGTCGAGCAGCGCATAGCTGTCTTTGCCACCGGACAGACACACCATAACGCGATCACCCGCGGTGATCATGTCGAAATCGGCGATTGCCTGGCCCACGAGGCGGCGCAGACGCTTGGCGAGCTTGTTTCCCTCGTAAGTTTCTTTTTGCGTCGGAGCTGGTTCAAAAGCGACGGCGGAAGCGTCTGCTGTTACGTCTGACCGCACTTCGGATGCGACGCCCGCTGGTGTGCCAACAGGCTCCGTGTCGCCAGCGCTCGGCAGATATTCGAATCGCTCACGCGGCTTGTTCATATCGTGATGCTCCTGCCGCCATCGATTGCGATGACCTGTCCCGTCATATATGGAGCGCCGGTCACGAGAAATTCAACTGCCTTCGCGATGTCGTCAGGATCGCCAATCCGTTTCAGCGCCGTTTGATTAATGATGCGCTGGCGTGACAAATCATCGGACCATGTATCATCCTCGGGCCACAGGATGGTGCCCGGCGCCACTCCGTTCACGCGCACGTCCGGACCTAGTTCGCGTGCCAACGAACGGGTGAGCGCCAGCAAGCCGCCCTTAGCCACCGTATACACGACGTAATTCTTCATCGGAAGTTCGGCGTGGATGTCGACAATATTCACAATACAGCCATGGCGCTTGCGCAGTTCGCCGGCGGCAGCCTGAGACAAGAATAATGGCGCCTTGAGATTTGTTCCGATCAGATCGTCCCATGCTTTCTCGGTAATCTCTCCAATCCCCGTTGCGAAAAAACTCGATGCGTTATTGATGAGAACATCCAGACTGCCGAATTGCATGACGGTCGTCTTCACAAGATCGGCAAGGCTCGCAATGTTAAGCAGGTCAGCCTGGATTAGGGCCACTGAATCGGCACGCTGTGCGTTCAGCTGCTGCTGCAACTCGCGGGCCTGCGCGACGGAAACGCGGTGATGGAGCATGAGTCGCGCGCCTTGCGCATGTAAGCGGCGGCAAATTGCCGCACCGACGCGTTTTGCACCGCCAGTGACCAGCACCGCCTTGCCTTCGAGCGGCCCGTTCGTCGATTGCGCCATACCATGTATTGTAAGCTATGATCCCGCGCAGCTTGTTACCTGCCCATTTAGCGCACCTCGATGCGCCGTCTGCGGATGCTTTGGCACACAGCGAGCGATTGCGGGAGCTGATTCGGGACGAGATCGCAGCACATCAGGGTTGGATAACATTCGCGCGTTACATGCAGCTCGCGCTGCATGCGCCGGGACTTGGCTATTACGCCGCGGGCGCAACGAAGTTCGGCCCGAGCGGTGATTTTGTTACCGCGCCTGAATTGGGCGACCTCTTCGCGCGAACGCTAGCACGTCAGATCGCGCCACTCATTCGCGCTGGTCTCGCAGATGTCCTGGAGTTGGGCGCGGGCAGCGGCCGCCTTGCAGCGAGTCTATTGAACGAGCTTGCAGCGCTTGAAAGCCTGCCGAGCCGCTACCTGGTTCTCGAAACGAGCGCGGGTCTGCAACGACTTCAGAAGGAAACGTTAGCAAGGCGCGCGCCGGCGCACTGTCATCGAGTTGTATGGCTCGATACGTTGCCCCGATCGCTCGATGCAGTCGTGCTGGCCAACGAAGTCCTGGATGCAATGCCGGTGCATGTCATTGCCGTCACTCAAAGCGCGGTCATGGAGCGCGGTGTAACTCAGCAAGCGCAAGCATTTCAATGGTCCGACCGCACCGGGGAGGGCCTCGTGCGCGCGGCGGCCGAGAAGCTCGCTCTGCCGACTGGTTATGTCACCGAACTGAATCTGGCTGCCCCTTCGTTGATACGCACACTCGCTGACGCGCTCAATCGGGCCGTCATGATCATCGTCGATTATGGATTTGTGGCGCGCGAGTATTACCACGCACAACGTAGTGCGGGTACCCTCATGTGCCATTACCGGCACCACGCGCACACCGATCCGTTCTCCCTCGTTGGTTTGCAGGACATCACTGCGCATGTCGACTTCAGTGCGCTCGCTGATGCGGCGTTGCAGTCCGGTCTCTGTGTCGCCGGCTATGCGACGCAAGCCCAGTTCCTCATCAACTGCGGCATCACCCAATTGCTGTCAGCGCTGCCCGCGGAAGATGCTGTTGCCTATCTCCCTCGCGCGGCCGAGGCTCAGAAATTGATGAGTCCCGCAGAGATGGGCGAGCTATTCAAGGTCATCGCTTTTACCAAGAACTTCAGCACGCCGCTGCTGGGCTTTGCACGAGGCGACAAGCGCCATACGCTGTAGCGCATAGCAATCAGTTCGGCACTTTCATTCCACGTTGCACAGCGGGCCGCTCTGAAATTGCATCAAACCACCGTTTCACATGCGGATAGTGCGTCAAATCGGTTTTGTGCCATTCGTAACGCGCGACCCACGGGTACGTGGCGATGTCAGCGATCGAGTACTCGTCGGCTAAATATTCGTGCTCGCCGAGCCTGTGATCGAGCACACTGTATAGCCGATCCTTTTCCTTGCTGTAGCGATCGATTGCGTAAGGAACCGGCTCCTTTGCGGCGCGCAGGAAATGATGTACTTGTCCGAACATCGGTCCGACGCCGCCCATCTGGAACATGAGCCACTGCAGCGCATCGTATTTTCCGCGATCCGACAGCGGCAATAGCCGCCCGGTCTTGCCGGCGAGATAGATCAATATGGCGCCCGACTCCATCATTGCATACGGTTTACCCTCCGGACCATCCGGATCCACCAACGCAGGAATCTTACTGTTCGGAGAAACCGCTACGAATTCCGGCTTGAACTGATCACCGGCGCCGATATTGATGGCGTGCGCGCGGTACGGAAGCCCGGTTTCCTCGAGCATGATCGAAACCTTGCGGCCATTGGGTGTGCTCCAGGTATACAGATCGATCACTAATTTTTCCTTTTTGGGTCCGTTTTTTTGACCGGCTGAGTGCTTCCCGATAATGGCGCTTACGGCTGCTAGCCGGGCGCTTTCTATCGCGCTTTTTATTTTTTGAGACTGGTGTAGGCCGTGCGCAATTTTGGCAGAATCAACCTGCTGTGCTGCGTTGAGCGCTTTGCGAAGTATGGCCACAGACGCATGCAACTTATTCGGCGATGCGTCGAGCGCAGAGACGTCCACCAACTGGAAGAAGCGCTCGGGTCGCCGCAGCGCGTCCGCCTGCTGCAAAAGCCGCAGCAGGCGCGTAGCGTCTGACTTGGCGGCGCTCGCAATATCGAGGTGGAAACGCGCGACAAGCAGTGCGAGGTCGCGACTATCTTGCGGCACGCGCAAGCGCTCGCATAACGCAGTGAGGGCCGTTTGGCTTGCGTGCATCGCCACGAGTGAAAAGCGCATCGGGAGAGGCCACTCGCGGCGTGCGGCTTCATCGAGGACCGACAACGCATGTTCCCCGGCGGCGCCGGCCAACTGCGGCGATAGTTCAGGTACCGAGTACCGGCAAAGCACCGCATTCGGCGAGCACAGTAAACATGCGAGACGGCTTCCGTTCCATGAGGCCGCGTGCGAGTTCCTGCCAGACACGCTCAGCGACAAGTGCCGCCACCTCGCCGTTGCTAACCATCTCGCGCATGAGCTGCATCGTCTCCGGTGCAATCTGAAAATCGAAACGCGCGGCGAAGCGTGCCACCCGCAGAATTCGCACCGGATCTTCCACAAACGCTGGACCGACATGGCGCAGAATGCGGGACTGCAGGTCACGGGCGCCGCCAAACGGATCAATGACATGGCCGGCTTCGTCCCTCGCCATCGCATTGATGGTCAGATCGCGCCGCGCTAGATCCTGCTCGAGCGTGATGCCGGGTGATGCTTGAAATTCGAAGCCGCGGTAGCCGCGCGCGGTCTTGCGCTCGGTGCGCGCGAGCGCGTATTCCTCTTTTGTCTCTGGATGCAGAAAGACGGGAAAGTCTTTGCCGACAGGCTTGTACCCGAGCTCGATCATTTGCTCGGGCGCGGCGCCGACTACAACGTAATCACGGTCGGTTACCGGCAAGCCCAGCAGTTCGTCGCGGACGGCCCCGCCAACCGCATATATTTTCATGGATGCGGGGTTCGGGATTATTTGGAACTAGGGCAGATTCGTGCGCCCGGCATGATCGCGATAGACGCGGTAACGGGCGCGCGGCGCCTGATTACCGAGCCACGCAGGGGCCACCGCTTCGAGCGATGTCGGCTGAATACCGAATGGAAAACGCTCGCTGCTCACGTTGTCGACTTTCATTGAATGGTAGTTATCGCGCGACATAAGCCGGCCGGGAAGGACTTCGAGAGTGAACGCCTGCAGATACGACAGTCCACCGCCTAGGCCTATAACCGGCCGTCGATGGCCGGTGAGTCGCCCGACGACCTCAACGATTTCCCGCAGCGTATATACCTTGGGGCCGCACAACTCGTAGATCTTGCCAAACGCGGGCCGACTGTCGAGACTGGTTACGAACGCGTTAGCTACATCTTCAACGTAGACCGGCTGAAAGCGCGCGTTGGCGCCGCCGAGCGGCAGGACTGGCAGCCACTTAAGCAGCGTTGCAAACATGTTGATGAATCTATCACCCGCCCCAAATATGACTGACGGGCGAAAAATCGTCCAATCGAGGTTGGACGCTCGGACGAGCGTCTCCGCTTCGCCCTTTGTGCGCTGATATTCACTCGGTCCATCAGTCGCGGCACCCAGTGCGCTCATATGGACGTAACGGCGCACGCCGGTGCGGCCGCAGGCCGCAATGATCTTGCGCGTGAGATCGACATGCGCGGCGCTAAACGAATGCGCGCCCCGGCCGCCGTGAAGGACGCCGACAAGATTGATCACCGCGCCCATGCCGCGCACGAGGTGGTCGAGATCTGCTTCGTCGTGCACGTTGGCACTCACCACGTCCACAGTGGGCAACAGGATGAGACGCTTCGCGCGCTCGCGATTGCGCGTCGGTACGCGCACCTGATAGCGTTCGGCGCTTAGCAACTGGACGATGTGACTGCCGACAAACCCGCTGCCGCCGATGACGCAAACCCGTGCTATATCCATGATGCTGCGTGTGCTTCTAGTCTATCCGCCCGGTTCGTCATCCAGCAGCTTTTCAACGTTGCCGCGAGAGCGCGGCGCGATAACACCAATGCGGTCCTTGAGGGACATCAGCGTCTGCCCGAACTGATGGCTGTAGTAGCTCGCATTGCTCATAACCTTCTTAACGTAATCGCGCGTCTCATTGAACGGTATCGTCTCGGCGTAGATTGCAGCTTCCATCGGCGTGTTCGCGCGCCATGCGCGGGCGCGGCCCGGTCCCGCATTGTATGCCGCGGAAGCGAGCACCGGATAGCTGTCCAGCGAGTCGAGAACGTGCCGCAGATACCACGTTCCGAGATTCAGATTGACATCCACGTTCGTCGTCTGACCGGCCCGGTAATCGCTCAGACCGGCTTTTTTCGCAGCCCAGCGTGCAGTCGCAGGCATTAACTGCATAAGTCCCATCGCGCCTGCACTCGATTTGACATCGGCAAGAAAGCGGCTCTCCTGCCGGATCAATCCATACACCCAGGCCTCGTCGAGCTGCTGTTGACTGACATAGCTCTTCATCACCGATCGGTAAGGCGCCAGATAACGCATGCTGAAATCATGCAGTTCACGGGTCCGGTCTGCGGTGTAGATGGCGCGGTCGTATAGCTCATTGCGGCGGGCGAATTCGGCTGCGGCGAGAAGCTGCTTGTCGTCGAAACCGCGCACCGTCCAATTCCACTCGCGGTTACCTTCAAAACGGAGATTCAGGCGATAGAACGCCAGCGCCCTCAGAACCCCTGGCTCTTTGCCGATAGCCTGCACTTCATCACGCGGCGGCTTATAAGACGCTGCCGGCGTCTTGCCCGAAATGCCCATCTCTTCTGCAGACAACTGTCCGTAGAAGTTGAACTCAGCGGCGAGCGGGGTGAACAGGGCCTGCGCTTCAGTCACGCGCCCCTGCGCTTTAAGCGCGCGCGCTTTCCAATAGCGCCATGCCGGCTCCTGGCTTTCCTTCGGTGACATGAGATCGATTGCAGATAGCACGTCCGGCCAGCTTTCGGCGCGCAAGGCGGCACGAACTTTCCATGCGAGCTGCCCGTCGGTAAGATCGCCGGCTTTGGCATACCATGCGAGCGCATTCGCATCGTGTCGCTGGGCGGCCTGGTACGCTATCCAGCCCCACGCATAGCCGCGTTCGTTTTCGGGGATGCGGTCAGCGACTTTCAGCCACTGCTGTGCCGCTAACGGTGCGGACGTGCGCGCCAGGCGGGTGATGGCAAACATAATCGTCTCGCGACCCGCCCGTGTCTTAAAGTCGAACGTCTGGCGGTCGAGATACGCTTGCGGATTTACAGCGATGCTGGCCCATACGCGCGGGTCTGGTTGCTCCTTCTCAGGTAGATAACCCGCCGCACGGCGCGCCACGCTCGTATTGCCGGCTTCCAGCGCGAGCCGTATCCGCGCCCAGATATCCGCGTGTGTCATCATTTGACGCTCGGCGAGCGTATCGAACAGCGTATTACAGCTTTCCGGCTGCTCCCGGCCGTTGAACCACAAGGCGCGCGCGTAGTTCAGCGCTTCTTCGCCTCCAGCCCTCAACCGACCTTGCAAGGACCAGCACAGCAACTCGCTATCTTCACCGACCACCTGCGGATACTCGGCATCGAACAAATCCCAACGCTGTTTAGAACCGAGCAGCTTCAGCCAGTCCATGCGCAAGGTGTTCGATATCGGACTGTCCGCTATACGCGCGAGCGTCGCCTGAACCTCAGCAGGTGTCGCGTCGTCAAGCCGAAGTTTGAGGCGCCAGTACGCAACATACGGCTCTAAAGGATAGCCGTTCAGCGAACTGGCATAACGCTCCACCTTCGTTGCGTCGCCGTTGCGGAAAGCCTCGCGGGCCGACATGAAATCGTCGTCCTGCGTTGCCGCGAATGACAGCGACGTGCCTGTTAGCAGGGCGCACGTCATAGACCATCGCCATACGATCGACAGGAGACTTCGCATGATCAATTAATTCTAAGCCCTTCCGATCGGCATTCGACCGCTATATGTCACGATTAATGTAAAAACGCCGACAGGCAGTGGCGAAACTGACTCAGCGGGTTAAGGGCATGTCGAGTAACGCGCCAACGGCTGCCGCCGTTTACGATGGAAGTCGAAAGACAACCGATCAACTGAATGGCTCAAGCCAGGAACAACTTGTACGCGGCGTTGCGCGTCTCGTCGGAATACGGGTAGCCGAGTTTGGCGAGGAATGCGCTGAACGCCGCCTGGTCTCGCGGAGGCACCTGCACCCCCACTAATACGCGGCCGTAGTCGGCGCCATGATTGCGATAGTGGAAGAGACTGATGTTCCAGCCATGCCGCATACTGTTCAGGAACTTCATCAAAGCGCCGGGCCGTTCGGGGAATTCAAAGCGATATAACATCTCGTGTTCGACGCCAGGCGCGTGGCCGCCTACCATGTGGCGGACATGGGCCTTTGCGACTTCGTTATCATTGAAATCCAGCGTTTTGAGACCACGCCGTCCGAGTAGCCGCACGAGCCGCCTCCGCTCGTCACTGTTATGCACCTGGATGCCGACGAATACGTGCGCATTGCGGCTATCACCATATCGATAGTTGAACTCGGTCACGTTCCGCGGCCCGAGTAGCGCGCAGAATTTACGGAAGCTGCCCGGCGTCTCTGGAATGGTCACTGCAAGCACTGCCTCCCGCTTCTCGCCCAGTTCCGCTTCTTCGGCAACGAACCGCAAGCGGTCGAAATTCATATTTGCACCGCAGGCAACCGCCACCAGCGTTTTGCCGCGCACACCGGTGCGTTCTACCCACGCCTTCGCGCCCGCGATCGCCAATGCTCCGGCCGGCTCGAGTACCGCCCGCGTGTCTTCAAAGACGTCTTTGATCGCGGCGCAAGTGGCCGCCGTATCGACCAGGATTACTTCGTCCACCAGTTTCCGGCACATCCGGAAGGGTTCAACGCCAACCTGGCGCACGGCAACGCCATCCGCAAACAGGCCAACATGATCCAGCGTCACGCGGCGGCCTGCCTTGAGCGACAGATACATCGCGTTAGCGTCGACGGGCTCAACGCCGATGATTTTGACGTGCGGGCGGAGGCGCTTTACATAGGCGGCGATGCCGGAAATCAAGCCGCCGCCGCCGATGGCGACAAATATTGCGTCGATGTCGCGCCGCGTCTGGCGCAAGATCTCCATGGCTATCGTCCCCTGCCCCGCGATGACGTCAGGATCGTCATACGGATGAACGAACGTGAGACGCCGCTGGCGTCCAAGCTTGGCCGCTTGCTTGTACGCATCGTCGTAGGTGTCACCGTGCAGCACGACTTTGGCTCCGCGCGCGGCTACCGCAGCGACCTTGATCTGCGGTGTCGTCACCGGCATCACGATGGTCGCGCTGCAATTGAGCTTTTGGGCAGCGAGCGCTACCCCTTGCGCGTGATTGCCCGCCGACGCTGCGATGACACCGCGCCGAAGCGCCGCCTTGGGCAATCGTGACATTTTGTTGTATGCGCCGCGCAGCTTGAAGGAGAACACCGACTGCATGTCTTCCCGCTTCAGCAGCAAAGTGTTATTCATGCGCGCGGACAAACCAGGCGCACCGTCGAGCGGCGTCTCAACGGCAACGTCATACACACGGGCCGTGAGAATGCGCTCGAGATAGTCGATTTTCATAGGGTCGAGGAAAAGAAGGTGCAAAGCCCGACAGCATACCGCAGGTTTGCCTCCGATTTTATGGGCCCCCCTTGAGGGGGGCTGGTTTACTATTCAATGCCTGCCAATTACCATTGCCGAAATGGCTCAGGACGAACTGAAGAAAGCGGTTGCCCGGGCAGCCCTCGAATATGTACCCGCAGGCTGCATTGTCGGCGTCGGCACGGGGTCGACTGCGAACTGCTTCATCGACGCTCTTGGCGCTATCCGGCACAAGATCGACGGCGCGGTGGCGAGTTCGGAAGCAACCGCTCAGCGGCTGAAGAGCCTGGGCATCGAGGTCATGGACCTCAACAACGTCGTTGAACTGCCGGTCTATGTCGACGGCGCGGACGAGATTACGCGTCACCTTTCAATGATCAAAGGCGGTGGCGGCGCACTTACCCGTGAAAAGATCGCCGCGGCGGTCGCCCGTAAGTTCATCTGCATTGCGGACGAATCAAAACTCGTGGATGTGCTGGGTAAATTCCCGCTGCCCGTGGAAGTAATCCCCATGGCGCGCTCTTATGTCGCGCGGGAGCTCGTCAAACTCGGCGGTCAGCCGGCCCTGCGCCCGAACTTCACCACCGATAACGGCAATGTCATCATCGACGTGCACAACATGAACATTATGAAACCGCTCGAACTCGAGAGCACGCTCAATCAGATAACAGGGATCGTCACCACCGGATTGTTTGCGCGGCGCGGCGCCGATGTGCTCATCCTGGGTACCGCCACAGGGGTGCAAACGCTGCTGCGATAAAGCGCGTTTCGGGCTAGAGCAGGTCCGGCGACATCGCAGCGCGCAGGTGCGCCGGGCCTTCGACGTCATCGGTAGGCCGGGACAGCCACACGATCGCTCCCTTCTTAACTGGCCACTGCGCTTTCACTCCGGCCAGCACGACGGCCGCCGTTTCGCCCAAAGTCGGCTGATGCCCCACAACGACGATGGTCCGCGCTATGGTTTTCGGTCCAGCCGGCGGCAGCAAGAATGTCGTGCGGGGTAGCCGCGAGACCAATTTCATCCACTGTTTGGAAGTCGCGATTTAATGCGCGCGCCGTCTGTTGGGCCCGCTTCGCAGGACTCGCCAGGATCACCACATCCTCGCCGATGCGCGGCAGGAGCCATTTGGCCATGCGGCCAGCCTGTTTCACTCCTTTGGATGTGAGCTTGCGCTCGCTATCCCGGATGCCGTCTTCTGCATCGGCGTGGCGCCATAAAATCAGTTCCACGACTGAGACCTCGGCTCATGTCGACACCAGTCAGGTGCGTGGTGGCGGAACATAACCTTGTGCGGTATCTGCGCCAGCGCCGAAAAAATGGTTTTGCATTTGTTGCACGAGGTAGTCGCGCGCCTTCTTGTCAGCGAGGTTGAGGCGGTTCTCGTTCACCAGCATTTTCTGCATCTCGAGCCACTGCTTCCATGCTTCCTTCGATACATTCTCGTACACGCGCTTGCCGATTTCGCCCGGATAGGGCGGGAAGTCGAGTCCCTCAGCCTCGCGGCCTAACTTCACGCATTTCACCATTCTTGCCATGAGAGCCTCCACACCGGTCGCGCATATTGCAACACACGCGCATATAAACTTGTTCGCGTAGGAGGCGAATTTTATCAGGAAAGTTTGAGCTGTCCCCAGCTGGCGGCTATTGGGGCGACCTTTGACGAGCGCGGGTCAGGGTGCGGTTGTTCAAGATGGAAACCCTGTACAGCGTCGACGCCGAAGCCGCGCAGCATGTCCAGTGTCTGCTGGTCTTCGACGCATTCGGCAATCGTGTGCTTGCGCATGCCGCGCGCCACTGCAACGATTGCCTTGACGAAAATCTGGTTGTCGAAGTCATTGGCGAGATCACGGATAAAGAGCCCGTCAATTTTCACCGCGTCAGCCTGTAGATGTTTCAAATACGCAAACGAGGAGAACCCGGTTCCAAAATCGTCAAGACAGGTACGACAGCCGGTATGACGCAACGCTTCGATGAAGCGCCGGGCATCATGCAGATCCGACACTGCTGATGTTTCAGTCAGCTCGACCAGCAGGCGGCGCGGCTCGACCCCGCAACGTCTCAACTGGTCCGCAATGTATTGCGGCAAAGTGGGTTCGTCAAACGAGCGGCCGGAGATATTAATGGCGAGCGACGGCATGGTCGCCTCGGCAAGCAACTCGATACTTGTTTTGATCACCCAGCGGTCAATATCGAGGATCTTGCCGCTCTTTTCTGCATACGAGATGAATTGACCGGGCATCAGGATGCGCGACTCGTCTTCCTGATCGAGCATGCGCACGAGCACTTCATAATGGAGCAGTGAATAGTCGGCGCTGCTGAAAACGCCTTGGAAATAAAGCCGCAGAAGGTTGTGCTCCAGAGCGTGTGAGATGCGGTCGTTCCACGAGAGCCGCGTGACCATCGCGCGCGAGGCATCAAGATCGTGCCGGTATAAACGCCACACATTCTTCCCTGAGTCCTTCGCCTGGTACATGGCGGCATCTGCATGCGCGATCAATTCATCGGCGCGTTGAGCATGATCGGGAAACACCGCGACGCCGAGACTTGTCGTCAGGCGCACAGTTTGTCCCTCAAATTGAAATTTGAGCAGAGCAATCGAGCGTACGATGCGCTCGGCAAGCACACGCAGGATATTGTCCGTCGCATCCGGCACCAGCACCGCAAACTCATCGCCGCCCAACCGGCTCATGATTTCATTGCGGCGGACCTGGCTCGATACATCACCTGCCACGCGTATCAGCGTCGCATCGCCTGCACGGTGGCCAAACGTATCGTTGATGTATTTGAATTCGTCGAGATCAAAGTAAAGCAGCGCAAGCCGCGTCCGGCTCCGCTCGGCATCGGCGATCATGCGCGCCAGCTCCTCGTTGAAGCGATGCCGGTTGTATAGACCGGTTAACGAGTCGCGCTCGGCAAGGTAAATCAGTTGCTCGGCTGTCTGGCGCTCCAGGGTGACGTCTTCGAATATCCAGATATGCCCGACCGCATCGCCGTTTGCCGCCTCGACCGGATAACACTGCTGCGTGAATAGACGGCCATCGGCCATCTGAATCTCATAGGCGCCTGGTACTTCCCGGCCGCTGCGTAAGGTGAACAGATGCGGTAACTGCTCTTCGGGGCGTGCCAGTACGGTTGCCGACTTCTCGAGTGCGCGCAGCGGGTCTTCGCCCAGCAGTTTCTCACGCGGTGGAATCTGCCACAGCCGGTTGAAAGCGGGATTCGTATACACCACACGGTTATCGGTGTTGACGAACAATATGCCGAATTCCATTGCGGACAGCAGCGCGGATAGTCGTGCATGCTCGTCCTGGGCGCGCTTGAGGTAATCCTGCTGCACCGATTGCGCTTCGCGCAATTCAACGACGGTGGTAGCGAGCCGCTGCTCCGCTTCGCGGCGCTCGCCAACGTCGCGGATGCTGATTCGTATACCCAGATAGTCCTGGCTCTTGCTATAAATCGGACGCCAGTCCGCCGCTCCCCACAGCAGAGTGCCGTCCTTACGCCGCGCACGAAATTCGAAATCCTGCCCTGCATTGCCGCGCAGCGCCTGACGGATTTGGCGGATAGTGCGCGCGACGTCGGCGGGATCGACGAGCCCGGCCGGAAAATTGTCCATGGCCAGACATTCTTCCGGCGTATAGCCAAAAGTGTCCAGCACTCGCGGGTTAATCCATATCAATCTACCCTCGGTGCCGATCCATAGTTCGACGTCATACGAATAGTCGGCGATCGCATGAAACTTTGCCTCGCTTTCAGCAAGTGCTTCGATGCGATCGCGCAATGCGCCCGCCATCATGTTGAAGCTCGCGGTGAGTTTGCCGACTTCGTCATCGCTGACCACGGGCAACTGCACGCTGAAATCGCCTGCCGCTACACGCTCGCTCGCGCGTGTAAGTTGACGCAGGTTACGCGTGAGCCAATAACTAATGAGCGCGATCAGCAGCGCCGATACGGCGAGCGCCAAACTGCCTGTTATAACTGCTTCGCGGATCAACTGCTGGCGGGCACTTTGAATGAAAGCGGTGGCGACACCCAGGCGCAGACTGCCGAGCGATTCGCCGTCTGCCTGAATCGCGACTTCGGTATCGAAGCGGCCGCGGCGAATGCTTTCATCATCGTGCAGCAGCAGACCGAGCGGAGGCAGCGGCGTGTCTGCGCTCCAGCCATTGCGCGCTATCGGATGCCCGGACCGGTCGAACAGAACCAGATAGGTAATGCCGTTGTCGCTGCGCAACGACGATAATACTGAATCTATTGCTTTCGCATCACCGTGCTTGAGCGGCTCGGCGAGCGCGCCCACGAAAAGCTTTTTCTCCTCGTCGAGCCGCAGCAGAGCGCGCTCAACGAGCTTCGCGTTCATCAGATTGACACTCTGCAAGGTCAATCCTGCTAGCATCAGCGCCTGCACCAGGATCGCTGCGAAGAACAGCTTTACCGGCAGCGAACCGATATTCGGAAAGCCCAAATGACGTGATCGTTTCCGGCTACGCGACGCGAAGCCGGCAGCGCTTGTCGGTTCTTGTGGCATTGCCCTCCCTGGCGTCGCTGCAGGCCTCAAAAGTTACGCAAGCTATAGGCGCTTTATGAGCACTTGCGAGCGACGCTGATAATTGTACAGGTCCTGCCGGCGACGCGGTAATTCAGCAACTGATGCAGGATTGTAGCCACGCTCGATGAACCAGTGCGCCGTGCGGGTCGTAAGCGCGAATAAGCGCTTCAACTTCTGCTGCTTGGCGCGCGTTTCGATTGCATGCAGCAGACGCTCGCCCGCGCCGGCACGCCGGTGATCGGGATGTACTGCGAGACCTGCGAGTTCCGCCATTCCTGATTCGTACGGGTAAAGGGCGGCGCAACCGACGATGACTCCGTCGTGCTCCAGCACATAAAACCGGTCAATCTCCATCTCAAGCAAATCGCGCCCGCGCTTAACGAGGATACCTTCGGCCTCCAGCGGCTCGATCAGCCGCAAGATGCCGCCAATGTCGTCAATGCGCGCCTGGCGCAATTTTTCAAGCGGGTCCTGGGTCACCATCGTGCCGACGCCACGATACGTGAACAGTTCCAGAAGCAACGCACCATCCGCGTGGCGTGAGATCAGATGACAGCGCTTCACGCCCGCACGACATGCATTTACGGCACGCGGTAGATACAGCGCGACGTCTCCCGACACCGTTCCGGATCGCGCCAACAGCTTGTCAGCCTGGCTGCAGGTCAGGTCGTGTTTCAGTTCGGCGCGCTTGCCGGTGGTTACACCGGCCGACTCCATGAAGAAGATCAATTTCTCCGCCGATAAGGCAATTGCTGCGGCTGCTGCGAGGTCTTCGAGCGCGAGATTAAAGATCTCACCAGTCGGCGAGTAGCCAACCGGTGACAGAAGAACAAGCTCGTTATGGTCGAGCCGGTCATTGATGCCGACCACATCGATCTTACGCACCTCTCCGGTATGCAAAAGATCTATTCCATTGAGCACGCCGATCGGCTTTGCGGTGACGAAATTGCCGCTCGCGACACGGATGTCGGAGCCCGCCATCGGCGAGTTAGGCAGTCCCATAGACAGCAGCGCTTCGATCTCGACACGCATGCGCCCGCTCGCCTCTTTTGCGCAGGAAAGAGCCACATCGTCGGTGACTCGCAGACCTTGCACGAAGCTCGTCGGGTGTTTGAGTTGCTGCAAACGCGTTTCAATCTGCGGCCGCATGCCGTGCACGAGAACCAGTTTGACGCCGAGACTCGCGAGTAGATTGATGTCATGAATGAGCGCGAGGAATTTCCCGTCGGCAACCACCTCTCCCCCGAATGCAACAACGAAGGTGCGGCCGCCGAACGCGTGTATATAAGGCGCTGCGGCGCGAAACCACTTAACGAAGTCTGCCGAGACGGAAGATGCCATGCGTAGGCGCGTATGCGTCTGTAATGGGAACGCATGTTATGCGAGATGACCGGTGAAGGAAAGCGCAATTCAACATGCAGACGCATTAAATCTGCGCATGCACCGCGAGATGTAATCGCATCAACACGCGCGTAGCAGAAAGCGTCGGGCTTGCTACTTGCAAGCTAGAAGTCGCCCCACAACGTGTTGATCGCCGCGAGTGCCGTCAGCGCGGCGGTTTCCGTGCGCAGCACGCGCGGCCCGAGCCGGACCGCTATAAAGCCGCGTGATATCGCCGCTTCTTGTTCGACGTCTGTGAGTCCGCCTTCCGGACCGGCCAGCAGCGTCACCGTTGCAGGACGCGCCAGATCAGCGAGGCGCATCGGCGCGCCGGGCGACAGCAATACACGCAACTCATCGCCGCCAGACTGGCTCAGCGTCGCAAGCCAGTTCATAAGCGCGTCGGGCGGGACAATATCTGGAACAACATTACGGCCGCATTGCTCGCACGCGGAGATGATCACCTGTTCCCAATGGGCCATACGTTTGACGGTGCGACTTTCGTCTAGCCGGACGATACTGCGCTCGCTATAGAGCGGCCGAACCGCGCAGATGCCGAGCTCGACCGCCTTCTGCAATGTGATATCCATGCGTTCACCGCTCGATATCGCCTGGGCGAGCACGCATTCGATTGGGCTCTCGCGGTCGGCGACTACCGCGTCGGTGAGCTTCACGCTTACGCCGGTTTTGTCGATACGAACGATGCAGGCAGAGAACTCTGTGCCCTCGTTGAATACCGTGACAACGTCACCGCAGCGCCCGCGCAAGACATGCAACAGGTGATGCGCAGCAGCGGGGGGAACGGAGATAACGGCGCCGACGGACCGGGCGTCCGGCGCATGAATGCGGGTGTATTGAGAAACAGCGCGCCGCATGGAGCGATTATGCCATAGCGTATTTACGCCTTTAACCACACGTCCAATGGGACTAAAATCGCCGTTTTTCGCAGCGGCCTCCCGGCCCAAGCGCTCGGCTTGAAAATAATTATTCTCGGTGCAGGGCAAGTGGGCAGCTCCGTAGCGGCAAGTCTGTGCTCGGAAGCGAACGACATTACTATCGTTGATACCGACGCCGCGCGGCTCAAGACGCTGCAGGATCGCCTCGATCTGCGCACCGTCGTCGGTAACGCCGCACACCCGTCCGTATTGACGAACGCCGGTGCTGCGGACGCCGATCTGGTATTTGCTGTCACGCGCAGCGATGAAACCAACCTTGTCGCATGCAAGCTCGCGGCTAAGCTCTTCAATACGCCAACGCGCATCGCGCGCATACGCGCAAGTGATTACCTCGCGCATCCGGAGATCTTCACGGACGATGGATTCGGCGTCGATGACGCTATCTGTCCGGAACAGATCATCAGTGATTACATTGTCAAGTTGATCCAGTTCCCCGAAGCACTTCAAGTGCTGGAATTCGCGGGCGGCAAAGTCGGGCTGGTAGCGGTACGTGCTTTCACGGGCGGCCCCATGGTTGGCCACCAACTCCACGAAATCCGCAGTCATATGCCTAACATCGAGACACGGGTCGCAGCCATCTTCCGGCAGGATGCGCCGATAATTCCGCGCGGACGAACGGTAATAGAGGACGGGGATGAGGTCTTCTTCATTGCTGCCGCGGAAAATATCCGCGGTGTCATGCGAGAGCTCCGGCGCATGGACAAACCGATCCGGCGGGTGATGCTCGGGGGAGGCGGCAATATAGGACAGCGGCTCGCCAAGGCGCTCGAAAATCAGTATACCGTTAAGCTCATTGAATTTAATCGCGCACATGCCGAACGGCTCGCCGCGGAGCTCAACCATGCGTTAGTACTGGCCGGCGACGTCACCGACGAAGAGCTGCTCGAGACCGAGAACGTGGGCGACATGGACGTTTACTGCGCCGTCACCAACGATGATGAGAACAACATCATGTCGTCACTGCTGGCAAAGCGCATGGGCGCGCGCAAAGTGATAGCGCTTATCAATCGTGCGGCGTATGTAAACCTCTTACAAGCGGGCCAGATCGACATTGCGATTTCACCGGCACAAGCGGTCATCGGCACGCTGCTCGCGCGCGTCAGGCGCGGCGATTGCGTTGCCGTACACAGCCTCCGCCGTGGCGCTGCCGAAGCGCTTGAACTGATTGCACACGGAGACTATCAATCGTCACAAGTTGTCGGTCGCCGCGTCGAGGAGATTAACCTACCCGAAGGCGCGACGATCGGAGCGATCGTGCGCACTACCGAGCGGTCGAAAGCGGGCCGCGTGACGCGACGCGCCGCCGCGAGCAGCGACGCAAGGGTCATCATTGCGCATCACGATACGATAATCGAGCCCGATGACCATGTGATTGTCTTCGTTGTAGAAAAGGCCACGGTCTCCAAGGTCGAAAAGCTTTTTCAGGTCGGCGTCGGATTCGTGTGAGCGGAACACCGGCGCTTTTGCGATGCTAGCTCCGGCCGTCCTGCGCATTGCCCCCGTCCTCAACGTTTTCAGCACCATCGTCATGGTGTTTGCTCTGACGATGATTGCACCACTGATCATCGCATTCATACATAACGACACCGCGGTTTTCACGTACAGCAAGTCAGTTGGCATCACGTTTGCGGCCGGCGTTCTAATGCGGCTCACAACCCTGCATCGCAAACGCGAGCTGCAAAGCCGGGACGGATTCCTGCTGGTATTCCTGGTGTGGACGATCCTTCCCGCGTTCGCAACGCTACCGCTCCTGTTCCACATTCAAGAACTGACCTTTACCGACGCGTATTTTGAAACGGTCTCGGGCATTACGACGACCGGTTCCACAGTACTTGATCACATAGACGAGCTTCCGAAATCGATCAACTTCTGGCGCTGCGAGCTGGTATGGCTGGGCGGCATGGGACTCATTGTGCTGGCGGTCGCTATTCTGCCGCTCCTTGGCGTCGGGGGCATGCAGCTCTACAAGGCGGAAACGCCTGGCCCGATGAAGGACTCGAAACTCACGCCACGTATAACGGAAACAGCGAAGGGTCTTTGGCTGGTTTACGCTGGAATTACCGTTGCCTGCATCTGCACGTACCGAGCGGCGGGCATGAGCTGGTTCGACGCCATCACTCACGCGTTCTCGACGATGGGCCTCGGCGGATTCTCCACGCATGACGCCAGCTATGCGTTTTTCGATTCGCCATTGATTGAAGCGGTAAGCATAGTATTCATGCTCATTGCAGGCGTGAATTTCGCTACCCACTTCCAGGCTTTTCGTCAGCGCAGTGCACGGCCGTACCGCTTCGACCCGGAAGCGCGCCCGTTCTTGCTGGTTACACTAGGAAGTTGCCTGATGATTGCCTGCTATCTCTGGCTGCAGGGCGTGTACCCCGACTTCATCACCGCTTTGCGTTTCGCGAGTTTCAATACGGTCTCGATCGCGACAACCACCGGCTATGCCAATACCGACTACAACCTGTGGCCTTTGTTTGCGCCGTTGTGGATGCTGTTCCTGTGCTGCTTCGCGTCGAGCTCAGGCTCAACCGGCGGCGGCATAAAAATGATCCGCGCACTGCTGCTGGTGCGACAGGGTCTGCGCGAACTCGTGAAGTTGGTCCATCCAAGCGCGCAAGTACCAGTGAAGCTTGGCGGCGCCGTGGTGCCGAACCAGATTGTGTTTGCCGTGCTGGCTTTCATGTCGATGTATGGTGCGTGCGTCATCACGATGACGTTCATGCTCGTGGCGACGGGCCTCGATCTCGTCAGTGCGTCTTCAGCGATTATCGCCAGCATTAACAATACGGGCCCCGGGTTAAATAAGGTGGGGCCGGCCACGACCTATGCAGTGCTCGATGATTTTCAGACTTGGGTATGCACGATCGCGATGCTCCTCGGCCGACTGGAACTGTTCGCATTGCTGGTAATTTTTACGCCGGCGTTCTGGCGCCGTTAGCTGAGCTTCGTGCCGTGCCTGCAGCCCGCCTGTACAGGTCAAGCGTAATCGCGCGCGCACTGGCGTGATCGACGACGGGCTGAGGATAGTCGACGCCGATACGAATTCGCGCTTTTGCCTGCTCTTCAGCATCCATGCGCCACGGCGCATGGATGTATCTATCTCCGCAAGCCGAGAGCTCGGGCACATAGGTGCGAATAAATTCTCCACGCGGGTCAAACTTCTGCGACTGGGTGACAGGATTGAAGATCCGAAAATACGGCTGGGCGTCGCAACCGGTCGACGCCGCCCATTGCCAGCCGCCATTGTTTGCGGCGAGATCGAAATCGATCAGGTTATCGGCGAAGTACCTTTCGCCGCGCCGCCAGTCAATGTGCAAGTCCTTGACGAGGAACGACGCGGTCACCATTCGCAGGCGATTATGCATATAACCGGTAGAGTTGAGCTGACGCATGGCGGCATCGACCAGCGGATACCCGGTGCGCGCCTCACACCACGCGGCGAACCGACTGTCGTCACCGGGAAATACCAAGGACTCATACTCTCTGCGGAAAGCATGTCCGGTGACGCGAGGGTGATGATGCAAAATCATGAAATAGAAGTCGCGCCATATCAGCTCCGAGAGCCAAACCGCCGCGCCACGATTTGCCGCCTGCCACGCTTCGCGCACCAGCATGCGCACCGGAATGGTTCCGAACCGTAAGTGAACCGACAAGTACGATGGCCCTTTCAGCGCAGGGTAGTCACGCCGCTCATGGTATCGATCGATGCGCTCCCTGAAGTCGGCAAAAAGCTGGTCCGCTCCTGACATGCCCGTTTTGATTCCGATGGCGGCGACGTTCGTTGGCTTGAATCCAAGTTGAGCGAGCGTCGGCACCGGTCCAGTCGCGGAGCGGGCAAGGCGATCGAGATATTGTTCGACTCCGTAAGACTCCATGGCATGACCGTCAAGCCGTTTTAGCCAGGCATTCTTGTATGGCGTGAAGACGCTGAACGGCCGGCCGTCTTGTGTCAGCACCTCATCCTTCTCGAAGATAACCTGATCCTTGCACGTGACAAACTCGATGCCGGCGGCGGTCAGCGTTTTGCGTACGCTGCCATCCCGCTCGACGGCTGAGGGCTCATAGTCGTGATTTGCGAATACTGCATTCGCCTTTAGGCCGCCGGCCAACTCGGGTACTGCGGACCGCGCATCGGCGTGCAACACATAAAGTCCGCCGCCGTTATTTGCGAGCGCCTTTTGTAGTTCGATCACGCTCGAGTGGATAAAGTGCACGCGGCAGTCATGCCGCTGCGGCAACCGATCGAGGATTGCGCGGTCAAACACGAAGACGCAGAACACGCGGCGGCTATTTTGTAATGCCGAGAACAGTGCCGCATGGTCGTAGCAGCGCAGGTCGCGTCTAAACCATACCAGCGAGATTTCGTATCGCACGGATATTTCCCACGAGTCTGCCGGATTAATCGATTGTGAAGCGACCGTGCCGCGTTTACAATAGCGCCGATTTGCCAGGCACCAGGTAGGCGTATCTGATCGAGGCAGGCGCAACTAGATATACGAAAATGCAATCGGTGAATCTTACGCACCACTTCCTGATCGCCATGCCTGCCATGGCGGACCCGCATTTCTCCAAGACTCTTACTTATATCTGCGAGCACAATGACCAGGGCGCGCTTGGTCTCGTCGTCAACCGGCCGAGCGAGATGACGCTTGCCAAGTTGCTCGAACAAGTCAGCATCCCCGTTTCAACCGGCGACTGCGATCGCATTGCAGTCCATTACGGCGGACCGGTGCAAACAGATCGCGGCTTCGTGCTGCACGGCCCCGTCGGTAACTGGCAATCCACTCTGTCAATCAGCTCAGAGATCGGGCTCACCACATCTAAGGACATCCTGCAGGCGGTTGCACGCGGCGAAGGGCCTCGCCAGATGCTCGTCACGTTAGGTTACGCCGGTTGGGCGCCCGGACAACTCGAGCATGAGCTTGCTCAGAACGCGTGGCTCACGGTTGCTGCGCGTGATGACGTGATCTTCGACTTGCCACCGACAGAGCGTCTGCCGGCGGCGATGGAAATGCTCGGGGTGGACTACGCGACCTTGTCAGAAAATGCCGGGCATGCGTAGCGGAATAAGGCCCGCGTCTTGAACGCGGCCGCCGCTCATCGCGTGACTACTGACAGCGTTGCCCATCCCCCACCCGTTTCTCACGGTACCAGCGGCGCCGTACTCGCGTTCGACTTCGGCGAACAGCGCATAGGCGTCGCCGTCGGCCATACGGCTGTGGGCATTGCTCATCCGCTGACGACCTTGCACGCGCCCGACAAGAAGACTCGCTATACCGCAATCGCCGCCCTCATCGCTGAATGGCGACCGGCGCTGCTCGTGGTTGGTCTGCCATTGCACCTCGATGGAAGCGAGCATGAGTTGTCGCGCCTCGCACGTAAATTCGCCCGCGAGCTGGGGGGCCGGTTTTCATTGCCGGTCGAATTAGTCGATGAGCGTCTTACCTCGGTCGCGGCGGAGACGACGCTGCTTGAAGCCGGCGTAGCGAGCTACAAACGCAAGCCGCTGCTCGACCAGGTCGCCGCTCAACATATACTGCAGGCTTACCTTGATGAACGGTCGCGTCGCGCACGCATGGGAAACGCGCACCAATGAGCGTGCGCGCCCTGCCGGATGCCGAAGCGCTGCTCACTTCGCTCGTGCAGCAGATGCGTCCCCACGTGTCGCCGATGACCGGATTGATCGGTATTGTGACCGGCGGCGCATGGCTTGCAGAACGACTGCACGCCGCGCTCGGGTTGAAGGTTCCCTTTGGCACGCTCGACGTTTCTTTTTACCGCGACGACTTTCAGCATAAGGGATTGAAGCGCAAAGTCGCGCCATCCGATATTCCGTTCGAGGTCGACGCATGCGATCTCATACTGATCGATGATGTGCTCTACACCGGCCGCACGATCCGCGCAGCGATGAACGAGCTTTTCGATTACGGCCGCCCCTCGCGGATTCGTCTCGCATCGCTGGTCGACCGTGGCGGACGCGAACTTCCGATCGCCGCTCAGTTCGTCGGGGCAAATATCGAGCTCGCAAAAGGAGAGAGCATCGAACTCACGCGAGATGCGCAAGGCCGTTTGGCGCTGATGCTGACCAGAGAATGATCATCCGGACCGGGGCGCATGTTTCTCTCCAGTAACCCGCAGCTCAATAAGAATGGCGAGCTCCATCATCTGTTGTCGATTGAAGGCCTGCCCGCGGACCTGTTGCGTCAGATTCTGGACACCGCCGAATCGTTTGTCGGTGTTACCCAGCGCGAAGTGAAGAAAGTGCCTCTGCTGCGCGGCAAGGCAATTTTCAATCTTTTTTTCGAGCCATCGACGCGCACCCGCACGACTTTCGAGATTGCCGCCAAGCGTTTGTCGGCGGATGTCATCAATCTTGCGATTAATGTGTCGTCGCAAAGCAAAGGCGAGTCAGGTACTCGATACCGTCGCCAATCTGGCGGCCATGCAGGCGGACATGTTTATTGTCCGCCATAGCCAGAGCGGGGCGCCGCATCTCATCGCCCGCCACGTCAACGAGGAAATCCACGTCATCAACGCCGGCGACGGGCGCCACGCGCATCCGACGCAGGGTTTACTCGATGTATTCACCATTCGCCATTACAAGCAGGACTTCACCAAGTTGCGCGTGGCGATAGTCGGCGATGTCTTGCACTCGCGGGTCGCGCGCTCGCAGATACACGCGTTGACGACGCTTGGCGTGCCCGAGCTGCGCGTGATTGGACCCAAGACGCTATTGCCATCCAATGTCGATAATCTCGGCGTGCACGTCTACCATGACATGGCAAAAGGCCTCAAAGATATCGACGTCGTGATGATGCTGCGCCTGCAGAACGAACGTATGCAGGGCTCGTTTCTGCCTTCACCGCAGGAGTTTTTCAAGTTCTACGGCCTTACGATGGAGAAGCTTGCGCTCGCACGACCGGATGCGATCGTGCTTCATCCCGGACCGATGAACCGTGGAGTCGAGATCGATTCCGTCGTTGCGGACGGCAATCAATCGGTGATCCTGCCGCAGGTCACTTTCGGCATCGCGATCCGCATGGCGGTGATGAGCATACTCGCCGGAAATTAGGCCGCATGAAAATTCACATCAAAAATGGGCGGTTCGTCGATCCGGCAGCGGGTGTGGATGCGCAGCGCGATGTATTCGTTGCGGCTGGCAAGATCGTGGGCATTGGATCGCCGCCGAATGGTTACACCGCGAATCGCACGATCGACGCCAGCGGACTAATCGTATGTCCGGGGCTCGTGGATCTTGCCGTGCGCCTGCGGGAGCCAGGCTTCGAATACATGGCCACGCTGGACTCGGAAATGGCAGCCGCCGCCGCGGGTGGTGTAACGAGCCTCGCCTGCCCGCCCGATACGGATCCTCCGCTCGACGAGCCGGGCTTCGTTGAAATGCTCAAGTTTCGCGCGAAAAACTTAAACCAGGCACACGTCTATCCGATAGGCGCTCTCACCATCGGACTCAAGGGCACTCACCTCACCGAGATGATCGAGCTCACGAATGCCGGCTGCGTTGGTTTTTCCAACGCCGATGCACCACTCACCGATACGCAGCTACTGTTACGTGCGCTGCAATACGCTGCTACTTTTGATTTTCCGGTGTGGTTGCGGCCGCAGGATGCGGCGCTCGCGCGCGGCGGCGTCGCGCATGACGGCGAGGTCGCAACTCGCCTCGGTCTCGCGGCGATTCCCGTTTGTGCTGAGACAGTGGCCTTGTCGACCATCCTTCTGCTCGCTCGCGAAACAGGCGCGCGCATTCATTTCTGCAGAATGTCGAGTGCCGAAGGCATGGAGATGGTCCGAGTCGCAAAACGCCAGGGGCTGAAGGTGACTTGCGATGTGGGCATTCATCATGCGCATTTATCCGAGATGGATATCGGATACTTCGATCCAAACTGTAACCTGACGCCGCCGCTGCGCAGCCAACGTGACCGCGATGCCTTGAACGCCGCACTGGTGGACGGCACAGCGGACGCGCTGTGCTCCGATCACACGCCGGTCGATGACGACGCTAAGCAATTGCCGTTTGGTGAAGCCGAAACCGGCGCCACCGGTGTTGAGTTATTGTTACCGTTGACACTCAAGTGGATGCAGGGCTGCAAACTGTCACTGGCGACGGCTCTTGCGCGCATCACATCACAACCGGCGCGCGTGCTCGGTATCAATGCCGGCACGATCGTTCACGCCGGCAGCGCGGATATCTGTGTCTTCGATCCAGAGCGATATTGGAAGATAGAGCCCTTAGCACTCAAAAGCCAGGGCAAGAACACTCCGTTCACCGGAATGGAGCTCAAAGGCAAAGTACGATACACGCTGGTCGAAGGCCAGATCGTCTACGAAGCGAATTAGTTTCACGTCCGGCGTCGGTCTTGAAGATTGGCCCTCCGGCGCCCATCTAACAACAATGCCCACCATCAGAGTATCCCTATGAATCCATTGCTCGACTTGTCCGGGTTGCCCCGGTTCGAAGCGTTTAAGCCGGAGTACGTAACGCCCGCCATCGATGAGCTGCTACAAGCCAACCGGGCAATTCTCGAAACACTTGCGTCTTCTGAGACAGCACCGGACTGGGACAATTTCGTCGCTCCGCTTGAGGATGCAAGTGAGCGGCTCAACCGCGCCTGGGGACAGGTTAATCACCTGAATGCGGTGATGAACAGTCCGGAACTGCGTGAGGTGTATAACGCAAATCTGCCGAAGGTGACGCAATACTATACGGAGCTCGGACAAAACCAGCGTCTGTTCGAAAAGTTCAAGCAGTTGAAAGCGTCAACGCAGTTTGCACGTCTCAGCCGGGAGCAGCGCGCGATCGTAGAGCACGAGCTGCGCGACTTTCGTCTTGGCGGGGCGGAATTGGCTGCCGATAAGAAACAGCGTTTCACCGAAATTCGCGAGAAGCTGTCGGCGCTCGCATCGCGTTTTTCAGACAACGTGCTCGACGCCACGAACGCATTCGCCCATTACGTCGAAACTCCGCAAGATGTCAGCGGCATTCCCGCCGATGTGCTCGAAACCGCGCGGACCGCTGCAAAGGGGGACGGCAAACCGGGCTGGAAATTCACGTTGCACGCACCCTCGCTCATGCCCGTCCTGCAATACGCCGACAATCGCGCCTTGAGAGAAACCATGTACACGGCGAATGCAACGCGCGCGTCCGAGCTGGGCAATCCCGAGTGGGATAACACCCGCCTGATCGACGAGATCGTAGCGCTGCGCCGCGAAATGGCGCAGCTGCTTGGGTTCTCGAGTTTCGCCGAGTACCTCGCTTGCCCCGAAAATGGCCGACTCACCGCAGCAAGTGCTCGAATTTCTCAACGAACTCGCTGCGAAGGCGAAGCCGTACGCAGAGCGGGATCTCACCGAGCTCAAAGAGTTCGCTCGCACGGAGCTTGGTCTAAGTGAGCTTGCCGCATGGGATATTGCATACGCTTCTGAGAAGCTGCGTATTGAGCGCTACGCCTTCTCCGATCAGGAGGTAAAACAATACTTGCCCGACACGACCGTATTGCCCGGCATGTTCCGATTAATTGAGACCTTGTACGGTCTCACCATAGAGCCGTCCGTCGTTTCGACATGGCATCCGGACGTGCGTTTTTACAGCATACGTGATCGCGCGGGAAATCTCGTCGGCCAGTTTTACCTTGATATGTACGCGCGCCCTTCGAAACGAGGTGGCGCGCTGGATGGACGATGCCATTACGCGTCGCCGGGTTGCCACCGGCATCCAGACGCCGGTTGCATACCTTAACTGCAATTTCGCAGCGCCGGTTGGCGAAAGCAATGGCAAGAAGCGCCCTGCACTCTTCACGCATGATGAAGTCATCACACTGTTCCATGAATTCGGGCACGGGCTGCATCATCTGCTGACGCGCGTTGAGCATCTCGGTGTGTCTGGCATCAATGGTGTCGAATGGGATGCCGTCGAATTGCCCAGCCAGTTCATGGAGAATTTTTGCTGGGAATGGAATGTGCTCGAGCCGATGACAGCGCACATCGAAACCGGCGCCCATCTGCCCAAATCGCTATTCGACAAAATGCTTGCTGCGAAAAACTTTCAGAGCGGCCTGTTCGCAGTACGCCAAATCGAGTTCGCGCTGTTCGATTTGCACCTGCATTATGATTTCAAGTCCGGCGCAGGCAAGAGCGTGAAGGATCTGCTTGATGATGTGCGACGCCAGGTGGCGGTTATCATTCCGCCGGCGTTCAATCGATTTCCGCAGAGCTTCTCACATATTTTCGCCGGTGGGTATGCGGCGGGCTATTACAGCTACAAATGGGCTGAAGTCCTGTCAGCCGACGCGTACAGCCTGTTCGAGGAACACGGCGTACTAGATGCCGCCACCGGGCAGCGGTTTCGCGACGAAATTCTGGCTGTCGGCGGCAGTCGGCCGGCGCTTGAATCGTTCGTGGCTTTCCGTGGTCGCGCGCCGAACATCGACGCGTTGCTTAGACATAGCGGCATGAGCGGCGGAACAGGGGCCCCGGCGCTTTAGCGATGGGGATGTGACCCGCGAGAGCCGTTTAGATGCCGAACCGCAACTTACAAAACTCGCGCATCCACAATGAGGCATCGGCATGAGCGGTGGAGCCGGGGCCCCGACGCTTTAGCGGCGGGGATGTGACCCGCGAGAGCCGTCAAGATGCCCAACCGCAACTGCAAAACCCGCACATCCGCTTCGCAGACCGGTGAAGTGGCGCTCGATAATGCGCAACGAGCACGAATTCTTGGGTGATCCACGTCTTGCTACGCAAGAGCCAGCTGGCTTGGGGTGTTTGGCTTCTGTTCGTGACGTGCGCTATTAACTATCGGCTGCGCACAGCGGTATGCTATAAAACAACCCGCACCCTTGAAGCGGAGGGACATAATAATGAAAACGTTTACAGCGTTGATCCTACTCGCACTGGCAGCCGGGGCTCACGCGACCGAGATTTATCGTTGGGTCGACGACAAAGGGGTCGTCAATTATGCGCGATTTCCGCCGCCGCCTAACGTCAAAAACGTCGAGCAAAAAAAGCTCGGCGATAACAACGTCCAAACCAGCGAAGCTCCTTACAGTGCCCAGCAGGCGATCAAGAATTTCCCGGTGACTTTCTACGCGACCGCGGATTGCGGCGAGCTGTGCAAGACCGCGCGCGAACATCTCGACAAACGCGGCGTCCCTTACACCGAAAAAAATCCTGCGACGCCCGCGAGCTCGGAAGAGTTCGACGCCTTCAAAAAGTTGACAGGCGGCGGATTGCAGGTACCGCTTCTCGTCGTTGGACAATTGACGACGCTCAAGGGCTATCTTGCTTCGGAATGGAATGCTGCCCTCGACCAGGCAGGGTATCCGACTACTGCGATCCCCGGTACCAAACCTGCCGCCAAGCCCGCTACGTCGACAGCTGCTTCGCCGGCCGCCGCCTCAAAGTAGCTCATCACAGATATCGCGACTCGCGCGGCTGGCCCAAGCGCGCTGTGACCACGCTCCGGTCTACGCAAACTGACGGCTGAATTGCCCCCGCGCAGTCTATTCCGCGTCCACGGTTTTGCCAGCATCCAGACCAAGTTCCTGAATTTTTCGCGTGAGTGTATTGCGGCCAAGCCCGAGCAGGTGCGACGCTTCGATACGGCGGCCGCCAGTGTGTGCCAGGGCGCGTGTAATGAGCGCTTTTTCGAATTGAGGGCCAAGCACGTCGATCAATTGCGACTCGCCGCGATTCAAAGCGTTCGTGACTTCGCTTTCAAGCGCAGTGATCCAGTTCTGTCCGATCGGCACCGCGGCGTCGAAGCGCAACTCCGACGGCAGATCTTTCACGTCCACACTCACGCCGGGCGCCATCACGGTAAGCCAGTGACACAGATTTTCGATCTGACGGACATTGCCGGGGAAGTCCTGCGCCGTGAGGAATTTAAGCGCCGCATCTGATAGGCGCTTAGCTTCTGTATTCAGCTCCCGCGCGCTTTTCGCGAGGAAATGTTTGACGAGCAAGGGTATGTCCTCTCGCCTTTCACGCAGCGGCGGCAGGCGCAGCCGGATCACATTGAGTCGATGAAACAGATCCTCGCGGAAGAGTCCCTGTTTAACGCGAACTTCAAGATCCTGATGCGTCGCTGCGATCACGCGAACATTCGCCTTGATCGGCTGATGGCCGCCCACACGATAGAACTGGCCATCGGATAGGACACGCAGCAACCTCGTCTGCAGGTCCGCGGGCATATCTCCAATCTCATCGAGAAACAGCGTTCCGGCGTCTGCCTGCTCGAAACGACCGCGACGCATCGTCTGGGCGCCCGTGAACGCGCCGCGCTCATGGCCGAAAAGTTCCGACTCGAGCAGGTCCTTGGGGATCGCAGCCGTGTTGATCGCGATGAACGGTTTAGCAGCGCGCGGACTGTGACGATGCAATGCGCTCGCGACGAGCTCCTTACCGGTTCCCGATTCACCGGTGATAAGCACTGTTGCGTGCGATTGCGCGAGCCGCCCAATCGCACGGAAAACTTCCTGCATCGCCGGTGCCTGCCCGAGAATATCGGGGACAGAAGTCGGAACATCCGCCACCGAGTCCTGACGGGTGCTCTCTTCCATCGCACGCCGTATCAGCTCAACGGCATGATCGACATCGAACGGCTTGGGCAGATACTCGTACGCACCGCCCTGAAAAGCCGCTACAGCGCTTTCCAGATCCGAATACGCTGTCATTATGATGACGGGCATATGCGGGAACCGCTGCTTCGCCTGCTGCAATAGCTCCAAGCCGGACTCGCCGGGCATGCGGATATCACTGACCATCAGTTGAGGTGTATCCGCGGCGAACGCTCGCAGCGCTTCATCGGCGGATGAAAAAGTTTTGAACGCAATGTTCTCACGCGTCAGCGCTTTCTCGAACACCCAGCGGATAGAGCGGTCGTCGTCAATTATCCATACCGGTTTCATAGTTGCACATTCTCACTGTGATTGACCGGCAGCAGCAGCGTAAACGTCGTCTTGCCGGGTTGACTGTCGAAGGTGATAGTGCCGCCATGTTGGGTAACAAACGTCTGCGCAAGTGTAAGCCCCAAGCCGCTGCCGCCTTCGCGGCCCGACACGAGCGGATAGAAGAGACGCTCGCGCATATCGACAGGAATGCCAGGTCCGTTGTCGGTAATGTCCACGACGAGCGCGTGCTTGTAACGCTTGCGGGCGAGCGTCATCTGACGTGCCACGCGCGTTCTGAAGGTCAGCTGCCCTGCCCCTTTCATTGCCTGCGCTGCGTTGCGTGCGATATTGAGAACGACCTGGATCATCTGCTCTTTATCGCCTTTGAGTAATGGCAGGCTCGTATCGTAGTCGCGGCGGATCGCGATACCGCGCGGATACTCCGCAAGGATCAGGCTGCGCACACGTTCGAGCACTTCATGTATGTTGAGCGGCGCCGGCTGCGGCAAACGGTGCGGCGTAAGCAAGCGGTCCATCAGTGATTGCAGCCGATCGGCTTCCTTCATGATCACTTGCGTGTACTCGTGCAGTCCCGGCCGCTCCAGCTCGCGATCGAGCAATTGGGCCGCACCGCGTATGCCGCCGAGCGGGTTTTTGATCTCGTGCGCGAGATTGCGAATCAGCTCTCGATTTGCCTGGCTCTGGTCATTGAGCCGCTCTTCGCGCTCGATCTTGATCTGCTGATCGATGTGACGGAACTCGATTAACAGCCCTTCCCAGTCCTCGACCCAGCTTTCAAGTTCCACCGGCGAAAGCGTGCAGCTCAAATGAACTTTGGTGTGGCCGGCAGCCCCGATCTTCAGGTCGTGCTCCGTGTAACTGCAATTGTTTGAGCGCGCATAGTCGATTGCCGCGCTCAGCACCGCATCGTGCTCAAAAATTTCGGTGATCATATTGCCCACTAGGCTCTTGCTGCTGAGCTCGAAGAGATTTTCTGCTGCGGGATTGGCGAAGCGCACGGCGAGTTGGCGATCCACAATTACAATCGCTGTCGCGAGTAAATCAAGTCCGGCTAATGCGGCTACCGCCATGTTTAAATCTAACAATAATGGTGATTGAGCAAAAAGCGGACCAGCGCCTGAGCAGGCGGCTAGCGGAACGGCAAAACGCAAGCGCGACCGTCCAGTGACGGCCCGGCCACTAACGCGTATTCGAGAGTTCTTTCTTGATACTGTCGACGTTCGTCTCGTGCAGCTTCACTTTGTCTTCGAACGGTTTAAGGCGCTCTTCGACTCGCACGAAGTTCTTCTCGTTGCCGAGCCGCACATCCTTCTGTTCGGCAAGCTGCTTCTTCGCCGTATCGAGCTGCTGCTGCTCCTGGCTCAATTCCTGTTCGAGGATCTTGCGGCGGCCCGCGTCGCGCTGCCGCTGCGTCTCGTTGTCGACGCTTGGAAAATTCGCGGGTTTCTGCTGAGGCCGCGCGGGCGGCGGCGGCACCGAGTTGATTGGATCCAGGACGATCGCTTTACAGCCTTTGGCGTCGGCCTTTACGTTGGTATAACGGGTGAGGCCTTCGGCGTCCACGCACTTCCACATATCGGCTTGTGCGAGAGGCGCCGCGCATGTCAGCAGTATCATCAGTCTTATTCTCATGGCGATCCTCATATTGGCCGGACAAATCGCTGTTTGCCGTCACGCAATTGCAGGAACTGGCTCGTCTGCTGCGGGACTTTCGTATGACTGCTAAGAAACGGGCACTTATGATTCCGGTTGACCCTAGGGTCGAAAAGTCGCATTAAGTCTATGTCAGAAAAACGAAAGTTACAATGCTATGGTTCACGCGGTTGTGCGCCCCAAAAAAAGAGGGCGGTCTAAGCCGCCCTCCCGCATCACAACCAGTATGTCTATTACGAGCTGTAATACATATCGAATTCGATTGGATGCGTCGTCATACGGAAGCGCGTCACTTCTTCCATCTTGAGCGCGACGTAAGCGTCTAGCATGTCATCCGAGAAGACGCCGCCCGCAGTGAGGAAGCCTCTGTCCTTGTCGAGATGCTCCAGCGCCATCTCCAGCGATGAACACACGTTCGGCACCTTCTTCGCTTGTGACGGCGGCAGATCGTAGAGATTCTTGTCGATCGGATCACCGGGATGAATCTTGTTCTGCACGCCGTCCAGACCAGCCATCATCATCGCGGTGAACGCGAGATACGGATTAGCGGTCGGATCCGGGAAGCGCACTTCGACCCGACGCGCTTTTGGATTTGTAACGTACGGGATACGGCATGCTGCTGAACGATTGCGCGCCGAATAAGCGAGATTGATCGGCGCTTCGAATCCCGGCACCAGACGCTTGTACGAATTGGTGCCGGGATTGGTGATGGCGTTGAGCGCTTTCGCGTGCTTGATGATGCCGCCGATGTAGAACAGCGCGAACTCGGACAGCCCGGCGTAACCGTTACCCGCGAACATGTTCTGGCCACCTTTCCAGATGGACTGGTGCACGTGCATGCCCGAACCGTTGTCGCCAACGACAGGCTTCGGCATGAACGTGGCGGTTTTGCCATACGACGCCGCAACCATGTGCACTGTGTATTTGAGGATCTGTAGCCAGTCCGCGCGCTTAACGAGCTTCTCGAATTTGGTGCCGATCTCACACTGCCCGGCAGCCGCAACCTCGTGGTGGTGGACTTCGACTTCCACGCCCTGCTGTTCAAGCGCAAGACACATTGCGTTTCGAATGTCCTGCAATGTATCTACCGGCGGCACTGGGAAGTAACCGCCTTTGACCGGTGCGCGATGTCCCATGTTGCCGCCTTCGGGTTCTTTCCCCGACGACCAGGGCGCTTCTTCAGAATTGATTTTGACCGCGCATCCGGACATGTCCACGTTCCACGTGACCGAATCGAAAATGAAAAACTCGGGCTCCGGACCGAAATAAGCGGTATCGCCGAGACCGGTCGATTTAAGATAAGCCTCGCCGCGCTTCGCGATCGAGCGCGGGTCGCGGTCGTAGCCTTTGCCATCGGACGGCTCGATTACATCGCATGAAATGTTGAGCACGGGTTCGTCGGTGAACGGGTCGAGTCGCGCGGAATCCGGGTCCGGCATGAGCAACATGTCGGACGCTTCTATGCCCTTCCAGCCTGCAATTGAAGACCCGTCGAACGCATGGCCGTCGGTAAACTTCTCTTCGTTAAACGCCTTGATCGGAACCGAGACGTGCTGTTCTTTGCCGCGTGTGTCGGTGAATCTGAAATCGACGAACTTCACCTCATTGTCTTTCACCAACTTCATTACATCAGCTACCGCCATTGTTTTCTCCTAACCTGAGCGTTTTATTGAGTGAATAAGGGTCCGAAGGGCTCGTTTCTGCACGAAATATGCCAAGCTCCGCGCCGGGGGAAAGCATTGTGCCACAAGTTAATTCCGCTACCGCAACGTAGGCTCTCGCACTGCGCTGGTGCACGCATGCCGTTTCAGCACCATAAACGTGCACCAACGCTGGCCGAGATAATTGTACAATTTTGGATCTCCGTCCATTCAAGTGGAAGACTCACATGCCTGACAAAGAAGAAATTCTAAAGAAAGCGCGCCAGCGCGCGCGCGAATCCAATTTGCCGTATGAAGGCGCTGTGTTGCCGGCCGAGGCGCAAACCTTGCTGGAACAGGAACCGGGCGCCACACTCGTCGACGTGCGCAGCCGCGCGGAACTCGACTTTGTGGGCCGCGTGCCGGGCAGCGTTGAAATCGAGTGGAAGCGCTATCCTGGTATGGCTTTGAATGCGGAATTCGTGCAGCAATTGACCAAACAGGTGCCGCAGGACGCGACGGTTATGTTCCTGTGCCGCAGCGGCGGCCGCTCACACGAAACGGCAGCCGCCGCCGCGCAAGCGGGATATACGAAGGCGTACAACGTTTTGCAAGGCTTCGAGGGCGATCGCGACGCGAGCGGCCATCGCAACACGATCGGCGGCTGGCGTGCGGCGGGCCTGCCCTGGTTGCAAAGTTAGCTGCAGCAACCGACTTCACTGCAACGACGCCTGCGGTTGCTTCATGTGAACGAAGCACCGGATGCAAGTACGATCAGCCCAAATGCAATCCGGTACCACGCGAATACCGTGAAGTCGTGAGTCGCGATATAACGCAACAGCCAGCGGACGCAAAGAAATGCGCTTACAAACGCGGCGATCATCCCTACGGCGAATATGCTGATGTCGCTGCTGTCAAATAACGCGCGGTTCTTCCACAAATCGTAAGCGCCCGCCGCAATCAATGTGGGTACGGCCAGGAAAAATGAAAATTCCGTCGCGGCGCGTCGCGACATGCCAAACAACATGCCGCCGATAATGGTGGCGCCGGATCGCGAGGTGCCCGGGATCAATGCGAACGCTTGTGCACACCCCACCTTTAACGCATCCAAGGCGGACATATCATCGACGGACTCCACTCTGACGACGTGCTTGCGCCGCTCGACGAGCAATATGATCAAGCCGCCCACGATGAACGCGATGGCCACGGGCACCGGTTTAAACAATGCCGCTTTGATGTATTTGCCAAATGCAAGTCCCAGTAAGGCCGCCGGCATAAATGCGATGATAAGATTGGTTACAAAGCGCTGCGACTTGCGATCATGGCCGAGCCCGAGCAGCACGTGGCTAAACCTGGCGCGATACTCCCACACGATGGCCAGCATAGCGCCCGTCTGAATCACGATCTCAAAGATCTTGCCTTTATCGTCGTTGAATCCGAGCAAATGGCCGGCGATGATCAAGTGGCCGGTGCTGGAAATCGGAAGAAATTCAGTGAGTCCTTCGACGACGCCCATGACGAGCGCTTTCAACAAAATCATCGTGTCCATGACCGCATTGTAACGATTATTCGCAAACCGACCGTGCGCTTCCCATGGTTCACTGTGATGGCAATGATGTGCATGCCTATTGGGTTCGCGCGCGCTAACGCTAACCATCTCTTCTGAACATGGCTGATCGTCACACACGTCCAGTGAGCGCGGGCATCGGCTTGCGAGCCGCTCACTATGGCGACTTCATGCAAGGCCATCCTGCGATTGGTTGGCTCGAAGTACATCAGCGAAAATTATTTTGGCGCCGGTGGTTACGATCTGCACGTTCTTGATCGTGTGCGCGCCGACTATCCGCTGAGCCTGCATGGCGTCGGGCTCTCACTCGGCTCAGCCGATGGGTTGCGCGAGACGCATCTCCAAAAATTGCAGCGGCTCGTCGAGCGCACGGACCCGCTGCACGTATCTGAACACTTGTGCTGGGGCGCGCATGGCGCTCGTCACTTCAATGATTTGCTGCCGCTCCCGTATACGGGCGAGGCACTCGAGCTGATGGTTAGCAGAGTCGATTACGTGCAGACCGTTCTGCAGCGGACGATTCTTGGTTGAGAACGTATCGAGCTATTTGAAGTACCGGGCCGATGAAATCCCGGAGCTCGAGTTCATCGCCGAGCTCGCCCGGCGTACAGGCTGCGGAGTTTTACTCGACATCAACAACCTGTATGTGAATGCGATCAACCATGGATTCGATGCACTGCACGCATTCGACGCACTGCGCAAGGAGACGATTCGAGAGATCCACCTCGCGGGGCATTCCAGCGCGGCCGATTGTCTGATCGATGATCACGGTTCACGGGTGACCGCTAAAGTATGGGACCTGTATTCCGCTGCCATCCAGAAATTCGGTCAGATTCCGACACTCATTGAGTGGGACACCGATATTCCGGATTTGCAGGTACTGCTCGATGAAGCGCATAAAGCCGACGAGATTATTGCTTTCGCGCATGCCTGACCTCGCCGCAACTCAAAACGCTCTTGCAGCCGCGCTCGTCGATAATGACGACGCCCAAGGCGCAATTGCCCTGATCGACGCGACTCAAGACATCGCAAGCGCACGCGTCGCGATTTATCGCAACAACATCCTCAGCAATGCACGCAACGCGCTTGCCGCTAGTTTTCCGATCGTGGTGAAGATTGTTGGCGCCGAGTTCTTTGGCACGCTGGCACGCGCCTACTGCGCTTCACATCCATCGTCGAGCGGTGACTTGAATGAATTCGGCGAGCAGTTTGCAGAATTCATCGACTCCTTTGCGCACACACAGGCATTGCCCTACCTTGCGGACGTCGCCCGTGTCGAATGGCTTACGCATCGAGCGCGCTATGCCGCGGACCACCCGCCTATGGACATGCAAGCCGTCGCTTCGATCACATGCGAACACTATGAGCGTCTGATCATGGATCTGCATCCATCCGTTGCGATCCTCGCGTCGCGGCATCCGGTATACCGCATCTGGGAAGTGCATCAGGATGACTATGTCGGCGAAGTTGCAGTCGATCTCTCGAGCGGCGCAGAGAGCGTCGTTGTATACCGCCGGCAGTTTCAAACAGATGTAGCACCGCTAACCGCCGCTGAATATGTTCTTCTCGGCGAAGCGGCACGCAAGCAGCCGTTGGGCCACGCACTTCAACTCGCATTTGAAACAGACGCCGCGTTTGATTTCTCAGCCAGCCTCCAATGGTGGATCAGGGCCGCGATCGTTGTTGGATTGCGTACTCAATAGCGGGCGCCGTATGAAAAAACGGCTGCTCGAGCAGCCGTTTTTTCGCGGTCTAGCACAGGTCTTTCAGGCCTTCGAGTAGATCTCTGCACCCTTCTTGACGAACTCGATTGCCTTCTCTTCCATTCCGGCCTTCGCGACATCAGCCAGCGCCACCTGCTCATCGACGCCCTGCTTTGCTGCGTAGTCCCGCACGTCCTGCGTGATTTTCATCGAACAGAAATGCGGCCCGCACATAGAGCAAAAATGCGCGAGCTTGGCGCCTTCCTGCGGCAGCGTCTCATCATGAAACTCTTTCGCCTTATCAGGATCCAGCCCGAGATTGAACTGATCTTCCCAGCGGAATTCGAAGCGCGCCTTTGACAGTGCGTTGTCGCGTATCTGGGCGCCAGGATGACCCTTCGCAAGATCCGCCGCATGAGCGGCAATCTTATACGCCATGATGCCGTCCTTGACGTCATTCTTGTCCGGAAGGCCCAGATGCTCTTTCGGCGTCACGTAGCAAAGCATCGCTGTGCCGTACCAGCCAATCATGGCGGCGCCGATTGCCGACGTGATGTGGTCGTAGCCCGGGGCGATGTCTGTCGTCAGCGGTCCAAGCGTATAAAAAGGCGCTTCCTTGCAGTACTTGAGCTGCAGTTCCATGTTCTCCTTGATGAGCTGCATCGGAACATGGCCGGGGCCTTCGATCATGACCTGCACATCATGCTTCCACGCGATGTCGGTCAGCTCACCCAGTGTTTTAAGTTCCGCAATCTGCGCTTCATCATTCGCATCGTAGCCTGAGCCCGGCCGCAGTCCATCGCCCAATGAGAATGACACGTCATACGCTTTCATGATTTCGCAGATTTCTTCGAAACGCGTATATAGAAACGACTCTTTGTGATGGGCGAGGCACCACTTCGCCATAATCGAGCCGCCACGCGAAACGATGCCTGTCATGCGCTTCGCCGTCATCGGAATGTACGCAAGCCGCACGCCCGCATGGATGGTGAAGTAATCGACGCCCTGCTCCGCCTGCTCGATCAGCGTGTCGCGGAACATTTCCCAGGTGAGCTCTTCGGCTTTGCCATCGACCTTTTCGAGCGCTTGATAGATTGGTACCGTGCCGATCGGCACCGGCGAATTGCGGATGATCCACTCACGCGTTTCGTGAATGTTCTTGCCGGTCGAAAGATCCATCACCGTGTCGCCGCCCCAGCGCGTAGCCCACGTCATTTTCTCAACCTCTTCAGCGATCGAGCTCGACAACGCGGAATTGCCGATATTGGCGTTAATCTTGACGAGGAAATTGCGACCGATAATCATCGGTTCGGTTTCCGGGTGATTGATGTTGGCCGGAATGATTGCGCGACCACGAGCCACTTCATCACGCACAAACTCGGGCGTCATCTGCTTTGGAATGGCAGCGCCGAAACTTTGGCCGGCGTGCTGACGCGTGACCAGATCCGGCAGACCGTCGCGCCGCTGATTCTCGCGGATGGCGATGTACTCCATCTCCGGCGTGATGATGCCCTTCCGCGCATAGTGCATTTGCGAGACATTCATGCCGGGCTTCGCACGCCACGGATGCCGCTTCAAATTAAATCGCAGCTCTGCAAGCTTCGAATCCGCGGCACGGCGGCGTCCGTAGTCTGATGTCAGATCCGGAAGCTGTTCGCTGTCATTACGTTCCCGAATCCACTTTTCCCGCAGCGGCGCCAAGCCCGAGCGTATATCGATTTGTATCGCAGGATCGGTATAAGGACCGGACGTGTCGTAGACAAAGAGCGGCGGATTTTTTTCCGCGCCCATTGCTGCGGGCGTGTCCGACTGAGTAATCTCGCGCATCGGCACGCGAACGTCGGGGCGCGAGCCTTCAACGTAGATTTTTCGCGAGTTCGGCAGCGGCTTGACAGCCGCCACATCCACGTGCGCCGTTGCGCTTAAAAATTTCGGATTCGCATTCATCGTTGCTCCTCGCTGTGAACAGAGAAGAGCGGCGCCACAAGTGGGAGAATGTGCGCCACGCTTCCCTGCGGCGGCATTATCCGCATCAGGTTCAAAGGGTCTTTCTCACCCGGCCGTTGTGTTGCTCGTGCGCGCGCCAGGACCCCTAACGTGTGCCATGAAACTACTGGAATTATGCGATAATTGCAAGCTCCGGAACGACGATTCAACTTCACTTTCAAGCGGGTATGAACGCTCTCGTCGATATCGAACACGCGCGCTTCAACATGGTCGAACAGCAGATCCGGCCGTGGGAAGTACTTGATCAGGAAGTGCTTGATCTGCTGTTTGTGATCAAGCGCGAAGAGTATGTGCCGCCGCAATACCGGAGCCTCGCGTTTGTCGATATGGAGATTCCGCTCGGTCATGGGCAGAAAATGCTTTCGCCAAAGCTGGAAGCGCGAATGCTGCAGGAACTGGCGGTTAAACCAACGGACCGGGTACTCGAAGTGGGGACGGGCAGCGGTTACATGACGGCGCTGCTCGCCGGGCGCGCGGCGCAGGTGACCAGCGTCGAGATCATTCCCGATTTGAGCGCCGACGCGGCGAACAAACTGCGCGCGCATGGCATCACAAACGTGGTTTTGGAAGTCGGGGATGCAGCGCGCGGATGGAGCAACGGTGCCCCGTACGACGTTATCCTGCTTACCGGCTCGACGCCTCTGCTGGCCGACGAATTCCGGCGCAGTTTGAAGCCGGCCGGGCGCTTGCTCGCAGTCGTCGGCGAACCACCGGTCATGCAGGCGCAGCTCATTACCTGCGCGCCGACGGGCGGCTCATTCAATACCATAGGACTGTTCGAGACGTGCGTGCCCAGTTTGCGCAATGCGCCGCAACCTGAAAGATTTGTCTTTTGATCGAGCAATTGCCGGCAGCAGCACTGCAGGCATGGCTGCACGACACGAACCGCGACCCGCCGTTGATACTCGATGTGAGAGAGCGTTGGGAGTACGAGGTCTGTCGTATTTCCCAGGCGCAATCGATTCCTATGCAAGAGATCACGGAGCGCATCGCTGACCTGCCGCAGCGCGAAAACATCGTGGTCGTGTGCCATCACGGGATGCGCAGCCTGCAAGTGGCGCAGTACCTGGAAAGCCTGGGCTTCACCAGCGTCTACAATCTCAGCGGTGGAATCGCCGCATGGGCGGATCAAGTAGAGCCCGCAATGCCGCGCTATTGATGATGTGGCGCACGCCGATATTGATCTGTGTGGGCCTCGCGCTCGCAATCACTGCTCAGGGGGCGGCCGCGGCGGACCTGATGTCCGTTTATCGGGAAGCGCAATCCTCCGACGCCGTGTATGCAGCCGCGCGTGCAAGCTATGCAGCAGCGCAGGAAAAAAAGCCGCAGGGTCTATCCGGATTGCTGCCGGCACTCACGCTCACCGGCAACACACAGTACAACGACCGCGACATATCCTTTCGTCCGCCGGCAGCCGGTTTAGTCGGAGGCAACGCGAAGTACAACTCAAACTCCCTCACCGTCACCGCGACACAACCGCTGTTTCGCTATCAGAACTGGATTAGTTACGAGCAGGCTAAAACCCAGGTTTCCCAGGCGGAAGCGACGTTTCTGCAGGCCAACCAGGACCTGATCCTGCGGGTTGCGCAGGCGTATTTCGATATTCTGCTGTCGGAAAACAACGTCTCCCTGGCGGCGGCGCAAAGAACTGCGTTCGCTGAACAACTCGCACAGGCGAAACGCAACTTCGAAGTCGGGACCGCGACCATCACAGATGCTAACGATGCGCAGGCACGCCATGACCTCGCGGTGTCTCAGGAAATCGCCGCGCAAAACGATCTCGAGATAAAGAAAGAGGCACTGCGCCAGATTATTGGCCGCAACGCGCCGAGCATCGCGAGAATCGGCCCCGGCTTCGTTGCGCAACTTCCAGTGCCAAACAGCATGGACAAATGGGTTGAGAATGGCACGTTATCCAGCCTGCAGGTGAAGATCGCGCAGTCCAACCTCGATCTCGCAGCACAGGATGTGAGCAAAAATCGCGCGGGGCATCTGCCAACGCTTGATGCCGTCGCTACTTACAATGATTCGGCCCAAGGCGCGGGATTCCAGATCGGCCCGGGCTATGACACATCAATTCGGTATTTAGGCCTGCAGCTCGCTGTGCCGATCTATCAGGGCGGACTGGTCAATTCCAGAGTGCGCGAGGCGTTGGCAACGCAGGACAAATACAGGGAGGATCTGGAAAACACCCGCCGGACCGTGGCGCTCAACACTCGCACAGCATTTCTGGGCGTGACGAGCGGCGCCGCGCAAATCAAGGCGCTCGATACCGCGCTTATTTCGAGCCAAAGCTCGCTCGACTCCACGCGCCTCGGACAGGAAGTCGGTGTCAGAACGCAGGTCGATGTGTTAAACGCACAGCAGCAACTCATTTCAACACGCCGTGACTACGCGCAGGCCATTTACAACTACGCCATCAACGTATTGAAACTGAAGGCGGCAGCGGGCACTCTCTCCGATGATGACCTCGCATATGTCAATCAGTGGCTGGAAAAATAGCGCCTGAAGCGGTTCGTAAAACGGCCTTGCGCAAAGAAGTCATCGCTGCGCGCGATGCATTGCCGACAAACAAGCGGGCTGCCTTCAGCGCGCACATCACTGCCAAACTGCTGACACTGGATGAGTACCGCAACGCGCGTTGCGTGCTTGCGTATATGAGCTTCGGCAGCGAGTTTGACACTTCTGCATTGATCGAGCATGCGCTTACCAACCGTAAAGCGCTTTGCCTGCCACGCGTCAATCGTGAGGCGCGCGCGCTTGAATTGCATCTCGTAACGAATCCCGACAGTGACCTTCAGGCCGGTATGTGGGGAATCCGGGAACCTCGTGCAGAGTGTCCCATTGCAGATATGACGCGCATTGACTTCGTCCTTGTGCCGGGCGTTGCCTTCACCGCACGCTGTGAAAGGCTCGGTTACGGCGGCGGCTTCTACGACCGTTTGATCACCCGTTTTGCCAGCCGGCCACCGCTCATTGCCGCTGCCTTCGCAATGCAACTATGCGCGGCAATTCCGCTCGATGCTCATGATGTGCCGCTTGATGCGGTGGTCACGGAAGAATCCGTTTACTGCTGCTCGTGACCTTAGGTTGGACAATCCCGCGCTGAGGCTGAGACTATAATCAGCCGGGGTTAAGGCATCGCGCCTTCGCGCGCGATGGGTTCCGCTTGGGGGAAGGGCGACGATGGCATCAAAAAAAGTGGCGCTGATCACTGGCATCACGGGCCAGGACGGTGCCTATCTCGCCGAGCTGCTGCTCGGAAAAGGCTACATCGTCCACGGGCTCAAACGCAGGACGTCGCTCTTCAATACGGACCGCATCGACCACCTCTATCAGGACCCGCACGTCAACGGGCGAAACTTCATCCTGCATTACGGCGATATGACGGACTCGAGCAGCCTCGTCCGTATCATCCAGCAAACACAGCCCGACGAGATATACAACCTCGCAGCGCAGAGCCATGTCGCGGTCTCGTTCGAGGAACCGGAATATTCCGCCAACGCAGACGCTTTGGGCGCTTTGCGAACGCTTGAAGCGATGCGCATCCTGGGTCTCGAGAAGAAGACGCGCTACTACCAGGCCTCGACATCGGAGTTATTCGGCCTTGCAAAGGAATCGCCGCAAAACGAAGCGACCCCTTTCTATCCGCGGTCACCGTACGGGGTTGCCAAGCTCTACGCCTACTGGATCACCGTCAACTATCGGGAAGCGTACGGTCTGTTCGCGTGCAATGGCATTCTCTTCAACCACGAATCGCCAACGCGCGGGGAGACGTTCGTCACGCGCAAAATCACGCGGGCGATGGCGCGCATCAAGCTCGGCTTGCTCGACTGCCTTTATCTCGGCAATCTCGATGCCAAGCGCGACTGGGGACATGCGCGCGACTTCGTCGTCGCCCAATGGATGATGCTGCAGCAGCCGGAGCCTGAGGATTACGTCATTGCTACGGGTGAGCAGCATTCGGTTCGCGACTTTGTCAATGCAGCCGCGAACGAGCTGGGCATTCACCTCCGCTGGGCGGGCGAGGGCGTAGATGAGAAAGGGTTCGACGCGAACGGTAAGTGCATTGTCGCCGTAGATACGCGTTACTTCCGTCCGACCGAAGTTGATTCACTATTAGGGGATGCCAGCAAGGCGAAAAAACAACTGGGTTGGACCGCTAAAGTACGCTTCAAGGATCTCGTGCAGGAAATGGTGCGTGAAGATTTGAAAGCCGCCGAGCGTGATGAGCTGGTGAAGCGGCATGGCTTTAGCGCGTACGACCGACGGGAATAAACGGCGCATGAATAAAGGCGACAAAATATATGTCGCAGGTCATCGTGGACTCGCCGGATCTGCGCTCGAGCGAAGACTGCGTGCTGCCGGATACGCGAACGTTCTGACCTGTTCGCATGCGCAGCTCGATCTTGCGCATCAGGGCGCGGTGCGCCGGTTCTTCGAGCGCGAACGCCCCGCTTACGTATTCCTCGCTGCGGCTAAAGTGGGCGGCATACACGCCAATAGCGCATATCCCGCCGACTTCGTGATGCAAAACATGGCAATCGAGCAGAACGTTATCGAAACGGCCTGGCGATACGAAGCCAAGCGCCTGCTTTTTTTGGGCTCGTCATGCATCTATCCGCGTGACTGTCCGCAGCCCATCAAAGAATCATACTTGCTCACAGGTCCGCTGGAACCAACGAACCAAGCCTACGCGATTGCAAAGATTGCAGGCATCGAAATATGCCGGGCGCTAAATCAGCAATACGGCACACGATTCATCGCCGCCATGCCGACTAACTTGTACGGCCCCGGAGACAGTTACGATCTGCAAAATTCACATGTGATGCCGGCGCTGATCCGCAAAGTGCATGAAGCAAAGTCGCGCCATATGGCCAAGGTGGAGATCTGGGGAACGGGCGAGCCGCGACGCGAATTTCTGTACAGCGACGATATGGCGGATGCGTGTCTTGCGCTGATGCGATTGCCTGATGCCGACTTCGACGGCCTGCTAAACCGGCCATCTTCAGAAGGCGGCCAGGCCCCGCTGATCAACATTGGCTGCGGCGACGATCTTACCGTCCGCGAACTTGCCGAGACCATCGCACGTGTTATCGGTTTCAATGGCGAACTCGTGTTCGATCACAGCAAGCCTGACGGGACGCCGCGCAAATTGCTCGATGTAAGTCGGATGGAAAAACTGGGCTGGCGACCGAAGGTTTCTTTGAGCGAAGGCATCAAGCTCGCTTACGCCGCGTATCTCGAGCATCGGCAGCAGACGCAATCCCATGCTTGATCAGAGCAAGCGAGCGCTCGGTTGCACCGCGATGCGCGCGTGCAAATTCGAGTCCGCGATGTCCCATTTCCTCTGCACGTACCCGATCGACTAATAGTTCCCGTGCCGCCGACACGGCACCCGAGACGTCGTCGACTTTGATTGCAGCACCGGCATCAATCGCCAGCGCAGTTGCTTCGGCAAAATTGTATGTATGCGGGCCGACAATGACGGGCCGACCGACTGCGCATGCTTCGATCAGATTCTGCGCCCCGAACGGCAGCAAACTGCCGCCGATGATCGCAACATCGCAAGCAGCATAATAGGCAAACATTTCACCCATCGTATCGCCGAGCAGGACGCGCGTGTGCTCCGCAATCGGCTGGTTGGCGCTGCGCCGCTGGTAGTTCAAGCCGTGGCCTTCGATCAAACGGGCCACTTCATCAAAGCGCTGCGGATGCCGCGGTACAATTACTATCAAGACGGTTTCCACATTGACGTTCGCGAGGGCGTCGAGCAGCGGCGCCTCCTCGCCTTCGCGCGTGCTTGCGCACAGCAGTATCGGACGGGAACCCCACTCGCGCTTCCATTGGTGGCCTTGGGCCAACTGTTCGAGCGGTGGTGCGATGTCGAACTTGAGATTTCCGGTGATATCCGCCGCGGTCGCGCCAAGTGCTTTGAGCCGGCCGGCGTCGGCAGCGCTTTGAGCGCCGATACCCGCAAGGTTATTCAGAACTTCGGCAGCAAACGAGCGAAACCTGAAATAGTTGCGAAACGACTTTTCCGACAGCCGGGCAGCGATCAGAAAGATGGGCACGCCGCGCTGGCGTGAAACGCGGATAAGGTTGGGCCAGATCTCCGTTTCGAGGAGCACGCCGAATGCCGGATTGAAATAACCGAGGAAGCGTTTGGCTGCAAAAGGGAAGTCATACGGCAGATAGCAGCGGAGCACGTCATCGCCGGACATACTCACTGGCGTCGCACGGCCGGTGGGAGTCATATGTGTGAGCAGGATGCGATGGTCCGGGTATCGCCTGCGCAATGCGGTGATCAAGGGCTGGGCGGCACGCGTCTCCCCGACCGACACCGCGTGGACCCAAATCAGGGGACGCGCGACAGGCACTGTATACCGCCCGAAGCGCTCGGCGATGTGTTCGCGATACTCCGGCTGTCGGCGCGAGCGTATCCAAAGATGGAGCAGGGCGCGGGGAAGAAGTGCGTAAAGCAAGAGCGTGTACGCGAAACGCATGATGCTCATGATGCGACCGTCTCGATCGCTGCCATTACCTGTGAGAACCCGGGCGCCGCGCCAAGCGCACCGATGTTCATTGCTCGCCCGCATCCGTAAATCCCGGTCGCTGCCGGGTCAGTCGCGATATAAATGCCTACCGTTGGAATACCGAGCGCCGCGGCGAAATGCGTAAGGCCCGTATCGACGCCGACGACGACCTGGGCGCCTGCCAGCAAACCGCCAACCTGATCGAGTTGCAAACCGGGCGGAACAACGGCGGCACGCAAGCTCTCGCCAATGCGCATACTGCGTTCGCGCTCGCGCGTTGATCCCCACGGCAAAACGCATGTCATGCCAAGAGCGTTCAGCGCCTTGCCGAGCGCCATCCAGTTCGGCTCGGGCCATAACTTGTCATCGCCGCTCGACGCATGCAGAAGTACCGCATACGGGCCACTCGACAACCAATCGAAACTCCGTGGCGTCGCAGTAACTCCATAATTGCAGCCCTTCGGGACTTCATAACCGAGCGCCTTCGCCATCAACAGCCGGTTTCTCTCGACCGCATGCAACTCCCAGGGCACGCGAAACGTGTGATGGTAAAAGACGCCAAGCGGCTCGCGTGAACTATGGAAATCGAGACCGTACCGCCGGCCCCGCCCGGCGAACACGAGAAGTGCGCTTTTAAAAAGGCCCTGCGCATCAATGATCGCGTCGTACTCTTGCTCGCGCAATCGCCGCAGGCTTCCCATGATTTGAATTCGTGATTCGCTGCGCCACCAACTGCCGCGCCAACGCCGGATCGCAACAGGGATGACATTACGCACGCCACTATGCAAGCGGGCAATTGATTGCAGCGATTCCTCGACTACCCAGTCGAGCCCGCCGGCTGCAGACTGTGAATACACATCGCTGACTGCGGGCATAGCATGTATCACGTCGCCGAGCGACGAAGTCTTCACCAGCAGAATGTTTTTAGCCATCGCTGCGCATGTCGCGACGCCTCCTAATCATGCGCGTAGCCTACACGGATAGGCGGCCATGGCATACAAACCAGGTGCGAATAGTGGTGATGGGACCGTTAGGAGCGATGCGAGTCCAACCGCTCGTGCGCAACACCGTTCATCAAGCGCAGCTCGACAACCTCATACGCGAGACGACTTACTGTGCCACGCTTGGCCGCAGGTAAGTGTGGCGTGTAGCGAACTCACAGCAAATCTCCGCTAGTGGCCCCGGAATTCAGCCTCCGCTTTAGCCAGGCTTTCCAAAGTGCCGATATCGCGGTGATATACCGTGTTCTGAAATGTGCAGATACGGCCCAGGAAATGAGGAATGACTTCGGTACTCAAGTCTATTATTTCTTTGCCGAGGTCTCGCAGGAAATCGACTACGGCCGGCTCGAATATATAAACTGCGCCGTTGGCCAAACGCCCGGGCGGATTCGCGACCTTTTCGTGGAAGGCGACGACGACGCCGCGGCTGTCCTGTTCGATGATTCCGCATGTCTGCGGCGCGTCTGTTTCGAACGTCATCATCGTAATGGCAACGCCCGGCGGCCGGCTAGCGTGGCGTGCCACGAAGGCGTTCACGTCGAATCGGCTCAGGTTGTCCGCATGCGCGACAATAAAGGGCGCTTTTCCGAAGAATCGTTCGTTACGCAACACGGTTCCCCCAGTGCCCAGAATAACGTCTTCATGGACGAGCGTGATGCGGTCGCGCCATGCGGACTGCGTTACGAAGTTTTTGACCGCGTCCGGAAGGTAATGCGTATTAACGAGCACCCGCTCAATCCCGCGCGGGAGCAAGAGATCCAGCCAGTACTCGAGCAATGGCTTGCCGTGAATCGTAACCAGACATTTGGGGATGGTATCGGTCAGCGGACGCAACCGCGTGCCAAACCCTGCCGCGAGCAGCAGGGCCCGCATCAATCCGGATATTCGATTTCGGAAATCAACTCTGCCTGCGTCAGAGGCGTGTTTCCGACGCGAGCAACCTGGCATGCTGCCGCTAACGAACCGAGGTAAACGCTTTGCCAGATGTCGACGCCAGCGCAAAATGCCATCGCAGTGCACGTGAGCAGACAATCGCCGGCGCCAGCGGAATCACGCGGCGATGAGTTGAATGCGGGCAGACGGTCGGTGATCCAGTCGGACGAATTTTTAGCGTGCAGCAACACGCCCTCGGCGCCAAGCGTGACGATTACATTCTGAGCTTGGGCTTTGGTGCGCAGCGCCTCGGCTATTACGACGAGGCCGGAATTATTGTCGCGCAATGCGAGACGCGCCTCGCGTTCGGTCGGCGTTAGCAATGTCATTCCCCTGAATCGAGAGACATCGCTGATTTGCGACGATGCCTGGCTGTCAGCCGCCATGGGAATACCCTTTTGCAGTCCGAGTTCGGTTATAGAATCGACCAGACTTTGCGGCAAACAACCGTAGTTGAAATCGGAAAAAATGATCAGATCGGCGTTGCGGATCTGCTTTTCAACCGCTTTATGGATTTTTTCTGCGATGTCCGGACGAATATCGTGTTGCCGCAGATGGCTTACTCGCAGAAGTGTCTTCCCGTCTGCACGATAACGTTTCTTCAGGGTCGTCGGCCGACTATCGTCGGCAATTATCGTGCTCTTTACGCCAAACGACGCGAGTGTTTCCCCGGCAAACGTCGCAGCGTGATCACTGCCTGCAACAGTGAAGAAATGGGTGTCAGCACCGAGTCCGCGCGCATGCGCCGCAACGATGCCACCGCCGCCGACGAACTGCTTGCTTTCAATAGGAGTTACAACGAGCGTAGGGTCTTCCTGCGACATACCGAGCGCGTCACAGTTGATATATTCGTCAACAATGAGATCGCCGATCACTAATACGCGGAGCCCCTTGAAACGACTCAGTTGCGACTTGAGTCCGGCAACGGAAAATCCGTGACGCTCGGCATAATCGGCCGGTTTTTTTATCGTCGATAGATTGGTTTCGAAATATTCTTTCCGCAACAGATCCAGCGACGAAAATCGCACCTCGCCGGAACCGAACAGTAATTTACCGTCGTAACTTTCCACTACTTTCTGCTCGGGATTGGCCCTGCCCTCGTGTTCTTTTCCTTTGACGACCACCGCCGGGCGCAGAAGCGCAACGAATTTCTCGGGTGGCTCGTGGAGGATAAACGCGTAATTCACGAACGAGATCGCCTTCACCCCCGCCAGGCGCAAATTGCCCGGCAATGTGGTCCCTGGAGTACCGTCCCCATTGACGCCTACCACAAGAAAATCGCCGGCCTCAGCGGCGAATTGCAATAATCGCAAATGTCCGGGATGCACAATATTGAAATTGCCAGAGACAAACACGACTCGATGCGAGCCTTCGGCGAGCGCCTTGATTTCGGCCAGCGCAGACATTTCGGATTTGGTGTGCTTCATTCTCGACAATCAGAAGCTAGCGTGCAGGAGGCGTCGATTTTAGCCCAGGAGCGTCCGAGTGACGCTCGAAATACATTTCGTTTAGAAACACTCTGTCATGTTCAGTCGGGACCTGTCGCTAAACAACCGTCGGCATGCCTTGTGCCGTGACCTGCAATGCCGCTTGCCAGTTCTGCCCACATTGACGCTTAGAATGCCAAGCTCTTTTCGCCTAACGCCCTAACGCACGGAGCATCGATCCGATTTCCGTGATCGCCGAATGAACTCGGAGGAGTAGCGCACGAATCGCCAGTGTATGATCAATGCCTTGGCGGAGCACTCGTCCGTGTGTTGTGCGTGCGGCGAACCGTCATGCGAGCAAGCCGGAATCCCCGAAACTCCGAATGTCTGAGGACTAAGACGTATGGGTATTGCATTTTCAATGATCGAGAAGCTGCAGGACTTAGGCTTGTTTGGCGCTGGCCGCGTTTCGGTACTCGACATTGGTTCCTCTAATCTGTACTCGGCCTCTGCAGAAGGCATCCAACGCTTTCTTGCAACGCACGGCGTAGCTTCAACGCCAGAGCTAACTCAATTCGCAAACAGACTCGCGGATGGGTCTGCATATGATGCCGTCCATGGCGGCACTAATGGCGCATTCGTCGGGGAATTGTTAGAGAAGGCCTGCATGAAGTATGCGGCGATTGATATCGCAGACGGCTATCGGACGACGATTCTCGACCTGAACCACGCGAATGCGCCACCGGATCTGTTGGATGCATGCGACGTGGTACTGAATTTTGGGACGACCGAACATCTGCTTAACCAGTACAACGCATTCAAGGTCATGCACGACTCGACGAAGGTTGGCGGTTTCATTGTCAACTCACTTCCATGTGTCGGTTACTCAAATCACGGCTACTTCACCTACACCCCGCGATGCTTCTTCGATCTTGCCGGGTATAACGAGTACGAGGTGGTCAGCGTCTGGTTCGAGGGTCCCGCCGGTAACAATGACCTGTACTCGCCGGTTCGCGACTATCAAAGCTACTTCCCCAGTCTCGCCGGTACGCTTGCCGACCGCGAGACTACAGACACCGGCCGCAAAATCGGCGCACTTCATATTCCGGACGTCGGCATTGTCGTTATATATCGAAAAGTCAAAGCGAAACCTTTCATGGGCGCGCTCGAAAAAAGCACGTCCGTCGGAAATGTTCCGGTCTCAGTCACATCGTCGTATGAGTCGCGCCAAGATAGCGCACACGGACGACATGCCGCCCAAATGCTACGTTTCCAAGCAAGACGATGCGGTAGGGCTGCTTCCGAAGGCACGGGCGATCGCTCGAAGACTCTTGCGAGGCTGACTCAGCCAAGCTGCTATATCGTCTCGGCACGATCGATAACTGTTTCAAGAGGTGCGATGGACGAATTAACGCACGAGGAGCGTGATCTGCGCGACAGGCTGCTTGCCGGGCACGCGAACCTCGAAGAAGGGCTACAGCTATATTCTTCGATGACCCAAAAAGGATTGCCATTCCCTGCGGCACTGGAAGAACAAGTGTTACGGCTCGGACTGGCCGCTCACCCCGAACGGCTCGATATGCTGGCGCGGCTCCGCAATGTTCTTGTCCTTCAGGGAAAGGAAGTGCCCGCGGACTTGGAGGCGACATACCTCAAAACCGGTCATGCCGTGGAGCACGAACAGGACCATCAGCGCGCCGCGGAGGAATACCACGCCAAAAGCGGTACGGCCGACATGGATTCGGCGTTCATGCCGATTTATGAAAAATGCCGGCCGTTCACCATGACCTCAGTAGCGCGTATGTATGCCTTATACAAAGCGATCGAGTATTTGGAAACGGCGAAGATAGAAGGCGATATTGTCGAGTGCGGTGTATGGCGTGGCGGCAGCATGATGGTCGCAGCGATGACGCTTGCCTTTATGGGCAGCACGACGCGCAGCATCCACTTGTTTGATACCTACGAGGGCTTACCCCGTCCCGACGAGAATCGAGATGTCGATATCTGGGGCAACCGCGCGATTGATGGATGGCTGTCTCATAGTGCGGGCGACGAAAAAAGCCATTGGGCGGAAGCTGCACTGGAAGAGGTCAAGAGTAACCTGCTATCTACCGGTTACCCCGTTGAGCGCTTGAATTTCGTTAAAGGAATGGTTGAGCGCACTATCCCGGATGCGGCGCCAAAAAACATTGCGCTTCTGCGTCTGGATACGGATTGGTATAGCTCCACCAAACACGAGCTCATTCATCTCTATCCGAGAATCGTTCGGAACGGCGTTCTTGTCATCGATGATTATGGGCATTTCAAGGGGGCGCGCGATGCGGTGGACGAATATATGAGGAACGATAAAGTTCCTATCCTGCTCAACCGCGTCGATTACTCGGGACGAGTCGGAATTAAGATCAGCGATTAAAGCGTCGTGGAGTAACGAAGAGCAAGAGCTGAACACCAGTTGTTGAACGCGGTTCTCATTCGATGTTAAGCGCAACCTCGTTGCGATATGCCCAATTGAGCATCGCCTTGCCCGTGAATTCTTTGCCATTGTCCGAACGAATGATCGCAGGCTTGCCGCGCTGAGCGCGCACTTGATCCAGCAGCCGTGTCAGATGCTCGCCTCCAATGGAGTGCTCAGGCACGATGGCCACCGCTTCATGCGTCGCGTCGTCGACGATCACCAGGCATTTGATTGATCGTCCACCCGCGACCCGGTCGAACACAAAGTCCATCGACCACACCTGGTTGGCCGTCTGCGGCCGTAATAGCGGCTGTCGCTCGCCGGCCGGTACCTTCTGCGCCTGCGGCGGCGCACCTGAAGCTGCTCCAGCCTGTAGAGACGCTCCACTCGTTTGTGATTCACCTTCCAGCCGGCCTGCCGCAACTTCAACTGGATCATCTCGGCTCCATAGCGGCGATGGCGCTGCGCTAATTGCACGATCTGGTACGCAGGGTGGCGTTTCGCTCCGGCTGTGGCCGGTAACGCAGCGCGCTGGCGCTCATGCCCATGATTCGTAACCCATGACGCTCCGACAGATCTCTGTGCTGCATCCACCGCACCAGCTCGCGTCTTCCCTGTGCGGTTACCACTTTTTTCGCAATGCCTCACGCGTTACCTCGTTCTCCAGCAGCGATTCGGCCAACAGCTTCTTTAGCCGTGTGTTCTCTGCCTCCAACGCCTTGAGCCGCTTGGCATCCAGACGTCCATGCCACCAAATTTCGATCGCCACAGGTAGTAGCTTGCTTCTGAGAATCCGTGTCGACGACACAGCTCCTTGAACGCGGTTCTCATTCAATTAGGTGCTGCGGTTATACACGTCCATCACTCAAAGGCGCGAGATTCTTCCGCTTGATTCGAGAACCCTATTGGAACTTACTTTTGTTCGAGCCGATCGTGTCTATGGCTTGGCATTCGCCGCAAAAGTAAACCAAAACGCTACATCTGGAATCGATTTCTCCAGACAGCGGTCAGCAGCGCTGCCGTCCGTTAGCGGGACGCTAAATCGCTGACCGTTGATAGACACGCTGAACGCGTTGGATGCTGCTAACGACTCAAGAACCTTAACGCAGCCAAGCTGCGACATTGGAACGGTAACTGCAAAAGCGCGCCCCTCCGTAGCAGTTGTAATCTCAGTGCTCCAGGGACTCAGCACGACTACGTCCTTCTCACGTACGGCGACCATTCCGCTCGGAAGCATCGGTTTACGGATGTGTTCGTCGATCAATAGCGACATCAAATCGCTGCTCGCAGACGAAGGGCGCCGGGCGACGAATTGACGAATAATCTTAGCGAGCGCATCCACCTGGTCGAGGCTTCTTCCTACGCGCAGGCTGTCGCGGAACTTGCCGATGAAATGATCCCCGTCCGGGTTTTTGAGAATCACTCCGCCCGCGATTGCCAATGCTCCCAGCACCACGGCGAGCAGAGCTTTAGCGATATGGTATGTTTCTGGCACGCAGCAGGATTACAAGTATAGGAGCGAGGCGATCAGGGTATCTGTCCGAATATGTCGCGTGCCTGGCGTCTGAGATCCTCAAGCTTGATGATTGCGTGCGGCCAATGGTCAGGTGCCTGAACGACTTTTCTATCCGGCTCCATTTGCAGCGCATGCAGTTCCTGAAGATCGGTTCGTCTACAGCCGGGCGAAAAGACGCCATGGCCAAGATCGATTCTCGCGTCCACCTCACGATGAAATAGAACGCCCGTCAGCATCAAGTTCACGCGAATCAGCTCGATTTGGCTGCCCCGGTTTGTTTTAAGGCAATTTGAAAACTGTATTGGCAAAACGATCAGCGAATCGCCGTCACTCATGCCCCGTAACCGGACTGAGCCCCGGTCGAAAGAAAAACTGCTCCGAGACGCAGCTGTTAAAGGACGTCCGAGCTCTTTCATAACGACAGCGTCGGTGCGGAAATCGAAGTCCGGCGCCTGCATCATTTCAATCATTTGTCTAGCGTTGCCTGCAGCGTGAACACGCGTCGGCGAGAAGTTGCCGACGTTCGGGGCTGCAAGCTCATAAAGGTACCACGTGAAGTCCTGCCCGGAAGCGATGCGATTGCTGCCGTAGCACGACGCCCGAACTGTCGATAGGTAGCGGATAAATAACGTATCTGACACCCACCGCCTGGAGTATGGAAAAGCTTAACTTCGTCACCGTAAATCCGTTTCTCCAAAAATAATCGTCGGGCCGACTGAGTAGCCGCGAAGTGAAATAGAAGAGGGGCGGCGACACGGTGCCATACACTTCCAGGGTCGGTATGTCTGCTTCCCACAATCCGATCAGCAGCGGTATCCATGATTTGTCGAAGTACAGTCTTGTAAGAAGAACTCGTCTTGGCGGAATCGCCGAACGGCAGCGAGACAGAACCGCGGAAATTTTCGCCAGGGGCCATGCCGATGCTGCTTCGGAGATACGACATAAACCCTGTATCCGGGACGGGCGGTTCGACGTAGATGCCGTGCCGGTAGGGCGCTACGCCAATCAGGTAATAGAAGACGATCACCGGCACTGTAAGCACAGCCGGCCAAGTGAAGACTGGCGCGGAGGGCAGCCGAAACGCCTTGACCGTTTTGATGGCCGCGAACAGTAAAGTTCTGTATTGCGCAAGCAATGCGAACCACCCTATGGCGGCGCCAAGAATGAAGATGTGATACACGCTCTGCTCGAAGTACCGTGGAAGAGGCAGCGTCCAAACGATGTCAAACAACAGATACGCAATTCCAAGAACGAGCAAACATAGCGCGTAGAGAATGCAGACCGCCGCGAGCAACCGCTGGCGACCCCTGGCGAAGATCACGCCAAATATCCATCCGCAGGCCAAAATCCAGTAGGTCAGCAGCGCCGCACGACTTTGAAACAATATCGAGACATTGAAAGGACTTTGAGTTTCGCCATGCATTTCCGGCCGGAAATATATTCGCGATGTGTAGCTAGCCAGCGTTACCAAATAATCCCAAACGCCAGCGAGATATACGACCAAACCAACAGCCGCCAGCACAAGTGCGCGGCTGAACAGTGTGCGCGATGAACCTGAGCAAACGACATATGCGGCAACCGCAACGCCGAGCGAAATTGAACTTAGTATTGTCCAACCCGGATCGCACGCTACGCTGTATGAAAAGAGTAAGGTGATGGCAAGCGCATTTGGCACGACATTGGACAACGAGGTCGTGCGAATCAGGAAACAGAGTGCGAAGGTTAGAAGCGAAAATGAATAGGAAAAGCCCGGATTCAAGACGAACAGGATGTCGAGTCCGGCCTCGATTTGAAATGGCGGGAAGGCAAGCATCGCCGCCTGACCCGCGATGATTGCCGGTACGATCCCGACGCCGATGGTGCGTGCGAGTGCGAAAGTCGCCAGGCAATAAACGGCGACAAAGTAGCAGGCGGAAACGACCCGCGCCCACTGCGGGTCAAGTAGTCCAAAGATGAGATAGCCGGGATTCGCCCAGATACTTAATGGACTGTAAAGTGCCCCTGCCCCTTGCAGAATATTGATGGAGCTCGTGTCGAAGGGCGACGTGTAGCGAAACTGGCTTGAAAATAAGTGTTGAAACAAGCGGCCATCGATGCCTGCATACAGAACATGGTTGAGACTTGTCCAGACCAGTGCAGCAACGACGAAAAGGCTTAAGTAGCCCGCGACAATCAAAAGCAGGTTTGTATGTTTGTAGTTCCGCAAGCGGTCGACGAGCATCAGACTTCGATGGCCTATCTACGATCGCGTCATGATTGATCGTCCCCTGCCGCCGCCATTTATGAATCTTAACGCGCACACTATCATCCCTGGCTACTGAGCACTACTCCGCATCCGATAAGTATTACTCCAGCCACTTTTTGCCATGTGAGCGGCTCATTGAATAACGCCCAGCTCAACAAGAACACGAAAGCAAACGAAAGGCTCATAAAAAAGGATAAGCATGACTTAGCCGCAACCTGGTCAATGCAACCATCCATGACAACGCGGCTATAACGGCTAAGGCAAACGAACTTGCGACCCACGGATTTAGCAGTAACGTCCATAGGAAAACGATCCGTTCGTATGTCCCCCCGGAAACGGCCCAGCCTGTGCCGCTGCCACTTTCGGAACAATACTGCCGTAAACGGTGAGCAAAACCGTGACCATAACAAACAGATAACTCACTCTAACCCTCCGCCAAATTAATGAGTATTAAGTCGTGTCATCTGCCACTTCTTCGGTCAGCCATCAATGCTCTGCGATTTACGGTCTAAAATCGTAAAACATTTTTTCGGTTGCGCACAATCACCTGTCTGTGGACCGACTCGCAACCGGGCCAAGTTAGCGATCGTAGGCGAACCACGTGAGAACTTCGCCGACAATGAAAAAACAATGACCCAATTTAACGATTATCAACTTAGAAGAAAAAAGACGCTCATTTGCTTTTTTCTAATGATCACTAGTTCAATGATTTTTTCCTACATATTTTGGAAAAGAACCATTCTAAACAACACGGGGGATCTTTATGTACATATCAAACACGCTAAGAATATTCGTTCTGTCATCGACACATCTCCACACTTTCTTTATGAGCTTTTAATAAAAATACTCTCTTCTATCACTACAATAAGTTTAGAGCTGTCGTCGTCAATCGTTTTGGGGGCGTGTTACGGAATAATGGCAGTCGCAATTTTTACGGAAATAAATCGAAGATCGCCCAGTGGGAATTTACTTCTGACCGCATGTTGCTGCTTTTTCTCATTGATCGCTTCGCACATTTTCTTGTTTACGCTTTTTGTTCCCAACTTCTACTATGGATACTTTGTTCCAACGGCATATCATAACCCTACGCAGCAACTTAATAAGCTCTTCGCATTGCTGATTTGGTTCGTCTATTGCCGACATTTTCTGTCGGCCCCGTCAGTCAAAGGGCCTACAATAATTCTGATGGCCGTACTTTGTATCTTATCTGCTATAGCGAAACCATCATTCTTAATAGTATTCTTTACCATTGTCGGGCGCAATATCTGCGTGGGATGTTTTCAACGCACGACTTAGCCGGTTCAAATTGTTTTTTTTTGGAATCGCGCTGCCAAGCTGCATGATTTTGTCATGGCAGTTTTTTAGGACTTACGGCTCAGGTGGAGGGTTGGAAATCGACCCATTCGCATTGGTCTCTAGCCAATACTTAGCTACGCTTCCACTTTCGTTGGCCTTCCCGATTGCTGTTACTGGCTTATTGTGGCGAGAAGGTGCTTCTAGTAAGAGGTTTCTACTTTCTTGGGCAATTGTCATTTTAGGACTACTTTACGTCTGTCTCTTTGCAGAAACAGGTCCCCGAAAAATGGAAGGTAATTTCGGTTGGACGTCACAGACTGTTGTTTTTTTGATTTATATTGAATCGTTACTTCTCACGCTTAGCGCACCCTCAAACAAGCGATCGATTCTCTTAGGAGTGTTTTCCATACATGTTATTTTTGGAATTGTATTCGCCTGTGCAAACGCTTTTTACCCTGCTGGAGCCTGGGCCTGACATCCGCCCGACAATGAACCGCGTATTCGTAGTAGACGGATTACGCGGGTGAGCATCGCTCGTGGTCCTGATACTTCACGTACGTTTTTTTTTCAAGGATTTCCTGCGGTAGATTTCGCTCCCTATAAAATGGAGCTTTGGCAGCCATTTAGTGACACTTTTGCAGTTTATGTTTTTTTCGCAGTGTCTGGATTCTCGCTTTCGATCGCGTATATCCGAACGCATAGGTGGCAGGTTCTCGCTCAAATCGGCGCCGGTAGATATCTGCGGCTCGCGATCCCAATTTTGTAGTTTGTGCATCGGTAAGCATATTGTTGAATGTGGGCGGCATTCCGCCCGCCTTTGAACGCCAGGCGCCCTTCGATGCATTTCTTGCCTTCGATCCAACGTTTGGACATCCGATTATCACGCTGGTTTGGACTGTTGTTTGTGAATAAATTTACCATGGCATTTTCGGATAATCGCAATTAACTATGCTTCGCACGCAATAGGCTTAAGAATAATAATGAAAGTCATTGAGCCAAGAACGTCAAAATTTGGCCTTTTTATCAGAAAAGCACAACAAGTAATCGAACTTCCGAATGCGTCAGAACGCGTTAACACTGCGAACATCTTCGTCTCACTGGTAATTTCAACAGCCTTTGTCGTTTTGCTTTGTTTGTTTTTCTCGCCACGGTGGAGATAGAATGACGAAGTAGGAATGTCGATGATCGCTCATGGTTATGGGATTGCAGCCACCGGTTCACCTCAAATTCTTTTTTCAAATATTTTTTGGGGATACATAAGTTCGCTCAATTCCCCAATTCGCGGGATTGACTGGCTACTCGATCGCTACAATGTCGGTGCCTGTCATTGTAGGTGCGGTGATAATAGTTATGGTTTATCAGGCTGCGTGTGGGTTATATCGCATGTCTTTCAGCTTTCGCACTGATAATCATACGGCCTGTGCTCTTTCCGCAGTTCACCATCAATGCCGGCTTACTGATGCTAGGAGCGTTAATATGTTTCCACCTTTATGCGCAACGAAATGACAGACAGCACTCTCGCCGCCGGCTGCCTATCAGCTCTTGCTAGTTATTCGGTACGCGGCCGGAATTCTTTTCGTACTAATGGTTGCGACGCCAATGGTGCCGTGGCGAGCATTGTTGGTTCGAAGAACGGCGACGCTTGCATTACTCCTTGTTGCTGCAGCGATCGCGGCTTCGGCGGTCATCGATCATCAGTCATACCAAGGTTCCGATTGGAAATTATTTAACGATTTGAATCCAGTCCGTGCACGCGTCACCGATTATGGTGCGGCAAGTATTCTCAAGCAGCGTTCGGATGTGTTGGATCGGCATGGCTACTCTAAAAATGATATCGACTTAATAGAAAATTGGTTTTTTGTCGACGCGCATATCGCTGATCCGCAAGCATTGCGGAGTATGCTCACCGAAATTGGACCGCTGCATAATCAGGCAAATTCGTTAAGCAACGTATGGATTGCGCTAAAAACTTTGGCCGACACGGCATTTTTGCTGCTGTCATTGCGGCCGTACTATTGTGTATATTGCGTCGAAATTTGAAAACGGCCGTAAGCTGGGGATGTTTTTAACGGCGATATCTTACTCGGTCTACTAGGACGCCCTGGGATCTCGTACGTTTACTTTCCGTTGATTTGCCTACTATTGGTTGCACCATACTTTAGCCGGCAAGTTTCCGCTTTCGCCGATCGCTTGTGCACTGGAATAATGGTTATTGCAGCAGTGGTAAATGCAGGGTTGTTTTTCTCTGCGTCAAAACACCATCAAAGTACCCGCGGAAAAAACACGAGCTGATTTGGCAGGCTTCCCCAGTTATCCCGTAATTATCTGGGGCGGGATGTTTCCGTACGAGGACGTCTACCCTGTCTTAGGGGCGTCAGCTGCCGCAATCTCTTTTCAGCATTACGGTTTAGGCTCCTCGACATTGGCGCCTTTTACCGTTGCTAACGCAATGGAAAAGGCGGGGCTCGGCATGACACGCCTACTTTTGCAAAAAAGCGAAGTTCCAATCGTGGCAAACGAAGGCTCTATCGTGCTCGACATTTATTGTAAAGAACACCTACATGCCGATCTAGTAGAACTGTGGACCAAACAATATGGGGTTGTTCAACTCAGTCAGCGCCGGTGTGACGTAAGGCCTTAAGTCGGAAGGAGGCATCTGAGCGAACTCCGTGCTGGTCGAACAATTCTATTACTGCGTAACGCTTGGTCGAGGCAAAACAAACAACAAGAATAGATATAACTGAGCTCGTGAAGAAAATTCTCAAGAAGCGTTTTATTGAAAGAATCTCGCCGGAAACCCATTTATGCAAATCACCGAAGTATCAAACCCATCTATGAGGTGGACTAAGCTCGGCAGACTTTATCAACCTTCTGGTCAGAAAGAATGGGCCAGATCATATGCTGCGAATCCCACGGCGGAACATATAAAGGACGACCTTTTCAGGATCTACTTCAGCACGCAGAGATGACAAAAACCGCTCTAGCATAGGCTGGATAGTCATTGATCTGAAAGAGCCCGGCAGAATTCTGGAGGAAGCGGACTGATCCGGTATCTGTCGCCCGGCGAATTGGCGATGTTCGATGACTCGGGGGCGTCTATCGGCTGCATTATTAATGTTGGGGATGCGCGGTTTCTCTACTATATGGGGTGGAATCTGTCCGTGACGGTGCCTTGGAAAAACGCACTCGGCTTGGCGATCAGCGAAGCGCCGGGGAAACCGTTCATCAGATATTCCCGTTTTCCGATCATCGACCTGAATGAAGTCGATCCCTATACCATTTCATATCCGTGGGTCATACAGGAAGGAAACAAATTCAGAATGTCGTACGGCTCGAACCTGAAATGGGGTCCCGTAAAAGCCGACATGCTGCACATTCTGAAATATGCCGAGTCGTCGGACGGCATAAGTGGGATCGGCCCGATAAGATCGTTATCAACTCCGAAAACCCCCGGGAATACGCGATATGCAGGCCGACGGTGATTACACGAAAACTCGCTGTACTGCATGTGGTTTTGCAGCAGGGGCGACAAATACAGAATCCATGTTGCAGAATCACTCGACGGCGTGAACTGGAGTCGCAAAGGACAGGATCCCGGCATTGACGTTTCCACAGAAGGGTGGGACTCAGAAATGATTGAATATCCCTGTGTGTTTAAGCACAATGGAAAGCGCTATATGCTTTATGCAGGGAAATCGTTTGGAAGAACCGGGTTTCGGTCTCGCTGCTTTCGAGCGATATTGAGGCTAGCTATTGCTACTTCCCACCGCGCAAACTGGATTCGGCAAGAATCGACAAGAAATATGAGGACAACTAATGCATTCAAAGCGGCTCAACTAAGCTTAATTCTCCCATTGAGAACAAGAATGTGCTCTTGGAGAAAAAAACGCACTGACGTCAAAAGAAAAGGATTTGTTTGGGTATTTCGGTGTTGGCGCAAAAATAAAGCCACCGTTTCGAATTTTGAATCCACACAGAATTCAAATAGGCGACAAAACAAGCATACAAGAGCATTCACATATAAATGCCTTTAAAGATCTGAGTTTCTTACGCGAGTATATTGATAAGAAACACGTAAATGATTTCAAAGACGAAGACTACAAGTACGATGCCAAAATACAAATTGGTGCCGAAAATCAAATAGGCCGATTTTTTTTCGTTTCTTGCACAAATCGAGTAATGCTTGAAGATAATGTCGTTTTATCCGAAAGAATATTCCTTGGCGACAACAATCACTCTTTCAGTCATCCGCAAATACCGATCATGCAACAGCCTAACAAGGCCGGGAAACCGATTGTAATAATGTATGGGAGTTGGATTGGGGTAGGTGCAGTAATATTACCAGGCACCCGAATCGGTAAATTGAGCGTGGTAGGCGCGAACAGCGTGTGTCAAGGCCGTTTTCCGAACTATTCAGTAATAGGTCCAGAACACGCTAAACTATTATTAAGGACGCTTCACAGCAGTAACAACGCAATTAAGCTATCATTCAATACACAATATTCCCCCGACAAGTACAACCTGGCATTGACGACGGAACCAACTAACCATGAAAAAGAATCTGGAAAATTTCTATTTCTGCCCGTTCACCAGGAAACAGCTCACACTGAACAACGCGAGCATGCAAGGCGATTCCGTATCGTGCGGCGAACTGGTATGCGCGGAAAACTCCTACGAGATCAAAGACGGCATTCCGAACTTCATTCGGCCGGATCATTTGACCAAACTCGAGATTGCCACTCAGCACGAATACGATCTCGTTGCCGAGGAGTTTTATGACACCGCGCTTGACTGGCTTTTCGCGAGTTATTACGAAAACGAAGATGATGTCAGCGAGCGGATGTTAGATCCGTTGAAACTGAGCGGCAATTCCAAGGTGCTGGAAGTGGGGTGCGGAACGGGCAGAGACTCGTTTCGGATTGCCCGCCGGTTGGGTAAGGACGGCGTCTTCTTCCTGCAGGACCTATCGCCAAAGATGGTGGAGAAGACGAAAGAGCTTTTCGCAAGACACGTTTACCAAAAAATACAATATCGATTGCGAAGTCAATTGCTTCATTTCGAATGCCACGCATCTGCCGTTCCCCGGATCGATATTTCGACAGCGTTTTTCATTTTGGCGGATTCAACAATTTCGGCGATCAAAAAGCCACGCTTGAAGAGTTCTGCCGCATAACCAAAAAAGGCGGGCGTATCGTGTTCGGCGACGAAAGCCTGCCGCCGTGGCTTGAAGGAACGACTTACGGCGAGATCATCTACACGAACAACAGCTTGTTCAAATACAAAGTGCCTCTAGTCCACGCTGCCCGTGGCATGCGAGGGAGGTCACCTTTCGTTGGGTATTGGGCGGCTGTTTTTACCTGATCGACTTCATGGTGGGCGAAGGCGAGCCGCCGATAAATCTCGATCTGCCGCACAAAGGCCGGCGGGGTGGAACGTTGCGGACCAGGTATTTTGGTCAGCTCGAGGGCGTTACCTCTGGAAGCCAAGAAAATTGGCCATCGAAGCAGCCAAGAAAAATGGCGTCAGCTTGCACGAGTGGCTGGACACCCTCGTGAAAGAGCGCGCTAAAAAGGATCTGGAGTCCTGACTTCCGACGAGCCGTCAGTTTCAATTCATGAGCTGTTTCGCATGAACGGCGCGGTTCGCAGGAAACCTGCATCGACATCATTCATGCATTCGTTTTTGCATTGATTCCAGCAGCCCCAGGAATTGATCGCTTTCCATCTTGAAGCGTTTGGTTCCCTCGACGACATAGACCCCATTTTCAACGGTGTCCTGGGCTATGAATGCTCCTGCGCCGATGTAGTTCTTTTTCGCGACCTTCACGTAATTGGAAATAGTGGAATTCACGCCGAGAAATGAATACTCGCCGACTGTGACTTCACCCGCGAGCGCGGCATGCGACGATATCCAGACATGATCGCCGATGACGCTTTGATCGCCGATCTGACACGCCGACCAGATCACGACATTGTTTCCGATTCGGACGTCGAAGTTGATCGTGTTGTTTTCGAGGATGAAACAGTTTTCGCCGACGTGTGGCGTATCGTGCGTCGCTACCTTGGAGCTCACGTAGCTCGCGCAGGTGTAGCCCTTCTGTTTTGCCGCCGCATATTTTTCCGCGCGCAGGTCGTTCATTTTCTGAAAGCCCAGCGGAATAAACATCTGGAAATCCGCCGGCGGAAAGCTGCTGCTCGCACGACGTCGAAATCGACCAGCGGCAAACCTCTGAAAGCTGTCCGCTCGCTAGATAGGGTGCTCCGACCGCGAAGCCGCAGACTTCGTGCGCGCTGTCGTTCGCGAAATAACGCGCGGCCACATCCGCGCCGCTGCCGCATCCAAAATAATCAGCTTTGCCATTCAATCACCAGTAATAGAGGCAGACACCGGTTAACGCTTTTTGCAGACCACGATCCAGACTTTTTGGCGAATGCCCCAGTAGAAATCATCGCAAAAACCGATGCTTGCGTCGCTAAAGAACGACCCGAATTCATCGCGAAACTTCATCCTCAGCTTTCAAACGCACGAAAGACCGTCCCTGCGCGTACAGTCCGTACGGATCGTGCTTGATTTTCCAATGGCCCTTGCCCGCCGGCATGGCTCGGCTCCTTTCAGCACGTAAGTGTCGCGCATCGGCAGGGAGCAAATGAACACGACCGTCTTTTTTCATGACGCGATGTATCTCGCGCAGATTGTCCTTGAACGTCGTTCCTTCCTCGATGTAATAGCAGGAATGACACGCGAGTACGTAATCGAAAAATTCCACTTCAAATGGAATCTTGCGATTCGAGCCCACCTTGAGATCTGCCTTGATACCGAGCGGCGCTATTCGATCGAGCGCAACCTTGATTATCTCCTCATGAATTTCGACTCCATGAATGTTGAAACCCAAGATTCCTGAGCAGAGGCATGTTTCGACCATCGCCAAAACCCAAGATCGAGAACCGAACGGGCGGCATAGTCGCCGCGGTTCAGTTTGAGATCCGGATAACTGCCCAGAAAAGCGCGGACGACAAATTCGACGGGATACACATGCTCGACGGTCTGTTTCGCATAGCGTTCGGAATAAAGTGTTTTTATGTCTGCCATTGAAGTTCTAAGCCGTTTTTTGATTGACGGTCTAATGGTGCAGTTGACGGTGTACATTTCGAACGATCGTGTAAGGTCTGGCTTTGGTTTCGATGAATATCCGAGATACGTAAAGTCCGACGACGCCGATACAAAAGATGCGCAAGACCGCCCAGCATCCAGACCGAAACCATAACCGAAACCCAGCCCTCCAAAGCCGTCCCCATCATGCGCAGATCGACAGGCAAACAGCGATCAGCGTAGAACTCGCAAGAATAAATAGCCCGAGAAAAAACACGCCATACAGCGGAGTTTCACTAAACGAAGTGATGCTCTCGAGCAACATGCCAAAGCGGCCAGCCAGAGTGTAGCTTCTGGTTTGCCGCGTTCCTTTGACGAATTCAATGCCATGTTGTCTGAACCCGGTGATCACCCATAGGCCGCCGATCGCCGTCTTATGTTCTTTGTGCGACACGAGCGCACTGCGTATACGCTTTTGTCATTAGCCTGACAGTGCTGTGATTACGCGGCACGCGGATCGGCAGCATCAAGATTCATCAGTCGCCATGCGATGGCGCCGCTGTACTCGTCTCGAACCAGTCTCCCTTGCGCTCCTGCCTGGTAGCCGTAAACGACATCCCATTGTCCGTGCCGCAATTCATCGAAAAAGCGGACCAAGTAGCTCCGGCGGCTCTTCAAGATCGACATCGATCAAGAAAAACGTGCTCGCCGTCTGCGTGTCTCGAGCCCTGTCATCATCGCCTTATGATGACCGAAGTTGCGGGACAACTCGATAACGCGCAACTTCGGATCGCAGTTCGCTACGAGCTAAGAGCGACTGCGAGCGAGTTCATCCGGTGATCCGTCATCGACCATGATGATTTCGTAATCGCTGGTGATTTTTTTCGCCTCCCTCGAATACGCGAGCGATGAAACTCCTCGATGTAGGGTGCGGATTTATAGAGCGTGGTAACGATGGAAAGTTTCATCGAAGCAGCTCAACTCGCGTATTGGCGCACGAGCGCCGGGCGGTCGGTCTTGCCATTTGCGTTCTTGGGCATGCGCTCGAGAATGTGGAATCTTTGAGGGCATCATGTACGTGGGAATCCGCGCCAGCAAGTTCCTTACCGGATAAGTTCCGCATTTAAGCCGCGCTTCCCGGCTCACGACCGCGATTATTTCGCTCAAATCGTGCTTTCTGCCGATGAAACACCGCTGCTTCGTCGATTCCGGCGATATGGTCATGATGGCGTGCTGAATTTCCTCGAGTTCAATCCGATACCCCATGTGCTTGACCTGGAGGTCGCGGCGGCCCACGAAGTATAGCTTGCCATCGGTCGGATCGAGTCGAGCCAGATCCCCGGTGCGATAAATGATTTCCCGGAAATGCACTATTGGTCGGGTTTTGAACGAATGCCGCCGCGGTAAGATCCGGCCGGTTGAAGTAACCTAGTCCGACGCAACAGCCTCCCAGGCACAGCTCGCCCGATTCGCCCGGAGGCGCCGGAGTCTTTTCGTTGAGCAATGTGCTGGGTAAAATGTCCGGCCAGATGGCCAAGCGGCGGGAAACCGTCCGCATCGCGAAAATCATCGCTGAAATCTGGTAGCTCGAACAAATGCACGTGCATTCGGTTGGACCATAGACGTTATGCAGTTCAGTTTGCGGCCCCAGCTCATCGAACAGCTGCTTGAGCTTGAGTTTGGGGAAACCTTCTCCGCCAAAAATGATTTTGCGCAAGGTCCCAAGATTGGCGCGAGTGGCGACCTTCATTATCTGCAGAAACATCAAAAGCGACGGCACCGAAAACCAAACTGTGCATTTCATAGTGCGTTAATGCGGCTCGCACCAGCGCAGCAGGATCCTGCAGCGATTCGAAGTCGAATGGCACCAGCGTACCGCCGGTGAAAAACGTCGAGTAAATATCAAAGACGGAATTGTCGAAGTACAGCGGGTTCAGATGTGTATGGATGTCGTCCGGCGTGAAGCCGTATTGGATCCGCGCCCATCCGATGAAATGGAGCAGGTTGTCATGGCTGATCACGGCGCCTTTGGGCGCGCCGGTTGAGCCCGAGGTAAACATGATGTAGGCGGCATCGGAACCTGCAACCGTGCTGAACGGTATCGACGGCGTCGGTTGAAAACGTCTCGCAGAATTGCGGGCGGCTCCCAGCTTTTCCGGACATGGCACCGTAGCAGGTCTTGATTGTCCCTGATCAGTCCGGCGATCGATAAAGAGCAGGCTCGGGCGTGCACTGATGCAAGAATCGATTCCCTGCGAGCGGCAGGATTACGCGGATCGAGCGCAACATAAATGGCGCCCACTTTAAGGGCTGCGAGAATAAGCGCATACGCAGTCGGACTTTTTTCCAGCGACAGCGCTATCCGGTCTCCCTTGCGGATCCCTTTGGAGAGCATGAAGCGCGCAATCTGATTCGACAGCATGATCGAGCTGCCGGTAAGTGACAGCGGTGCTCTTCGTCGAATGCCACAGCCGTTCGATCGGCGAACGACGAAACAACGTCGTCGAACGCCTGGGCAACGTTGTACGGAGTCGAGGTCCATCACGGGTGTTTCCTCTAAGCGTCAGGCCGCCGTCGAGGTCGAGCACCTTGCCGTGAAAATATTCGTTCTCGATTATGAACTTGACAGCATGGTAAAGCTGGTCGGGCTTGCCAAGCTTCTTAGACGGGATCGACTTACGAATTTTCGAAGCGCTTCTTCGGGCATGGCGCCACGCGTGGAAGGCGTATCAAGATAACCGGGAGCAATTGCTGCGACGCGAATTCCCAGAGGGCCCAGTTCTTTGGCAAGCGCTCGCCGTCATGCATTGATGCCTGCCTTCGCGGCTGAGTAAGCGGCTTGTCCAGCGTTGCCTTCAGCGCAAATGGAGCTGATATTGATGATCACGCCAGGCCGTGCCGCTCGCGACCATCTGCTGAGCGCAGTGCGCACTCACGTAAAACGCCGAGCTTAAAGTCGCTGCAAGAACCTTGTTCCAGGCGTCAAAGTCATGCATGCGCAACTTCCCCGCCCTCGAAGGTAAGCAACGGCGAGTTGTAGATCAGTCCGGCGTTGTTGATTACGACATCGAACGGGCAGATATCTTGAACGCTGCGCGAGGCCCTGCGATCGAGTGCTGGGCTCTGATACGTCGCACTGCGACAAAACGCCAGTGCGCCGTGACTCGCTCATGTGCGGATTGGCGCCGAGTCGTTGGCGCGATTCAAATCCAACGACCATGCCCATCTTGCGAGAAACGTCTCAACGAGGTGGGTGCCGAGACTCTCCCGAGGACCCGGTTACAAGAACTTTTTGGGAAGGCTCAGTCACAGCGCTACGCCTTTCGATTCCAAGACGTCATTGATCGCCTGGCACGGAAATTACTTTTAGAATTTCGTCCGGGGCTCAGTTCGATCCCGAACTCCGCCTGGATCGCCACTATCAGCTTCAAATACTTCAGTGAGTCCCAATTGTCGAGCTCCCGAAAACTCTTGACGTTAGCGACACTTCATCGTAATCTTCGTCGAAGACGGATTCGATGAAGCTCTGCAGTTTGCTCATTCGGTAGATCCTAAGTTCGCATCTCGTATTCATCGTTGAGCATGCATCGACGCCGACGCGTTCTTACTGGCCGAAGCTTTTCATGAATGACGGCGCACGCGCTTACCTTCATTGAAGATAAGATCCAGTATGGACACCCCGTGCTCGAATTCTCCGTGCAGCTGTGTATATTCGGGATAGCCCGAATAGTCCATGTATGACAACTCGATCCCTTCGGCTTTGAGCAGCGGTTCGTCCATGTACGCTTTCGCGGACGGACCCGGATACATAGTGATTTGCGCCGACTGCCTTGCATAACGCGATCAATCGCTCGTTCTTGCCGTCGACGCAGAGGATAATCGCTCGCGGAGTAATCTCGTCGTGATATTGAAGCAAGTTGCACACTTCTCTTATAAACCTGTAATTGATCTGGCTTAGGTATTCTTCACTACAACCGAGATAGAGGATTCGAAGAGTCTCTCGGTATTCTGTGAAGTATCTGGCTTTGCCATAGTTGTGAACGATGGTGGCCCAATGCTTCTTGCCCATTCGTGATCGCTGATCTTCGTTTCACAGATTTTCTGGAAGATATTTTCCTTTCACTTCGACCGGGATGGTAAGCCACCGCAGGCCCTGCGGCGTCTTGATGAGATTTCGGTTGCGCCAGTCACGGCGCGTGTATTGCACTACGTCGAATAAGATAAATTCGTCGACCATGTTGATAAGATCGAAGTAGCCCTTCCACGGTATGTAGTTGGACTGGACAACAGCCAGGCTTTTTCCCGGTGGCATTGTGATCATTCAGCAGGCGTCTGGCTTGATTGGCATTTCGGTGGATGAAGCGCAGATGAAGGTCGTCTTCCTGGCAGCTCTTTCTTCGACGGTTCTGGGCTTCACAACGTTACCTCGGGCTGGCGATTACTCGAGACACTTCCTAGTAGCGAGCAACGACTACCGGCCTTCGTTTAGCTCTAGAGCCCGCGTACAAACGAACGAGCACAGCGTAAAGTTTCGGCCATCTGGATACCAGCGATTTTAACCGCGCGTTTAATGCACTTGGCCGCCTGACCGCGCCTGTCAGCGGTGCATCTGCATTTGATTGCTTCCATGCCTTTGTGTAAGTGCCCTGTTGCGGAGTAATGTGTCCCGTCGACAGGGATGTCTTCCGGGCTACGAAAAAGATGCCCAATAAATCGTTTCCCCAACCTCCAAAGCTGAGGTGATCAATCACGCCTGGCTTATAGTCGTATATTCGCCATGGTTCTGAGTCCGGCTCCGGTTTGAATTCGAAGATGTAACTTTTCAGTATTTCGAACTTGTTTGCGGTGTAAAAATCGTAAAACACGGTGGGGCTGAACATGTAAAAGCCGTGGTCTACGTGGTTATGCGACGGAGAAGCATGTATGACCACGCCATCGGGCTTTAAAACGTCATATATGTTCTTCAGCACCTGCGGAAAATTGAATACATGCTCGCTTGTCCCGCCATCGAATACGACATCGTACTTCGCCTTGAGACTGTCCGGAACCGCTTTGTTCAGATCCCAAACGATGTCTGCGCCTTCGTAATCACTCGCATCCAGACTTTCAACACTGGTGAACCCAAGCGCTCTAAAGAGTGCTATGTCATCGATTGGCCCGTCTGAGATAAATGGAGACGGATATCCGAATTTTTTGAATATGTCTGTCAATTGAACTGAATTACAGTCAACGTCCTGCTTACCGAGCTGCAAAACGTTTCCTTTGAAACTGATCTCCTTCCGGGTCTCGCAAAACAGCGAAATCATCGCTTTTGAAACACCCATTAATAACCCGATATAATCCAGTAAACGTCTAGAGCATACAACAAAGTTTCGTAGGCGAACCTGTGCCGGGTGTCTTCCAGAATCGGCTTATCCGAAGGTGGTCGACACCAGGCAGGGCAGTCTCAACAGCAGGCGATCGCAGCAGAAAGCAATAAGGTCCGCTGGTACCGCCATGCGCATGTCCGAAGCAGAACTTGACTGCTGCTTCGATAACCACGCCTTTCATAAACCGTCAAAGTAAACTCAAGAAGCACATCAGAGACGCTATCAGCAACCGCCGACGGTGCCGGTAGACTGGAATGGTCTAGCATGCCGCTCGTCGTTGACATTGGATGCGCTCGATGCACTTCACTGCAATGTGAGTTCCGCATTTTGATTCTTCGCGGCCTGCTATGGCCGTAACACGGCCCGCCAGATGCGCCCAAAAGCTAAATTTCTCACAGTAGTCTGGGGCGAAACGTACATCGAGCGTTTCGCGTCACTCGCGTTACCGTCATTTCTTGCGGAAGGTAATCTTCCCGCGCTTGCTGAAGCGACGGAGCTCGAAGTGGTGATCATGACTCGCCACGACGACATCGAGTTCTTCCAAAGCGCTCCGACATTCCACAAGCTCACCGCCATTTGTCCAGTCCGATTCGTCGAAATTGATGATTTAGTTACGACGTCGGTATACGGCGTCACGCTGACTCTGGCCTACGCGCGCCCGATAATCGCGTGCGGCGCCGAGATGCTCAAGACCCATTTTGTGTTCATGAACGCCGATTTCGTGCTCGCCGACGGTTCCCTGCGGAGCCTTGGAAGGCACATTGTTGCAGGCCGTTCGATCGTATTAGGCCCTAGCTTTCGCGCAACAGCGGAGGCCGTGGAGCCGGTTCTGGAAGCGATGGTTGACACTGAAACAGGTGTGCTGGCGGTACCTGCACGGCGCTTGGCCAAACTGTCCCTTGCAAGCCCGCATCCGACGACGCTTGCGAAGACGCTCAATCAAAATTTCTACCACTCGACGCAACCGAACCAGTTCTTTTGGCAGGTGGACAAGAACACAGGTACTGGGGCGGTACTATCTGATCTTCATGTTGTGCCTGAAACCGGAGCGCATCATCGAGACCGTCAATTGCTATTGCGACTACTCATTTATTCCTGAGATGTGTCCGTCCGGCGACGAAGCGGTGATGGGTGATTCCGATGATTTTTTTATGCTCGAACTGCAGCAGCGCGACCAGGAAAAATTTCTGCTCCGACTAGGGCGTGCGCGCGACGACGTGATTGCCGCCAGCCTTCAAAGTTGGACGACCAGAGAGCACCGTCGGGCTGCCGGCCATGATGTCGTTTTTCACGCCGGAGATATTCCTGACGGAATTGAAAAAGCGAAAAGCGAAGCACGCAAGTTCGTGGAGCGAATCGGCAGCCGGCTCGGCCGACCGGTTCCTCACATCGGCCACAGATACTGGGTCCACGGCGTCGCGGCATGGCGATACCATCGCAGGAGTCAGGGAGTGACCACGTTACCTCCTGAGCTGGCGATGGGACGGAATGGAATCGCCGAGTGGTTATCAATCAGCGGATTCAAAAATAATATTCAAAAGCTGTATCTGCATTATTACTATTTCAGCCACCGCGTGATTCCTGCGTGGATACACAAAACGCCACTTCATCCCTACTGGCTGGATTACCGGCATCTGCATGAAAAGGTAGCGCATATCCGCGCTGTAAATGACGCGCGTGTGCTCGTGGTGCGCGACAAGGCGGAAACAGTCGATCGTTTCTTCGTTGCGGACAAGTCCGTTGGGTTCACGACGCTGCGGCGGACACTAAGCGACGGACCGCCGCGACTGAAGCAGGGCGCTTACACACATGCCCTGCTCTATCTTTATCGTAAAGATTGCCGCAACGTGCAGAAACTTATAAAACGTTGCCTGCCTGCCATGAGCCCGGGGGCCACTTATCAGGTGTTCATCCATAATCGCTTAGGAGAGATGGAAAAAAGTAACTTCTCGGCCGAGCTTGTCCACTATGTTGAAGATATTGTCGGCGCAGCCCCTCAGGGGAACTCATGCACATTCGTTGGCGGGACGATCAAGCGCTTTAACGCCAAGCTATTACTTCGCTTGGCGCGCGTCTATGCGCGCTTTGGAAGATGGAGCCTGATCTGGGTATTGCCCATGCTCCCCCCGGCGTTGCTCCTGACATTAGCGGGGAATATGTATCTACGCCTCCGAATGCCTAGCGAGAACTACGTCAAGTACTGCAGCAGCGCCGCTATCGAGTTCGATTCCGCCGAGTTAGCATCGACGGCAGCCATGCCCCAGATACCACTGGCCGCGCCAGCGTTCGAAAGTGAGTTGACCGGATCTGTCAACACACCGCCGCTTCATGAAAGCTTTTAAGACCTGCATTCACCGCATGTTTGCCGCGTTCGGCTATCGCGTCGTCCGCAGTCCCAGCGATGGCGCTTGGCAAGCTCAAAGTCGATTCAAGGTGCCTGCGGACGTCGTTGCGGCGCTGCCGGACATCATTCAGCGGTTACAACCCGTCGGGTTGCCTCCACTCGACGGCTACCAACTCGAGATGGCAACGTATGATTTAAAAACAGGGATGGGCGACGCCGAGCCTGATTTCTTTCCCCACTACGAGCGCTGCCGGCACTACTCGATGACGTCGTGGCAACGACTTTACAGCCTTCATTCCGCCGTACGCTACCTTATAAAAGCCGACGTTCCGGGCGATTTTGTGGAGTGCGGTGTATGGCGCGGCGGCAGCATGATGATGGTGGCATTGACACTACTTGCCTTGGGACGCACGGATAAACGATTGTTCTTATTCGACACGTTTGAGGGACTGCCCAAGCCGGACGCAGCGCTCGACGTCGATATCTGGGGCAACAGCGGTATGGACGGCTGGGAGCCGCACCGCAAGACCGACGTTAGCAGCGACTGGGCCTATGCGTCACTGGAAGAAGTGCGTGCGAATATGGAAAGCACCGGATATCCGATGGACCGGGTGTTTCTTGTCAAGGGGATGGTTGAACAAACACTTCCCGCGCAAGCGCCGCAGAATCTGGCCATGCTGCGGCTCGACACCGACTGGTATGAGTCGACGCGGCATGAACTCGAGCATCTGTACCCCAGGTTATCCCGTAGGGGAATACTCATCATCGACGACTACGGACATTTTCTTGGCGCGCGCAAGGCCACCGACGAATACGTCGCGAAACTGGTCGCACCACTTTTGCTGACTCGAATCGATTACGCTGGACGAATCGCCCTCAAGACTGGCTAAAAGCGTTCACGAGCCAACGACGTGGCGACGTTAGCATTCGGATTGCGAGGATAGCATTGCAAAGAATCGCGCCGCCCAAGGTGTCGTAGACACGTTGCTGGCAGATTCTTTCGACGCTACTGGATATGTTACATTACCGTGCGCTAGAGAGAGCGGCTTCTTCCTGCTCTCATATGCGAGACTCTGATATGGTCAAAAATACCCCACTACAAGCGAATCTTGATACGGCCAAGACCCGGGAGCCGCAATACCAGGAGTGCCTGGATGCAGTTGCTGCGCGCGGGTTCGAACGCCTTGGACTGCGCAGCAGCCAAAGCTGGCATGATGACCCGCGGCATTTATTGTTCCGTCTTTCGCGTTATAAGTTCGTAGCCAAGATGCTCTCCGGGCGGCAGCATGTTCTCGAGATCGGCTGCGGAGACGCATTTGGCACACGCATCGTACAACAGGAAGTGCAAGCACTCAGTGCGACAGACTTCGATGCGGTGTTCGTCGAGGACGTCAAGGCCCGCATGACCGAGCGCTGGCGGTTTCCGGTTTTTACGCATGATTTGCTCGCGGGTCCGATCTCGGGCGACTTCGATGGCGTATTCGCATTGGACGTGCTTGAACACATAGCGCCCGCGGATGAGCATGTATTTCTAACGAACGGGTTCGCACCGCTAAGTGAGCATGGCGTTGCCATCATCGGCATGCCTTCGCTCGAGAGCCAGGTTTACGCCTCACCAACCAGCCGCGCAGGTCACGTCAACTGTAAGACCATGCCCGATTTGAAGCACACGATGGAGCGCCATTTTCACAATGTGTTCATGTTCGGCATGAACGATGAAGTCGTGCATACCGGCTACCACAAGACAGCGCACTATATCTTTGCGCTTGCGTGTTCCAGGAAGTGAGCACCGTCAGTCCCCGCTTGACTTGCGTCCCGCCACGCCAACTCCCATTCGAGTCGCGCGCAGTCGGCCTGGGACTTTAATCCGGAGCAGTTTTTATGGGCGTTAGCGTTACGCCTCTATCGCGCATTCAATACTTGCATCAAAAGGGATTGCTGTTGCCCGGCGCTTCCATCATGGAACTGGGCGCCCAGCAATTGTATTGCCGCGGCAAAGAGGATTTTCTACGCGAGTTCATTTCCAGCATGGCGGCGAAAAACCCGTCTGTAAACGCCCAACAATTCAACGAAGCGGAGCTCCGGAAGCTTGCTGACGGCGGTTTCACTTCGACGCTCATCAAGGCCTGCGGCTTCAAGTATTCGGCAATCGATATCTTCGAAGGGGACGGCACGATCATTTTCGATCTCAACCGTCAGGAACCCGCCGTCGACATGTTGAACCGTTATGACTTAGTCACGAATTTCGGCACCACCGAGCACGTGATTAACCAGTATCTGTCCATGAAAACGATCCATGAGATCACGAAACCCGGCGGCGTCATCTATCATCAGTTGCCGCTCAGCGGGTACTACATGCATGGTTATTTTGCTTATACGCCGCTGCTTTTCAATCAGCTCGCTGAGGCCAATCAGTACGATGTGATTCTCGAAGGATATACCAAAGGGTTGCCGGCGAAATCGCCCGAGTTCATGGTCAAGAACGGCTATCCGGACCCCGAGTTTCATGACTTCGGCATTGAGTTCATCCTGCGCAAGACATCTGACGCGCCGTTTCGCGTTCCGCTGGAAACGTCAACCAGCTTGAGCGTGAGCGATACTTTCCTGGCGGGCGCTGCATCGGACGCAGATCCGGGCAAGGCAGGTCCAGACAACAATACTTTTCGCTACGGTGGCGTGCTGACAGACAGTCGCACGCTCAATAAGTGTTCCGGCCGCGAACTGCAGCGCGAATTATTGCGCCGCTATAAACAGCGCATCGCGCGTTTCTTCAGCCGCTAGACTGTCACTTCCCCATCGCGTCCGACGACGCGAGTCTCCGGGCAAAGCACGACGAAATGTCCGCCCTTATCGAGATATTCGCGATTCGTATCGATGATTTTCTGGGCGTGCACCCAAGCGAGTATTACCGTATACGCGGGCATGCGTTTGCACAGTTCACTCGTCGGTAATATCTTAATGCCATCCCCCGATGAATATTTACCTACTTTTTGCGGGTGGTCGTCGACTATGTAGTCGATCGCGCCGGTGAGCCCTAACTGCGATATCAGCGTCGGGCCGCTGCGTGCAGCGCCGTAGCCGGCTATGGACAACTTTGCGCGTCTCCAGTCCTGCACGAGTTTTCGGGTGCGTTCCTTTTGCTCGTGTACGCGCGCGCCAAATTTTGTGAGCGTATCCAGTTTGTCGAGTCTGCGCTTCGATTCGAGCTCCAGCAGGTCGCGAACTGACTTCTTTATCTTGTGCTTTCCGCCTTTAAGCTGAACCGTACCGATCAGAGACCCGTGCTGTATCGGCACTCTTTCAACGTCTGTCAATTCCATGCCGTGGCGGTCAAGAAATATGGTGAGCGCCTTCACGGAATGGTGGCTCATATGCTCATGAAATATGGTTGCGATGAGGTACTCGATCAATGATGTCGAGAAGATATTGCGCCTCGAAAAAGAACAGCCCGTCAGGACTGAGCAGCGTACGGATGCTGTCGGCGATCTCACCCATGTTGTCTGCGTGCGCAAACGCGTTGAACATGCAAACAACGTCAGCGGGACCATACTGCTGCCGGATCTTTTTCGCAAGCTCAAGAGACATCAGCTCAGGAATGGTCTCAATGCCGGATTCGGTCGCGAGTCGGGCAATTTCAGTTGCCGGATCGATTCCCAGCACTCGATGGCCGGCGTTCTTGAACGGCCGCAGCAGCGAGCCGTCATTGCTGCCGATATCTATCACCAGCGAACCTGCCGGCGGATGATAGGTCTGCCGAATATTTGCCGCCACCTGCTCGAAGTGTTCCGGCATTCCCTTGGCTTCGCCGGAATAGTATGTGTAGCCCTCCCACAGACTTTTTGAATCAACAACGTCCAGTTGCTGCACATGTCCGCATGCGGTGCACATGTACAGATCAACTGGATAGCGCGCCGCGTTCTTGCCCGATTCAGCATCCGCGCAGTAGTTCTCCGACAGGGGAATCGGGTCAAGCTTCACCACAAGCTCGACATCCTTCGAATCGCATAATCGGCAGGTGCGCCTGTGCAGAACGTTTGCTGTCACTGATTTCTCCTGGCTTATTGAACTGACTGCGTCGTCAGGTCGCTGACAACCTGGTCCAAGGTTTGCGGCGCGACGCCGGTTAGTTCCGTCGTTCGTTGCATCCCGAGCCCGCTATACCGAGGTTTGAAGGGAATGACAACGCCTTTTTCCTCCGCGGTCGTTGGTACGATGAGACGAGTATCAACACCAAGCTTGCGCGCAAGACACGCCGCGAAATCGACATAACTGACGTTTTCAGCGCCCGATAGATGGAGATTCCCCGCGATGCGTTTGGGGCCGATCGTTGCGAGCGCCTCACCGACAAAACGCACCGACATGGGTGCAAAAATCAAATCCGAAAACGGCTGCACCGGCTCTCCCTTTTCCCATGCGGAAAACCAATTCGGTAATGGCGAAGTATCGCGACCCATAATTTTCGTCAGCCGGACGATATTGAAGTGCTCTTCGTGTTTTGTACCGCGGCAGGCGGCGCGGATGACCTCTTCGGCCGAATGTTTCTGCCTGGCATACGCGATACCTGGAGCATGTGGATCGTCCTCGCGCGGCCAGGGGCGTTCGCCGCCAAACACCGAATTCGTCGATATAAACGTCACAAACACACCTTGTTCGAGCAGTGAGATGACGAATCGCGGAATAAGCTCAACGTTGATTTGATAAGCGAGGGGATCCGTCTCACATCGTTCATAGTTCGTCGCCGCTGCAACAACAAAGGCGTAGTCGATACCTGCCGGAACGCGAAACTCAGTACCGCGCTCGAAATCGAGATAGACCCGCCGGGCGTCGAGACTATTGCGCCGACGCGTAGTCGCGAGAGCGCTGTCGCCGCGACGCTCCAAGGCACGAAATAGTCCCCCGCCCACCAGGCTGTCGCCGCCGACAACAAGATATCCGTTTGAGTTCGTCACGCTTGTTGGTTGTGTACGTACGCCGCAACGCGGGTGGACAGGTCTCGCATGTAATTGCCTTGCTCTTCGTTGCCTTCAGGGGGCGCAAAATCGGCGAGCACGGTGCCGTCCACCGCAAACGGCCCATTAGTGACTTCATGAATCACGAGGAAGTCCGTGTGTATGATGAGTGTGTGAAACGCGCTGTCGGACAATCGGTAGTAGAAACAACGGCCGGAGCCCGGAGCGCCCATTTGAATCACGTCGACAATTGTCCCCGCATCATCAAAAACGGCGACGTCCACTTGTCCTTCGACGATGTGAAAAGACTCCGACTTTGAGACATGACGATGAGGGCGAATGTAGCTGCGGGACGCGAGGGCGATGATCATCTCGTGCAGAGAGTCGTCGTTGCTACGATGCGCGCAGATGCGCGCCCTCTTGCGCGCGCTCAATAACGCCTTCTCCTTGAGGAAAGCGATCTCCCGCGCGCCAACACGAACGATCGGCTCGTCGGCCACATAAACCTCGTCATTGATTTTTCGAATGCGCATTCTTGTCGAAGTCTGCTTGCGACTCTGCCCCTGTCATTGCTAATGGACTTAACGAAAAAATCGATCGGAACGTCGCGCCATCCGCGAGCTGACCGCCTTTGGCGGAAATTACTTTAGCCTCACTTTCCGGGCTTAATGCCAATAAACATAGCTGTATGTCCTCCCGACTGAGCACGTCGGAGCCCACAATTCGAATACGCGACCCCGGCATAACCATTCCTTGCTTATTCGGATGATCGTCGATCACGTATTCGATTCGATTCGAGAGGTCATGAAAGTTGATGAACTTTGCTGCCAAATGACCTGCGCCGAATAAAACTGCTTTGCCGCCGTCACCGCAGAGGAGATCCAGACTCCTGTGAATGCTCCTTGTTTTGCTGCACAATCCTGTTCCATAAGCGGCGCCAAGCGTAACTTCGTCCTGAACCTCGGCGGACGGCACCCAAGTTGACGTTGAGTTTCTTTGAGGTACCGTGGCGAGTGCCACCAGCGAGTCTTCAAGCGCATACGGATACACCACCGTTTGGGAGCCCGGTAGTCCGTTTAGTTCGAGGAACGCCTCCAAACTTGCGGGCGTGAAATATGTGATGTGCTCTTCCCAGACAAAACAATAGTCACGGACTTTTAGAAATTTTCGGCTGTCGGGCATCTCGAATACGATAAAGCCGCCGGGCTTGACCAAGCCCATGCATGCAGACAAGAACCCGGCGGGATCATGCGCGTGTTCGAGAATATGACGCGCAATGAGCACATCGGCGGGGCCATGCTTTGCCGTCACAGCAGAGGCATTTTCAGCAGTGAGAGCCTCTTGAATCGTTTCAATACTTGCGAGGCCGTCTTCGACTGCGAGGTCGTCCTTAACATCGACGCGGTACACATTGCTGTATCCGCGCTCAACAAGCCGGCGCAGAGTCGTATCATCTTTGTAGGTGAGTCCTAAGATACGAGCGTCGTGCGGTATTTCAGTTGTTGCGATAAGGTGATGCACCAATATGTCGAGATGCCCCTCAGGCTCGTTATATGTCAACCACGGGTATCTTGGCCGCACCGCCTCAACGCCCATCGGGCGTACAAGTTGGATAAGACCACAAGTTACGCATTGGCCGAGCAGAAGCGGATGCACGGGCGAGTCAACACTTTCGGGCTTCAGGAAGCGATTGCTCGGCGGCTGCGGACCAAAATCGATCAGCATGTTCACCGTTTCGGCTTTGCATGAGAGGCAAGACTGCTGCGACTGCAGGGGTGAGACCATGATTTATGATCGCAGATGGCGAAGACAAAATGCCGTCGGTCGGCGACCTCTATGCATTACGCGTGGTAAACCGTCAGAACTTACATTGGGTTGTGAACGGTGCTTTGACAGTTCACGACAGAGTCCGGCCTTGTAGGCCAGGCACTCGATTGTACTATGCGTTAAGCACAGGTTCTATCATCGAGATGGCTAGGGGATAGTCTGTCGCCACGGCAGCAGCAATGCCGGACGCTATCGTTGCTTATCGCCCGCGCTTGGTTGATAGGGAAAAGCTGCGCTGCCGCAGCATCAATTCACGTGACGCTTGAAGGCGCTCAGCTTGCGGAGCGGCGCGATTGTGCGCCATGCATATCGCGCGCTCCAGACAACTGACGAGCTTATTTATTGAATCAGGAAGAAGGCATCGGTGAGGACAGCGGGGGCGACGCCGGCGACGGTCACCAGGGGCACGAAAGAATTGGCGCCGCCGTTGGGATCGACCCACACGACCGAATCCGCAGGCGTATTGCCAGTCGTTACCGTGAGCCAGCCATCGGCACGCGCCGCAGTGCCCGTGTAGCCGAGTGCATCGAACAGCGGTCTCAGGTCGAAACCGTCAGTGTTGCCCGCCCGGGTGTCAAAGCCGTAGATGGTGTCGCCCGCATCGGCCATCGCCGTATAGGCGAAGAGATCGTTGCCGGTCGTAAAGCTCGGTCCACCGACGTTCGTGCTGTCGCCTGAGCCGACCATGAGGTCGGTGCCCGCACCGCCCACGATATAGTCGTTTCCGGTGCCGCCGTCGATGGTGTCGTTGCCATTGCCGCCCAGGATGAAGTCATCGCCCGTGCCGCCATACAGTAGATCGTTGCCGTCATCGCCGTAGATCTGATCGGCGGCCCCCGGCGCATTGTGATCGCCTGACTCGCCCATGATGATGTCGTCACCATTCTCACCATGCAGAATGTCGCTGCCAAAGCCATAGGTGGTCGTGAGCCCGTCGCCAAACAAAATGTCATTGCCGTCACCGCCGAAGAGCTGATCGTCGCCCTGGCGCCCGTCGACGTAATCAATGCCGCCCTGGCCGGTGATGACATCGTTGCCGCCTTCGCCCACCAGCACGTCCGTGCCGTCGCCACCGGTTATCTGGTCATCCCCGTCGCCGCCCAGCACGGTGTCGTCGCCCGCGGCACCGTCAATGGTGTCGTTGCCGGCCACCTGCCCCACCGCGAGGGCGCTGTTGCCGTTCTCACCGTTGAGCCAGTCGTCGCCATTGCCTCCGGCAATTACGTCCGCGCCGCCGCTGCCCGACAGCGAATCATTGCCATCGCCGCCGTTGATCGAGTCATTGCCGTCACCGCCGTCGGTCGTGTCGTTGCCGGCAAACGAAGTAATCGCATCGTTGCCATTGAAGCCCAGTAGAAAGTCGTTGCCGCTCGCCGATGAATTCGATGTGATCGTGTCATTGCCCGACAGCGCAGCCGTTATAAACCCCTGGTAGTCATTGCCGACACGGAACGCTTCAGCATTAACCGCTGGCACCGACATGCCCGAAATCGAGTCAAGCGCGATACCGGGCACATACTGGGCGCCCACGAACACGCCGTTCACATACTCGGTATGCTGATTGACCGCCCCACCGGTTATATTGCCGCCGCCGTCATACGTGAAATTGCCCAGCCACTCAATCTGCTGCACGCCAAAGGCCAGCACGATCTGGGACGCCGTCTTCACCACCGGCACAAACGACGACAGCGTCGCCGCAGTGAAATGCATGTCGATCGTCGTTGCCGCACCCGCAGTAAATATCGCCATTACCTGTCTCCCGATTTAAACTACCGTGTGTCGCTTAAGCGACATCACATACGGCAAACGAGCCGGTTGGCCACGTTTCCGTAGATCGTCTATATATTGACAGAAAAGCCACCCGCAGTCTGCGGTCGATCGCACATAACACGTCGAAGATCTTCCACCGGCAGCAACATCTCTGACCGCGTGTCGGAATAAAGCGGCGCGGACGCCGCTTTTTATAACAGTGCCATGAAGCGCCTCCGTACGGGCTGATGACTGTAGGACAACGCCGACGCTCGTACATGCGAATCCGAGCGTTTCGGACGCTCGTGCCGACGACGCACTGGCCGAACCGTCACTTCTCGCGAAAAGCTTTCTTGAACGAATCCAGTACGGGGCGAAGTAGATAATCCAGGGCGGTTCGCTCGCCAGTCGGGATCATTACTAACGCAGGCATGCCCGGTGCCAGCCTGATATCTTTCATGGATGCCAATTCGTGCTCGTCAACCTTGATTTGAGCAAGGTAATAGCCCTCGCCGGTGCGCGTGTCAGTCAGCCGATCAGCCGAAACCTGGACGACTTTTCCGGCCACCGTTGGCACACTGCGCTGCTTATACGCAGTCAGTCGCACCTCTGCAGGCATTCCCGGATGAACATCCTTTACGTCGTCGACCGTAATCGTTGCTTCTACTATCAGTCCACCGAGATGCGGCACAATATCCATTAGTGTCTCGCCTGCTTTTACAACGCCTCCCACGCTGAACACAGTCAGCCCGACAACGTAGCCGGAGTAGGGTGCGCGTAGTTCGGTGCGCCGTAACGTGTCACGAGCCGCTTCCAGTTGCGGTGCCGTGGCAAGCAGCTTTACCTGCGCGTCTCGCAGATCACTGGCCACCTGCGCTGATCGATCAGATTGCAGCTGGATGGCCTGCAAGTTCTGCTCTTCGATACTTTGCCGGGACCGCATGATGGAAGCGGCTGTCTCGGCCACCTGCCCTTCGAACGCTGCCGCGGATCGCTCGAGCTCGAGCATGCGTTGACGCGTAACGTAACCCTTTTTGAACAGATCCCGAAGTCCGATCAATTCAGCCTGTAACGACTCGTTCTGTAGCTTCTGAGCCGTGTATTGCGCCTCCTGGCCTTTGATCTCTTCCTTCGTTTGTGCAATCTTTTGCTGAGTCAACCCGATTTGGCCGGCGAGCGCGACCCGTCTGGAAGAGAAAAGTGCGCTTTGCCCGGCGATGATTCGCGCGACCTCCGGCTCATTGCGCCGGGCGAGGAGTTCGTCAGGCACGCTAAATGACTGAGCGCGGTTTTGTTCGGCAATGAGGCGCGCCTCTTGCGCCCGCAGTTCGAGGTACTGCTTGCTCAAAACTTCAACAACCGCCCGTGCCTGCGTGTCATCGAGTACCAACATGACCTGGCCGGTCGTGACCTGATCGCCCTCCTTCACGCGCAGTTCCCGGACCAGACCTCCTTCCAGGTGTTGAACACTCTTACGATTGCCTTCCACTTTTATGGTGGCTGTTGCAAGCGCCGCGCTGTTCAATGGGGCAAGCGCCGCCCAGCTGCCTAGCCCCGAGGAAGAAGAGCACCATGATGACGACGCCTGCAATAATCAGGCCGCGGGCGCTGTCGTCTGCACCGGCCAACGTAGTGTCGGTATAAGCAGCACTCATGCTCAGGATTCTTGCGGACGCTCTTGGGGAGCAACATTGATACTGCGCATGCGGGCGGCTTTTTGCAGTTTCGCCAGCACATCGCGACGCGGCCCGAAAGCATCCATGACGCCGTTCTTGAGTAACAGGATCTTATCGACCATGCCAACAGCGGATAAGCGGTGCGATACCATAACGATGGTCGTCCCGTTTGCTTTGAGTTTTTTAAGGCAATTTCCCAACGCAATCTCGCCGTCTGCGTCGAGGTTCGAGTTCGGTTCGTCGAGTACGAGCAGGCTGGGGCAGTCCGAATATCGCGCGCGCCAGTGCGATGCGTTGTCGCTGTCCGCCGGAAAGCGACGATCCTGCTTCTCCGACTTCGGTCTCATAGCCCTGCGGCAGGCGGACGATCATATCGTGGGCGTCAGCGTTGACCGCCGCTTCGACGATGGCGTCCGGAGCGGGTTGCGAGAAGCGAGCAATATTCTCAGCAACCGTCCCCGCGAATAATTCAATATCTTGCGGCAGGTACCCTACATGCCGGCCGAATTCTGTACACTTCCACAGGTACACACTGGCGCCATCGAGCCGCACGTTGCCCGTGGTTGGCGCGAGCGTTCCAACGATTAACCGCAAAAGCGTGGACTTGCCGGCGGCCGTAGCGCCGACCACTGCGAGTGCCTCGCCCGGCTCAAGCTTGAACGTTACTCCATTAAGGATAGGCCGCTTCACTCCCGAAGGTGCAAACATTACGTTATCGAGGGTGAGTTCGCCTTTTGGTCGTGGCAACGGCAGAGTTTTCGCCGTCACCGCTGTGTCGACAAGTAGCCGCGCGACCCGTGCGAACGCGGTGCGCGCGCCGAGCAACGGCCGCCAGATGCCAAGCGCCTGTTCAACTGGCTGAAGCGCACGTGAAAGTAACAGCGTTGACACGAACATCGCGCCCGGCGTTATAGCGTGTTCCACTGCAAGGTATGCGCCGGCCCCTAGCATGAGCGACTGCATGAAGAGTCGCAAAAACCGTGTGACGGCGACGATGTATGCGCTGCGATCGCTCGCGACCGTGTGAAGCTTCAGGACACGATCGCGATCAACCGCCCACCGACGCAGCAGCGGTTGCAACATCCCCATAGCGCGAATCACCTCTGCGTTACGCAGCGCTACATCGATGGTTGCATAACTGCGAACAGCCGCCTCATTGGCAACAGCGAGCGGCGCGCGCGTCGCATATTCATTGGCGATTGCCAGAGCCAGCAACAGGACTGCGCATACAAGCGCGAGCACCCCGAGCATCGGATGCAGCATGAATATCACCGCAATGTAAATCGGCGCCCATGGTGCGTCGAAAAGCGCGTGCACGCCGGATCCGGTAATGAACTGGCGAAACGTGTCCAGGTCGCGAAGCGCCTGTCCCCGCTCGAGGCTGTGAGTGCTGTTTGCGCGCTCCGCCATCGCAGCCATAACACGCGCATAGAAGGCGTTGTTAAGACGAATGCCGCTGCGAATAAGCACTCGCGCTCTCAGTACATCCAATGCGCCGAGCGTAAGTAAGGCAATAAGACATGCAATCGTAAGCATCACGAGTGTCGGGACGCTGCCGCTTGCAAGAACCCGATCGGTACACCTGCAACATGTACAGAGGCGTCGTCAGGTACAGAATGTTGATACCGAGACTGAACGCGCCCGCTGCAGTGTAATGGCTTCGAGTGCTCACCAGCGCCTGGCGCATGTCCGAATGTACTGCCGTCATACCATTCCTTTATGGCGCCACACTATCGTGCGCTGTAGACCTTACCGCAAGCTTGCAGGCCGGGGCGCCAAAAGATCGAATCACAGTTTGATAAGGCACCGTCCCGCAATGCTGCCATCACGCATTTTCGCTATTGCGATATTAATGTCATCCAGCGGGAAATGGTCCGTTAACAATTCACGCAGATGAATCTTTCCCGCTCGATAAAGGCCCTGATAGCGCGGAATATCCTCTTGCGGTATTGCCTCGCCACCATGCGAACCTTTTAGCTCTTTTCCAAAATGCAACGGCAGTGAATACATTGAGATGTTATTGCCCTTTTTCGGCACCCCCACCAGAGTAACCCGGCCGTTCGGCTTCGTAATTTGCAGTCCAAGTTCGATGATCGAAGGCGACCCTGTATTGTCAATGAATACATCGACAAGCGCCGTGCCAACAACGTCCATAATCGCCTGGCGCGCTTCTGCCTTTGCGCTGTTGATCAGATGGGTCGCGCCAACGGACCGCGCGAGCTCCAGCTTGTTGTCAAAAAGATCGACTGCGATAACGGGATACGCTCCCGCCAACGCGGCTGCCTGAACGATATTAAGACCGACGCCGCCCGCGCCGAATACGACCACCGATTCGCCGATCTTGATTTTTGCGTTATTGACGACAACACCGAATCCCGTCGTTACTGCGCAGCCAAATAGCGCCGCAACATCCATGTCGCTGTCCTTCGGCACGGGTGTCAGCCGATTCTCCGCGACAATTGCATACTCGTTGAAGGTAGTGATCCAGCCCGCATTCACTTGCCGTCCATGCCACTTATACACGGGCGGTGTGGCCTCGATGCCGAGGCTTTTGCGCCAATGCATGACGACGTTATCGCCCGCCTTTGCATACCGTACAGCCCGGACCTGCTTCCATTACCGTGCCCGACGCCTCGTGCCCGAGTAGATGGGGGAGAAATTTGTCTTCACCCTTTGCTCCATCGATTTCGCCCAGTTGTGAGCCACATATGCCGCTGAAGTGCACCTTTACGAGCACTTGGCCTACCGCAAGTGACGCGGGCAATTGCACGTCGTCAATGACAAGCGGCTTACGCTGCTCGACCAGGATCGCCGCCTTCATCGATTCAGGCATGGTCATGACTGCGCGCTCATTCAAAGTAAATAAAAGAGTAGTCGCCTGTGTAGCCCGTCAGCTTGAACCACCATTCCCATTCTTCCGGTGTGTTGAAAGCTTCACAGGTTACCTGCCAGTAAAGAAGATTGGCCTTCTCGACCTCGGTTCGATATGACTCGACACAGATATACTTATTCTTCTTTCCTACGCGCTCGATCTCTCTCAGCGACGGCTCCAGGTCGTAACAGTGAAGGTTGTGCAGTGCGTTCAACGAGAAGACAAGGTCGAAATGATTGTCGGGAAACGGCAGGGAATTGGCATTTCCCACTTGCAGCCTTTCCTTTACTTCGTCCTTGGCGTTCTCGATTGCATAAGACGAAACGTCGATTCCGTGGATATCGAGACCGGGTACGACCTTGGTGAAGTCGAACAGCAAGAAACCTTTTCCACAGCCGACGTCGAGAATCTTATCGCCGGCCTTGATTCCATAGTGCTCTACCATGGCACGGGCGACCTTCTCCCAACGTCCTTCCATGTACCTGTAGCCGCCATAGTTGATGCGTCTGTCGCCGTCCCAATAATCATAATCCCAGCGTTTCGCGAGCTCAGCGGCCTTGGCCTTCGGGTACTCGGGATCGTTTACCCGGGCAAGATAATCGCGCTTGGTGCTTTTATGCACCACCGACATGAAGTCTATATATGCCATTTGTTTCGATCAGTGAATGGAAGAAAAGTAGCGAGGCGAGCAGGGCTGACGTCAGTTGTTGGTCAGGCTTTCTCGATAGATGAAAAAAGCCGGCGCGCTTTGTCGAGCTGGACAGCCTTCCTGTGCGCCTCATCAAAATCCGCATCCGCAAATCTTCGCCGTAACGCCTCGTTTGGCAAAAAATCATTAAGCATGATGCAGCACCACTTGATCTGGAATACCGGCAGCAGCAACCACGCTCGCGCACGCAAGGCGTCGCCATTGGCGCAGAAGGTCATCGCTTGGTCGATCACCTGCGCGCGAAACCGGTCATGAACCGGTACTGCGGGGTGACTAAGGAAATCGCCAACCAGCTTGGCGGGATCGTCCCATCCGGCGTACTCGAAATCGAGGAAACAAACCTCACCGACGGGCGGCGCAGTGCGTTATGGAAGCCGAAGTCCGAAGGTGAGATACACCGTTGATCCGCCGGTAGGGCGTTTTCAACCGATATACCGAGCGTAGGCGCTTTTGCGGTTATATGTGCCTTGAGGCGATCCCATGTCGTCTGCACGTCGCGCGCGAACGTCTGTGCATCAGCGTCTACACCCGCAGTGGCAGGGATTCCCGCGCGCAGCCGCTCGATTCTACTGTCGATCAGCGTAAATTGATCTCTTATGCTGAAACAGGCTTCAGATGCGTCCGGCAACTGCGTCGCGAGGTGACGGCAGCCCGATTCGTTCAACGCCAGAAAGAACCGCACCGCCGCGTCGACGTCGGGTTGCGAAACGACGCCGATCGGAGCTCCGTCGATGTATTCATAAATCGCTAATCTGCGTTCGAGGTCGCAGGAAATGGGCCGCGGCACATTTTGGATGCCGGCACGCTCGGCATATCGCAAGAAGGTGAACTCGGCATGAAGGCGGTCGCGCCGGTCACTTGCATGACTGAAATACCATTTCGCGATAAACCGGCGCTCGCCGGCAGTCACGATGAAAACGCGGTTATTGCCCCCTGCATTACAAGGGACCAGGTGCGGCTCGGCCGCCGCGGGCGCGTCGGACTCAAGCAGCCTCGCCACCTGCTGGCTCAGAGACGAATCTGACATTGGACGCTTACTTCGCGCTGAAAATCGGCCCAGCTGCAGACGGTACCTATGCCGTCAATCGTCGAGTGGTGGCGTTCAGGATCGAACAGCACTCGCATCGTTGCCGGCGGAAAGCCTTCCATCAGCAGGATTTCGGGCAGATCGTCGAGAAATACGTCGCAACCGGCCTGCACGATACGCTTTATTTTCTCTTCCTTGGTCAACTCGAAGTAGACGTTGCCCGGAGGGACAACACATGAGCCGTTGGAAACGAGAGAAGCGAGCACCCATGCGCGCGCAGCATCATGCAAATCGTATTTCGGCCCGAGAAATGGATGCCGCGTTTTATGGCTGATGATGGCAAGATCAATGCGCTTATCGGACGCCCAGCAAAAGAATTCAAGCACGCCGGGATACATGGCGGCCTCAGCCATCCGTGCCCCATACACGTAGCCCTGCATTTCAGTCCAGACATCTTCCTTGCCGGCGGCGCGTAGATGATCTCTGACGGCGAGTTTCGTCGCACCAACGGCGGGCGTAATAACGCCCTGCTCGAGCGCGACCTTATGAAACAGCGCATCGTAATCGACGATTGTGTTGTCGAAATCAATGCCGATCAACATGGAATTGGTTGAGCAATGGGATGCGCGTGGACGAACGGGGGGTGCATTATACGTAATCCGCGCCAGCATCCCCGCGGACGCAAAACTCAGGTCGAAGGCCGGTTAGGTTTGCGGCATCAGCATGAGGTAGCTTGCACCCGCAGCCGGCTTTCAACGCTGTTTGCGATGTTGCTGGCGGTAAGCCCGAACTTGTCTCTCGCGTATTGGGTTGATCCCACCTCATGCATGAAAGCGTCCGGAGTGCCGAAGGCGAGGAGCTTCGCGCGCACAGACTCCTGCGCAGCCAGCCACTCCGCTATTGCACCACCCAGACCGCCGATCACGCTGTGCTCCTCGGCTACGGCGACTACCGGGTAAGCGCCGAACACTTCGTTCAAGGTCTGCGTGTCCAGCGGCTTCACGGTATGGAAGCTTTCCAATCTGGCAGAGATACCTTTCTTTGCAAGCTGGTCGGCGGCGTCGGCCATGACGGAAAGCATCACACCTGTGCTGATAAGGCAAACGTCTTTTCCCGGACGAACGGTGATCGATTTGCCGATCTTGAATTCGGGTTGACCTTGATGAACGGTGGGCTCACCTTTCTTACCAATCCGCATGTAGACCGGGCCAGCGGCCTGCAGCGCCGCGCGCAAAGCAAGGCGCAGTTCTACGGTGTCTCCAGGCGCAATTACAGTCATGTTCGGCAGTGTTCGCAGGATGCCCATGTCTTCGCACGAATGATGCGTCGGTCCGAGCTCCGCGTATGACATGCCGGAACCGGTCCCAACGATGACAACGGGCGCCTCGTGATAACACGCGTCCACTCGAATCTGCTCGAAACAACGCGTGGTTGTAAACGGCGTGATCGTGTAAATCACAGGCCTCAAGCCGCATAACGCCATGCCGGCCGCGACGCTCATCATGTTGGCTTCGGCGACGCCGCAGTTGAGAAACCTGCCGTTCGCGCTGTCCTTGAACTTGTCGAACAGCTTGTTTCCGATGTCCCCCGATAACAGGACAACCCGCTCGTTGACCGCACCGAGCTTGGTGATTTCATCAGCAAATGCGTTTCTCATACGGATACACCAAGCTCTTTCTTGGACGCGACAACTTCGTCGGCGGTTGGGATACGGTAATGCCAGTTGTTATCGTCTTCCATGAACGAAACGCCTTTGCCCTTTACTGTGTGGGCGATGATGGCAATGGGTTTACCGCTGCCATCGGGAATCCGCGTCAACATCTTTACGAGTGCACTCATGTCGTGCCCATCAACCTCGCTTGCGTTCCATCCGAACGCGCGCCACTTGTCCGCCAATGGATTGAGCGCCAGAATCTCCTGGCTCCGACCGGTCGCCTGCCACTTATTGAAATCAATAATCGCAACCAACCGTTCGACTTTCTGAGAAGCGGCAAGCATGGCGGCCTCCCAAATGGAACCCTCATTACATTCGCCGTCCGAGAGCAGTGCGATAACGTTGTAACTCTGGCGCTGGATCCGCGCTGACAGCGCCATGCCCAAACCCATCGGCATGCCGTGTCCGAGGGAACCGGTTGCCGCCTCGATGCCGGGCAAGTGCGAAGGTGTGGGTGGATGTTCTGCAAAGATCCCGCCGTCCTCTCCATAGCTTTTGAGCATGTCGGCCGGATAGTAGCCGCGCAGTGCGAGCACTTGAAAAAGCGCGGCAGCACCATGCCCCTTGCTCAAGATAAAGCGGTCGCGATCGGGATCCGCGGGACGCTTCGGGTCGATACGCAGTGCACGAAAGTACGCCGCCACCAGAATATCCACGCATGACAGACAGGAGCCCAGATGGGGCGTTTGCGTTTTATGCGAGTTCTCAATGATGCGCGCCCGTATATCACTCGCCAGATTCTTGAGTTCCTGTATTTCCACGTATCGCCCTCTTCTATCCTTGGAAAACCACGTGCAATGCCTACGCCTTGTGCATGTAGTCGAATGGCTGTTGCTTCAACTCGTCAAAGTTTGCGCGTACCCACGCAATGCACTCGTCGAGACCCTGGTCGAGCGTTATCCGGTCGTGCCATCCGAGGCTGTTACGGAGCTTGGAACTGTCGAGCATATAAGCGGCGTCCTTGCCGAGGCGCTCGCCGACGATCTCGACGCAATCCTCAAATTTTTTGCCAAGCTTGGCGACTATCCGTGTAACAAGTTCGCGCACCGTGACGATCTCATTCGTGGAGATGTGGTAAGTCTCGCCCGCCGGTGCGTTCAACGCGATGCGCCATGTCGCATCCGATACGTCCCGCATGTGGATGAATGAGCGTCGCGAAAGCCCGCCACCGTGCAATTGCAATTTACGTCCGAGCAGGATGAACAATATCGTGCGTGGAATGATGCGGTAGAGCTGCTGGCCGGGTCCGTATACATTGGCGGCACGCGTTGACACCACCGGGAATTTATAAGCATCGAAATACGTCCGCAAACTCATGTCGCCGGCGGCACGCGACACCGCATAGGGAGTACTCGGGTTGAACGGTGTGTCCTCTGTGATGAATCCTTCGGTACTGCCGTAAGCTTCGGGGGTCGTTACATGCACGTACTTCGCGAGGAAGTCGCAGTGCCGCAATCGCTCGTGCAACCGCACGGCCGATACGACGTTCGTCATAAACCAGTGATCGGGATTTTTCCAGCTCTCGGCGACCATGCTTTGCGCAGCGAAATTCACGATGTGCGAGGGCTTTTCCTTACTGATCAAACTCATCAAGGCGTCGAGATCGATATTCAGATCGCACCGATAAAAACGGAAACCTGCGCTTTTATCGGACCAGCGGTAGGGAAGGAAGGCGCGATGCGCTTCGGGTGAACGGCTCGTTCCGGTTACTGGAATACCGAGTTTCAAAAGGTAATCTATGAAACTGGCGCCCGAGAATGAGTTGCTCCCGATTACCAGAACCTGGCTGGTGGCTGCCACCGCTTATTCCTTAGCGGGTTGGTTCTGATAAAGCCATTGCATGACCATATGTCCAACGATGAGCTGCATATCTTCGCTGATCTGCATGTCATCGAGCTCGTAATGTATCGCCACGTCGGCCATCGCTTTTGCGCGGCCTCCCGTGTAGCCGAGAATCGCGTAACTGCGCAAGCCCATTTTTTTTGCCTGCTCGAGCGCTTTGAGTATGTTCGGAGAATTGCCGCTCCCCGAAAGCACAATCAACACGTCGTTCGCACGAGCCTGCACAGCTAATTGAAGCGAAAATATCTCGTCATAGCCTTCGTCATTGGCGAGACACGTCAGTACCGAAGAATTCGCCGGCAGGGCATGGACGCGCAAGCCGGAACCACGTGCCTTCGAAATCCCGTAAAGGAAATCGTTGGCAAGGTGGATGGCATTGCCTGCGCTGCCGCCGTTACCGCATATGAAGACCTGCCGGCCGCTCGTCCAGCACTCACGCAACTCCTGCGCGAGCCGCGTGACGCCGGACCAGTCCGTCGCCTGCATTGCCGTGTTGAGACGATTGGCGTAGTCAGCGAAGACTGCAGCGGAATCCGGACGGGGAGCATTCATTTGATGACTTCTTTTTGCATCCATTTCAAGTTGTGGAACTGCTCTTCATCTTTGAGCTCACCGGAATTATATTTCTGGATGATTTCACGGATGGCGTCGTCGACCGTTTTCCTGGGTTTGTAGCCTGTCGCGAGCAGTTTGTCCGAGTTGATGCGATAAGAGCGCGGGTCGTTTGACGCTGTCACCACGATTTCGGCCTCCACGTGGTGCGTGACGCGTTCGGCGATGTCGAGTATGGAAATGTTTTCAAAGCCAGCGTTATACACGCCGCGGAACTGCGGATGATCCAGCATGAACATGTAAATATCGGTGATGTCATCCATGTGAATGTTGGGGCGCGTTTGGTCGCCACCGAATACGGTGATGCGGCGCTTGGTAAGAGCCTGCATGGTGAGCATATTCACCGATACGTCCAGGCGCATTCGCGGCGAATAACCGCATACCGTTGCCGGACGGATCATCTGGACCGCCATATCATCGCGATAGCTCCACAACACACGCTCCGCCACCATCTTCGTTTTGTTGTATTCAGAAATCGGCTTGAGTTCGAGATCTTCGGTCACCTGAGGTTCGTCCTTGATGCCGTACACGCTTCCGGATGAGGCGTAGACGAAGTGTTTTATCCCTTTGCGCACGGCCTTGTCGGCGAGCTGCATGGTGGCGAGCGCACTGATCTCCCAGGTGAGCTTGGGATCGAGGTCACCGCACGGGTCATTGGCGACAGACGACAGATGAACGATAGCGTCTACGCCGTCCAGATTAATCTCATCGATGTTCCGCACATCGCCCTTTACCACGCTCAGCCGGGCGTGCGGTTTGAGAAAATTACCGAACCACATGATGTCGAATGCAATTACCTCGTGACCGGCAGCCAGTAGTTTAGGCACCAGCACGGTTCCTTTATATCCACATGCCCCTGTAACAAATACTTTCATTCCCGCTCCAATTAATACACGCTCGATGAAACCAAACGGTTCTTTCGTTTACAGCGCGCGGTAATCAACCATGTTTCCATGCTCCAGGCGCATCAGCTTGTTGCAAGTTCGATGTATCAGGTTCTCATCGTGAGAAGCGACGACGAAGATTTTCGCATTGTCGAGCATACGCTGCAGACGGTGCTGGGCTTTTTCCGAGAAGTTGGCGTCACCGGCACTTAACCATTCATCCATCAGAATAATATCCGCAGAGACGCTCGTAGAAACAGAAAAAGCAAGCCGCATCTGCATGCCGCTGGAATAGGTGCGCAGAGGCATGTAGATGTAGTCTCCCAGATCAGCGAATTCGCAGATATCGTCGACCATCGCCGCGATCTGCTTCGGTCTGAGGCCCATTATCGTGCCTCGCATGAAGATATTCTCGTATCCCGTTGCATCGGAGTTCATGCCAAGCCACACATTGAGCATCGAGGCAACGCGCCCGTCGATCTCGAGTGAACCGCTGATGGGCTCATATGCGCCTGACAGCACGCGCAATAAAGTGGACTTGCCGGAGCCGTTGTGGCCGACGAGTCCTATGCGATCTCCCTCTTTCATTTCAAAAGTGACTTTGTTCAATGCCTTGACGACGACTCTTTTCGAGTCATCTACGGAAAGTGAACCGCCTGTAGCGGTGCGCAGAAGCACATTCTTGAACGACCGGCCGTTTGCCTCGTAAACGGGGAAATTGATGACGATTTCTTTAGCGGATACATGAGCCATACATCAAACCCAATATGGCACACGAGAGCGGAAGCGGCTGAAAACAGCGAGCGTCAGTGGAAAGCCTACAAGCGCGATGATTACCACCACACACCATGATGTTAACGGTATTTCAGCGCTCAGCAGCGGCGCCCGCACCACCTGTAGAAAATGCGTTAAAGGGTTGAGGTCCGCCATCCACTCTTTCCTGCCGAGCATATTTGAACGCCACATCACGGGCGTCACGAAAAACGCGATTTGCACGACGCTGGTCACAACCTGTGGAACATCACGAAATCGCGCACAAAACACGCCGAACAACAAACCGACCCAGACACCATTTATCGCTATTACGAGGACGCCGAGCGGTATTAATAGCATCGACCAGTTGATCGTCGGCGGATAAAAGAACATCACCACGACCACGATGAGGAAGTTATGTGCGCATATGAGTACGTTTTTCCAAACGACCCTCAAAACGTGCACCGTGAGAGGTAACTTAACTTCTTTGATGTAGCCTTCGGCGCCGATGAATGCGTTGCAGGAATCGATGATGATTCCTGACAGCAGCGTCCAGACGACGAAACTTACGGCGAGGTATGGAAAATATGCGGAGATGTCCTGCTGCAGCAAGCGACCGTATAACGGTCCCATTGCAAATATCATTGCTCCATAGCTGATAGTTAGCCAAAACGGCCCGATCACCGACCGGCGGTATCGCTGTTTGATGTCCTGCCAGCCCAGCATCGGCCAGATGTAGATGCTGGTGATTCCCTGCCAAAGATCGCCAAGAGCGAGACGGAAGTTCCTGCGACCGGTGCCTGCCATTCGGAAGTAGCTTGAGGGGAAAGTATAATTGTACCATCAGCCCGCTGTTCCTCCGGAAATGCCCGCCGCTCGCGCGGGATACAATGGCCTCCGGAGGGGTGCTTGAACGGGGACGTCATCCAAGCTATTCGAAAAACAATTCGACGCACGATCGGCTTGCTCCGATGGCTTGTCGCTTCGGCAAATCCGATCGCCCAGCACACATCAGAGAATCAACGACGGCTGCTGATAATTTACGATTACTCGAGTCAGCCGTTCAGTGTCGGGGATGTGTTGATTTTTCAGGAAGCGTCGCTCGTCCTGCGTGAAAACCTTGATCTGGGAAAGGTAGACTTTGCCCTCGTCTACGATCCTCTCAAGCCTGTCGTTCCGGATCCGGCGTTTGCAAAGATTGATAACGAAAGCTTTCTGTTTCACTTGTCCGCATTTCTGCCCGCCGCACAGGTGAACCGGTATTTGGGCTCACTGTTCCTTTTTGATTCCCGCCGGCAGCTCGAGTCATATATAGCTGACAACCGTCTGCAGTATCACGTATGGCCCGGCGTCGTTCAATACGCGGCACGCGAGTATTTGTACTACTACTGCTTCAATGAGCTGTTTCCGGATTACTTCCGTAGAAACGGCTCGCTGCCAGCCCTGAAGTCTCGTCCCGCCGCAACCACATGGGCAGAGGCATTCATTGAACGGCATGCGAGCCATTGCACGTCCGTTACAGTTCAGTTGCGCAGGAACGCCGCAAACCCGGTGCGCGATTCCGACTATGCGGCGTGGCTCACCTTTTTTACACACTGCGCAGCTCATTACCCGGCTAAATTCATACTCCTGTGCAGTCATGCGGAAGTCGATCCGCGATTTCGCGACCTGCCCAATATAGTCATCGCCAAAGACCTCGGAACGACCTTGGAGCAGGACCTTGCATTGATCGAGACGGCAAGTATGCATATGGGCGCGTCATCGGGGCCGGCGACTATCGCGCAATTCAACTCAAAACCATACTGTCTGTTCAATTCGGCGATGGCTGACAGGTTTGTCCACGGCTTCCACGTCGACGGCAACCGCGGCCGCTTTTCATTTTCCGCGCCGTTGCAAACATGGATTAACGGACGCGAAACGCCGGAATTGCTGCTGCTCGAATTTGAGCGCATGTGGGCAGCGGTCAAACCGACCGGCGTCGTTGCACGCCCGTGATGAGACCCGATGCTCGAAAGCCGACCCAAGGTTTCGCTCGTTATCCCCGCATACAACCACGCGGGCTTCCTGCCCGAAGCGATCGAAAGTGTTCTTGCACAGGACTACCCGCACATTGAACTTATCGTCCTCGACGATGGTTCAACCGATTCAACGCGTGATGTCCTTATGCAATACGGCGGCCGATTTTTGTGGGAGTCTCATGCGAACATGGGACAGGCCGCAACGCTTAACAAAGGATGGCGAATATCAAACGGAGAGCTTCTCGGTTACTTGAGCGCGGACGATCACTTGCGCCCTGATGCGGTGTCGACGACGGTGGCGACACTGTGCGCGCATCCGGAAGCGGTCGTTGCTTATTGCGATTTCGAACTGGTCGATCCCCGCGGAAAACTGATCCGTCAAGTGCGTGCCGCTGAGTTCAGTCTCGAGGACATGTTAACGAAATTCGCGTGTCCTCCGGGACCCGGCGCTTTGTTCCGGCGAAACGCTTTCGAAGCTGCGGGCGGATGGAACCCGTCGCTCAAACTGATGCCTGATTTTGATTACTGGCTGCGGCTGGCGCGACGCGGGCCGTTTATACGAATCCCGCGCGCGCTCGCGGCGTGGCGCGCGCACGAAGCATCGCAAAGCTTCGGCGCTGTTACGCACGAACGAGCGCGTGAACCGATTAATATCATCAACGACTTTTTCTCAAGCAGACGGTCTCGCGAGCGAAATCCGGGCGTTGGAGAACCGCTCGCTTGCGCGCGCCCACCTGGTCTCCTGCCAGTTGCATGCGCGGTCGGCGCGGTTCGGTGACGCCGGCCGAGCATTTTTACGCGCCTGCAAAATCTCGCCGGGCATATTGCTGCTGCCGGAAACATGGCGGTTGGTCGTTAACGCACTCATCAATCGCCCCGCGCATAGATTCTTGTGGGCGATGAGAAGTGTGTTCGACCGGTAAGACGCGGGCCGCTAACGTATGCAACGTATCACGGTCACGGGTGCGAGTGGATTTGCCGGAAGCCGCTTTGTGCAACTACTCGCTGGACGATCGCAGGCGCAAATTTGCGGACTGATACGTCATGGCTCGCCGCCGCACGTAACCGATCCGAGCCGGCTCACTATTGTCCGGGGCGCGCTAACCGATCCGTCGGTAATGGCGAAAGTTCTCCAGCCGGGGTGCATGGTGGCGAACTTCGCTTATGACGGCAGCGCTTCGCAGTCTGAAAACCTGGCGGCTGCAACCGCGCTTGCCGACGCATGTTGCCGTCACGGAATAAAGCGCATGGTTCATTGCAGCACTGCCATGGTTACTGGCAAGACCGTGGTTGCACAAGTGGATGAGGCAACTGAATGCCGGCCGGGCACCGATTACGAAAGAAGCAAAGCTCGCTATCGAGAACTTGTTGCGCGATAAAGCGCGCGGCCATTTTGAGCTGGTGATCTTGCGGCCGACGGCGATGTTCGGGCCGGGCGGGCGTAATCTCCTAAAGATGGCGCATGATCTCACCCATAACCTGCGGCTCACGAATTATCTGCGGTCGTGCGCAAACGACCATCGCCGGCTGCATTTGGTCTGCCTCGACAATGCAGTTGCCGCAGCGGCCTTCATGCTTGAAGCGCCGGGTCCCATCCCTCACGAGACCTATATCGTCGCAGACGATGAAGCGCCAGAGAATAATTTCCGGGACGTCGAGCAATTCTTGATGCATGCATTGCATATTCGCGACTACCGGATGCCACGGGCGCCCCTTCCTTCGCCCTTCCTGTCCTGGCTTCTTCGATTGCGCGGCAGGTCTCTCGTTCGAGCTGATACGGTCTTCAATAGTAAAAAATTGACGGACGCAGGGTTTCGGAAACCCGTCGAGTTTGCCAGCGGCCTCAAGATATTCGCTGACTGGTACAAGCAGAGAACGGCCAAATGAGGGCTGCCGCATCTGATGCGAGTTTTGAACGTCAATCACACACTTGATCCGGTTACCGGCGGAGGAACCGCCGAGCGAACCTATCAGATGAGCCGATTTCTGGCGCGCAGTGGCGTGCAGTGCACCGTGCTCACTACCACCGCGGGTAGCGCCCCTCCGCGGACTGTGCCGGATGCGGACGTCACCATCGTCGCCGTGCCGCTTATATCGGAGCGTTTTTTTGTACCGCGGGTTTCGCGAACTCGTCTCGAGCAACTGATCAGCGCTGCAGACATCGTCCACCTAATGGGACACTGGTCAGTGCTCAATATTCTCGTTTATACGGTCGCACGAAAACTTAAAAAACCATACGTGGTCTGCCCGGCGGGAGCGTTGCCCATGTTTGGTCGCTCACAGATTTTAAAGCGTATATATAACTTCGTCGCCGGCAAAGCGATCGTCCGCAATGCAAACGCCTGCATAGCGATCACAGAGAACGAGGTTAAAGATTTCGCTCGTTATGGCGTCAGCGCCGACAAAATCCGTGTGATACCGAACGGCATCAGCGCTGATGACTTCGCACGAGCCGATGTCGCTGGTTTTCGCAGCAAGTTCGGTTTGGGCGAGTCCCGTTTCATACTATTCATGGGCCGCCTCACGGACATTAAAGGTCCGGATCTCTTACTAACTGCTTTTCTCGAGATAGCCCGCATGCATTCGGATCTCCACCTCGTCTTCGCCGGACCAGACGGCGGAATGTGCCAGACTCTGCAACGCACTGCACACAATGCAGGCGTGGCAGATCGCGTGCATTTCACCGGCTACCTCGGCGGCGACGACAAGTCATCCGCCTACCGGGCCGCCATGCTCCTCGCGATCCCCTCCCGGCAGGAAGCAATGTCTATTGTCGTGCTGGAGGCCGGTGTCACAGACACGGCCGTGCTGCTCACGAACGAATGCGGCTTTAACGTCGCGTCCCAATTTGGCGGTGCAGTCGTCTCGGCGACCATCGATGGAATCAGGCAAGGACTGACGGAGATGCTGGCTGATCAGGAATCGCTCCGGTTACGCGGGAAACTGCTCGGTGATTTCGTTCGCGCCCGCTTCTCATGGACATCTATCGTTCATACTTACATGGGTCTTTATGAACAACTTCGCGCTACTCCCTGATGAAGGTTCTCATCATCAGTCAATACTTCTGGCCTGAGGGATTCCGCATCAATGACCTTGCGCTCGGATTGCGCGACCGCGGCCACGAAGTCACCGTGTTAGCCGGCAAACCAAACTATCCGGCAGGCGCGTTTTTCCCTGGCTACGGATTCTTTCGCCGCTCGCGCGACGATTTTCAAGGAATTCCGGTGATACGCGTGCCGTTGATTCCGCGCGGCGCAGGTAGCAGCCTTCGTCTCGCGTTGAACTATATATCCTTCGCATTCTTCGCCAGCGTGCTCGCACCGTTCCGCTGTCGTGGCGCCTTCGATGCGATTCTGGTTTATGAGCCGTCGCCCATAACCGTGGCTTTGCCGGGCATCGTTCTGCGCTGGCTCAAACGCGCACCGCTCCTGTTGTGGGTACAGGACTTATGGCCGGAAAGCCTGTCCGCGACCAATGCCGTACGCAAGCGCTGGATACTTCGACTCGTCGAGTCGATGGTCCGATTTATTTATCGTCGCTGCGATCGCATCCTTGTGCAATCGCGCGCCTTTTCGCGATCCATCGAAACGCTTGGCGGGCACCCGTCACGCGTCCTGTATTTCCCGAACAGCGCAGAAGCACTCTACCGGCCGGTCAAGGCGGCGCCCGAGGGCCGGCTCCGCTTGCAGTTACCTTCTGGCTTCAGCGTAATGTTTGCGGGGAACATCGGTGCCGCGCAGGACTTTGCAACGATCATCAAAGGCGCGGCACTATTGAGGGATATTCCGGATATCCACTGGGTGATCCTGGGCGACGGTAGAATGCGCGACTGGGTCATCGAAGAAGTGAAAACTCAGAAACTCGCAGGCACGTTTCATTTGCTTGGAGCTCACCCCGTCGACAGCATGCCTGACTACTTCGCTCATGCGGACGCTATGCTGGTATCGCTCCGAAAGGACCCCATCTTCGCGCTCACGATACCGGCGAAAATCCAATCGTACCTCGCGTGTGGCAAACCGATTATCGCAGCCTTGGATGGCGAAGGAGCAGCAGTGGTGACTGAGGCCGGAGCCGGTATCGCCGTTGGCGCCGAAAATCCGCGCGCCCTTGCCGATGCAGTCCTCAAGCTTTATGAGATGAGTCAGGCCGAACGCGAAGCAGTTGGCGCACGCGGCCGGCAATACTTCGAACAGCACTTCGAACGCGAAATGCTGCTCACGCGACTGGAGAGTTGGATGCAGGACGTCAAGGCCGCAGCCTGATGCGCATTCTGATTCTCGGCGGCACCGGAATGCTGGGCCATAAGCTATGGCAACGCCTGAGCGAACGCTTTGTCGATACGTACACGACGATACGGCGGACGCGCGCCGATTGTGAGCGCTTTCGCATCTACGACAATCCGCGTGTCTTGGAAAATGTGGATGTCAGCGACCCTGCCCAACTCATACGGGCGCTCGAGGCCTCGACACCCGATGTCATCCTCAACTGCATCGCAGTGACAAAGCGGCGGGAATCGGCCAGTCCAGCGCCCGCAATCCTGCTGAACGCATGGCTGCCGCACCGAATCGCTCAATGGGCTGCCGATCATAATGCGCGCCTTATCACGGTCAGCACCGATTGCGTATTTGACGGGACGAAAGGCGATTACACGGAGAAACACGCGCCGGATGCAAGCGACGTGTATGGCCGCACGAAAGCATTGGGTGAAGTGAGTTACGGAAACGCGCTTACGATCAGAACGTCATTCATAGGCCGCGAGCTCGACAACGGCACTGAGTTGCTCGAATGGTTCCTTGCGCAAAAAGGCGGCGTTGTACGGGGCTTTCGCAGAGCGTTATACACCGGAATCTCGAACATTTATTGTGCCGATCTCGTCGGCGAAATCATCGAACGGTGGCCGCACCTGCAAGGGCTTTATCAGGTCGCCTCCGAGGTTATAACCAAGTACCGATCTGCTATGCTTGGCACGCGAGGCGTACGACATCAACGTCGAGATAGAACCTGACGACAGCGTCGAGGTCCGGCGCAATCTCGACGGCGACAAATTCCGCCGCTCAACCGGGATCGTAACGCCATCGTGGCGAACCATGATGAACGATCTGGCTGCCGATCCAACCCCGTACGCCGCATGGAGACATCACAGTGTTGTTTAACCGCAAGACGGTGCTCATTACCGGAGGCACCGGATCTCTCGGCAAAGTCCTTGTTCGCCGCATTCTGAGCGGGGAGCAAGGCACGCCGAAAAAAGTCATCGTATTCTCGCGCGACGAAGCCAAGCAGCACGCAATGCGGTTGTCGTATCTGCACAAGACCGTCTCTACGGATGAGACTATCTATCGGAATTTCAGCAAAGTGCTCGAATTTCGCATAGGTGATGTCCGTGACTACGTGGCGTTATGTTCGGCACTGAAGAGCTCTGACCTGGTCATCAATGCGGCTGCATTGAAGCAAGTACCCTCGTGCGAATATTTTCCGTCTGAAGCGCTGATGACGAACTGTATGGGCGCCTATAACATCGTCCGCGCGATCGGGGAAAACAGCTACGCGGTCGACACGGTCGTGGGCGTTAGCACCGACAAGGCATGCAAACCTGTCAACGTGATGGGCATGACGAAGGCGCTGCAGGAGCGAATCTTCGTGGCGGCCAATATCTTGAACGCGAAAACGCGCTTCATCGGCGTGCGCTACGGCAACGTGCTTGCATCGCGCGGTTCTGTCATTCCACTCTTTCATGAGCAGATCAACAATGGCGGCCCGGTGACTATTACGTTGCCGGGAATGACTCGCTTTCTATTGAGCCTTAATCGCGCGGTCGACACTGTGTTCGCCGCAATCAGCACGGGACTTCCTGGGGAGATCTATGTGCCGGACGCGCCGTCCGCAACTGTGCTTGATCTCGCAAAAGCGCTGATCGGCAAGCGGGCAATCAAGATAAAGGAAACCGGCATCCGTCCGGGCGAAAAAATCCATGAGGTAATGGTATCCGAAGAGGAAGCTAACCATTGCGTCAAGCGCGGCGCTTTTTTTGCGATCAAATCGATGCTGCCGGAGCTCGCGGGCGCGCGCAAAGAACCGAACGCCTTCACGGGGGAGTTCAGCTCGGCACAGCGAATTCTTGATTATCCGCAGACTGTGACGCTGCTCAAAAAACACCGTTTAATGGTGGACGATAAATCTGCGTGGGATGATGACGAACTGCTGCGCTGAAAGCACCGCTCGATGAAGGTGCTGACGTTCGTAGGCACCCGCCCCGAAATCATCAAGCTCTCGCGCGTTATCCATGAGCTCGATGCGCACGTCGATCACGTCCTGGTGCACACAGGGCAAAATTATGACTTCGAGCTCAACGAAATCTTTTTCCGCGATCTTGACATACGCAAACCGGATTTCTTTCTTAATGTTGCGGCGAAAACGGTTGCGGCAACCATCGGCAATGTCATCGCCAAGTCCGACGCTATCCTCGAGAAAATAAAACCCGACGCGGTCCTTCTCTATGGCGACACCAATAGTTGTCTTTCGGTGATTTCCGCGAAGCGCCGCAAGATCCCGGTCTTTCATATGGAAGCGGGTAATCGCTGCTTCGATCAGCGGGTTCCCGAAGAGCTCAATCGGAAGATCGTCGATCACTTGAGTGACGTCAACATGACATTGACCGAGCATGCGCGCCGCTATTTGCTAGCCGAGGGGCTCAGGCCGGAAACCGTTATCAAAACCGGCTCGTCCATGCAGGAAGTGTTGCGCTATTACATGCCGAAAATCACGGCTTCGAATGTCCTCGATCGGCTGAAGCTTAAGGCCGGTGAGTATTTTGTGGTCAGCGCCCACCGTGAAGAAAACGTCGACAGCCCACAGAATTTCAGCGATCTGCTGTCCACGCTGAATGCCATCGCGCGTAAATACCGGCGCAAAATTATTGTATCCACGCATCCGCGCACGCGCAAGAAACTGTCGGCATTCGACGCAAAAAACGCTTCCGGGCAAATCGAATTCCTCAAACCGCTTGGTTTTCTTGATTACATCCAATTGCAGATGAGTGCGCGCTGTGTCATTTCCGATAGCGGCACGCTCACCGAAGAATCTTCGATTCTTGGCTTTCCGGGGATCATGATCCGACAGGCGCATGAACGGCCCGAAGGCATGGACGAGGCCACCGTCATCATGGCGGGCCTAAAGGCGCCGGCCGTCATCGATGCCATCGAAGTGAGTGTCGCGCATTTCAAAGGCAACGGGCGACCGTTCAAGCTCGTGCCTGACTACGACGCAGACAACGTATCCCGCAAAGTGCTGCGCATCATCCTCAGTTATACCGACTACATCAATCGCACGGTCTGGTTCCGGAACTGACCGCATGCCGGAAACCCGCTTGCGCAACGTGCTTGTTACCGGCGCGAGCGGCTTTGTCGGCACGGTCTTGTGCAACCGTCTCGTCGAGCGCGGATATCAGATCACCCGGGCACTGCGCAGTGCCGCTCAACCTCGGGCCGACTCTACGATCGCATGCACCGACATAGTGGTGGGCGACATTGCGGCCGAAGCTCCATGGGAGAGAGCACTCCGCGAAGTCGATGCTGTGGTCCACCTGGCCGCTCGTACGCATGTAATGCACGAAACAGCCGATGATCCGCTTGCCTTGTACCGGCTTACAAATGTCGACGGCACCCGAAGGCTCGCGCAATCGGCTGTCCGAGCGGGTGTCCAGCGCTTTATTTTTTTAAGCTCTGTGAAGGTCAACTGCGAGACGACTCAAGGAACGCCGCTCAACGAGGCTCATCTACCGAAGCCGGATGACGCGTACGGTGTGTCCAAGTTGGAAGCCGAACACACAGTATGCGAAAGCGCAAGCGGGACACAGATGCAATATGTGATACTGCGGCCGCCATTGCTCTACGGCCCCGGCGTAAAGGGCAATTTCCTGCGACTCATGCGCGCGGTTGACCGCGGGATTCCGCTGCCTTTGGCATCCATCGCGAATCGGCGCAGCCTGCTAAACGTCGACAATCTGGTCGATGCCATCATCGTGAGCCTTGAGCATCCGGCCGCGGGCGGTCAACTATATCTGCTGGCGGATGACCTCGGCGTGTCGACGCCTTCACTGGTGCGCGCGATTGCTCAGCCGATGGCGCGTCATGCGCGTTTGCTGCCATGCCCTGTCTCATTGCTTAAGATGGCGGGGCGCATTACCGGAAGAGCAGCAGCAGTGTCGCGGCTTGTAGACTCCCTGCAAATCGACAACGCCAAGCTGCGACATGAACTGGGATGGGAGCCAAGGCTCTCTCTCGCTGCGGGCTTAGAGCAAACGGCCCGATGGTATTATCGGCACCCCGCACACGGTGGTTCCGCTTGATCCCCGCTCTCGTCAACTCGCTTGTTGTGCCGCCGCTCATTGCGCTTTTGATTAGTACCGGCGTTCTTGCCATCCTCATGCGCAGCCGCGCGGCTATGCTGGCACTCGATCATCCAAACGAACGATCGCTGCACACAACTCCGAGACCCCGCCTTGGCGGCGTCGGTATCCTTGCCGGCACCGCCATCGCGTGGGGGTATGCAACACCTTCACTGCACCCACTGATGTTGCTTGCGCTTACGTTGCTGATCAGCGTATCCCTGCTCGATGATCTCCGCGGCGTTAGCGTCGTATGGCGACTGCTGATCCATGTTGCCGCCGCGTTGCTGGCTGTCAGTGCGCTGCTGCATGGGCGTGAATGGTGGCAGATCGGGATTGCCGCGCTCGCGACCGCTTGGATGATAAATCTCTACAACTTCATGGACGGGTCAGACGGACTCGCGGGTGGCATGGCAGTTATCGGTTTCGGCGATTATGGCGTCGCCGCGCTGATAGGAGGCGACATCTCGTTTGCTGCACTCAATCTGGCGGTGGCCACAGCGTCACTCGGGTTTCTGTTGTTCAATTTTCCGCCGTCACGTATTTTTATGGGTGATGGAGGCGCCATTCCTCTCGGCTTTCTTGCCGCTGTGTTCAATGTTACGGGGTGGACACGTGGAGACTGGCCCCTGTGGTTCGGCATCGCGATCTTCTCGCCATTCATCGTTGACGCGTCGCTGACATTGATTAAGCGCGTGCTTCGCGGCGCAAGGCCATGGCAGGCGCATCGGGAGCATTACTATCAGCGGCTGGTGAGGGGCGGCTGGAGCCACCGCCGAACCGCGTACGCCGAATATGCCCTTATGCTGACATGCGGGGTCGTGAGCATCTGCGCGATTAACCGGACCCCGCTTGCCCAAGCAAGCCTTGCAGGCGTTTTAGCACTTCTCTATCTAATACTCATCATTGCGATCGAGCGTCGCTTCGCTCTTCATGCTCAAGCCTAATTCGCGCACCACGCTCGCGTTCGCGCATGACGTCGCGGCGTCCGCGCTCACATGGCTGATTGCCTTCTGGCTGCGATTCAATCTCGAAGTGCCGCAGCCGTACGACCGGCTGCTGCTTGAGTCCTTGATGTGGGTGGTGCCCCTGCAGGCGACCATCTTTTGGGCCTTCGGCCTTTATCGCGGCATGTGGCGCTACGCAAGCATTCCGGACTTGAAGCGCATCGTGCTGGCCGTGATTGTGGCAACACTCGCGTTGCCCGCGTTTTTTGTAATGTTACAGATCGGCGTGCCACGCTCCGTTTTGATCCTCGATCCCGTACTGCTGATCATGATTATGGGCGGCAGCCGGGTGGCTTATCGCGTATGGAAAGAGCAGGGCATCAGTGCACTAACGCGCGATGACCGCGAGCCTGTGGTGATCGTTGGCGCTCAAGACGCAGCGGTAACGCTTCTGAAAGAACTCGAACGCAATCCCAAGTGGCGGGCCGCCGCTGTATTCGACGACGACCGGAGCAAGAAAGGACTGCAGTTGCAGGGTGTGCGCATCTGCGGGTCCATCAGTGAGTTGCCGCAATACGTTGCCGCGAATGGCATCGTGAATGCGATTATTGCGATGCCGGGCGCCTCTCACACCGCCCGCCGGCGTGCCGTAAAAGTGTGCACGGATGCGGGAATGAAAGTCATGACAGTGCCGTCATACGACGATCTCGTCAGCGGCAAAGTCACGGTATCGCAGATCCGTCATGTAGAGCTCGACGACTTGCTCGGTCGCGACCCCGTGTCCCTCGACACCGAGAAGCTGGCTGAGTGGATGCACGATCGAGTTATTATGGTCACCGGCGCTGGCGGCTCCATCGGCAGTGAACTATGCCGACAGATCGCACGCTTCAAGCCCAAAGCCATCGTGCTGTTCGAACTGAGCGAGTTCGCGTTATACCGCATCGAGCAGGAGTTCCGTCGTCACCATCCGTCGACGACGCTCGTATGCGCGATCGGCGATGTCAAGGACCGCGCGCGTGTCAGTGACGTCATGCATGCCCAGCGGCCGTTCGCAGTCTTTCATGCGGCCGCATACAAGCATGTGCCGCTCATGGAGAACGAAAACGCCTGGCAGGCGATACGCAACAATGTGGAAGGGACTTATGTTGTCGCCGACATCGCCAAAGCGAGCGGCGTGGAAAAGTTTGTGTTGATCTCCACCGACAAGGCGATTAACCCAACGAGTGTCATGGGCGCGAGCAAGCGGTTGGCCGAAATGGTGTGCCAGGCGCTGCAAGAGCCGCAGGGCACGCGCTTTGTTATGGTACGGTTCGGCAATGTGCTCGGCAGCACCGGCAGCGTAATTCCGAAATTCCGCGAACAGATTGCTGCCGGCGGCCCGGTCACTGTGACGCATCCCGAGATGAGGCGCTACTTCATGTCTATTCCGGAGGCGGCGCAGCTCGTGTTGCAGGCAGGACTCATGGGAAACGGCGGCGAGATCTATGTGCTCGATATGGGCGAGCCAGTCTTGATCGCAGACCTCGCGCGCGATCTCATTCGCCTTTCAGGATTTAGCACCGAAGAAATCAAGGTAGTCTTCAGCGGGCTGCGGCCCGGCGAGAAGCTGTACGAAGAGCTGCTCGCGACTGATGAAGACAGCCTGCCGACCCCGCATGACAAACTGCGGATTGCGAAAGCGCGGTCGGAAAACGGTCCGTGGCTTTCGAGGTTGCTTGCATGGCTGCAATCGACGGAAGCGGCTACGGACGATGACGTAAGGCGTCAGTTGGCCGAGTGGCTACCGGAGTACCGGCGCCATTGAACGCCTAACGTCGCTTGCCGTTGATCGCCGCACATAGGCGATTCCTTTAGAATGGCTCGTCATGCGCATTAAGACTTTCGCCGCACGGGCCGATGCGTGCGCGCGCGTGTGCGCGATCGCTCTCGGATTCTCGATTCCGATCTCCGTGGCGCTCGATAACATCCTGCTGGCACTGCTGCTCGTCGCGTCGTTGGCGGCTGGCAATTATCGCGACAAGTGGTTGGCGATTCGAGCCAATCCTATTGCGTGCGCAGCGCTTTTGTTCTTCGGCTTGTTGACGCTGGGTCTCGGCTACGGCGATCGCTATCCGGGCGACGGCCTGCGCTATTGGGGCAAGTATGTCGATCTCTTGTTCGTGCCGATTTTTATCGTGGTGTTTTGCGATGCACGCACGCGAGAAGATGCGATGAAAGCGTTTGGCGGTGCGTTACTTGCGTCGCTTATTGTGTCGTTTTTTTCACCGTTCGGACTCCTCCACGGCAATCCGATGGTGCCACCGAACGATGCGGATTTTCCGGTCGGCTTCAAGTATTCGATCACCCAGAGCCTGCTCGTTGCGTTCGGCGCGTTTGCCTGCGTGCTCGTGGCCCGCGAAACTGCATCGCGCAAGCTGCGCGTGGTTCTTGCAGGCGTCGCTCTGATCGCGGGCTTAAACGTGCTGTTCGTCGTGATAAGCCGCACCGGCTATATTGTGCTCGCTGCGCTGCTGCTCTATTTTTTCATCGTCCAGTTCCGCTGGCGCGGCGTCGCTGCCGCCGTTTTTGCGGGATGCCTGTTGTTTACAGCTGGCTATTTCAGCTCCGGCGTATTTCACCAGCGGGTTGACGGCGCAGTTAGGGAAATGAAAGGATGGAAAGCGGACGAACCGTCCAGCACCTCGATCGGCGTGCGCATGGAGTTCTATCGCGGCAGCCTGAAAATTATCCGCGAGCATCCCTTGTTCGGCGCTGGCACCGGCGCCTTTCCAGCAGCGTATGCGGCGCTCGCTCCAAAACCGCAGGTAGAAAAGGTACTGAATCCGCACAACGAATATTTGTTGATAGGAACCCAGATCGGCATCGTCGGTCTCGCGTTGCTGCTCTACCTGTTCTACACGCAGTGGCGCCTTGCCGCGCGGCTCGCGCCTTTGTATCGCGATCTTGCGCGCGGGCTCGTCCTCGTCTTTGTAATCGGATGCCTGTTCAATTCGCTGTTGCTTGATCACACGGAAGGCCTGTTGTTTGCATGGGCGACAGGACTGTGTTTTGCGGGCTTGCCGACGCTGCAAACGCGGGAGCGTGCGGCATGACGCTCAGCGTAATCATCATTACGCGCGATGAAGCTACCGTGATAGCGCGCTGCCTGGAATCCGTCGCATGGGCGGATGAAATCATCGTGCTCGATTCAGAAAGCACTGATGACACCGCGGATATCGCCCGCAGATTGAACGCGAAAGTGACAACGACTGCAGACTGGCCGGGCTATGGACCGCAAAAAAACCGGGCCATCGAGCTCGCCAGCGGCGATTGGGTCCTTTCGTTGGACGCCGACGAATGGGTCACGCCGCAACTGCGTGCTGAACTCGAGCATGCAATGGAGAACGCGCCGGGGAATCAAACGGCGTTTAAAGTGCCGCGGCTGTCGAGCTACTGCGGCCGCTTCATGCGCCACTCCGGCTGGTGGCCGGACTATGTGACACGCCTTTTTCGACGCGGCGCCGCGCGATTTTCTGACGATCTTGTGCACGAACGGCTGATCGTGGATGGCAGCGTAGGCAAACTCAGCGAATCGTTGTTTCATGAAGCGATCGTAAATCTCGAAGATGCGCTGGAAAAGATGAACGCTTACTCGACTGCCGGGGCCGCTATGCACTTGAAGCGCGGGGAAACGACATCGCTCGCGAGCGCGGTCGCGCATGGCGCATGGACTTTCGTGCGCAGCTATTTCTTACGCGGCGGTTTTCTTGATGGGCGCGAAGGGTTCATGCTTGCAGTATCGAATGCAGAAGGTGCTTACTACCGTTACTTGAAACAGCTATTGCTCATGGAAGCGCGCACTAACGTTCACCGTCAAGGCGTTAAACAAGCGGTCCCCTAGTCGCCATCTTTCGTGCGGAATCGACTGTCAATTGCGGTTGAATTTGACCTTCCTAGACGGCGACGTTGAAAGGTCAGTCACATAGGGCGTAATGTTATGATCGCCCTGCCGCATGAAATCAACCCCGACGATCGTCCGTAGCACGATATGGAATTTCCTGGGCCTCGGATTGCCCGTCGCAGCGGCGATCGGCTGCATCCCTCCAGTGATCAGAGGGCTCGGCGTTGACCGATTCGGCGTGCTTGCGCTAGGTTGGATGCTCATGGGTTTTTTCGCGCTGCTCGATCTCGGGATAGGGCAGGCGACGACCAAGTACATCGCTGAATATCTCGAGCGTAACGATCACTCGAAGCTTCCAACCCTGATTTCCAATTCGCTGACCGCGCACTGCTTGTTCGGACTCGTCGGCGCCTGCGTGCTTGCGTCGACCGCGCCGTTACTTTGCAAGGACGTCTTCCGGATCCCGGCTGATCTCACCACCGAGGCCGTCGAAACTTTTTATCTGCTGGCGATCTCGATTCCGCTGATTGTTGTCGCCGGTTGTCTTCGCGGCATTCTTGAAGCTACGCGGCGGTTTGATCTGGTGAATCTGGTCAAGATCCCCGCCAGCCTTGCCAATTACATTATCCCGCTCGTAATGCTAAGTTTTACGACGAATCTGGCTTACGTCGTTGCCGTAATCGTCGCCTCGCGCATGCTCGTACTCGCAGCCTTTTGGAAATTGACGCGTAACGTGCTGCCCGACGTTTCGCCGAATTTCCAGTTTGATATTGCCGTCGTTAAGCGCCTGCTTTCTTTCGGCGGGTGGGTGACCGTTTCGAACCTGATGGCGCCTTCCGTCGCCCTGATCGACAGAGTGTTAATCGTTGTTCTGGTGTCCGCGGCGGCGGTGACTTATTACGTTACCCCGTACGAAGTCGTGACTAAGCTCTGGATGTTTTCCGCCAGTATGCTAAGCGTACTGTTTCCGGTGTTCAGCGCGTTATCGGTCACTCAGTCAGAGCGACTGGGAGTACTCGGTCGGCGCGCCATACATTACCTGCTCATAATACTGACCCCTCTTGTTGCGATTCTGCTGACTTTCAGCCGCGAGCTGCTCGGAGTTTGGATCGGCACTGACTTCGCTACGGCGAGCGCGCCGATCGCCAAATGGCTTAGCCTGGGCGTCTTCATCAACGTGCTGGCTCAAGTGCCTTATACGATGTTGCAGAGTACAGGACACGGCCGCGTCGTAGCAAAGGTGCACATGGCCGAACTGCTGATATACGTGCCGCTCGCCTGGTATTTGATCAGACAATTCGGTGCGCTGGGTGCGGCTATCGCATGGGCCACCCGGGCGTTCCTGGATGCGATTCTGATGCTTATGGCCGCGCGCATCCAATTACCTCGCGTAAAACTCGTGCCAACCCTGAAGCGCGCAGTGCTCAGGTTGGGCGCTATAGCGGGCTTCCTGTTTTTTCTATGGGAAATCGATAGCAGCGCCCGGTTTGTCGGGCTCAGTAAAGCAATCGTATTTTTGGTTGCTGCTGCGACGTTTGTCTTCTGGGAAGCACGGGTGATGCTTACGAGCGCGGATCGCACCGAGTTTGTCACGTGGCTTACCCGCATTGCCGCGAACCGGCATTGATTGCGGTGAAGCGCTCGCTCAATAGCGGGATGTGTACGTGAACGACGACCTGCCATCAGCAAAGTAGTGGATGTAGAAAGCCCGTGTTGAGCCACTCCGCGCCGACCTCAGAGAAATCCACCGCATTTTGGGTCATCGGCATATTTCTTTTGCTGGCAACCGCATTCGCCGTCGCCGCGTTTCGCGGTTATCCGGGCTCTGCCTGGCCGTTTGTCGGTTACCCCGGCTCTGCCTGGCCATTTATTGCTTTTAACTTTACTTTTGTGGTGCTGCTGCTATCAGCTTTGCCGAGGCCGCGCTGTTATACGTACACGTTCTTAGCGATTCTGTTGTTTCTCGGGTTCTGGAGCAAACTGATAACGCATTTTCTGGTGCCCGGCAATAACGGTTTTTTCATAGAGCCCGTGGGCACCTTCGACCATATGGGCCCGAACTGGGACCGCGGGCTTAACTATGCGACTGCCGGAGCCGCCGGTGCTTTAGTGGCGCGAATTGTCTTTTTATTCGTAGGTCGAAATCAGCAGCAACCGGATGAAAACCCGCGCACTGTCCCCGCTTGGTATGTCCAAGCGCGCGTAGCGACGTGGATCGTAACGTTCCTCGTCGTCGTCAGCCTCAATGCAGTGAATTACTTCGTCGCGTTCTATCAGATAGGAGTCAATGCGCAATGGGTATTGCCTCTACATCTGAACGTGGTTACCGCGTGGCTGATCAATATCGGCTTTGCACAATGGATCGCCGCACTCGTGTGGTGGGAGTATTGCATACGCGGGGGGCGGGCCGGTTTTGCACTCATGGCGCCGCTTGCGGAAGGAGTTATCGCCACCTGCTCTACGCTGAGTCGCTCGGTAGGCTTTCTGCATGTCGTTCCATACTTGCTTGCGCTGATCGAGATGCATGGCTGGAAACAGTTGCTCAAAACCAGGAAGCGAAAGGCTACGGCGATGGGCTTGCTTGTATTGTCCGTGACAATAATTGCAGTCGTGCAAGTGCTACGGGCGCAGACCTACTACGGCAGTCCCGGCGTCAAGAGCCAGTTCACACGTCAGGCGCCGGCGGATGAGCCCGAAGCGGAAACCGAAGCCCGATATGCCAGGCACGTGCGCGAGTCGATGATTTCTCAACTGCCGCTACTTGTCACGCAACGCTGGGTCGGGCTGGAAGCGGTGCTCGCAGTGTCATCGCATCCTCAGGTCGGACCGGCATTATTCAGACAAGCATTGGTAGAGAGCCCGAAAGCGGGACAGGATTCCATCTATCAAAAGATCGCCGGCAGCCGTTATGAAAAATCGACTGGTTTTACGTTCTTGACGCTGGCGGGGATTATCGGCTTTCTCGCGTACGCAGGCTCGATCGCCGTTGTCATAGTCGGCATGTGCGCTGTCACGTTCGCCGTCCACGCCATCGACTTCGCCGCCTGGCGATTGACCGGCAATCCTTTCCTGGTTTCGGTGACGGGCCTGGCGATCGCCAATGTTTTATGTCAGATGAATTATCCCTACCTGACCGTGATTTTTTTTGGTCAAGCCCTGCTCGCGCTCTTATTTATTGCGCTGTTGCAGCGCCGCCGCTTAAGTGCCAACCAAGCGGCGGTTTGAAAGTCCCTGCCCGCTAAGCGGCTGACGCCTGAACCGGAAGCATGCGCACTGCCGTCATCGTCACTACGTATAACCGTCCGGACGCGCTCGCGGCAGTACTCGCGGGGTATCTCGCGCAAAGTAACAGGGGATTTGAACTGCTCATAGCTGATGATGGGTCGACGGATGACACCCGCGCGCTCATTGACGAGTTTCGCTCTCAAGCGCCGTTTCCGGTGAAACATGTGTGGCAGGAAGATCGCGGATTTCGCGCCGCAGCGATTCGTAACCGGGCTGTCGCGGCGACGAGCGCCGACTATGTGATTTTCAGCGACGGTGATTGCGTCCCGGGTTCAAGTTTTATACGTCGGCATCTTGAGATGGCCGAGCGCGGCTGGTTCGTGGCCGGCAATCGAATTCTCTTGAGTGCGCGCTTTACAGATCGCATGCTCAGACATCGCTTGCCGATTCATGAATGGCGCGCAGGCGCATGGTTGAGCGCATGGGCACGGCGTGATATCAACCGCTTGCTTCCCTTGCTGTCGCTGCCCGAAGGGCCGCTTCGCCGCGCGGCTCCGCAGCGGTGGCAAGGCGTGAAAACCTGCAACCTCGCCGTTTGGCGCGACGACCTTGTGCGCGTCAACGGACTCGACGAGGCATACTCGGGCTGGGGTCTCGAAGACAGCGATCTGGTCATCCGTTTACTGCACGCCGGCGTCCGGCACAAGAGCGCGCGCTTTGCCACGCCGCTCTTTCATTTGTGGCATATGGAGAACGATCGCAGCCGTCTCGTTGAAAACCGGCGGCGCCTGGACGAGTTGACGCGCTCGAAGCGCAGTGTCGCGGAACTCGGCTTGAATCAATATCAATGAAGCCGGCGCGCAGCGTGCTGGTAGTTGTCACGCGTCGCATCGGCGATGTACTGCTCACGACGCCGCTCATCCGTTCAATCAAGGCGGCGTGGCCAGAGGCGGCGATCGATGTGCTCGTGTTTGCGGGAACCGAAGGTGTTCTCGCGGCGAACTCCGACGTTCGCCGCGTCATCACGATCGCAGAACGTCCTCGTTGGCACGCGCATCTGCGGCTGCTCGCGTCAATCGCCCGGCGCTACGACGTTGCGCTGTCGGTCGTGCCAAGCGACCGGCCGACACTATATGCATGGCTCGGCGGACGGTGGCGGGCGGGTATCGTGCCCCCTGGCGCCAAGCATCGCTGGAAGACCTGGCTGTTGCAGCGCTGTGTGCCGTTCGATACTGCCAACACGCACACGGTGCTCATGCATCTCAGGCTCGCGGACGTCCTGCGTATTCCCCGTAGCTACGAAGTGGTGACCGCCTGGCAACCGCAAGCCGTCGAGCGGATCGCGCGTGAACTGCCGTTCGAACTCGCGAGCCCTTATGCGGTCCTGCACACGTTCCCGAAGTTCAATTACAAAATGTGGCGGTCCGAGGCATGGACGAACGTTGCCGTGTGGTTGCGGTCACAGGGCCTTCGTATTGTGCTCACGGGCGGCGGCGATCCCGCTGAACTGGAGTACGTAAATGCGATCGCGTGCAACATACCTGACCCTGTGAGCGTCGCAGGCAAGCTTACGCTCAGCGAAAGTGCGTGCCTCGTTGCACGCGCCCGAGCGTACGTAGGTCCGGATACGGCAATGACGCATATCGCTGCCGCGGCGGGCATACCGGTCATCGCACTTTACGGGCCGAGCGATCCGGTCAAGTGGGGTCCGTGGCCCGCCGGCTATGCGTCCGCAGTAAATCCGTGGCGTCGCTTCGGCACTCAGCGCGTGAACAATGTGACTTTGATGCAAGGCGCTACTGCTTGCGTGCCCTGTTTGAACGAGGGCTGTGACCGCCACATCGGCAGCTTCAGCGACTGCCTTCAACAACTACCGTCTGAGCGCGTGATCGCGGTGCTCGATGCTGCGATGAGGACTTCACAGGCCCGGGCCTCACGATAAATGGGCTGCGCAGCCGTCGTCACAGACGGAACATGACGTAGCGCGGCGCAAGTCTAATACGCGGAAAGCGCATTTGTTTACTTCTCGGCCGCAACTAGCCCGTCGCTGCCTGAGACTGACGGCGACCGCCGTAGAACTGTTTCACCGAATCGATCACCGTATCCACTTGCACGTCGGTCATGGCGAAATAAATCGGCAATCGTAATAAACGTTCGTATATATCGTCGGTTACTTCCATCGTGCTGCCGACCCGTCCCCATTTGCTGCCCGCCGGCGATGAATGCAGAGGCACGTAATGAGAAACCGCGAACACATCGCGCAGTTTCAAATGGCTTGCCAGCGCGATACGCGTATCCATCGATTCCGCGAGCACGTAGAAGAGATGTCCGTTGGGTCCGCAGTCGACCGGGGCTTCGATGGGCAGCTCGATTTCGCCGACTGCTGCAAGCTCTGACAGCCCCGCATGATAGCGCGCCCAGATGGCGCGCCGCCGCGCGATTACTTCGTCGGCGTGCGCGAGTTGAGCATCGAGGAATGCAGCGATCAAATCGCTCGGCAGATAGGACGATCCGATGTCCACCCACGTGTACTTGTCGACTTCGCCGCGCAGAAAACGGCTTCGGTTGGTGCCCTTCTCACGGATGATCTCAGCGCGCTCGGCGAACCGTTTATCGTTGATGAGCAGCGCGCCCCCTTCTCCACTCAACAGGTTTTTCGTTTCATGGAAGCTGAAGCAGCCTAAATGCCCGATGGTCCCCAGATTGCGGCCCTTATATGTAGCAAGCAGCGCCTGTGCAGCGTCTTCAACAACCAGCAGGTTATGCCGCGCGGCAATCGCCATGATCGAATCCATTTCGCAAGCCAGGCCCGCGTAATGAACAACCGCGATTGCTCGGGTCCGCGGCGTGATGGCCGCTTCAATCAGTGTCTCGTCCATGTTGATCGTATCGTGCTTTACGTCAACGAAGACCGGCACGGCTCCGCGCAAAACAAACGCGTTCGCGGTCGATACAAAAGTGTACGAGGGCATGATGACTTCGTCGCCAGGCGCGAGATCGCATAGGATCGCCGCGATTTCGAGCGCCCCGGTGCAAGAGTGCGTGAGCAGCGCATGTTCGCAGTTCAGCCGCTGTTCGAGCCACTGGTGGCAGCGCTTGGTGTAATAGCCATCACCGGACAAGTGACCGCGGGTCAGCGTATCGGCGATATTGGCCAGTTCGGCGCCGACCGTCGTCGGTTTGTTGAATGGAATCTTCATTAAAGACGATGTTTTTGAGGTTGTGGTCATTGACATTCCTGGAACGCGACGAATGCGATCATAGCAAGGCGCTTATCGGTATGCGACAGAGCAGCCTCTTATTTCCGGCCGTCATCAGACGCGCTGCACGCCGCACCGCGACACAACAGGTAAAGCGTGTTGCCGCCGAGCGGATAAGTCGCCTTCGTTTGCCCGAGTTCGGCGTTAGCTCCATAGCTCAGCACGAAACCGTTAGTCCACTGCTTGGGCGGCCATCGGAGATACTCATCTGGAAAACGCAACGTATCGAGATGCGCCGTCACACTTAAACCGGTTGCCGACACGTCAGTAGCGTACAGCGGAAACCCGCGAGTGACCGCTTCGATCTCAGCTGCGGTTGCTGCGTAATTCCCGCGGTAATGCGCCTCGTACCAGGGAAATAGCCATAAGCCTAAAACGAAGCGCAAAAGAATTGCTCCGGCCAGCCAGCGCGTCGCCACCAGTCGCCAGTACTGGCCATACCGCCATATGAGCGCAGCGATGACGAGCGATGCCAGCGGATACAACGGCATGATGTAACGGATGTGCGAATTGGGACCCAGCCAATACGGCAAAAAGTTAATGGCAAGAATGGCCGCCAACGTGCGCCATGGAAACTCCTCCGATGGTGCGTCTGCCTTTACAAGTGGTGATGCGGCGGTGCGCCGCCACGCGTAAATTGCGACTGCACTTGCGGGCAGAAAGCGCAGTACGGTCTCCACCGGGAACCACGCGAATTGCTTTAGGTACGTGCCCAGATCAACGTTCTGCAGCTTGAGCGTAATGTCAGTCAAGGTACTTCCGCCTTGCGTGCCCTGCGCAAAGTGCGAGTTCCAGACTAGCAACGCAGCAATCGCTGTTCCATGCGCCAGGATTGAATGCAGACCAGACAAAACACGCCGTTGATCGCGATCCGCACATAGAACTGCGAATGCAACGCCATAGAAAATATATGCGGTCTGCACCTTCGCAAGCACACCGCAGGTCAGCGCCAGAACGGCGAGCCACAGCAACACCGGCTGCCTGCGCGATGCGGCGACCCATAGGCATGCGATTGCACCGAATACGCACAGCGTAAAGAGCGGCTCCGAGTAAGCGAGCCATCCGCGATAAAACAACACGTCGCCACTCAGGAATACGAGCGCGCTGAAGGCTGCCAACCCGCGGTTTCGAGTGAGACTGAGCGTGAGCCAAGCGAGAACGAGACCGGTTGCAGTCGTCGAGATGGCCGCGACAAGACGGGAAGCCAGCAATACATGGTCCCAGCCAAGCACGTCGGCTAACGGGATAATCAGCCAGTTCAATAGTGGCGGCCGGCCATAATTAGTCGCGTATAGCGTCGTCACGAAAAAATCGTGGCTGACCCGCATTTCCAGCGAAGTAATGGTATAAACCGCTTCCTCGCCGATATAAGGCAGCCACAACGTGGTGACGAAACTGAGAGCGGCTGCGGCATATAGCCACCACCAGCTGCGGATTGAATCCGAATCCCGGGGCATTATGTGTGCGGACATCAAAAATGCCGCTTTTTCAAACATGTTATCGCGCTGCATATTGTAGAGCACCGCTCCAAGACCTGAAGTGTATCGTTTACCCCATGCCATCGATTGAGACACGGACACTGTGGATCGGCCTGCCGGCGTACAACGAAGAAGCGACGATTCCGGCGCTGTTTCCGCGCTTCAAGGAAGTGTTCCCAAACCCATCTGCGGCCTACCGTATCGTTCTCTACAACGATGGTTGCACGGACCGCACCGTGGAGCGTGCGCTGGAATGGCAAGATCGCCTGAACATCGAAGTCATCGGCAAGCCGGTCAACATGGGACTCGGTGAAGGCGTGCGTTCACTCGTCGCGCATGTCGCGGAACGCGGCGCAGCCGACGATGTTTTGTTTCTGATGGACTGCGACGATACGCATCATCCACGCCAGTTTGCGGAAATGCTGGCGGCACTCGACACCGGCTATGACGTGGTGATCGCTTCACGCTATCAAGCGGGGAGCCGCATCGCGGGCGTGGCCGCGTATCGTCAGTTGCTGAGCCTTGGCGCCGCGACATTGTTCAAGATGTTGCACTGGTGTCGCGGAGTGCGTGACTATACTTGCGGCTTTCGCGGTTATCGAATCGCGGTGCTCCAACACGCGCGCGCTCATTACGGTGCCCGCCTGATACAAGAGCGTGGTTTTGCCTGCATGGTCGAGTTGCTGCTGAAACTCAACCATCTTGGTGCGCGCATGTGCGAGGTTCCCCTCGACCTGCGCTACGATCTTAAGCACAGCGCAAGCAAGATGGATGTCGGCGGTACCGACAGTACGTCTCCTCAAGAAGTTAATCGCGTGGCGCATACGCGGTTTACAATGAGCCCCTCATGCGGCGTCGGCAACCGGCGCGGCACCCCGCCTGTAGCTTAGCGTGTCAAAAAATATCGTTTGCATCGTCGGCACGCGGCCCGAAGTCATCAAGATGGCGCCGGTAATTCGTACGCTGCGCGCGGACTCCGGATTCAAAGTCAACGTTTTGTGCTCGGGTCAGCATCGCGATCTCCTGGCGCCGCTTGCTCAGTGGTTCGAGCTCGGATTCGATGAAGACCTGCGCGTGATGAGCGACAACCAATCGCTGGGGGAACTGACGGCACGGTTGATGCAGGCGTTCACGCGGCGATTTGCCGCGGCACGGCCCGACCTCATCATTGCGCAAGGCGATACAACGACGGTGATGTGCGCGGCGCTCGCGTGCTTCTACGATGGAATTGCGTTTGCTCACGTCGAAGCCGGCCTGCGCACATTCGATCTCGCCAATCCCTTTCCCGAGGAATATAACCGCGTCGCGGTCACGCGCCTTGCCCGGCTTCACTTCTGTCCAACACAGCGCGCCCTGGATAACGTCATCGCGGAACGCGTGGAGAAATCCGCTGCGCACCTCACCGGTAATACCGTGATCGATGCGCTGCAATTCACGACTGCGAAGTTGCGCGCCGGCGGCGGCCCGCGCTTTGATCACGATATCCTGCTGACTGCACACCGGCGCGAAAACTTCGGCGCGCCGCTCGTTTCGATCTGTGACGCCATACTTGATGTTTGCCGCCAGTTTCCGCAGCTCAAAGTGCTATACCCGGTCCATCCAAACCCGAATGTCCGCGCGACCGTTCAGGCGCAGCTCGCCGGTCATGCGCAAGTGACATTGAGTGAGCCGCTGCCCTACCCGGACCTCGTCGCTGCCATGGCGCATGCACGTCTGATACTGACCGATTCCGGTGGAATTCAGGAAGAGGCACCTGCGCTGCGCAAGCCGGTGCTCGTTTTGCGCACGGTGACCGAACGACCGGAGGCCGTTGATCTCGGTGTTGCTCAGGTGGTTGGCACCGATCGTTTAGCAATCGTAAATGCCGTGCGCGAGCTGCTCACTGATGATGTGGCCTACGCCCGCATGGCAACCGGCGGGTCGCCATATGGCGATGGTCATGCAGCCGCTCGGATTGCCGGCGCGATTCACGCCTATTTCAGTGCTCAAAGGGCATGCAACTGATCAAGCCGCTCATTAAGATCACGCTCTCTGCAGCGATGGTCGCGATCGTCGTACACGCCTTCGACGTGAAAGGCGTCGCCGCGCATTTCATGAAGGTGGATGTAGGGACACTCGTGCTTGTCGTGGCAATCGCTCTCGGCATTGCGCTGTTGCACACACTGCGCTGGATGGCTGTGATCGATGCGACCGGTCATCGCCTGACTTTCAAAACGGCGCTGCGGCTTGTACCTGATCGGGCACTTCTTCAATCAGGCGCTGCCCTCATCCGTCGGCGGCGACGCCATGCGCGTGTGGTGCGCTTACCGTGCAGGGCTCGTCCTCAGCATCGCGGTGAAAACAGTGGTCGTTGATCGGCTTTTATCGCTGGTGTCGTTACTCGTTCTCGCCGCAATAGGGCTGCCGTGGCTCCTGGACGTCGTCATCGATCCGGTTGCGCGCTGGGCGCTGTCGAGCGTTGTTCTTGCCGGGCTCGCCGGTGCAGTCGCTTTTCTGGCGCTTGCCAAACTGCCGCGCTTCGCCTTGCGCTGGCGCGCCGTGCGCGCGCTGGTCGATGTCGCCAAGCTCTCGCGCAAAGTGCTGTCCCACCTGCGCTACGCGGTGCCTGTGGTGGGGCTGTCGATCATGAGCTTCCTCGGGTTCGCAGTCATCGTGTTTGCCATCGCGCGTGCGATGCAAATCGATGTTACGGTCCGCGATTGTGTGTTGCTCGTTCCGCCGGTAATTCTGGTGACCGTTATTCCCGTTTCGATTGCCGGCTGGGGTTTGCGCGAAGGCGCCATGGTCGTGGCTTTCGGCTTTATCAACGTCCCGGCCGGCGCTGCGTTCGCCATGTCCGTCCTGTTCGGCCTTACCCTCGCAGTCGCAAGCCTGCCTGGCAGCCTGTTGTGGTGGTTGAGCGGCTATTCTGCGAAGACTTCAACAGCAGCACGTCATCCTGTCGTGAGCTAAGCGCCCGCGCGTGCCGGCGCAAATTGAATGCGATACAGGCGCGCATAGATTCCATCTGCAGCAAGCAATTCGCGATGCGCGCCGATTTCGGCGATGCGCCCGCGGTCAAGCACGACAATTCGGTTGGCTTTTTCGATGGTGGAGAGCCGGTGCGCGATGACGATCGTGGTGCGGCCTTGCATGAGCGTGTCGAGCGCGGCCTGCACGTGGCGCTCCGATTCGGAGTCGAGCGCTGAAGTCGCTTCATCCAGAATTAGTACCGGCGCATTCTTGAGCAGCGCGCGCGCGATGGCAAGCCGTTGCCGCTGCCCGCCGGAAAGTCTGACGCCGTTCTCGCCCACGAGTGTGGCAAGCCCTTGCGGCATGTGGCTGATGAATTCCATGGCGTGTGCGGCTTGCGCGGCAGCAACGATTTCGGCTTCCCTCGTGTCGCGCATGGCGCCATACGCAATATTTGCGGCAACGCTGTCATTGAAGAGCACGACGTCCTGACTGACGAGCGCGATGTTGGCGCGCAGACTGGCGAGTGTGAGCGTTTCAAGGTCGTGCCCGTCGAGCAGGATGCGCCCGCCGGCCGGCCGGTAGAAGCGCGGCACCAGATTCGCAAGCGTCGTTTTGCCGCTGCCGGACGGGCCCACCAGCGCGACGGTTTCGTCCGGCTTTATGGTGAGATTCAGCGCATCGATCGCCGGCGTATTCGCGTTGCTATACGAGAATGTGACATCCTCAAAGCGGATCTCGCCGCGCGCGCGCTCGATCGTTGCACGGCCCGGATCGCGCTCAGGCGGTTGATCAGTGAGCTCGAAGACGCTTTCCGCCGCCGCGAGTCCCCGCTGCAGCGGCTCGTTCACACCGGTCACCCGTTTGAGGGGCGCCGTCAGCATCAGCATGGCAGTAACGAACGAGACAAATTCGCCGACTGTGATCTGGTTGGCGTTGGATTGCTGAGTTGCGAGATAGACGATAGCAGCGAGCGCGATACCGGCGAGCATTTGCACGACGGGCACACTGGCGGCGGCAGCGGTTGTCTGCTTCATCATGAAGCGCCGTACGCTGTTTACCTGGGTGCGGAAGCGATCCGCCTCATAGCGCTGGCCGCCAAACAGCTTCACGACTTTGTGGCCTTCGATGGTCTCCTGCAGGACCTGGGTAACGTCACCCATGGACTGCTGCACGGCACGGCTGCTGTTGCGCAAGCGAAGACTGATAACTCGCACGACGCCTACGATCAGCGGTGTCATGACGATCGCGAGCAATGTGAGCTTCCAGTTGAGCCACACCATGTATGCCAGTAAGCCGATAAGGGAAACAGTGTCCTTGAATACCACTGTTAGAACGCTGGTCGCTGCCGCAGTCACTTGCGTGACGTCGTAGGTCAGTTTCGAGATCAGATTTCCGCTCGCATGATCATCGTAGTAGGCGGTCGGCAGCGCAAGTAGCTTGCTGAACATCGCCTCGCGCAAATCCATCACCAGTTTGTTGCCGACCCAGTTGATGCAATATGCCGCCGTATACTCAGCACTGCCGCGCACCGCGACCAACGCGAGAATCACGGCGGGCATCCAGCGCATGAGCGTCACATCTTTGTAGACAAACGTGCCGTCGAGCAGCGGCTTCATCATCGCCGGCAAGGCAATCTCGGTTAGACCAACGACCACCATACCGACGAGAGATAGCGCGAAAATGCGCCAGTACGGCGCCACGTATTTCAACAGCCGCAGATAAAGCTCGGCGCTGGTCATTTGCAGCATGGGCGCCACAATAACAAACTTAGTGTCGCGAATCTATTGAGCGTGGCCGCCGGAGGGCGCCATTGGAGCAAGCGCCGCCCTCCACTTGTCGTCAAGCCACAAGCCGACGTACGCCTGCCCTGCGCGTCACGGTACGCGAGCAGATCAGCGATATCTATCTAAACGCGTACTCGACGGTGACCGCAGCGTTACGCTCAGGCAACGGATAAGCGTTGTAGCGGTCGACCACAAACTGGCTGCGTACAGCGTAGTTATAATATTTACGGTTGAATAGATTGTTGATACCGGCTGAAAGTCGCCAGGCCCCGGTCTCATGAGCGAGCTTGAGATCTGCAACCGTATAAGCAGGGATTTTCACGCCCAGCGTATTGCCTTCGTCATTATCCATGTACTGGCTGCCGACGTAAGTTGCGCTTGCGCTTAGTCTCGATTTCGGCATGAAGGTCCACCACGCGCTAAGACTTGCCTTGTTGCGCGGCACGAGCGGCACCTGCTTGCCGGCAATGACGATGTTCGTTTGCGTGAACGCGCCGCCGGGCAGCACGCCTTCGCGGAAGGTTGCATCCGTGTATGTATACGCCGCGCCTATGGTCAGCGTCTCTTGCGGTCGCCATTGGCCATCCAGTTCGAGACCGCGCCGGCGGGACGGCGGCAGGTTCGTATTACCGATGCCACTGGTGAAGGGGTCGAGATGAATTTCATCCGTCACATTGATGTTGAAGAGCGTCGCCCTGAGGCGGCCCCGTGTATCCCTGAGCTCGGTGCCGATCTCGCTCGTGTGGTTGATCTGCGGACGCAGAAATTGAAACTCGGGCGCGAATGCAGTCCGACGTCTCGTACGTTTCGTCGATATTCGCAAAACGGTAGCTGCGGCCAAACTTCCCGATCAGCGCCCACGTTGCTGTCCATTGGTAGCGCAAACCCACGTCGTACGCATATGTCGATGTCGATTGTGATGCAGGTGTCGCACCGGCTCCGAAAGCTGCGCCCGGCGCATTCGGATCGAAGACGTCGTTCGCGCTGACTTTAAAGCGCTCGCTGCGCCATCCGAGCACCAGTGTCATGTCACGAGTGACACGTGTCGTGTTTTGCGCGTACACCGCTTCTGTATCCTGCGTCGCATTGACGCGATTGATCGGCTGTGTGATCGCGACCGTCGAAATCGACTTGTCGAGCCGGTAATCCCAACGATATTTGTCATAGCCGAGGACAAGCGTATTGTCACGGCCGAATAGCGGCTGCGCGATACGCACGCGCGGCGTAAATGACCACACGTTGAGATCCGTAACGCGGTAGTCGGGAAAGCCGCTGAAGTCGAAATAAGCGTTCTGCTTCTTGGTGCGATAACCTGCGCCGATTATAAGTTCGCCGAGCGAAAAGCGCTGCCGCCAATCGACAAGCGCCTGGTTGCCGATGCGCTGCGCGTAGTCGAGCGGCGTCGAAGTGCCTCGTCGATCGGTTTCTAGCTGATTCACATTCGCACTGGGCTGCACCTGCCGGGCGCCCGGTAGCCGGATTCCCTGATTATCACTGGTAGCCTTGAGCGAAATATCACCGCCGTCGGTAAGCCAGCGCAAATCCGCGAGCCCGTTGGTCTGACGATTTTGGTTGTTCTCGCGGTAGCCTTGTGAATTGAAATTGCTTGCCGTGAGATTGACGCCTGCGCGCGTGCCCATGAAGTTAGCGTTGATCTGCTCTTCGAAGGTGTCATACGAGCCCGCGCGTGCCGAGAGGGTCGCACTACGTCCTCCAGCTACCGGCGACCGCGTAATGATGTTGATCACGCCGGCGCTGGCGCCTTCGCCGTACCAGTACGGCGCCGCCGCCCCGAACGATCTCAATGCGCTCAATCGCAGCAAACGGAATTGCGGACCATTGCACACCGGATAAGTCGATATCGGTGATGCGCCGGCCGTCGAGCAAAATCAGCGTGTTTTGTCCGCCGGTGGCGCCGAAACCGCGCATGTCGACAGTCGTCGTGGCTGCGTTGTTGCCGAACAGATCATGCGCCGTGATACCTGCTTGCTGGGACAGCAAGTCGGGCAGCGTTCTCGCCGTGCTGTTCGCGATGTCTTCGGCGGTAATCACCGTCATGTTTACGGGCGTATCGAGATAGCGATCCGCGAAGCGTGTCGCAGTGACCACGACCTCATCCGCAACCATCGGTGGTTTTTGCTGTTGTGAATAAACGGATGTCGCGGTGGTCGACAGAACGATCGACGCATACAGCGCTCCGAGACATGATTTATGTTTTTTATTTCGATGCATGATATTTCCCCGTTGACGCGCGCCCGCCGCACGCGAATTCTTCGCAATGGAAATACCGGGGAAATAAGTAACAGCGACGCCACTGGCATCCGCACACCGCATCCCCGCGGCATTGCCTACCCAGTGGTTCGAGGCCGGTCTACGGGCTTATGAGATTTGGCGCGTCGCCTTCCCGAGCGCTGTCCGCTCAGTGGCAATGTTGACGCACCCGCGCTCACTTACCGTTGCGGGGGCAGCACAAGAATTGTAAGCATGACCAGGTACTCGACCGTTATTCCATGCAAGCGGAATCCGGACTCCCGATTCATGCTTCACGCACTTGTTTCCCGATTATCCCACGCTTAAAACTAAATCACTGCGGGCACCTGGAACCATATCGCAACGAATGCGTAAAGCCGCCGCGACGAGGCGATTGTAGCGCGACCTGTGCTTTATTCTGCTCATTCGCGCAACAGGTTGAACAAAATCAGCGCAATAGCGCGATCACCATGACGCTAATATCAAATCACATTCATAAATCCGGCTTAGATATTGACGCGACAGGATTTTTGAAACTATAGTGTCGGGCCATGGACGATCAGATTCGATCCCTCGAGGACAAAATAAACCAGTTCGTCGCACTCTGTCAGCGGCTGCGCCAAGACAATCACGAACTTCGTCAGCAGCTCGCGTCATCGCAAAACGAGAACAAGCAGTTAGCGGAAAAAATCAGTGACGCCAAAACGCGTCTCGAAGCTTTGCTTACACAAATCCCGGATGCTCAACCATGAGCGTTGACGCAACAGGCATGCAAGTCAGCATTATGGGCCGCGAATTTCGCGTTGCCTGCGCGCCCGACGAGCAGAAGGGTCTGCAGCAAGCAGTCGAATATCTGAATCGAAAGATGCAGGAAATCAAAGAACAGGGAAAAATTACCAGCATCGATCGCATCGCCATCATGGCAGCGCTGAATATCTCGCACGAATTTTTAACCGTGCGGCTCGGAAGTTTTGACGTCTCCGAGTTCAAGCGTAGAATGGAAAGCATCGAGACAACATTAGATCAGGCGCTTGCTGATCAGGAGAAGTTGTTTTAGCGGCCGAACGACGGCCGGCTACAAAGTCTTATCCCCTGCGGTGTTCGTCAGGGCCTTTAATTCTTTGAACCAATATTTGTTAATCGGTTGCGGACCAAAGGGTACTGTTGTGCGCGTCCCATGTGGAAGCGCCTGATGTGCCCGGAAAGCGACCCCTTGAGCCTTTGGTTCAAGAAGCGGGTTCAACGGCATTTGCGGGGGGCCATACACAAAAAATTGCGGTCACAGCACCGCAATTTTTTTGCCTGTCCAAAACGCGGCAGTTACTCGAGCGTAATTCCGCCTGCCTTGACGACCTTAGACCACTTGTCGATCTCGGCCTTGATGTAAGCGGCGAATTCCTGCGGGCGATTGCCAACCGCGTCGGCGCCATCCGCCGCGAGGCGTTCCTTCACTTCCTGTAAAACGAGAATCTTCGCCGTTTCGCTCTGTAGTTTATTGACCACGTCGCGCGATGTTCCTGCCGGCGCCAGTAGTCCATACCACTGAATTGCCTCATAACCGGGTACACCGGCCTCCGCAATCGCAGGTATGTCGGGCAGTCCCGACGCGCGTTTTGCGCTGGTGACGCCAAGCGCGCGCAGCTTGCCTCCTTTGATTTGCGGCAACGCAGTCAGCACGTTGGGCATCGATAACTGCACCTGGCCGGCAACGAGATCGACCGTTGCAGGACCCGTTCCCTTGTATGGAATGTGGGTAAGCGTAATGCCGGACATGATGCGAAACAGCTCCATCGAAAGATGCGGCGAAGTCCCGCTCCCGGCGGAACTGTAGTTGAGCATCCCCGGACGCGCCTTCGCGAGCGCAATTAATTCGCGTACCGATTTCGCCGGCAGCGCCGGATGCACCACGAGAATATTGGGCAGCGATGCGCCAAGCGTAATCGGTGCAAAATCCCGCAACGTGTCATATGGCGGCTTTTTGTAGAGCACCTCATTGATGACAATGGCGCTCGCCGCCATCAATAATGTGTAGCCATCGGGCGCCGAACGCGCAACCGCTTCAATACCGATGATCTGGCCTGCGCCCGGACGATTCTCGACAACGAACTGCTGGCCGAGATTTTCAGTCAGCTTCTGCGCCAGAAGGCGCGCCAGAATATCGGTCCCACCGCCGGGGGACGACGGCACGACGATGCGTACCGGTTTCGCCGGATATGCGGTGCCTTGCGCGAACGCATGGTCCACCGCCAGTGCGAGCAGTAATAGCGACAGTGCTTTTACGAACATGTCTGATCCTATTTGTATGCGCTGCGATGTTCGATAATTCACTGAGCGGCGCTCCACAGCCTGCGCAGCCGCCGCACGTCCGGCGTGCGCTCGATCTCCCAAATTGCCCGGATCAATCGCTCCGCGCGCTGCGGACCAAGCACTGGTGCAAGCAGCCCGCGCGCCTTTGCGGCAACGTCTACTCGCAACATCGGATTGGTCGCGCTGCCGTAAACCGCTTTCGTATGATGACGCAGGCGCCCGCCGCTGCGCGTTTTGATTTCGACGATGGCTTGCGTCGTTTTGGTCCTGGTAAGCGCGTGACTTCCGACGAGCTTGATGCGCTCGCGCAATTTCAGAATCGCCGGATCACGTACGCGCTGGCTATCGTGCGAAGACGCGAACGTTATTTCGCCGTCGAGCAGCATGAGTGCGCTCAGATGCTGAATGTTGATATCGGCCATCAGGCGACCGCTCACTGTGCGCGCGCCTTGCTCGTCGAGCGTGATTATGAGTTCTTCGATGTCATCCACGCCCACTGTGTGAGCCCGCATTAGATTTGACAACGCGTCGAGCGGTGCCTGAATCGGATAGCCTACCGGCCACCGCTTGATGGCGGTCTGCATGATGTCGAACTCTTTGCCGAGCCCGTGTACGAGCAGGTTAGGTTGCGCATAACGCTCGTGCGCATGGAAAAATCCGCGATCGCCCGCAAAAACATCGTCGACGCCGGTGAAGCCGCTGGCGACCATCGTCGCCGCAGTTACGCCATTGCGCGCCGGCATGCCGCCGAAGTCGAACGCTTTTTCGATATGCTCGACATCGCGTGCCCAGCACGACAACCCCGACGCTTGCTGTGCAGCGTACGAAAGGAGATAGCGCGCCTGCGTAGCATTGATGCGCGCCAATGCGCCCGCGGCCGCCGCCGCACCGAACGTGCCGCCGTAACTGTGCGTCGAATGTCCCGAGCTTCTGAATCGTTCGATGCCGAGCGTCTTGGACATTCGTGCGCAGATGTCGTAACCAAGCACAATCGCACGCAACAGGGCACTGCCGTCGGAGTGATTGCGCTCAGCCATGGCAAGGGCAGCCGGCACGACGCTGCAACCGGGATGGACGAGCGCCAGGTAGTACGCGTCGTCCGTCTCATCCGCATGCGCGAGCATCCCATTAGCGAGCGCGGCGTTCGACGCGGACGTAACGACAGCCGTGCCGGCGATCGACGCTTCCGCGACTCCGCCGAGCGCGGATACATACTCGATCGCGCGACGGCCGGGCAACAGCGGGGCGCCCGATACCATGGCCGCAATCGTATCCAACAGATGATGCTTTGCGCGCTCGACAACCTTCGCCGGCAGCGCCTTGCGCGGCGCTTGCGCAATATACGTACTCAGCTTGCGCATCACCGGCGAAATCACCGTGCTCTTTTGCATACGCATCACTGTGTAGCCGAAAAGCCGCGATATTAACGCAGCCGCGCTCTTTGATGGCGGGTGATCGGCGTGCGAGACACGCTTGCTGTTTTCCCTAAGACGGCTTGTTACACTACCGCTCCTTACAGAAATTGCCGACATTGAAACCGACCATCGTTTCGGTTATCTTCGTTGCGGCGGCGCTAGTCGCCAGCGTGACCGCCGTCGCTCAGCCGTATCCAGCGCGCCCTGTGCGGGTCATCGTTCCGCTCGCGCCCGGTGGCGGCAGCGATTACACGGCGCGCTTCATTGGTGCACGGCTCAGCGAGCGGCTCGGCCAGCCGGTCGTCGTTGATAATCGTCCTGCGGCGTCCGGGATTGTCGGCACCGATCTCGTCGCCAAGGCAGCCCCCGATGGCTATACGCTCCTGCTCGTATTTTCGACGCATGCCCAAAGCGCGCAGCTTTTCAAAAAACTTCCGTACGACCCGATCAAAGATTTTGCGCCGGTAACTGAAGTGTTCGCCACACCGCTTGTATTGCTCGTGCATCCGTCACAGCCGATAAAGACAATCAAAGAGCTCGTCGCGTACGCCAAAGAGCACCCCGGCAAGCTCAACTACGGAACGTCCGGGCCGGGCAGTTCGCCGCATCTGATGACGGAACTGCTCAATTCAATGGCTGGCATACAGATGACGCATGTTCCCTACAAGGGCGTGGCCTCAGTCATGACAGCACTGCTCGGTGGCGAGCTGCAGATCGCATATTCCAATCCGGTCACCGGTGCCCCGCTGTGGAAAGCTGGAAAGCTGCGCCCGCTCGGCATGAGCGGGTTGAAGCGCTCGGAAGCGTTCCCTGAAATCCCGACCATCGATGAAACCGGTGTACCCGGTTATGAAGCGTTGATCTGGTACGGTTTCATGGCGCCGGCAAAAACACCGGGGGCGGTTGTCGATCGGTTGCATCGCGACGTCGTGAGCGTGCTGAAGATGCCCGAAGTCCGGCAAACGCTGGTCGCTCAAGGCAACGATGTCATCGGCAATACACCGGCCGAGTTTGCGGCGTTCATCAACAAAGAAGCGGACAAGTGGGGTGCGCTCGGCAAGCGGCTCGGTATCAGCATGGAGTGAATGGTCCTTGCCACGAATTGTGCTTCCATACCGGATCTGAAAGACATGTCATGAATTTCCCTGCAGGAAAGGCGTACAGCAAAGGTTTCGAGCCGATCGGCTACATCGGCCTCGAAGACCGGCCCGGCTTCAAAATGGCGCTGCACAAAGCGGGCGACCGCTGGTACTTATATGTTGCGCAGTTCTGGTGCAGCGGCTGGTCCATCGTTGAAGTGACGGATCCGCGCAAGCCGCGCTTCGTGCGCTATATTGCCGGCCCGCCGAACACCTGGACACTGCAGGTGCAGACTGCGGACAGCCGCATGGTCACATCGATGGAGCGCATTCCACCGGGCTGGGGCGACGATGGCAGCGGCAAGTTCGACGAAGGATTTATCCTCTGGGACCTCGCGGATCCCGAAAATCCAAAACAACTCAGTCATTACAAAACCGGCGGCAAAGGCACTCATCGCAATTACTACGCCGGTGGACGCTATGTGCACACGACGGCGCTGCCGGACGGATACGAAGGCCACATCTACGAGATTGTCGATATCGATGATCCGGCGAATCCGCGCGAGATCTCCCGTTGGTGGCGCAAGGGTCAGTGGATCGCCGGCGGTGAGAGCGGCGCGCCGCGCGACACACTCCTGCACGGCGGCGCCTATGTCATGGGCGAGCGCGCGTATCTGCCGTACGGCGGCGGCGGCTTTGTCATTCTCGACATCAGCGATGTCAAGGCGCCGAAGCTCGTGAGTGATTTGCCGTTCTCGCCGCCGTTTGCTTCGCGCATCGCAGTGCACACGGCGCTGCCGCTCACCAAGCGTCCGCTGGTTATCGTGAATTCTGAAGCCATTGCGGAGAATTGCGACGAGCCACTGGGTTTCGCAGGTATCGTCGATGTCAGCGTGGAAACACGGCCGCGTCTAATTTCCCTTTTCCCGCTGCCCCATCCACCGCTCGACGCATCATGGCCGAATTTCTGCGCGCGCCCCGGACGATTCGGTCCGCACAATCAGCATCAGCCGCAATTTCAGGACATCCTGCTGCAGGATGAGAATATTGTTTTTCTCACCTATTTCAACGCGGGGTTACGTGCTTATGACATCAGCGACGAACGGGCACCCAAGGAAATCGGTTACTTCCTTCCGCCCGATCCGACAGTGCGACGTGGACCGCTGCCCAAAACAGGGCTCGTCACGCAATCTGAAGATGTGCTCGCCGACTGTCGCGGCAACATTTTCGTTTCCGACAAAAATCACGGCATTTATGTCCTGCGCTTCCAGCGCAGTGCCGGTTAATGGCCTCACCTCACAAACAAGGTTCGATGAGAGCGATGGTGCTGCGCGGTCTCGGCCAACCGCTCACACTTGAAAATGTGGCGATACCTGTGGCCGGTCCGACGGATGTTCTCGTACGTGTTTGCGCTTGCGGCGTCGGCCTCACCGTCGTCAACCTCATTGCAACGCCGGGACGCGTTACATCGTACCCGCGCATCCCGGGTCATGAGATAGCGGGCGAGGTTGTAGCGATCGGTAGCGCCGTGCACACGGTCAAAGTCGGCCAGCGCATTACCAATCATTTTTATCTGACATGCGGCCAATGTCGCCAGTGCCGCAGCGGCCGCGAAACGTTGTGCCTCCATCCCGGCGGAAATGTCGGCAGCGCAACCAATGGTGGTTATGCGGAATACGTCGTGCTGCCGGAGCGCAACACGGTATTGATCCCGGAGGGCGTGACGGATGTCGATGCCGCCGTCGCTTCGGATGCGATTGCCACGCCGTATCACGCGTGCCATCGCGAAGCGCGGCTCGGCCCCGGCGATACCGTGTTAGTCGTCGGTGCGGGCGGCGGCGTCGGCATCCACATGGTGCAGATGGCCCGTTTATGCGGCGCACGGGTGCTCGCTGCGGATATCGGTGAGGACAAGCTTGCACTCGCGCGAAGCATGGGCGCCGACGAAGTGATCGATACGCGCAATGCGAAGCTGGCAGAGAGCGCTAAAGCGCTGACGAACGGACTCGGCGTCGACGCGGTGATTGATATCGTCGGCCGGCGCGACACACTGGAGGCCGGTTTACAGTCGCTCGCGATGGGCGGCCGGCTGGTCATCATCGGCGCGCAGCCCAAGGCGGTCTACGGCGAAGACCCGACCTTCAGCATCAATCCGATCGAATTTCTCCACCGCGGGCTCGAACTGCACGCGTCGCGCTACGTGAACGCGGCAGAGATCGCGCAAACGCTCGAGCTCGTACGTCAGAAACGTATCAAGCCCGTCGTCACACTTACATTTCCGCTAGAGCGCGTCGAAGAGGCGCATGACCTCATTCGCCGTAATGCGACGAGCGGCCGGCTCGCGCTCGAAATCGCGCCCTAGAAGTACGCCTGCCCGCGCTTTATCGGCGGCGTCCACTCGCACTTGCCCCAGGGCCCATCGCCATGCTCCTTGATATAAGCGACGCGCCCCGGTTTTCTCGGCATGCGTTTGCCGGAGAACACGCCTTGCAGCCAGTCAAGCACGTAATCGTGGCAGTCCATTCCGCCTAAGTTGGCGATGCCCCATAGCGGGTGATATTGATTCTCGAATACCCACATTTCCTTCGGCACCTGTAAATCTTCGTAAGCTTCGACCGCATCCTCGAGCGGGCAAAGTGGATCAAACTCGCCGGTAACCAGCAGCGTCGGGCAGTTGATCTTGTCGAGATAGCCGCGCACGGTCATGCCACGCGCAACTTCGACGTCGAATTTGTCCTCATCGTCATAGCCCGCCATATACATGAACATCTGCTTGAAGCGCGGCGATGACTGGGTAAAGATGGTGTTGTTGGGATTGAAGCAGGCAACGGAACTCACCACCGCCGCGGCGCGATGATCGTAGCTCGACAGCCGCAGCGACCAGTAGCTGCCCATGCTGATGCCGTAAATTGCAATTTTCCTTTTATCCACTTCCGGACGCTTCATGAGATAGCTGATTACGGCCGCACCCGCGCGCTCGTAGTTATCGCCGACGGCACGGATTTTTTGCATGTTCGAGTTGCCCTGGCCCGGTCCATCCATCGCGAGAACGTGAAAGCCGCGCGACAGTGCGATGTTGTGGCTCGCCTTGGGAAACACTTCTTTGGTCTGATCCATGCCAGGCACGTAGATCACCACCGGTGCCTTGCGCCGGTCCGGCAACATATGAAACAGACACGAGATCGTTTTGCCGTCATCGAACGGTACTTCAACGCGCTCAATCGGATACTCAGCAACGTTGCAGCGGCGATCGACCATCTCATCGAGTTTGCGATAAAGCGTTTTCTTGACCGGATGGTTGTCGAAGAAGATCGGATGTTGCGCCATGCGATACGCTTCGATTGCATGATCGTAGTGATGCGTTGCGGTCGCGTTCGCACCCTGCGCTTCGGCGCGCCGTGCAAGCGTTTCCTGTCGCTCGGCCGCTTCGCGCCAGACTTTCGGCAGCATGCGGTAATTGCGTGCGCGCTTGCCGCTGGGCACTTCAAGATCGTCGCGTTCGAAATTCTGCACGCGCCCGCGCATATTGAGCGCCAGATCGAGCATCCACTGTTGGTTATCGCGTTCTGTCCTTAGCTTGCGTATCATTTCGTCTCCTGATAGCGAATATCGCTTTTTTGCAGCCGGCAATCTTAGCGCACCGCGTGCCGCATCGCGTGAAAATTCTGCGATTGAACTATCGGTTCAAATTTCCGTTGAGGGCACCCGATGCGCTACTGGCTGATGAAATCCGAACCCGATGAATTCGGTATCGATGATCTGGCGCGCGCACCTAAAAAATCCGGCGCATGGGTCGGTGTGCGCAACTATCAGGCGCGGAACTTCATGCGCGACCAAATGCAGTTAGGCGATCGGGTATTGTTTTACCACTCGAGCTGCGAAGTGCCCGGCATTGCCGGCATTGCCGAAGTATCGAAGCGCGCGTACCCTGACGAGACGCAGTTCGACAAGAAGAGCAAGTATTTCGATCCGAAGGCGACGCGCGACAACCCGCGCTGGGTGCACGTCGATGTGAAGTTCGTGAAAAAAACGCGGCTCGTGCCGCTCACCGAGCTGCGCACTTACCGGCAGCTTGCAAAAATGCCGCTCCTGCAGCGCGGCAACCGGCTCTCGATCACGCCCGTCGATCCGGCCGAGTGGAAATTTATCGAGAGCATTCTGTAACCCTACACGATTCGGGCCGACTTAAGTTGTGCGATTTCCGCATCGGTCTTCTTAAGCACGCCGCGCAGTATCTCGTCTGTATGCTGGCCCAGCACCGGTGGCGGCACTTCGTGGCGAATCGGCGTCTCTGAGAAACGCATAGGACTCGCGACGAGCGGCACATTGCCTGCGGCAGCGTGTGGCAATTCGATTTTGAGGCCGCGCGCCTGGACCTGCGGTTCTTCAAATACTTTTTCGATCGTGTTGATCGGCCCGTTTGCGACGCCCGCGTCGTCGAGCAGCTTGACCCATGCACGCGTGGGCCTTTTGAGAAAGATTTCGTTGAGCAGCCGTGTGACTTCGTCGCGATTTTTTACGCGCTCGGCGTTGGTCGTGAAGCGCACGTCCTGCAAGAGATGCGCGCAACCGGCGGCCTCACAGAATTTATTGAACAGATTGTCGTTGCCGCATGCGAGTATCAGCGCGCCGTCGGCGGTCTTGAACGTCTGGTACGGCACGATATTTGGATGCGCGTTGCCGAGCGGCCGCGGCGATTCGCCGGTTGCAAAGTAATTCATCGCCTGGTTGGCGAGGAAAGCAACACATGAGTCGAGCAGCGCGACATCGATCCACTGGCCCTTGCCGGTCACCGCACGATTGGCAATCGCCGCGCAGATTGCAATCGTTGCATACATGCCAGTCGTCAAATCGATAATCGGCACGCCGACGCGCTGCGGTCCGCCGCCCGGCAGGTCGTCGCGCTCACCGGTAATGCTCATCAGTCCGCCCATGCCCTGCGCCATGAAGTCGTAGCCCGGGCGGTCGCGGTCCGGGCCCGTTTGTCCAAAGCCGGTGACCGAGCAATAGATGATGCCCGGGTTGATCGCGCGTATATCGTCGTAGCCCAATCCATATCGTGCAAGATCACCGACCTTGTAATTCTCGACCAGCACGTCGCATGCCTTGGCGAGCTCGCGAACGAGCGCCTGACCTTGAGGCTTGGAGATATTGACGGTGATCGATTTCTTGCCCCGATTGGCGGCACAGAAGTACGCGGACTCGCGAGTCTCTTTGCCGTCGCGGTCCTTCAGGAACGGCGGCGCATACGAGCGCGAGTCGTCGCCTTTTTCCGGCCGCTCGACCTTAATGACCTCAGCACCCAGGTCCGCGAGATTCTGCGCGGCCCACGGCGCAGCGAGCACGCGCGAAAGATCGAGTACCTTTGATATGTGATAACGGACCTGACATCGTTAGTTCCTATTCTATTTAAAAGCGAGCCACAGCGAAGACAGAGGTCGCGGACATTGAAGCGTTGCCTACGCAGAACGCGGTCAGTCTTTTCTCATTGACCTCTAGCAACTGATTTCAAGTGCCCTTAAATGTAGGTTTCTTCTTGTTCAGAAACGCATCGATGCCAGTGGCGTAATCCTCGGTTTTGAGGTAATCGAAATTCGCATCGAGCTCAGCCGGCGTGAGCTTCGGCGCATTGACTGTAAGCCGCCGGATAAATTGCTTGTGCCAGCGGGCAACGAGTGGCGCACCGTCTGCGATGCGTCGAGCCGCAGCATACGACTCCGCTTCGACCTGATCATCCGCTACCACGCGTGTGAGCAGGCCTTTGGCAAATGCTTCTTCAGCACTCCATACGCGGCCTTCGAGCAGCAATTCTGCGGCGACGGCGGGTCCGGCGACTGCCAGCAAACCGGCCAGTTCGTCGTACGCAATCGCAAACCCGAGCCGATTGATCGGAACGCCGAAGCGAGCGGATTGTCCGGCGATGCGCAGATCGCATTGACAGGCCAGCTCTAATCCACCGCCTACACACGGACCCTTGATCATCGCGACGGTCGGCTGAGGACACTCGCCGATCGCGTTCAGTGCGCCTCTAACATGCTCATGGTGGTACATCTTCGCTTGCTCGAGCGTCGCACGTTCCGCCGCGAATTCTGCAATGTCGGCTCCCGCTGCGAACGCATCCTCACCGGCTCCACGCAGCACAATACACCGCAGATCGCGTTCGCTCGAAAGCTCGTGCATCGCACGCGTGAGGTCGCCCCACATGGCAATTGTCAGGGCGTTCAGTTTGCCGCGATTGTTGATTGCGACGGTGGCAATGTCGCCTTGGCGCGTGACGTCTATCGAAGGCAACGGTGTCTCCATGAACTCTCATTGTATGCGCCCATCGCCGACCGCTGCTAACCGGCAGAAGATCGCAGGTAATTCAAAACCGTCATGGCCACTGCGCCGATGCCGACTGCGACAAACAGATTACGGCGCGCCAGATAGTACGCGCCCAGCCCCAGGCCGCAGGCGAGCAAACGATGCGTGAGCAGGCTCGTTGCCAGCAAACCGGTCGGCATGATGATGATGCGCATGATGAGACCGGCCATCATTGCGTACGCGACGCAAGTCGCCCAGGTGAAAACATCGCCATCCGTTACTATGCGACCCGACAACAGTACGCCGAGCCCGCGCCACAAGTAGACTGTACCTGCCGCACATAACAGTAGAAGGAGCCAAAGATCACGCATGCGTCCGGCTCACGAGTTTATGAATCGAGAAGGCTGCCGTCCCTCCCACAACGCCGGCAATCAGCAGACTCCATTGTGGCGTCACCAGGTAAAAAAGCGGACCCGCCATACCGCCGCATATGAGCGCAATCGCGGCGAGCCGTGTGCGCACCTGCACGATCAGAAACACGAAGAAATAAACGGGTGCCAGAAACACCATGCCGATCTGCATTACGTGCGGAATAGAATCGGCGATATAGAAGCCCGCCGTGCCGGCAATCGCACCGACGACGATGAGTGCGGCTGAGAGTCCGATGAAATACGGCAATCGTTCGGCGGCTGGCATATCCGGAAAGCGGCGTATGCAGATCGCCCAGGACGTCATTGCAACGCATTGCGCGGCGAGATAGTAGGACCAGCCGCTATGCCGGCGATCCCGCAACAGCGGCATCAGCGTTACGGTCATCGGCAGAAAGCGCGCGTTAGTCAGCATGACGGCCAGCAGTATGGCGATCGCCGGCGCGCCAAGCGCCCACATGTCGACCATGACAAGCTGACCGGGCAGCGCCCATAAAGCAAACGTCGATGCCACCACCGCCCAGACGGGCACATCGCTGCCGTTCGCAAGCGCGCCGAAACCGATGTAAGTCGCCGCGAGCACGCCGGCCGGAACGCCGACCGCCTCGCGTATACCAAGGCGAAATGGAGTTGAGTTTGAGCTTTGTGAAACCGGCGTCACTGATGTGCGAATAGTTTCTTGCCTGCTACCGGCAACTGCGCTCGCAAGATATCGCCCGATAACGACTCGGTGATATACAGCGTTTTGCGATCCGGCCCGCCGCACGCAATGTTGGCGAGATGATGATGGTGCGGGTTATCCGAACAAATGAGATGCGTCGGCAGCATGTTACTGTCGAAGCGCCACACGCCCACGCCAAGATGACACACGAGCAATCCGTTCTCTGCATCCATCTCGATACCATCGGGACCCGCCGCGCCGCCTGATAGCTGAATCGCGACGCCGGTCTTCGATACGGAGCCATCCGCCATCAACGGCAGCCGCCAGATCTGCTGCGAGCGCGTGACCGCAACATAACAATGTTTGTCGGTGGTCGAAAGCGTAATGCCGTTGGGGCTCGGCACGTTGAGCGCAAGCCGGTCCAAGCCGCCGTCCGCGCGCAGCCGGAATACGCGCCCGGTCGGATCGGCGATGCCGGTCTGGCCCTGGTCGGTGAAGTACAGATCGCCGTTGGCGGCGAAATGCAGGTCGTTCAGACCTTTGAAACCTTCGCTGTACATTGAACCAAGCACTGTCTCCAGCTTGCCGGTCTTTGGGTCAAGTACAAGCAGCCCCTGCTTATAGCAGCAGATGAATATGCGCCCGTCTTTATGGATCTTGAGTCCATTGGGCCACCCGTCATATTGCGTGACGAGCTCCCAATCACCTTTGGGAGTGATACGAAAAATGCGGCCGAACGGAATGTCGACAAACCACAAGTTGCCGTCACGGTCGAACGACGGACCCTCCAGGAAGCATTCGACTTCAGCGCCCTGGCGATTCGGGTCGGACCATGCGCTGCGCGATTTTTTGCGAAACTTGGCCGGCATCGACATGAAGACTTCGGCCTTGATGAGCTGCAATTGTTGAAACGGGTTGAACATGGTTCTTCCTTGGTCTGACGGCAAACGGGAGCCGTAACTTAGCGGAGAATGCGGCCGTTGCCAACCGCCAGCGCGGTTGACACCGCAACGCGTTGAGAGTTACGGTGCGCGGGTTTCGACGATCGACTCGACAAAGGGAACACATGAATCGCTTATTGCTGATTGCCGCCATCAGTGTCTTCGCAGTCAGCGGCTATGCCCAGGATTACCCGTCGCGCGCGATCAATCTCATTGTTCCCAATCCACCGGGCGGCATGAATCAGATCCACGCGCAACCACTCGGTGCAGTGCTGGAAAAACTGTACAAGCAGCCGGCGCCGGTGTTGAACAAGCCGGGGGCGACGGCTGCCTCGGGTACGGCCTATGTAGCCAATCAGCCGGCCGACGGATATAACATCCTCGTTACCACACCGAATGTTTATCTCGCGGTCGAGAAGGACAAGCTGTTCGGAATTCAGTCGCCTTACTCGCTCGACAAGATTGCGCCGATCGCGCTCCTCAGTGCTGATCCTCTCGCCGTTTCGGTACCGAGCGAGCATCCGGTTAAGTCCATCAAAGAGTTCGTCGCAGCGGCGAAGGCGAAACAGGGCGAGATGTCGTATGCGTCGTCGGGGCCGTATGGCATCACGCATGTGCCGGTCGCGATGTTTCTCGATGCGGCAGGCATCAAGATGCGTCATGTTCCGACTACCGGCGGCGGACCCGCGATCATTCAACTGCTCGGCTCACATGTCGATATGACTGCGCAGGGACTCGCAGCGCTTTATCCGCACATCAAGGCCGGTAAGGTACGCGCCCTGGCGCTGACGAGTCTCAAGCGCTCATCAACACTGCCGGACGTTCCAATCATGAAAGAGTCCGGCTACGATGTTGAAGCGTACCTGTGGGTTGGTCTGTTCACCGCAGCCGGCGTCCCCGATGCGACCTTCACTAAAATTCGGGAAGTCGTGCGCAAAGCAGTGACCGATCCGGCGTTCCAGGATGCAATGGCTAAAGCGGAAGTCGTGCTGGACTATCGGGATACGCCGGAATTTAAAAAATTCTTCGATGCGGATTACCGCCGGCTTGCGCCCGCCGTAAAGGCGATCGGCCGCATCGAAGAAACAAAAAAATAGCGCGTGCCATGACACCGCTCGACACACCGGCGCGAGCGCCGGCACAACTGACTGCAATTCAGACGAAGATCAAACGCGTCGATGCAATCGCTGTCAGTCTGCCGATGTCGAAGCCCATCAAGATGGCCGGCGTCGCAATCGCGAGCGCAGATAATGTTTTGGTGAGACTCGAGACGGATGACGGACAGTGCGGGTGGGGAGAAGCGGCATCGGCGCCGACGATGACCGGCGAAACGATGGAGAGCATGACGATCGCGGTGCGTTATATGGCACCGGCGCTCATTGGGTGTGCGCTATCCGATGTTGCATTCGCATCGACGCTGATGGACGGCGCGATGTACGGCAACAACGCGGCCAAAGCGGCTATCGAAATGGCGTGGCACGATGCGCTGGGTAAGGTCAGCGGTAAGCCCGTGTATGCGCTGTTCTCCGATATGCGCCGGAATTGCGTGCCTGCGCTATGGATGCTCGCGACCGGCGACGCAGATGCGGACGTTAGCGAAGCCGTCGAAAAAAAGGCAGCAGGTTATGCCGCATTCAAGATCAAGGTTGGCGTCAGCAATCCCGCCGACGATGCGCTGCGCACACGGCGGATTTGCGCCGCGCTCGGCAGCGGCAGTTTAATTTGCGCGGACGCAAATCAAGGCTGGAGCGTCGACCAGGCAATCACATACGTGCACGCCGTCTCCGACACGACATTGAATTTCCTCGAGCAGCCCGTACACGGTACCGATTTCGATGGCATGGCGAAAGTTGCGGCGGCAAGTCGCCTTCCGATCGGAGTCGACGAGGGTCTGCACAGCGTAGGCGATATCGCCCGTCATCACGAAGCTGCAGCCGCACTTGGCGGCAGCCTGAAAGCGATCAAGCTCGGCGGCTTGCGGCCCGTTTATGAAGCAGCGGTACTGTGCGATTCTCTCGCTATGAAAGTGAATCTCGCATGCAAAGTGGCGGAGTCGAGCATTGGCACGTCTGCGGTGCTGCATCTGGCGGCGGCTATTCCATCGCTGGACTGGGGCGTCAGCCTGACGAGCCAGTATCTCGCCGAAGACATCGTTCGCGCCCCGCTCGAATTCACATCAGGGCATGCGACCGTTCCATCCGGCAACGGACTGGGCGTCGAAGTCGACGAAGCGCTCGTACGCCGGTATCAACGCAAGGTCTGAGCGACGACGCGCGTTTCGTCTGACTTGAACGCTTATTGAATCACCTCGGCCGCGGTCAACAGCAGCGAGTTTGGAATGACGACGCCGAGCGACCTCGCGGTCTTCAAATTTATCGTGAGTTCGAATTTCGACGGTTGCTCTACGGGAAGATCGGCTGCTGTCGCACCGCGCAATATTTTGTCGACATAACTCGCGGCCCGCCGGTAAAGATCCGGCAGGTTCGGCCCGTAGCTCATTAGTAGCCCTACCTGCGTGAACTGGTTGACGTTGGTAATTGCGGGCAGGTGAAATTTCAGCGCGAGCTCCGATATCCGCTGTCGCAGCAGATAGGTCAGAGGACCGACGATGACGAGCACGGCGCCGACGTGTTTGCGATTCATCGCATCGAAGGCACCGTCCAAGTCTTCCGCGGTTCGAAGATCGCCGACGTCAAGCGCTACATCGAGCTTGCGAGAAGCTGCCGCGAGTTCCGCGAAGCCGACATTTGACGACATCTGCCCAAGCACGCCGACTCGTGAAAGCTTGGGGACGAGCTCCTTGAGCATGGAAAGATACTTGCCCCACAGCTCGCTGCTTGCATCAGCGCTCAAACCGGTCACATTGCCGCCGGGACGAGCCAGGCTCGCTACGAAGCCAGCTCTCACCGGATCATCCGCGAACACCATTACAATCGGTATCGTTGATGTGACACGTCGAGCAGCCGCGACATGTATGTTTGTACCAGTAACGATGACCTCCACCTTAGCCCGCACGAGCTCGCCTGCGAGGTCCGGCAGACGTTCCATTTTTCCGTCGCCATACCGGCGGTCCAGCACGAGGTTGCGGCCTTCGATGTAACCGAGCTCCTGCAGACCCTCCTTAAGTGCCCGAAACAGTGATACGACTGATTCTTCGGTAGCACCCAAAAGAAACCCGACCCGATACACTTTCCCGGCGGGCTGGGCTTTTACGATTGACGGCGTAATGACGAGGCTGCCCGCACAAGCACTAACGAACCTCCGCCGATCCATCATCGAACGCTCTTTTGGCGAACGGGAACCGTCGGATTCTACACTCGACCGCAACCTTCGCATGCCAATGTAATTCCGCCATCAGCATGTCGTCGCAACTGGCGAAGTGCCATGCGGCATGCGTAAATCGAGGCATTTCCTTTGTGCCCCGGCATCTGTATGGCCTGCTCCCCGAGCGCGTGCAATACGCTTGCGTGGGTGCGGCAAAACATTACGCCGTCAATTGAGCAGCGCATGGTTTATCGGGTCACACTCGGGCGCGGCGCCTGGGTGTAGCAAATCCTGTGGACGTGTCGTTAGGTGTGCTGGCTCAACTTCTAAACGTGATCATACAAACGCACGCGGGCTTACTAATTAATGTCGTATTTGACGGACCGCCCGTGGGCGAAAGTGATATCGTGAGCCGCTTTGATCCTACCTAAAGCGCCGAAAGAAGCGATGCGGGTCTCGAGCATTGATATGATACGGTTCATGTTCTATAACAGGCAGCTGGAACAGAACAGGCGGCCGGTGGTCTGATAACAACAACAGGCCGGCGAAAAGCCCGTCAAACGGGCGCCGGCAATTTTTGATTTCTGGAGGAGTGTCAATGAACAATCTTAAGTGCATAGGCATGCTTGCGGCATTGGCTGCCGCAGTGCTCAGCGCGTCCGCAATCGCGGCAACTACGTTGCGCGCGTCCCATCAGTTTCCCGGCGGCAAAGGCGACGTGCGTGACGACATGGTGCAGATGGTCGCCCGCGAGGCGAAAGCGGCGGGTGTCGATCTCGATATTCAGGTGTATCCGGGCGCGTCACTCTTCAAACCCGAGCAGCAATGGAACGCGATGGTGAACGGCCAGCTCGATATCACCTTGTTCCCGCTTGATTACGCAAGCGGCCAAGTGCGCGTATTCAGCGCGACCTTGATGCCCGGGCTGGTGCGCAATTATGAGCGTGCCAAGCGCCTCAACAATTCGCAGTTCATGAAGGACATTCGCAAGCACATTGAAGATGCCGGCGTCATAGTGCTTTCGGATGCGTGGTTCGGTGGCGGAATGGCGTCGAAGCGCGGTTGTATCCTGGACCCGGCCGATGTGAAGGGCCTCAAGTTTCGCGCCGCCGGGCCGACGTTCGCGCAGATGTGGCAATCGGCAGGCGCCTCGATTGTCTCCATCCCTTCGAATGAAATTTACAGTGCGTTTCAGTCCGGTGTTGCCGAGGGAACGGATACAAGCATGGGAAGTTTTCTGTCCTTCCGGCTGTATGAACAGGCCAAGTGCCTGACAATACCGGGCAACAATGCACTATGGATGATGTACGAGCCGATGCTGATGTCGAAAAAGAGTTTCGCCAGATTGAACAAGGCGCAGCAGGACGCGCTCATCGCCGCCGGCAAGAAAGCGCAGAAATACTATGAGGACAAAGCCGAATCAGTCGACGCCGCGACGATAAAAACCTACAAGGACCACGGCGTTGAGATCAAGAGCCTCAGCGATCAGGAATTCAACAAGTGGATCGAGGTCGCGAAAAAGAGCTCATACGCCGAATTCGCCAAAGACGTTCCCGACGGCAAGAAGCTGATCGATGAAGCGCTGAGCGTCAAGTAAGGCGGCCGCATAAACCCGTGGGCGACCGGGAAGCGCTCCCGGCATTGGAGTCATAAACGCGAGGGAGCTTAGCTTGGAGTCGTTTGCCCGCGCAGTCAGATTGCTTTCGCAGATTTGCGGTTTTGTCGCCGCGGCGCTCATTGCTTGCGGGGTGGTCGTTGTGTGCGAAATGGTGTTCGTGCGTTTCGTGCTTAATGAAAACACGATCTGGCAGACGGACTTCGTTACTTACAGTCTGGTGGCGGCGACTTTCATCGGCAGCCCCTACGTACTACTGACACGCGGCCACGTCAACGTCGACGTGTTGCCCCATTACCTGCGTGCGCGTGCGCGCTTCGTACTGGCGATCGTCGCCACACTGGTGGCAATGGCATTCTCGTTCACGATGCTGGTGCTCGCCGCCAACTATTGGCATGAAGCATGGGCACAGCGCTGGCTGTCAAACACCATGTGGCGCGTCAGACTGTGGATTCCGTATGCGTCTATGCCGATCGGGCTCGGCATTCTAAGTCTGCAATACGTCGTGGACTTCTTATCACTGATCAGCGGCCGCGAGGCGCCGTTCGGGATTGAAAAGGAGCGGCCGGCATGAGTCCAGCCATGCAAGGCGCGCTTGTGCTGGTAGTAACGCTGATCGTGCTGCTCTCCGGGACGCCCGTCGCTTTCGGTCTGGGTATGCTTTCGATTGTCTTCATCGTGATCTTTCAGGGGTTCGACGCTCTGCATGTCGTCGGCGAGACGTTCTTTGCCGGACTCAATGACTTCACGCTCGTATCCATTCCGATGTTTGTCATGATGGGTGCGGCAATCGGTTCATCGCCCGCCGGGAAGGACCTGTACGAAGCGCTCGACCGGTGGCTGTACCGCCTGCCCGGCGGTCTCGCAATCTCCAATCTCGGCGCTTGCGCGATCTTCGCAGCGCTGACCGGATCTTCTCCCGCATGCTGCGCGGCAATCGGCAAGATGGGCATCCCGGAGATGCGCCGACGCGGTTACCCCGACGATGTCGCAACCGGCTCGATCTGCGCCGGCGGCACGCTCGGTATTTTGATCCCGCCGTCGATCACCTTTATTTTGTACGGCATTGCGACCGAGACTTCAATCGGGCGCCTGTTCCTGGCCGGCGTGCTGCCGGGTCTTTTGCTGACTGCACTTTTTATGCTCTGGACGCTATTCATCATCTGGAAGCGCGGGTTTCGTTCCCACGCCGCCGACTTCCGTTACACCTGGAAACAGAAATTCCAGTCGATACCGAAGATAGCGCCATTTATAGCGATTATTGTCGGCGTGATGTACGCGTTGTATGGCGGGCTCGCAACGCCTTCGGAAGCGGCCGGCGTCGGTGCGGCGCTGTGCGTGCTGATGGCACTCATCATCTACCGCATGTGGAAGCCCAAGGACTGGTGGGCAATTCTCCGCGACACTACGCGCGAGTCGGTGATGATCCTCATGATCATCGCGGCTGCCGTGCTGTTCGGCTACATGCTTACATCGCTGTATTTGACGCAAACGCTGGCGCAGGCGATAGCCGAAGCGAATGTCAACCGCTGGGTATTGATGGGAATGATTAATCTCTTCCTGCTCGTATGCGGATTCTTTATTCCGCCCGCGGCGATCATTCTGATGACCAGCCCTATCCTGTTCCCGATCATCACAGCAGCGGGCTTCGATCCAGTGTGGTTCGGTGTGATCATGACCATCAACATGGAAATCGGTTTGATCCATCCGCCGGTAGGGCTCAACATCTACATTGTGAATTCGATTGCTCCGGATGTACCGGTGACACGCGTGATGTGGGGAACAATTCCTTACGTGATCTGCATGTTCCTCGCGATCGTGATTCTATGCATATTCCCTGAGATCGCAACGTGGCTGCCGAATCACATGATGGGCGCCAAGCACTGACCGGCGTTTAAACCAGCGCCTGCTCGAGCACGCGCGCTACGTGCACAGCATCGCGCTGTGCGCCGTCATGAATTTGATGACGGCAGCTCGTGCCATCGGCAACAATGATTGTGTCAGCAGCCGCCGCGCGTATTGTCGGCAGCAGGCTCGCCTCCGCCATTTTCATGGACACATCGTAATGGTTGGCCTCGTAACCAAAATTGCCCGCCATGCCGCAACAGCTCGATTCGATCATTTCGACTGCAAGATCGGGAACGAGCTTCAGCGTTTTAGTAACTGCCGGCATCGCGGCGAATGCTTTCTGATGACAGTGCCCGTGCAGCAATGCTTTTTTCTGTGCCAACGGCTTGAGCTTGAGTTTCAACCGTCCGGCATCCGCTTCCCGCGCGATGAATTCCTCGAAGAGCATCGCATTCGAGGCGAGCGCTGCCGTTTCCGCGCCGGGCAGCATCGACATGAATTCGTCGCGCAGGCCTAACAGGCACGAGGGTTCGAGGCCGACAACAGGCACGCCGCGCTCGATGAACGGTTTAAGAGCAGCAAGCATGCGTTGCGCTTCGAATCTCGCCTCGTCCACGAGACCCGCAGCAAGAAACGTGCGTCCGCAACACAGCGGACGGGCGCTATCGACCGCTCGCGGCAGATGGACGACGTAACCGGCGGCGCGCAGCACCTTCAATGCGGCTCGCGCATTGTCCGGCTCAAAATAATTGTTGAAAGTATCAACGAGGAGGACGATTTCGCCGTTGATAGTGCCGCTGCCCGATTCTGCACCGGGACGCTCATGAAACGTATCGCGTTGCCAGCGGGGCAGCGATCGCCGCGCGCTAAAGCCAAGCAATTTCTCGGACAGCGACGGCAATCCGGGTAATGCATCGCGCAGATTCGCAAGCCATGCAAATCGCGCGGCCTGCGGCGCGTATCTCGGCATGTACGCAATCAATCGGTCTTTCAAGCGCAGTCCATGCCGCCGGCGGTAGTGATGCAGGAACTCGATCTTCATTTTCGCCATGTCGACACCGGTCGGGCATTCGCGCTTGCAGCCTTTGCATGACACACAGAGTTCCAACGTATCGAACATGGCTTGCGAAGTGAACGCATCCTGCGGGGCGTCCATATCCAATTGACCGGAGAGCGCGAGCCGCAGCGTGTTGGCGCGGCCGCGTGTCAGGTGCTGCTCCTCTCCGGTGACACGGAACGACGGACACATGGTGCCGGCGTCGAACTTGCGGCAATGGCCGTTGTTGTTGCACATCTCAACCGCTTTCGCGAATCCATGTCCGTGCTGTTCGGCAAGGACTTCGTGCTCGGACCAGTCGAGGGCCGTCTCGATCTTCGCAGTCGCATAGCCTGGCTTAAAACGGAACAGCGAGCGATCGTCCATCTTCGACGGCCGCACAATTTTGCCGGGATTCATGAGACCGTTCGGATCGAAGAGATCCTTGATCTCCTCGAACGCGTGCGTGATGCGCGGTCCGAACATCGGCGCTATCCACTCCGAACGCACCAGCCCATCGCCATGCTCTCCGGAATAGGCGCCCTTGTATTCGCGCACCATATCGGCCGCCTCTTCAGCGATCGCGCGCATTTTGTGGGCGCCATCTGCGCGCATGTTGAGTATCGGCCGCACGTGCAGGCAGCCCACTGACGCATGCGCATACCAGGTGCCGGTGGTGTCATGTTTTGCGAAAACGCGGGTAAGCCGGTCCGTATACTCGGCGAGATGCTCGAGCGGCACCGCGCAATCTTCGATGAAGGAGACCGGCTTGCCGTCGCCTTTCATGGACATCATGATATTGAGGCCGGCCTTGCGCACTTCCCAGAAATCACGCTGCAGGGTGGCATCGGTGACTTCAACAACACTGCCGGGCAGTCCCAAGTCGCTCATCAGCTCGACGAGTTGCTTTAGCTTTGCAATCTGCTCATTGCGGTCATCGCCGGCGAATTCCACGAGCAGTATTGCGTCCGGATCGCCCGTCACGCAACGTTCAACGATGGGCCGAAATGCCGGATTCGCGCGCGCAAGGCCGATCATCGTGCGATCGACAAGTTCTACGGCAACCGGATCGAGTTTGACGATGTGCTGCGGCGCTTCCATCGACCGGTAAAACGTCGGGAAATGACAAATGCCGAGCGTCTTGTGCTTCGGCAGCGGCGACAGGTTCAGATGCAAGCGCTTGGAATAGGCGAGCGTGCCTTCGGATCCGACTAGCAGATGGGCCATGTTGTGGCCACCGCCGGTAACCGAGTCGAGGTTGTAGCCGCCGACACGCCGCAGCACTTTTGGAAAACGATGCTCGATCTCTTCCGCTTCGCGCGCGGCGATGCCGCGAATGCGTTTGACGAGATCAATATAAGCGCCGGGTGCATCGAGCGTCGTGAGGTCTGCGGGTGTATCGCCGAACCGGAACTCCTCACCATTCGCAAGCACCGCCTCTACTGCCTGGACGTTATGCACCATGTTGCCGTAACGGATGGAGCGCGAGCCGCAACTATTGTTGCCCGCCATGCCGCCCAGCGTCGCTTGCGCGCTTGTGGACACATCCACGGGATACCAGAGTCCATGCGGCTTCAGATATGCGTTCGAGCTGATCCAGCACAACACCGGGCTGCACACAGACGCTCCGCGCTTCGGCATCGAGCGACACGATCTGATTCAGGTATTTGCTGTTATCGATGATGAGCGCTGCACCAACGGTCTGACCGCATTGTGACGTGCCGCCGCCGCGCGGTAACACGGCAACGCCTTCTTCGCGTGCAATTTGTAGCGTGAGCCGGGCGTCAGCCTCCGTTTTCGGCATCACGACGCCGACGGGCTCGATCTGGTAGATCGACGCATCGGTGGAGTAGCGCCCGCGCGTGTACGCATCGAACAGCACTTCACTTTGCGTCTCGCGCCTGAGCCGCGTTGCCAGCGGTGATTCGCGAGTTGGCGGATGAAACTTGATCGGAGCAATGGTCATACGTAAGCTAAGTCAGGATCGCCGGCAAATGGCGTGCTAAAGGGCTGACAATTATTCGCGGGTTGACGCCCCTGTGCAACTTAACTAATCTCGCCCAACCGCCCCACCCCGAACGAGGCCGCTATGCCTGCCAGTGCTGGACGACACTTCCTGCAAATTCCCGGACCCACCAACGTGCCGGATCGCGTACTGCGTGCGATCGACAATGCAACGATCGATCATCGCGGTCCGGATTTCCAGAAGCTCGGACATGAAGTACTCGCCGGACTCAAGCCGGTTTTTAAGACAACGTCGCCGGTCGTCATCTTTCCGGCATCAGGTACCGGCGCGTGGGAAGCGGCACTCGTGAATACACTGTCGCCCGGTGACCACGTGCTGATGGCCGAGACCGGCCACTTTGCGACGTTGTGGAACAGCATGGCGATCAAACTCGGCCTCGCACCCGAATTCATGGATGGCGACTGGCGGCATGGAGTTGATGCGGGTGCCGTCGAGGCCTGGCTCAAGGCCGACCGCAAGCAGGAAATCAAAGCGGTGTGCGTCGTGCACAACGAAACTTCGACCGGCGTTACCTCGCGGATTGGCGAAGTGCGCAAAGCGATCGATCGCGCCAACCATCCAGCCTTGTTGATGGTCGACACGATCTCGTCGCTCGCCTCAATCGATTACCGGCACGACGAATGGGGTGTGGACGTCACCGTTGCAGGCTCGCAGAAGGGACTCATGCTGCCGCCTGGATTGTCGTTTAACGCGATCAGCGCCAAGGCGCTGGCCGCTGCCAAAACGTCACGCATGCCGAAGTCGTACTGGAGCTGGGAAGAAATGCTGACGCCCAACAAGAGCGGCTTTTTCCCCTATACGCCGGCAACCAATTTGCTCTACGGTTTGCGTGAAGCGCTGGCGATGCTGCACGAAGAAGGTCTTGAGAATGTATTCAGGCGGCACGACCGTCACGCCGAAGCGACGCGCCGCGCGGTGCGCGCGTGGGGACTTGAAATCCTGTGCCTGAATGCTGCTGAATATTCGAGTTCGCTTACTGCAGTGCTGATGCCCGAAGGCCATAACGAAGTCGATTATCGCAAGGTCGTGCTCGACAATTTCAACATGTCGCTCGGCAGCGGACTCGGCAAAGTAGCAGGCAAGGTGTTCCGCATCGGCCATCTCGGCGACTTCAATGATCTGATGCTTGCCGGAACGCTGGCCGGCGTTGAGATGGGATTCGCGCTCGCGGGGATCCCGCACAAAAAAGGCGGCACGGCAGCCGCCATGGAATATCTGATTGCGAGTAAAGCGCCGGCCGCAAAACAGCCGAAGTTGAGCGTCGCCTGATCCTGCCGCAAGCGGCGCGCGTAGAAAGTCGCGATGGCTGCACGCGCCCCGGAGCCGTTGAACGCACCAAGCGCGTTGCGCGGTCATGAGTAGTACGGCCGTTCGAGGTAAAGGCCGTATGCAACTGCATGATCGCATCGGCATCGATCTCGGACGTCGCCTGAAGCTTGAAGACGGCATCGAGTGGGCCGCGAAAAACGATGTGCGCTTTATCGACATCCAGCTGGACACCGCGGATAACGCCGTCACCACCTTCGACGACAAGCGTGCCGAACGTGTGCGTGAGCTTGCGGCAACACACGGGATCACGCTCGGCCTGCATACCCTGTCGGCAGTGAATGTCGCGGAATATTCGCCATATGTCGCCGATGCTGTCGATGCATATCTCAAAAGTTATATTGACGCGTACGGCAAGCTCGGCGCGCAGTGGATTGTTGTGCACGCGGGATATCACTTCAGCTCTGACGTCGAGATGCGCATGGAAGCCGGCTGCGCGCGTCTGCAGCGCATGGTCGACTATGCGGAAAAGAAAAACGCGATTCTCTACCTCGAAAACCTGAACAGCGAGCCGGCCGACGCGGAGGTGCACTATCTGGCGCATACGGTCGACGAATGGATGTATTACTTCGACCGCATCAAGTCGCCGAACTTCCGCATGTCGTTTACGGCCAACCATGCGCATCTGGTGCCTGATGGCGTTGATGGCTTCATTGATGCGATTGATTTCGCGCGGGTCGGCGAAGTCCGTCTCGCCGACTGCGTTCGCCTTGGCAAGGAACAACATCTGAAACCGGGCGAAGGCGATCTGGATTTCGGCAATATGTTCAAGCGCATCGAGGCCAAGGGCTTTGCAGGCCACTACACGAACGCCTTCGGCACATTGGATGATATGCTGGCGGGCCGCGACTATCTGGTCGCCGCCGCAAAAAGAGCGGGCGTGACCGTATAAGCCAGTCGCGGGCAGCAAGCACGCTACATCGATCGACTTGCATATGATGCGGGCGACGAAGCGAGGAGAGAATGAAATCGCTGCACATTGTCGCGGGACTATGGCTGCTCGCAGCACTCGCGGCCAACGCCATCGCGCAGGACTATCCTTCGAAGCCGATCAGGCTGATCGTGCCGTTTGCGCCTGGCGGCGGCACCGATATCATCGCCCGCATCTTTGCCGCTGATATGAGCGACGCGCTGGGTCAGTCGATGGTTCTCGATAATCGCGGCGGGGCGGGCAGCACGCTCGGCAGCGGCCTGGCTGCGCAGGCGCCGCCTGATGGCTACACGCTGCTGCTCGGAAATATCAGTCTGGCTTTCAACGCTGCGCTGTATCGTAATCTGCCGTTCGACGCCGTCAAGGATCTCGCGCCGGTCAGTCTGATCGCAGTGCAGCCGAACATCCTGGTCATTCATCCGAGCGTGCCGGCGAAATCGGTGAAGGAATTCGTGAGCGTCGCGCGCGCGCAGCCAGGGAAGATTGCATATTCATCCGCCGGCACCGGCAGCGGTACTCACCTGGCCGCAGAATTGCTGAAGATGGAGCTGAAGATAGACCTGCTCCACGTTCCGTACAAAGGGACCGGACCGGCGTTGAATGACCTCCTCGGCGGGCAGGTGCAAATGATGTTGTCGACTTTTGCATCGGCGGCGCCATTTGCGAAGAGCGGACGGCTGCGCGCGCTTGCGGTAACAAGCGCGAGGCGATCGGAGGCCGCACCCGACGTCCCGACGATGGTCGAAGCGGGTGTTCCCGGCTTTGAATACAGCACGTGGTATGGATTACTTGCGCCGGCCGCAACGCCGCGCAAGGTGATACTGCACCTCAACGAAACGGCGCGCCGGGTGCTCGCAACTAATCAGATAAAACAAAAGTACGAGGGTCTCGGCATTGATCCGCTAGGCGATACGCCAGCGGAATTTAGCGCTTACCTTAAATCGGAAACTGACAAGTGGGTTAAAAGTTGTACGCACTGCCGGCATTCCGCCGCAATGAAAGCGGTGAATTTGCGCTACCCTAACGTGCAGATGAGTCGGACATGCGAACACTTCGCATGCTGCATCCAACAGCGGCGCATCAAACAAATCTAACTGGAGGAACCGCCATGAGGTTTTTATGCCATTACACACTTGCCACCACTCGCATCGCGATGACTGCCGCCGCAGCAGCGATCTGCGCCTTGCCTCAAGTCACGCAAGCCGCCGACTGGCAGCCCACCAAACCCGTTGAGATCATTGTTGCTGCGGGCGCCGGCGGCGCGTCCGATCAAATGGCGCGCATGATGCAGTCAGCCATTCAAAAAAACAATCTCATGAAGCAGCCGATGGTCGTCACGCTCAAGGGCGGCGCGTCGGGCGCCGAGGCGTTGATGCATATGAAGTCGAGCACCGGCGACCCGCATAAAGTGCTCATCGCCTATTCCCTGATCTACATGCTGCCGCTTTCGGCAAAGATTCCTTTCGATTGGCGCGAACTCACGCCGGTGTCAGTCATCGCACTGGATCAATTCGTGTTATGGGATAACACGACGCTGCCGTATAAGAACGTAAAGGAATTCATCGCCGCCGCCAAGGCCGCGAATCCGCCGTTCAAGATGGGCGGCACGGGCTCGAAGCGGGAGGATCACGTGCTGACTGTGTTCATGGAAAAGAAGACGGGTGCCAAGTTTGCGTACCTGCCGTATAAGTCGGGCGGCGAGGCCGCCACGCAGCTCGTCGGCAATCACACTGCGGCCAACGTCAACAATCCATCGGAGAACCTTGAAGTGTGGCGCGCGGGCCAGGTGCGCGCGCTCTGCGTGTTCGATAAGGAACGCATCGCATACAAAACGAAGGTGACCGACACGCAGTCGTGGAACGACATCCCGACTTGCAAGGATGAAGGGCTCGACGTCCAGTATCTGATGCTGCGCGCTATGTTCCTGCCGGGTAAGGTCACGCGCGAGCAAACTGCATTCTATGTCGACCTGTTCAGGAAAGTGTCGCAGACCGCGGAATACAAGGACTACATGGAAAAGCAGGCATTGAAGCCGATTTTTCTGACCGGCCCTGACATGCTCAAGTTTCTTGAAAGCGACGAGGCGCTCAATAAGAGCCTGATGACGGAAGCGGGATTCGTCGCCCAGTGATGGTCTAGTTCAGGCGTGTGCGCAACTTGCCCGGCAAGGCACGCCGCAGTACCCCTTCAAGCAGCAATCAAACCCATGGCGGATTCCGAAAGCGAAATCGTCGTCGATGATCCGAGCGCTCCGGCGAGCGATTCTCCCGCGGTAGCGGGCACCCGCAGCGTCGATATAGTCGTTTCACTATTGCTGCTCGCTTTCGCAGGGCTGATGGCTTTCGATAACTGGCGCACGGGGATGGGATGGGCGCCCGATGGTCCGAAGGCCGGCTATTTTCCGTTCTATCTTTCCGTTGTATTGGGCGCAGCCAGCGTATTCGGCCTCGTGAAAGCGTTTTGGGATCGCAAGTCCGAAGATCAGGTCTTTGTGACGCGAGATCAATTGCGCAGGGTGACTCAAGTTTTCATACCCACCCTGGTGTTTTGCGTGTGCACGCAATGGCTCGGTCTTTACGTCGCAAGTTTTTTGCTCGTCGCGGGGTTCATGCGTTTCGTCGGTCACATTGCGTGGTGGAAATCACTGGTAACCAGCTTCGTATTCGCGGTCGCAATGTTCGTCACGTTCGACATCGCGTTCGATGTCATCATGCCGAAGGGGCCGCTCGAAGCCCTGTTCGGTCACTAGCCGGTCATCAATGGAAGCCTTCGAACTGCTGCTGCACGGCTTTCACGTTTTGCTGACATTCAAGACGTTGGCGCTGATGCTGGTGGGCCTCGTGCTCGGCATCTTTGTAGGTGTGCTGCCCGGCCTCGGCGGCCCGAACGGCGTGGCAATACTGCTGCCGCTCACGTTTACGATGGATCCGACGTCGGCAATCGTCATGCTGTCGTGCATCTACTGGGGCGCGCTCTTCGGGGGCGCGATCACTTCGATCCTTTTCAATATTCCCGGTGAAGCGTGGTCGGTGGCGACTACGTTCGACGGCTATCCCATGGCACAGCAGGGGCGCGCCGCGGAAGCACTCACCGCAGCCTTTACATCGTCGTTCATCGGATCGCTGATTGCAGTTCTGCTCATCACCTTTCTCGCGCCCGGTATCGCGTCGTTTGCATTGCGCTTCGGACCGCCGGAGTTCTTCGCGGTCTACCTGCTTACGTTCTGCTCGTTCGTGGGGCTGGGGCGCGAAGATAAGCACAAGACGATTATCTCGATGACGCTCGGACTGCTGCTTGCCGGCATCGGCATGGATACCGTGTCCGGACAATTGCGCATGACGTTCGGGTGGAGCGAGCTTTTTCGCGGCATTAATTTCCTCGTCGCGGTGATCGGCCTGTTCGGCATCAGCGAGATACTGCTTACGATGGAAGAGCGTCTGGCGCTGCGTGGTCATCCGGCGAAGATCAGCCTGCGCGTCGTGTTGCGCGTGTGGAAGGAGCTGCCGCGTTACTGGGTAACGCTGCTGCGCTCATCAGCAATCGGCTGTTGGCTGGGTATTACCCCGGGCGGCGCGATTGCTGCATCGTTCATGGGCTATAACCTCGCGAAACGCTTTTCGAATGACAAAGAGAGCTTCGGCAAGGGGCGCATAGAAGGTGTATTCGCACCCGAAACGGCCGCTCATGCATCGGGCACCTCCGCACTTCTGCCGATGCTCGCGCTCGGCATTCCAGGGTCCGGAACTGCCGCGATATTGCTTGGCGGTCTGATGGTTTGGGGACTCAATCCGGGTCCCTTGCTGTTCGTCGAGCATAAGGACTTCGTGTGGGGATTGATTGCGTCGATGTATCTCGGCAACGTCGTCGGACTTGTGATCGTCTTGTCGACCGTGCCGCTGTTTGCTGCGGTCCTGCGTGTGCCATTCGCCGCCATTGCACCGATGATCGTCGTGTCATGCGCAGTCGGCGCTTACGCGATCCAGAATGCGATGTTCGACATCTGGCTGATGCTCGCATTCGGCGTGGTCGGCTACGTATTCAAAAAGATTGGCATCCCGCTCGCCCCGTTCACACTCGCGCTCGTGCTCGGCAACCGCGCGGAGGATGCCTTTCGCTTGTCGATGATCGGCGCGGGCGGAGACATGGGTGTGTTCTGGTCGAACGGACTGGTCGGCTCGATCACGACGCTTGCACTCGTGCTCCTGTTCTGGCCTTTGATCTCACGCGCACTCGGCGGTCTGCAAAATATTTTCGGGAAACGGTAATCGGGCGACACGCTGCTGCGTCTTAATACAAAGTCGACGTGCCGTGCAGACGTCACAAGCGTGCAGCCGGTCCCGGCCTATAATCGCCGAAACTCCCGGAGAGGTTGTCATGCACAAAGCTTTTCGCTTCACGCTCGCGCTGACTGCCGCGTGCGTATCGGTAACAGCAGCTTACGGACAGGCGTATCCGGCGAAAACGATACGGATGGTCATCGGCTTTCCGCCCGGCGGCGGCACCGACATCGTCGGCCGCATCGTCGCGCATAAATTGAGCGAGGCCATCGGTCAGCAGGTCGTGGTCGACAATCGCGGCGGCGCCAGCGGCCAACTCGCTGCCGAGATCGTCTCGAAAGCGGCGCCCGACGGTTACACCATCATGATGGCGCATATTGCGGCGATGACGATTCTGCCATCGCTGATCAAACTTCCGTACGACGCCCAAAAAGATTTCGCGCCGATCTCATTGTCGGCCATCGCTCCGAACCTGCTCGTGGTGCATCCCTCGGTGCCGGTGCGCAGTGTAAAAGAACTGATCGCCTTCGCGAAAGCGCGGCCCGGACAGCTTCAGTACGCGTCTCCCGGCTCGGGCACCGTGCAGCATCTCGCGGGCGAACTCTTCAAGCTGCAGGCTAAAGTCGACATGCTGCACATTCCGTATAAAGGCAGCGGGCAATCCATCGTCGACTTGATCTCCGGCCAGGTGCATCTCGATTTCGACTCCATACCGCCGGTCATTAACTACGTGCGGCAGGGCAGGTTACGAGCGCTCGCAGTGACATCGTCGAAGCGCTTTTCGCTGTTGCCCGATATGCCGACGGTCGAGGAAGCCGGCGTGAAAGGCTTCGACATGAGCACGTGGTGGGGCGTCGTCGCGCCGGGCGCAGTGAACAAGGACATTGTTGCGCGCCTGCAGGCCGAACTCATCAAGGTAGTGCACCAGCCCGACGTCAAGGAAAAGATGGCAAGCGTGGGCGCCGATATTGGCGGCAATTCACCGGCAGAATTCGCAGCGTTCATCCGTAGTGAAACGGAAAAGTATGCCCGCATCATCAAAGCGGGCAACATCAAGCTCGACTAAACGGTCATGACGCCATGACCTCGCCGGTGCTCGTTACACGCGACGGTCCTATCGCGACGGTCGTGCTGAATAATCCGGCGCGCCTTAACGCCCTCAACAAGCCCATGTGGGACCGCCTCGGGACAACGATGCGCGAACTGTCGGCGGATGAGCAATTGCGCTGCGTCGTTCTACGTGGCGCCGGTGACAAAGCGTTTGCGGCAGGCGCCGACATCAGTGAATTTGCGTCCGAGCGCGCGAACGCGCGGCAGGCGCATGAATATGGCGAGCTGATTCACGCGACGATGCAGGCGGTCAATCACTGCAAGCATCCCGTGATCGCGATGATCAAAGGTGCATGCGTCGGCGGCGGACTTGAAATCGCCGCGATGTGCAACCTGCGCATCTGCGGGGAGGGCAGCCGGTTCGGTGTGCCGATTAAAAATCTCGGCTTGACGATGGGCTATGGCGAACTGCAGGGTCTGCTGGCATTGGCGGGGCCGGCCATCGCGCGCGAAATCCTCCTCGAGGGCCGCGTATTCGATGCCCGCGAAGCATATAGCAAGCGGCTGGTCAATCGTGTCGTGCCCGACGATGCAGTAGAGCATGAATCGTATGCGACTGCCGAACGCATTGCGGCAGGCGCGCCGCTCGTTGCACGCTGGCATAAGCAGTATATCGAGCGGCTGAGCGTGACAGCAGAAATTACGCCGACTGAATGGAGCACGAGCTATGCGTGCTTCGACACTGAAGATTACCGCATCGGCGTAGCTGCCTTCCTCGCAAAAACAAAACCGCACTTCAAAGGCCGCTAATGGCGCGCGCATACGTTTTCGTGGCGGCGATGCTCATCGCGGTTAATGTTTTTGCCGCAGCCGATTACGCACGCGAGAAACGTTGGAACGACGAGATCACGCCGACCCTGGTCGTTGGCGATGCGGTGTACCTTGCGCAGCCATCGGGCCACAAATTCCTGGCGCTATACACCCAGGCCGCAAAGCCGCGGGCGGCGGTCATTATCGTGCACGGCCTCGGGGTACACCCGGATTGGGCGCTGATAGGCGCTTTGCGAAGCGCGCTGCCTGATGAGGGCTACACGACGCTTTCGGTGCAGATGCCTGTGCTCGCCGCCGATGCTGCGGCTGAAGATTACACTGCGCTATTCACAGACTCCGCCGAGCGACTCACCGCCGCAATCGCGTTTCTACATTCGAAAAGCGCGCACAAAATCGGGCTGGTGTCGCATAGTATGGGCGCGCGCATAAGCAACTATTTTCTTGCTACGAATGGCGGTCGCGATGTAGACGCGTGGGTGAGCATCGGCATCAGCAGCGGCGAGTTTGCGAATATTTCTAATCTGAAAATGCCGGTGCTCGACATTTATGGCCAGCAGGATTTTCCGGTCGTCCGTCAGAACGCGTACAAGCGTGCGGCGACATTACGTGCGCTCAAGGGCTCCGCGCAAATCGAAGTGCCGGGTGCCGATCACTATTTTGCGGGACACGAGAACGAGCTCGCTAAGCGCATCGGGCAGTTTCTCGATCAAAGACTTCGGTAGGCGTCCGGCGCTGATAATGGTGCCGGATGACGAGGAGTTTGTATGAGCCTGGCGGCTGCGCCGACCGTATTTATCATTGATCCAAACGAGGGATCGCGCTCAGCGTTAGGCAAGCTGCTTCAGGAGGCTGGACGCGGTGTAGCAGCCTATGACTGCGCGGAGACGTTCCTCGCGCGGACCAGCGCGGATCACCCGGGATGCCTCCTGCTCGAGTCGCAGTTGCCCGGCGCGGGCGATCTGCAGCTGATGGACGAATTGCAACGGCGCGGCGCAGGCATGCCGGTCATCTTTCTTAGTGCAGTCAGCACCGTATCGACCGTCGTGCGCGTTATCAAGAGCGGCGCCTTCGATTTCATCGCAAAACCTTATGATCCGCACGCGTTGATCGCAGCGGTCGATGCCGCGCTGCGGTTCGATGCCCGGCGCCGAAGAGAGCGCAGCCGGGCGCATTCAGCCGCCGCCCGGCTTGCACTGCTGACCCCCCGGGAGCGCGAGATCATGCGATATGTGATCGCCGGCAAGATGAATAAAGCGACGGCCCATGACTTACGCATCAGCGTCAAAACCGTCGAAGCTCATCGATCGAAAGTGATGCACAAAATGAACGTAGCATCGGTAGCGGAACTGGTGCAGCTCGGTCTCGAATTGCGGCTGCATGACGGCAGCCATTGAAAATCCGGTGTCGTTCGCCGTTTCCGCGTAAGCTGTAAGGGTTTTCCCTAATAGCTGTAACGACGCGTTGACCGCTATCGTGGGTCGCGCATCGGGACGTCGTGAATTTATCACGACAACAAAATATAACCGGGCACTCGATTACGGCAGCGCCGCATTCGACACCTTAGGAGGAAGCACAATGGCTGTATCTACGTCTACCGCAGTTCACGGGGGCAGCGATTTCAAGCGCGAAGAAAAACGAGTCATCTTCGCTTCCTCGTTAGGTACGGTGTTCGAGTGGTACGATTTTTACCTGTACGCGACGCTCGCGCCGTTCTTCGCTGCGTTGTTCTTTCCTAAAGGCAACGACACGGCGGCTTTGTTGTCCGCCTTTGCGACGTACGCTGCAGGATTTCTTGTCAGGCCGTTCGGCGCGCTCGTGTTCGGACGCATCGGCGACATCGTCGGCCGCAAATACACCTTTCTGATAACGATTATCTGTATGGGCGGCGCTACGTTCGCAGTCGGTCTGCTGCCGACATACGACAAGATCGGCTGGCTTGCGCCGATACTGCTGGTAACCCTGCGCCTGGTACAGGGCCTGGCGCTCGGTGGCGAGTATGGCGGCGCGGCTACTTACGTCGCCGAGCATGCTGCCGAACACCGCCGCGGCTATGACACGAGCTGGATCCAGACCACGGCAACGCTGGGTTTCTTCCTTGCGTTGGTCATCATCCTGCTCTGCCGCACCAACATGGACGCCAAAGATTTCGCTGACTGGGGCTGGCGCCTGCCCTTCCTGGTTTCGCTGGTTCTTCTCCTGTTCTCGGTCTACATCCGCTTGAAACTTGAGGAGTCTCCCGTCTTCCTCAAGATCAAGAGCGAAGGCAAAACCTCGAAGGCACCTCTGACCGAGAGTTTCGCTAACTGGAACAACGGCAAGATTGTGCTCCTCGCCCTCTTGGGCGCGACCGCGGGCCAGGGTGTCGTCTGGTACACAGGGCAGTTCTACGCTTTATTCTTTCTGCTCATCACGCTCAAGCTCGACTTTCAGTCTACTTACATCCTGATCGGCGCTTCTCTCATCATTGGCACGCCGTTCTTCATCTTCTTCGGATGGCTGTCCGACAAGATCGGTCGCAAAGGCATCATCATGGCAGGCTGCCTGCTCGCGATCGTCACTTACTTCCCGCTGTTCAAGGCGCTCACGCATTACGTGAACCCGGCGCTTGAAGCGGCAACCGCGAAGACGCCGATCAGCGTATCAGCGAACGATTGCAACTTTCATATCTTCGTCGGACCGTGGTCGAAATTCACTGATTGCGACAAGGCGAAGGACTTCCTGACCAAGCAGGGCATCTCGTTCAAGTCGATGCCGCTGCCTGCGGGGAGCACCGACAATGTCGTCACGAAGATCGGCGACGTCGAGCTGAAAGGATGGGATCAGGCGAAGACGGCTGAGACGTTGAAGGCCGCGGGCTTTCCTGCCTCGGCGGATAAAAGCAAGGTCAACTGGGTGATGACGGAGTTAATCCTGGTAATCATGGTCATTTACGTGACCATGGTGTACGGTCCGATCGCCGCCTTTTTGGTCGAACTGTTCCCTGCGCGAATACGATATACGTCCATGTCATTGCCATATCACATTGGCAACGGGTGGTTCGGCGGCATGCTGCCGCTGCTCGCGACAGCAATGGTTGCCGCGTCGGGTGATATTTACTATGGCTTGTGGTATCCGATCCTCGTCGCGGCCATGACGCTAGTGCTCGGCACGCTGTTGCTGAAGGAAACGAAAGATCACAAGGTACGCGTCGACCTTTAGCGACGCGCTTCAAGCACGACGCCGATATCCGGCAACGGGTGTCGGCGTTTTTTTTCGACTCGAACAACGCAAGCTGGTAAAAGACGCTTCGCGAAGCTCCGCCGGCAACAGACGTGATCTCTGGTTACATCGGTTCGGCGGGCCGCGCACCGGCGGCGGCACGTGTGAGCCGGTCGTTGATCGCTGCCCATGCCGGCTCGTGGGGCGGCCTTTGCACCAGGATGACATCGCAGCCCGCGCGGTCGAGCACGCGTAAGTTTGCATAGAGATCGTGCGCATAGCCGGATGCATGCGCTGCCGCTGTTTTCCACGTGAGATGTTCGAGCAGCGGTTGACGGGCGTCGAGTGCCAGGACCGCGACGCGTTTGCCCTGTTGCGTCAGCGTCGTCGCAAGCTCGAGCAGCAGGTCGCCTTCCATCAGAAGCAACGGCGTCGCCGGCGCATAGTGCGCAGCGAGACCGCCGGACACGCGCGGCGAATGCGCGTCAGGCGCCTGCAGCGACTTACGCGTGGCGCGCTCGATGTCATATACGCTGATATGCCCGGGGCGCAGCATCACCGGCGAATCTCCGGTGACATCAACGACTGTCGACTCGATGCCGACTTCACTTGGTCCGCCGTCGAGCACGTAATCAATCGCTGCGCCGAACTCCGCGCGCACATGCTCCGCCAACGTTGCGCTTACGCAACCGAACCGGTTCGCCGACGGCCCTGCTATGCCGCCGCCGAATTTCGTCAGGAGCGCGTGCGCAATCGGATGAGCCGGTATGCGCAAGCCGACCGTATCCTGGCCACCGGTGAGCGCATCACTTACTCCCGGCGCGCGCTTGAGTATCATCGTCAGCGGCCCGGGCCAGAATTCTTGTGCAAGCAAATGGGCAGTCGCCGTCATATCGCGCGTCCAATTGGCAAGCTCGTGCATGTCCGCTACATGCACGATCACCGGATGATCGACCGGTCGGCCTTTCGCCGCGTACAATTTTCGGATTGCATCCGGATTGCGCGCATCTGCGCCCAGACCATAAACCGTCTCGGTCGGAAATGCGACCAGACCGCCCCGTGTGAGAACGGCAACCGCTTCCTCAATTGTCGGGTCAGCAATCATCGGGGCGGCCATGGGTGTGAACGCCTCGAACAAGACGGCGATGAAAAGTTATGATGAGCGCATGGCCTGACGCGATGTGCAGCACCCGCGTGCACTGAATATAAAGCGCCAGCAGCGCGCCGCCGAAATACTCGTTTGAACCGACGGCGGCGGATTCAGTTGTCAGCGGTCAACAAGCGCAGCACTTCGTGATAGGTCTGCGTCGTCTTGGCGAGTATGTCGGGCGGCAAGCGAGGCGCGGGATGTTTTTTGTTCCACGGCTGGGTTTCGAGCCAGTTGCGCACAATCTGCTTGTCGAAAGACGGCGGGCTGATGCCGGTGCGGTACTCCGATGCAGGCCAGAAGCGCGATGAGTCCGGCGTCAGGATCTCATCGATGAGGAAAAGCTTACCGGCTTCATCCGTGCCGAATTCGAATTTCGTATCGGCAATAATGATGCCTTTGCGCTTCGCATACGCCGCCGCCTCACTGTAGAGCTGTATCGATACCGCCCGCGCGCGCGCAGCATGCTCTGGACCAACAATTTTTTCCGCTTCCGCATACGAAATATTCTCGTCGTGTTGGCCTGCCGGCGCTTTCGTCGCAGGTGTGAATATGACTTCCGGTAACTGTTCCGCTTCTTTGAGTCCCGGCGGCAGCTTGATGCCGCAAACCGTTCCGCTTTTTTGGTAATCCTTCCAGCCCGAACCGATGATATAGCCGCGAACAACGGCTTCGATCATCAGTGGCTTGAACTTACGCACGACCATCGCGCGCCCGATCACCTGATCGCGCTCGCCAGCGTCGACGACCGATTCCGGCGCGATATGCGTGAGATGATTCGGGATGACATGGCCGAGTTTCGCAAACCAGAAATTCGACATTGCTGTCAGCACGTGGCCCTTGCCGGGAATGGGGTCGGGAAGAATGACGTCGAACGCCGACAGGCGATCGCTTTGTATCACCAGCAGCTTGTCTTCGCCAACCGCATAGATGTCGCGCACCTTGCCGCGATGCAGGAACGGCAAAGATTTAATCGTGGATTCAAAAAGAGTCGGCGTGCTCATCGCTCACTTCGCTTGGGATTGAACAACTAGGAGAAAGGATCGACTGTGCTGCAATAACACTACAACTCGGGCAGCTTGACCGCCTTCACGGCATCGCCCTGTTTCCGTCGAAACGCGGTCAGCTTGTCCGCAAGTGCCGCATCATTCATCGCGAGCATCGCGACTGAAAACAGCGCCGCATTCGCGGCGCCGGCTTCGCCGATCGCAAAAGTCGCCACCGGGATGCCTTTTGGCATCTGCACGATCGACAGCAGAGAATCGAGGCCCTGCAAATGTTTCGACGGCATCGGCACGCCCAACACCGGACGCGCGGTCTTTGCGGCAACGACACCTGCAAGATGCGCCGCGCCGCCGGCGCCCGCGATGAAGCATTGCGCGCCGCGCTGCTCCATCGATGCGATCCATTCCATCAGCAGATCAGGCGTGCGGTGCGCCGATAAGGCGCGCGCCTCGTAAGCAATGCCGAAATCCTTGAGTTGACGCGCCGCATGCTGCATCATGTCCCAGTCGCTCTGGCTGCCCATGACGATACCTACCAGTGCTTTACTCACTGCGAATCCTCACATTTTCAGAATCGGGCATTTTAGCGTATCTCGGAGACGATCTCATGCCCGGGCGCAGATTTGCTGCACGCTGAACGCGGCCGCCCGATGAAATGCTAATTGGACTGTTGCGCCGCGCCGGGCGCCATGTGTCCAGGGCGTTTCGCCAGCGCTTGCAAGGATTGCTGCACTCCGATGATCTGGATCAGCTGGCGATTCGCTACGGCAGTGACAAGCGCGACGACCACTTCTATACGTCGCATTATCAAAAACACTTCGCGCATCTGCGCAAACAAAAACTCAACATTTCGAGATCGGGGTCGGTGGTTATAAAGACCCGCATGTCGGCGGCACTTCATTGCGGATGTGGAAAGCCTGTTTCCCGAATAGCACCATTCATGGCCTCGACCTCTACAATAAAAGTGCGCTCGAGGAAGACCGCATCAGGATTTACAAAGGCAGCCAGTTCGACCGCGATAGTCTGCTCGATACGTACCGCAAGATGGGCTCCGTCGATATCGTCATCGACGACGGCAGCCACTTCAGTGAGCATGTGATCTTTTCGTTCAAGGTGCTGTTCCCGCTATTGAGCGAGAACGGCATTTATGTCATCGAAGACACACAGACTTCATATTGGAAGTTCGCAGGCGGCGACAGTGAAGACCTGAGAAATCCATCGACACTCATGAACTTTTTCAAAGACCTCGCCGATGGTCTCAACTATCAGGAGGTCCCCCGCCAGGGGTACCAGCCGACCGTATTCGACCAGACGGTCGTCGGCGTGCATTTTTATCACAACCTCATATTCATTCAGAAAGGCCGTAACGACGAGCGCAGCAACAAGGCGGATTTTGTCGCGCGCCTTACGGCCGAGTCGGTGCAACTCTTGCGCGAGAGTTGATGTAAGCGCTCGTACGCGCCGCGCGCCATTGGCTGACTGATTACCCGTGTGCGTGCAATTGTGAACGGTGCCTCGCGCTGCTAAAATCAGGGCGCGTATGGCGTGACTTCGCCAGACGACGTCAAGCCGGCGCACCCAGCGCCGCTCGCCCTTCTACGCTGCCCGTTCCCAGGAGACATAGCCGATGAGCAATTTCCGCCGCGTTGCTCTCGCTCTAATCCTATTGGCGATATGTATCGGTGTAGCGGGCGCACAGTCGTATCCGACCAAGCCGGTGAAGGTCATCGTGCCGTTCCCGCCGGGCGCAGGGGCGGATATCACCGCTCGCATTTTTACGCCCAAACTCACGGAAGCTTTCGGCACAGCAGTTCATCGTCGACAATCGGGCGGGCGCAGCAGGGCAGATCGGCGCCGAGATTGCCGCACACTCGACCGGCGACGGCTATACGCTCTTATTCACACCGGCGTCGATCGTTATCAGCCGCACCCTGTATCCGAAAATCACTTACGACATCGAGAAGGACTTCGAGCCGATCGGCATAGTTGCGTCTGCGCCGTTCGTTCTGGTGGTGCATCCGTCATTGCCTGTACACAACGTGAAGGAACTCATCGCGCTCGCCAAAGCAAAGCCGGGCTCACTGTTTTATGCGTCGACCGGCAACGGCGGCACGCCGCATCTGGCAACTGAAGTGTTCAAGTCGCAGGCGAAGATCAACATCGTGCACGTGCCGTACAAAGGCACACCACCCGCAGTCACCGATTTACTGGGCGGGCAGGTCCAACTCATGTTCGCCAATACTTTGTCCGTCCTCCCGCACGTGCAAGGCGGCCGGCTGCGTGCACTGGCGATTGGCAGCGCTAAACGCAGTGCCGCGGCGCCCCAAATCCCAACGGTGGCGGAATCGGGGATGCCCGGCTTTGAAGCGATTACGTGGTTCGGCATGCTGGCGCCGCGGGGAACACCGGGCGAGATCGTGACGCGTCTGAGCGATGAATTGAGAAAAATAGGCCAGACTCCGCAGATACGGAACCTCCTGCTTTCACAAGGCGCGGATCCGGTGAGTAACACGCCTGCGGAATTTCGCGCGTATCTCCACAGCGAGCTTGCGAAGTGGGCGAAAGTGATTCAGGACACGGGCGTTAAGCCCGAATAACATGCTCCCGGTGACCGCAGCGCTGGCGCGATTTGTCGTCGAGTCGAAGTACGCCGATATACCTGCCAGCGTTCGCCATGAAGCGGCACGCGCGCTCGTCAACTGGGCCGGCTGTGCGGTCGGCAGCGCGCAGCACGAAACAGTTGAGTGCACGCTCGCCGCGTTGCACGATTTCTCAGGGGCACCGCAAGCCGGCATCCTCGGCAGACGCGCACGTACCGATATTCTGCATGCTGCGCTCATCAACGGCATCAGTTCGCATGTGCTGGATTATGACGACACGCATGCGAAAGCAGTGCATCCGAGCGCGCCGGTCATGCCCGCGCTTCTGGCGCTCGCAGAATGGCGGCAGCTAAGCGGGGAGGACGTTGTACATGCGTTCGTGCTCGGGGTTGAGGCAGAGTGCCGCGTCGCGCTGTCGGTATTTCCAGAACATTACGTCCGCGGCTGGCATATCACGGGTACCGCCGGTGTTTTCGGGGCCGCCGCGGCGGCGGGCAAACTCTTGAAGCTGGATGAGCAGCAGATGACCTGGGCGCTTGGCATTGCGGCGACGCAATCCGCTGGGCTGCGCGAAATGTTCGGATCCATGTGCAAGAGCCTGCACCCGGGACATGCCGCGCACGACGGTCTGGCAGCGGCGCTGTTGGCCGCGCAAAACTTCACCAGTTCAACGCGCGCCATAGAAGCGCCTCGCGGCTGGGCGCACGTGCTTTCGACGAAGTTCGATCCAACAATCATTACCGAGAAGCTCGGTGAGCGCTTTGAGCTCATGTCCAACATGTATAAGCCGTTCGCATGCGGGTTGGTTGTGCACGCCGTAATCGACGGTTGCATAACACTGCGGAATGAACACAAGCTTGACCCGCACATGATCCAGAGCGTTGAATTGTCAGTGTGCCCGATCGTCATGGAGCTTACCGCCAACGCTGATCCGCAGACCGGCCTCGAAGGAAAATTCAGCGTTTTCCATGCGGCCGCTGCAGCGATTGTGTTTGGCGCTGGCGGCGAACCGCAATTCAGCGACGCGAGCGTGCGCGACCCGCGCGTCGTCGCTGTGCGCAGACGCGTTACGGTCACGCCCGAGCCGAAGTTGAGAAAGACAGAAGCCCGCGTATCGATTCGTCTCAAGGACGGGCGCACCCTTGATCATCACGTCGAGCACGCGCTTGGCACGCTTGCGCGACCGATGAGCGACGCAGACATCGAAACAAAGTGCCGCAGCTTGTGTGCCGGTATAATCAGCGCCTCGCAAACCGACGAGCTCGTCCGCCTGTGCTGGTCGGTTGCGGCGCTTCCCGATGCCGGGGCGATTGCGCGCGCAGCCGTACCTGCTGCCTGACCTCACGATAAGACCACTGATGAAAACCAAGACTGCCGCGCAAATTTCTCCGGTAATGAACGAGGTGAGCGCGTACATAGCGCGAGCCCTGCGCAAGCCATTGCCGAAAAAGGTCGTTGAGAAAACCAAACATCACGTGCTCGATACGTTCGCGGCGATGGTATCGGGCTCGCGGTTATTACCCGGCAAGAAAGCCATCTCGTATATCAAGACCCTCGGCGGAGCGAAAGAATCGACGGTGATCGGCAGCCGCTTCGTCACAACGGCGATCAATGCGGCTCTGGCCAACGGCATGCTCGGACATGCCGATGAGACCGATGACTCGCATGCGCGCTCGCTGTGTCATCCGGGCTGCGCCATCGTGCCGGCAGCGCTTGCAATGGCGGAACGCGAACGGCGTGATGGCACCGCTCTGCTCAGAGCGGTCGCACTCGGCTATGACATCGGCTGCCGGGTCAACCTGTCGCTCAATGCGTACGAGTTTCGTGAAGATGGGCATTCAACGCATAGCTTCGGCCCGATGTTCGGCGCCGCCGCAGCAACCGGCGCACTCTGTAATTTCGACCAGCGACAGGCGAGGCATCTGCTTTCATACACCGCGCAGCAGGCGTCCGGTGTCTCATGCTGGATGCGCGACGAGGAGCACATCGAGAAGGCGTTCGATTTCGGCGGCATGCCGGCGCGTAATGGTACAGCCGCGGCAGCCATGGTCGCGCATGGATTCAGCGCCGTTGAAGACGTGTTTGCCGGCGAGCGTAATTTCTTCGTCGCCTATGGGCGCGCGCCCAAAGCGGAAGAGCTCGTGCGCGAGTTAGGCACGACGTTCGAAATAATGAACACCAACATCAAGCGCTGGTCCGTCGGCTCACCGATACAGGCGCCGCTCGATTCGCTGCTCGATCTCATCAACGAGCACAAGCTCAAAGCGGAGGACGTCGAGAGCATGGTGGTGCGGGTTTCGCATCAGGGCGCGAACACGGTTAACAATCGCCATATGCCGGATATCTGCATGCAGCACATGTGCGCTGTCATGCTGCTCGACAGCTTTGTCTCGTTCAAATCGTCTCACGATGAAAAGCGCATGCAGAATCGCAAGGTGCTCGATCTGCGCAGCCGGATCGAGCTGCGCGGCGACGACGAACTGTCGCGCGTGATGCCAAGCCGGCAGGGAATCGTTGAAATCAAGCTGCGCAATGGCGGCGAGCTGCGTCACCACACCAAAGCCGTGCGGGGCACGAGCGACAATCCCATGGCCCGCGCCGAAGTCGATGCCAAGAGCTATGATCTTTTGGCGACGGTGCTCGGTAAAGCACGAGCACGCAAGCTCTGCGACAGCGTCTGGAACATCGAGAAGCTGGGCGACGCACGTAAACTGCGCCCGCTGCTGCAAGCGTAAGAAGTCACCCGTGTCAGCTGTTAGATATCTTGCGTTCGCGAGCGTAGCCTGCATTTCCACAGCATTCGCGCAACCCTATCCGAATAAACCGATTCGCATGATCGTGATTTCTGCGCCGGGCGGCAGCACTGACATACTGTCGCGCGGCGTCGGCAAAGCGCTTACCGACAGCCTGGGTCAGACTGTCGTGCTCGATAACAAGCCCGGCGGCGGCGGCATCATCGCAACCGAGACGCTCGCGAAAGCGCCGCCCGACGGGTATACGATTCTGATGTCGAACACGAGTCATTCGGTGCTGCCGAGTCTTCATTCCAAGCTGCCGTACGATCCGGTCAAGGATTTCGCACCGGTGAGCCTCGTTGCGCTGACACACAGCCTGCTGCTCGTGAATCCATCGCTGCCCGTCAAGAACGTAAAGGAACTCATCGCGGTTGCCAAGGCGCAGCCGGGCAAACTCAATTACGCATCCGGCACGACCGGTGCATCTGCGCATTTCGGTGCGGAGTTATTGAAGATGATGGCCGGCGTCAACATCGTTCAAGTTCCGTATAAGGGAACGGCGGCGCAGTTAACGGCGCTGATCGCCAATGAAGTGCAAATGAGTTTTGTGACGATGCCGTCAGCGCTGCCGCATATAGCGGCCGGACGCCTGCGCGTGCTCGCTATCGGCAGTCCGCAACGGTCGAAGGCGTTGCCCGATGTACCGACCGTCGCCGAGTCGGGGTTGCCCGGCTTCGATGTCGGCGCGTGGAATGGCATTCTCGCGCCGGCGCACACGCCGCCGGCCATAGTGACACGGCTCAACAAAGAGATCGCCAAGATGGTGAATGATCCGGTGATCAAGGAGCATGCAGCAAGTCAGGGCGCTGAGCTCGTGGCCGACACGCCGGCAGAGTTCGCCGCCTACATCAAGGCGCAGATGGCGCGCTTTGCGCAAGTTGTAAAAGCGACCGGCATGCGCGCGGATTAGTGCTGCATTATTTCAACGAGAGGCGCATATGGACTTCGCACTAACTTCCGACCAGATCATGTTTTGCGATTCGGTGCGCGGTTTTGCCGAGAAGCATCTCGCCGCGGGCGCGCTTGCCCGTGCTCATCAGGAAGAGCATCCATGGGATGTTTCGAAGCTCATCGCCGAGCAGGGCCTCATGGGCATTGCGATGAAAGAAGAAGACGGCGGGCAGGGCGGCACGTTGATGGATGCCATTCTTGCGATTGAAACCGTCGCTCAAGTATGTCCGCGCAGCGCGGACGTGATTCAGGCCGGCAACTTCGGTCCGGTGCGTGTGCTTGCCGAATACGGCACGCGCGACCAGAAGGAGCGCTATCTTAAAAAGATCCTCGCCGGCGAATCGGTGATCACAGTGGGCATGACGGAGCCCGAGGCGGGGAGCGCTGTCACGGATCTCACGACGAGCGCCAAACCCGATGGCGCGGGCTATCGAATCAACGGCGTGAAAGTATTTCAGACTCACGCGTCATACGCCGAGGTGATGCTTACCTATGTGCGCTTCGGGCCGGGTGTGGGCGGCATTGGTTCGGTGTTGATTCCGCGCGATGCGCCCGGATTCAAGCAGGGCGCGCCTTCGAAATTTCTAAATGGCGAAGAATGGGTGCAGACGTACCTCGACGATGTATATGTCGGGCCTGAAAACGTCATGCTCAAGGAAGGCGGCTTCAAAAAGCAGATTGCAGGCTTCAATGTCGAGCGCATCGGCAATACCGCGCGCTCGCTTGCGTTCGGCCGTTATGCGTATGAACAGGCGCGCCAGTGGGCGATGCAGCGCAAGCAGTTCGGACGCGCATTATGCGAATTTCAGGGATTGCAGTGGAAATTTGCCGATATGAAAATCAAGCTCGACGCCGGGCAGCTTCTGATTTACCGCGCGGTTGCCAATGCCGTCGACGGCATACCTTCGGCGGAAGACACTGCAATCGCGAAGGCGTTTTGCAACCAGGCGGGATTCGACATCTGCAATGAAGCGATGCAGGTGATGGGCGGTATGGGCTACACACAGGAGACGCTCGTCGAGTACCGTTTTCGCAAATGCCGCGGCTGGATGATCGCGGGCGGCTCGCTCGAAATCCTTAAAAACCGCATTGCCGAGAGTGTGTTCGAGCGGTCGTTCTCCCAGCGGCCCGCCAAAGCAGACAAGAGCTGAAAGAACGGACTTAAGGGACTTCTGAGATGCGTCTTCCGTCTCGATTTTCCACGCCACGAGGGAGCACCCAATGTCAGCGCGGTGGGCATCGTCATCATTCCTGCGCTTTGCCTTCTCGTCTGTTAAGTTGACGAATTTCAGGATGCCGAAATGTCAATCTCGCCGCTAGCGCAAGCGCTGTTTGAACCGCGGACCATCGCGCTGATCGGCGCCTCTGGTGATCCAAAGAAAAATACGTCGCGCCCGCAGCGCTTTTTGCGCAAGCACGGCTACAAAGGCAATATCGTGCCCGTCAATCCGGGACGTGCTGAGATTCTCGGTGAAAAAGCGTACCCGAATGTCACTGCAGTGCCAGGAGAAGTCGATCACGCATTCATCATGGTGCCGAGAGACGCGGTCGCTGCAGCGATCGAGCAATGCGTCGCGAAGAAAGTGCGCACAGCAACGATCTACAGCGATGGCTTTGCCGAGACGGGCGAAGAGGGCCGGCGCATGCAGGAAGAAGTGTTGGCGATCGCGAAAGCCGGCGGAGTGCGTGTGCTCGGGCCCAACTGCATCGGCATCTTGAGTATCCAGCCATCGCTCGCGTTATCGGTAAACGCGGTATTGGAGATGGACCACATTAAGCCAGGACCGTTTGCGATCGTCTCGCAATCGGGCAGCATGACCGGCGGACTCTTGTCGCGCGGACTTGGACGGGGCGCCGGTTTCTCGAAGCTGATATCCGTCGGCAACGAGGCGGACATCGCCGTCGGCGAATTGACCGACATGCTGGTCGATGATCCGTATACCGGCGCCATATTGCTTTTTCTGGAGACCCTGCGCGATGCCGATCGCCTGGCGCATGCCGCGCGTCGTGCGTACGCCGCAAACAAACCGGTTGTTGTATACAAGCTCGGCCGTTCTGACATCGGCCAAGACCTTGCAGCATCTCACACGGGTGCACTGGCGGGTGCGGACGAGGTCGCTGACGCATTTTTCCGTGCGCACGGCATGCTGCGCGTGGACATGCTCGAAACCCTATTCGAGCTGCCGGCGCTCATCGCGGGTAAGAGGCCGCTGAGCCGCCACCGCGTGGCAGTGATGACAACGACCGGCGGCGGCGCCGCGGCGGTTGTCGATCGGCTCGGCACATTCGGCGTCGAAGTGGTCGCTCCCACTGACAACGTAGTTGAGAACCTCGCGCGTAAAAATATTCAGATTCCGCGCACGCGGCTCACCGACCTCACACTCGCGGGCGCAAAGAAAGAGATTTACAGCGCGGTGCTCGATGAGCTGCTTCGCTCAGACCACAGTGATCTTGTGCTTGCAGTGGTCGGCAGTTCCGCGGCGCTGCATCCACAGATTGCGATTGAGCCGATCGCAGAGTCACGCGCGGGCGATAAGCCGCTCGCTGCATTTCTCGCACCGCATGCCGAGACATCGCTCGGGCTGCTGAACAACGCCGGCGTGGCGGGCTTTCGCACCCCTGAATCGTGCGCCGACGCGATACGCGCGTGGCGCGACTGGACACCGCCATTGGAAGTTCCGGCGGTCGAGTCGAAAAAAATCCGCGCCGCTGATGCGTTGTTGAAAACGATGCCTGGAACGCAGGTCAACGAGTTCGACGCCTGCAAAGTGTTCGCCGCACTGGGCATCCCGCACGCGGCAACGGTCGTCATGTCGGATGTTACTGATCCCGTATCGATCGGTTTTCCGGTCGTTGCAAAAGTTCTATCGCCTGACATCCTGCACAAAACAGATGCGGGTGGTGTCGTGCTCAACATCGCCGACGACGCCGCCCTCAGAAGCGCTGCGACCTCCATTCTCTCGCGCGTCAAAACAAAACATCCCGATGCGGACATCAACGGCATCCTGGTTCAGCGGATGGAAAAAGGACTGGCCGAAGTCGTGCTGGGATTTCGCCGCGATCCGCAGGTCGGCCCCGTCGTCGTGCTCGGTGCCGGCGGCGTTCTTGCTGAGATCTACAAAGACATTGCGATTCGCCTGGCACCTGTGAGTCCAGACACTGCGCATGCCATGATTGACGCCGTGCGCGGACTGGCGATCATTCGCGGCTATCGCGGCTTGCCCGCGGGCGATCGCGCCGCGCTTGCTCAGGCCATCGTAGCGATGTCCCAGCTTGCTGCGTTGGACAGCCGAACCGTGACCGAAGCCGAAATCAATCCACTCATTGTGAAAACCGCTGGCCAAGGGGTGGTCGCAGTGGACGGGCTCCTCGTCGTCCGCGACAATGACTGAGCGCCTCAACCGAAACCGCAATTCGCAAGGAGCCATTCCTATGCTAACTCAACAGCTCGCCGATTACGGCGTTAAAGAACAGACGTCAAAGTTGCCGGCCGATGTCATTCATCACGCGAAGCGCGCGGTTATCGACTGGTACGCGGCGTTGCTGCCCGGCAGCCTGGTCGCTCCCGCGACCTTGCTCGAGCAGGCGCTTGAAGAAGATCTCGACCATGGCAATGCGCGTCTCGCGTCGGGCCGGCGCGCAACCTTGCGCGCGGCAGCGCTCATCAACGGCGCTGCATCGCATTCCGTCGAGTTCGACGATATCTACCGTGACGCGGGCTACCATCCCGGCAGTCCTGTCATCTCGGCCGCGCTCGCCGCGGCGCAATCGCACGGCGCGAGCGGCGAGATATTTTTGCGCGGCGTGATCGTCGGCTATGAAATTTCGACGCGCATCGGCGAAGCTGTGATGCCGTCGCATTACAAGTTTTGGCACACCACCGGCACCGTAGGCACTTTCGGTGCGGCAGCCGCGGTAGCAACGATTCTGCGCTGTACTCGTGAGCAGTTCGCGCACGCACTTGGCACGGCCGGATCATTCGCGGCCGGTCTGCAACAGGCATTTCGCTCGCAGTGCATGACCAAACCCCTGCACGGCGGACATGCGGCCGACGTCGGGGCAATGGCCGCGATGGCCGCCGCCAAAGGCGTGACCGGCGCGCTGGATATGCTTGAAGGTGAAGTCGGCTTCGGCGCCGCGATGAGCGTCAACCCTAACTGGCCAAAAGCCGTCAAAGATATCGGCGCTGACTATCACATCACGCGCGTCACCTTTAAAAACCACGGCTGCTGCGGTCACACGTTTGCACCGATAGACGGTGTGCTGCACTTGCAAAAGACGCACGGATTTACCTGGCGCGACGTCAAGCGAGTACGCATTGCAACCTATAAGGCCGGCACCGATATCATTAACAATCCGGCACCGGAAGGCGAATACCAGGCAAAGTTCAGCCTGCAATATGTGACTGCGCATGCGCTCGTGCATGGGAGCGTGCGGCTCGTGGCCTTCGCGCCCGAACGGCTGCTCGATCCCGACGTGCGTGCGGTGCTCGCAAAAGTCGAGGTCGTTACCGACGTCGAGCTCTCAAAAGGGTATCCGGGTCAACGCGCGGCGCACGTAGAAGTCGAGTTGAATGACGGGCGCGTGTTCAAGCACTTTCAATCGACGCGCAAGGGCGATCCGGAAATGCCGCTCACCGATGACGAGGTGAACGACAAATTCCTCGAACTGGCCATGCCGGTCATCGGCGATGCACCGTCGCGACAACTGCTGGATGCGCTGTGGTCGTTAGAGAAGCGGCCGAATTCGGAATTCGATTTCGCGTCGCGTCCGCGCGCTCGCGCCGCCGGGTAAAGACGCGTTCATGCGATGGTTCGTTGTGATAGCCGGGTTGCTCAGCGCGCTGGGCTGCAATAGCGCATATGCTCAGCAATATCCGACGAAGCCGATCCGTTACATCCTGCCGTTTCCTCCGGGTGGCGGCACCGATACGCTCGCGCGCATCGTCGGTCAGAAGCTCGGCGAGAATGTCGGACAGACCGTAGTGATGGATAACCGGCCGGGCGCCGGCGCTAACATCGGCGCTGAGATCGCGGCGCACTCAGTGCCGGACGGTTATACGATTTTGATGGGCAACATCGCGCATGCCGTGAACATGACGCTGTATAACAAGCCCGGCTACAACCTTGCCACCGATTTCGCGCCAATCACGCTGCTAGCTTCGACCCCCAACATTCTCGTTGTCCATCCATCGGTCGCCGCTAAAACAGTACAGGAATTGATCGCGCTCGCAAAGGCGAAACCCGGCCAGCTCAACTATGCGTCTTCCGGTAGCGGCAGCTCAGCACATCTCGCCGGCGAATTATTCAAAAATTTGGCCGGCGTCAATATCGTGCACATTCCATACAAGGGCGGCGGACCGGCAGTCATCAGCCTGGTCGCCGGTGAGGCCGCCATCGGATTTGCGACCATGCCTTCGGTGTTGCCGCAGGTCAAAGCCGGCAAACTTCGCGCGCTCGCCGTCACAACGTCAAAGCGCTCCCCCGCAGTGCCGGACATGCCGACTGTTGCGGAGTCCGGCGTTGCCGGATATGACGCGAACACATGGTATGGCGCGCTGGCTCCGGCACGCACACCCGCAACGATCGTCACTCGCCTACACGATGAATTTGTGAAGATCATGCGCGCCTCTGATGTTCGCGAGCGCATCGCCGTGCACGGCTATGAGGCCGAAACGGACACGCCGCAAGAATTTTCGAGCTACATCAAATCGGAAATCGCGAAATGGGGCAAGGTTGTAAAGGCAGCAGGCATACGCGCCGATTGATACCTGCTGCATGACTGTCGCTCAGGAAGTCGCGCGCTACGCAGTCAACGCGACACTTGACGATGCCCCCGCTGCCGTCCATCACGAGGCGCTGCGCTCGATCTTGAACTGGCTGGGTTGTGCGCTCGGCGGCTCGCGGCACGCGGCCGTCGAACGGGCATTGGCAGCGGTCTTGCCGTTCTCTGGCGGCTCTCAGTGCACTTTACTCGGCCGTCCTGAACAGGTGGACCCATTGCATGCGGCGCTGCTCAACGGCATGAGCGCACACGTGCTCGATTTCGATGACACGCATCTGCGCACGCTGCTTCATCCAAGCGTGCCTGTCGCATCGGCGCTGCTGGCGCTTGCTGAACGAGAGCGCATGAGCGGCCCTGATTTTCTCGCGTCGTTCATCGTCGGCGTTGAGATCGAATGCCGGATCGCGAACGCAATCTGGTTTGCGCACAACTCACATTGGTATATCACCGGCACGGCCGGTGTCTTCGGAGCGGCCGCCGCTGCCGCGCGCGCCATGCAGCTCGACGAGCAACAGACGACGCATGCATTGGGGCTCGCGTGCGCACAAGCAGCCGGCACCCGCGAAATGGCCGGCACGATGGCGAAATGTTTCATCCACGGGCGCGCAGCACAAAACGGGTTGTTTGCGGCGCTGCTTGCGCAGCAGGGCTTCACTGCCGCAGACACGAGCCTTGAAGGTCCACATGGCTTCGCGCAAGTGCTGGCGTCCGAGCGCGATGTCGCAGCGATAACCGCGGGACTGGGTACCCGCTACGAAATTCTCAGCAACAGCTACAAGCCGTTTGCATGTGGTGTCGTCGCTCATCCGGTGATTGATGCGTGCCTGGAGTTGCGAACGGCACACCTACTGCGGCCGGCCGATATTGAACGCGTCGAGCTTATGGTCAATCCACGCGCGCTCGAGCTAACCGGAATCAAATCGCCGCCGAACGGGCTCAAATCCAAATGGAGCATTTATCATTCAGCCGCAGTCGCGCTTGCGGACGGCGCCGCGGGTGAGCATCAATACACCGATGAACGCGTGAACGATCCCGCTGTGCGGGTGCTGCGCGAATCAATCGGCGCAACCGCCGACGCCGGGTTAGCAGAAATCGCCGCTCGAGTTAAAGTCACCATGAAAGATGGAACCGTGCACACTCAAGTCGTCGATCGCGTAACCGGCAGCGCGGAAAATCCGATGAGCGATACGGCGCTCGAAGCCAAGGTGAGCGGGTTGGCGCAAGGCGTCTTGTCTCAATCGCAGGTTGCAAAGCTCATCGCGCAGTGCTGGCGCCTTATGGAATCAAGTGATGCTGCGGAACTCGCGCGCTGTGCAACGCCCGCATGATGTTCGTACACACGCGCTGCGAGAATGCGGTCATCGTGCTTGCGGGCGCGATCGCGGCGATGATGTCCGTGACCTCTTCTGCGCAGCCGTATCCCTCGAAACCGATTCGCATTGTCGTGCCGCTGGCGGCCGGCGGGACTGGCGACACGCTCGGCAGACTCGCCGCGGAGAAGCTTGGCGAGGCGTTCGGTCAGCCCACTGTTGTCGACAATCGTGCCGGCGCGAACGGGATCATTGGCACCGATCTCGTCGCAAAGGCAGCGCCCGACGGTTATACGCTCGTGTCTGCGTCGACCGGCAACATCGCGATTAATCCCGCGGTATACGGCGCGAAGCTTCCATTCAACGCCGAGCGCGACCTGATGCCGATCACATTGGTCGCGACAGGGACATCGGTCGTTATCACGCATCCGTCGTTTGCGGCGAGAAGCATTCCCGAGCTGATTGCGCTCGCGAAGGCGAAGGCCGGTGCAATCAATTACGCTTCGTCCGGCACTGGATCGGCGGTGCATCTCGGCACGGTGTTATTTGAGAGCATGGCGGGAGTCCGCATGACGCATATTCCGTACAAGGGCAGCACGCCCGGACGGGTAGCAGTCGTCGCCAATGAAGCGGACCTCATGTTCGATGGCCTCCTGCCGTCGCTGCCGCTGATCAGAGCGGGAAAGTTGCGGGCGCTCGGCGTTACTTCAGCAAAACGCTCGAGTGTAGTGCCCGATATTCCGGCCATCGCCGAAACGCTGCCTGGTTACAGCGCCGACACCTGGTACGGTTTATTTGCGCCTCGCGGCACGCCGCGTGAGGTCATCATGAAAATCAATGTGGTGATGGCGAAGGCCTTGCGGACACCCGAAGTGCGGGAGAAACTACTCGCCCAGGGCGCCGAACCCGCCGGTAATTCGCCGGAAGAATTCGCGTCGTTCGTCAAATCGGAAATTGCAAAATGGCGCAAGGTCGTCAAGGATTCCGGCGCGACGGCGGAATGAAACGGGAGTGCGAGGACTGATATGAAAGTGCTGAACACGTCCGCGTTTTGTACGCTGGCCATCTGCGCATTGCAGGCTGTCGGGCAGGACTATCCCACGAAGTCAATCCGTCTCATCGTCCCATGGGCGCCCGGCGGCAACGTCGACATAACGGGACGGATCATTGCGGCAGCGCTCACGGATTCGCTGGGACAGATTGTGGTGGTCGACAACCGCGCCGGCGGCGGCGGCACAATCGGCGCAAACATGGTTGCTAAAAGTGCGCCGGACGGATATACGCTGCTGATGGGCTCGAGCGGATCGGTGACCGCCGGTCCGGCGGTATATGCGAACATGCCTTTCGATCCGGTGAAGGATCTCGCGCCGATCAGCATGGTGCAAATCGTGCCGATGGTCGTCGAGACGAATCCAAAGGTTGCGGCGGGTAATCTGAACGAATTGATTGCGCTTGCAAAACAGCGGCCGGGCAAGATGACCATGGCGTCGTCCGGCACGGGCAGCTCGAATCATCTAGCCATTGAGCTCTTCAATACGATGGCAGGCGTCAAATTCATACACGTTCCATACAAAGGCAGCGGGCCTGCACTCGCGGAACTCGTGGGTGGTCAGGTCGAAACCATGATCGATCAGCTGACGTCATCAATCGGTTTCCTACGCGACGGGCGGCTTAAACCAATCGCAGTGACGACAAATGTGCGTTCATCTGTGATGCCCAACATTCCGACGCTCGAGGAAGCGGGTCTTAAAGGATTCGAGGCAAATACGTTCACGGGCATACTGGCACCAGCGGGCACACCCAAGCCGGTCATCGATAGACTGCATGCGGAAATTATCAGAGCACTGCGCACGGCGGCGGTGAAGGAAAAGTTCGAAAGCCTCGGCGCAGATCCGCAGAATCTTTCGGTCGCACAATTCGGCAGTTTTATACGCGCCGATCTCGACAAATGGAAGAAGGTCGGCCAGGCGGCCGGCGTCAAAGTGGAGTGATGCGCCACGACCATTTGTTGCCGTGAACAAGTACTGCTGCGCGATATTGCTCCAGGCGGCGTGCACTGCGGCGCTCGCTGCAGCGGCAGGAGAGGCTTATCCAAATCGGCCGGTCCGGTTCATCGTGCCGTTTCCGCCCGGCGGCGGCAACGACATTGTTGGACGCATTGTGGCCCTCGGACTCGCTGCAAATCTCCGGCAGCCCGTTGTGGTAGACAACCGCGGGGGCGCCGGCGGCACGATTGGCACTGACATAGCGGCGAAGTCGCCGGCCGATGGCTACACCGTCCTCATCAACAACATTAGTCTTGCAGTCAACGCAACGTTATTTCAGAAACTGCCGTACGACACGCTGCAAGACCTCACGCCCGTAACACTGGTCGGCCGCCAGCCCAATGTATTGGTAGTCCATCCGTCGCTTCCCGCGCGGTCGGTCAGCGAGCTCATGGACCTCGCGAGAACGCGCTCGCTCAACTACGGTTCAGGCGGCGTTGGCACCGCGTCGCATCTCGCGACAGAATTACTCAAGCTGATGACTCGTATCGAGCTCATGCACGTGCCGTACAAAGGCTTGGGACCCGCGCTCACTGACCTGATGGGCGGTCAGGTGCAGCTTATTATCTCGACCATGGCTTCGGCTCTGCCGCAGATCAAAGCCGGCAAAATGCGCCCGCTTGCCGTTACAACCGCGCAGCGCTCGATGTTCTTTCCGGAGTTACAAACGATGGATGAAGCCGGCGTCCCTGGTTATGAATTCGACACCTGGTACGGATTGCTGGTGCCGGGCGGAGCCCCGGGTACCATCATCACCCGCCTCAATCAGGAAACAGCGCGTGTACTCGCATCACCGCAAGTCAAACAACAATTTGCGCCGCAGGGTCTTGAAGCTGCCCCCGGCACGGCAGAAGAATTCCGTGCTTATCTTGCTGCTGAGGTAAGCAAATGGGCGAAAGTTGTGCGTGCGTCCGGAGCTAAAGCGGAGTGAGCTGCGAATCGCCACCCCCTAACCAGGAAAGGCCAACAGGCGCCTTCACTCCGTTGCTGATTAAACAGTGGCTCGCTTAACCGCTATTTCTGGCCTGGGCGCCAAAGGCCCTGCGTGCTTTCTGGTCGAGGCGGATGGTGTGCGTTTGATGTTCGATCTTGGCTACGGGCCGCAACCCGGCGCCTGGCCGGACATCTCCAATGTAGGTCGAGTGGACGCATTGCTGCTCTCACATGGCCACCGCGATCATGCCGGGGGTTCTAAGCTCCGCGAGCAGTTGGGCGATCCTCCGGTATATGCGAGCGAAATCGTGTGCCGCATGCTCGCGACTGACATACAAAAAATCGCGTTGCCGCTCTGTGGAATTGCCGAAGTGCTTGGCATTCGTACCACCACCGGTCGCAGCGGTCACGCACCGGGCGGCATTTGGATTCATCTCGCCATCGGCGGTGGACTGCTTTACATGGGTGATAACTGCAGTGAATCGTTGATATACGCGAGCGACCCGCCGCCGCCAGCGGAAGTCGCGATCGTCGACGCATCGTATGGCGTCTACGACACGCCGCTCGCTCATGTGCAGGAAGAATTCGACCGCCTGTTCGATGCGGGACCCGTATTGTTGCCCATTCCGCCGGCAGGGCGGGGGCCTGAAATCGCGTTGCATCTACTTCGAAAGCGGCGGCAGATGCCCGCTGTCGACGATGCACTGCGCGAGTCGCTGACTAAGCTAGCAACGGTGGACAGTGAGTGTCTGAAAACGGGTATCGCCGGGGGGCTCGCCCGACTGGCTGCTGAAGCGCCGAACATCGAAACGGCCGATGGCATCGTGCTGGCGGGCGTCGCAGACGCGAGTTCCGGCATGGCCCGAACGCTCGTCGAACGTTGGGAAGACGAGCCGGCGCCGGCAATCGTTTTCACAGGTTACGTCCCTCGCGAGACGCCCGCCGAACGGCTTATCAAAAGCGGCCGCGCGACCTATCGACGCTGGAACGTGCATCCCTTGTTGTCCCACAACAGGGCGCTCGTATCGAGAGTAGGCGCTCGCACCGTGCTGCCAGCGTTTGGCGATGCGCAGCGCTATCGTAACTCATGGGCGGATGCATTCCGCCCAGCCCGCATAGTCGTCAGCGGCACGGTCGAATGGTGATCTGAGCAATCGATTCAACCGCCCAATGCGGCCGCTATACTTCTCACTTGGCGACGTCGCGTCTTACCAAGGATACCTTCCATGATTGCAAGTACTTCCGCGCAACTACGTGCGTTGCTCGCTCGCCCGCAATGCACGATCGCCCCGGGCGTGGCCGACGGGTTGGCCGCACGACTCGTCAAATTGTCCGGATTCGAGGCAGTCTATATGACGGGCTTCGGCACCAGCCTCACCCGGCTCGGCATGCCCGATGTGGGGCTGCTCACCGCTTCCGAGATGATCGACAACGCAAGCCGCATCGTCGATGCTTCCGAATTGCCGGTCGTCGCCGATGCGGATACCGGCTACGGCAATCCGATCAATACACGCCGCACCATCCGCGACTACGAGAAAGCGGGCGTCGCCGGCGTCCACATCGAGGACCAGAGCTGGCCCAAGCGCTGCGGACACCTCGCAGGCAAACGCGTCATTCCGATTGCTGAAATGGTCGCCAAGATCAAGGCTGCGTGCGACGCGAGAAGAGACGACGACTTCGTCATCATTACACGCACCGATGCCATTGCGATCGAAGGCCTCGACGCCGCGCTGGAACGAGGCGTGCGCTACCGCGAAGCCGGCGCTGACATGCTTTTCATTGAAGCGCCGGTTGGCCGTGCGGAAGTCGACCGCGTGTCGCAACACTTCAAAGGGGTGCCGCTCTTGTACAACATGGCGGCCAGCGGCAAAACGCCTGACCTTCCAGCAGATGAACTGGGGAAGCTCGGCTTTCGTCTCGCCATTTATCCGAACTGGGTGATCCTGGCGGCGATACCGGCGATGCAAGATCTCTTGTCGGAGCTCAAACGCACCGGATCAATCGCGCACATGCGCGACAAAGTCGCGACCTTCAAGCAGTTCACGGAAATTGCCGGCTTGCCCGAGATCCAGCAACTCGAGGAGCGTTACGGCCTGCCTGAAGACCAGCGCGCAGGTTTATAGCGCGCTTGGCTCAATTAACTTGGCGCCCACACGCCGTCAATCGGCAGCGCCGCGCCGGAGATATTCGCTGCTGCGTCCCCGCATAGAAAAACGCCCAGCGCCGCCACTTCCGCCGGGAGGATAGGCCGCCCGCTTGGCTGGCGAACATCGACAAGAGCCTTGAGCGCCTCTTCGCGAGTCTGATTGGTCGCTGCCATCTGGCGCGCAATCTGTCCCTCGGCATGCGGCGTCAGCACCCAGCCGGGCGAGATCGCATTGCAGGTCACCCCGGTGGTTGCGCATTCAAGCGCCACCGCGCGTGTGAAACCGACGATCGCCGCTTTCGTCGTCATATAGTCGATGCGGTCCCTTACGACCTTGGTCGCGTGGATGGACGCCATGTTGATGATGCGGCCCCAGTTGCGCGCTTTCATTGCCGGCAGCGCGAGCCGCACGGTATGAAACGCGGCCGATAGATTGACTGCCAGCGCGCGATCCCATTTGTCGACCGGGAATTTCTCGACCGGCGAGTAATGGCGGGTCACCGCGTTATTGATGAGGATGTCGATGGCGCCAAATCGTTTCAGCGCCGCCGCGATCATCGCCTCCACCTCGTCGGGCTTGCCAACGTCGGACGGGTGATAAATAACCTCAGTGCCGTTGTCGGCGATTTGGGCGCGTAGTCTTTCGACGTCGACCGGGTTGCCGAGGCCGTTGAAAACGATGTTGCATCCTTCCGCCGCGAATGCACGTGCGAATGCTTCGCCGATGCCGCCGGTGGCGCCGGTGACCAGCACCGTTTTCCCTCTTAAAGCCATGCTATTTCTCCGCTCACGATGCGCAAAGATCATACACGACTTACACGCCGGTCCTGTCCATCCGGCGTGTTAAGCTTTAGCCGAACTGAGGAGGTGAAATGGTCGCCCCGCCGCAAACGCTTTTCGAAAAAATATGGAACCGCCACGTCATCGTTGCGCGCGGCGAAAGCGAAGCGCTGCTGCACGTCGATCGCAACTTCGTTCACGAGGGCTCGTTCCACGCTTTCGGTGCACTCGCTGCAGAAGGCCGCAAAGTGCGCAAGCCGCGCCAAACGTTCGCGACCGCCGATCATTACGTGCCGACCCGGAACCGCGAGCAGGGCATCGCTGCGGTTACCGATGCAGAAATGCGCAACATGCTCGAGCTCTTTGAGAACAATACGCGCGCCAACAATATCGACAATTATTTCGGGCTTGAGCATCCGCAGCAGGGTATCGTTCACGTCGTCGGCCCTGAACTCGGCATAACGCAGCCCGGACTGATCATTACCTGCGGCGATTCGCACACATCAACGCATGGCGCGTTCGGCGCTCTCGCAGTTGGAATCGGCGCATCGCAATTAAAGCAGATACTGGCGACGCAATGTCTGTGGCAGAAAAAACTAAAAACCCTGCGCATTAGCGTCGATGGCGACGTGCCCCCGGGCGTCACCGCGAAAGACATCGTGCTGGCGATCATTGCAAAAATAGGCACTGCAGGGGCAACCGGCTATGCGATCGAATACGCTGGCGCTGCGATTCGCGCCCTCAGCATGGAAGGCCGGCTCACAGTATGCAATATGTCGATCGAGGCCGGCGCGCGGGCCGGCATGATAGCGCCCGATGAGAAAACATACGCATACCTCGAAGGGCGCCCGTTTGCACCGAAAGGCGAGCACTGGAAGACGGCGCTGGCGCTCTGGCGCACTCTGCCGACCGATGAGGGCGCGCGCTTCGATCGCGAAGTGACGTTGGATGCGCGCAGATTGGCGCCGATGGTGACCTGGGGTACGAGCCCCGAAGAAGCAGTCGCTGTGAATGCCGTTATCCCGGATCCGGCGACTGCGAGTGACGCCAACAAGCGCGCGCACATGGAGCAAGCGCTACGCTACATGGCATTGACGCCCGGCACACGCGTCGAGGACATCAAGATCGACCGCGCGTTCATCGGCACTTGCACCAACGGCAGGATCGAAGATCTGCGTGCGGCAGCCGCAGTGCTAAAAGGCCGCAAGATTGTCATTCCCGCGTGGGTATCGCCCGGCTCGAGCGCCATTAAACGACAAGCCGAAGCGGAAGGACTCGACAAGGTGTTTCGTGACGCGGGTTTCGACTGGCGCGCTTCCGGCTGCTCGAGCTGCGCCGCAATGAACGGCGACACAGTGCCAGCCGGCGAGCGTTGCGCCTCCACCTCTAACCGGAACTTCGAGGGCCGCCAGGGCAAAGGCGCACGCACGCATCTCGTGAGTCCGGCGATGGCGGCCGCAGCGGCGGTCACGGGCCGGCTTACCGACGTGCGGCAATTAATGGAAGCGCGATAAAGCCATGCAACCATTCACCAGACTTACCGGCGTCGCCGCGCCGCTCGACCTCGCGAACATCGATACAGACAAAATCATCCCGGCGCGTTTTCTGCGCAGGCTGCGCGGCCCCGGGTATGCAGATCTGGCGTTCCACGACATCCGTTATGACGCGGACGGTAAAGAGAGGGCTGACTTCGTGCTGAACCAGGCGCCGTACCGCGACGCGAAGATCCTGATCGCCGGCGTTAACTTCGGCTGCGGCTCATCGCGCGAAGCGGCTGTCTACGTAATGTACGATTACGGCATACGTTCCGTGATTGCGCCAAGTTTCGGCGATATTCATTACGGCAATGAGTTGCAGAACGGCATGTTGCCGGTTGTACTGCCTGAAGCGACGGTGCAAAAACTGCGCGAGCAACTGCAAGCCAAGCCGGGCGCCGAAATTTCGATCGATCTGCCGTCTCAGAGCGTCACCGGTCCCGATGGGGCCACATACCGGTTTGACATCGATGCCAATCATAAAGAGCGGCTGTTAAAAGGCCTCGACGATATCGGTCTCGTCATGCAGAACATCGATGCAATAAACGCATTCGAGAACCAATATCACAGCGAGCGCCCGTGGCTCGCCTAAGCATCACAGTAGCGCCGCGACGCTAAGCGCCTAACTGTTTAAGCAGCTCGCGCGCCGCAGCCGGCGCTCGCTCCTTCGCGCCATTGATGAAGAGAACGAATACGTCGCGCGGCGCCGGCGACGGATCTTTTGTTGTCCCTCGGGACGCGTCCTCATCGCTACCACTCACACGCGGCAGATCACCTGGTTCGTCTCCCTGTGCCCACGTTTGCGCATGCTGCGACCATTGCACAATCGCCTTGCGCTGGTAGCCGGTCTTGACGGATGCGGTTGAGCGCATGAGCCGCGCATACACGAAGTCCGCGCTCAAGTCAGCGAACGAGGGATAATCGCGCGAATCGGTGAACACGATCGCTGCACGATAGCGCCGTGCCAGCGCAATGAATTCCGGCGTCATGAAACTGGCGTGCCGGACATCGAGTGCATGACGCAGCGGACGACCGCCGATATCGCGCGGCAATAACTCGAGAAAGCGCGTGAAATCGGCGGCATCGAAGCGCTTGGTCGTCGCGAATTGCCACACGATAGGTCCGAGCTTGTCGCCGAGTTCTGCCAGTCCGCTTTGGATGAACCGCTCGATGGATTCACCCGCATCGGCAAGCACTTTGCGGTTCGTCGCATAACGCGATGCCTTGACTGAAAACACGAAGTCATCAGGCGTCGCATCGCGCCATTTCGCAAAGCTCGACGGCTTCTGCGCGCGATAGTAAGTGCCGTTGATTTCGATGACAGTCACCTGACGGCTCGCGTATTCGAGTTCGGACGCGCGTTTGACGTCAGCCGGATAGAACGTCTCGCGCCATGGCTCGTAAGTCCAGCCGCCGATCCCAACCCGCACACGGCCCGCTCGTGGCATCATCAGCGTTGAATCAATCAATTCATATATGTGTAAGTCCGTCGATGACTGAAAGGGTTCACTCGCCTGTCCCTGACAGCGATTCGTCCATCGCTTTGCAACGGCGTCGCTCAAGCACGCTCTACGTCGGATGTGCCGGATGGGTGCTGCCACCCGCGAGCAGAGACCGGTTTCCCGTGGAAGGCAGTCATCTCGCGCGTTACGCCGCACGCTTTCATGCGGCGGAGATCAATTCTTCTTTCTACGGCCCGCATCGCCGCGATACGTATCGCAAGTGGGCTTCGAGTGTGCCACGATCGTTTAGATTCTCGGTGAAGGTCCCGAAGCAGATCACTCACGAACATCGTCTGCTGCGCAGCGCTAAACCGCTCGACCGGTTCATTGCCGACGTCACGGGTCTCGGCGTAAAGCTTGGCTGCCTGCTCGTGCAATTGCCGCCGAGTCTCGAATTCAAGATAAGGACCGCGCGCTCATTCTTTTCGACGCTGCGTGCGAAATACCCAGGGCATGTCGTCGTCGAGCCGCGTCATGCGACGTGGTTCACGCCGGCCGTTGACAACTTGCTTGCGACGCTCGAAGTCGCGCGCGTAGCGGCTGATCCCGCGCTGGTTCCTGCCGCCGGGTTACCGGGCGGATGGCCGGGTATCAGGTATTTTCGCCTTCATGGGTCACCGCGCATGTATTACTCTTCGTATCAGAACGATTATCTCGATGCACTCGCGCTAAAGCTGACGGCGCTCGCGAAATCAAGAGCTCCGGTGTGGTGCATGTTCGACAACACCGCGTATGGGGTGGCTACCGGAAATGCGCTCGACCTCCTGCACTTACTGCACACGCGCCGTTAGTATCCGGTCGCTAACCGTCGTGTTGGTATCCGCGAACGATACAACACACAAGTGAACGCAGAGCTCAACCTCGTCATGCCGGGCGATGTGAAGATCATCGTACCAGACGACCTTCACGTCACCACTGCATACGTATTACAGGAGCAAGGCGACTGGTTCGAGGACGAGATCCGCTTCGTGCGCGCTTTCATTCGTCCGGGCATGCGCGCAGTCGATGTGGGTGCGAACTTCGGCGTCTACTCGCTAACGCTCGCGCGCGCTGTCGGCGCTGCCGGACGCGTATGGGCGATAGAGCCGGGTACGCAAGCCGCACAATTTCTCGCCCGCAGCATCGCTGCAAACAGCTTTTCGCAGGTTGAAGTGATCCGCTGCGCGTTATCGCGGACGGATGGCCATGGATATCTGAATACAGATGTCACGCCCGAGCTGCAGAGTCTTGCAGTTGTCGGGACGGGAGCGCCGACTGAGATCCGTGCGCTGGACAGCCTGGCTGAGGAGCGCAGCATCGAGCGTGTGGATTTCATTAAAATCGATGTCGAAGGCGAAGAGCGTAGCGTGCTGGAAGGCGCCGAACGGTTACTCGTGCGCGAGGCGCCGCTCCTGATGATTGAGTTTTGGGGAGCGAACAAATTCAACGTCGGCATTTTTGAGCCGTTGTATCGCACCGGCCATGACTGCTTTCGCCTCATGCCGGGCATTAATGTGCTTGTTCCGTTCTACGAATCCGAAGAGCCCGACGCCTACCAACTGAATTTGTTTGCGTGCAAGCCGCAGCGCGCCGAGATGCTGAGCCGAATGGGTTGCCTGATGACCACGCCTGCCAAGGTCAAGCCGTTTTTTGCGCGCGAGCCGGACACGGATGCGCTATTCCGGCAGCCTTATGCAGCCGCACACGCATCGAAATGGCGTGCCCAAATCGCACGTTCTCCGCGCGACGGGCCGATTGCTGCGCATACCGCGGCGCTGCGCTGGTACGTCGCCGCGAAGGACGCCGCAAACAGCGCACAGGCACGCCATTGGGCGCTGGGACGCGCTTACTCGCAGTTAACTGATCTGCTCGCGGCGGACTTCAACGCGCCGCGGGCTTGTTCTTTTATCCGCATCGCCGCTGCCTGTGGGCGGCGCTCGGAAGCAGTGGCGGTCAGCCGTCGCCTTGCTCAGGAATTAAGTGTAGAGGAGGCGCGCGGTGTCGACCCGTTCACGGAGCCGTTCGTGCCACCGTGGCCCTACTATGAAACACTCAAGGCCGACGCTGGGCCTGCCGTGTGGATGCAGGCGGCGGCGCTCGAAAGCTTCGAGCACCTGTTTCAGTTTTCGTCCTGCGACAAGAAAGCGCTCGCGCACGAGTTGCTCGGCATAGAGATCGATCGGGGTACTCTAAGTGCACACTATGCACGCCGCGAACGGCTGTTTAACCGGCGCAACGGCAAACACACGACAGCCGCGATGCGCTAAGAGGGTCGTCGCTTGTTGTGAGCATTCACCGCGAGCCAGGCCAGCACATCGGGCGCGTTCTGGTCCGGCGGAAACACTGGATAAAACACCTTGATGATCACGCCATCGCGAATCACCAGCGTGATGCGCTTGATGAGCGTCATGCCATCAACTTCGAAGGTCGGCAGCGAAATCGCTGTGGTCAAATGCTGTTGCTCGTCACTCAGCATCTCGAACGGCAGATGAAGACGCGCTATCGCCTCCTGTTGATACGCGGTCGTTTGCGTCGAGAGTCCGAACAACTGATCGACGCCAACATTCTTCAGCTCGTCGTAGTGGTCGCGAAACGCACACGATTGTGGCGTGCACCCGCGCGCGCCCGGAATCGCATTCCAACCTGTGGGCAGTTCCTGATCCGGCCGGCCGGTGCGCGGATAAATGTAAACAACGGTGGTACCCCGCAACACAGATAAATCGACGTCGTTGCCCTGCGTCGAGCGCAGGCCGATCGAGGGTAGATTCAGTCCGGTGAGATGGCGGCATGCGCCGTCGTCAGGCGGCACGGGAAGATCTTTAGGCAACTCGAGAACGTTATCGCTGCGTGCCATCGTTCAACCCCTCCCGCGCATATTCAACGAACGATCATTCCCTGATCAGCAGATTTTGCAGGGTATGGAAGTAGATTTGGGGCAACTGTTCGATCTCTTCCACCTTAATGCATTCGTTGATCTTGTGAATGGTTGCGTTAGTCGGTCCGCACTCGACCACCTGCGAGCATATATCGGCGATAAAGCGGCCATCCGAAGTGCCGCCAGTCGTCGACAATTCGGTGTCGATGCCAGTGACGGTTTTGATAGCGCGCGCAATTGCGTCGACGAGATCGCCCTTCTTGGTCAAAAACGGCCGGCCGTCGTAGCGCCATTCGAGATCATATGGCACCTTGTGCTTATCGAGGATGCCGTGCACGCGAGTCTGCAGCGACTCCAATGTGCTCGCGGTCGAAAACCGGAAGTTGAATCTGACGTGTGCCGTTCCCGGGATGACGTTATTGGCGCCCGTTCCAGCGGTGATGTTCGAAATCTGCCACGTCGTCGGTGGAAAGTACTCGTTGCCCGTGTCCCATTCGGTTTGCGCGAGCTCAGCGATTGCCGCAGCGACGTCATGCACGGGATTTTTTGCGAGATGTGGATACGCAACGTGCCCCTGCACGCCCTTGACGGTCAACATACCCGATAGTGAACCGCGGCGGCCATTTTTGATCATGTCGCCGAGGCGGCTGACGGCAGTCGGCTCGCCGACGATGCAGTAATCCATTTTCTCGCCGCGTTCGCGCAGCGCTTCAACGACGCGCACGGTACCGTCGACGGCAGGACCCTCTTCGTCGGACGTAAAGAGCACCGCTATCGAACCGGGATGCCCGGGATGTGCCGTAACGAATGCATCGATTGCCGCAACAAACGCGGCGACCGAGCTTTTCATGTCCGATGCGCCGCGTCCGAACAGTCCACCCGTCTTTGATTGTCGGCGTGAATGGATCGCTGTGCCACTGCTCAACGGGACCGGTCGGCACTACATCGGTATGGCCCGCAAAGCATACGAGCGGGCGGGCCGTGCCGCGTCGCGCCCACAGATTATCGACGCCGCCGGCGCTAATTTTCTCGCACTCGAAACCAAGGGGCCGGAGTAAACCAATCAGAACGTCAATGCAGCCGGCATCGTCGGGGGTGATGGAGCGCCGTGCAATCAGTTGCTGCGCAAGTTCGACGACATCGATGGACACGGATCACTTTCCGACACGATCGAGCGTGCATCTTAGCAAATTGCGAATGTATCCCGTCGCGATAACCGTTAAAATGGAATCTCGTCCGCCGGCGGCCCGGTTCCGTGCGCGAATCTGCAATGACCTCCAGGAACTGCGATCTTGACTGAAGTGCTCGTCTCGCATCACTTCAACGCCAAATTCGGTGCGCAATTCGCTGCGGCGGCGAGAACGGACGGCGTTGACGTGACGCTGCTTGTTTTGCCGCCGGAGCCCGACTCGCGCATCGAGGACGACACGGCCAAGCGTGCACAGGTCGCGTACTTCAGCGGCGACATATTTCCTCATTTCACGAAACAGTTTTTCTCTGCCACGCGCAAGGCGCCCGAGCTGAAATGGATGCAGGTGTTCAACGCGGGCGTCGATCATCCCGTGTTCGCCAGCGTGCTCGAGCGCGGCGTGCGGCTCACGACTTCGTCGGGGACGGCGGCGGAACCAATCGCGCAAACCGCGATCGCCGGCATGCTTTACCTCGCGCGTAATTTCTCGCGCTGGACCGCCGGCCAGCGTCAACGCAAGTGGAACCCGATGCGCGTGCAGGATTTCCCGCCTGATTTGCGTGGTCAGACAATGCTCGTCTATGGCGTCGGCAGGATTGGCGCCGAGATCGCGCGCCTCGCACGCTTGCTTGGATTGCATGTAATCGGCGTACGGCGCAGCCGGGCAAACGGCGGTGCGACCGACGAATTGCATACGCCTGCAGAGCTGGATTCGCTGCTGGCGCGCTGTGATTGGCTGGTGATCGCATGTCCTCTAACCGCTGAGACGCGGGGAATGGTCAACGCATCGCTGTTCGATCGGCTGCCGCAAGGCGCGCGCTTCATCAATATCAGTCGCGGCGAAATTGTCGATGAACCGGCGCTGATTGACGCGCTGAAAAACGGCCGCCTTGGCGGAGCGTACCTGGACGTGTTTGCCCAAGAGCCGCTGCCATCAGACTCACCGTTGTGGGATCTCCCGAACGTCGTGATTACGCCGCACAATTCCGTAGCGTCGTCCGGCAACGAGGCGCGGGTAAATGCATTGTTCCTCGACAATTTACGACGCTGGAAAACCCGAGAGCCGCTTATCAACGAAGTGACGAAATCATGAGACTCGCAATTATTGCCGCGTGCGCATTGGCAAGTGCTGGAGCGCACGCGCAAAACTATCCGTCGCGTGCAGTGCGCATCGTGGTGCCGTATGCCGCAGGCGGCAACACCGATTTCACGGCGCGCGTGATCGCGACGAAACTGTCCGACGTATTCGCGCAGCAGGTCGTCGTCGAAAATCGGCCCGGCGGCGCCACGAACATCGGCTCTGAACTCGTCGCCAAAGCGCCAGGGGACGGGTATACGCTGCTGATGGGCGGCGCATCAAACTCGATCAATATGAGCTTGTATCCGAAACTGCCATACGACACGCTGCGCGACTTCGCGCCTGTCATCTTGTGCGTCAAAGGCGCGAACGTCCTGTCCGTCCATCCTTCGCTGCCGGCCAAAAACGTGCGCGAATTGATTGCGCTTGCAAAGTCGCGGCCCGGCAAACTGAACTACGCATCGTCGGGACTCGGCAGTTCCAATCAAATGGCGGGCGAGCTCTTTAAACTCATGGCCGGCGTCAACATCGTGCATGTACCCTATAAGGGCAATTCACCCGCGCTCACCGACACTATTGGCGGTCAGGTCGACATGATATTCAGCGGCGTGCCGTCGCTCCTGCCGCACATCCAGTCCGGTCGTGTCCGTGCAATCGCCATCGGCAGTCTCAAGCGTTTTCCGGCGCTGCCCGAAGTGCCGACTATCGACGAATCCGGACTTAAAGGCTACGAAGCGACGACCTGGTTTGGATTGATGGCGCCTGCCAAAGTGCCAAAAGAAATCGTTGCACGGCTCAATGCTGAAGTCGGCAAGATACTGGCGAGCGCCGATGTGCGGGACCGCTTTATCACGGAAGGCATAGAACCGATCGGCGGCACCAGCGAGCAATTCGGCGCGTTCATTCGCGATGAGATCACCAAATATGCGAAGGTGGTGAAAGCCGCCAATCTGAAGGGCGAATGAGTGTCGGCGCCATGACGCCGCAACGCGATTTCGCACGACTGTTGAAGCCGCGGGCAATCGCTGTGGTCGGCGCTTCGGCTGACATCAGTCGCATCGGCGGACAGCCGATTCCAGTACTCATTGAAAGCGGATTCAGCGGCGGGATTTATCCCGTGAATCCGAAATATCCAAAGATCGGCGATCTGCGCTGTTACGCGAGTGTTGCCGAGGTACCGCAACCGTGCGATCTCGCGCTGATTGCAGTTGCTGCTCCGCTTGTGCCCGACGTCATCACTCAATGCGGCAAGGCTGCCATTCCTTTCGCGATCGTCTTCAGCGCGGGCTTCCGTGAAGTGGGCGCGGCGGGCGCTGCCCTCGAAGCGAAGTTGAAAGCCGCCGCAGCTGCGAGCGGCGTACGTGTCATCGGGCCAAACTGCATTGGCACTATGAATCTCGTTGACCGGGTGTTATGCGGTTTCGGCGTCGGCTTTCGCAATCCCCATCTGCGCCAGGGGCCGGTGGCGTTCGTCTCGCAAAGCGGCGGTTTCGCATACAGTGCCGTTGCGCTCGCCGACTATGAGGGCATGGGGTTCAATTACATCGTCTCGGCCGGCAACGAAGCGGACGTAACGACACTCGAGCTTGCCGCCGACTTCCTCGCCCGCGACGAAGTGCGTGTCCTGGTGTTGTATCTCGAAGGCGTCAACGACGGCGCACAATTACGCGGGCTTGGCGCGGCTGCGTTAAAGCTCGGCAAGCCGATACTCACGTGGAAAGCGGGCAACAGCGCAATCGGCCGCGCAGCAGCAGAATCACATACGGCCAGCATGACTGCCGGTTACGAGCTGTATCGCACCGCTTTTCGAGAGGGCGGTTTTATCGAAGTCCACGATGTGCATGAAGTGGTCGATATATCGCGCGCTTTTATGAGCGGAAGACTCCCGCGTGGACCGCGTGTCGCGATCATTTCGACGTCAGGCGGATCCGGCGTGCTGATGGCTGATGAATGCGACCGCCACGGACTCGTGCTGCCTGCGCTGAATCCGCAAACCGTTGCATCGATCAGCGAGCATGCACCCAAGAATTCGTCGCTCAATAACCCGATCGATCTGACAGCACAGATCGGCGGCGACAACGCGCGTTTCAACCGCATCTTCGACATCGTTATGCACGATCCGAATGTCGATCAAATTATCGTCCGTTATGGAACCGTGCGCGGCGCGGCGGGCGAAGCATGGGCGACGGAGCTCGCGACGATCATGCAGACAACCGACAAGCCCGTCATTGTCTCACTCGGCCGCGCACCGGACACTGCAGGCGCCTCGCTCGACGTGTTCGACCACCATCACATACCCTGGATGCTGACTCCCACTCGCACCGCGGTCGCCGCCGGCGCCCTTGCGCAATTTGCGCAGAAGCAGCGTGCGCATCTCGCCGCACAGGCGCGCGGAGTACAGCGCCTCACGCCGTGCGTCGAGCTTCCACTGCCACACGATATGCCGCGTCTGACCGAGCATGCATCGAAAGCATGCCTCGCTGCGTATGGAATCGGCATTGCCCGCGAAATCGTTTTGGCAGCCGATGCGATTGCTGCGCTTGTAGCGTCACCGCTCAACTTTCCGCTCGCAGTGAAAGTCGACTCGAGCGACATACCGCATAAGACAGAAGCCGGCGGCGTGCGGCTCAACGTCAATAGTCTTGACGAGTTGAAGCGAGCGGCCTCAGAAGTGATCGCCAATGCGCTTCGTTACAAAGCGGATGCGTCCATCAACGGCGTGCTCGTCAGCGAAATGGCAACCGGCACTGAAGTCATCATTGGCGTCGTCAACGATAAGTTCTTCGGGCCCGTCGTCATGTTTGGCCTGGGTGGAGTGTTCACGGAGCTGCTTAAAGATGTTACCTATCGTTTCGCACCATTCGACGCCATTACGGCGCGCGAAATGATCGCGGAAATCAAGGCGGCACCGCTGCTCACCGGATACCGTGGCAGCACGCCGCTGGCCGTCGATGCGCTGGCGGACACGTTGTCGCGTCTCTCGCTGCTTGCAGCCGACCACGCGGATCGCATTGCTGAAATCGATGTGAACCCGCTGTTCGTGAGTGCGGCTGGCGTCGTTGCGGCGGATGCACTGGTCGTGCTTAAACATTGAATCGCGAAAACACAACGACCGCCGCTGAGCAGCGGATAATCGAAGCCTCGACTCAGGGTGCCATTATGAAAAAATCGTTATTGCGCGCAGCGCTGGTGCTCGCGTCCTTGCTGGTTTCGAGCATCGGCTATAGCCAGCCTCTCACACCGCAGCAACAGCAGATGCGCGAGATCTACCAGGAGTTGGTGGAGATAAACACCACGGATTCCGCCGGCGACACTACCCGCGCTGCGCGCGCAATGGCTGCGAGGCTCAAGGCCGGCGGCTATTCTGACGCAGACATGCAGGTTATCGTGCCGCCTGACGGGCCGAAGAAAGGCAACCTGGTCGCACGTCTCAAAGGAAGCGGCGGGAAAAAGCCGCTGCTGCTGCTTGCCCACCTCGACGTGGTCGAAGCGAAACGCGAGGACTGGGAGCGCGACCCGTTCAAGCTTGTCGAGGAAAACGGGTTCTTCCACGCACGCGGCGCCTCCGACGACAAAGCGATGGCGGCCGCCTTCGTGGCAAATACGGTACGCATGAAACGCGAGGGCTTCGTGCCGAATCGCGACATCATCCTCGCGCTAACTGCTGACGAAGAAATCATTCCCTCCAAGTTCAGCGGCGTCGAATATCTGCTCAAAAATCACCGCAATCTGATCGACGCGGCGCTCGCGCTGAATGAAGGCGGATCAGGCCTTCTCGACAATAACGGCAAGCCGCTCTTGTTCGGTATCCAAGCTGGAGAGAAGGTGTTCCAGACCTTCCGGCTCGAAGTGACCAACACCGGCGGGCACAGCGCACGCCCATCTAAAGACATCTGGTGCTCGT